>NZ_KQ968939.1:1098546-1190118 GCF_001578715.1 Lactococcus sp. DD01 | reverse complement strand
TCCCTTTGGTGCTGTGAGTTTTTTTATTTTCTTTAAAAAAAACAAAGAGGTTGTCAATCCAATTTTTTGACATTAAGGTTAGATAATGGTTTAAAAACATAAACCAATAAGGAGTAATAATGAAATTTGAACATTTAAAATATGAACTAAGTGAAGTCAGCGACTTTTTAATTGCCTTAGGTGATGAAAAGAGACAAGCAATTATTATTAAGTTATTGGAGAAGAGTGATTGCAAAGGCATACAAGTTGGAGATTTAATCGAAGCTACAGGCTTATCGCGCCCCGCTATTTCACATCATTTGAAAATCTTAAGACAAGCAAAGATAGTCAATTATCGTTCAGAAGGAACAAGAAACTTTTACTATCTTGAACATGATACATCAGAAATTATGAAATTACAACATTTTCTGGATGAAGTAACAAGGATAATGAAAGGAAAGCAAGAAAAATGAATAAAGTTTTGATTGTCGAAACAAATATTAAGCGTTATAAGAATACTAATGAAGCGACAGGGCTTTGGCTGGGCGAGAGTGCAGAATTTGTTGATGAACTCCAAAAACATGGTATTGCTTATGACTTTGTTAGCCCAAATGGTGGCTATGTTCCACTTGACCCACGGAGTATGAAGTATATGGATGAAGCCATTTGGAACATTTATGAGCGGCAAGACTTTGTCGAAAGAGCTTTAAAAAAGACTTTGAAACCTGAGGAAGTAATCTCGCAAGACTATCGTGCCATATATTTCACAGGTGGCCACGGTGTGATGTGGGACTTTCCAGATAATCCAGAAATAAAAGGTATCGCCCAAGCTATTTATGCGCATGGTGGTTATCTCACTTCCGTTTGTCATGGTATCGCCGGTTTACTTAATCTTAAGAAGCAAGAAGGTCAATACATCATTTCAGGGAAAAAGATAACGGGTTTTACAACAGCTGAAGAAGTTCTTGCAGGCAAGAAAAAAATCGTTCCTTTTCTCAATGAAGAGGTAGCCAAAAGCCGTGGGGCAACATGGTGCAAAAAAAGATTCTATAAAGATTTTGCCCTCCAAGATGGGCAACTTATCACGGGACAAAATCCGTTTTCTGTAAGGTCAGTCGCTAAAATGCTTATAAAGGAGATTGCATAATGCAAACAATACTAGGAAGTAATGGACAGATTGGTCAAGAGCTGGCCAAGGAACTTTTTAAAAAATATACAAAAGATATTAGGCTTGTGAGTAGAAAACCACGTAAAGTAAACCCAACAGATAGCTTGTTTTCGGCTGATTTACTGAAGGCTGAGGAAGCGCATGCAGCGATTGCTGGCAGTGAGATTGTTTATTTTACAGCCGGTTTACCGATGAATTCTGAGCTTTGGGAAGAACAATTTCCTCTGATGATGAAAAATGTCATTGACGCTTGTAAGCTGCACCAAAGTAAATTGGTTTTCTTTGATAATACCTATATGTACCCTAAAAATGCGGAAATACAATATGAAGACACTAAATTTGAACCGAGGGGAAGAAAATCCACGGTACGTGCACGGTTAGCAGAAATGGTAATTGAGGAGATAGAGAACCATTCGCTCGAAGCTGTAATCTGCCGCGCGCCGGAGTTTTATGGCCCAGGTCAGACGCAGAGTATAACAAATACAATGGTCTTCAATGCAATTAAAGAGAATAGAAAAATAAAAATTCCCTTGAGTGCTACTCGTTTGAGAACCTTGATTTGGACACCCGATGCTAGCCGTGCAATGGCTCTCATAGGGAATGATGCGGATGCTTATGGTCAAACTTGGCATTTGCCATGCGCACCAAGCTTGACTTATCAGGACATCATTACACTTTCAGAAGAAATCACAGGAAAAAAACTTCAATACACAATAATTAAGATGTGGCAATTCAAATTGGCGGCCCTTTTCAGCCAAAAAGCGAAAGAATTGCAAGAACTTCTTCCGCGTTATGCAGAGGACAATGTATTTAATTCAGACAAGTTTAAAAAACATTTTCCAGAGTTTGAAGTAACAAGCTTTGAAGCAGGTGTAAAACAGGTGCTTTTAGAGAAATAGCCTTATGAAAAACTTCCTGATGGCTCGTCTTAATTCATTTGATATCCAGAAGGCAAAATGATAAACTTTTAAAGAAAGAGGAAAGGGATTGAGAAGTATGAAAGAGATAAAAAATATTATTTTTGACTGGGACAATACACTCTTTCCTTTTAAAAAAATATTGGGAAACAGCACACCGGAAAGTTTTTTTGGACTTGATTGATTTTCAGGATGAATTTTCTATAGATGATTTTATGGCAAAGTATCGTGAAGTGGATGAGCAACTCTGGCCTTTAGTTCACGAAGGAAAAATGACGATTGAGCAGCTGCGCGAAGAGCGTGTGCGCCAAGTCTTGGATTACTACGCAATTCACTATAAAGAAAACTTTGTGCGCCTGTTCTTTGACATTTTTTTGACAGCTTTACTTGAAGAGATAGAAGTTGATCAGAATTTATTATCTAAAATGCTAGAACTCTCTCAAAATTATAATATTGCTATTTTAAGCAATGGGGAGAGTGGAGAGCAAAGAGAAAAAATTAAACGTTTTGGCTTTGAAAATCTGTTTCCAGTTTATATTTCGGCCGAAACTGGCTTAACCAAACCTGATCAAGCAGCTTTTTATAATATTTTAGATAAGGAAGGCTTCGATCGTGAAGCAACACTTATGGTTGGAGATCTCCTTGAACATGACATTCTTCCAGCACAAAAACTTGGTTTAGCCACTGCTTACATAGGACATGACGATAAGGAAATCGCAGATAAAACCTATGAAAGCATCGAAGATTTCCTTGAAGATTTTTTGAAATAAAGAAACTTGAAATTTCCTTTGTTTTCCTGTAAAATGATAGAGTTATCAGTGCCGTCTGTAGTGTAATGGATATCACGCAAGATTCCGGTTCTTGCGATGGGGGTTCGATTCCCTCCAGACGGATAAATTTTTTATTTTTAGCGCTGTAAGACATTGTGAGAAGCACAATGTTTTTTACATTTTGATATTCTCTTTTCTGACTTAATGAACAGGTGAAAACTATGAGAGACAAGCATCAAAGTAGAAAATGTTTTTTATTTGATTCCAATAATGGATAGGAAAGAACATAATTAGAATATTGAGGAAGATATGGATATTCAATTTTTAGGGACGGGCGCGGGCCAGCCATCACGAACGCGAAAAACACAGGCTATCGCTTTGAAGTTACTCGATGAACGTAACGAAATATGGCTATTCGATTGTGGCGAAGCGACCCAACATCAAATTTTGGAAACATCAATTAAACCAAGAAAAATCACCAAGATTTTTATTACACATTTGCATGGCGATCATATTTTTGGTCTACCGGGTTTTCTATCTAGTCGTTCTTTCCAAGGTTCAAGTAAAGATGAGGAGCATACGGACTTGGAATTATATGGACCAAAAGGTCTGAAAGACTTTGTGATGACGGCTCTGCGCATGTCGGGATCGCGTCTTGGATACAAGATTCACTTTCATGAAATTGAAACGCCTGGTAAGATATTTGAAGATCAAACCTTTGAAGTATATGCTGATACCTTAGATCATACAATTTTTTGTCTCGGCTATCGTGTAGTCGAAAAAGATCGTCCTGGAGAACTAGATGCAGCGGCTTTGAAGGCATCAGGTCTACCTTTCGGTCCCCTCTTTGGCAAAATAAAGAATGGTGAAACAGTAGAGCATGATGGGAAAGTTTTTCATCCAGAGGACTATATTGGCGCAGACAAGCAGGGGAAAGTTGTCACTATTCTTGGAGATACCCGACGTACACCAAGCGCTGTTCGTTTAGCGGTTGGGGCAGATCTTTTAGTTCATGAAGCAACTTATGAAGCAAAAGAGGCAAAAATGGCCCGCCGACACGGACATTCGACCTCAAAACAAGCAGCAGATGTTGCTCAGGAAGCTGGCGTAAAACGTTTGGTGCTCACGCATATTAGTGCACGCTATGTTGGCCCACTTGTGGCTCAGCTTGCGCAAGAAGCACGAGCTGTTCATCCTAATTCGTATGTGGCGAAAGATTTTTATGAAGAAAAAGTTGAGTAAAAAGAATATTGTAATTACAGGCGCTAGCGGTGATATTGCACAAGCACTTGTTCAGCGTTTAGAGGATCATAATCTTATCTTGATCAGTCGCTCGTTTCCTCAGCCAGTCATGCCTGAAAAAGTAGATATTCTCATTAATAATGCAGGTTTTGGAGAGTTTACAGAGTTAAGTAACTTATCGGATGAGCAAATTGATGAAATGTTCAAGGTTAATACGTTAGATCTGATTAAGCGGACGCGTGATTTGCAACCACAGTTGCAAGTAATTAATATTGCATCCATAGCAGGAAAGTTACCTACAGCGAAATCGACCGTATATGCAGCTTCCAAAGCCGCTGTTCTCGCTTTTTCTGATGCTTTACGTTTAGAAAAACCAGATCTTATCGTGACAACAGTCAATACAGGGCCGGTCCGCACAAAATTTCACAAAGACAATATGGACTATTTGGAAAAAGTGGGCGAAAATGTGGTCAGTGCAGAATATGTTGCGGATAAGATTGAGCAGGTTTTAGGGAAAAATAAAAGAGAATTGAACTTACCTGTCCAGCTGGCTTTCGTTGCGAAAGTTCGTGCATTTTTCCCAAGTCTTGTAGATAATATAGGAAATAGGTTTTTTAATTATAAATAAATCTTCAAATAAGCAGTCGAAGTGGAGGAAACTTGATTAAATCAAAATATATATGGAAGTTAACTGAGTCAGACTTACCGGATGAGTTTCTTAAGTTAAGTAAAAAATATAAATTAGATACACTGGCAGCGCAAATTTTGTGGCAACGCGGCATAAGGGCAGAAGAGGAGATTCAAGCTTACTTGAATCCTGATCTTCAGCAATTACATGATCCGTTTTTGTTGCACGATATGGAAAAAGCCGTTCAAAGAATTTTGACTGCAATTGAAAATGGGCAAAATATCTTAATATACGGTGATTATGATGCGGATGGTATGACGGCAAGTTCCGTCATGAAATCAGCTTTAGATGAATTAGGAGCGGAAGTTCAGGTCTATCTTCCTAACCGCTTTACTGATGGTTACGGGCCAAATCTTGATGTCTATAAATATTTCATTCAAAATGAAGACATTGATTTGATTATTACCGTGGATAATGGTGTGGCTGGTCATGAAGCCATCGCCTATGCACAAAGTCAAAATGTTGATGTTATCGTAACTGACCATCACAGCATGCCAGAAGTACTGCCAGAAGCTTTTGCAATTGTACATCCTGAACACCCAGAATCAAACTATCCTTTTAAGTATTTGGCTGGAGTAGGAGTAGCTTTTAAAGTCGCAACAGCTCTTTTAGACTATATTCCTTCAGATATGCTTGATTTGGTGGCAATCGGAACAATTGCGGATATGGTTAGTCTTACTGATGAAAATCGTATTTTGGTGAGTCATGGACTAAAAGTATTAGCGAATACTGAGCGTGCAGGCTTGATGGAACTCATGCGTCTCTCAGGAACTGATTTTGAAAAGGTGAATGAGGAAACGATTGGTTTTCAAATTGCCCCTCGTTTGAATGCTCTGGGGCGCTTAGATGACCCAAACCCAGCGATTGAACTATTAACAGGCTGGGATGAAGAAGTGGCTGCCGAAATTGCGCAGATGATTGATGAAAAAAATAGCGAGCGTAAAGTAATCGTAGAAAATATCTTCAATCAAGCCCTCACAATGATAACGGACGAGCCCGTACAAATTCTGTATCATAAGGATTGGCATAAAGGTGTTTTAGGTATCGTTGCCGGACGTTTACTTGAGCAATTTCACAAACCTATTATTATGTTGGCAGAAGAAGAGGGAATTCTCCGAGGATCAGCACGTTCGATTGAAAGTTTTAATATATTTGAAGCACTCAATGAACACCGTGAACTTTTTATGGCTTTTGGTGGCCACAAACAGGCTGCTGGGATGACTTTTGCCTTGGAGAATGTGGAAGCAATCAAGCAAGTGATGCTCGACTTTATTCAAGAAAACGATATCGATATGTCAGAAAAAAGTTCACTAGAAGTTCAGGGCAGTTTGCAGTTTGACGAGATTAGCTTAGAGACGATTAGAAGTTTAGAAAAGTTATCTCCTTATGGTATGGACAATCCGAAGCCTCATTTTCTCCTTACGGACTATCAGGTTGAGCAGGCACGTAGTATGGGAAAAGACAATAGTCATCTCAAACTTAAATTAGTACAAAATGGACAAGCTTTAGATGCGGTTTACTTTGGGCATGGAGCTGAAAGCCTAGAATTTGAACAAAGTGATACAGAACTTGTCGGTACCTTGTCTAGCAACACTTGGAATGGTACAACAACTGTTCAGCTTATGGTGGCTGATGCTAGAGTAAATGGTGTTGAGCTTCTGGATATTCGAAGTCGACAAGTTGAATTGCCTAAAAATACAATACGTTTTGTCCATAATGAAGTGAAAAATGGTACAATAGAAGAAGTGCTTATTATTGAGGAAGCCCCAACTGATAAGGAAGCCTTATCTGCTTTGACGGAATTAATACATGAGCAGGAATTTGAATTGATTTATTTCAAAAATACAATCAAGAAAAATTATTATTTGACGGGAGCGGGGACGCGTGAGCAGTTTGCGCGCTTCTATAAAGCAATTTATCAGTATCCTGAGTTTGATATACGTTTTAAATTGAAAGACTTAGCAAATTATTTGAAGATACCCGATATTTTACTGATAAAGATGATTCAAATATTTGAAGAACTGAATTTTGTCACTATTGACAATGGCATGATGAGTGTGAATAAAGCCGCCGAAAAGCGTGATATTTCTGAAAGTAATATTTACCAAGAGCTTCAAGAAATTGTTGCTTTTCAAGAACTTTTCGCCTTATCCCCTGTCAAAGAAATTTATAAAAAATTAAAAGAGGAAGATGCACATGCAACTTAAAGATTACATTGCAACGATTGAAAATTACCCAACAGAAGGTATCGTTTTCCGCGATATCTCACCACTTATGGCTGATGGAAATGCCTACAACTATGCAGTTACTGAAATTGTGCAATATGCACGCGATAAAGAAATTGATGTAATTGTTGGCCCAGAAGCGCGTGGATTCATCGTTGGATGTCCTGTTGCTTTTGCACTTGGTGTTGGTTTTGCGCCTGTGCGTAAACCAGGAAAATTACCGCGTGAAGTTATTTCAGCAGACTATGAAAAAGAGTATGGTACAGATACATTGACAATGCATGCTGACTCTATTAAGCCAGGACAACGTGTTCTGATTGTAGATGATCTCTTGGCAACAGGTGGAACAGTAAAAGCTACTATTGAGATGATTGAGCGTTTGGGTGGTATCGTTGTTGGGTGTGCCTTCTTTATTGAACTGGATGACCTTAAAGGGCGTGAAAAACTTGGCAACTATGATTATAAGGTCTTGATGCACTATTAATTTCATCCTACCAAGTAAGACGGAAAACGACACATAATGAAACAGTTTAAATCCGTTTACATATTGACAATGAAGCGAATTTAATATAATATAGAAAAAGAAAATCTGAAAGAGAGCAAAAAAGTTTGAAAATTGAAGCATTAGAAGGACAAAATATCGAAGAACTTTCAATGATTGAAGTTGCTCATGCAATTTTGGAACAAAATGGTAAGGAAATGGCTTTTGCAGAAATCTTGAACGCTGTTCAAGACTACTTGAAAAAGTCTGATAATGAAATCAAAGCCACAATTGCACGTTTTTACACAGAAATGAATACAGATGGAAGCTTTATTCCATTAGGAAATAACATTTGGGCGCTGCGCTCGTGGTACGCGATCGATGAAATCGATGAGGAAGTAATTGCTCTTGATGAAATTGACGACGAAGAAGAAAAAACAACTAAAAAACGTACAAAAGTTAATGCATTCGGTATCGAAGATGAGGTGGATCCTGAAGATGAACACATCGACAAAGGAAACGATGCAGATGACATGACTTATGATGATGAGAATCCAGATGATGAAAAAGATGAGGTTCAAGCTTATGATGCTGAACTTGCTGAAGTTGAACTGGATAACGTGGATGAAGACGTTGAACTCGATGAAGAGGACGACGATGATGACGACAGCGACTCAGAAGAGAATTAAAATCTAAAAGAGTGAGGTCCCTGACCTCGCTTTTGTGAATATTACCCAACAAACTTACGCTTCACTGTTTAAAAAAAGAGGGTGGCGTGATAAGGAGGATTAACCTTGGTAGAAAAAGATACGGAGAAGTTTTCGAGAGAAAGTTTCAAAGATAAAATCTTGCGTGAACTTGAAGAAGGAAATCGAGCCAACACGGATGGGACTTTTGAAAACTATGCCCGTGAATCCAACAAAGAACTTTCTTCAACTCCGAGTAGACATACTCGGCGAGAACGTGCTGATTTTTCGGATATTCAACGTCCAACTTCATTTAAGTTGACAGAAGAACTGGAAAATCCAGAAGTAGAGGAACAAGCTAAAATTTCCGAAGATGTAGAATTTCCTGAAAAAGCTGTTTCTGATCAAGTGAAAACAGAAGCATCAGCACATGAAGAACGTCCAGACTTTGCAAGTGTTCGCGAGCAAATGCTCCAAGCGAGCCAAGGACAAAGTTATTCACGACTTAGACGCAAGACAAAAGAGTCTGATAAAGAAGTTGTTGATGAATATGAGCGACCTGAAGCACAAGCAAGTGATGCTGCAGAGTCTCTTGCCGAAGAGACGACTCACAGACAAAGAAGTCGTCGTGCAGCAGTAAAATCGGATGCGGAAGCTGAAGAAATGCAGCCCAAGTCGAAAGCGAAAAAATCGAAGAAGAAAGTTTCTTCTGGAAAGATTATTGCTGTTATCGTAGCTGTTTTAATTTTGGCTGCGGCAGGGACTGGTTTTTACGGTTATAATTTCATCAAAGAAGGTGTACAACCGCTCAATACTGCAAATACAACCAAACGCGCCATTAACATTCCAGCGGGAGCAAGCAGTAAACAAATCGGAGATATCTTACAACGAGAAGGTATTATCAAAAATGGTATGGTTTTCCAATACTATACTAAATTTAAAAATTTCAGTGGCTTTAAGAGTGGCTACTACAACTTGGCGCCTAGCATGAGCTTGTCAGATATTGCAAGTCTTTTGGAGCAAGGAGGAACCGAACATCCTGTGGAACCAACTCTGGGCAAAATTTTGATTCCTGAAGGTTATACATTGGAACAAATTGCTCAAGCTGTTACAGTGAATTCTGCGGATAAAGATGAAAAAACACCTTTTACTAAAGATGAGTTTATGAAGACTGTACAGGATCAGGCGTTCATCGAAAAAATGAAAGAGAAGTTTCCAAAACTTCTTGCAAGCTTACCAAGTAAAGACAGTGGTGTGAAGTATCAACTTGAAGGTTACCTCTTCCCAGCAACTTATGAGTATACGAAAAAGACAACTGTTGAAAGCTTAATTGAGACCATGCTTTCAACAACTAATACACAGCTGGAACCCTTGTATGAACAAATACAAGCGAACGGACTTACGGTCAATGAAACCTTGAGTTTGGCTGCCATTGTCGAAAAAGAAGCGAATAGCGATGATGATCGCCGTAACGTTGCACAGGTCTTCTTTAACCGTAAGGATTTAGGGATGACGATGGATTCTAATACAGGAATCTTTTATGCTGAAGGTAAGCTAGGTAAGGATACTTCGCTTGATCAGCAAGCTGCAATTAATACACAATTAGACTCACCTTTCAATACTTATTTGTATCCAGGTTTTGGTCCTGGACCAATCGTGAGTCCAAGCTTGTCGTCAATCAAAGCAGTGCTTAACCCGACTGCGAATGATTATCTTTATTTTGTAGCAGACGTTGAAGGTAAGATTTACTTTGCGCAAACACTTGAAGAACAAAACATCAATGTTCAAAAGTATGTCAATGATGCGATTGCGTCGGGTAATTAATTAGAAATTTAAAAAGGATAAAAAATGGTAGAAAAAACTTTCCCCATGACCAAAGAAGGTCTGGAAAAATTAGAACAAGAATTAGATAACCTTAAATTGGTTAAACGCCCTGAAGTTATTGAACGCATCAAAATTGCACGTAGCTACGGTGACCTTTCAGAAAACTCAGAATACGAAGCAGCAAAAGATGAACAAGCCTTTATCGAAGGTCGTATCTCAACTGTGGAAACAATGATTCGTTATGCTGAAATCGTAGACAATGCTAATATTGACAAAAATGAAGTTGCTCTTGGTAAATCAGTTGTTTTCCAAGAAGTTGGAGATGACGAAGAAGAAGAGTACGAAATCGTCGGTACTGCTGAAGCTGATCCATTTTCAGGCAAAATTTCAAATGAATCTCCAATCGCTCAAGCCTTGATTGGCCGTAAAGTTGGCGATGTTGTGAAAATTCCGTTGCCTATGGGTGAAATCGAAGTTAAGATTGTTGATGTAAAATAAAATAAAAAAATCTGCTTTTAGCGGATTTTTTTATTTTAGAGACGTTTCAGCCACTATTTTTGGTAAAAAATTAAAATTTTCGATATAATAGTCAATAAAGGTCAAAGATTGGAGGTTCTATGTCTGCCCAAAATACTTCAGATATTATCGAAGCTTATTTGCGAAAACTGCTAGAAGAGGCACGTGAGATTGAGATTAAACGTGCAGATTTAGCCAGTCAATTTGACGTGGTTCCTTCGCAAATTAACTATGTGATTAAAACCCGTTTCACCCCATCTAAAGGCTTTGATGTTGAGTCAAAGCGTGGTGGTGGCGGCTATATCAAAATATTCAAATACCATTATTCGGCAAAGCATGAATTCTTGCTTGATTTAGCACAGAAGTTGCCTGCCAACTTGACCGAAAGTATGGCACAAGATGTCTTGCAACTTTTATTTGATGAAAACATTTTGACTGAACGAGAAGGAAATCTTCTCCTTTTGCTTTTAGCTGATAGTGATATTTCTAACAGTTGTCGAGCACAAATGATGATAAAAATACTACAGAGATTGGATCGTGATGATGAAATTTAATGAAATGGACTTTACACCACAAGTCGTAAAAGTGCTTGAGAAGTCTGTCGACTATGCGCACAAGTTTAACTACGCATGGGTTGAAAGCTCGCACCTATTGGCTGCCTTGGCTGAGGTCCCGGCTTCATTGGCATTTACGCTACTTAATTCAGAAAAGATTGATTTGGAAGAAATGTTAATCGACATCGAAGATTTTTCAAGTCAAGTGAAGACAAAAAAATCAGAAATAAAGCTTAGTCCAAGAGTGGAAACGATTATTGAGCAAGCACGAGCACTGGCTCAAAATAATGATAAAAACCGCATCGGGACCGAGCATCTCTTATATATGCTGTTGGCAAATGAAGCCAGCTTTGCAGGACAACTTTTACGTGAGCAAGACATCAATATCGTTAACCTCCGCAAAAAGCTAGAGCAAAAAGCATATCTACGCGTGCCAGAACGCCGTAAAGCGGTGACACCAGCTTCGAAAAGAAACCTGTCGGGGAAAGTGTCCGAAACAACGACAACGCCTACTTTAGACACGGTATCAACAGATTTGACAAAAGCAGCCCGTGAAGGAAAGCTTGATCCCATGATTGGAAGAGAGCGTGAAGTTGAACGTCTTATCCACATTTTGAGCCGTCGAACAAAAAATAATCCTGTTCTTGTTGGTGAGCCAGGTGTTGGTAAGTCAGCGATTATTGAAGGCTTTGCGACACGTGTGGCTGCAGGAAATGTTCCTGTAGGTTTACGTGGTAGCCGCATTATGGCTTTAAATATGGCGATGGTCGTAGCGGGGACAAAATTCCGTGGTGAATTTGAAGATCGTTTGACGGCTATTGTTGATGAAGTGACACACGATAAAGATGTTATCGTCTTTATCGATGAACTGCATACAATCATTGGGGCTGGTGGCGGCATGGACTCGGTCAACGATGCCTCAAACATTTTAAAACCAGCATTAGCACGGGGCGAGTTCCAACTCATCGGTGCTACCACTTATCAAGAATATCAAAAATATATTGAAAAAGATGAAGCCCTAGAACGCCGTTTTGCCCGTGTCAATGTCGAAGAACCCTCAGAAGAGGAAACGGTTGCGATTTTACAAGGCTTGAAAGAAAAATTTGAGGCTTACCATACAGTCAAATTTGAAGAAGGGGCTTTGGAGCGTGCTGTCAGCTTGAGTAATCGCTATATGCCTAGTCGTCGTCTGCCAGACAAAGCTATTGATCTTCTTGATGAAGCAGCAGCCAAAGTTAAAATCACGAGTAAAACAAATTACACTAAGTTAGACGAGTTAAAAGCAGAATTAAAAGCGGAAGAGCTGAGATTACAAAAAGCAGTTGTTGCTCTTGATATTGTTGAAGCGCAAGGGGTTGAAAAAGATATTGAAAAACTAACGCACAAGATTGATAATTTTACAGTATCGGAAAATGATAATCCTTTGGTTGAGGAAAGCGATGTTTATGCTGTCGTTTCTAACCTTACAGGAATCCCGCTCCAACAGATGACGAAAACAGAAAGTGAACGTCTGATTAACTTAGAAAAAGAGTTACATAAACGTGTGGTTGGACAGGAAGAAGCGATTTCTGCTGTTTCTCGTGCTATTAGACGTGCACGTTCAGGTATTGCCGATACGAGACGTCCTTTGGGCTCATTTATGTTCCTTGGTCCGACAGGAGTTGGGAAGACAGAGCTTGCTAAGGCTTTAGCGGAAAGTGTCTTTGGCAGTGAAGAAAATATGATTCGTGTAGACATGAGTGAATTTATGGAAAAATTCTCGACATCGCGTCTTATCGGAGCACCTCCTGGATATGTAGGTTACGATGAAGGTGGGCAATTGACAGAGCAAGTCCGTAATAAGCCTTACTCTGTTATCCTCCTTGATGAAGTCGAAAAGGCCCATCCTGATATTTTCAATATCATGTTACAAATTTTGGATGATGGTTTCGTTACAGACACCAAAGGACGTAAAGTTGATTTCAGAAATACGATTATCATTATGACATCTAACTTGGGTGCAACGGCTATTCGTGATGATAAAACGGTTGGTTTTGGGGCTAAATCAATTTCAACGGATTATCCAGCTATGAAAGCAAGAATCATGGAAGAGCTGAAGAAACAGTACCGTCCAGAATTTCTCAATCGTATTGATGAAACTATCGTTTTCCATTCACTGACAGAAAAAGAGATTGAACAAGTCGTGAAAATCATGAGTAAATCTCTTGTATCGCGTTTGAAAGATCAAAATATCAAAGTGAAATTTACACCTGCTGCTTTGAAAGTTATTGCTGATAAAGGATTTGATCCTGAATACGGTGCCCGCCCATTGCGTAAAGCTCTGCAACGTGAGGTTGAAGACACGCTCAGTGAACAATTGCTTGCCGGCGAAATTCATCCAGGGGATACGATTTCGATTGGTTCTTCTAATAAAAAGATTAGAATAAGTGTTATTGATTGACTTGTAAGCGATTATATATTATAATTAAATTAGAAATAAAGAAAGGACGGTTCTTAAAACTTGACTGTCCAGCGCCTGCAAAACAGTGAAGGTTCAATACAAGAGCCGTTAAGGTAGACTCTATGATCAAATATAATATCCGTGGTGAAAATTTTGAGTTAACAGATTCAATCCGCTCATATGTTGAAGATAAGGTTGGAAAACTTGAAAAATACTTTAACGATGGTCATGAAGTAACAGCCTATGTAAATCTTAAAGTTTACTCCGACAAACGTTACAAAGCAGAAGTTACCGTTCCTGCTAAAAATGTAACTTTGCGTGCAGAAGATACAGCAGCTGACATGTATGCAGCTATTGACTTTGTTGAAGAAAAACTAGAACGTCAAATTCGCAAGTATAAAACACGTGTAAACCGTAAATCTAAGATTAATGTTCCTACTGGACAAGCTTTCGGAGACGAGTTTGCACCACTTGATGAAGCTGAAGAAGTAAATGAAGATCAAGTAAAGATTGTTCGTACAAAACATGTTTCCTTGAAACCAATGGATGCTGAAGAAGCAGTCCTTCAAATGGACATGTTAGGACATGATTTCTATATCTTTACAGATGCAGATACAGACAGTACTAATGTCGTTTACCGTCGTGAAGATGGCAACATTGGTTTAATCGAAACCAAATAAGATTTAAGTACAGAAACTGTATCAAGAAAAAAGTCAAGCAAAAAAGCTTGGCTTTTTTTGTTATCTCTGTACTTCTGTGACATTTTACATCTGTAATCGTTTACCATAAATATAACAGTTTAACTTAAAATTCAAACTGTACTAGTAAAGAAAGTGCAAACATTCCCAGATATCCCTTGAAATTAGTAAACTGTATGATATAATAAAAGCGTAATCTGAAACAGAAAGACCAAAGGAGATTTTCTACATGAAAACAGAAACTAAAGAAATCTTTGAGCAAGCCTGGGAAGGTTTCAAAGGATCAGACTGGCAAGATAAAGCAAGCGTTACACGCTTTGTTCAAGCCAACTACAAACCTTATGATGGAGACGAAAGTTTCCTCGAAGGGCCAACAGAACGTACGCTTAAAGTAAAAGATATTATCGAAACAACAAAAGCGCACTATGAAGAAGTAGGATTCCCATTCGATACTGATCGTGTGACTTCTATTCACAAAATTCCTGCTGGTTACATCGATCCTGAAAACAAAGATCTCGAATTAATCTACGGTATGCAAAACAGCGAACTTTTCCGTTTGAACTTCATGCCAAAAGGTGGTCTTCGTGTAGCAGAAAAAATCTTGACAGAACACGGACTTAGCGTTGATCCTGAATTGCACGAAGTGTTGGATACAACAATGACTTCTGTAAATGATGGTATCTTCCGTGCCTATACATCAGCTATCCGTAAAGCACGTCACGCACACACAGTAACTGGTTTGCCAGATGCTTATTCACGTGGACGTATCATCGGTGTTTACGCACGTCTTGCACTTTACGGTGCAGACTACTTGATGAAAGAAAAAGCACGCGAGTGGGATGCAATCACTGAAATTACAGAAGAAACTATCCGTCTTAAAGAAGAAATCAACATGCAATACCAAGCACTTGATCAAGTTGCTAAATTTGGTGATCTTTATGGACTTGACGTTCGTCGTCCGGCCCTGAACACTAAAGAAGCTATCCAATGGATCAATATTGCTTACATGGCTGTATGTCGTGTTATCAATGGTGCGGCTACATCACTTGGACGTGTGCCAATCGTTCTTGATATCTTTGCTGAACGTGACCTCGAACGTGGTACTTTCACTGAACAAGAAATTCAAGAATTCGTTGATGATTTCGTATTGAAACTTCGTACAATGAAATTCGCGCGTGCTGCTGCTTATGATGAACTTTACTCTGGTGACCCAACATTCATCACAACATCAATGGCAGGTATGGGTAATGACGGTCGTCACCGTGTTACAAAAATGGACTACCGTTTCCTTAACACATTGGATACAATCGGTAACGCTCCAGAGCCAAACTTGACAGTACTTTGGTCTGATAAATTACCGCATGCCTTCAAACGTTATGCAATGTCAATGTCTCATAAACACTCTTCTATTCAATATGAAGGTGTAGAAACAATGGCTAAAGAAGGCTACGGCGAAATGTCTTGTATCTCATGTTGTGTATCACCACTTGACCCAGAAAATGAAAACGAACGTCACAACCTCCAATACTTCGGTGCACGTGTTAACGTTCTGAAAGCGATGCTTACTGGTTTGAACGGTGGTTATGACGATGTTCACAAAGACTACAAAGTGTTCGATATCGAACCTGTAACTGACGAAGTCCTTGACTACGAAACAGTTATGGAAAACTTTGACAAATCATTGACTTGGTTGACTGATACTTATGTGGATGCAATGAACATCATCCACTATATGACTGATAAATACAACTATGAAGCCGTTCAAATGGCCTTCTTGCCAACACGTGTTCGTGCGAACATGGGCTTCGGTATCTGTGGTTTCGCCAATACAGTTGACTCACTTTCAGCAATCAAATATGCGAAAGTTAAAACTATTCGTGATGAAAACGGCTATATTTATGACTACGAAGTTGAAGGCGACTTCCCACGTTACGGTGAAGATGATGACCGTGTAGACGATATCGCTAAACTTTTGATGAAGATGTACTATGAAAAACTAGCTTCACACAAACTTTACAAAAATGCTGAAGCTACAGTTTCACTCTTGACAATCACTTCAAACGTGGCTTACTCTAAACAAACAGGTAACTCACCAGTTCATAAAGGTGTATTCCTCAATGAAGATGGTTCAGTGAACAAATCTAAAGTAGAATTCTTCTCACCAGGTGCTAACCCATCAAACAAAGCGCGCGGTGGATGGCTCCAAAACTTGAACTCTTTGGCGAAACTTGAATTTGCTCATGCAAATGACGGTATCTCATTGACAACTCAAGTTTCTCCACGTGCACTTGGTAAAACACGTGACGAACAAGTAGATAACTTGGTTCAAATCCTTGACGGTTACTTCGGACAAGGTGGACAACACGTTAACCTTAACGTTATGGATCTTAAAGATGTTTACAGCAAAATTATGGCTGGCGAAGACGTTATCGTACGTATCTCTGGTTACTGTGTAAACACTAAATACCTCACACCAGAACAAAAACAAGAATTGACTGAACGTGTGTTCCACGAAGTTCTTTCACAAGATGATGATGAAGTAATGCACACATCAAACATTTAATGAAATGCATAAACAATCTATCCTTTGGATAGGTTGTTTTTTGCTTCCTCTTATATTAAAAGCCGCCTCTTTGATTTTTGTCATAATGCGCACTGTATGTATCGTCTAAACCGTAAGTCAAATTATCACGAATTGTTCCCCAATTTGCCTTCCTATGCGACTTTTGTTATAATCATTCTATACAGAACAACACGAAAAAACTGACCGCTCCAACGGCCACGTGTCTTAGTTCTCTGTAGATGGGTTAAACGTTAGTCTTTGGGACTAGCGTTTTTGTATTCTTTCCAAATCTTGAAGAGATCGATAGCAATTGTTACAACATCAAGAACTATCCAAACCCAAACAGTCATCAGTAAGAATTTTCCCTTCTACAGAGAGTAGGAATGTCATCATAACCTGTCCACCTCTCATGACTAGTATTTGCAGGCGACAGGTACAGAGTAACATAAGACACGAGAGTTTTACTCTCATTATATTATTTGTAAAAACTTTATAAATGTAACAAAAATATGGCAAAAAAATAGAACTTCCCTTCATCATCATGGAAGTTCAAATGAAATTATTCAAATTTATATTGAGCCTAAGGACAAGCTTTTGTTTATAAGGATCAGTGGAAAGAAGACTTGCTGGCTAAGATAAAGCCAGCAGATCTAATCGTTGAAGATGACAATGTCCGCTTGTACGGTGTGAAGTTCTATACTGGGGATAATGGACGTGAAATTCTTAATGAATTGGAGACGCTAAGGTCAAATGGACACTCTAAGCTTGTAAAAACTATCGAAGAGGAATTTGAGAACCTGCTTTAGCCAGTAGAATGATAGGGTGAAAACGTATGAATTGATGTGCTTTACGTCTAATCTCATGCGTTTTTTGATTAAGAAGAAATATTGTTTTTGCTTCATGGGGTCGTAATTACTGAATATCGTATCATGAGTTGTGCTATAATAAAGCTATGAAGAAAGTAATCGGTTTGACAGGTGGAATAGCTTCTGGGAAATCAACGGCGGTTGATTTTTTGCGTTCTCAGGGCTATCCGATCATTGATGCGGACCAAGTGGTTCGTGAATTACAAGCACCAGGTGGCTCCTTATATCAGGCGATTCTACAAGAATTTGGCCCTGCCTACTTTGATGAGAAAGGACTGTTAGTTCGGCGAAAATTGGGCGACTTAATTTTCTCAAATGATGAAGCTCGAGAAAAACTAGCATTGCTCCAAAATCATATTATTCGCCAAGAACTTTATAAGAGACGTGAAGCACTTTTGAAGGATGATAAGGTTCAAAAGGCCATAATTATGGATATTCCCTTACTCATCGAACAGGCTTATGATGGTTTTGATGAAATATGGTTAGTAGCTGTTCCAGAAAGTATCCAAATTGAGCGTATCATGAGTCGGGATAATATGACAAAAGAAGAGGCAGAAGCACGTATCAAAGCTCAAATGCCTTTGTCAGAAAAGAAGAAGTATGCCACACGTATTATTGACAGTTCAGGAACAATTCCTGAAACTTATGAAAAAATCACAGAACTGTTAAAAGCAGTAGAAAAGAGGGATTAAAACGAGTAAATCAACAAAAAACAGAAAAGTTAATTGGAAACAAAATTTGTGGATTACATGGATTGGCTGCTTTATTGTGGGCTCATCTTTTTCACTGGTGATGCCATTTTTGCCCCTGTATATTCAAAGCCTAGGTGTGACGGGTTCTAATGTGGAGCTGTTTTCTGGTATTGCTTTTGCTTCGACAGCTTTGGTCTCAGGCTTAGTTGCTCCTATGTGGGGAAAATTAGCGGACAAATACGGCCGGAAACCTATGATGGTCAGAGCTTCTTTTGCCATGACCTTTACCATGTCTGCGATTGCTTTTTCTCATCATATGGGTGGCTATTGGTGGCTCTTGCTCATGCGCAGTCTTATGGGCTTCTTTTCAGGATTTATTCCCAACTCGACAGCAATGATCGCTTCTCAAGCACCGAAAGAACGTTCAGGTTATGCCCTGGGAGTCTTATCCACTGCAATGATTACGGGAACTTTGATTGGCCCTTCTATCGGTGGTTTATTGGCACAATGGTTTGGGATGGCGAATGTCTTCCTTATCGTTGGGAGTCTGCTAGCTCTTGCAACAATTCTGACTGTCTTTTTTGTTCATGAAAACTTTGAACCTGTAACGAAAGATAATATGTTATCTACAAAGGAAATTGTCAATCGTGTAAGTAACAAGCATATCCTTTTTGGCTTACTTATTACCAGCTTCATTATCCAAGTCACCACACAATCAATAGAACCATTTGTGACCCTTTACATCAAAACATTGACTACAAATACAAATAACTTAATGTTTATCTCAGGTCTTATTGTATCTGCAGTTGGCTTATCTGCAATGATGTCTTCTAGTACATTGGGTAAATTAGGAGACAAATATGGCGCACATCGACTGATTTTAATCGGTTTAGCTTTTAGTTTCGCTATGTATTTACCGATGGCTTTTGTAGAAACCCCTCTTCAATTAGGAATCTTAAGATTTATGCTGGGGTTCGGCACGGGTGCTCTGATGCCTTCCGTCAATTCCCTTTTGGCTAAAATCACCCCTAAGGAAGGTGTGTCACGGATCTTTGCCTATAACCAAATGTTTTCTAACTTTGGTGTTGTTGTAGGTCCAATCGTTGGCTCAGCAATTGCAGGCTGGGTTTCCTATCGGATGGCGTTTATTGTGACAAGTCTTTTCGTAGTGGTTAATTTCTTTTGGTCCTTGGCTAATTTCCGGAAATATTTAAGAAAGCGGAGCATCGTAGAATGAGAGTGAAAATAACTTTAGCTTGCACAAGTTGTAAGAGTAAAAATTATATCAGTAGTAAGAATAAAAGCAGCAACCCTGATAAAGTCGAAACGATGAAGTTTTGTCCAAAAGAGCGCATGGTTACATTACACCGAGAAGTTTAAGTGCTATGAAGTATTTTTCATTCTAGAAAAACCATTTATTTTTAAAATAATTGCACATCTGTAAAAATGAAACTGAAAAAATGGTATAATAAAAAATGTTAAAAAATAATAGAAATGAAATGATAACATAAAATGAATGATGGATTGAAGAAAGCAAACTTCCTGAACTATTCTATTTTGATTCCCTACCTGATAATGTCAGCTGTAGGTATCGTGATGGTTTTTTCAGCAACAGTCCCATATCAACTGGCGAAGGGACTTTCACCTTATAAAATGGCAATCAACCAAGGCGCGTTTATGTTGCTGAGTTTTGTTGCTATTGCAGTGATTTACCGGATGAAACTCCGGGCCCTTAAGAGTAAAAAAATGATTGGCTGGGTTTTATTTCTTTTGATTTCAGCCATGATTTATTCGCGTGTCGGGCCAAATACTTCCGCAAATGGCGCTCATGGCTGGATTCCTATCCCAGGTGTGGGGACGATTCAACCTGCTGAATATGCAAAATTTTTCGTTGTGTGGTATCTGGCTTCTGTCTTTTCCGAAAAGCAGGATGAAATATATGAAAAAGATATCGCAGCAATTTTCAAAGGGAAAACTATTTGGCAAAAACTATTTGGTGGATGGCGCTCTGCGATTCTCGTAATGTTAGGGATTTTGGTTATCATGCCAGACTTGGGTAATGCTTCTATTATGGCGATGATTACAGGAGTAATGATTGCTTCGAGTGGAATCTCTTGGCGTTGGTTTAGTGGCTATGGCAAGATAATTTTGGGAGCGATGGTTGCCTTTATTGCCTACCTTTATGCCGTAGGTGGGGATGTTATCCCGGGACACTATGTCAATGCACGTTTTAAGGCAATGGTTAATCCGTTCGGAGGCTTATCAACATATGGTCACCAAATGGCCAACTCCTATTACGCCGTAAGTAATGGCGGATGGTTTGGTCGTGGACTCGGAAACTCTATTGAGAAAAACGGTTTTCTACCTGAAGCGCACACGGACTTTATCTTCTCGATTGTCATTGAGGAGCTGGGTCTAATCGGAGGGATTCTTGTTCTCGGCGTATTGTTCTTTATGATTGTTCGTATCTTAATGGTCGGTATCCGTGCAAAAAGTGCGTTTAATTCGATGATCTGTATCGGTATTGGTTCTACCCTTTTGATTTCAGTATTTATCAATATTGGGGGAGCCTTTGGAATTATTCCGGAAACAGGGGTAACATTCCCATTCCTATCGCAAGGAGGATCATCATTCCTTGTGTTGTCTTTGGGGATTGCTTTCGTACTCAACATTTCGGCAGATGAAAAACGTAGAGAAGTCAGAGAGCTTTCAAGTACATATGCTAAAAATGTTTAATATTAAATGCTAAAGTTAAGAAAAAGCTAATCAAATTAGCTTTTTTTATAAAGTTTGTATGTTGTGAAAATTCATAATTTGGTTGCTGATGCTTTCTAATACTCAATGCCTCTATCTTGCTAAAGCAAGAAGAGCCAAACGCAAACTCTTATGGAGATTTGCTAGAGTCTTACTACTTCCTTCGCAAAAAATGTTTTTACTGCGTCAGGTCGTAATACTCATGCCTCTATCTTGCTAAAGCAAGAAGGAAATTGAATTATAAGGTATCGTCAACCATATTACACAACATATTTAGGAAATAAAGATAGGGGATTGTATGAAAAAACTGCTCGTTGCCAACCGTGGTGAAATTGCCATTCGTGTTTTTCGTGCCTGTAATGAACTGGGTTTGTCCACTGTAGCCATCTATGCAAAAGAAGATGAGTACTCGGTACACCGTTTCAAAGCAGACGAAGCATACTTAGTCGGACAAGGTAAAAAACCGATAGATGCTTACCTTGATGCGGATGATATTATTCGTATTGCTCTAGATGCAGGAGCGGATGCAATTCACCCGGGATATGGTTTACTTTCTGAAAACTTAGAATTTGCGACTAAGGTCCGTGAAGCTGGCTTAGTTTTTGTAGGGCCAGATTTAAAACATTTGGATATTTTTGGCGATAAAATTAAAGCTAAGAAAGCAGCGGATTTAGCGCAAATTCAAGGTATTCCAGGAACGGATGGAGCTGTCGATTTGGATGGGGCTCTTGCCTTTTCTGAAACCTATGGTTATCCTGTCATGATAAAAGCAGCTCTCGGTGGTGGCGGACGTGGAATGCGTGTTGCTCGCAATGACGAAGAGATGCGTGACGGTTATGCGCGTGCCAAGTCTGAAGCACAAACAGCTTTTGGTTCAGCAGAAATTTACGTTGAAAAATATATTGAAAATCCAAAACATATCGAAGTACAGATTTTGGGAGATACACATGGCAATATTGTTCATCTTCATGAGCGAGATTGTTCTGTGCAACGCCGTAATCAAAAAGTCATCGAAATTGCACCAGCTGTAGGCTTAGATCCAGAATTTAGAAATGAAATCTGTCAAGCAGCTGTCCAACTTTGCCAAGCTGTGGGTTATGTTAATGCAGGGACAGTTGAGTTTTTAGTTAAAGATAATCAATTTTACTTTATTGAAGTTAACCCACGGGTCCAAGTAGAACATACGATTACGGAGATGGTTACTGGTGTCGATATTGTTACAGCACAAATTCTTATTGCTCAAGGCAAGGATTTGCATCAAGATATCAAAATTCCTGCACAGGATGAAATTCCATGTCTAGGTGCAGCCATCCAGTGCCGTATCACGACTGAAGATCCCGAAAATAATTTCCTTCCAGATACAGGAAAAATTAACACATACCGCTCACCAGGCGGATTTGGTGTACGTCTTGATGTAGGTAATGCTTATGCAGGATATGAAGTGACGCCTTATTTCGACAGTCTTTTAGTCAAGGTTTGTACTCATGCGACAGATTTTGAAGAGGCGGTGCATAAGATGCAGCGTGTCTTACGTGAATTCCGCATTCGTGGGGTAAAAACGAATATCCCGTTTTTGGAAAATGTTATTGAGGACGAGCAGTTTACCAGTGGTCAAGCAACGACAACCTTTATTGACAATACACCACAACTCTTCAAGTTTTCTCGCAAACGTAATCGCGGTACAAAAATCTTGAAATATATTTCGAATATTACCGTGAATGGATTCCCAGGGATTGACAAAACAGAGAAGCGTTATTTTGAACCTGCTCGTCAACCTGAAATTGAGCTTCTCCAGAAAACAACAACAAAGAATATCCTTGATCAAGAAGGTGCTGCAGCCGTAGTAGACTTTGTTAAAGGTTCACATGAAGTTTTGCTCACAGATACAACTTTTCGGGATGCACACCAAAGTCTTTTAGCCACACGCTTGCGTCTACAAGATATGAAGGGGATTGCAACCTCTGTAGATCAAGGTCTTTCTGACCTATTCTCTGTAGAGATGTGGGGCGGGGCAACTTTCGATGTCGCCTACCGTTTCTTAAATGAATCACCTTGGTATCGCTTAAGAAAATTGCGTGACCAGATGCCCAATACACTTTTCCAAATGCTGTTCCGCGGCTCAAATGCAGTAGGTTATCAAAATTATCCTGATAATGTTATTCAGGAGTTTATTCAAAAAGCAGCAGCTGAGGGAATCGATGTTTTCCGTATTTTTGATAGTCTTAACTGGCTGCCGCAAATGGAAAAATCTATCCAAACTGTGCGTGACACGGGTAAAATTGCTGAAGCAACGATTTGTTATACTGGCGATATCTTAGATAAAACACGTCAAAAATATGACTTGAAGTATTATAAAGACCTAGCTAAAGAATTGGAAGCTAGCGGTGCTCATATTCTTGCAATTAAGGATATGGCTGGTCTTCTGAAGCCACAAGCTGCCTATGTACTGATAACAGCACTGAAAGAAACAGTTGATTTGCCGATTCATTTGCATACACATGATACGGCAGGTAATGGTATTATTACTTATTCGGGTGCGATTAAGGCAGGTGTAGATATCGTCGATGTGGCGACCGCATCACTTGCTGGTGGCACATCGCAGCCTTCTATGCAGTCACTTTATTATGCCTTGGAGCATGGTGGACGTCATGCGGCTTTGCATATTGCTAACGCGGAACAAATTGACCATTATTGGGAAGATACGCGTCGTTATTATGCGCCTTTTGAAGCTGGAATTACGAGCCCGCAAACAGAAGTTTACAGACATGAGATGCCAGGGGGACAATATACCAATCTTAAAGCACAATCTGCTGCAGTTGGCTTAGATGCTCGTTTTGATGAAGTCAAAGCTATGTATAGCAAAGTGAACATGATGTTTGGTGACATTATTAAAGTGACTCCAAGTTCGAAAGTTGTGGGTGACATGGCACTCTTTATGGTGCAAAATGATCTCACAGAAGAAGATGTTTATGCAAAAGGCGCAGAATTAAACTTCCCAGAGTCAGTTGTTTCCTTCTTCCAAGGAGATTTAGGTCAACCTGTAGGTGGTTTCCCAGAGAAACTTCAATCGCTGGTTCTCAAAGGTAAACAAGCGTTAACAGATCGTCCCGGTCTTCACGCGCCAGCCGTTGACTTTGCACAAGTGGAAAAGGAACTCTCAGACATATTAGGTTACCCAGCTGAAGAACATGAAGTTTTAAGCTACATTATGTACCCACAAGTCTTCTTGGATTATCAAAAAATGCAAGATGCTTTTGGCTCAGTAACCTTGCTTGATACGGAAACCTTCCTCCATGGTATGCGTATGGGTGAGCAAATTGAGGTGCAGATTGAGAAAGGTAAAACTCTGATTATTCGTCTTGATGAGATTGGTGAGCCAGATGTTTTAGGAAATCGTGTGCTCTTCTTTAACCTTAATGGTCAAAGACGTGAAATTAGTGTAAATGATCAATCGATCAAAACACAAATTGTTGCGAAGCGCAAGGCTGACAGCACCGATCCACAACAAATTGGTGCAACCATGCCGGGATCTGTTTTGGATATCCTAGTGAAAAAAGGAGATCAGGTCAAAAAAGGACAAGCACTGATAGTTACAGAAGCAATGAAGATGGAGACGACCATCGAAGCACCGTTTGATGCTACGATTGAAGAAATTCATGCCGTAGCAGGAGAAGCGATTCAGACGAAAGATCTTCTTATCGAACTACGTGAGCAATAAAAGAAAAACGTTCAACTCTTAGGTTGAACGTTTTTTTGTTTTACTTTACTTTAAGCTGTTGGCTTCCATGATTTCGTCAATGAAACCATAATCCAATGTTTCTTGGGCTGTCATCCAGTTGTCACGTTCTGCATCAGCATGTACTTTTTCCATAGACTGACCAGAGTTTTCGGCCAAAATCTTTTCTAAAGTACGACGTGTTTTGAGCAAGTGTTCTGCTGCGATAGCCATATCGGTTTGTTGTGTACCACCACCAGTACCGCCCATAGGTTGGTGGATCATGTATTCAGCATGCGGCAACATGAAACGTTTGCCTTTTGTACCACTAGAAGCAATGATTGTACCCATAGATGCAGCAATACCCATAACAATTGTTTGAACGTCAGATTTGATGAAGTTCATAGTATCAACAATTGCAAGTCCAGCAGAAACAGAACCACCAGGTGTGTTAATGTAGAGGTAAATATCCTTTGTGCTGTCTTGGGCATCCAAGAAGAGGAGTTGTGCGATGATTGAGTTGGCCATACCATCCTCAACTTGGCCTGTCAACATGATGATACGGTCTTTCAGTAGACGGCTATAAATGTCATATGCGCGTTCACCACGGCTTGATTGCTCGATGACAGTAGGTACTAAATATCCCATAGATAAGTCTCCTTTTTCAATGTTTTATTCTATTATAAATCAAAGGTCAAAAAAGGTCAAAAAATAAGTACGATTAAAAAGGAGGAAATGAAGATATCTTTTCAAAAGTAAAATGTTTCAAAGAAAGGAACACTTTTATCTGTCGGAGTATATTATAATAGAGTCAAGGAGATAAAAAGATGAAAGTTGAACATATCGGAATTTGGGTAAGAGACTTAGAGAAGATGAGGCATTTTTATGAAACCTTTTTTTCTGCAAGGGCGGGTCAGCAATATCACAACTCTAAAACAGGCTTTACTTCATATTTTATGAGTTTTGAAGAAGGGGCACGTGTAGAGCTCATGCATCGTGCAGATATTGAAAAGATAATGCCTGAAGGTCTGGGTTTTGCTCATCTTGCTTTACAGGTGGGAGATGAAGCCGAGGTAGACAAGCGGGCTCAAGAATTTTTAGAACAAGGCTTTGAAGTTTTATCTGGACCACGGAGAACTGGCGATGGCTATTATGAAGCCGTTATTCTCGATCCTGAGGGAAATAAGATCGAAATAACAGCTTAGCTATATAAATTCTGGAGAAATGAGTTTTAAAATATTAGTCATTTTGTTATAATAATAGTATGAATTCAGAACTTATTATTTCTATGATTATTGCTATGATTGCGGGTGCTTGGCTTTTTATTGCGGGCATGTATATCTACAAACGTTTTGACGAAAATCGCTATAAGAAGCGCTTAGCCATTGAGAAACTCTTACGCGAAATTGAAGTCAGAAACACCTTGAATCAAAAAATTATCGAAATCTTGAACCGTCCGATTATTGGAGATGATGAAGAAATCGTTAATCCCCGTAGTGATGTAAAAGTGCCGTTTTACGACTATAATTTTTTGAAAAATTATACTTCAATGTATAATTTGTACATCCCCGCTTATTTCTTAAGTACTTTCTTTAAAAATCTATCCCACCATTTGGCTGTTTTCGAAGATGAACAAGATTTGAAAAATGGCGGCTATATTTTCAAAGAAGCACGTCCTATTTTTGAAAATTTTTCGGTCGAAATTACGGAAGATATTGAGAATAAGAAAAAAGAACTGGAAGAAGCAAAGAACATTTATCCATCTATGTTAAAACGCCAGTATTATAACATTTAAATACTTTTTTTAATCTGTCCAATAGGACAGATTTTTTTAGAATAAAAAGGGAAAGGGTCTTTTTTTTGTCTGTCAATTGTGCTATAATAGCAAATGCTAATACCGCTAGGTATTATAAATAAGATCATGGATTGTTCCATATTAATATAAAGGAGAGAGGGATGCTTACTATTTATACGGCCCCATCTTGTACGAGTTGTAAAAAAGCTAAAACTTGGCTTACTTATCACAATATTCCATTTCAAGAACGTAACCTCATTGGCGACCCACTTTCAGCAGAAGAAATTAGTCGTATTCTTGAAAAGTGTGATGATGGTGTGGAAGGGCTTATTTCTAGCCGTAATCGCTTTGTGAAGACCTTAGGCGTTGATTTTGAAGACTTGTCGCTTTCAGCAGCCATCAAAATCATTTCAGAAAATCCGCAAATCATGCGCCGTCCAATCATTATGGATGAAAAACGTCTACATGTGGGATACAACGAAGAAGAAATCCGTGCTTTTTTACCGCGTACAGTACGTATTTTAGAAAATGGCGGCGCTCGTTTGCGCAATGCCATCTAAAAGCAAATGCAATTATTATAAACACCCCGAGCGGGTGTTTTTTGCTGCATGCTTTTAGTAAAGGAAAATTTCTTTTTAAAATAGAGCGGTTTTTCTAAGATAAGATTTGCTTTATTTTGGGTTATAATAGAAGAATGGATATTTTTGACACGCACACACACCTCAATTCAGATGAATTTATTGGTAGAGAAAAGGAAATTATTACTCAGGCACATGAGCTAGGGGTTCATCGCATGAATATTGTCGGAGTGGATCGTAAAACAAATGATTGGGCGATAAAGCTTGCTACAGAACATGAAGAATGCTATGCTACGATTGGTTGGCATCCAGATGAATGTGGAAGCTTTGATCAAGCTGCAGAGCAGTATCTGCTGGAAAATTTGCAAAAAAATAAGGTGCTGGCAGTGGGCGAAATTGGCTTAGACTATCATTGGATGGTCGAATCGAAAGAACTGCAAGAACAAAGTTTTCGGCGCCAAATTCAAATTTCAAAAGAAGCAGATGTTCCTTTTGTGGTACACACACGTGATGCTTTAGCTGATACTTATGAAATTATAAAGTCTGAAGGCGTTGGCTCTCGTGGAGGAATCATGCACAGCTTTTCTGGTACCTATGAAGAGGCCCGACAGTTTCTGGAGCTTGGTCTAATGCTTTCTTTCTCAGGTGTTGTGACATTTAAAAAGGCTCTTGATGTCCAAGAAGCAGCTACAAAGCTTCCTTTAGATCGCATACTTGTGGAAACTGATGCCCCTTATCTTTCACCAATGCCTTATCGCGGTAAGGAAAATCAGCCAGGCTACACACGTTATACAGCAGAGAAAATTGCAGAACTTCGTGGACTTAGCTTGGAAGAAGTGGCTGAGCAAACCTATGCAAATGCACTGAAAGTTTTTGGTTTGTCCTCATGAAAGAAAAAATCGAAAAAGTTATTGTCGTTGAAGGGCGAGATGACACAAGGAACCTGAAGCGCTTTTATGATCTGGATACCTATGAAACTGGTGGAAGTAGTATAGACGCGACTGATATCGAGCGGTTAAAGGTCCTACAAGAGAGACGAGGGCTTGTTGTTTTTACTGATCCAGATTTTCAAGGGGAACGCATCCGTAAGATTATTATGCAAGCTATTCCTGAGGCGCAGCATGCCTTTTTGAAACGTGAAGAAGCACGACCTAAAGGTAAAGGTTCTCTCGGAGTAGAACATGCCAAGTATGAAGATTTGCAAAAAGCTTTGGGATACTTGACAGGAGGCGCGAATATCGAGCCGACTGTGGTTCAAGCAGATCTTATTAACTTTGGTCTTGTCCTCCGCTCTGATAGTCGCCAACGTCGGGAATATCTCTGTGAAGAACTCCGCATAGGTTATGCTAATGGCAAGCAAATCCTCAAAAGACTTAACATGTTTGGGATTGAGCTTCAACAAATAGAAGAAATAATGAAGGGCTATAAATGAAAAAAGCACTTGAAATAAAAAACTTAAGAAAAGTATATGATTCCGGTACGGAAGCCTTAAAAGGTATTGATTTAGCAGTTGAAGAAGGAGATTTTTATGCCTTGCTTGGTCCTAACGGGGCAGGGAAATCAACTACTATCGGTATTATTACTTCACTCGTGAATAAAACGTCTGGAACAGTTAAAGTCTTTGACTATGATATTGATAAAAATCTAGTGCAGGCTAAGCAACAACTCGGACTTGTGCCCCAAGAGTTTAACTTTAATCAGTTTGAAACGGTTCAACAAATCTTAGTCAATCAAGCCGGATACTATGGTGTACCTCGTAAGGAAGCGCTCAAACGCTCAGAAAAATATCTCACACAGTTGGAACTTTGGGAAAAGCGTAATGATCGTGCAGGACGTCTTTCTGGTGGGATGAAACGTCGTTTGATGATTGCGCGTGCCTTGATGCATGAGCCTAAGCTCTTGATTTTGGATGAGCCAACAGCGGGTGTTGATATTGATGTTCGCCGCTCAATGTGGGAATTTCTCGCACAACTCAATGCTTCAGGCACAACAATTATTCTGACGACACACTATTTGGAAGAAGCAGAAATGCTTTGCCGAAATATTGGAATTATCCAATCTGGACAAGTAATTGAAGATACAAGTATGAAAAACTTACTATCGAAATTACAGTCGGAAACATTTATTCTCGATATTAAAGCGGAAGGGCAAGCACCAGAGCTTATTGGATATGAGATGAAATTGGTGGATTCCCAGACCTTGGAGCTTAAGATTGAACGCAACCAGGGCATCAATGCTGCTTTTGAACAACTAACTGCACAAGGTGTTCAGGTCCTCTCCATGCGCAATAAATCAAACCGTCTAGAAGAGCTTTTTGTTAAGCTTACCCATGAAGAGGAGGGAAAAAATGTTTAAACTCTACTGGACTGCAGGAAAATCTCTTGCTATCAAGGAAGTCACACGTTTTATGCGTATTTGGGTGCAAACTCTTGTGCCACCAGTGATTACGACCACACTTTATTTTATTATCTTTGGTAAAATGATTGGTTCACGAATCGGTGATATGCATGGTTTTTCTTATATGCAATTTATCGTGCCCGGACTTATCATGATGTCTGTTATTACTAGCTCTTATGCGAACGTTTCTTCGAGTTTCTTTTCGCAAAAATTTCAAAAAAATATTGAAGAATTACTCGTCGCTCCAGTGCCTACACATGTGATTATTTTAGGCTTTGTGGCCGGCGGAAGTCTTCGAGGTATTTTCGTTGGGACGTTAGTGACTATCATTTCGTTGCTTTTTGTTCCTTTAGTTGTGAAGTCTTGGCTCGTAATTATTGTAACTCTGTTGTTGACGGCTTTCCTCTTTTCCTTGGCTGGGCTTCTTAATGGTGTCTTTGCGCGTTCTTTTGATGATGTTTCGATCGTGCCAACATTTGTCTTACAACCTTTGACTTATCTCGGTGGTGTCTTCTATGCTATCTCTATGTTACCCCCAATTTGGCAGGACATTTCGAAAGTCAACCCGATCGTATATATGATTTCAGGTTTCCGTTATGGCTTTTTAGGTGTGCAAGATGTTGCCCTGTGGATTAGCTTGCTTGTGCTACTTGGTTTTGTCATTGCTCTCTATGCCGTTTGCTATTACTTTATTGAACGTGGTCGTGGTTTGAGATCTTGAAAGTAAGATAAAGAAAGTTAAAATAAAAAAGCGAAAACCGATTGGTTTTCCTTTTTTTATTCTTCTTCGAAAGGCTTTCGTCCTTGATGTAAAGTTATAGGAAGTTTATAAGAGTTTTCGACTGTTTCTCCTTGGATTTTACGAATAACTAAGTCGACTAAAAGCTCCGCCAAATCTGTAATAGGTTGCTTCACTGTCGTCAAGTCTGGATGATATTCCCTGATAAACTCTGTGCCGTCAAAGCCAATGATACTTATATCTTTGTTCATTGCCGCCGCTAGATTTTTCACAAGAAGTGCTGTTAAGTCATCTGTGCAGAAAATCCCGTCAAAGTCAGATTTTTTTAAAATTCTCTTGATTTCTTCTTTTTTATTCAGAAAAGTTAAACTTGTTGGGATTTTAATCACATGAGGTTCTAAGTCATGCTTTTTCATCACAGAGAGATAGCCTTCACGTCTGAGGCGCGTGGGCGAATTAGTATTGTCACTGCCGGTAAAAATAGCAATTTTTTTGTTCCCGTTTTTTATCAAAGTTTCTGTTGCTAAACGACCGCCTTGCAAATTATCTGAACTAACGATAGTAGTCTGGGCAGTGAGGATGCGGTCAAAAGATACGATAGGTGCGTGGATTGCAGTATAATCGTTAGTACTTAAATTATGACTTCCATAAATGATACCATCCACTTGGTTAGAAAGGAGTAAAGTTAAATAATCTCTTTCTTTCCTTTCGTCGTGCTCAGTTGTTGCCAGCATGGCTTTATAACCTCTTCGAAAGAGTGCCTGTTCAATTTTTTCGATTAATTCTGCATAGAATACATTCTGGATATTAGGAAAAACGAGACCAATTAATTTTAAAGATTTCCCTTGTAAAGAGCGGGCTGCAGCATTTGGGACATAATGCAAGTCACGCATTGCGGCCTCAACCTTAGCAATAGTTGTGTCGCTTAAGTACCCTTTGTTATTAATCACACGCGAAGCGGTTGTCAAACTTACACCCGCTTTTTTTGCAACATCTTCAAGTTTAACCACTAATTCAGTTCCCACATTTTAATATTTATCGGTTTTTCACTTTGTATAAAATACTGTTCTTTGTTAGGAAATACACGCCCCGATAAGACTTTCTCTCCATCATTAATAAAAATTTCAAAAATAGATTTATCTATAAATAGATTAACTTTTTCTATTTTAACATTTACTGTCCTTTTTTCATAATTTCTTTTAACCGTGAAACAATCATTTTCCTTGTCAATGTGGATTTCCAGTGCACTTTCATGAGAAGCGTTTGCCATGATATTCAAATGGTGTGATTCTTCAGACTTGAGGTCAATTTCCATTTCAAAAGCATTATGTGTAGGAATAAGCTCTTCTTTGAGTAAAAACTCTTTTGCTTTCTTGCGTAAATTTTTCATTTCATCTACAGGAGTTTGATAAAGCTTTCCGTCTTTAATACTTAGTTTTTTGACCATAGACAAGGCGCCTTGCACGCCAAACTGATCTGTCGGATAAGTTGTATCTGGTAAACCTAACCAAGAAATAGCATAAGCAGAGCCGTCAGGAGCATTAAAAGCCTGTGTGGCATAACAGTCAAAGCCATAATCAAGATTTTCTATCCTATTGTCGCCCATTAACCGGACTTCTTTATCAACAGAAAAAGAATCGGCAATAAGATAGGTATTGGGGTAAATATTGCCATAAGAGCAGATTGATTGATCCAAGCCTTGGGGGCAGAAGATGAGGACCGGTGTGTTATTTATAAAGATAAGATTGGGACATTCGATCATATAGCCCATCTTTTCTGAAGTATAATTCAAAAATCCTAAGTCTTCCCAAGCTGTTAATTGCTCATTTTTAGAGCGATAAATCTTTATTTTTCCTTCTTCGGCGACAGATTGTGCACCAATCAGCATATAGTGTTTCTTTTGGTGTTGAAAAATTTGTGGATCTCGAAAGTGATCAGTTGTTTCTGAGAAATTGGGATAGATTATAGGCTCTGGCAACTTTTCTAGCTGATTTTCTTTATCCAACTTAGCACCAAGTTGATAAGGTATGCGTGTCCAATCCTCTTTACGATGATTTCCTGTGTACATGATAAAAAGTGCATCATCAAGAGGAAAAGCAGAACCAGAAAAAGCACCAGCGTTCTCAAATTTCGTATCAGGGTAGAGAATGAGTCCTGATTTTTCAAAGTGCACCAAATCTGTAGAAGTCAAATGTACCCATGACTTCAAACCATGCACAGCGCCAAATGGAAAATGTTGGTAAAAGAGATGCCATTTGCCATTAAAAAATGAAAAACCATTGGGGTCATTGAGAAGACCGGTTTCTGGCTCAATATGAAAAGTTGAGTGCCAAGGGGATTGAGCAACACGTTCGCGTAAGGTCTTTAATTCATCCTCAGAATAGCTTTCATAAGCACGGTATCGTTCAGTGGTAGTCCATGTCATTTCTTGTATTTCCTTATCGTCATATTTTATTTTTATGATAAACGTTTTTCATGTAAAAGTCAATTTATAAACTTGATTAATTTAAATAATATTTTATTTTATGTTAAACGCTTGACATATTTTTTGTAAAGTGATTAAATGTGTTATGTAAGCGACACCAAAATAAATTTTAGGAGAAAACTATGAACCACAAACAAGTTGCTGAACGGATTATTTCTGCTGTGGGAGAAGAGAATATTCAAGCAGCGGCACATTGCGCAACCCGCTTGCGCCTTGTACTGAAAGACAGCTCATTGATTCATCAAGAAGCCTTAGACAATGACCCAGATCTCAAAGGAACTTTTGAGACGGCGGGACAATATCAAATCATTGTGGGACCTGGTGATGTCAATAAAGTCTATGAGGAATTTGTCAAACTTACAGGAGTAAAAGAGGCGTCGACAGCTGATTTAAAAGAGATTGTAAACAGCCAAAGCAAACCAAATCCTGTGATGGCATTAGTCAAACTTCTTTCAGATATCTTTGTTCCTTTGATTCCCGCTCTTGTTGCAGGTGGTTTATTGATGGCACTCAATAACGCTCTTACCGCTGAGAATCTTTTTGCAGCAAAATCAGTTGTTGAAATGTTTCCAGCTTGGAAAGGATTTGCAGACATTGTCAATGCTATGAGTGCAGCACCATTTGCCTTTATGCCTGTTCTTATAGGATTTTCGGCTACCAAACGTTTCGGAGGAAATCCCTATCTTGGTGCGGTTATCGGGATGATTATGGTGATGCCATCGCTTGTTAATGGTTATGCGGTGGCCACAGCTATTGCAAACAATGAAATGACCTACTGGAATATATTTGGTTTAAATGTTGCTCAGGCAGGTTATCAAGGTCAAGTACTTCCTGTTATTGGGGTATCTTTTGTCCTTGCAAAGCTGGAAAACTTTTTCCATAAACATTTGAACAACGCAGTTGACTTCACTTTCACACCATTGCTTTCGGTAATTATTACAGGATTTCTCACTTTTACCATAATTGGTCCTGCACTTCGTTTTGTATCAAATGGTTTAACAGATGGCTTGGTTGGCCTTTATGACACCTTAGGTGCCTTAGGAATGTTCATATTTGGCGGCTTTTACTCACTGATTGTTTTGACAGGTTTACACCAAAGCTTTTCAGCAATTGAAACCATGCTTATCACTAACTATCAGCATTCGGGTATTGGTGGGGACTTTATTTTTCCGGTTGCAGCCGCAGCCAATATGGCACAAGCAGGTGCAACCTTCGCGATCTTCTTCTTGACAAAAAATATTAAAACAAAGGCGCTCGCAGCTCCAGCTGGTTTTTCCGCCCTTTTAGGGATAACTGAGCCTGCCCTCTTTGGGGTCAACCTAAAACTTAAATATCCATTCTTTATTGCACTTGGTGCTTCCGCTGTTGGTTCATTATTTATGGGGCTTTTTCATGTGCTGGGTGTAAGCCTAGGTTCTGCCGGTTTGATTGGCTTTATCTCCATTAAAGCAGGCTACAATCTGCAGTTTATGTTCGCTATTTTGATTAGCTTTATCCTTGCATTCATTGTTACTTTGATTTACGGACGACAAGTTGAAAACAAAAAAATTGAGGAGCCTCAGGTAGAGAAGCCCACTTCTGAAATGCAAGATATAGAAAACTCTGAAAAGGAAGCAATTTTCGTACCAATCAATGGCACAGCTTTTCCACTCTCGCAGGTCAATGATCCTGTCTTCTCCACAGAAAAAATGGGCAAAGGTGTCGCTATCCAACCTGCAGATGATCATGTCTTTGCGCCAGCAGATGGAGAAATTGTGATTGCTTACGAAACGGGTCATGCCTATGGTATGAAAACCGAAAGTGGAGCAGAAATCTTGATTCACATTGGTATTGATACGGTCACGATGAAGGGCAAAGGGTTTAGCCAAAATGTGAAGGCAGGCCAAAAAGTTAAAAAAGGTGACTTGCTTGGAACATTTAACAGAAAGACTATCAAGGAAGCTGGGTTAGAGGATATGGTAATGATGATGATTACAAATTCGTCTGATTATAACGATATTTTAGTGTTAAAGGAATATGCAGAAGTAGTAAAACAGGAAAAAATTCTTTCATTAATTTGAAGAAAAGGAGTAGAAGTTGACAATGTATTATGGATCTATAGAAGCTGGTGGGACAAAATTTGTGCTCGCCGTTGCGGATGAGCAGTTCGAGCTTGTAGATAAAATTAGAATATCTACCACAACACCCGAGGAAACAATTGCTGCTACCGTCGATTACTTTAAATCAAAAAATGTTGCGGCAATTGGCTTAGGATCGTTTGGTCCTATCGATATTAACAGTAAAAGTAAAACTTACGGCTTTATTACTTCAACACCTAAGGCTGGTTGGGCAAATACGGATTTGGTTGGACTTTTAGAAGACGCGCTTCATGTTCCCATAGCTTTTACTACTGATGTAAATGCATCGGCTTATGGTGAAATGATGAATACTGCTCTTGAAAATCTAGTCTACTTTACTATTGGTACAGGGATTGGCGGCGGCGCTATTCAAGGCGGTCACTTTATTGGTGCTACAAGCCATGCTGAAATGGGCCATCAAATGGTTAAACGCCATCCAAACGATCTTTATTTTAAAGGTATTTGTCCGTTTCATGGTGATTGTTTGGAAGGACTGGCTTCAGGTCCAAGTCTTGAAGCCAGAACAGGGATTTCGGGTGAAGAACTTCCTGCAGGCAGTCCTGAGTGGGAAATCTTGGCCTACTATATCGCGCAAGGCGTGCTTAATGCAACTTTAACATTAGCACCTGATGCTATTATATTAGGCGGTGGGATTATGGAGCAGCCCAATATGCTCGCACATGTTCAAAAAGAATTTGTGAAACTTCTGAATCATTACGTTGCTCTCCCATGTTCGATAGATGAATATTTGCGCCTGCCGAGTGTTTCGGAAAATGGCTCCGCAACCCTTGGGAACTTTGCTTTAGGTAAAGCAGCCTTAGAGCTTGTGGAGTGAGATGCTGGGCTTCCCAAAATATTATTCGTAGCTCACAAGCTAAAGTTAAGGAGAAAAAGTATGTTTTGCTTAGCTTATTTGCATTTACGGTTATAAAAAGAAAAAAATGGAAATTCTTTGATTTCTGTTTTTTTCTTTAAAAGCAGTTCGTCGGCTTTTCTGCTATAATAAAGCTATGACAACTTCAAATATAGATCGTATCTCAAATGTCATTCGCACACAGGATATTCTTCGTCGGCATGACTTTAACTTTAAGAAAAAATTTGGTCAAAACTTTTTGACGGACCATAATATTTTGACAAAAATTACGGCAACTGCTGAACTTTCAGATCAAGTAAACGTGATTGAGATTGGACCAGGTATTGGTTCACTCACACAGTATTTACTTGAAGAAGCAGCAGAAGTAATGGCTTTTGAAATTGACAAAACTTTGATTCCAATTTTGGAAGAAACTTTGGCGCCGTATGATAACTTTCAACTTGTAAATGCTGATGTTTTGAAAGTTGATATGCGTGAGCACATCAAGAATTTCAAAAATCCTGACTTGCCTATAAAAGTCGTAGCAAATCTTCCTTATTACATTACAACACCAATTCTCATGCACTTGATTGAATCTAAGATTCCCTTTACTGAGTTTGTAGTGATGATGCAAAAAGAGGTTGCGGATCGTATTGCAGCTAAACCAAGCACAAAGGCTTACGGCTCGCTTTCGATAGCGGTGCAATATTATATGGAAGCGCAAGTCGCTTTCACTGTGCCGCGCACAGTTTTTGTTCCAGCGCCTAATGTAGATTCAGCTATATTGAAGATGACACACCGCGAGCAGCCTTTGGTTGCTGTGAAGGATGAAGATTTCTTCTTTAAAACCATGCACTCAACCTTTGTTCACCGTCGTAAAACCTTGATGAACAACTTACAATCTGCTTTTGGTAAGGATAAAAAACCAGAAATAACTGAACTTTTGGCCCAGGCGGATATTTCGCCTACCATTCGTGCCGAAGCACTTTCAATACCAGAATTCGCACGGTTAGCCGATGCTCTACTTCCTCTCAAAGAAGGAGAATAAATGGATAAGCTGTCAAAAATTTTTCAAGCCATAAAAGAAGATCCGCAAAATACTTTGTATACTGCACAAGGTATTGACCCGCTCTACTCTGCACACCAGGAAGCAAAAATCCTTATTGTAGGTCAAGCACCAGGAATTCGAGCACAGGAGAGCCGTCTTTTTTGGAACGATCCTTCTGGGGATCGTCTTCGTGAATGGCTAGGGATTTCTTATGAAGAATTTTACAGCTCATCTAAGCTCGCCATCTTGCCTATGGACTTTTACTTTCCAGGTAAAGGAAAATCTGGTGATTTACCGCCCCGTAAAGGCTTTGCGGAAAAATGGCATCCTTTATTGATTAAAGAAATGCCGCAGTTGGAGCTTATTGTCCTCATTGGTTCTTACGCGATTCCTTACTATCTTAATGTGCCGAAGAAAACACGTATTACGGATGTTGTACGTGATTTTGAGAATTATCTACCGGAATATTTTCCACTTGTGCATCCTTCACCACGTAATAATATTTGGTTACGGAAAAATCCATGGTTTGAGGCACAGGTCTTGCCGGAGTTAAAAATAAGAGTAAAAAATCTCCTTGCTTGAAGCAAGGAGGTTTAGTTTTGTTTAAGGAATTGCTAATATAATGCATATAAATAAAGGAAAGCGCTCTCCAACGGTGAATAGGTGAGCGCTTATTTTTTTATTTAATTTCAAAAGACATGGTAACATGTTCGATTCCAGCTTCTGTAAAGGTTTTGCCTTGCGCTTGAAAGCCGAATTTTTCATAGAGGCCTTTGGCGCTAAGTTGTGCATGCAAAGTTAAAAGGGTAATTCCTGCTTGATTGCAAAAATCAAGAAGACTTTGTAAGAGGACATTTGCATAACCTTTGCCACGTTCCTCTTTTAGAACGGCCATTCGTTGGACCACAGCATGTTTCTTATCTTCGCTATCCACCAAAAGACGAACAGTCGCTAAGGCTTTGCCATCCTCGTAACCTACAAAGTGCACGGAATGTGCCTCATCAATAGGACTGCCAACTTCTAAATCAAAAGGAACACCTTGCTCCTTTACAAAAACAGTATTACGAATACGTAATGCATCACAGTATATTTCCGACATGGTGTCACGGGTTTGCTTGATTTGCATAAATTTCCTCCCGAAATCTTGAATTTGCGTAAAAATCTTATTTCAATTATAATATAAATAGCTTTAAAAAAAAAGAAAGGGCTTCGTTTGCCCTTATTAGTAGGATATTATGTTTAAAAACAGTAAATTATTTTTTTGGACAGTAGAAATTTTAGCAGCGACCCTGCTTATTTTTATGCTCATGCAACTGGAATTTCTCTTCCAACCGGTCAAAACTCTTTTGGCCCTGCTCTTTATTCCCTTCATCATCGCGGGTTTTCTTTACTACATCTTCAAACCTGTAGTGACTTATATGGAAACCCGTTGGAAAATTAAACGTTTCTTTGCGATTTTGATTGTTTTGATTACTTTGCTTGGACTTGTGGTTTGGAGTATTGCATCCATCATTCCTAATGTCGTTTCGCAGTTAAGTAGCTTGATTGATGCCAGTACGAAAGCATTTCCTGAGTTTCGTCATTGGATTGAATCTTTACAAAATGATCCACGATTTGCTCACATTTACCGTCAGCTGGACATTAATGGCATGATTAGTAATATTAATTTATCTTATACTGATATTCTGAATAATTTGCTTAAAAATTTAACGGACAGTGTTGGAAGTATCGTAAGTATCATTTCCTCTGTGGTTATGGTTGCTATCTTAGTTCCTATCCTACTTTACTATATGCTAAAAGATGGTGAAAAATTACTTCCTTCTTTAAAACGTACAATTTTTCGTGAAGATCCACTTGGTTTTGTTGAGCTCCTTGAGAAGATGAATGCGACAATTTCTCGTTATATTTCGGGCGTGGCTTTGGACTCGCTTTTGGTTTTCATCTTTGTCTTTGTAGGTTACATGTTGTTCGGCATTCCTTACGCCTTCTTGTTTGCCAGCTTTTCGGCTATTACCAACTTAATTCCTTATGCAGGACCCTATATCGGAGTTTTGCCGGTAATTTTTACTTTGGCATTTACTCAACCTTGGACAGCTGTACTCGCTGTCGCTTATGTTTTAATCCTACAACAGATTGACGGGAACCTTGTTTATCCTAAAATCGTGGGGAATGCTGTGCGCGTTCACCCTGTGACGGTTATGGTTTTGATGTTGGTTTCAGGAAGTTTATATGGGATTCTAGGTATGATTATTGCCGTACCTGTCTACTCATTAGTTAAAGAAATTGTGAAGTTCCTTGCTGGCTTATGGCATAATCATCGTGAGCAAGAAAAGAAAAAAATATTTCAAAACGATTAAACTATGATATAATAGTTTTCATATTACTAAAAAATAGGAGTAAAAATGGCACACCCTGACCCCGAGAGCACCTCGATAATTTTACAGATTTTATTACTTGTTTTTCTTACTGCTTTGAATGCATTCTTCTCAGCAAGTGAGATGGCACTCGTTTCTCTATCGCGATCGCGTGTAGAGCAAAAGGCGAGTGAAGGCGATGAGCAGTATCAATATTTGCTTAGTGTAATCGATAATCCGACACACTTCCTGTCCACCGTTCAAGTTGGGATTACCTTCTTGAATATCGTAGCGGGGGCAAGTTTGGCTGATACATTAGCTGCACAGCTGGCACCGTTGTTTGGTGATACAAGCTTTGCCCAAACCTTAAGTAAAATCATTATCTTGGTTATTTTGACTTTCTTTACGATTGTATTTGGTGAGCTTTTCCCTAAACGTATCGCTCAGGCTCTGAAAGAAAAAGCAGCTTTGAAAATGGTTCGTCCCTTGATGGCGATTGGTGTAGTTTTAAAACCTTTCATTTGGTTGTTGACCATTACGATTAATGGGCTGGCAAGAATTTTCCCAATCAAGTTTGACAGCAGTGATGATGACATGACACGTGATGAGATTGAGTATCTCGTGCACACGGATGAAACGGCCTTAGATGATTCTGAACGTGAAATGATTACAGGTGTTTTCAGTCTTGATGAACTTGTAGCACGTGAAATTATGGTTCCACGTACGGATGCCTTCATGATTGATATCAATGATGATCCGCGTGAAAATATTGAGAAAATGCTCAGCGAGTCATACTCTCGTGTGCCTGTTTATGATGATGATAAAGACAACATCTTAGGGATTATTCACACCAAACGTATCTTAGCTCGAGGCTTTGCTGACGGTTTTGATAACATTGATTTCCGCGAGATGTTGCAAGAACCACTCTTTGTTCCTGAAACAGTCTTTGTGGATGACTTGATGCTTCAGATGCGTAATACCCAAAATCAAATGGCTATTTTGCTGAATGAATATGGGGGCGTTGAAGGTATCGTCACACTTGAAGATTTGATTGAAGAAATCGTCGGAGAGATTGAAGACGAAACGGATATTGCAGAAGCAGAAGTTCATAAGATCGGTGAGAACATGTATGTGGTTCAAGGTAAAATGACCATCAATGACTTTAATGACGAGTTTGGCACACATTTGGTCAACAAGGATGTAGACACAATGGCCGGTTTCTTCCTCTCAGAAACAGGACAAATTCCAGAAAAAGGTCAACAAGTGATGTGTAAGATTGACAACTTAGAAGATCATTTCTCACTCACAAGTCTGGAAGTAGATGGAAATCGTATATTAAAACTTCGTGTGGAGTTCGATATAGAGCTTCCTGAATAAAAGTAAAAGATAGATTAAAATTAATCTATCTTTTTATTTTACTGTCCTGACTTTCTGAAAAAAACTATGATAAAATGTAAAAGAAATGAAGATATAGAACAGAGGAGGGAATATGAAAAGAAAAGAACATTTGGCTATTGTTATAGCTATTTTTATTGCAACATTTATGACATCTGTTGAGGTTACGATTGTGACCACAGCTATGCCAACCATTATTTCTCAGTTGAAAGGTCTAGAATTACAAAGTTGGGTTTTTGCTATTTATTTACTGATTTCAGCTATTGCCACACCAATCTATGGGAAGTTGGCGGATAATCTGGGACGGAAAAATATTTTTATCTTTGGACTTGTTTCTTTTGTGATCGGTTCGGTACTTTGTGGTATCGCACCCAATATGCTATTCCTCATTATTTTTCGAGCGATTCAAGGTATCGGTGCAGGAGCTGTGATGCCTTTAACCTTCACAATTATTGCTGATTTATTTGATTTTGAAGAGCGTGCAAAAATTATGGCGTTGAATAATACAGCTTGGGCGATTTCGGCTTTAGTAGGCCCGTTGCTTGGCGGATGGATTGTTGATACGTTGGGTTGGCACTGGGTTTTCTTCATTAATGTGCCCTTGGGATTGATCACACTTTTACTTACAATTTTTGGTTATAAGGATGTACATGAAAAAACAGCAAAACAACCGATGGACTGGTCAGGTATTGTCTCTCTATCTGTACTTTTAGTTTCATTATTACTGATGTTTCAAGAAATGTCAGCTTCCACAATCAATTGGCTATTAGAAGTTGTGCTCCTCTTCTTGATTGTTGCGGCCAGCATCATTTTTATTCGTACAGAGAAAAAAGCAGTCGATCCTTTATTTAATTTAGAAATGTTTAAAACAAGGACTTTCAGTATTCAGATTATTATTTCAATGCTTTTAAGTGGCTGCTTGATTGCTTTCAATATTTATTTTCCTATTTGGCTACAAGCCATTTACCGCGTTCCAGCCTTTGTTGCAGGTCTTGCATTAACACCTACATCATTGTTTTGGATGGTAACCAGTTTCTTTGTTGGTTTTCTTTTACGACGTTTTGCGCCGAAGAGACTTTATGCCGTTTTAGTGGGTATTCTTATCCTGGTCTACATTCCCTTGGTTCTTTCAAGTGTTGCTTTCCCAATTGAAGGTTTTTACATTATTTCAGCTTTCACAGGAAGTGTGATGGGGGTTATACTTTCAACAACGACACTTTTGGCACAAAAAATGGTTCCTGCTGAAATGGTTGGTCAAGCAAGTTCTCTCGTTGTGCTAGGGCGAACTTTGGGTCAAGCAATGATGACCGGGATATTGGGGCTAGCTTTTTCCTTAGGTATCAATGCGGGGCTCAGTAAATTTCCAGAAGTCAGCTTTAAGAATGTCAACGAATTTATTAGTACAGCTTCCAACGTAGTCGTTCCCGAGAAAATTCATGGTCAATTAGAACAAATCGTTCTTGGAGCTTTGCATAATGTTTTCTTCTTGGCCTTGCTTCTCTGCGTGATTACTTTTGTGGTTAACCTGTTTGATGATGGAAAATTAAGAGCCTAGAAAAGGATTTGATAATAAGAGAGATTTGAGGTATGATAAAAGCATACTGAAGAAGAGGAAAAGCTTATGACTGATACATATATTGAAGAAGCCAAAAAAGTAACCGGCCTGATTCACTCTACCGAATCCTTTGGATCTGTAGATGGTCCAGGAGTACGTTTCATTGTTTTTATGCAAGGTTGTCAAATGCGCTGCAAATATTGTCATAACCCAGATACTTGGGCGTTGAAAAACGAAAAAGCAACGACACGTACGGTAGAAGATGTGATGGACGAAGCACTTCGTTTCCGTGGTTTTTGGGGCGAAAAAGGAGGTCTCACTGTATCTGGTGGGGAAGCCATGTTGCAAATTGACTTCGTCATCGCTCTTTTCCAATACGCTAAAAGTTTGGGTATCCATACCACATTAGACACTTCAGCACGGCCATTTAGAACGGATGAATATATCACCTCTCGTATTGATGAACTTCTTGAAGTCACAGATCTTGTCTTGCTGGACTTGAAAGAAATTGATTCAAAACGTCACAAGGCCTTGACGGGACACCCTAATGAAAATATTTTAGAATTTGCCCGCTACCTTTCTGACAAGGGGCAAGCCATGTGGATCCGTCACGTGCTTGTACCAGGTGAAACGGATATTGATGAAGATTTAGAAAAGCTAGGGGAATTTGTTAAAACCTTGGATAATGTTCTGAAATTTGAAATCTTACCTTATCATACGATGGGGGAATTCAAATGGCGCGAACTAGGCTGGAAATATCCACTTGCTGGTGTTAAACCGCCGACAAAAGAACGTGTGTCCAATGCACAATCAATCATGGGTACAGAAACTTATCAAGAATATTTAGAGAGAATTAGATAAAACTTGAAGGCCGCATTTGGCTTTCAAGTTTTTTCAGTGCCAAGATTAAGGCAAGAACACTTCCAGTAATAGATTGAAAGCGTGCGTAAATCCTCTTTTTTTGATATAATGAAGCGAATATAAATATATAAATGAGGTAAAAGAAATGTCAGATAAAATTTTTGTCTTTGGTCATCAAAAACCAGATACAGACGCAATCGCATCATCTTATGGTTTCTCATATTTGAGCAACCATCGTCCAGTTGGCGCTTTGAATACAGAGTGTGTTGCATTAGGTACACCTAATGAAGAAACGCAATTTGCATTGGACTATTTTGGTGTAGAAGCACCACGTGTTGTAACATCAGCAGCAGCTGAAGGCGTGGATACAGTTATCTTGACGGATCACAATGAATTCCAACAATCAATCGCAGATATTGCTTCATTAAATATCTTTGGTGTGGTGGACCACCACCGTGTAGCTAACTTCAATACTGCTTCTCCTTTGTTTATGACAATTGAACCTGTTGGCTCAGCTTCTTCAATTGTTTACCGCAAATTCCTTGAAGCGGGTGTTGAGATTCCCCGTGAAGTAGCAGGTCTCTTGCTTTCAGGTTTGATTTCAGACACATTGCTTTTGAAATCACCAACAACACATGCAACTGACCATAAAGTTGCAGAAGAATTGGCAAAAATTGCTGGTGTTGATCTCCAAGAATATGGTATGGCTATGCTTAAAGCTGGCACAAACTTGGACAACAAGTCAGCAGATGAACTCATTGATATTGATGCAAAAACATTTGAACTTAATGGCAGTCGTATCCGTATCGCTCAGGTAAATACAGTTGAAATTCAAGATGTACTTTCACGCTTACACGATGTCAAAGTAGCCATCAAGAAAGCAATGGAAGTTGAACATTATGATGACTTTGTCTTCATGATTACAGATATCGTAAATTCTAACTCAGAAATTGTCGAAATCGGTAGCCACAAAGATAAAGTTGAAGCAGCTTTCCACTTTACGTTAGAAGACGACCATGCTTTCTTAGCTGGTGCCGTTTCACGTAAAAAGCAAGTTGTACCACAACTTACTGAAGAGTTTAACAAATAATGCCTATTCGCGTTTTTAATGAAAATAGGCTGACTTGTCAGCCTTTTTTCTTAAAACTGATTAATTACCTGCACGTGCATGAAGATGTAACCTTACGCCAAATTCATAAAGTTTTTGAACAAGAGAAAAACTTAGATCGCCAGCTTGATAGCTTTATTGCTGCTGGTTTTATCTGGCGCAAGGATAAACGTTATGGCAATAATTTTAAAGTTTTTACTGATGCTGACTTTGATCTTTCTTCAAAAACAATGCCTGTAGCTGTTAATATCTATGAGGAACCATTTTTTGTGACAGTTGGAAGTCAAGTGGAGCAGAGACTGGAGCAGTCTATTGTCCAGCAAAAACTTCAAAATAAAACCAATACAATCACGCTACATTTTTCAAGTCGGTATGATTTGACCACAGATAGCTTATTTAACTATTTTTACAAGGTGGCGCATCACTTACCGCTTACAATACTTGAACAAGAAGTATATCAGCTTATGGGCGATGTTGATCCAGAGTATGCTCTGAAATACATGACCAGTTTTTTACTCAAGTTTACGCGTAAAGATATTGTCAAAGCACGTCCAGATATTTTCATCAGAGCCTTAGAAAAATATGGCTACATCTCCGCAGTAGGTGAACGAGAGTTTACGTCAAATCTTGCGTTTGACGATACACTTCAACTTGAAGAAATTCATTTTGATTCTCCTCAAGACTTCATCTCTGCCCAAATCCAACAAACAAAGGTATTAAAGAACTTCATTTCCATAGGAGGATAAAAATGAAATACGAAAAATTGTTACCCCGTTTCCTTGATTATGTTAAAGTAAACACACGTTCAGATGAAAATTCAACAACTGTACCATCTGTTCCTGCTCTTGTTGATTTTGCTCATAAAATGGCAGATGAGATGCGCGAAATTGGTATTCAAGATGTACACTATCTTGAATCAAACGGTTATGTTGTAGGGACTATCCCAGCAACTACAGACAAAAATGTCCGTAAAATCGGTCTGATTTCTCACATGGATACAGCAGACTTTAATGCAGAAGGTATCAATCCGCAAATTCTTGAAAACTATGATGGAGAGTCTGTGATTAAACTTGGTGATTCTGGTTTCAGTCTTGATCCAGCAGAATTCCCAAACTTGAAAAACTACAAAGGTCAAACTTTGATTCATACAGATGGTACAACACTTTTGGGTGCTGATGACAAGTCGGGGATTGCTGAAATCATGACTTTGGCTGATTATTTAATCAATATCAATCCTGATTTTGAACATGGTGAAATCCGTATTGGTTTTGGTCCAGACGAAGAAATCGGTACAGGGGCTGACCGTTTTGATGTTGAAGATTTCAATGTTGACTTTGCTTATACAGTTGACGGTGGACCCCTTGGTGAATTGGAATATGAAACATTCTCAGCTGCCGGTGCTGTTTTAGAGTTTCAAGGTAAAAATGTTCACCCAGGTACAGCCAAAAATACAATGGTTAACGCTCTGCAATTAGCAATGGATTACCATGCGCAATTGCCAGAATTTGATCGTCCCGAAAAAACAGAAGGACGTGAAGGTTTCTTCCACCTTTTGAAATTAGATGGAACTGTCGAAGAAGCACGCGCACAATATATTATTCGTGACCATGCAGAAGATAAATTTAATGAGCGCAAAGCCTTGATGCAAGAAATTGCTGATAAAATGAATGCTGAACTTGGCTCTGAACGCGTAAAAGCCACAATCAAAGATCAATATTACAACATGGCTCAAGTTATTGAGAAAGACATGTCAATCATTGATTTAGCCGAAGAAGCAATGAAAAACTTGGATATCGAGCCAAAAATCGAACCTGTTCGCGGTGGGACAGATGGTTCTAAGATTTCATTTATGGGCTTGCCAACACCGAACATCTTTGCTGGTGGTGAAAACATGCACGGTCGTTTTGAGTTTGTAAGCTTACAAACTATGGAAAAAGCAGTAGATGTACTGCTCGAAATGCTTAAACTCAATAATAAAGTTGAAAAATAAAGCATAATAAGCTAAAATAGTTCTTAAGGTTGGGAGGAATAGCTTTCCAACAGTGATTTTTTCGAGAGAATTTACTTTTCTTAATTAAATAAACCAATAAACAAGTCGCCTTTGGGTGACCTGTTTTAGGTTTTTCTTAGAATTGTCGCACAATTATAACGAATTCTAGTTATGATTGTTCTATTCTATCTTTTATAAAAGACAATATAATTCACTGTTGAGAGTTCTGGTCAAACTTCCCACTCGCCTTTACTTATGGTAATTATACAAGTACTTTAAGTTACTTGATTTACAAATATTTTCAATCAGTCAATCTGATTATAAAAAAAGGAGGACATTTGATGTCTGATAAAGCAAAAGGGAAACTTTCTCTTGTCGGCTTATGCCTGATGATCTTCACATCAGTATATGGATTTAACAACATCCCACGTGCATTCTACATGATGGGTTATGCTGCAATTCCATGGTATATCGTGGGTGGATTATTCTTCTTCCTGCCCTTTGCCTTCATGGTAACTGAACTTGGTTCAGCTTTCAAAGAAGAAAAAGGTGGGATCTATTCTTGGATGGAGAAAGCAGTTGGTCCAACTTTCGCCTTCGTCGGAACATTTATGTGGTACGCTTCATATTTGGTATGGATGGTCAACGTTTCAAATGGTATCATGGTACCCATCACAAACATGATTTTTGGTAACTCGCTTCATGTGCCAGATCCATGGATTCTCTCAATCATTGCTATGATTTGGGTTGCTGCAATCACTTTCTTTGCACTTCGTGGTTTGGATGCAGTCAAAAAATTCGCTACACTTGGTGGTATTGCTGTTCTTTCATTGAATGCGATTCTCTTGATTTGCGCACTCTTAGTCCTTATTCTTAATGGACATCCAACAACACCAATTACTGCTGAAGCTTTTGTAACCAGCCTTAACCCTAACTTCAATAACAGTTCTGCAATTGGCTTTATTGCCTTCATGGTATTTGCTATCTTTGCTTATGGTGGTGTTGAAGCAGTTGGTGGTTTGGTTGATGAAACAGACCAACCTGAGAAAAACTTCCCTCGTGGTGTTGTAACGTCAGCGCTTATCATTGCAATCGGTTATTCTGTAATGATTCTCTGTGTTGGTTTCTTCATGAATTACCAAACAGGCGGTGTATTTTACGAAGGCGTAAAAGCTGGAACAATTAACCTTGGTAATGCAGGTTATGTAACAATGCAATACCTTGGTGAAGCGCTTGGTGCTGCTTTTGGTATGAGTCATTCAGGTGCGGTAGTTATCGGTTCAATTCTTGCCCGTTACATGGGTCTTGCAATGTTGCTTTCATTAATGGGTGCTTTCTTTACATTGATTTACAGCCCAGTTAAACAAATTATTTCTGGTACACCAGATAAACTTTGGCCTGGTCGCTATGGACAACTTGATAAAGAATCAGGTATGCCAAAATTTGCCATGGTTATCCAATTCGTAATTGTCTTTGTTATCATCTTGCTGAACATGCTCATCAACCTTGGTGGTGGTGCAGAAGCAGCGGCGAAATTCTTTGCAATCTTGACAAACATGGCCAACGTTGCGATGACATTGCCTTACCTCTTTATCGTTATTGCCTATGCAAAATTCAAACTCAATGATAATATTGAAAAACCATTTACGCTTTATAAATCTAAAGGTGTAGCGATGGCGTCTGTAACGGTAACATTTCTTGTTGTTGCTTTTGCAAATGCCTTCACAGTAATCCAACCTATCACAGATTACTTTGCTTTGCCAGTTGCTGAACGCTCTGCAGTCCTTGGAGATACAATCCAAACAGTTGTATCAATGATTGCTGGTCCAGTTATCTTTGGTTTGGTAGCCTTCTTTATGATGAATCGCTACAAAAAACGTTACCCTGCAGAATATGCCTCATTAACAGAACTTTCTGAAGATGAATTACATAATGCTAAATAAAAAAGAGCAGCTTAGGCTGCTTTTTTTTATTCCAAAACATAAAATGCCGATGAGGCAATTTTTAAATAAATTTTTCTGCTATGGCTCTATCACCAGGATAAGGTTCACGTTTATCATTGACTAACTGGAACTTGTCTGCACCCTTTCCAGCAATAATAACAGCATCATTTTGATCTGTCACACGTTGAATGGCTTGTTTTATAGCCTCTGCACGATCTGCTTCAAAATCACAGGAGCGTGAAACATAACTTGCGATTTCATCAGCAATGGCTTTAGGATCTTCGTGGTTAGAATCATCTTGAGTGAGAATGACTTCTAAGCGTTCGTGTGCTTCGATAACTTGGCCAAAATCCTTACGACGACTTTCACCTTTATTACCCGTAGCTCCTAAAACCAAGACGATTTTACCGTTATGATGAGGTTCAACAACAGACACTAAGTTTTGCAAACTAATACCGTTATGGGCGTAATCGACATAAATTCTTGCACCTTTTTTTGTAGTTAACATCTCCATGCGTCCAGGTACTACGGCTTTTGCTAAGCCGTTTTTAATTTGTTCGATTGTGGCTCCTAGATGTTGGGTTGCTAAAGCTGTTGCTAAGGCGTTTTCTTGGTTAAATTTTCCAAGTAAACGAATGTCAAAATGGTCAGCTATTTTACCGCTTGTTGTAAAATCGTGTGCATGAGATTCGATGATTTGATTGTCAGATTTTTCACCGTAAAAATCATGCGGGATTTTAAGATCTGCTAACTCTTGCTTAATGACATTAAAATGGGTCATTTCGCTGTTGGCTACAAAGTAACCGGAATGATGTAAAAGTTGTCGCTTGCAGTAAAAATAATCTTCAAGTGTAGGATGTTCGACAGGTCCGATGTGATCGGGAGAGATATTAAGGAAGACGCCAACATCGAAGTTAATAGCATAGACACGTTCAGTCTTATAAGCTTGTGAGCTTACTTCCATCACAAGGTGTGTCATTCCATTATCCACAGCTTGGCGCATCATTTTAAGTAAGTCAAGACTTTCGGGTGTAGTTAACTCAGATTTGAAGAAATTTTTCCCATCAAGAGTTGTTTCTGCTGTAGAAAGCAAAGATGTTTTTTGTCCGTTCATTTCATCTAAGATTGATTTAGCGAAGTAAGCAGAAGTTGTTTTTCCTTTTGTTCCGGTCAAAGCTAATATTTGGAGTTCATTTTGTGGATAATCATAAAATGATTGAGCTAAGAGACTCATTGCACGCTTAACATTTGAAACAATGATTGCAGGTATTTCCACTTCATAATCTATTTCAGAAATGTAGAAAGGTGCTGCTAAGTTTTCTAGATATTCTGCTTTAAAATTTAGACCTTTCGCAAAAAATAGGGTTGATGCAGAAGTGTTTCGGCTATCATAGCTTAATTGATCGAAGGTGAAATCTTCTTCCCAGTTATAGTAATATTCCTTTTTAAAGATAATCTCGTGAAAGTTTTCGTCTTTTTTCAGAATTTCTAAAACATCTTGTATTTTGAGCATGGGTTTTCTGCCTCCTTTATTTATACCATTTAACTCTGGAAGAGAGCTAAATTATAAGGCACTTCACTTAAATGTGGATAGGTGCTTTTTTCTTATACGTAGGCTTAATTATACCATTTTCACCTATATTTTTGTAACTTGATAACCGCTTCATGTTTTCGTGAACAAGAGAGGATAGTGTTATAAGAAGTGTTTATCTTGCTTTTACTACAGTCTCTAAGCTTTTAATTTCCTGTTCAAGTTTCAGAGCAATTTGATAGGATTCACATCGTTCAAAAATATATTGACATTTTTTCATTGTTTCTATAGCGCTCGTATCTCCAAAAACCACTTCAAAATGCGCTTTTTGGTATATGAAATTTACTCTTTCAAAAAGATTAATTTCTGGAATCTTTAAAGAAGCAATAAAATGAAGTAACTCTTCCGCTAAATATTTCTGTCTATTTTTAATAAAAATCTCGAGGAAGGTTATTCCAGTTTTGATTTGAGCTTTTTGGGTAAGAGGATGAATGTTTCTGCATCGTGCTGTTTTGAGTATTTTATGGCTAAACTTTGATAAGGTACCTAAGTCTAGAAATCCAGCTATGTCACTCAACAAATCAAATTCATATGCGCCCCATATTTTGACGTTAATTAAGTAGTGTTTAATGACAGTAAGACTTTTAGAAGAGAGGTGATAATGGGAATCTATCTGCTTCATGGTTGCCTCTAAGCGAAATTTATCCAAGTTTAATCTTTGAGTGGAAGATGAGCTTTGTATAAGTGATTTTTCATATTTTTGGATAATTTTTTGAAGATGGAGCGTATTACTGTTTAGATGAGCCATATCACGTTCTTCAAACCAGTCCAAATGATTGAGTTGGGTATTAAGATGATGGAAAAATTCGTGAGGTGCTACATTTATATTATTCAAGAGATAGAGCAAAACAATGCAAGAAACATAATTGCGTCCATTTTCAAAATTAGAAAGTTGGGAAGTGGAGATGCAGTCCTTCGCCGCTTCCTTAAGGGCGAAATTTTTAGAAGTACGAAAATAACGATATATTTCTCCGATGAGCAGTGTTTTTTTCATAAAAGACTCCTATATTTTTAATATTTTTATGTTTTGAAACTGTGGTAAAAGAGCAAGAAAAAGCTTATTTATGGTAATTTTTCTATAAACTAGGTCGACAAAGAGCTGTCAATATATAGTAATTTAAGTCTAAGTTATAACTGTTTTTAGGTGTAATGTTGTTATAGACTAACTATAAGCGATATAAAGGGATAGGGTTAATCAAGATCTTTAAGTATTATTCGTATCTTTGCTGAAAAATTCACACATAAAAAATCATAATCACAGGAAGGAAAATTTAATGAAAAGACAAACTAAAAAAAGGATAGTTGGTATGATTGCGCTCGCTCTCTTATTTTCGACAGTTGGACCGTCTGTGACAGGGCTAGTACAAGCGAATGATATTCAAGCAAGTCAACAACAAAGTGAAAATTGGGATTCGCTTGAACAGGTTACATTTGATGAATCTGACTTGGCTTTTTTACAACAAAAAGAAAAAGTATTGATGGCAAGTCAAAATGTGCCATTATTGGCACCGCGTGCTTTTTCTATCCGAATGGTCGGAAGGAATTTGGAAGGCTTGTGGCATCGTTCAGCAGGGATGCGCAGGGCTTTAACTGCGGTAGGGTTTGGTTGGACACAAATTAAGGCTATCGCGCGTGGCGTATATGTCTATAGCTATAGAGTCATTGCGGCTAAAATAGCAACAGTTGCAGCTTGGAACTGGGCCGTTGGCGCTGTTATTGGTGTTTCAGCAGGAGCAGCTATCTATACAATGGGAAATTTCCGGCTTTTTTATTAATCATCCTTATGAATAAAAATAACCAAACTTATATTTTTAGCGCTCTGATTTTCCTTGGTGGTAGTTTTCTTATCTTTGTTTCAGAGGAAAGTGTATTCACGGGTTTTGATTCACTTTTAGGTCTTCTTGTGGTAATTCAGAGCAGTTTCATTCTGAATTACATGGGTATCTTCATCTTCCAAAACGTGGCATTCATGGAAAGAACAGTGGAGCTAAGCTATTACAAAAAACAACTGCCAAAAATTCAGGCTCTTTCTTACCTGATGGCTCTATCTTTTTTTACTGTAGCTTCGTCCATGAATTTAACTGTAGTCTTGGCAACGGTCTTCTTAATAATGATGAATACGGTAATCCGGGCTTATTTTATCAGTATGCGCATCTTAAAGTTAATGTATATCCAACGACAGATAAAGGAGTATTTTTTTAGAGGACTTCTGGGCTTAGCTTTCATCCTGCTTATAACTTATTTTAATTTTTATAGCGTGACATTTTTTTCTGTGCTACTTTTATGTCAAACGTTCTGGAATTTCAAGTTAATTATATCTCACGGTTCTAGTAAATAAAGGAACTAAACTCATCCATCTAGAATTTGTAGTTCGAAATAGAACTTATTTTGTCCAAGGAGTGTTATAAACTTTTATTGTCAAAAATCCCTACTTCATGGTAAAATAGAAAAATGAATAGTACAGAAATGACTGATAATCTCAGCATGGAAGAAAAGCTCCAGCAAATGGATGCGGAAACCAAGCGTAAAGAGATTCGAGACAATAAAGCAGCACAGCAGGATACAATGATGCGCGGGACCTTGTGGTTTACTTTAGCGGATATTTTATCACGTCTTCTGGGTGCGATTTACATCATTCCGTGGTTTGCGTGGATGGGAGAACACAATAATGAAGCCAATGCCCTTTTTTCAATGGGGTATAATATTTATGCGCTCTTTCTCTTGATTTCAACTGCAGGTCTTCCTGTAGCTATTGCGCGTGAGGTAGCCCATTATAATGCGATGGGAGATGAAAATCTAAGCAATCGTTTAGTTCGTCATATCTTTATTTTTATGGTTGGGCTTGGTATTGTAGCAGCTGGTGTGATGTATATCGGTGCGCCCGCATTAGCAGCTATGTCAGGTGGAGGAGAAAACCTAACAGAGGTGATGCGCTCGCTTTCGCTCGCCATTCTGATTTTCCCGGCTATGTCAGTTATTCGAGGATATTTCCAAGGGCTTAATGATATGAAGCCGATAGCTTTGAGCCAAATTTATGAACAAGTTGTCCGTGTAATTTGGATGTTAGTATTTACGTTTATGATTATGAAGCTTGGCTTCTCAGGTGGAGATTGGACACAAGCAGTTGTCCAATCCACAACAGCAGCCTTTATCGGTATGTTGGGCTCATGTGCTGTCTTGCTCTGGTATTTGATCAAAAACAATATGCTTGGCAAGATTATTAACCCAGGCCCAAGTATTACAAAAATTAGTGCTTGGCGCCTGCTTTCACAAACCATCTATCAAGCTATCCCGTTTGTCGTTATTGGCTCAGCTATTCAAATTTTTAAAATTGTGGACCAAGCGACCTTTGTTACGGTCATGCGGTGGGTATCTGACTATAGTGATACACAGCTTTTAGTTTTCTTCTCATACTTTTCTGCTAATACCGACAAATTGACAATGATTCTCATTGGTGAAGCGATGACTTTAGGAGCTGTGGCTCTGCCACTTATTGCCTCTAACTTTGTTAAGAAGAATTATAAAGAAACAGCGCATTTGATTTCTTACGATTTTCAACTGTTTGTGGCCTTTATGTTGCCTGCGGTCCTAGGCATGACAATTTTAGCTGCACCAATCTATACACTGTTTTATGGTTCAGTAAATAGCTTGCAGCTTGCACTGTTTATCTGGGCTGTCCTCCAAAGCTTCTTGCTGGCTTTGTACACGATGGTTGCCCCAATCTTGCAAGCTTTGCACTATTCTAAAGTAGCGATGCGTTACTTCATTATTACTTTAGTGATCAAATTGATTTTGCAAGTGCCGTCAATTATGATTTTCCACTCTTATGGTCCGCTTGTGGCGACAACTATTGCTTTTGGATATGGCACATGGATTATTATTCGCAAAATTCATGAAGTTACGGGTTTCCGAGTTAAGAGTACTTTGAAAGGAATTATTGGAATCTCAATTATTACGGCTATTATGGCCGTTGTGACTCTGGTTCTTTATGGGTTGATTTCGTTGATTTTGATGCTACTTTCTCCAGGTCATTTCAAAGCCTTGCTCGTGGTAGCTGTGGCTGGTGGCGGTGGATTCTTCACCTACATTTATATTGCAGCCAAAGCTGGCTTACTTGAAAAATTAATGGGGAGCCGAGGCACAAGACTTCGTCAAAAACTTCATATTTAAAAAAATAGATAAAGCGAATTTCAGAATGCAGAGCTGTTCGGAAGTTTGCTTTTTCTTTTATGTTATAATATAAAAAACGTTTTCAGGAGGTTATAATGACACGAATACAAGATGATTTATTTGCAACAGTAAATGCCGAATGGCTTGAACAGGTACAGATACCAGCTGATAAACCTCGTATCTCTGCTTTTGACGAATTGGTATTGGAAAATGAAAAAAACTTAACAGCCGATTTGCAGCGCATGTCTGTGGAACTTCCAGAAGATAATCCTGAACTGCTAGAGGCTATAAAGTTTTACAATAAGGCAGGAGATTGGAAAAGTCGTAATAAAAACGATTTCTCGGCCGTTATTAGAGAGATGGATAAGGTAACAAATCTTAACTCATTCGAAGATTTTCGTACGCATTTACTTGATTTGATTTTTCATTCTCAAGCCCCATTACCTTTCTCAATCAGCGTTGATGCAGATATGAAAGATGCAGTGCACCATTCTCTAGGCTTCACTGGTCCTGGGCTTATTTTGCCTGATACTACTTACTATGAGGAAAGTCATCCTCGTAAAGCTGAACTTTTGAGTTTTTGGCAGGAAAATTCCAAGGAAATATTAGAGCATTTTGGGCAAAAAGATGCCCAAGAAATCGCGGCTAAAGCAGTGGCTTTTGATGGCCTTTTGGTGGAATCAGCAAATACTGCGGAAGAGTGGGCTAAATATGCGGAGCTTTATAATCCGATTCCTTTTAAGGAGTTTGTAGGACATTTTAAAAATATAGATTTTGACTCATTTATTAAGGGTTTGGTTAGCACTGAACCGGAGAAAATCGTTGTCTTTGAAAATCGTTTTTATGACTCTTTTGACCATATCATCAACGAAGAAAACTGGCCTTTAATTAAAGCGTGGATCTTGGTGAAAATCGCGCGTAAGGCAACTGGCTTACTTTCAGATGAATTACGACTTTTAGGGTCTGCATATGGACGTTTTTTATCGAATGTATCCGAGGCAAGGAGTCAAGAAAAACATCAACTCGATATAACGGAGAGTTATTTCAGTCAAGTGATTGGCCTTTATTACGGTCTAAAATATTTTGGAGAAGAAGCTAAATCAGACGTTAAGCACATGACTTCTGAGATGATTAAAGTTTATCAAGAACGCTTAGATAAAAATGAGTGGCTCAGTCGTGCAACGATTGATAAGGCTATTGAAAAATTGAGTGCAATTACTGTGTTCATAGGCTACCCGGACAAACTTCCAGAAATATATAGTCGTTTTAAAGTTGGAAACGGGACTCTCTACGAAGATGCCTGTCATTTTGATGAATTACTCACTGCACGTCACTATGAAAAATTTAGCGAAGAAGTTGATAAGAGCTTGTGGCATATGCCGGCTCATATGGTTAATGCTTATTATAGTCCGGACAGCAATACGATTGTTTTTCCGGCAGCTATCTTACAGGCACCTTTCTACAGTCTTGAACAGTCAGCTAGTCAAAATTACGGTGGTATTGGTGCAGTAATTGCCCATGAAATTTCACATGCTTTTGACAATAATGGAGCACAGTTTGACAAGTATGGCAATCTCAATAAATGGTGGACAGACGAAGACTATGAAGCTTTTGAGAAGAAACAAGAAGAAATGATTGCAGCTTTTGATGGACGAGCAACTGAAGCTGGTCCAGCAAACGGCAAGTTGATTGTTTCGGAAAATATTGCCGATCAAGGAGGAATCACGGCAGCGATGACTGCTGCGCAAAAAGAAGAGGATGTTAATCTTACAGATTTCTTTAGCCAATGGGGGAAAATTTGGCGTATGAAAGCCAGCATGGAATTCCAGCAAATGCTTCTTTCAATGGATGTTCATGCCCCAGCGAAGTTGCGCGCCAATATTCCACCGACAAACTTAGAAGAATTTTATCAGACTTTTGAGGTGCAAGAAAGCGACGGGATGTATCGCGCGCCTGACCAACGTGTGAAAATATGGTAAAGGACTTTGAAGAGCTTAAGCCGGAAACGCAACGGATACTTAAGGAAATCAAAACGGTACCCTATGGACAAGTGAGTTCATACAGAGATATTGCACTACGGGCAGGCCTTATAAATGGTGCGCGGCAAGTCGCCAGAGCACTTCACGGTCTATCGGAAAGCCATCACTTACCTTGGTGGCGAATCATCAGATCAGATGGCACTATAGGGATGCACGGTGAAGGGCGTCTAGAACAAATTCGTTTGTTAAAATTAGAAGGTGTTGAAGTGACGGATAGAGGTAAAGTTAAGCTGAAAGAAAAGTAATTCAAGGGCATTTAGACCTTGTAAAGACAGTCGATAAATGATATAATATAGGGTAATGGTTTGTCGACAAATTCTGTGGGAAATATTGTCCCCACGGGTTTTGTAAGCAACGAAACGTCAAGTTTTCGTTGCTTTTTTGCCGTTTCTGAACTGTAAAAAATCTAAAAAGTAATGAAAAAGACAAACTACTGACTTTTCAGAATTTTTCATAAGAAACTTAAAAACGACAAATCTTGTATAACACATCCAGAAAAACTGGAAAAATAGAATGAGGAGAATCAACTTGGCAGGACATGACGTAAAATACGGTAAACACCGTACAAGACGCAGTTTTTCACGAATCAAAGAAGTAATTGGTTTGCCGAACTTGATCGAAGTTCAAACAGCAAGTTATCAAAACTTCCTTGACGAAGGTTTGGCTAACGTCTTCAAAGAAATGTTTCCAATTGACAACTTTGCGGGCACAATGGAGCTTGAATTTGTTGGATATGAAATGAAAGCCCCTAAATACACTGTGGATGAAGCCCGTGCTCACGATGCAAACTATTCTGCACCGATTCATGTGACTTTCCGCCTTGTAAATAAAGAAACAGGCGAATTGAAAACACAAGAAGTTTTCTTCGGTGATTTCCCACTTATGACTGAAATGGGTACATTCATCAACAACGGTTCTGAACGTTTGATCGTCAGCCAGTTGGTACGTAGCCCAGGTTCATACTTCCACCTTAAAACAGATAAAAATGGTTTGGAATCTTATGGTCATACAACTATTCCTAACCGTGGTGCGTGGTTTGAATTAGATACAGACGCTAAAGGTGTTGGTTATGTACGTATTGACCGTACACGTAAGTTAACATTTACAACAATGTTGCGTGCTCTTGGTTTTGGAAGTGACGATGAAATCCTTGAACTTATGGGACCAAGTGAACTCCTCAATACAACATTGGGCAAAGATGTTCACAAAAACCCATCAGACACACGTGTTGAAGAAGCACTTAAAGACATCTATGACCGCCTCCGTCCTGGTGAACCTAAAACAGCGGACAGCTCTCGTGGACTTTTAATTGCACGTTTCTTCGACCCACGTCGTTACGACTTTGCACCTGTAGGTCGTTATAAATTTAATAAAAAGCTTGCACTTAAAAACCGTATTCTCGGTTTGACTTTGGCAGAGCCAATCGTTGATCCTGAAACAGGTGAAATTCTCGTTGAATCTGATACTCCTGTAACACGTGATGTTTTAGATTCTATCGAAAACCTTTTGGATAATGGTCTCAATACAACAGTTTATCAACCATCTGACGATGCTGTTATTCCTGAGCCAATTGAACTTCAAACATTGAAAGTTTACTCTCCAAAAGATCCAGAACGTGTCGTGACATTGATTTCTAATGGTCAAATTCCTGCAGAAAATCGTGTGTTGATGCCAGCAGATGTGATTGCTAACATTAACTACTGGTTAGGTCTTTCTGAAGGTATTGGTAAAGTAGACGATATCGACCACTTAGGAAACCGTCGTATCCGTTCAGTTGGTGAATTGCTTCAAAACCAAGTCCGTATCGGTCTTTCACGTATGGAACGTGTTATCCGTGAACGTATGTCATCTTCTGAAAATGAAAATATGACACCTCAAGGATTGATTAACATCCGTCCTGTAACTGCTGCCATCAAAGAATTCTTTGGTTCTTCACAGTTGTCACAATTTATGGACCAACATAATCCTTTGTCAGAGCTTTCACACAAACGTCGTTTCTCTGCCTTAGGCCCTGGTGGTATCTCACGTGACCGTGCTTCATATGAAGTACGTGACGTTCACTACACTCACTATGGCCGTATGTGTCCGATTGAAACACCTGAGGGTCCAAATATCGGGTTGATCAATAACTTGTCTTCTTATGCCAAAATCAATGAATATGGTTTCATCATGTCACCATACCGTCGTATTGATCGTGCAACGGGAACAGTTACGGATGAAGTAGAGTATTTAACAGCTGACGAAGAGGACAACTACACTGTTGCCCAAGCTAACTCACCATTGACTGATGACAACAAATTTGTCAACGAAACAGTAATGGCCCGTCACGTTGGTAACAATATTGAAGTTGATGCTTCAACGGCAGACTATATGGACGTTTCTCCTAAACAGGTTATCGCCGTAGCAGCTGCTTGTATTCCTTTCTTGGAAAATGATGACTCCAACCGTGCCCTTATGGGTGCCAACATGCAACGTCAAGCCGTTCCATTGATTGATCCACATGCACCTTGGATTGGTACAGGTATGGAACATCAAACAGCACGTGATTCAGGTGCTGCTGTGATCGCTAAACATGATGGTACCGTTGAATATGTAGATGCTGACGAAATCCGTGTACGTCGTACATCAGGTGAACTTGATATCTATAACATCATGAAGTACCGTCGTTCAAACTCAGGAACTTCATATAACCAACGTCCACTTGCTGAACTGGGTGATAAAGTTGAAGCGGGCGACATCATTGGTGATGGACCATCAATGGAAAAAGGGGAAATGGCGCTTGGCCAAAACCCACTCGTTGCTTATATGACTTGGGAAGGTTATAACTTCGAGGATGCCATTATCATGTCTGAACGTTTGATTAAAGATGACGTTTATACATCTATTGCTATCGAAGAGTATGAATCAGAAACACGTGATACAAAGCTTGGCCCTGAAGAAATTACACGCGAAATTCCAAATATTGGTGATGAAGCCCTCAAAAACTTGGACGAAGACGGTATTATCCGTATTGGTGCTGAGGTTGAAGATGGAGACTTGCTCGTTGGTAAAGTAACACCAAAAGGTGAAACTGATCCTACACCTGAAGAACGTCTTCTTCGTGCTATCTTTGGTGAAAAAGCACGTGAAGTTCGTGATACATCACTCCGTGTTCCTCACGGTGGTGGCGGTATTGTTCACGATGTACGTGTATTCACACGTGAAAACGGTGATGAATTGCCATCAGGTGTGAACAAGTTGGTTCGTGTATTCATCTCACAAAAACGTAAAATCCACGTTGGGGATAAGATGGCCGGACGTCACGGTAACAAAGGTGTCGTTTCAAATATCGTTCCTGTAGAGGATATGCCTTACTTGCCAGATGGTACACCAATCGATATCATGTTGAATCCATTGGGTGTCCCTTCTCGTATGAATATCGGACAAGTTATGGAACTTCACTTAGGTATGGCTGCACGTACATTGGGTATTCACATTGCATCACCGGTCTTCGATGGTGCAAGTGATGAAGATATCTGGAATACCGTTAAGGAAGCTGGAATGGCTGATGATGCCAAAACAGTCCTTTATGATGGACGTACAGGTGAAGCTTTTGATAACCGTATCTCTGTCGGTGTCATGTACATGATCAAACTTCACCACATGGTTGATGATAAACTTCACGCACGTAGTGTTGGTCCTTACTCACTCGTTACACAACAACCGCTCGGTGGTAAAGCACAGTTCGGTGGACAACGTTTCGGGGAAATGGAAGTTTGGGCCCTTGAAGCGTATGGTGCGGCAAATGTTCTCCAAGAAATTTTGACTTACAAGTCAGATGATGTTATTGGACGTACACGTGCCTATGAAGCTATCGTTAAGGGTGAACGTATTCCTAAACCAGGTCTTCCTGAATCATTCCGTGTCCTTGTAAAAGAATTGCAAGCACTTGGTATGGATCTTAAAGTCCTTGATGGTGAGAAAAATGTCCTTGACCTTCGTGAACTTGATGATGAAATCGAAGTTCGTCAAGAAAATATTGACATTACGCCAGAAATGCTTGAAGCTCAGGAGCAAATTGTTACTGAAGCAGTGGAAACTGAACAAGCATTGATTAGCGAAGCAAAAGAAGAAAAATAATTGTTCTTTTCTGTGAACAAGAAGTTTATTAGGAGTAAGAAATAGCTTTTCGTAATAAATTTAAGATAAAAGCCTTTTAAGGTAAACCGCTGTGCAAGTGTGCTAGGCGGTAATGTAGAACTGTATTTGGATGGATAACTTCTATTTTAAAAATAAGTTCTACATTGCTGCCTATCACATGAGCTTTGATCCGTTAGATTGAAGATTTTCGGGCAAGATTGTGTTTTAAAAGATACAGCTAGCGGGCTTCACAGAAATGTTTGTCAAGAGCCAAACATTCAACAGAAAAGAAATAAATACAAAGAAAGTGGAGAAAACATTGGTCGATGTAAATAAATTTGAGAGCATGCGAATTGGTATCGCATCTCCACAAAAAATTCGTTACTGGTCATTTGGTGAAGTCAAAAAACCAGAAACCATCAACTATCGTACGCAAAAACCTGAACGCGAAGGTCTCTTCGATGAGCGTATCTTTGGTCCACAAAAGGACTGGGAATGTGCTTGTGGTAAGCTTAAAGGCGTTTTCTACAAAAACCAAGTCTGCGAACTCTGTGGTGTTCAAGTAACGACAGCTAAATCACGTCGTGAACGTATGGGACACATCGAGTTGGCAGCACCAACTTCACACATCTGGTATTTCAAAGGGATTCCATCACGTATGGGGCTTGCACTTGATATGAGCCCACGTGCTCTTGAAGAAGTTATTTACTTCGCAAGTTATGTCGTTATTGATCCTAAGGAAACAGATCTTGAAAAGAAACAACTTTTGACAGAGCGTGAATATCGGGAACAACTTTTGAAAAATGGTTTTGGTTCATTTGTTGCGAAAATGGGTGCTGAAGCTATCCAAGATTTGCTTAACGATGTTGATATTGATGCAGAAGTTGCTGAACTTAAAGAAGAATTGAAAAATGTTAGCGGACAACGTCGTGTGAAAATCATTCGTCGTTTAGACGTATTAACAGCCTTCAAAAAATCTGGTAACAAATTAGCTTGGATGGTACTTAATGTGCTTCCAGTTATTCCACCAGATCTTCGTCCAATGGTTCAATTGGATGGTGGACGTTTTGCCACATCTGATTTGAATGACCTTTATCGTCGTGTTATCAACCGTAACAATCGTTTGAAACGTTTGATGGAGCTTAACGCCCCTAATATTATCGTCCAAAATGAAAAACGTATGTTGCAAGAAGCTGTTGATACATTGATTGACAACGGTCGTCGTGGTCGTCCAATCACAGGTGCCGGTAATCGTCCGCTTAAATCTCTCAGCCATATGCTGAAAGGTAAACAAGGGCGTTTCCGTCAAAACTTGTTGGGTAAACGTGTTGACTACTCAGGGCGTTCAGTTATTGCAGTTGGTCCAACACTTAAAATGTACCAATGTGGTGTCCCACGTGAAATGGCTATCGAACTCTTCAAACCATTCGTAATGTCCGAATTGGTTAAACGTGAAATGGCTGCCAACATCCGTGCGGCTAAACGTAAAGTTGAACGCCAAGATGCTGAAGTTTGGGATGTCCTTGAAGAAGTTGTTAAAGAACACCCTGTTCTTCTTAACCGCGCACCGACGCTTCACCGCTTAGGTATTCAAGCGTTCGAGCCAGTACTTATTGATGGACGTGCAATGCGTTTGCACCCGCTGGCTTGTGAAGCCTACAATGCCGACTTTGACGGTGACCAAATGGCGATTCACGTGCCATTGTCAGAAGAAGCGCAAGCCGAAGCACGTTTGCTTATGCTTGCTGCTGAACACATCCTTAACCCTAAAGATGGTAAACCAGTCGTTACACCTTCTCAAGATATGGTCTTGGGTAACTACTACTTGACAATGGAAGCAAAAGGACGTGAAGGAGAAGGTATGATCTTCTCTAATCCTGAAGAAGTTGAAATTGCAATGCGTAACGGATATGTTCACTTGCATACACGTATCGGTATTGCAACACAATCAATGAATAAACCTTGGACAGAATTCCAAAAAGGTAAAATCTTGATTACAACTGTCGGTAAAGTAATGTTCAACTCAATTATGCCTGAAGGAAATGAAATTTATCCAGAAGGTATGCCTTACTTGAATGAAAATACCGATGAGAACATCACAACTCAAACGGATGACCGTTTCTTCATGGAACCTGGTGAAGATATCCATAAACGTTTAGCTGAAATTGATACAGTATTGCCATTCAAGAAAAAACACTTGGGTAATATTATCGCTGAAGTCTTCAAACGTTACCGCACAACAACAACTTCTGAGTTCCTTGACTTGCTCAAGAACTTAGGTTACCACCAATCAACATTGGCTGGTTTAACAGTTGGTATTGCGGATATCCCAGTGGTTCCTGAAAAAGCAGAAATCATTGGTGCTGCACACAAACGTGTAGAACAAATCACTAAACAATTCCGTCGTGGTTTGATTACTGATGATGAGCGCTACAATGCGGTTACTGATGTTTGGCGTGGTGCAAAAGATACACTTGAAAAACGCTTGATTGAAGAACAAGATTTGACTAACCCGATCGTTATGATGATGGACTCTGGTGCCCGTGGTAACATTTCCAACTTCTCACAATTGGCCGGTATGCGTGGTTTGATGGCTGCTCCTAATGGTCGTATCATGGAATTGCCTATCATTTCTAACTTCCGTGAAGGTCTTTCTGTCTTGGAAATGTTCTTCTCAACTCACGGTGCGCGTAAAGGTATGACCGATACAGCCCTTAAGACTGCCGATTCTGGTTATCTTACACGTCGTTTGGTTGACGTTGCTCAAGATGTTATCATCCGTGAAGTGGATTGTGGTACAGATCGTGGACTCTTGATTTCTGATATTGCCACTGGTAAAGAAATGGTAGAACCGTTGGTTGAACGTCTTGAAGGACGTTACACACGTAAAACAGTTGTACATCCAGAAACTGGTGAAGTAATTATTGGCGATGATCAATTGATTACAGAAGATATCGCGAAGCAAATCGTTGCTGCAGGTATCAAAGAAGTTACAATTCGTTCAGTATTTACATGTAAAACACCACATGGTGTATGTAAACACTGTTACGGTAAAAACTTGGCAACAGGTGAAGCCGTTGAAGTTGGTGAAGCTGTTGGTACAATCGCCGCTCAATCAATCGGTGAACCTGGTACACAGTTGACAATGCGTACATTCCACACGGGTGGTGTTGCGTCAAGCTCAGATATCACTCAAGGTTTGCCTCGTGTACAAGAAATCTTTGAAGCACGTAACCCTAAAGGGGAAGCAATCATTACCGAAGTTACTGGTACGGTTGAATCTATCGTTGAAGATGCTGCGACACGTACACGTGAAATCACAGTCAAAGGTAAAACAGATACACGTTCATATACAGTATCAATGGCTGATGTACTTATGGTTGAAGAAGGTGAATTTATCCACCGTGGTCACCAATTGATCCAAGGTTCAATTGAACCTAAGCACTTGCTCCAAGTACGTGATGCTTTATCTGTTGAAACTTACTTGCTCGGTGAAGTTCAAAAAACTTACCGTTCACAAGGGGTTGAAATCGGGGATAAACACATCGAGGTTATGGTTCGCCAAATGCTTCGTAAAGTCCGCGTAATGGATACTGGTGATGTTGATATCTTGCCTGGTGGACTTATGGATATTTCTGACTTTGAAAAAATCAATGAAGAAGCTCTCCTTTCAGGTAAAACACCAGCGACAGCACGTCCTGTTCTTATGGGTATTACCAAAGCATCATTGGAAACAAATTCATTCTTGTCTGCTGCATCCTTCCAAGAAACGACACGTGTCTTGACTGATGCTGCAATCCATGGTAAAGAAGACCACTTACTTGGTCTTAAGGAAAATGTCATTATCGGTAAGATTATTCCTGCCGGTACAGGTATGTTCCGTTACCGTAATCTTGAGCCATTGTCAGATTTGTCAAATGCTCCTGAAGTCACTGTTTCAGAAACTGAAATTGAAGAAGTAAAATAAAATAAAAAATAGCGATGATTATATCGCTATTTTTTGTAAAAGAAAAACGGAAGATGAACTCTTATTGAAAGGATAGTCTTCCGTTTTATTATTAACAAATAATCTTTCTTTTTTCAGAAGTTAGAGTCAAAGTGTCATTGGCTTGGATAGTAAAAGACTCTCCATCGATTTGAACGGGTTGAACGGACTGCGATGTTACTGCAGCTGCTGTGGAAACACTATGATGGAAAAGGTTATTATCTAAATGTTTTCCCTTAAGCAGACTAGGAATTAACGAAAATATTTTCGGGATACTGTATCTGTCCAACTCAACTAAATGAATTTCTTGGCTGAGATTAGTCGCTTCAGGTGCAATTTGAATACCACCGCCAAAATAGGGATGCTTAGTAAAGGTCAAGAGAAAGGCATTATCAAACTTAAAAGCATTTTTCATGTTGTAAACGCTAAGCTCAAACGGTTTTTTGCTAAATAAAACATGAAGGGCAGTCAGAAAGTAAGAAAGCCTGCCTAATTTGAGTGCATTAAGTATGCTTTTCATGCGTCCACTGTTAGTTGCTTTGACAATGGCTGCATCTAAACCGATTCCTACATTATTGAGCGCATAGCCAGAAAACGATTGCGATTTATAATGGATAACATAAAAATCTTTGGTCTTATCTTGGCGAATATTTTCGAAGGCTTGGATAGGATCAAAAGAAAGCCCCAAACTGCGGGCAAAATCATTACCTGAACCAGAAGGAATGTAACCAAAGGACAGATCATCCGGTAAAGCATTGAGAGTCAAAGAAATGGTACCGTCACCACCTAAGATGACAAGCCGGTCCTCTGCTGATTTCTCTTCCAAGATTTTTTGGATAAAAGCTGCTTCTTGCCCAGTATGTTCGGTCGCAAAGAGTTTGTAAGAGAGGCCCTCTTTTTCGAGATAGGGCAATAAAAGTTTCAATGAACGCTCCCCTTTGCGTGAACCGGCATTGGGATTGGCAAGAATGTAATAAATCATAGAACTATTTTATCAAAAAAATATATTTTAGAGGTAAATAACATAACAATTTCCAATGATACAAAAAATTTCGTAAGAGTAACAAAGTAAAAAAAGAAAGTTTTCGAGTGAATGGCAAAAAACGCGAACAGCCTTTTATATGTTATAATTAGAAGAAACAGTTAAATATAATTAAAAATATTTCTGCAATGAAAACTAAAAGTTATGGTTCTCATGCAGGTTAATGAAGAATAATAGGTTAAAAATATGCAATATGAAGAAATAAACGAAAAAACGATAAAGATTAGCCTAACCTTTCAAGATTTGGTTGATCATGATGTCAAACTCTCTGATTTTTTTACGAACCAGTCAATGGTTGAAAATCTTTTCTATGAATTAGTAGAAGAACTAGGACTTGAGGAAAGGTTCTCATCAGGACTTTTAACTTTCCAAATTCAACCTTTCCCTAAAGGGGTGAATATTATTGTTACTGAAGAAAATATCGATATTGATCCCAATAATCTCCCTGATGATCCCGAAGAATTTGAGCAGCTTATGACGGATTTCTTTGGACGTGTGGAAGATTTAAAACAAAATGGCGGAACAATGGCAGATACAAGTACAACTGAAACAAAAGAAACAAAAGTAGAAAATAAACCAGATCCAGATTTTGTCTTCTATTCTCTAGAATTTGAAAACATGTCTCAACTTTTGACAGCAGTAAAAAATGTTAAAATTGATGCAGAGGAATCTGAACTTTATAGCTATGAAGATAAGTTTTATTTGATTATTTTGGACAATCAAAAGTCAAAAGGAAAGACAGCCGTAAGTTCGATGCGTGCCCGAATGTTAGAATACGGACAGGAAACGATCAACAGTCGCGAAACACTACAAGAATACGGCGAGATACTAATCAATACACGTGCTTTGGAAGTTCTCTCAAAAATTTAAGATATGATAGATACCATAAAAGAAATCCCGATTAAGGGGATTCCCTTCACAGTAGAGTTCTTCATTGTGCTCTTCGTGACATTTGGAATGTCCTTGATTTTCACCCCATTAATGACCTTTGTTTCACGCCGAATTGGAGCTGTAGACAAGCCTAATAAGCGACGTGTCAATACTAAAATAATGCCCTCGGCAGGGGGATTAGCTATTTTTGCATCCTTTGCAATTGCGACACTTTTTATCCTCCCGATGATCGTTTACCCACAACTTCCCCTAATGAGCCCCAAACAATTGGCGGAAGGAATTAAGCCTCATTTTGTGACTTATATCAACTACATTGCACCTTTTATTGTAGCAGGTGGTATTGTTGTTCTGACGGGATTGATTGACGACATCAAAGAAATCTCCCCTAAGATGAAGATGGCTGGGTTGCTTCTCGCTGCTTCAATCACATGGTTTTTTACCCATGCACGCTTTGACAATCTTAAAATCCCTTTCGGTGGTCCTTTTCTTGAATTTCCCGCTTGGTTATCCTTTATTTTTACCGTTTTTTGGATTGTGTCGATTACAAATGCGGTTAATCTGATCGATGGCCTAGACGGTTTAGCCAGTGGTGTCTCCGTGATTTCACTCTTTACCATGGGGATTGTGTCTTACTTCTTTTTACCAGGTTCAAGTATCTTCTTGCCTATCACCATTTTTACCTTAGTTGCCGCCATTATGGGCTTCTTCCCCTATAACTATCATCCAGCGATTATCTATCTAGGAGATACTGGTGCACTGTTTTTGGGATTTATGATATCGGTTGTGTCCCTGCAAGGTTTAAAGAATGCAACGGCAGTAGCTGTTCTAACACCACTTTTGATTTTAGGTGTTCCATTAACAGATACAATCGTGGCAATGGTACGGCGAAAACTGAATAATCAAAGAATTTCTAGTGCGGATAAAATGCACCTGCACCACCGTTTGATGTATATTGGCTTCACTCATCGAGGCGCTGTATTAGTTATTTATGGCATAGCTGGAATTTTTGCCTTTATTTCCTTAATCCTACAAGTTTCCAGCCGGATCGGTGGTATATTCTTAATTATTGCTTTGCTGCTTGGACTGGGGCTGTTTATTGACTTGGTCGGTATACTTGGCAAAGACCGTCAACCTTTCCTAAATGTTTTGAGGTTCATTGGCAGTTCGGAGTATCGAGAGCAAGTTATAAGTAAGAAACATAAAAGAAAATATAAACACGACAAAACAGAACGGAAATGAGCTTTTCGTCTGTTTTTTTTGTTATAATGGAGGGTGAAGTGTAAAAGATATTTTACTTATTAATTGAAGGAGTTAGAATGGCAATTTTAGAAATTAAAAATCTTCATGTGAGCATTGAAGACAAAGAAATCCTTAAAGGTGTAAACCTTACTATTAGTACCAATGAAGTACATGCAATCATGGGTCCAAACGGTACAGGGAAATCAACCTTGTCAGCAGCAATTATGGGAAATCCAAGTTACACAGTCACTGAAGGAGAAATTCTATTTGATGGTGAAAATGTCCTTGAATTAGAAGTCGATGAACGCGCTCGCCTTGGATTATTCCTTGCGATGCAGTACCCTTCTGAAATTCCAGGAATTACAAACGCTGAATTTATGCGTGCAGCCATTAATGCTAAACGTGCAGAAGATGACAAAATTTCTGTTATGGATTTCATTAAAAAATTGGATAAAAATATGGAATTACTTAACATGAAAGAAGAGATGGCAGAGCGTTACCTCAATGAAGGCTTCTCTGGTGGGGAGAAGAAACGTAATGAAATCCTCCAACTCTTGATGTTAGAACCAACTTTTGCTATTTTGGATGAAATTGACTCTGGGCTTGACATCGATGCGCTTAAAGTAGTCTCAAAAGGCGTGAACGCTATGCGTGGCGATAGTTTTGGTGCCCTTATCATCACCCACTATCAACGTTTACTCGACTATATTACCCCAGATGTCGTTCACATCATGATGGAAGGCCGCGTTGTTATGACAGGCGGAGCCGAACTTGCGAAACGTCTTGAAAAAGAAGGATATGCTAAAATCTCTGAAGAATTAGGGATTGAATATAAGGAAGAAGCATAGGTTGAGGTCGTATGAGGTGTTAAGGGACAGAAAGTCATACATCACCAAATACATCATGGAGATACAATTAAATGAATGAAAAAATAAAAAATTTCTCGCTCATGCATGCTGAACCAAACTGGTTATCAGAGCTTCGTCAAACCGCCTTTGAGGCTATGACAGGGTTAGAGATGCCCAATATTGAGCGTGTGAAATTCAATCGTTGGGGCTTGGATAATACAGAAATAGGGGATTCTGAGCCAAGTGGAAACGTTCCAAGCTTTACAGAATTACCAAATCACCCACTTTTGGTACAAGTAGGCAGCCAAAATGTTATGGAGCAAATGCGTCCAGATTTGGCTGAAAAAGGTGTTGTTTTCACTGATTTTGCTTCAGCGATGGAAGAAATTCCTGAGATAGTCGAAACTTATTTCGGCAAAGCTGTGAGTTATACAGAAGATCGTTTAGCAGCAAGCAATGTTGCCAGTTTCAACTCTGGCGCGGTTCTTTATATTCCGGACAATGTTGAAATTGACGTGCCTGTAGAAGCAAAGTTCTATCAGGATTCTGAGTCAGATTTGCCTTTCAATAAACACATCTTAATTATTGCTGGTCGTAACAGTAAGCTTGATTATTTGGAACGTTTGGAAAGTATCGGTGATGGCAACGTTAAGGTCACAGGTAATCTTTCTATCGAAGTTATTGCCCTTGAAGGTGCGCAAGTGAAATTTGCGGCTATTGACCGTTTAGGAGAACATGTCACAGCTTATATCAGTCGTCGCGGGCATTTAGCAAATAATGCTACAATTGATTGGTCTATCGGAACAATGAATGATGGCAATGTTATTTGTGATTTTGACAGCGATTTAAAAGGTGATGGAAGCCACTCACAAATCAAAGTTGTTGGATTATCTATGGGTAAACAAATCCAAGGGATTGATACTCGTGTGACAAACTTTGGCCGTAATTCAGTAGGGCATATCTTGCAACATGGTGTTATTCTTGATCGAGGCACATTAACTTTTAATGGAATTGGTCAAATCATGCGCGGGGCTAAAGGGGCGGATGCGCAACAAGAAAGCCGAGTATTGATGCTTTCAGACCGTGCTCGTAGTGATGCCAATCCTATTTTGCTCATTGAGGAAAATGACGTAACTGCAGGACACGCAGCTTCTATTGGTCAGGTTGATCCTGAGGATATGTACTACCTTATGAGTCGAGGCTTAGATGAAACAACAGCCAAACGTCTTGTTATTCGAGGTTTCCTCGGTGCAGTTGTAACTGAAATTCCAATTAAAGCCGTTCGTGATGAATTTATCTCAATTATCGAGAGAAAGTTGGCAATCTAATGATTGACTTAACAAAAGACTTTAAAATTCTTAATCAAAAAGTTAATGACGAACCATTAGTCTACTTGGACAATGCAGCCACCACCCAAAAGCCACAGCAGGTGTTGGATGTTTTGACAAACTATTATGAGCATGATAATGCCAATGTTCATCGCGGGGTTCATACGCTTGCAGAGCGTGCAACTGCAGATTATGAGGCAGCACGTGAAAAGGTTCGAAAGTTTATTCATGCTGCGTCTACGAAAGAAGTATTGTTCACTCGTGGAACAACAACGAGTTTAAACTGGGTCTCAAAATTTGCGGAGCAAACCTTAACAGCAGGTGATGAGATTATTATTTCCGTTGCGGAGCATCACTCAAACTTTGTCCCTTGGCAACAAGTTGCCGAAAAAACGGGAGCAATTCTAAAAATTGTCTATCTGAAAGAAGGTGCTTTAGACGTTGATGACTTAAAAGAAAAACTGACGACTAGAACAAAATTTGTAAGCTTAACACATGCCTCAAATGTCCTAGGTTCAATCACTCCGATTAAGGAAATTGCTGAGTTAGTTCATCATCACGGTGCCTATTTTGTCGTTGATGGTGCGCAGTCTGTTCCGCATATGAAAATTAATGTCCAAGAGTTGGATGTAGATTTCTTTGCTTTTTCGGGGCATAAAATGTGTGGTCCAACAGGAATTGGTGTTCTTTATGGAAAAGAGACTTTGCTTAATCAAATGAATCCTATCGAATTTGGTGGAGAAATGATTGACTTCGTTTATGAAAGTCACTCGACATGGACGGAGTTGCCATGGAAGTTTGAAGCGGGCACACCAAATATTGCGGGAGCTATCGCACTCGGGGCAGCTATTGACTACCTTGAAGCAATAGGAATGGACAATATTCATCGGTATGAGCAAGAGCTTGTAGCTTATGTGATGCCTAAACTAAAAGCGATTGAAGGTTTGGAAGTTTATGGTCCAGAAGCTGTTGAAGAGCGCAGTGGTGTGGTTGCCTTTAATATCCGAGGACTTCATCCTCATGATTTGGCGACAGCTTTGGATATGGAAGGTGTGGCTGTACGAGCTGGACATCATTGCGCACAGCCTTTGCTTAATTATCTTGGTCAAGCGTCAACAGCACGCGCAAGTTTTTATATTTATAATACAAAAGCAGACTGCGATAAACTGGTGGATGCTCTTTTGAAGACAAAAGAGTTTTTCGGCTTATAGTATTCAAAAAAACGGAGAAAAAGAATGGCACTTTCAAAATTAGATAATTTATACCGTGCAGTAATTCTTGATCACTCTTCTGCGCCACGTCATGCAGGTGAATTACAACAGGCTTGTGTTGTTGATTTAAATAATCCAACCTGTGGAGATGTCATTCGCTTGACTGTTGCGTTTACAGAAGATAAGATTAGCGATATTGCCTTTAGCGGGCACGGTTGTACAATTTCAACAGCATCTGCCTCAATGATGACGGAAGCTGTGATTGGCAAGACAAAAGCAGAAGCTTTGGAATTGGCAAAGATTTTTTCAGAAATGGTGACAGGACACGTTGAAGAAGCGCAGGAGCGTTTAGGAGATGCACAATTCCTTGCAGGTGTGTCGAAATTTCCGCAGCGAGTAAAATGTTCAACGTTAGCCTGGAATGCCCTGAAAAAAGCGATTGAGACAGATGGTACCGCGACTGTATCTGAATCTCACTAAAATGCAAATAAAGAGAGGAAAATAATGACAGAAGAAGTTCCAGTATTAGAAGAATATAAATTTGGTTTTCATGATAATGCTGAATTAGTCATGTCTACAGGAACAGGTCTGACAGAAGATGTGATACGTACAATGTCGGCCGCAAAAGAAGAACCAGAATGGATGCTGGATTTCCGCCTCAAGTCCTTCGAAGCCTTCAAAAAATTAGATCTCCCAGAATGGGGGCCTGATTTATCAGACATTGATTTTGATGATGTGGTGTATTACCAAAAACCCACCGATAAACCTGCCCGTACTTGGGAAGAAGTTCCTGATGAAATTAAGGAAACCTTTGAAAAAATTGGTATCCCAGAAGCAGAGCGTGCTTACCTAGCAGGAGCATCAGCACAGTATGAGTCAGAAGTTGTTTATCACAACATGAAGGAAGAATTTGAAAAACTTGGTATCGTCTTCACCGATACGGATTCTGCTCTGAAAGAATATCCGGAGCTTTTCAAAAAATACTTTGCAAAGCTCGTGCCACCAACGGACAATAAATTAGCTGCTTTGAATTCAGCAGTTTGGTCTGGAGGAAGTTTCGTTTATGTGCCTAAAGGGGTAAAATGTGAAATTCCAATCCAAGCCTATTTCCGTATTAATAACGAAAAGTCTGGTCAGTTTGAACGTACTTTAATCATTGTTGATGAGGGTGCTTCTATCCAATATGTGGAAGGTTGTACTGCACCAACATATTCATCAGCCAGCTTACATGCTGCTGTTGTTGAAATCTTCTGTGAAGAAGGTGGATATATGCGTTATTCAACCATTCAAAACTGGTCAGACAATGTCTATAACTTGGTAACAAAACGTGCCAAAGCAGAGGCAAATGCAACTGTGGAATGGATTGATGGTAACTTAGGCTCACGTGTCTCTATGAAGTATCCAGCTGTCTATTTAGACGGTCCTGGCGCACGTGGTACAATGCTTTCAATCGCCTTTGCTAACGCAAATCAAGAGCAAGATACAGGTGCTAAAATGATTCATAATGCACCAAATACAAGCTCATCGATTATTTCTAAATCCATTTCTAAATCTGGTGGAGCTGTAAATTATCGTGGACAAGTAACCTTCAACAAAAATTCTGCACATTCTAAATCACATATTGAATGTGACACGATTATTATGGATGATATTTCAAAATCAGATACAATTCCATTTAATGAGATTCATAACTCACAAGTTGCCTTGGAACATGAAGCCAAAGTATCTAAAATCTCAGAAGAACAGTTATACTATTTGATGAGCCGTGGTTTAACAGAAAAAGAAGCCACAGATATGATTGTGATGGGCTTTATTGAACCCTTTACTAAAGAACTCCCAATGGAGTATGCAGTAGAACTCAACCGATTGATTTCTTACAGCATGGAGGGTTCAATCGGTTAAAGAAAAAGCAAAGCTTTTTCCCGATTGAATCAGCAGATAGAGATTTTCATAAGAAAATCATCACTCGTATCGGTTAAAGAAAAAGCAAAGCTTTTCCCGATTGAATCAGTTCTCAGACATCTTGTCTGAAACAATCTCAATATCAAACTAAAAACTCCTTATATAAGGAGTTTTTTTAGAATTGTTATATAATTTCAACACAAAAACATCTTACCTCAATAAAAATATATTGACAAACGATAATTAATCTTATAAAATAAGTCCATCAATATTTATGAAAATTAGGAGTAGAACTATGGAAGTAAAAAGCAAAGAGATAATAAAAGCACTCATTGGCTTCGGCCTTCTTTATATCGGATTTTATCTTATGGGATCTGTAAATTTACATATCGGTCTTTTTCAAGAGTTGACATTGTTAGTATTTAGCCTTTTAGCTGCTGCTCTTATCTTTAAAAACTCCGCACTGGAATGGTTTAGAAAGCCAGAAGGTAAGTATCTTAAAATAATTATTCTTTGCTTTTTTGCAAATGTTATTTGGTCATTTATTGGTGGAGCTTTGGTGCAGATAATCTTTGGCTTAGCCGGAAATCATGGCAACGAGGCCATTGGAAATCTAGCGCTCCTACCTTTTGTACCTTTTATGCTGATGGGAGAAGAACTTTTTTCGATAACTCTTCTGGAAACTTTTCGTAAAAAATTTGCTTGGCCGACATGGATTAGTACCTTGCTGACAGCTTTTATTTTCGGTATGGTTCATTTTCAAACTTATTTTGGCGGGGATGTACTAAGAACAATTGTTCAAATCTTACTCGTGCAGGGAGCTGCCCGTTTGATATTTAACTATGCTTATCTGAAAACAAAATCAATCTGGACTTCTTGGATAGTGCATCTTATCTTTGATATTGTTATGTTAACAGTACCTCTTTTTTTACAGAAATAGTAAGCTGATTCTCTGGATCAGTTTTTACTTATCTGAACGAAATAATAAATGAGGAATAATCTTTACTTAAGGGTATACTCAACTTCCTACTTTTAACTTTTTGTGTTAAACTATTAAACAGTATGTAAAAAAGAAAGAGCTGTAATATGAGTATTATCAATGTAAAAAATTTATCGCATGGCTTTGGTGAGCGCGTGATTTTTGAAAATGTGTCTTTCCGTCTTCTTAAAGGCGAACATGTCGGGCTGGTCGGTGCGAATGGTGAAGGTAAATCAACCTTTATGAATATCATCACAGGAGCTTTACAACCCGATGAAGGTAAAGTAGAATGGTCAAAAAAAGTTCGCGTTGGTTACTTAGATCAACATGCAGTCTTACAAAAAGGGCAAACAATCCGTGATGTTCTTTCAAGTGCCTTTCAGTATCTTTTTGATATTGAAGCGGAAATTAATGATCTGTATTTGAAAATGGGAGATGTGACCCCAGAAGAAATGGATCAACTTTTGGAAGAAGTCGGCGAACTACAAGACATTCTAGAGCAAAGTGACTTTTATCAAATTAACTCTAAAGTGGAGGAAATCGGACGCGGACTTGGTCTTCATGAAATCGGCTTTGAGCGAGATGTTGAAGATCTGTCTGGTGGCCAACGTACTAAGGTTCTTTTGGCAAAACTCTTGCTGACAAAACCCGAAATCCTGATGTTGGATGAGCCAACAAACCATTTGGATGAAGAGCATATTGCATGGCTTAAGCAGTATCTCTTAGATTACGAAAATGCCTTTATCTTGATCTCGCATGACATTCCTTTCTTAAGTTCTGTTATTAACATCATTTACCATATGGAAAATGGTTCCTTAGATCGTTATGTTGGCAATTACGAAGCCTTCCAGTCTGTCTATGAAATGAAGAAAAAACAAGAATTGGCAGCATATAAACGCCAGCAATCAGAAATTGCAGATCTTAAGGATTTTGTTGCACGAAATAAAGCACGTGTAGCGACAAGAAATATGGCAATGTCCCGTCAGAAAAAACTAGATAAAATGGACATGATTGAATTAAGTGCAGAGCGACCAAAACCCCAATTTGATTTCAAAAAAGGTGCAACTTCAAGTAAACTTATTTTTGAGACTAAAGATTTAGTTATTGGATATACAGAGCCTTTGTCACGCCCACTCAACTTACGGGCTGAACGCGGCCAGAAGATAGTTTTTACAGGGGCAAACGGGATTGGTAAAACAACTCTCTTGCGTAGCATTTTGGGAGAAATACAAGCCATTGACGGAGAAGTTCAACGTGGTGAAAAATTAGAAATTGGTTATTTTGAACAAGAAGTGAAAAGTGACAATGGGAAAACATGTTTGGAAGAGATTTGGGATACTTTCCCGGCAATGAACCAAGCGGAAGTTCGGGCTGCGTTGGCACGTTGTGGCTTAACAAAAAAACATATTGAAAGTAAAGTTGCGGTTTTAAGTGGTGGTGAAAAAGCTAAAGTTCGCTTGTGTAAATTAATGAATGCTGAAAGTAACGTCCTTGTCCTTGATGAACCAACCAATCATTTGGATGTGGATGCCAAGGATGAACTCAAACGTGCCTTACAAGAATATAAGGGAACAATTCTTTTAATTTCACATGAACCAGAATTCTACCAAGATGTTGCAACTGAGACTTGGAATTGTGAATCTTGGACGACAAAAGTACTGTAAACAGTACTTTTTATTTATTTAAAGCAACTTTTTTAGAACCGATAATCCTTGCTGTATTTTTTCTTCTAAAAAAAATCCGTTTTTTTATAATCTTTTTCGTAATTTCATGGAAAAAAGTTGTATAATTGTAGGAGTGCAATTAATCAGTTTTTTAAGGAGAAAACATGGAACAGCAAATCACAAGAAAGCCAGACAATGCTTTCAAAAAGTTGACCCAGTTTTTTATTGTTGATAAGGTCTTTCTTGTATCGTTTATTATCGCCGTTATTTCAGTGAGTATGGGCGGAATACAGACTGAATTTTTTGATAACAAAGTCATTGTAACTGTTTTTGGTTTAATGTTAGTTATTGCTGGTTTTCGATCTACTGGTATTTTGTCCTATATGGGCCAAACATTGGTTAAAAGAAGTAAAACAACACGTCAGCTTGTACGATTCACCACAATGCTGGCCTTCTTTTTTGCCGTATTTTTTACTAATGATCTCACCATATTGACGATTTTACCGCTCTACTTGACGATTACTCGAGAAATAAAAAATCGTAAGTCTGTTTACATTGGAGCCGCGATGATTGTACCTGCTTGTCATACAGGCTCAAGTCTTTTACCGCAAGGTAATCCTCACAATCTTTATTTATATTCTTTTTATCAAAACCCAGCACATCATTTGGGGCAGTCATTGACAAATTTAGGATTTTTTAAAGGAACAGGCTTACTATGGCTCGCAGGCTTTCTGCTCTTGAACTTGGCTTGCCAATTTATTGACAACGAGCCCTTGGTCATTGAAACAAAAGTAAACAAGTTCAATCGATTAGAAACCTCAATCTTTATTGCTTTAATGATTTTAATGGCCGCAGCTGTATTTGGTTATGTTAACTTTTATCTTGCTGTAGCTATTGTTGCTGTAATTGTTCTTTTCTATCGTCCCGAACTTTTTAAGGGTGTTGATTACCATTTACTTCTTACCTTTGTTTTCTTCTTCTTGATTGTAGGAAATATCGCAAATATTCAAGTACTTACGGACTTTATTAGCAATACCTTTGTTGGCCCACAGATGTCCTTCTTAGGCACAGTCTTTATGAGCCAGATTATCTCTAATATCGCAGCACCAATTCTTATATCACCTTTTACTCCTCATGCCGTTTCTGTCGTTATCGGTGCAGATATTGGTGGTATAGGGACGATGGTAGCTTCAATGGCAACGTTGATTGCCTATAAAATCATTCGCGTTCAAGCACGTGGTGAAACGGCAGGATTTGTAAAATACTTTGCCTTAGTAAATGCTGGTTTTCTTGCTGTTTTAGTAGTTGTAGGTCTGATTATCGTGAGTTTTGGAATTTAAAAAAATTTTTATAAAAACATGTAGTGAAAAACTGCATGTTTTTTCGTATTTAGAACTATGAAAAAAATATCAGAATATGTAAAAGAAAATTGGAAAATCGTTGTTGGAATTGTTTTGGCAGTAACTATTTTAGGGGCTTTTTATTGGAATAAAAAAGTTTTAGATATTCCAAAGCAAGAAGAAAAGCATTCCGAGTGGGCGGAGCTGAGCAAGGAAAAAGAAGCTACAGGAAAGAAAAAAGTAGAAAAAGACGAAGATGAGAATGAAATCGTCGTTGATGTCAAAGGCGCTGTCAAAAAGCCAGGCATCTACAAGTTATCCTCCAAAAAGTGTGTATCTGATGCAGTAGCAAGTGCTGGGGGCTTTACAGAAGAAGCAGAAAGGAAGGGAATAAATCTGGCAAAAAAATTACAAGATGAAGCAGAGGTCTATGTTCCAGTGAGAGGAGAAACAGATACAAATCACTTGTTAGAAACCAAAGATAATACCAGTAAAACAGCTGAAAAAACTAAAATTAATATTAATACAGCTGATTTAACTGAATTGCAGCAGCTTAGTGGTGTAGGAGCAAAAAAAGCGCAAGATATTCTGGATTATCGTTCTGAAAATGGTTCTTTTGAGTCAGTGGAAGAATTGACCAAGGTAAGTGGCTTTGGTCCTAAAACATTAGAAAAGTTAAAAGAAGCAATCACTGTAGATTAAGAAAGGCTACGTCAGTTAGATGAAACAAAAATTTACGCTTATCTATTTAGTCTATCTCTTAGTTTTTGTTTATTTTCTTATTTTCAGTTTTTCATGGCCTTTACTTATTCTTAGTTTGTTTAGTCTCTTCATCGCTTTTTATCGTCAATACTATAGTTTGTTAGCTCTCTTACTGTGCTTTAGTTTCTTCTTACTCATGGTAAAAAAAGAGACAGAAGTACAAGAAATACAACAACCAGAAAAAATTTCGAAGATTACCCCTTATATGGATACTCTTCAAGTGAATGGAAACAGGCTCAGTTTCAGGGGAGAAGTGAACGGAAGAGATTTTCAAGCTTTTTACACATTGACTTCGGAAAAAGAAAAAGAATACTTTAAAAATCTTAGGATAAAGGGGATTTTTTACATTGAAGGCACTTTAGAGATACCAGAAGAGCAAAGAAACTTTTCAGGTTTTGATTACAGAAAGTATTTAAGAACGCAAGGTATTTACCGACTTCTTAAAATAGAAAAAATTCAGGGATTTGAAGAAAAACATGACTTTGATTTACGGCTGGTACGCCGAAAAGCCATCCTTTGGACGCAAGAACATTTTCCATCTCCCATGTCGTCCTATATGACAGGGCTTCTTTTTGGTTGGTTGGATAAAGACTTTGAAGAAATGGGGGAACTTTATACTAGCCTCGGTATTATCCATTTATTTGCCCTATCAGGGATGCAGGTGAATTTTTTTATTGAACTTCTTCGAAATATTTTATTAAGGCTAGGTTTATCAAGAAAGTTGGTCTATTTTATCCAAATTCCCTTTTCGATATTTTATGCTTTTCTTACTGGCTTATCTCTCTCAATCTTACGTGCGCTTCTTCAAAAAAATATACCTATTAAAAATTCAAGCGATAGATTTTCTATCACTTTTCTTCTTTTAATGATATTCAGTCCATATTTCCTACTGACAACAGGTGGACAACTGACGATGCTCTATTCTTTCTTAATCACATTTTTTTCACAAAAATTCAATGAACTAAAAGGATTAAAAAAAGCATTACTTGATTCTACTGTTTTAGCTGTTGGTGTACTTCCGCTTTTGATTTTTCACTTCCATTCTTTCCAACCATTATCGATTATATTGACTTTATTATTTAGTCTGATTTTTGATTTTTTACTTTTGCCAGGTTTACTTTTTGTCTTTCTCCTTTCTTTATTCGGCATTGATCTTACATTACTTAATCCTTTTTTTATTATTTTAGAATCAATAGTAAGACTGGTTGGCAGTTTATTTGATAAACCGATTGTATTTGGCAAACCAAACCTTATTTTTTTACTTTTGCTTTTTATGCTAAGTGGACTTGCATTCGATTTTTATAGAAAAAGAAACTGGAACTTAGTTGTAATAATTGTTCTTTTCTTTCTTTTTTTCCTTGTTAAGAATCCTAAACACCCAAGCATTACAATGGTAGATGTGGGCCAAGGAGACAGCATTCTCTTGCAAGACAGGTGGAACAGACAAAATATCCTAATAGATACTGGCGGTAGATTAAAAATAAGAGGTGATGAGCAGTGGAGGGAGGGAAGCTATAAGAGCAATGCTGAAAGTACACTTCTACCTTATCTGAGAGCGCGTGGAGTGAGCAAAGTAGATGTTCTGATTGTGACACATCCAGATGAGGATCATATTGGAGACTTGGAGAGTGTAGCTCAGAAAGTACCAATAAAAAAATTTTATGTCTCAGCTAGTGCGTTAGAGAAGAAAAGTTTTGTTAAAAAACTGAGCAGCTTAAAAAGTCAGATTCACATTGTGCAAGAGGGAGATAAGATCCCTATATTCAACAGCAATCTTCGGTTTTTAACGACAGGAGGTGAAGGTAAAAGCGATAATGATAATTCTTTAGTGACGTTTGGTGAATTTTATGGGAAGAAATTTCTTTTTACAGGGGACTTGGAAGAAGAGGGAGAGGTTAAACTCCAGAAAGAATATCCACATTTAGAAGTTGATATCCTAAAAGTTGGATATCATGGCAGTAAGACTTCTACAAAGGAAGGTTTTTTAGAAGCGATTAAGCCTAAGGTTGCTCTTATTTCTGCTGGAAAGAATAATCGATATAAACATCCGAGTCAAGAAACGCTTCACCAATTAACTGTACGAGGAATAAAAATTTATCGGACAGACCAGCAAGGAGCAATCCGTCTCCTTTATAAAAAAGGCACTTGGCAAATTCAAACAGTAAAGTAAGTTCGGGTACAAAAAATGTTACATACTATATGACAAAACAGCGTTGCTTTTTGATTGAATAGCAATGAGAATAAGGCGATATGTAATAATTCTTATGTTATAATAGTAGGAAACGTTTACTTGAATCATAAAAGTAAACGGGATGGGAGGAAAAATGGCTATTATAAATATTGAATATTACTCCGAAGTACTGGGGATGAATCGTAAGTTTAATGTGATTTATCCAGAAGCTAGTAAAACAGGTGTAAAAGATGGAAAAGATATTCCAGTGCTTTATCTATTGCATGGGATGTCTGGAAATGAAGATTCATGGCTTATAAGAACGGGGATTGATCGTTTGATTCGTCATTCTCAACTTGCCATTGTCATGCCTTCAACTGATTTGGGCTTCTATACTAATACTAATTATGGTATGAGATATTTTGATGCAATTGCAAAGGAATTGCCACAGGTGGTACATAATTTCTTTCCTAACTTGAGCAGCAAGAGAGAAAAGAATTTTATCGCAGGTTTGTCTATGGGAGGTTATGGCGCATTCAAGCTGGCTTTGGCAACAGAAAACTTCAGCTATGCTGCAAGCTTGTCTGGAGCGTTAGATATGACTGACCTAAAAGAACAAAGCGCTGAGAATGAAGCTTATTGGACCGGAATTTTTGGCGACCTTGATCACTTTAATGATAGTGAAAACAGTATTCTCTATCTTGCAGAACACCACGCAGGTGAAAAGCCCAAGCTTTACAGTTGGTGTGGGGAACAAGATTATCTTATCTCTGGAAATAATAGAGCGGCTCAACTTCTTGAGGAAAAAGGTTTTGACCTTCGTTATGAAAAATCGGCGGGTACACATGAATGGTACTATTGGACTAAACAAATCGAGACCGTTTTAAAATGGCTTCCTATTGATTATAAGGAAGAAGAACGTCTAAGTTAAACAGCTTAAAATTAAAATATAAAACCTTGAAACTTAAATAAATCCTAAAGAAAACGTTTGCTCGAAAAAGGCCGAACGATTTATAGAAAAATGTTTGATAATCTTAGGTTAAGTTTTGACAAACGGATTGAATAGGACTATAATTTCATAGTAATAAAAATTTGCGAAAAATCGCACATAGAAAGAGGTCATTAAATGACAACAATCTCAATTGAAGCTCTTAAAGCAGTAGCTATTGGTATTAGTGCACTTGGTGCCGCTATCGGTGATGGACTTATTGTTTCAGCATTTATTAATGCTGTTGCACGCCAACCAGAAATGGAAGGCAAACTCCGCGGAAGTATGTTCCTTGGTGTTGCCTTTGCCGAAGGTACATTCTTCATCGCCTTAGCTATGGCTTTCTTGTTCTAAAAATCGTTGATTTAACTTTTATACTCAACAATTATTTAGAAAGGAAGACTAGCTATGGAATCAACATGGACTTTTAATGTTGGACCAGTAACTTTTGACGGTGTCATTCTATATATGACAGCTTTGACCGTTTTAATTGTCTTTGGTCTGATTTATTGGGCAAGTCGCAATATGCAACTGAAGCCTACAGGTAAGCAAAACGTCCTTGAGTGGGTAGTTGACTTTATTAACGGCATCGGACGTGAAAATCTAGGTGCTAAAGAGTCACCAAAGTATGCCCTCATGAGTTTTACACTCTTTTCTTTCCTTTTGATTTCGAATATTATTGGGCTAGTTACTAAAATTACTGCACCGGGTGACATCAGCTTATGGCGCTCTCCAACAGCAAACTCAACAGTTGACTTGACTTTAGCAGTCTTAGTCATTGTACTCGCCAATACTCTTGGTGTGAAACAGTTTGGCTTTAAAGGCTATATTAAAAATGCCTTTTGGAAAGAACCTAAAGCAATGCTTCCGATGACTATCATGGAAGAGTTTACAAATGCCCTTTCTATGGGACTTCGTCTTTACGGTAATATCTTTGCCGGAGAAGTTCTTCTAGGGATTATTGCTGGAATGATCGATTCTGGTTGGTTTATTCTTCCTGTGACATGGATTTTAGCAATGGCTTGGATAGCATTCTCAATCTTTATTTCATCTCTTCAGGCTTATGTATTTGTTCTTTTGACAAATCTTTACATTAGCCACAAAATTTTAGCAGAACACTAGGAAAGGAGTAGAAATGCTTACTACATTATTAGAAACTGCTCCGAATACAGTTCTTGGTAATATTATCGTTGTCAGCGGTGCATTCATCATCTTGCTGATCTTGGTTCGTAAATTTGCGTGGGGTGCTATTACAGGTATCTTTGAAGAACGTGCAAATAAAATCAACAACGATATTACAACTGCAGAACTGTCAAAAAAAGAAGCAGAAACATTATTAGCGCAACGTGAAAATGAACTTGCAGGTTCTAAAGAAGAAGCTGCCAACATTATCCAAACTGCCAATGATACAGCTAAACAAAATCGTGCAAATATCTTGGCAACAGCCAATGAAGAAGCTGCAAATGTGAAAAAACGTGCCCAAGAAGATATTGAACAAGAACGCAAAGAAGCGCTCAGTTCAGTTAAAGGGGATGTTGCTGATATTTCAGTACAAATTGCTGAAAAACTCATCGGTCAATCTTTGGATTCACAAGCACAATCAGAACTTATTGACAGCTATATTGCTAAGCTTGGCGAATAGGGGGTTGGTTGAAAATGACAACAGTCAATTCTCAAAAATACAGTAAAGCCTTGCTTGAAGTTGCAGAGGAACAATCTCAATTAGAAGTTATTCTTTCTGAGGTTAACGAACTGACACAACTTTTTAAAGAAGATGATCTTGCTTCTTTCTTCGGAACGGAAGTATATTCTACAGCAGCAAAATCAGAAGTTATTGACAGTATCAAAGAAAATTCATCACCTTTGATGAAAAATTTCCTTGATACTGTTCGTGCAAACGGACGATTAGCTGATTTAGCAGAAATTCTTGCTGAAATTAAAAATACAGCAGATGATATGTTTAGAATTGCTGATGTAGAGGTCATTTCAAGCGTGAAATTAACCGAAACACAAATCGAAAAATTTGTTGCTCTCGCTAAATCGAAATTTGATTTGAACGAAGTAACAATCGTGAACACAGTAGATGAAAAGATTGTCGGTGGATTTATTGTAAATTCACGTGGAAAAATCATTGATGCTTCTGTCAAATCACAATTGGCAAAAATTGCCAAAGAGATTCTCTAAGAATCTCCTTTGAGAAAAAATTCTCAGCCATTTAACATGAAAACTCAGAAAGGAGCAAAATACATTTGGCAATCAAAGCGAATGAAATCAGCTCACTGATTAAACAACAAATTGAAAATTTTACACCAGATTTTGAAGTTGCTGAAACTGGTGTCGTCACTTATGTTGGTGACGGTATCGCCCGTGCTTACGGCCTTGAAAATGCGATGAGCGGTGAGCTTGTCGAGTTTGACAACGGCGTATATGGTATGGCGCAAAACTTAGACAGTACAGACGTTGGTATTATCGTACTTGGTGATTTCCTTAGCATCCGCGAAGGAGATACAGTAAAACGTACAGGTAAAATCATGGAAATTCAAGTCGGTGAAGAACTCATCGGCCGTGTTGTAAATGCACTTGGACAACCCGTTGATGGCTTAGGCGATATCAATACAGGTAAAACTCGTCCTGTTGAGGCTCCAGCTTCAGGTGTTATGCAACGTAAATCTGTTTCAGAACCACTCCAAACTGGACTTAAAGCTATTGATGCACTTGTACCAATCGGTCGTGGTCAACGTGAGTTGATTATCGGTGACCGTCAAACAGGTAAAACATCTGTAGCTATCGATGCAATTCTTAACCAAAAAGGTAAAGACATTATCTGTATTTACGTTACCATTGGTCAAAAAGAATCGACAGTTCGTACACAAGTTGAAGCACTCCGTAAACTTGGAGCGATGGATTATACAATCGTTGTAACAGCTTCAGCTTCACAACCTTCACCATTACTTTATATCGCACCTTATGCGGGTGCAGCTATGGGTGAGGAATTCATGTACAATGGTAAACACGTTCTGGTTGTTTATGATGATTTATCTAAACAAGCCGTGGCTTACCGTGAACTTTCACTCTTGCTCCGTCGTCCACCAGGTCGTGAAGCTTACCCAGGGGATGTATTCTACCTCCACTCACGTCTTTTGGAACGTGCGGCACAATTGAGTGATGACTTAGGTGGTGGGTCAATGACAGCTTTGCCTTTCATTGAGACACAAGCCGGAGATATCTCTGCCTACATCGCTACAAACGTTATCTCAATCACAGATGGACAAATCTTCCTCGAAAACGACCTTTTCTATTCAGGTATTCGTCCAGCCATCGATGCCGGATCTTCTGTATCACGTGTTGGTGGTGCCGCTCAAATCAAGGCAATGAAAAAAGTTGCCGGAACACTCCGTTTGGACTTGGCATCATTCCGTGAACTTGAAGCATTTACACAGTTCGGTTCTGACCTTGATGAAGCAACACAAGCTAAATTGAACCGTGGGCGTCGTACAGTTGAAGTCTTGAAACAGCCGTTACACAAACCATTGGCTGTTGAAAAACAAGTTCTTATTCTTTATGCATTGACACATGGCCATCTTGATGATGTTCCCGTAGAAGATATTCTCGATTTTGAAGAAAAAATGTTTGATTTCTTCGATGTCAACTATGCTGAACTTTTACAAGTCATTACAGATACTAAAGATTTGCCAGATGAAGCAAAACTTGACGATGCAATCAAAGCCTTCAAGAAAACTACAAATTACGTTAAATAAGGAGGTTCATTATGGGCGCTTCACTTAGCGAAATTAAATCAAAAATTGCTTCAACCGAAAAAACAAGTCATATCACTGGTGCCATGCAAATGGTATCTGCAGCGAAATTGCAAAAATCAGAAAAGATTGCGAAAACTTATCAGGTTTATGCAGATAAGGTGCGTCAAGTGACAACCGACTTGGTTGCTGCAGATCGTGGCCCTTCTAAAAATCCGATGATGACTAAACGTCCCGTTAAGAAAACAGGATATTTAGTTATCACTTCAGATCGTGGCCTCGTAGGAGGTTACAACTCTAATATCTTGAAGTCAGTCATGAATAAATTACGTGAAAAACACCAGGGACCAGAAGAATATTGTATTCTTGCTTTAGGTGGAACAGGAGCTGATTTTTTCCGCTCTCGTAACGTAGAATTATCTTACGAATTACGTGGTTTGACTGACCAACCAAGTTTTGAAGAAGTTCGTGAAATTGTACGTCAAGCTGTATCTCGCTATCAAAATGAAGAGTTTGATCAACTCTATGTTTGCTACAATCACCATATCAATTCATTGACAAGTGAAGCACGCATGCAAAAAATGCTTCCGATTACATTTGATGAATCAGAGGAACCAGAAGATGAAGCACCAGTATCATTGGTGAGTTTCGAACTGGAACCAAGCCGCGAAGCTATTTTAGATCAACTTTTACCTCAATATGCTGAAAGCATGATCTATGGTGCGATTGTTGATGCTAAAACAGCTGAACATGCTGCTGGTATGTCCGCAATGCGTACAGCTACAGATAATGCTAAAACAGTGATTAACGATCTGACAATACAATATAACCGCGCGCGTCAAGCAGCAATTACACAAGAAATTACGGAAATTGTTGCAGGAGCCTCAGCGCTTTAAGCACGTGGTAACCTTTCTTAAAGAATTAAAGACAGAAAAATAAACTAGGAGGAAAAATATTGAGTTCTGGTAAAATTACTCAGGTCATTGGTCCCGTTGTCGACGTTGAATTTGCGTCAGGCGCGACTCTTCCTGAGATTAATAACGCACTCATCGTTTATAAAGATGTAGACGGCGTTAAAACTAAAATCGTCCTTGAAGTGGCGTTGGAACTTGGTGATGGTGCCGTACGTACCATCGCTATGGAATCAACTGATGGCTTAACACGTGGACTTGAAGTTCTCGATACAGGTAAAGCAATCAGCGTACCTGTCGGTCAAGAAACACTTGGACGTGTCTTCAATGTACTTGGAGATGCTATCGATGGTGGCGAAGCGTTTGCTGAAAATGCAGAACGCAGCCCTATCCATAAAAAAGCGCCATCTTTTGATGAACTTTCCACAGCAAATGAAATTCTTGTTACAGGGATTAAAGTTATTGACTTACTTGCCCCATACCTTAAAGGTGGTAAGATTGGCTTGTTCGGGGGTGCCGGAGTTGGTAAAACCGTTCTTATCCAAGAATTGATTCACAATATTGCCCAAGAACACGGTGGTATTTCCGTATTTACTGGTGTTGGGGAACGTACTCGTGAAGGGAATGACCTTTACTGGGAAATGAAAGAATCAGGCGTTATTGAAAAAACAGCCATGGTCTTCGGTCAAATGAATGAGCCACCTGGAGCACGTATGCGTGTTGCTCTTACTGGTTTGACAATTGCTGAATATTTCCGTGATGTAGAAAAACAAGACGTTTTGCTTTTCATTGATAATATCTTCCGTTTCACCCAAGCCGGTTCAGAAGTATCTGCCCTCTTAGGACGTATGCCATCAGCCGTTGGTTACCAACCTACGCTTGCAACCGAAATGGGTCAACTTCAAGAACGTATCACTTCAACAAAACAAGGTTCTGTAACTTCTATCCAAGCGATTTATGTCCCAGCCGATGACTATACTGACCCTGCGCCAGCAACAGCCTTCGCTCACTTGGATGCAACAACAAACTTGGAACGTCGTTTGACACAAATGGGTATCTACCCAGCCGTTGATCCATTGGCTTCTTCATCACGTGCGCTTACACCTGAAATTGTTGGTGAAGAACACTATGCAGTAGCTATGGAAGTACAACGTGTGCTCCAACGTTATAAAGAATTACAAGATATCATTGCTATTCTTGGTATGGATGAATTGTCTGATGATGAAAAAGTGTTGGTTAACCGTGCACGTCGTATCCAATTCTTCCTCTCACAAAACTTTAACGTTGCCGAAACATTTACTGGTGTACCAGGGTCATATGTACCAATTGAAAAAACTGTTGAAGATTTCAAAGCGATTCTTGACGGTAAATACGATTCAATCCCAGAAGATGCTTTCCGTGGTGTAGGTCCAATCGAAGACGTTCTTGAAAAAGCTAAAAAAATGGGTTATTAAGATAGGAGGTTGCTGAAATGAGTGAAAATGTCATGGCTATTCAAGTCATCACTCCTGCGGGTGTCGTTTATGATCACCATGCAACCTACATTCTTGCGCATACGATTGGTGGAGATATGGGGATTTTACCCAACATGATTTCCACAATCGCTGGTTTACAAATCAGTGAACTTAAGGTGCGCCGTCCTGATGATGTGAAGCACGTTGATTATATTGCTGTTAATGGCGGTATTATTGAAGTGAAGGATAGTATGATTACAGTGATCGCAGACTCTGCTGAGCGTAATCGTGATATCGATGTTCCACGTGCCGAACGTGCAAAACTTCGTGCTGAAAAAGAGCTTGAAGAAGCTAAAGCGGCACATAAGACTGATGAAGCTAAACGTGCCGAAGTTGCACTTCATCGCGCGATTAACCGATTGAATGTATCGAAACACAATTAATAAAAGAATAAAAAACATCCTAAGGATGTTTTTTTTGTTATTTAATATAAATGTAACAAAAAACAGCAAATTAAAATGTAAACAATAAGTCTTTTTTACTGTTTGATGAATAAATAGTTACGGATGATGGACTTTTGGAACAATTTAGAAATGTAGTGTTGAGAAGAGAGAGGGAATTATGGGAAAGGAGGAAAGTGTGGCATTGGATCATTGCCAAGAACTGATGGAAATAGTCGAAACAATAGAAGACAAACTCCATCAACTTGAAGTTATAAAGATCGAATTTCGTCAAGAAATTCAGTACAAAATTAATTACCGCTCGGCTTTACTTGCGTTCAGCTTTCCTGTCCTTATCTTAGCTTTTTATATTATAAACGATTTTTCTTTTATACATGGTCATGGGCAACTGGATCGTTCCGCTTTAGAAACCTTCTTAATCACGTTTATGTTGAGCTTTGCCTTATGGGCTCTGGGAATTTTTCTAAATGATATTTTCAAAAAGATATTTGGAAGTAATACACTTCCCATTGGTCGAAAAGCTCTTGTTAAGCAACTTTTTCCTAAATACAATCAAAAAAGTCAATGTCTGATTGATAGTCTAGAGGAAACGTTGGGATCTGAGACTTTAACAAGTACTGAACTTCCTGAAAAGTATCTGAATGTCAAGAGCTTGAACTATATTATTGAGGTCTTAAGTGTAGAAGATGTTCAAACTTTGCATGAAGCAGTTGAACTATTAGAGCTAGAAATAAAAAATTCTCGTGTTGAGCAAAGTTTACTGGCTGAGCCAAGTATCCGTCGAGCGCAAGAAGCGATAGCAATCCAGCATACGTTCAAACAAGGTGTATAGTAGAAATAATGAGAAAGGAGGCAAAAAGCGAATGAGAAAGAAAAGATATTGTATAATTTTAGCAACCACCATAGTATTAGGGCAAACAATCATTCTGAACCCGAGCCAAGCTTATTCTGCATCAGTTTCACGTGTCCAAGCTGAAGAACTGCAGGACAAAAGTGCTGAGGATCCGATAACCGAGGAAGCAAATACAGGCGGCGGATTGACAACACCTGAAAACCCTCAGCCTATTACGCCGACAATGCCTCCAATCGTGCCAGAAACACCAGACATTACACTTCCGCCAGTAACTATAGGTGAACCTGTTCCTATCACACCAACAGTCCCCATAATTCCGGATAATACTCTTCCTTTGGTACCGGTAGGCGAACCTGTGCCGATCACACCTACAGCACCTCCAATTGTACCAGAGCAGCCGGATAATAGTTTACCTTCAATTTCACTCACAAGACCAGAAAAAGGAGAGGTACAGAAACCAGAGTCGTATACAGAAAAAAATCAACCCCTTAAAAATCTGGAAGCATATAATCAAGATAAAAAGAGTACAACAGAAGTTACCCCAGCAGAAACTAGAGAGCCACAAGAAATAGAAAATAAGGAGACAACTACTCAAGTTTCTACCAAAGGAGAACTTCCTTATACCTGGGGGGAAGCAAATATCCCACTGATGTCACAACATACCTCTGTCAATTCCAATTCACGTGATGATGTGGACAAGGATGCTGCAACGCGTAAACATGCCATAGCTGTGCATGCAGCCGGGACAGGAGGAGTAGTTACAGGAATAGGAACCTCTGTACTCCTTCTCGGAATCCTCAAGAAAGCCAGTTGGCTAAAACAATTCTTTGGTAAATAAAAGAAAAAATCTCTGAAAAAAGGGATTTTTTTTGATACAATGAAACAAACAATGAGGAGAAATCCTCTAAAATTTAAAGGAGATTCAGATGCGTAAAGTAGGTATAATTGGGTTAGGGAATGTCGGAGCAATGATTGCTCAAATGATTGTTCAAGCAGGCTATGTTGATGAATTAGTCCTTATTGATAAAAATACTGCAAAATCTAAAGCTGAAGCTTTTGACATGCTAGATGCAGCTAGCCTACTCAATAGTCATACGAAGATTACTGTCGGTGATTATCCAGATCTTTCTGATGCAGAAGTCGTTATTTCTGCTTTGGGCCATATCAAAGCTCTTGATGCCCAAGATCGTTTCCAAGAGTTGAAAATTAATACACCCATGGTCAAAGCAGTGGCAGATGAAATTAATGCTTCAGGCTTTAATGGTGTTTTCTTAATCGTAACCAACCCTAATGATGTGATTGCACAGCTTTATTCACAAGCTCTTAACCTTCCCAAAAACCAAGTTTTTGGAACAGGAACATATTTAGATTCGGCTCGTTTGCACCGTTATATTGCTGAAGAAGCAGGTGTAGATGCGAGAAGTGTGAGCGGTTATATGCTTGGTGAACATGGTGATTCACAATTTGCAGCGTGGTCAACAGTAAATATTGGTGGTGTACCATTTGAAAAAACAGCAGTGACAAACAATTTTGACCTTGAAAAAATCGAAGATTCAGCACGCCATGGCGGTTTTGTCGTATATGAAGGAAAAGGCTATACGAACTTTGCTATTGCTGCAGCTTCAGTGAGTCTAATGAATCTCATTTTATCTGATGCCAAAGCAGCTGTGGTCTGCTCGCATTACGATGCTGAACTTGATGCGTATTTGTCAACACCAGCACTTGTTGGACGCGATGGTGCACAAGCTTATCCTGGATTTATCGAAAGTATCAGCAAAGAAGAAGCGGATAAATTGAAAGACTCAGCACGTGAGATTCAAGAAAAAATCAAAAAATTTAGCTAAAAATAGCCTATAAATGGAAAATCTCTTATATAAGAAGAGGTTTTTTTCTCTGTTCAATTGCTTTGAAATAAAGTATAATTAAAGATATATATAATAGAAGATAAGGTGAGTTCATGGTTGAGGTTTATTTGGTAAGACACGGAAAAACAATGTTTAATACAATCGGCAGAGCCCAAGGTTGGTCGGACACACCGCTCACTGCTGAAGGTGAACGTGGTGCTATGGAGCTAGGGCTAGGCTTCAAAGCTAAAGGGTTGAAGTTTGATCGAGCTTATTCTTCTGACTCTGGCAGAACAATACAAACGATGGGCTTTATCTTGGAATACTCCGAGAATAAAGATATTCCTTATAAGATGGACAAGCGTATTCGTGAATGGTGTTTTGGTTCTTTTGATGGGGGATATGATGGCGAACTCTTTGATGGGGTTCTTCCTATTATCTTTGCTGAAAAAGGTATGCAAGAGACAGGAAAGTTCCCTTCAGATGAAGAACTGGCGCGTGCTATTTATGAAGTTGATACTGCAGGATGGGCGGAAACTTGGGAAGAACTCTCTGGACGTATTATGAATGGCTTTTCTGATATGGCAACTGAAGCAGAAGCAGCGGGAGCGAAAAATATCGTCATAGTTAGTCATGGGATGACGATTGCAAGCTATATCAAAATGCTTCGTCCAGATAAAGAACGTCCGCATAATTTGGATAATGGTTCCGTGACACATCTGACTTTTGAAAATGGAAAATTTGAAGTAGGAGATATCGGATCGATGGAGTATCGCAAACTTGGAGCAGAAATCATAAAAAATGCAAAGAAGAACTAAAAAAAGAAAACTCAAAAAAAGTAGAGTAATCGGAAGTTTCATTATTCTCTTGGTCTTCATTGGACTATGTGTATTTGCTGTAAGTAAACTCAAGACACAAGTCACGAAAAAAACGGCTGAACCAAGACAAACTTCATCTTCAAGTTCGCCAGCTGAAAGTAAGGCAACTGATTTACCGGAAGCTCATCGTTCTGACTGGAATCTTGTTCTGGTAAACAGGGAAAATCCAAAAGAGGAACTCTCCCCAGAGCTTACAACTGTTGGCACTGTGCAGGTTGATCAACGTATCGCAGATGCTCTTGTTAAATTTTTAGCAGCAGCGCAAGCTATTGATCCCTCAGAACACTTGATTTCGGCATATCGCTCAGTGGCTTATCAAGAACAACTCTTCAATACTTATGTGGAAAATGAAATGGTTGGTGCTGCAGGATCAGTCAATAACATAGGGCAACCTATATCTCGTGAGCAAGCTGAAACTAATGTTAAGACTTATTCACAGCCTGCAGGTAGCTCAGAGCATCAAACAGGCTTAGCTGTTGATATGTCGACAGTAGATGCTTTGAACCAAAGCCCTGAAGATGTAGTCGCACAAGTGAAGAAAATTGCGCCTGAGTACGGTTTTGTACTACGTTTCCCGGAAGGTGGGAAAGCATCCACTGGTGTGGATTATGAGGATTGGCATTTTCGTTATGTAGGTGTGGATAATGCCAAATATATGACAAAACACAACCTTACACTTGAAGAATATTTGAAGTTATTGCCCCAGTAAAATAAAGGGCGTTAAAAGGAGTCACACAACAATGTTGAATAAAGCCTACTTGATTTTATATGCTAATATTGCCTTATTTCTCTATACTTTAATGATTATTGCACAACGGCTTTTAGCATCACCCAATACCTTTACGACGGTTTTTCAAAATACAAGCCGCACAATAACGGGATTTATCAATAAAACTCTGGCTCCAGTAGCCCAATGGCAAAATATAATAGAAATACTCTTGGTCTTCCTTCTCATCTTACTCATACTCCGCTTTTTCAGTGTGGGACTATGGATTTTAGAGATAGCGGCTGTGCTGGTAATTGTTGATTGGGGCTATCAATATCTCATGCATCAGCAAAATCTAGCGCTATTATTTCCACTAGCTGTCATGCTTGTTAGTCTCTTTAGCATCCGTTTCATTGCTAAAGAAGTAGGATTTATTTAAAAAAACC
>NZ_KQ968939.1:1093899-1098059 GCF_001578715.1 Lactococcus sp. DD01 | reverse complement strand
ATAATAATATTGTTAGCACTTGAGGGTGGTGAGTGCTAAAAGCGAAGAAAGGAGACAAAGATGATTACAGAACGGCAACAACAGATTTTGGATTTGATTGTCTCACTTTACGCTAAAGAGCACACACCCGTTGGTTCTAAAGCTTTATTGGAACAGATTAAAGCATCAAGTGCGACAATCAGAAATGATATGAAAGCCTTGGAAAATCTTGGACTCATTCAAAAAGAACATACATCAAGTGGGCGTGTTCCTAGTATTTCAGGTTACAAATACTTTGTAGAAAATGTATTGCGCTTGGAAGAATTTACACAAAATGATCTTTTTCAAATTATGAAATCCTTTGATGGTGAGTTTTATCGCTTATCGGATTTATTTGAAAGAGCAAGTGAAGTTCTCTCAAGATTGACCGGCTTAACTTCTTTCGTACTTAATGTTCCTCAGAAAGAGCAAGTCTTACAGTCCTTTGAACTTGTCACTTTAGATAATCACTCGATGTTGACAGTGATGACCTTAGCGACAGGCGAACTTCGGACAAATCAGTTTGTACTCCCCAAAAGTATGAGTGAACATGACTTGCAAGTCTTTACACGGTTGATTAAAGAACGTTTAGTAGGTAAGAAAGTTCTTGATGTGCATTATGCGTTGAGGACGGATATCCCACAGATAGTACAGCGTTACTTTAAAACAACTGGTGATGTCTTGGAGCTCTTTGAATCCGTCTTTGCAGATTTGTTCACAGAGCATTTGACAAGTAGCGGACGTGAATATGTCTTTGATTTTGCCACAGACAATCTTTCTGAGCTTTATAAAATTTTAAGCGATGATACACGTATGGCTCAAGAAATACGAGAATTAACAAGTACAGATGAGATGCGTTCGGTTGTCATTGACAATATGTCTTATTTTGCTAACCTAACGTTGATCAGTCAAAAGTTTGTTATTCCATATCGTGGTTTAGGAACGCTGACAGTCATTGGTCCTGTAGAACAAGATTATCAGAAAACCTTGAGTACACTGGACTTACTTGCGAAAGTCTTAAGTATGAAACTCATGGACTATTATCGTTACCTTGATGGTAACCATTATGAGATAAGTTAATATATGAAATTATTTAAAAGAAAAGGAAACAATATGGCTGAAGAAAATAAAGAAGAATTAAAGAAAAAAGATCAGGAAGAAGAAGTTGTCGAAGAGCTTACTGAAGAAGCACTTGAAGATATCGTCGAAGAAGAGGTTTCTGAGCTTGATGCAGCTGTAGCAAAGGCTGAAGAATGGGAAAACAAATTTCTCCGTATTAGCGCAGAAATCCAAAATATTCAACGCCGTGCCAACGAAGAACGTTCTAGTATCTTGAAATATCGCTCACAAGATTTGGCGAAAAAGATTTTGCCAAGCTTAGATAACTTGGAGCGTGCACTTGCTGTTGAAGGATTAACAGAAGATGTCAAAAAAGGTTTAGAAATGACGCGAGAAAGCTTGATCAACGCACTTAAAGAAGAAGGCGTTACAGAAGTCAAAGCAGACGGAGCCTTTGATCCAAACTTCCATATGGCTGTGCAAACTGTCCCAGCTGATGATGAGCATCCTGCAGATCATGTCGTTCAAGTCTTCCAAAAAGGCTACCAAATCCATGATCGTATCCTTCGTCCAGCAATGGTCGTTGTTGCACAATAAGAAACAAGAAGTGACCGAAATGTCCTTAAACTATAAGAATAGATAAAAACAATAAAATAAAAAAAGAGGTAAAGCATATGTCTAAAATTATTGGTATTGACCTTGGTACAACAAACTCAGCAGTAGCAGTTCTCGAAGGAACTGAAGCAAAAATTATTCCAAATCCAGAAGGAAATCGTACAACACCATCTGTTGTCGCTTTTAAAAATGGTGAAATTCAAGTTGGTGATGCTGCAAAACGCCAAGCCGTAACAAACCCAGATACAATCATCTCAATCAAATCTAAAATGGGTACAAGTGAAAAAGTTTCTGCCGGTGGCAAAGAGTACACACCTCAAGAAATTTCAGCAATGATTCTTCAAAACTTGAAAGCAACAGCTGAAGCATACTTGGGCGAAAAAGTTGAAAAAGCAGTTATTACAGTCCCAGCATACTTCAACGATGCACAACGTCAAGCAACAAAAGATGCTGGTAAAATCGCTGGTCTTGAAGTAGAACGTATCGTTAACGAACCAACAGCAGCAGCTCTTGCTTACGGTATGGATAAACAAGACAAAGATGAAAAAATTCTTGTCTTTGACCTTGGTGGTGGTACATTTGACGTTTCAATCCTTGAACTAGGTGATGGTGTCTTCGATGTATTGTCAACAGCAGGTAACAACAAACTTGGTGGTGATGACTTTGACCAAGCCATCATTGATTACATGGTCGCAGAATTCAAGAAAGAAAACGGCATTGATCTTTCACAAGATAAAATGGCCCTTCAACGTTTGAAAGATGCAGCTGAAAAAGCGAAAAAAGACCTTTCAGGTGTAACTTCTACTCAAATTTCATTGCCGTTCATCACAGCTGGCGCTGCTGGCCCACTTCACTTGGAAATGACACTTACACGTGCTAAATTTGACGAATTGACTGCTTCATTGGTTGAAGCAACACGCGAACCTGTACGTCAAGCCCTTTCTGATGCTGGTCTTTCAACTTCTGATATCGATGAAGTTCTTCTTGTTGGTGGTTCAACTCGTATCCCAGCAGTTGTTGATCTTGTTCAAAAAGAAACAGGTAAAACACCAAACAAATCTGTTAACCCAGACGAAGTTGTTGCTATGGGTGCAGCAATCCAAGGTGGTGTCATCACTGGTGACGTTAAAGACGTTGTCCTTCTTGACGTAACTCCACTTTCACTTGGTATTGAAACAATGGGTTCTGTATTTACAAAACTTATCGAACGTAATACAACAATTCCAACATCTAAATCACAAGTCTTCTCAACTGCAGCAGATAACCAACCAGCAGTAGATATCCACGTCCTTCAAGGTGAACGTCCAATGGCAGCAGATAACAAATCATTGGGTCGCTTCCAATTGACAGATATCCCTGCCGCACCACGTGGTGTGCCACAAATCGAAGTCACATTCGACATCGACAAAAACGGTATCGTATCTGTTAAAGCAAAAGATTTGGGTACGCAAAAAGAACAAACAATCGTTATCAAATCTAACTCAGGTCTTTCTGACGAAGAAATCGATAAAATGATGAAAGATGCTGAAGCAAATGCTGATGCTGACGCAAAACGTAAAGAAGAAGTAGACACACGTAACGAAGCGGATGCTCTTGTTTTCCAAACTGAAAAAACAATCAAAGAACTTGAAGGTAAAGTTGACGAAGCAGAAGTTAAAAAAGCAGAAGATGCTAAAGAAGAGTTGAAGAAAGCTCTTGAAGGTGAAGATATTGCCGATATCAAAGCTAAATCAGAAGCACTTAGCGAAATTGCGCAAAATCTCGCAGTAAAACTTTACGAACAAGCCAGTGCTGAACAAGCAGCAGCAGAAGGACAAGAAGCTGGATCAGAAGAAGGTCCTAAAGATGACAATACTGTTGATGGTGACTTTGAAGAAGTTAAATAAAACCGTAGTTCATAAAATAAAAAAGTTCGAGATATTGATGCTCGGCTTTTTTATTTTTTTCTGAAAACCGTTTCATTTGTTTTCAATCTCATAAAATAGGATAATAAAAATAAGAAAGAGAACCTGGACGTGATAGAAAGGAGGTTGGCATGCTTAAGATTTATACCATCTCCTCTAATCAGGAGACGAAAGCAGTAGAGAGCTGGCTCTATGCCCATAAAGTCAAGTTTGTCGAAGTTGATCTTCTCAAAGAACTGGTTTCGACTGAGGAAATTCTCCGAATTGTTTCTTTAACTGAACATGGAGTTGAAGAGATTATCGCAACAGAAACTCGGGCTTACACACGTTTGAACCTTAATTTCAATGACTTGAAGTTAGAAGATTTTATGGAGCTGTTAGAAGAAAATGCTACTCTATTGAAAGTTCCACTTATGTTGGATGAAAAACAACTTCAAATCGGTTTTGATGAAGATAAGATGCAAAGGTTTTTAGAAAAGCCAAGTAAAAAAGTTACTGACATAGAACAGCAAGAAATGCAAACAGGCTAGGTTCTCTAAAGAGCAAAGGAAGCGTAATTCCTGA
>NZ_KQ968939.1:1080430-1092773 GCF_001578715.1 Lactococcus sp. DD01 | reverse complement strand
CTAATTCCTGGCTCTTTTTTTATTTAAGGATAGTATATGAAGGAAATCTATATAAATTTCTTTCTTTTTTTTTGTAGTTTTTTTGGAAGTTTTTGATTGACTTTGAAAGAAAATGGTGTATAATATAAATGTAAACGAATTCAGGAGGAGGATCATATGCTCGCGACAGAACGCAAGGAAAAAATAATGAGCTTGCTCAAAGAGCAAAGAACAGCGACTTTAGAAGAACTTTCAACAATAACTCAAGCTTCTGTCTCGACATTAAGGAGAGATCTCAATGAGCTTGAAGAAGAAAACGCCTTACGTCGTGTTCATGGAGGCGCAGAACTCCAACAAGATCTTTCAGAAGAGTTATCTATCTTTGAGAAATCTTCCAAAAACGTTCAAGAAAAAGAAAAAATCGCAGCTATAGCTTTTGAAAAGATAAAAGAAGGCGACATTATTTACTTGGATGCTGGAACTACAGTTGCGCCACTTTGCCATTTGCTTAATCAGTCGGGCAAGCGTGTCACTATCGTGACCAATTCGATTAGCCATTTACCAAAATTAACCAGTGAAAACCTCATTGTTTATTTGCTTGGTGGTCGAGTGAAACGTCAAACTGATGCCATCATTGGCAGTTCGGCCATCGCTCAACTTAGTACTTACCGTTTTAATCTTGCATTTATCGGAGCCAATGCTTTTGATGAAGAACTGGGGGCTATGACACCGGACAGTGAAGAAGCAGCGATTAAGACACAGGCCATTCGTCAAAGCCGGACAAGCTATCTCCTCCTGGACAGTAGTAAAATCGGTCAAACAAGCTTTGTTAAGTTTGCAGAAAGTGACCAAATAAAACTTATAACGGAGAAATTATGATATACACAGTAACACTAAATCCAGCATTAGATTATTTCATGGATTTTGATCAGGCTAAACTTGGACAAGTCAACCGAGCGACAGAAACGCGTATGCTTCCTGGTGGTAAAGGGATTGTTGAAAGTCGCATGATGTCCCTTTTAAAGGTAGAAAATACGGCTCTTGGTTTTCTTGGTGGCTTCCCTGGGAAATTCATTCAAGATTATCTTGAAAATATCGGAAGTCAGTCCGATTTTACTCCAATTGCAGGAACAACACGTATTAATACAAAAATCAAAGTCAATGCGCAAGAGGAAACCTCCTTTGATGCTGCTGGACCAGACTTATCAGATGCTGAAATTCAGGCCTTCCTAAGTAAATTTGATGATCTACAAAGTGATGACATTGTCGTTTTTGCTGGTACTATCCCTAAAGCTTTAGGGGAAGACTTCTATGAAGTTTTGATTGAGAAAGTAAAAGCCAGAGGCGCACAGTTTGCTATTGATGTTGACGGACAAAAGTTGCTGAAAACATTGAAATATGAGCCACTCGTCATCAAACCTAATCGTGAAGAGTTGGAAGAAATCTATTCTGTTAAGTTTAAATCCAAAGAAGATATTATCCCTTATGGTCAAAAACTTTTGGCAGAAGGAGCACAAAATGTCATGATTTCTATGGCAGGTGATGGTGCTTTACTCTTCACAGGTAAGGAAACTTATTTTGCCGCTCCAATCAAAGGAGAGTTGAAAAACTCTATCGGTGCAGGAGATTCAACAGTTGCAGGTTTCCTGGCCGAGTGGAGCCGAAGTCAGGATACTTTAGCAGCCTTTAAACAAGGTGTTGCCTGTGGTACAGCTAAGGTTTTCTCAGAAGACATGCCGAGTGAAAGCTTCTTAAAAGAATGCTTTGAAAAAGTAACAATCGAAAAAATAAACGAAGATTAGAAAAGAGGAAGATTATGGAAATCAAAGATTTACTCAAAACAGAAGTCATGATTTTGGACCTTCAAGCAACGACTAAGGAAGCTGCCGTGGATGAAATGGTAAACAAGTTAGTCGCAGAAGGTTACGTCAGTGATTTTGATACATTTAAAGCTGGAATTATGGCTCGTGAAGCGCAAACTTCAACTGGTTTGGGCGATGGTATTGCCATGCCACACAGCAAGAATAAAGCTGTCAATGAAGCTGTTGTCCTATTTGCAAAATCAAATGCAGGTGTGGATTATGCAGCCCTAGACGGACAACCTGTCAATCTTTTCTTTATGATTGCAGCACCAGAAGGCGCAAATGACACACACTTGGAAGCCTTAGCACAACTTTCTAAGTTCCTCTTGCAAGCTGGATTTACAGACAAAGTAAAAGAAGCAAAATATCCGCGTCAAGTGTTAGAGCTTTTCTCTGAAGATACAGAAGAAATTGAGCAAGTCACTGATAGCGAGCATTATGTTTTAGCCGTAACAGCATGTACGACAGGTATTGCACATACTTATATGGCTGAAGAAGCACTTAAAAAACAAGCTGCTGAAATGGGCATCGCCATCAAAGTTGAAACAAATGGGGCGCGTGGGATTGACCACAAGCTGACTGCTGAAGATATTCAAAAAGCTGACGGTATCATCGTTGCAGCGGATAAGAAAGTGGAAATGAACCGTTTTGCAGGGAAACCGATGGTGCAAGTTCCTGTCGCTGCCGCTATTCGTCAACCCGAAGAACTCATTAATAAGGCAGTTTCTGGTAATGCACCAAAATTTGAAGCTGATGCCGCTGATGAGGCAAAAGAAGAAAGCTCTGGCGGTATTGGTAAAGCCTTCTACAAACACCTTATGGGTGGTGTATCTGCAATGTTACCATTCGTCGTTGGTGGTGGTATCTTGATTGCTCTTGCCTTCTTGATAGACCAATCAATGGGTGTTCCTAAAGATCAATTGGCCAACCTTGGTTCTTATCATCCGATTGCGGCTTACTTTAAAAATATCGGGGGCGCAGCCTTTGCTTTCATGCTTCCAGTCCTAGCTGGTTTTATCGCCAACTCAATTGCAGATAAACCTGGTTTAGTTGCAGGTTTCGTTGCGGGTTCAATGGCTGCCTCTGGTCTTGCCTTTGGCAAACTTGATCCAGCTACAATGATTCCATCAGGTTTCCTTGGCGCTTTAGTTGGTGGTTTCATTGCTGGTGGTGTTATTATCCTCTTGCGTAAGCTCTTGACTGTCTTGCCTAAATCGTTAGATGGGATTAAAGCAATCTTGATTTTCCCACTTTTAGGGACATTCATCACAGGATTGATCATGCTTTTCATCAATATTCCTATGGCAGCAATCAATACAGGCCTTTCAAACTTCTTGAACAGCCTTAATGGAGCATCAGCTTTAGTTCTTGGTATTATCGTTGGTGGTATGATGGCAGTTGACCTTGGTGGACCAATTAACAAAGCTGCTTATATCTTCGGTACAGGAACATTGGCCGCAAGTGTTGCTACTGGTGGCTCAGTCGTTATGGCAGCGGTTATGGCTGGTGGTATGGTTCCACCTCTTGCAACTACAGTTGCCGTCCTCTTCTTCAAAAATAAATTTACAAAAGAAGAACGTCAATCAGGTTTAACAAATATTGTTATGGGACTTTCATTTATTACAGAAGGTTCCATCCCATTTGGTGCTGCTGACCCAGCACGTGCTATTCCTTCATTTGTTGTTGGTTCAGCCTTAGCAGGTGGACTCGTTGGTGCGGCAGGTCTTAAATTGATGGCACCACACGGCGGTATCTTCGTCTTAGCTCTAACAAATGGCCCACTTTTATACCTTCTCTTTGTTTTGATTGGTGCTCTTGTTTCTGGTTTGATGTTCGGTTATTTGAAAAAAGAAAAATAGTATTTTAAATAACAAAAAAGCTTGAATTTCAGCAACAAATCTGTTAGAATATTAAGGTCTAACAAACTTTGGTCTGGCAAACAGTCCAAGGCAGAAAGGAAATTTTGCAAAATGAAAAAAGACATCCATCCTAATTACCAACCTGTTGTGTTCTTGGATACAACTACTGGTTTTAAATTCTTGAGCGGTTCAACTAAAGGTTCGAAAGAAACTGTTGAATGGGAAGACGGAAACACTTATCCATTGATTCGTGTGGAAATCTCTTCTGACTCACATCCATTCTACACTGGCCGTCAAAAATTCCAAGCAGCGGACGGACGTATCGCTCGTTTCAACAAGAAATATGGAAAATAAAAAAGTGCTTCGGCGCTTTTTTATTATCGCTCAAATTTGCTATGGTAAATCAAGTCCAACTGTAAGCAAATTCTGAACATCTTTTAGTTCATTGGGCTATAAAAATTAAAAAAATATCATATAATAGAAACAGATAGTATACACATATAAAATTAAAGGCATGCGTGAATATGCCTTCTTTTAAACTCACTATAAAGATAAAGGAAAAATAAAATATGAAATGGTCTATTTTAGAAGTATCAAAAAAGAAAATAATTAAATTCGAAGAAGCGCTTGATTTAACGGAAGAACTTAAGCAACGCTCAGAAGAAATCCTTGATGCAAAACCTGTAAATGTTCAAGGACAAATCGCCTATGACGATGGCATCTATTACTTGGATTATACACTTGAAGTGGATTTGACTTTACCATCATCACGGAGCTTGAAGCCAGTAGAGTATCTTATGTCAATCGCTGTGAATGAAGCCTTCACCACAGATGAGTTTCTTAAAAAGAATGAAGATTTACTGGACAGTGACATGATATTTACATTGGAAGCAGATTGGATTAGTCTATCAGAATCGGTAGCTGATAATATTCTTTTAGAAATTCCCTTGCAAATTTTAGCAGAAGATGAGAAAGCTGGAGCTACAAGTTTACCTTCTGGCAAGAACTGGTCTGTCTTGTCTGAAGCAGACTATCAGAAACAAAAAGAAGAAGAAGCAGATAAAGAAAATAAATCACCTTTTGCAGGATTGGCAGATTTCTTTTCCGAAGAAAAAAATTAAGAAAAATCTCATAAAACACTTGCAACAAAATTACAATTATATTATAATTTCATTATAGAGGAAATAAAATTAAAAAGAAAAGATATTAATGAGGCTAAACTATGAATTCATCTAAACGTATTTTGATTATCGAAGACGATAAAAACATTGCGAGATTTGTTTCACTTGAGCTTGAACACGAAGGATATCAAACTGCGGTTCAAGACAATGGTCGTAAAGGTCTTGAAGAAGCAATGTCAAAAGATTATGATTTGATTTTGCTCGACTTAATGCTCCCAGAGCTGGATGGCTTTGAAGTTGCACGACGCTTACGCCGTGAAAAAGATACACATATTATTATGATGACTGCACGTGACTCAACAATGGATCGTGTAGCAGGTCTTGATATTGGAGCGGATGACTATATTACAAAACCATTCGCAATTGAAGAATTGTTAGCGCGTGTCCGTTCACTCTTCCGTCGTGAAGACCATATCCACACGATTGAAAAATCAGACAATACTTCATTCCGTGATTTGGTAATTGATAAAACAAACCGCACTGTACATCGCGGAAAAAAAGTTATTGACCTTACACGTCGTGAATACGATTTGCTTTTGACCCTGATGCAAAATGTGGGTGACGTCGTAACACGCGAATACTTGGTTTCTGAAGTATGGGGTTACGAAGAAGGTACAGAAACAAACGTTGTTGACGTTTATATCCGCTATTTGCGTAACAAAATTGACGTGGAAGGCCGCGAAAGTTATATTCAAACGGTTCGTGGTATGGGATATGTCATGCGTGACCGCAAATAATATAGGGAATATATAAGAAGATTTCTAGTGGTTTTGCCACTAGATTTATTCCTTTTATGGCGATGTAAAGAAATAGAAAAATGCGACATGGTAAAATTTTTTGATTCGAAGAAGAAAAAAGCAGAAAATCTGCCCGAGCGTAAGCGAAGCATCATGCTACGTTGGGCCTTTGCAAATACGATTTTTTGTTTTATAACCTTCACTATTTTTACAGTATTGGTTTATCAACTGACCATAACAACCTTCATCAATTCTGAAAAAGAGGACATGATGAAAGCTCTGGACAATGTTGAGCAAAGTTTATCCCAATCGGAAAGCAAACTGTCGGAAGACAATCTTGCAAATTATTTGGCTTATGCCAAAGACTACACAGCATCCAGTCAGGGAAAAGAAAATGAGCTAGAAACACTTGGAAGTATGATTGGTTCTAGGAAGTCTTTTTATGTTTTTGATGTCGGTGAAAATTTGATTTATTCGACCAATTCGTATGGTTTCCCGCTAAGGAAAGATGTGGGGGATTCTACTCATGCTGTACGTACATTTGGTGAATATTCTGGTTATTTGGTTGAACGACCCGTTCATTCTAAAAAAACAGGGAAACTGATTGGCTATGTGCAGGCTTTCTATGATATGAGTTATTATTACAGCGTGCGAACAAAGCTACTGATTGCCCTGATTATCTTAGAAATTATTGCTCTCTTTATTGCTCAGTTTGTCGGTTATTTTATGGCAAGTCGCTATATCAAGCCTCTAGAGCGTTTGCACGATGCGATTACTACACGTGCCAATAATTTGAAGGCGGATTTCAAACCTGTAGTGATTCAAACAGGCGATGAAATTGAAGAACTGGCGACTGTTTATAACGACATGATGATTAAGCTTAACGATTACGTTGATCAGCAGAAACGTTTTGTTTCTGATGTCAGTCACGAGCTACGTACGCCACTTGCAGTTTTAGATGGTCATTTGAATCTCTTGAATCGATGGGGGAAAAATGATCCGGAAGTGCTTGAGGAGTCTTTACAGGCCAGTATAGAAGAAGTTAGCACGATGAGAACGATGTTAGAGGAGATGCTTGCATTGGCCCGTCTTGAAAGCATTGATTTTCAAGATGAAGATCTGATCTGTGATCCAACAGAAGTTTCTAATTTTCTTAAGAAAAACTTTCTCCTTATTCATCCTGATTTAAATTTAACTGTTGAAAATTACTTGACGCCGGGTAGATTGGCTCATATTTATCCCAACCATTATGAACAAGGCTTAAAAATTTTGATTGATAATGCGATAAAATACTCGCCTAAAGATCGCCAAGAAGTGAAAATCCATCTAGAAGAAGATGACAAATACATTATTACGACAGTTGAGGATCGTGGCTATGGCATTAGTCAAGAAGATTTAAAACATGTCTTTGAGCGCTTTTTCCGTGCCGATAAAGCACGAAATCGAGATATAGGTGGAACAGGTCTTGGTCTGTCTATTATCCAACGCATAGTGGAAAACTATGACGGGGATGTCAGTGTGACTTCCATTGTAGGCGAAGGATCGAAATTTACTTTAAAAATTCCTAAGATTAAATAAATATAAAAATTCTACTGAGTATCTAAAAGTACTTGCTAGGCTTTTAATCTTAATCTTATTTCTTGAGTTTTTTGATAATTCGAGAAAATTGTTGACATTCGTTTAAAAAAAGGTTAAGATTTAAAATACAATATACAAATAAAATGATAGAGGTCGCAATGAATAGGAAGTTTTACTGAGCTGGACAAGCGTTGAAGTAAAACGGAGGAGACATTGCCGAAATGAATTCACTCGTCCAAGTGAGTTTGTTGGGGCAGCAAGGGATACTTGCTGAACTGTCGCAGTTTTGCGGAGTGCTATTCGTTACTTACTGATAATATGAATCACGTACAACGTTTAGCAACCTCTCTGTGTAAAGGTTGCTTTTTATTTGGAAAAATGAAAGAGAGAGTATTATGAGAAGAACAAACTTATTCTTACTTGTCGCGACGTTGTTTACGGTATTATTTATCGGTAGTTCAAAAGTGAGTGCAGAACAGTTCCGTGTCGGAATGGAAGCTGCATATGCCCCTTTTAACTGGACACAATATGATGATAGCAACGGTGCTGTCCCTATTGATGGTGTAGATGGCCAATGGGCTAATGGTTACGATGTACAAGTTGCAAAAAAACTTGCTGATAAGTTAAATAAAGAATTAGTAATCGTCAAATCAAGTTGGGATGGCTTGCTGCCAGCTCTAAAATCCGGAAAAATCGATGGCATTATTGCAGGAATGTCGCCAACTGCGGAACGTAGAGAACAAATCGCCTTTTCAGAACCGTATTACACATCTAACCTTGTAATGATGGTCAAAAGTGGCGGTCCCTTTGCTCAAGCATCGAGTTTAGCAGACTTCTCTGGTGCAAAAATCACTGCTCAGCTGGGAACTTTTCACTATAACATGATTGACCAGATTGAAAGTGCTAACAAGCAAACAGCAATGAAAGATTTTTCAAGCATGCGTGTGGCTTTACAAAGTGGAGCCATCGATGGTTATGTAGCTGAACGTCCCGAAGGAGTGACAGCAGAAAAAGCAAATCCAGACTTCAAAATGATTGAATTTGGCGAAGGAAAAGGTTTTGTCACAAACTCTGATGATACAACAGTCGCAGTAGGTTTACGTAAAAATGATCCCAACTTACCTGTAATTAATAGCTTTTTGACAGGTTTTACACCTCAAGACCAAAAAGAACTGATGGATGAAATGATTGCTGCTCAACCAGAAGCTAAAACACAAGGCGCTTGGTATGATCAAATTATCAGTATTGTAAGAGATAACGGCAAACAGTTTCTTAATGGTACAGGGATGACCTTATTCATCTCTTTGATTGGTACGATTATTGGTACAGTTTTAGGTCTTCTTATTGGTGTTTATCGTACTATTCCAGAAATTAGTAATAAATTTTTAGCCTTTTTACATAAAGTATTTGGCTGGCTTATTTCAGCTTATATTGAAATTTTCCGTGGTACACCAATGATTGTTCAAGCAATGGTGCTTTACTATGGAACAGCTCTAGCTTTTGGCTTGAGTTTGGATCGGACCTTAGCTGCGCTAATTATTGTGTCCATCAATACAGGTGCTTATATGTCGGAGATTGTACGTGGCGGTATTTTCTCTGTGGATCAAGGGCAATTTGAAGCCGCGCAAGCTATCGGAATGACACATGGGCAAACTATGCGCAAGGTTGTTTTACCACAAGTCTTGCGAAATATTCTTCCAGCAACAGGAAATGAATTTGTCATTAATATCAAAGATACATCAGTCTTATCTGTAATTTCAGTAACTGAGCTCTTTTTCCAAGGGACAACAGTGGCGCAACAAAACTTTATGTATTTCCAAACCTTTGCTGTCATCTGTGCAATTTACTTTGTCTTAACATTTACAGTAACACGTATTCTACGCTTTGTAGAAAGAAAAATGGATGGACCAGACGCTTACGTCCCAATCCAAAATCAAATGCAAGTACAAGAACCGGGGGACGCTTAAATGACAGCAATCTTAGAAATCAATCATTTAAAAAAATCATTTGGCAGTAATGAAGTGTTAAAAGACATTCACTTAACGGTAAATCAAGGCGAAGTTATTTCGATTATTGGTTCATCTGGAAGTGGTAAATCGACATTACTTCGTTCAATCAATTTATTGGAGAAGCCATCTGGTGGGGAAATAATTTATAAAGGTGAAAATGTTTTAGCAAAAGGCTTCGATATTCCTAAATATCGCACGCATCTGGGCATGGTTTTCCAAAGCTTCAACTTGTTTAACAATATGAATGTTATCGAAAATGTTATGGCTGGGCAAGTTACAGTATTGAAAAAAAGCCAAGAAGAAGCTCGGACTATTGCGCTCGAGAATCTGGAAAAAGTGGGCATGGCAAGCTTTGCTAATGCCAAACCTGCACAACTCTCCGGCGGACAAAAACAACGTGTGGCGATTGCTCGTGCAATTTCTATGAATCCAGATGTGATATTATTTGACGAGCCGACTTCAGCGCTTGATCCCGAAATGGTAGGCGAAGTCTTACAGACAATGAAAGGACTGGCTGAAACAGGATTAACAATGGTTATCGTTACACATGAAATGGAATTCGCGCGTGATGTAAGTGATCGTGTAATTTTCATGGATAAAGGGGTTATTGCTGAAGAAGGACGGCCAGCGGAAATCTTCGGAGCTCCGAAAGAAGAACGGACGCGCGCTTTCCTTTCACGCTTCTTGAAAGCTTAAATAAAAAGAGCAAGCTTATGCTCTTTTTTTCTTTGCAAAAGACCTCTTATTTTCACAGTAAAACTTTCAAATACAAACTCTATATTGAAAAAATAGGTAAATAGCGGTAAAATAGAGGGAAGTAGAAAGAATAGGAACAATGAAAAAAATCAAAACTTTTGAAGAAAAAAAAGTACTCATCCTCGGATTAGCAAAATCAGGAGAAGCTGCAGCCCGCTTGCTTCATACTCTAGGTGCACACGTAACTGTAAATGACGGAAAGGCTTTTGAAGAAAACCCTGCCGCGCAAGCCCTCTTGGAAGAAGGCATTGAAGTTATCTGTGGTAGCCATCCCCTTGAACTTTTAGACGAAGATTTTGATTTTATGGTAAAAAATCCAGGTATTCGTTATGATAACCCAATGATAAAGAAAGCATTGGAGAAAAAGATTCCAGTTGTTACGGAAGTTGAACTTGCTTATCTTGTTTCGGAAGCTCCAATTATTGGGATTACTGGAACCAATGGTAAGACAACAACAACAACGCTGATAGCAGATATTTTAAATGCGGATGGTCAGTCTGCAAAATTAGCAGGAAATATTGGTTTTCCCGCTTCTGAAGTAGCTGCCCATGCGAGTGCTCAAGATACTTTGGTAATGGAACTCTCAAGTTTTCAACTGATGGGAATTGTAGATTTTAAGCCTCAAATCGCTCTCATTACCAATATCTTTTCATCGCATTTAGATTATCATGGCTCTCAAGAAGCTTATGAAGCTGCCAAATGGCGTATTCAAGAAAACTTAACTTCTGAGCAATACCTTATTCTCAACTTTAATCAGGAAAAATGTCGTGCTCTAGCAGAGCACACAGCAGCTCGAGTTGTGCCATTTGCAACTGAAAATAAAGTTGATGGTGCTTATGCGCTGGAAGGTAAACTTTATTTTCGTGATGAATTCATCATGGATGCAGATGACCTAGCTTTGCCTGGGGAACATAATTTAGAGAATGCTCTGGCAGCAATAGCTGTTGCCAAGCTTTCGGGTGCTAAAAATCATGCAATTATTGAAGTGCTGACAAGCTTTTCGGGTGTGAAACATCGCTTGCAGTATCTTGGTGAACTTGCAGGACGTAAAGTCTACAATGATAGCAAGGCCACAAATATACTGGCAACAGAAAAAGCTTTGTCAGGTTTTGAAAATAGTCGCTTATGGCTCTTAGCTGGCGGACTAGACCGTGGAAATGGCTTTGAAGACCTCGCGGATTCTGTAACAGGGATTAAAGGTATGGTTCTTTTTGGGGAGACTGCACCAAAGCTGCAAGATCTTGCAGATCGCTTGCAGATTCCAACACTCCACAGTGAAAATGTCGCAACAGCTCTTAAAGCAATCTTTAATAAGACGGAAGAGGGGGACACTATTTTACTTAGTCCTGCTTGTGCCAGCTGGGATCAGTACAAGACCTTTGAAGAACGTGGGGATATGTTTATTAAAGCTTTCGAAGAATTGAAAGGTGAATGGAAATAGTATGAAAATTATTGTAACTGGAGGCGGAACGGGAGGTCATATTTATCCTGCACTGGCCTTTATAAAGCATCTGAAAACTATTGAGCCAGACTCAGAGATCCTCTATGTAGGTACAGAACGCGGCTTGGAGAGTAAGATTGTTCCTGCCGCAGGCGTGCCCTTTAAAACTGTGGATGTACAAGGTTTTCGTCGTAGCCTTTCTTTAAATAACTTTAAGACAATCTACAAGTTCCTGAAATCTACATCAGATGCGAAGAAAATTGTTAAGGATTTTAAACCTGATGTGGTTATTGGAACAGGAGGCTATGTGGCTGGACCGATACTTTACGCAGCAGCTAAGCTCAATGTGCCGACTATCGTTCATGAACAAAATTCAATTCCAGGGATTACTAATAAGTTCTTGAGTAAATATGTGGACAAAGTTGCGGTCGCCTTTGAAGCAGCCAAGCCCTTCTTCCCAGAATCCAAAACAGTTTTTGCTGGTAATCCACGTGCTCAGGAAGTTGCAACTTTAAAAGCTACCGATATTCTGGAAACAGAATATCAACTTCAAAAAGGTAAGAAAACGGTAGTTATTTTTGGAGGGTCACGAGGCGCTCAAACAATTAACGAGGCGGTAAAAGCTGCTTTACCAAAGTTTGCAGAAGCGGATTACCAAATCGTCTATGCCTCAGGACAAATATACTTTGATGAAGATCATGAAGAGTTTGAAAAATATGCTGATGCTGCAAATATAGCGATTCGTCCATATATTTCAAATATGCTCGAAGTTCTTGCGTCATCAGATTTAATATTATGTCGAGCAGGTGCGACAACGATTGCTGAAATTACTGCACTTGGTTTGCCAACGATTTTTGTACCTAGTCCAAATGTCACAGCAGACCATCAAACAAAGAATGCTCAAGCTCTTGTAGATATCGGTGCTGCTAAGATGATTAAAG
>NZ_KQ968939.1:1059317-1080153 GCF_001578715.1 Lactococcus sp. DD01 | reverse complement strand
ATATCGGTGCTGCTAAGATGATTAAAGATGTCAATCTTACAGCAGATACCATGCTTGCCAGCATTTCTGAAATCTTTTCTGACGAAGAGCTTTACCAAGCTATGTCTGTAGCCAGTGAAAAAGCAGGAGTACCTGATGCTAGCGATCGACTATATCAACTTGTGAAAGAAATTAAAAAATAATGAGTGAAGAAAACCTTACGCCTTGGCAAAAGAAACATCTTGAATATCAGCGCCGCAAAGCAGCTGAAAATCAAGAGAAGTCTGAAGAACCCAAAAAACGGAAGTTTTTTAAGAAAAAAGAAGATAATGAAGCAGATTCTCCTGAAGTTCAGGAAGAAATCGAGCAACAAGAATCTTTTGTAGAAGCAGAAGAGTCTGAGCAAGGATACTCAGATGATTTTGTTGAGGATTTTGAAGAACAAGAACCGGAACCTTCTTTTTTTGAAGGAAGTTTCGAAGTGTTCAAAAAGATGTGGCCCGTCTTATTCTTGGCAATCTTATTGTTTTTAACTTCGATTTACGCGGTGTCCCCGATAAGCAAAATTGGGACATTTACGGTTTCGGGTAATAAAAATGAGTCTTTTGAATCTATCGTACAGGCTTCACGTTTGAAGCCAACTGATAGGATTTATGGTGTGCTCAGAAACAAAAGAGCTATTGAAAACAGTATTGTTCAACAATTTCCACGTGTCAAATCTGTCAACTTACACGTAAGTTTTCCTAATAATATCGAGGCTAAAGTCACGGAGTTCGAAAAAGTTGCTTATGTAGAACAAAAGGGTAAAACTTACCAAGTGTTAGAAAGTGGTCATATCCTCAAGGATCAAGAAATAGCTAAGGATAAACTTTCGAGCCTTCCGGTACTAAAAAACTTTTCCGATGAAGAAGTCGAAAAGTTTATTACAGCCTATATGAAATTGAAGCCTGAAATACGTGGTTTGATTACAACGGTTACAAAAACACCGACTAAAGCAACCAAAGACTTTATCGCTTTGGATATGTCAGATGGTAATCAAGTACGTGTTTCTCTCAGTCAAATTACCGAGAAGGTTCCTTACTATCCAAGTATTGCGAAGCAACTTCAAGCGCCACAAGTGATTGATATGGAAGCAGGAATTTATGCAAAGCCAAAAGAAGATTATCTGGCTGACCTAAAAAATCCTGAAGGAAATAAGAAGAACTCAGAAAATACAACTGAAATTACCGCAACCCAATAATAAAACTGAAAGGATAACCCCTTTCAGTTTTATTATATTATCTTGCAGAAAAGAAAAACGTTTGTTTCTTTTAAAGAGACAAACGTTTTTGGCTTTACGCATTCAATACTTTAGATAAGAAGTCTTGTAAACGTGGATGCTGAGGGTTTTCAAAGAGGTCTTCTGGTTTACCATCTTCAAGGATAACACCAGCATCTGTAAACATGACACGGTTAGCAACTTTACGTGCAAAGCCCATCTCGTGTGTTACGATAAGCATTGTCATGCCATCGTCTGCGATACGACGCATCAGGTCAAGGACATCGCCAACCATCTCAGGGTCAAGTGCTGAAGTTGGCTCATCAAAGAGCATAACATCAGGGTCCATAGCCAAGGCACGGGCAATGGCTACACGTTGTTTTTGTCCACCTGAAAGCATCTCAGGCATTGTATCTTTTTTCTCTTCTAGTCCAACAGCTTCAAGCAAGCGCAGAGCTTTTTCTTTTGCTTCAGTTTTTGTAAGCTTTTTAAGCTCAACGGGCGCATACATAATATTTTCTAAAACAGTCATGTTAGGAAAGAGGTTGAAGTGTTGGAAAACCATTCCGACATGTTGGCGAACCAAGTTAATATCAGTGTTTTTATCTGTAAGGTTGTACCCATTGATAATAACATCGCCACTTGTTGCGTCTTCTAAACCATTTAGTGTACGAAGGAATGTTGATTTACCAGAACCTGAAGGACCAATAATACAAACAACATCTCCTTTGTTAAATTTTGCAGAGATTCCTTTGAGAACCTCGTTTTTACCATATGTTTTGTGAAGATCAGTAACTTCGATTTGTACAGACATATCTTTAATCTCCTTATTTCATTTTTTGTTCGATGCGACGTCCTGCCCACATTAAGAGAAGCAGCACAACCATGTAAATCAAACCAATCAAACCGTAGACACGGAAAGCTTGGAAGTTACGTGCAACGATAATTTGACCTGCTTGCAAGAGTTCAACCAAGCCGATAACAGATACCAAGGTTGTATCTTTCAGCGTAATAATAAATTGGTTAATCAAGCTAGGAATGGTAATCTTAACAGCTTGTGGCAAGATTACTTTTCGCATTGTTTTCACATAAGGAATACCAAGAGAGCGGCTGGCCTCCATTTGGCCAGTTGGAACAGCAGCAATACCGCCTCGAACGATTTCAGCAATGTAGGCTGATTCGTTAAGAGTTAAGGCAATAACACCGGCTGTAAACTCATTCAAAGGACTTTGATGACCTGTGAGGAGTTGCAACATATTTGGGATACCATAGAAAATGAAAATTGTTAATACCAAAAGAGGAATTGAACGGTTAAGATCGACATAAATACGTGAAATTGTACGGAGAGCTGGTGATGGACTTGCTGAGAAAAGGCCGAAGATTACTCCAACAATCATTGCTAAAACAAAGGAAACTAAAGCCAATTGGATAGTGATCCAGAGACCTTTACCTAACTGTTTCCAGTTGTTTTTCAAGATGCCAAGCATTGTACTTTCCGTATCTGACTCTGTTGCTGATTCAGTTTTTGAAGCTAAATATTTATCAACAATTTCTTGATATTGACCGCTAGCACGTAGTGAAGAAAGGCCGTTGTTGAACATTTCGATAAGCTCTGGGTTCGTTCCTTTTTTCACAGCAAAACCGTACTGACCAGTTGGGATACCTTCAAAAGGTGTTTTAAATTCTTGTCCTTGTTTAATGGCATATTTTACTACAGGCTCATCGTCCATAAAGGCTTGAATTGAACCATTGTTCAATGAAGAATACATTGAAGTAGCATCAGTAAATGTTTTTAAAGTATAGCCGTATTTGCTTTCGTTTTTCGTTAAATAGTCATAAGAAGCTGTCCCGTTCTTGGCACCAACTTGTTTTCCTTTTAGATCTTCCCATTTCTTGATGTCTTCATTTGACTTAGAAACAGCAAGTGTCAAATTCGAATCATAATAGGCATCACCAAAGTCAAAGACTTTTTTACGTGCATCAGTGATTGACATACCCGCCATCATAGCATCAGCATGTCCTGCTTGAACTGCATCTACCGCAGGTTGGAAACCAACATGGTTCCATTTGATTTTGAAGCCTTGTTGCTTAGCAATAGCATTAAGCAAGTCTACATCAATACCTGTGAATTTTTTATCTGTGTTTTGGAATTCAAATGGGGCGAAGCTATTATCTGAGGCAATAGTGTAAACATCTTTTTTAGGAGTTGCTTTCTTACCACCAGTATATTTTTGAACGATTTTGTCATACTCGCCATTGGCTTTCATTTGAGTCAAAGCTTTGTTGAAACCATCGATGAGTTTAGAGTTCTCACCTTTCATTACAGCAAAACCGTAACCCCCAGGAAGTGAGAAGGAAGGAAGATTGATTGCCAAGTCTTGCCCTTGATTGATGGCATAAGAGATGACAGGAGCTTCATCCATCGCACCTACGATGTTTCCTGCAGCCAGTGAGGCAAACATGTGAACACCGTCAGAGTAAGTTTTGATTGTATAGCCGTATTTATCTTGGTTTTTTTGCAACCAGTCATATGAAGCTGTTCCTTTTTTAGCACCAACAGCTTTGCCTTTAAGTTCATCATAGCTCTTAAGTGTAGAAGACTTTGTTGTAGCTAAAGTAATGGCTGAAGTATAATAAGGATCTGAAACATCAAAAACTTGTTTACGTTCGTCTGTGATCGTCATCCCAGCGATGACCGCATCAGCTTTTCCAGCCTTTAAATTTTGAAGAGCGGCATCAAATCCAGGGAAAGACATCTCAAGCTTCCAGTCATTGATTTTAGCGACTTCCTTCATGATATCGACATCGATACCTACCCAATTTTTATCTGAATCTTGGAATTCAAAAGGGGCATAAGCATTATCACTCGCGATACGTACGGTTTCCTGAGCGCTAACATTATGAGCAGTTGCAAAGGACATTCCAGTAATCGTGGCGAATATTAAAGATAATGTAAGGAATAATTTCTTCATTTCATTATTTCTCCTAAGTTTCATTAATTATATAAACAATTATATACTTGTCAGTATACCATAAAACAAGGCTGAAAAAAATAAATTGTGTAATAAAATGTGACATGGAAAACAGTCCGAATAAATAAAAATAATAATTTTGTCTAAAAAAATAGACGAATGAGAATTTGATAAAGGCAAGCTTTTAGTGTAAAATAAAAAATGCAGTAACAGCATAACAAAAGGAAAATATAAAAATATGTTTACAACACTTTCGATGTTTGGCTTCTTCAATGACTGGATTTCTGGTTTTTTGAATGCACCAGGCGCACACGTTTGGGTCTATGTTCTTTTAGGAGCTATCATCTTTATTGAAACAGGGCTGGTTATTTTTCCGTTCTTACCGGGGGATTCAATTCTCTTTTTTGTAGGATCGATGGCCGCCATGTATCCAGATAAATTATCAATGCCTCTTCTGATTTTGATTATGGGGAGTTTAGCTTTTCTGGCCAATCTTCTGAATTATGAAATTGGGCGTAAATTTGGAGATGTAATTCCAAAACATAAAACGCTATCTAAATTTTTAAAGCCAGAGTACATTGAAGAAGCAGAGCAGTTCTTTGCTAAATGGGGTTCGTGGGCTATCTTCCTCGGGCGCTTTATGCCAATCATTCGTACGGTTGTTCCTTTTACTGCAGGAACAAGCCGCATGCCGCATAAAAAATTCGTGCTTTATAATTTTTTAGGTGGTTTTGCTTGGGTTATCGTCGCTTTAGGGGCAGGTTTCCTCTTTGGACAAGTACCTTTCATCAAGAAAAACTTTGAACTCGTCATGCTAGCAATCGTTGCTGTATCCTTACTTCCAGCAGTGATTGGCGTTGCCAAACGGTATTTCGCAGGGCGCAAAGCCGCTTAAAATAAGTTATAATAGTATTAGGAAACTAATACTATTTTTTTATGTCAAAAAAGGAATACAGGTAAACGATGGAAATAAATGGATACACTCGGATGGCTGCTGTGTTAGCACATCCCATTAAGCATAGTCTTTCTCCTTTTATTCATAATCGTGCTTTTGAGCTGACCAATGAAAATGCTATCTACTTGGCTTGGGATTTGGAAGATGAAAAAATTCTCGAACAGACAATTAACAATGTCAGAACATTGGACATGTATGGTTTGAATATTTCGATGCCTTACAAGCAAAAAGCGGTGGAATTTATTGATGAATTATCCGAAGAAGCACAGTTGATTGGAGCAGTCAACACGATTGTCAATCAGAAGGGGAAATTAATAGGTTACAATACGGATGGTCAAGGTTTCTTCAGGGCGTTAAAGTTTAAACCGCGTCATAAAAAAATAACGCTAATTGGTGGTGGTGGTGCTGCGATTTCCATAATTGTTCAGGCTGCTTTGCTTGAAATGCACGAAATCACGGTTTTTGCTAGACATTCAGCCTCCTATGCACGTTTAGAACAGCGTTTGGAAAAATTGTCACATCAGACAAAAATTACCATAAAACTTTACGACCTAGCTGATCATTCACGATTGCAAAAAGAAATTATGACATCAGACCTACTCGTTAATGCAACACCAGTAGGGATGTCTGGCGAAGCAATGCCGCTCCCTACTTCAATTCTTTTGCCCCCAGGAATTCTGGTGGTAGACATGATTTACAAGGTCCGTGAAACACCAATGATGAAATGGGCAAAAAGCCAAGGGAGAACAACGATGAATGGAGTTGGTATGCTTATTCATCAAGCTGCCGCTTCTTTTGAATTATGGACAGGAAAAAAAATGCCTGTTGAGCAGATTAGACAGGAATTGGAGGAAAAAGATGAGGTTAAATGTTAATCTTCCAGAGCACCCTTATGATATCATTATTAAGAAGGGAAGCTTGTCACAAGTGGGACTATGGGTTGCACAACTCTGGCAACAACAAAAAGTTGTACTTGTCACCGATGACAATGTTGAACCTCTCTATGGAAGAGAGGCAGTTTCCCAGTTAAGAAATGAAGGATTTGAAGTTTTTACTTTTACTTTTCCAGCAGGTGAAGCAAGTAAAAACTTGTCTACTGTAGAGAAACTATGGGAATTTTGTGCCTTACATGGTTTGACACGCTCCGATGGAGTGATTGCTTTAGGTGGAGGCGTTGTTGGGGATTTAGCAGCTTTTGCCGCCAGTACATATATGAGGGGCATTCACTTTCTCCAAATACCAACAAGTTTAACGGCTCAGGTCGACAGTTCCATCGGTGGAAAAACAGGAATCAATAGTGATTATGCTAAAAATATGATTGGAACTTTTGCTCAGCCAGATGGTGTTCTGATTGATCCTGAGGTATTGAAAACCTTAGAGAAACGTGATTTTCGTGAGGGGATTGGTGAAATCGTCAAGTGTGCCTTGATTGCCGATAAACAACTCTGGGTCCGCTTAAATGAGATACAGGATGCCGATGAACTTTTGCAAGAAGCAGAGTATTTTATTCGGGCAGCCTGCGATGTGAAACGGAAACTTGTTGTGGAAGATGAGTTTGATCAGGGAACGCGACTTTATTTGAACTTTGGACACACAATTGGTCATGCTGTCGAAGCTTTTGCTGGCTATGGGCAGGTCATGCATGGTGAGGCTGTAGCTATTGGAATGATTCAAATAAGTAAAGTGGCGGAAAGTAAGGGGCTGATGCCTAAAGGACTAACTGCTCAAATTAAAGCGGTACTCCAAAAGTTTCAACTTCCTCAAACTTATGAACCATGGGATGAGTCAGCTTTGTTTGAAATCCTAACCCATGATAAAAAAGCGCGAGGCAAGATGATTAAGACCGTACTTGTTCCCGAAATTGGACAGGCCAAAATTCATGAGATAAGCCTTCAAGAAATGAAGGAATATTTGAAATGAGATACTGGGCATTTCTTCGTGGAATAAATGTGGGTGGTAGTAAACTCAAAATGACAGACTTAAAAAAGAGTTTGAAGCAGCTGGTTTTACAGATGTTTCACTGTTTTAGCTACAGGGAATAGCATTTTTAGCAGCGAAACCTTGCCTGATCTATCTTTTTACCTGTGCAAAGTTTTATAAAAATCGAACAAGAAATAAGAAAGCTTGTTAAAAATAAACCTTTTCTCAATTTGCTCAAAGCGAGTTTAATGCTCTGAAAACAAGTAGGGAAGAAGGGCTTGTCCAAGTGAATTCCTTTTATTGGAAGGTACCAAGGGGCACAATCTTAACAACAGCTTTTGGTAAAGTCTTAGGTAAAACAGTCTATAAAGACCTTTTTACAAGTCGCAATATCAATACAATGGAGAGAATAATTAAAAAATTATAATGTTTGTCTATCTTGGAATAGCACTTTTTGCGGGTTTTTTACTAGCAAACCAAAACCCGATTAATGCCGATCTTCGCAAAAATGTTAATTCGCCTTTTTGGGCATCAACAATTTCTCAAATTATTGGGGTTGTTTTCTTAGGTACAATCTCATTACTTTTGACCGGTGATTTGTTCCCCTCTACTGAATTTGTCCAGTCTCATCCTGCTTGGATATGGATTGGTGGATTACTCGGTCCAGTATATGTTACATCGAATGTCTTTCTTTTTCCACGACTAGGTGCTGTGCAGACTGTTATCTTGCCTATTTTGGGACAAATTTTAACTGGAGTTGTTATTGACAGCTTTGGTTGGTTTTACGCGGTCCAAATTCCGATGAGTCCTATTCGTATATTGGGGATTATTGTTACTATACTTGGACTTTTCATTGCCGTTGTTTTACCTAGCTTACGTGAAAAAGCAGGACAAGTTGAAGCCGAGCCCAATTTGATGCTTTGGCGCCTTTGGGCGATAATATCAGGTTCATTCACTGCGGTTCAACAGGCTATTAATGGACATTTGGGCACCTTATTGCATCGGCCGTTTCAAGCTTCATTTATGTCTTTCTTCATTGGACTGATTGCCATTGTCTGTGTGACTTTAGTGATTGAACGTCGCTTAATTACAAAAGTTGAATTAGGTAAGATAAAAAAATGGAATATATTGGGAGGTATCTGGGGAGCCTTCTTTGTTCTTGGCGCCGTTTTAGCAGTGCCAAAAATAGGGGCTGGCTTAAATATAATGATGGCATTACTTGGACAAATCATTGGTTCAATGTTGGTGCAACAGTTTGGTTGGTGGCGTTCAGATCGCTATCCGATACGTCTTATCCAAGTTGCAGGTGTTGCAGTAATGTTGGTAGGGATTATTTGTATAAAATTTTTGTGAGGAAATATGTTTAAAAAAGAATCATTTGAAGTCTTTGATATAGAAGGATTGGAAATGCGTATGCAGGGAGTGCGTGCTGAAATTCAACCGATTTTTATGGAAATAGGAGAACAGCTAAAAGAAAGAATAAAGCAGTCGTTCCCTGAACAGGAGTTTTACCTGCATATTGCACAGCATCGTCGGCGGACAAGCAATGCACCTGAAAACACGTGGTCTGCTATTGGCACACAAAAGCGTGGTTATAAAATGGAGCCGCATTTCCAATTAGGGATTTGGCAAGATTACGTGTTCATCTACCTTTCAATTATTGATCAGCCTAAAGGACAAGCAGATTACGCTCAGAAGTTGAGTTCGGATCTCTCATTACCCAAGGATTTTGTTCTATCTAAAGATCATACCAAGTCTGATTTTTATGGAAGTAGCCATCTTGAAGAATTTGTTACTCGGTTGAAAAATATAAAAAAATCAGAGTTAGAGATGGGTAGAATTTGGAAAGCTGACCGTTTTGATGGTCAACAAGATGATATGATATTACAGGAAATGCTCGAAACTATCGATGATTTACTACCAATTTACCAAAAAATAATGGAGGATTAAGATGCGCTTTTTTACAGCAGGTGAATCACATGGGCCACGTTTGACAGCAATCATTGAAGGTTTGCCAGCAGGACTTCCACTTCAAGCTTCTGACATCAATGTTGAATTGAAACGCCGTCAAGGAGGATACGGACGAGGTGGTCGCATGAAGATAGAATCTGATCAGGTCGAAATCACCAGTGGTTTGCGTCATGGTAAAACTTTGGGAAGTCCACTTACTCTTAATGTAACCAATCGTGACTTCTCACATTGGACGGAAATTATGGCTGCGGAAGAAGTTGATGATGCCGTCAAGAGACAACGTAAATTGACAAAACCTCGACCAGGACATGCTGACTTGGTAGGAGGGATGAAGTATGAATTTGAGGATTTGCGAAATACACTTGAGCGCTCCTCTGCTCGTGAAACAACGATGAGAGTAGCTGTGGGAGCAGTTGCCAAGGCTTTGCTCAAACAGCTTGATATGGAGCTGGCTTATCATGTGGTTAATTTTGGAGGCAAAGATGTTGTTGCTCAACTTCCAGAACTCACTGTCAGCGAAATCAAAGCCAAAGCTGGTACAAATGATTTGTCTATTGTGGATATTTCAAGAGCTGAGGAAATTCGTTCATATATTGATAAAATAAAGAAAGCTGGCGACACCATCGGTGGAATTGTAGAGGTACGTGCTACAAATGTTCCGGCTGGTTTAGGATCTTACGTACATTTTGATCGTAAATTAGATGCAAAAATCGCAGCAGCTGTCGTTTCTATCAATGCCTTTAAGGGTGTGGAGTTTGGTCTTGGTTTTGAGGCCGGGCGACGTCAAGGCAGTCAAGTTATGGATGAAATCCTTTGGGAAAAGCAAACAGGCTATAGCCGAAAAAGTAATAATCTTGGTGGTTTTGAAGGTGGCATGACTAATGGTGAGGACCTTATTATTCGCGGTGTCATGAAACCGATACCGACCCTATATAAGCCTCTCATGTCTGTCAATACTGAAACGCATGAACCTTATAAAGCGAGCGTTGAACGTTCTGATCCAACCGCTCTTCCAGCGGCCGGAGTAGTAATGGAAAATGTTGTTGCTACAGTCCTAGCCCAAGAAATTTGTGATAAGTTTTCAAGCGATAGTTTTAGAGAGCTACAAGAAGCTTTTCAAAACTATAAGGAACGCTTAAAAAACTTCTGATGAAATAAAAACTAGTCTCAAAAATAAGGCTAGTTTTTTTATTACAAAAGTGTAAGTTTGCAGAAAATATAATTTGTTAGAATAAAAGTGTAGGGTTAAGAAAAACAAAACCTAGTAGGAAAGAGGCAACAATATGAAAAAAGTATTATTTGGCTTACTTGCTCTAGCAGTAGTGATTGGTGGTCTAGGATATGGCTGGTACAAATCAAGCTACGGGGGTACAGAACGTTACGTAAAAATTACACAAGATGGTTCGGAAAAAATTGGAAAAAGCGATTCAGGCGAACGCATGGTGTCTTATGAGTACAAGCTACCTTCTTATGATAAAAATGGCGAAGGAAAAGATATTTCCTTTACAGCTACACACAATTTACGTAAAGATGCTTATCTTAAAGTGACAGATAATAAAGCAAAAGGTGTAACAAACTGGGAAGAAGTTCAAAAAAATGACTTGCCAAGTAAAGCAAAAGATAAATTAAATTAATCATCTAAAGGTGACAAGGGAGAAAAAATGCTATTAGAAGTTAAACATATCAAAAAAGTTTTCAAAACACGCTTTTCAAAAGAAGAAACAACGGCTCTTGCTGACATTGATTTTTCTGTCGAAGAAGGTGAATACATTGCTATTATGGGTGAATCAGGTTCAGGTAAAACAACACTCTTGAATATCTTATCAACTTTGGAAAAACCTACAGCTGGTCAAGTTTTACTTTCAGGACGTGACATTACAGCCATTAAAGACAAGGATATCTCAGCATTCCGCCGTGAACATCTCGGATTTGTCTTCCAAGATTTCAACCTCTTGGATACTTTATCAGTAAGGGATAATATTTATCTTCCCATGGTACTTTCTAAAGCTCCAGTAAAGAAAATGAAAGCACGTCTAGAAAACTTAGCACCTAAGTTGAATATCGAGACACTTTTAGAAAAGCAACCTTTTGAATTATCAGGGGGGCAAAAACAGCGTGTGGCTGTTGCGCGTGCTCTGATTTCTCAACCGGATCTTGTTTTGGCAGATGAGCCAACAGCAGCTTTGGACTATAAAAACTCAGAGAGTCTGCTTGAACTTTTCGAAAATATCAATGATGCTGGTCAAACAATCATCATGGTTACTCACTCAAGCTTAGCTGCAAGTCACGCAAAACGTGTTCTCTTCATTAAAGACGGAATGCTCTATCATCAACTTTATCGTGGCGATAAGTCATCAACAGAGTTTGCAAAAGAAATTACCTTATCAATGACTTCATTCTTGGGAGCTTCAGCTGACCCAAGCGAAACGGAGGTAGCCGATAATGCTTAGTTTTAAACTGGCAGCACAAAATCTGAAAAAAGGGTTGAAATCATTTGCGCCTTTCATCGTAGCGAGTGTAACAATGTTTGTCTTGCTTTTTGTTACTGCTGCAATTGCACAATCTCCATCCCTTGAAAAAATGAAGGGTGGCGCAGCAGTTGGGCAAATGATGTCCTTTGCGATGTGGATTTTGGCTATCTTTGGTGGGATTATTCTCATTTATAGTTATCGTTTCCTACAGTTGCAACGCTCACGAGAATTTGGGCTTTATGACATTCTCGGACTAGGGAAAAAGAAAATCGCCCTTGTTTCTTTCTTTGAACTCGTAATGAGTTATATTGCGACTGTCATTATCGGTACAATCGTTGGGATTGCTTTTTCTAAGTTCCTTTTCCTGATCTTTATCAATATGATTGGTGAAAGTAACTTTAACTTAGCGATTACACCCGCTTCTATTCTAACAGTAGCAGTAATATTCTTGCTCTTCTTTACTTTGCTTCTTATTATTGGAACATTTATCATTTGGAAATCTTCAAGTCTTGATCTGTTAAGAGAAGCATCTAAAGGTGAAAAAGAGCCTAAGTCAAACATTTTCATGGCCTTGATTGGTATTGTTTTACTGGTAGTTGGCTATGGCTTAGCACTAAATGTTGATAATCCCGTTAAAGCACTCTCAACTTTCTTCCTTGCAGTTCTGGCAGTTATTTTGGGAACTTACTTTTTCTATATCAGTTTTACCGTTTGGTATTTGAAATGGCGTAAAAAACGTAATTCTTACTATAAACCGCAAAACTTTATTACGATCAGCTCAATGCTTTACCGAATGAAAGCAAATGCGGTTGGCTTGGCCAATATTACCATTCTCTTGTCGATGACTTTAGTAACTTTAGTAGTTACAATCGGTATCTTCTTAGGCTCAACCCAAACTGTTGAACGTGCTTTTCCAAAAGAAGGACAATACACTGTTTATTCACAAGAAAAAACAGGTAATCAGCTGGCCCAAGATTTACAAGAAAAAGCAGACCAAGCGGGTGTAAAAATATCAAATGTCACAACAGCTTTAAGTGTGGACTATTTGATGGGTAACGGTCAAAAAGAAGGAGAAAATACTTTAAATATTACTCCAACAGGCGACCAAAAAACCGCCATTCAATTTTCAATGACAACTTTGCAAACGTTGAAAAATTTGGATGAAAATGTTTCTGATATTTCGGACAACCAGGTTAATATCGTTGATTACTTTGGTGCTTATCCAAAACTTACAGATTTTAACTGGTTTGGAACAAAATATAAAGTGAATGACGTCATGGCTACACAGGATTTAAACAAATATCCTATCATGATAAATATCACAACGCCAATGCTTCTTATCTTCCCAAATGATGCAGCATTACATCAAGCTCTTGAGGTTTATAATAAAGCAAATAATGATGGTGAACAAGCTTATCAAGTGAGTCCATCTGTGACAGTTAACTTTGATATTGCAGAAAAAGATCAAGAAAGATTAACAAATGCGTTAGGTAATAATGATGGAGACCATATGCTCAGCTTCCGTTCAGCTGAGATGAAAGAAGTTAGAACTGGAATCGGTACCTTTGTCTTTATCGGTTTGGTTCTTGGCATTAGTTTCATTTTAGGTGCTGCCTTGATTATCTATTACAAACAGTTGTCAGAAGGTGTGCAAGACAAACGTTCATTCAAGATTCTACAAGAAGTAGGTTTATCAAAAGAGCAAGTGTCTAAGACCATCAAGTCACAAGTAAGCATGATTTTCTTATTGCCAATCGCAATGACGATTGTACATTTCAGCTTTGCTTACATTATGATTAGTAAGCTTATTGGTATCTTTGGAATCATGGATAGCCAGTTAATTCTTTGGATTAGCTTAGGAACTATTGCTGCTTTAGCCTTTATTTATTGGTTAATCTATAAAGGAACAAGCCTTGTGTATTACAATATTGTGGAGAAAAAATAAATGGAAAAAATACCCTATTACTTACTGGTCCTTGGTGGCTCACTTACTGTTCTTACTTTCTGTGCCTGGTATGTTTGGGGCATCATTCAATTTGTTCAAAGAAAGATTAAGAACTGCAAGGATATCAAACTTTTACAGTCTTTAACGCTTAGTTTGCATATCCTTTCACTTCTCATTATTGTTGGTTTAGGCTATTATGGCTTTACAACATTTTTCTAAAAATCAGATGGAATCATCTGATTTTTTTATATGTTATAATAGGAGAAAGAAAAAATTGATAGTGAAAAAAGAACAAGTGATAACAGATCCGCAAGTTCGGGAGGAAAAAATGCCCAAAATTTTTATTGTTGAAGACGATAAAACGATTGTTAAAATGTTGACTAATGCCTTGAAAAGTGACTTTCAGGTCTATTCTGTTTTAAATTTTCGGGCAGTCAAGCAGGAAATATTGGAAGCAGATCCGGACTTAGTCTTAATGGATATTGGTTTACCCTTTTATAACGGTTTTTACTGGACAACAGAATTACGCAAAGTCTCACAAATTCCGATTATTTTTATCTCGTCGATGAGTGATGATATGAACCAAGTCACAGCCATGAATCAAGGAGCTGATGATTTTGTTACAAAACCTTTCTCCTTGGATATCTTGCAGGCCAAAATAAAGGCATTGCTTCGTCGTTCTTATAACTTTTCTGGTCCTGAGAAATTAGAATTTGCCGGCTTTATTTTATCAGACAATATGGTAAAATCAGGGGAAAGTCAGATTGATCTCACACCTTCCGAAAACAAGATCTTGAGTGTTCTTTTTAGAGCCAACGGAGCTGTTGTAAGCAAAGAAGCTATTCTTCAAGAACTGTGGCAAACAGATGAATTTATCGACAGTAATACTTTAAATGTAAAAATGACACGTTTACGTAAAAAACTAGCTGAAATTGGATTTGCACATTTGGTAACGAAACGAGGTGTAGGCTATGCCTTGGAGTAAAATAAAGCGGTTTTTGCAGACAAAAATTGCACAAATCGGCGTGTTTCTGGTGATGCTCTTTATCTTTGTGAGCAATTTTTTACTCTGGCATCTTCCGATTGAATCCCTTATCAATGCAACTATTCTTGCTTTGATTGTATTTGTGATTTACTTGGTTTCCTCATATTTTCGATGGGCGAATAGAGAAGCACTCTTATGTGACTTGAAACATGAGCTTTTGGATTTGGAAGAAAACCTGCGTGCAAAAGAAAAACACATTAAAGAAACAGAAGATATTATCAAAGTCTGGTCCCATCAAATGAAAATCCCTTTGGCCGCAATCGATTTAATGGCACAAACAGAAATTAATCCAATCGAATTAAAAAATCAAACTTTCGCTTTGGATAATTACTTAAAAATGTTATTGGAATACCAACGTATAGCCAATATTTCAACAGATTTTCATTTTGAGAAATTTTCTGTCGCTGCCCTTTTGCGAGAACTGCTCAAAAAATACAGTAGTTTTTTCATCCAAAAAAATTTATCCGTCACTATTTCAGGTGATTGGGAAATTACTACAGATCGCAAATGGTTCAGCTTGGCAATAGAGCAGTTGCTCAATAATGCTATAAAATATACAAATGAAGGCAGTTTAACAATTAGTATCGAAGAAAATAAAATTATTTTAAGTGATACAGGAATAGGGATTTTACCCGAAGATTTGCCACGCATATTTGAGCATGGTTTCACAGGCTATAACGGTCGCAGCTATTATAAAGCATCGGGTTTAGGCTTGTACTTAACAAAACTCATTTTGGATCGACTTGACTTTTGTATTAAGATAAGCTCAGAGCTAGGCGAAGGAACAACCGTTGAGGTGAAAAAAAATGAACAATAAACAAGTAATACTTGCACAACATCAAAATTTTGAAACAGAACGTTTAATTTTTAGAAAAGTAGAACTTGCGGATAAAGAAGACCTTTTTGAATATGCAAGTGATCCAGAAGTTGTACGTTATGTTTCATTTCCCGCACATAAAGATTTAGCTATGACTGAAGAAAGTATTGTGGAGTATTTTATACCACAGCGCTTATTTTGCTGGGCAATTGTGGATAAGCAGAGCGAAAAAATGATTGGAACCATTGATCTAAGGCTCGACGGAGATCAAGCTGTATTTGGTTGGGTGCTTAATCGTAACTTTTGGGGGAGAGGACTAATGCCAGAGGCTGCCGCTTCCCTTAGAGATTTAGCTTTTAACCAACTTGATGTAAAAATTATTGTAGCAGAACATGATGCAGAAAATCCAAAGTCAGGACGTGTAATGGAAAAGATTGGCATGCGAAAAACGGGTCAAGTCTATACATATATGGCAAAAGAGGGACGTTCTGTCCTGTGTGACTATTGGATCTTGACGAAAGAAGAATATTTAAAAACGAAAAACTAAAAAACCACTTGCGCGTAGTGGTTTTTTTGATATAAGGTCAAGAAAAACAATACAATATTACAGCTCTTGACTTGTGCTATAATAGAAGATAAATTGTAGAGAAGAAAGTTTGAAACGCAATGAAACTCGAAATAAAGGCAAAATCACTCACAGGTAAACTTACTGTTCCTGGGGATAAATCAATTTCTCACCGCTCCATAATGTTTGGGGCGATTTCACATGGTCAAACGAGGGTTAAGCATATTTTGCGAGCTGAGGATGTCACAGCTACAATGCAAGCTTTCCAAGACTTGGGTGTTAAAATTGAAGATAAAGAGGAGATAATCTATATTCAAGGACAGGGCTTTGAGGGCTTACAGCCAGCGAATAAGCCCTTGGATATGGGAAATTCAGGAACATCGATGCGATTAATGTCGGGGATTCTCGCTGGTTTAGACTTTGATACAAAATTGATTGGTGATGCTTCGCTCTCGCGTCGCCCAATGGATCGTATTGCTCACCCATTAAAATTAATGGGAGCAAAAATCTCTGGTCAAGGAGAAACTTGCCTGCCACCTTTAGAAATTCAAGGAAGACAACTGCAGTCTATTAACTATCAACTGCCTGTAGCCTCTGCACAAGTAAAATCAGCTTTGATTTTTGCCGCACTACAAACAAAGAGTAATCAAATATCAGAAATTGTGGAAAAAGCGGTGACACGAAATCATACCGAAGAAATGCTTCAACAGTTTGGTGGAAAACTTACAGTATCGGGAAAGCATATCCGAATAAGAGGTGGACAAAAGTTAGAAGGCCAAGAAATTACAGTGCCTGGAGACATTTCCTCAGCAGCTTTTTGGATTGTTGCTGCTTTAATCATTCCAGGAAGCAGTATTGAACTGCAAAATGTTGGTATCAATGCCACACGAACAGGAATAATTGATGTTGTTACTGCTATGGGAGGAAAAGTTGAAATCACCAACCAAACTGCGATAGCCGCTACACTCAAAATTCGTTATAGCACATTGACTGCAACCCAGATATCGGGCGATTTGATACCAAGGTTGATTGATGAGCTGCCGATTATTGCTCTTTTAGCTACACAAGCTGAGGGTGAAACGATTATTGCAGATGCGGAAGAGCTTCGTGTCAAAGAAACGGATCGTATCTCAGTTGTATCGGACATCTTAAAAGCGATGGGAGCTGATGTTACACCTACAGCGGATGGGATGAAGATTAGAGGGAAGACAAACCTTCATGCGCCTCATAAAGACATCAATACTCACGGTGATCATCGTATCGGTATGATGACAGCAATTGCGGCACTTCTTGTACAAGAAGGAGAAGTTGTTTTAGAAGGAAGTCAAGCCATTAAAACAAGTTATCCAACTTTCTTTGACGATCTGAAAGGTTTACTTGGGCCAAGCAAGGAGGAACGAGAATGGCAGTAGTGTTGATTGGGTTTATGGGCGCGGGGAAATCAACGATTGCAAGGGCTCTAAATAAGGAAAACTTTATTGACCTTGATCAAGCCATTGAACAAGAGATTGGAATGCCCATTATACAATTTTTTCAGGAATATGGCGAAGCTAAATTTCGACAAATTGAAAGAGAAACACTTGAGGCAGCGGTGCTCTCAGGATTTAATGTTGCCACAGGTGGCGGCATTGTTCAACTTGTAGAAAATCGGGACTGTCTGAAAAAGCTGAAAAATGTCGTTTATCTCAAGGCAGATTTTGAAACGCTCTATGAACGTATTCTTACTGATCAAAAAAATAAAAGACCATTGGCTACACAACCCGTACAAGACGTAGAACAATTGTTTATGCAGCGTGAAAAATTCTACGAAGAAGTAGCGGATATTATTATTGAAACCAAGGACAAAAAACCAGAAGAAATAATTAAAGAAATTCAGGAATTAAAATGAAAATCTATTTTGTAAGACATGGTAAAACGCAATGGAACCTCGAAAAAAGGCTCCAAGGTCAAAAAGGGGACTCGCCTCTTTTGCCGGAATCCTATGAGGCGATAGCCCGAGTAAATGAAAGACTGGGACAAATTGTCCAATTTGATAAAGTGATTTCTAGTCCGCAGTCGCGTGCTGTGACAACCGCAAAATTGTTAACTGCTTTGCCAGTAAATACAGATATTCGCCTTTCCGAATGGAATTTTGGTCAGCTGGAAGGCCAGTTGATCGCAAATGCACTCTTGAAGTATCCAGATGAAATGTTTGCTTCTCGGAATGAATTGCAAAATTTTGATGGGCGCCATTTTGGAGCGGAAACAGTAGCTAATGTTTTAGCACGTTTTGATAGTTTAGCAAATGACCTCAAAAAGCAAGAGGCTGAAAATATATTATTGGTCGGTCATGGTGCTTCAGGGACAGCGGGAATGCGACATTTAGCGGGCTTTCCGCTACAAGAGTTGCGTACAGCTGGTGGTTTAGCCAATAATAGTGTAACTGTTTTAGAAACGAAAGGTCAACGTTTTGAGCTGTTGCACTGGAATAAAGTGTTATGACAGAAAAAATATATTTTACCGGAACAATTGAAGCGATTTTCTTTAGTAATCCTAGTAATTTTTATAAAGTACTTTTAGTAGAAGTGGATGATACCAATAGCGATTATGAAGATTATGAAATTGTTGTAACCGGAACAATTGGGGAGTTGATCGAAGGGGACAGTTATACCTTCTATGGTAAACTTACGACACATCCAAAATATGGGGAGCAGCTTCAAGTTGAAACTTATGAAAAAGCTGTACCGACCAGTGCTGCAGGACTAATTAAATACTTTTCTTCTGATAAATTTCCTGGGATTGGTAAAAAGACGGCAGAAAGAATCGTGGCTCTTTTTCCTGATGATACAGTTGACAGTATCTTAAGTAAGCCGGAAGAATTAGACGATATCCTTCCTTTAGCAAAGAAAAATTCCTTTATTAAAAGACTTCGTGACAATCATGGTGTGGAAAAGATTTTATCAAAGCTTGCAGAATATGGTATTCCCAGTAAGCTCCAGTTTCAAATTCATGAGCTTTACAAAGATCAAACCTTGGATATTATCGCCAAGAATCCTTACCAGTTGGTTGAAGATATCAAAGGAATTGGCTTTAAAACAGCGGACCAAATTGCTCAAGAATTGGGAATTGCAGCAGATAGTAGTGACCGCTTTAGAGCGGGATTGATGCATGTGGTTAAAAAACACCCTTTAATTACGGGCGATACTTATATTGAAGCGCGTGATCTTTTGCAACAAACAATCCAAGTTTTGGAAGAAGCACGCCAGATAGAAGTTAGCCCAGAGACTGTGGCTGAAGAAATCAACCATCTGCTTGAAGACGGTAAAATGCAACAAGAAGAAACTAAAATATTTGAAAATTCCCTTTATTTTGCTGAGCAAGGCATTAGTGAGTACCTCAAAAAACTTATTGGACGTAGTACTCAGACCTTCTCAGATGAAAAAATTTTGAAAAATATTGAGCAAGTGGAAACTAAGCTAGGTATTCGCTACGATAAACTGCAGAAAGAAGCTATTTTTCAAGCTTTAAATAGTCAGTTCTTCATTTTAACCGGTGGACCAGGAACAGGTAAAACAACGATTATCAACGGTTTTATCGAAACTTATGCACAGCTTCATGACATTGATTTAGATCCTGGGCATTATCATGATGATGTTTTCCCTATTCTTCTGGCAGCACCAACAGGAAGAGCAAGTCGCCGGATGAATGAACTTACTGGCTTACCGGCAGCAACGCTTCATCGCCATTTAGGTTTAAATACGGATGAAGCAATGGATATGGAAAGTAATGATCTTGCGGGTTCACTTTTGATTGTTGATGAATTTTCAATGGTAGATACCTGGTTAGCAAATAAACTTTTACAAGCCATTCCTCCTTCCATGAAAGTACTCTTTGTAGGCGATGCAGATCAGCTGCCGTCAGTTGGTCCTGGGCAAGTCTTTGCAGACTTGCTGAAGCTTCCAGAGATTCCTTCAGTTCGCTTGGATAAAATCTTCCGTCAAGGAGCCGAATCGACGATTATTGACCTTGCTCATGAGATTAAGGAAGGCCGTTTGCCACAAGATTTTACTAGCCGTCATCACGATCGTTCTTATTTTGAAGCTGGAACAGGACAAGTTGCTCATCTTGTGAAACAAGTGGCGACTGCGTGGAAAAAAAGAGGAAATAATCCTTTTGAATTGCAGATTTTAGCACCGATGTATAAAGGTGTAGCTGGTATAAACACCTTAAATGGTTTGTTGCAAGAATTGTTTAACCCTCTTGATGAGCGACAAGAGTTTAATTATCAGGATATTCATTTTCGAGAGGATGATAAAGTTCTCCATTTAGTCAATGATGCAGAAAACAATGTTTTTAATGGCGATTTAGGGAGGATTGTTGAGCTTATTCCAGCAAAACATACAGAAAGCAAGCAAGACGAAATTGTGATGGATTTTGATGGTCAGGAAGTGAGCTATCCTCGCGCAGAGTGGTATAAAATTACCTTAGCTTACGCAATGTCTATTCATAAGTCGCAAGGGAGTGAGTTTTCAACAGTTGTTGTTCCAATGGTTTCGTCCTATTCAAGGATGCTGGAACGTAATCTCTTGTATACAGCAATTACGCGAGCCAAACAAAGTCTAATTCTTATTGGAGAACAAAAAGCCTTTGCCCAAGCTGTTCAAAAAGAAAGTGCCAATCGAAAAACTTTCTTAAAGGAGCGATTTACTGGCAAAGCAGAGCCTGTAGAAGAAATAAAGCAAACTTTGGATGATGACAAGAGTGAAACAACTGTGAAAGTTAGTCAACCTCAAACAGAGGAAATTTCGCTTTTTCCTGAAGAAAATTTTACTTCTGCATCATATCCGATTGAGCCTTTTTTAACAGCAGATTTGGTTAATTCGGGTGATTTTGATCCATTGATTGGGCTTACGGAAGCTGATTTTGCAATTTTTAAATAAAAAAAGACGGTTTAAAACG
>NZ_KQ968939.1:1056061-1058303 GCF_001578715.1 Lactococcus sp. DD01 | reverse complement strand
TCTTTAAAACCAGTCTTTTTTTATTTTAACTTTTAGCCTCAAAAAGTTAAATCATCAAAATCAGTGAGTTCATCTTGGAGCTTTTGTGTTAGTACTGTATAAGCTACAGCATATTTTTTAGGGTAAGCATCGCTGGCGGATAGTTCGTTTGCTTTCTCTAAAGCAGAGAACAAACTTTCAGTCATATTGACATTATTTAGTATGCACAAGGCCAAATCATGCACGCGTTGTTCTTTTGAAAGACTCATAATATTAAGCCCCTTTCCATAAAGTTGAGTAAAAAATTACGAACGATAAGCTTACCAATATTATAACATGGTAGCGGTTAAGAAAAGTTAAAATTGCTCTGATTTTTAAGGATTTAATAGCTTTCCCTTGTGATATTGAAGTCATTAATTTTTGAGCAAGGAAAAAAATACTACAAAGTGGCACATTCATCATCTTTTTTACTTCCGAAAATTTTAGAAAGTATAAATATGAAGTAGAATTTATACCTTCTTTTATTCTACAGTGATAAAATAACATTATAAATTTTATCTAGTACGCTTTATAATTTTCACATTTTTGTCAACTTAGGGGTAAAAAAGGTGTTAAACCTCTTGAATGTCTGAAAAAATAAAAAAAGAAGCATCTAACCAATGGTTAGATGCTTCTCATGAACTATTGTTATGTTAATAGTTCAAATTGGAAGGTGACGTTTAAAGTATTTGCGCGTTTTCCATTTGAAACGTGCAGTTTCTACGCCTTCAGTCATTGCGACATAATCGTCTGCTAAGGTAACAACCCAGCTTTCTTTATAACGTGGCGGTGCTATTGTAGCCCCCCACATATGTTTGACGATGCAGTCGTACTCAAGATCAGAAAGGGTAGTAATTTTTGCTGCATTACGGGCAGCGATACGAGGATGAACATAGGCATGACTTTTGTTAAATTTAGTGTCGCGCCAATCGTAGTAGAAAAGGTCGTGTAAGAGACCTGCACGGGCAGCAGATTTTGCATTCCAGCCCATCTTTTTACAAACTAAATAGCTCACATAACTTACCTTGATTGAATGAATCAAACGTGTTGAAGTATAGTGATGTGTGATTTCATCAAGCTGTTTCAGTTCCGGCATTTCAAGAAAGTGACCAACATAACTCATAAACTCGGCATCTGTCAACCATGGATTTTCATCTAATTTCATATTCATATTATAGCACCATTCTATAAAATGTAAATAGCGATATGCAATTTGACACAAGAAAAAAGAAAAATATTTCAATTTTCTTTTGACAAACAGTTGCTAAAAAGCTAAAAATCCTGTATAATTTATAGGTATTACAAAAATTTGGAGGAAATAATGGCTAATATCAAATCTGCAATCAAACGCGCTGAATTGAACGTTGTTGCTAACGAACGCAACTCACAACAAAAATCTGCAATGCGTACTGCAATCAAAAAATTTGAAACTGCACCAAGCGAAGACACATTCAAAGCTGCAAGCTCTGCAATCGACAAAGCTGCATCAAAAGGTCTTATCCACGCTAACAAAGCTTCACGTGACAAATCACGTTTGGCAGCTAAATTGGGCTAATTCTTAATTGCAAAAAAATATTCCTGTCTGCTGATAGGATTTTTTTTTACTCTAAAAATGGGAGAACTTTGGATGAAGCTGATGATAGAAATAAAACATGTAAGATAAATGTTATAATAATGTTATTAACAACGTTGAATTTATAGGTGACCTAGGCAGGGAGTTGCCAGCGACAAAGAAAGGAGAGGAGAGTGGAAAAAAAGAAATAATTTTCTGCTTATTTCCGATACCAAACAATGACAGATTCTATAAAAGTAGATTTTAAAAAAACTGAAAAAGAGTTTTATTTTCCTAAAAAAATTGAAGTAATTACTGTACCTGAGATGTCTTATTTGACTGTTTCTGGTCAAGGTGCACCAGCTGGTACAGCTTTCCAAGAAGCGATTGCTTCACTTTATCCTATAGCATATGCTATTTCAATGTCCTACAAAAGAGAAGATGTGGTGATTCCACAGTTTTACCGTTTTGTTGTGCCGCCCTTGGAGGGTTTGTGGACAAGCCGGACAGCTCCAAAGGCTAATGAGCCTCTACGTAAAGAAGAACTGATTTGGAAAGTTATGATTCGGATGCCAGAATTTGTAACTGAAGAAATTGTTGAGTGGGCGAAAAAAGACACAGCTTCAAAGAAAAAACAAGATTTTTCTCAAGTAAAATATGAAAAGATTACAG
>NZ_KQ968939.1:936086-1055956 GCF_001578715.1 Lactococcus sp. DD01 | reverse complement strand
TATTCAAGCCATGCATAAGGGGAGTTTTGACGATGAAGCTGAAACTTTTACTTTGATGGAGGAATTTGCCGCTGCAGAGAGCTATGAACTTATCCACAAAGAATTCCATCATCGTGAGATTTATCTTAGCGATTTCCGGAAAACTGCCCCAGAAAAGTTAAAAACCGTATTGCGCCAATATGCACAAATTAAAACGAAGGAGAAGGAAGCACAATGAAAAAAACGGATTGGAGTGAACCTTTAAGAGAACGATTGCCTCAGGAATACTTTTCAACCCTTGTTGATTTTATCAATGACGTTTATTCACAAGGTAATGTTTACCCGCCTGAGGATAAGATATTTCGAGCGATTGAATTGACTGCTTTAGCTGATGTCAAAGTTGTACTAGTTGGACAGGATCCTTATCCACAGCCGGGTAAAGCTCAGGGACTAAGTTTTTCCTATCCAGCTTCCTTCGTGGTGAATCGACCAGACTCTATTGTCAATATTCGGAAAGAACTTAAAAGCGAGGGCTTTGATAAAGAGGATTCAGATTTAACACATTGGGCTGAGCAAGGGGTTTTATTGCTCAATGCTGTACTTACCGTCCCTGAGATGAAGTCTAATGCTCATAAAGGAAAAATTTGGGAACCTTTGACAGATGAGATAATAAAAATTGCTTCGGATGATGATCGTCCAAAAGTCTTTCTCTTATGGGGTGGTGATGCACGTAAGAAAGCGAAGCTGATTGATTCTTCTAAGCATTTAATACTTGAATCTGCACATCCTTCACCTCTTTCTGCTTCTCGTGGCTTCTTTCGCTCACAGCCATTTTCGAAAGCTAATACCTTTTTAGAAAAAACAGGACAAAAAGGGATAGATTGGTCAAAATAAGAAAATTATGAAGAAAGAACCCCAAACTAGGACTCAAGTCTGATGACAGCCTTGTAAATTTTTGGTAAAATAGTCTTAAAGGTATATTAGAAAAGGAGATACTATGGAAAATCCATTTATAAATAATAATAGAAGTCAAGTATCGCTGAATCAATTTTTTGCTCGCATTTATGGGATTGTCGGAATTGGAGTTGCTGTTTCAGCACTCACATCTTTTTTAACAATAAATATTTTCTGGGATGCAGCTCAGAACTTGGTGAATCGTGCCGGTTTTGCAATGCTTATCATTTGGTTCTTACCACTGATTCTCATCTTCCCAATGCAAAATGCAGCCATGAAAAATAAACCCACGGCTTTGCCTATGTTTATTGGTTTCTCAGTCTTGATGGGCTTCATGATGAGCTTCACAATTGCAGCTTATACAGCTTCTGATGTCACTTTAGCCTTTGTATCAACTGCTGGAATGTTCTTTGGTCTTTCAGTTTATGGACGTACAACTAAACGTGATTTGTCAGGTATGGGGCGTGCCATGATGGGTATGCTGATTGGTTTAATCATCGCAGGGGTTATTAACATCTTCTTAAGAAGTCCAATGGTTGTCTTTGTTTCTTCAATCATCAGTGTCCTCGTTTTCAGTGGGCTGATCGCTTGGGACAATCAAAAGATTGAGCATGTTTACCGCCAAAATAACGGTAATGTAAGTAACGGCTGGGCGATTAGCATGGCGTTATCACTCTATCTTGACTTTATCAACCTTTTCCTCTCACTCTTGAGAATCTTTGGATTTATGGGAAACAGTCGTGATTAATATATAGAAAAAAGCACTGTAACAACTCTTTATAAAAAGGAGTTGAGCAGTGTTTTTATTTGGAGTGCAGATCTTCTGTACTTAAAGATAAACTTATAGTTGATTTTAGAAGAGCTCCGCTACATGGTGGAGTTTTCCTTTTTCTCATTTCATTTTAAATTTTTTAAGAAAAATATTACAATAAGATTATATAAATGTTATTGGTGTTACTTAACGATAATAAAAAATTGACGAGGTAGAGCTGATGAACTATAATCTTTTAGCACAGCACAGCACAGCACAGCACAGCACAGCACAGCACAGCACAGCACAGCACAGCAATAATTTTCTGTCAAGGTGTAAGCTTTCTTTGTTTTAAGGAAAGGGGAAGCTTATGACACCAGAAAAGAAACGCAAATTACGCAATATCGCACTTTTAGCCTTGCTTGGTTTAATCGGGGGCACATTTGCCTTCACAGCCTTTAACCAGCAAGCCATTAATGATCGCTTGCGGGAAAATCCTGCACAAGTTGGCGGACGTGTCCATGACTATTTTAACCGAGACACAGAAAACAAGGATGTTTTCGTAGAAAATTTCGGGCAAGAACCGATCATGGTTCGGCTTCGCCTGTCTGAATTTATGGAAATTCAAGAGCGAGGTCAATCTTCTTTCACACCTGTGGTTGAGGGCACAAGCCGTGCAAACACGCAAGGCTGGCCTTATTATATTCCAGCAGGTGATAGTCTTATGACACGTACCGGAGCTGGTGCTGCCTTTAACATCTATTCCAATCTAACTTTTGGTTGGGAAGGCAACGGGACAGCACCTTGGTATCTACCAACCTTCAATACGGTTTATAATGACGCTAGAACAGCTGCCGCAGGCCATGCCCGAGACTATGAGGCAGACGGCACCACACACCCTGGAACAGGTAGAGCTGACCAATGGGCTGAAGGTAGGTCTTTTGACAACTCTAATAATGCTTATCCAGGAGCAGGTGTCACACGTCATACAGCGCAAACCTTACCTGAGGATAGGGAACCAATGACGCTCCAAGAGTGGGGCACACTTAGAAATTATCCAGAAACAGAAAATCAGCAAGTCGGTAACTTCTGGGTGATTGACCATGAAACAGGCTGGGCTTACTGGGCAAACCAGCTTAATGGCGGACAAGCAACTTCTTACCTGCTTGATGCAGCTCAAATGTTACCGGGTGCAGATAACATCAACGGCTCATACTATTATGCTATTCACGTGGAAAGTGACTTGATCAGTGTAGACGAAGAATTCCAAGAGGAGCCAGATTCAGGATATGTCAGTGACCTGATTAACGAAATTCGTAGTAGGCGTGCGACAGGTAATCCCGCACCAGAGACAGTGGCTCATGCCAAAGCTTTTAACTTTAGCCGCATGAGTGATGCGATTGGCGGGAATACACACTTTACCGTAGCCAATCCTGATGGAACAGCTGCCCAAATGTTCCGCTACCTTGAAAATCAAGGAGATGGCAATCATTTGATTATTCGTAATGATCTCTTGCGTAATACGAATTTTCAGGAGATGGATTCACGTATCAACACATGGTTCGACACGGCTCTTCCAGCTGACCTTCGTGCCATGACTGCCCCAGTGGCTCCTGAGTTTACAACAGGTATTATTAGTGAAGAGGAAGCAGGGTACCCTTACTCGGACTGGATTGTTAATAATCTGACATTCTTCCAAGAAGTTGCAGCCGATAGGACAAGGGTGGTTCAAGGGGGAAATCGCCGTGCTTTTAGTTTATCTTTAGCTGATGTGGATTACTTGTCGCGTAATGACGATATTGGTTTTTGGAATGTTGTTGACCGTGCACCTTCTCCTTGGGGATGGTGGTGGCTACGTACCCCTGCATCTAGCACGCAGGCTTGGTATATAACTACTGGTGGAAATCTGGGCACGCTTAGGCGCATAGAAAGTACTGTCTATGGCGGAGTTCGCCCTGCCCTCATCATCCATCAATAATCTATACTTTTAATAACAAAGAGAAACAGGTAATTCTAATAATTACCTGTTTCTCTTTTGCCAACAAAAAAGAACTACTTCAAAAAGAGTTCTTCTAATTTATGGGCAACCCCGTCCTCATCATTTGTCCACGGAAGAATTTCAGTGGCATGTGGTGTGAGGCGAGTGGAGGCATTTTTCATAGCATAGGCTTCCTCAGCAAATTTAAACATTTCGATGTCGTTATGCTCGTCACCAAATGCTATAAGGTTTTCTTTTGGAATTTCGAGAACACGGAGAAGATGCTTGAGACCAGAAGCTTTGCTGACACCTTTGGGGACAATTTCTAAAACGCCATTAGGACCGCCCCAGCCACTTACACTGATTTTTCCGTTATAATGATCTTGGATTTGCTTGGCCAGACGAAATTTATCTTTTACTCGTGTAGAAAGGAGTACTGCATGCGGATTGTCATCGAGACGATCTGCGCGCAAACGATTGTAGGGATGGAACTGTTCGACACCAAAAAGTTTAGGGGTTACGTTCCTGAAGTTATTAAGGAAAAATTTACGGCGATATTCAACCGCAAAAAATTCTAAATCAAAGTTTTGTTGATGGCGTAAAAAGTCAAAGACGAATGAACGATCAATATAATGACCTTTGGTGTACTCCCAATTACGATTGTCTGGCTTGGAAATCAAAGCACCATTGAAGTTGATCATCGGACTTTTAAGTTCGAGTTCGCGATAAATATCAACAGCCATACGGAAAGGACGACCCGTGGAGATGCAGATGATGTGGCCTTGCTCCTCAATACGTTTAAAAATATATTTTGTATAGCGACTGATTGTACGCCCGTCGCTATGAAGCGTTGTGCCGTCAAGATCAATGGCAATCAATTTTCTATCTTTGTTTTCCATACTTAATCCTTTAAAATATTTCTTATTTTTTATTATACCAGAAAAGCAGTAAAGCTGCTTTTGGTCTAGGTTACTTTTTAAAAAATAAGATGTGGAGTGTTCATTATTAAGTAATCTACAAGACACTATGAAAAATAAAATTTATGTTTTTGACAACAATTATTAAAATGGACGAACTTTTATAAATATTTATAAGCCTTTAGTTCGGTATTTACGAACATATACGGACTTGTTTTTTTAAATGACTCGAAATTCCTTGTTTCAAACTTAAAATTTATTTATACTGAACATGTATCATTTTATGACGTGTGTCACGAAAAACGAATGTGGCATGCAACTTTTTATTAAAAGGAGAATTTATTCGTGAACAAGTTCTTTAAACTTGAAGAAAACGGCACTACTGTGGGCCGTGAAATTATGGCAGGTATTACTACCTTCTTTGCTATGAGCTACATCTTGTTTGTCAATCCTGATGTTTTAGGATCAACAGGGATGCCCGTTCAGGCAGTTTTCTTAGCTACTATCTTAGCTTCAATTGTGGGTTCGGTAGCTATTGGTTTAATCGCCAATGTTCCTTATGCCCTTGCACCAGGTATGGGAATTAACGCCTTCTTTGCTTATACTGTTGTTCTTTCATTAGGCTACACTTGGCAAGAAGCTTTAGCAATGGTCTTCATTTGTGGTATTGTCAATATTATTATTACATTTACTTCAATTCGTAAAGCAATCGTTTTAGGAATTCCTGAGAGCTTACAACACGCTATTGGTGGTGGTATCGGTATTTTCATCGCTTATATCGGTATTAAAAACGCTGGTATTCTTGAATTTATTGCATCACCAGGTACTTATACGGATAACCACGGCACTATCACTGCAGATTCAACAATTGTACCTGGCTTAGTTAAATTTGATGATCCTGGTGTTCTTGTTGCTTTAGTTGGTATTTTAGTAACAATGTTCTTTGTTCTCCGTAAATGGAAAGCAGGGATTCTCTTGTCAATCGCAGTAACGACTGTACTTGCACTTTTAACAGGTGTTACAAAAGTTGATATGTCTACACTTTTTGCAGACAACAATCTCGGGACAGCAATCAAAGAGATGGGAACAACTTTTGGTGCTGCTTTTGGTCCTAAAGGTTTTGGTAGTTTATTTTCTGATTCATCTCGAATTATTGAAGTTTTGATGACAATTTTGGCCTTCTCGTTAACCTCAATCTTTGATCCGATTGGTACGTTCATTGGTACAGGTCGTAGCACAGGAATCTTTACAGATCAAGATTTTGTGGATATGGCAAATAGCAAAGGTTTCTCATCTAAAATGGACAAAGCACTCTTTGCTGACATGATTGCTACACCAATCGGTGCGATTTTCGGAACTTCAAATACAACTGTTTATGTAGAATCAGCAGCTGGTATTGGAGCAGGCGGACGTACAGGATTGACTTCGATTGTCGTTGCTGTGATGTTTGCGATCTCAAGTCTTTTCTTACCATTACTTGCCATTGTTCCAACGCAAGCAACGGCTCCAATTTTGATCATTGTAGGTATGATGATGTTGTCATCATTCAAGGAAATCAACTGGTCTGAATTGAGTGAAGCTATTCCAGCCTTCTTTGCTTCAGTATTTATGGGTCTTGGCTACTCCATCTCATATGGTATTGCTGCTGGCTTTATCACTTATATCTTCTCAAAACTCTTTACAGGTAAGATTAAAGAAGTAAAACCAATTATTTGGGTTGTCGCAATTGCATTTGCCTTAAATTTTGCAGTACTTGCTATTCTCTAAAAATAACTCTATAATTTGTACACTATCATGAGAGAAATCCGCTTTTATCAGCGGATTTTTATGTTAAAATAAAGACATGGAGACACCACTTATTATTGCATTTTCGGTGATTAGTTTTTTAGCTTTAATCCCGACCGTCATTTTTTACACAAAGTCGCATCGTTTGAAGGATATGAGAACTTTACGTTTAGGACGACTTACTATTGGTTTTTTAGCCAGTCTTTTTGTACTGTTTAACGGTATTATGGGGATTCTTTTTTCGGCTAATTATAATTCACATTCCAATATCATTTTAGTCATAATTATTATTGAGCTTGCCCTCTTTTTGATTCCTACTTTTATGATTAGTTTTGTCGTACCTGTGGGGATTGTGGTTTTAACGATTAAAATGTGGCGGCGTGAATCACATAGTTTAGCGAATTTGATTTTGCCGGCCATTATGTTTGTCTTTTTTCTAGTCGATTGGCTCTATATTCGAGTTTCTACTTTATCTGAAGGTTGGCTTTGGCTACAGCTCTTGAGCTACGTTTATCCTGTGTTGGCCTTTTATCTTGTCTGGCAATTCACGGTTTTCTTTTTTGCTAGCTGGACATATGGACGTCGTTTCCGTAAAAAGTCTTCAAAATATCACGTGGTTCTAGGCTCTGGACTGATTAATGGCCAGTTTGTTAGCCCCCTTTTAGCTAACCGTATCCGTGCAGGAATAAAGGCTGCAAATGATAAAACTATAATGGTTTTCTCTGGGGGACAAGGTAGTGATGAACAACTTGCGGAAGCACTAGCGATGCAAAAATACGCTGTCGAAGAACTGGGCTTTCCCAAAGAACGAACCTTGGTTGAAGATCAATCAAAAACAACTTTTGAAAATTTAAAATTTTCATCTCAGTTGATTGAAAAAATTGAACAGAAAGCCGATGAAGAATTTCTCTTTTTCTCTTCGGACTATCACGTTTTCCGAGCGGCTCTCTTTGCTGCTCAACAAGGATTAAATGCGCAAGGAGGGATTGGAGGAAAAACACCTTTGTACTTCCGTCTTCCAGCATTTATTCGTGAGTTTATCGCAGTGATGAACAGTCAAAGACGTAAACATATTTTTTGGGTTGGCTTAATCACAGGTGTATTCATAGCATTTGCTCTTTTTATTCTTTTTATGGATCACTTTGTACTTAACCGTTAAGATATAAAGACTCGGATTTTCCGAGTTTTTTTGTTTGCCTTGTGACTTTTAGAGCTATTCTTCGTACTATTTGATATGTTAATAGCTTTGGATAAAGACGGAAAAACAATTAATCTCCTTGACAATTCTTCAATTAGTGGCCCTTTTTATTGCCCAGCCTGTAAGTCGCCCCTTCGTTTAAAAAAAGGGAAGATAAAAATTCCTCACTTTGCTCACATATCCGTAAAAAATTGTGACTCTTGGAGCGAAAATGAATCTGCACAACACTTGGGCTTAAAACTCAGTTTGTATCAATGGTTTAAGAAAAAAGAGAAAGTTGAGTTGGAAAAGTATGTGCCAGAGATTAAGCAAACGGCTGATTTGTTAGTAAATGATAAACTTGCTATTGAAATACAGTGTTCGCCGCTTTCTTTGCAACGTTTAGAAGAGAGAACGGTAAGTTACAAAGAAAAAGGATATTATGTCCTTTGGCTTCAAGGAAGGGACTTATGGCTTAAGAATAACCTATCATCTTTGCAGAAAAATTTGCTCTATTATTCAGCAGTGAGAGGTTTTTATTTTTGGGAATTAGACTGGAACAGAAAAAAACTACGGTTGAAATCATTGATTTATCAAGATTTGAAAGGACGACCGATTTATCTTACTGAAGAGTTTGACTTCTTTCAAGAGAATCTCTTAGAGATCTTACGCCAACCCTTTCGAGAAGGAGAAGATCTTAGTTTAGATGCTCCAAAACAGGAAGAGTTACAGTTGTTTGTTCAGAAACAACTGTATTATCAAGTGCCAAAATGGCTTAAAATGCAAGAAAAATATTATGAACAAGGAAAAAATTTGCTAGACCTCAATTGGAATAAGAGCTACTGGAGTCCTCCAGGCTTAAACTTATTGACCTTTGACTTTTCCGATGATACGAGAGAAAGCTTTTTTCAAGTAGATACTCCCTTGGAAAAATATTATCACAGCTTCTATGAAAGTTTTCAGTTACAAGAACACGAAAAACTGCATACACCAAGCTTCTATGCTATAATTAAAGATAAAAATAAAGTGAAAAACGGAGAATGGAATGGCAAAAAAACGTGATGAAATAGCTGAAAACTTAACTTGGGATTTGTCAACTGTGTTTGAAAACGATGCCGCCTGGGAACTAGAACTTAAAAGAGTTTCGGAAAGATTAGGGACGGTAAAGCACTACGAAGGACATCTTCTAGATAGCGCTCAAAGCTTATTAGAAATCACGGAAATTGAGCTGGAAATCTCGCGTGCTGTGGAGAAGGTTTATGTTTATGCCTCAATGAAACATGACCAAGATACGCAAGTGAGTCGTTACCAAGAATACGAAGCCAAAGCCACAAATTTATATGCCAAGCTTGGTGAAACCTTTGCTTTTTACGAGCCGGAATTCTTAGCTTTAACGCCAGAACGTTATGCAAGCTTTAGAAGAGAAGAACCCAAACTGGAGCAATATTCTCATATGTTTGAGCGCCTTTTTGCTAAAAAGGAGCATATCTTAAGTCCAAAAGAAGAAAAACTCTTAGCCAGTGCTAGTGAGATTTTTGGTGCAGCCGCCGAAACTTTCGAAATTTTTGACAATGCTGATATTGAGCTTCCGATGATTAAAGATGAAAAAGGGCAGGAAGTACAGCTGACACACGGTAATTATATCTCGCTCATGGAAAGTAAGGAACGTCAGGTGCGAAAGGCAGCTTATCAAGCCCTTTATAGCAACTATAAACAGTATCAGCACACTTATGCGAAAACGCTACAAACAAATGTAAAAGTCCATAATTTTAAGGCGAAGATGCGTGGCTACCATTCAGCCCGTCAAGCAGCTTTATCAAGTAATTTTATTCCGGAAGAAGTTTACGATAAGCTTTTGGAGTCGGTTAATAAATATTTGCCTCTTTTACATCGTTATATTAAATTGCGTGAGCAAATTTTAGGGTTAGAGAACGATTTAAAGATGTATGATGTCTATACACCCTTATCGGACTTGGATTATAAGTTTAACTACTCCGAGGCAGTGGAGAAAGCAGAAGAAGTTCTTCAAATTTTTGGACCTGAATATGCGAACCATGTTAAAAAAGCCTTTGAAGAGCGGTGGATTGATGTAGCTGAAAATAGCGGTAAACGTTCGGGTGCTTATTCAGGGGGATGCTATGATACAAATGCTTTCATGCTGTTAAACTGGCAAGAAACTTTGGATGATTTGTTCACCTTAGTACATGAAATGGGCCACAGTATGCATTCCACATTTACACGAGAAAATCAACCTTATGTTTATGGGGACTATCCAATCTTTCTTGCAGAAATTGCTTCAACAACCAATGAGAATATCTTGACTGAAAGTTTACTTGCGGAGTCGACAGATGAAAAAGTGCGATTTGCTATTTTAAACCACTGGCTTGATGGTTTCCGTGGCACTGTTTTCCGTCAAAGCCAATTTGCTGAATTTGAACATGAGATTCATAAAGCTGATCAAGAAGGAAAAGTTCTGACTAGCGAATTCATGAACCAGCTTTATGCGGGGCTGAATGAAAAATACTACGGTTTAGCTGCTCAGGAAAATCCTGAAATTCAATATGAGTGGGCTCGCATTCCGCACTTCTATTATAATTTTTATGTCTTCCAATACGCAACAGGATTTGCCGCAGCAACTTATCTTGCTGAGGCTATCGTTAATGGTGGCCCAGATGCGCGTGAAAAATACCTCACTTATCTCAAAGCAGGATCAAGTGATTATCCGCTGGCTGTGATTGCTCAAGCAGGTGTGGATATGGAAGAAACAACATATTTAGAATCAGCATTTGCTGTTTTTGAAAAACGTTTAATTGAGCTAGAAAAATTAGTCGAAAAAGGAGCCCATTTATAATGGTTTTAACATACAAGAGAACAAGTAATCCGATGATGAATCGTCCCGTAGTCAAGGAGGAAATTGTTGACTTCATGCGCGAGCGTCAAACGCAAATTACTGGTCCACTAAAGAATGTTGAGACCTTTGCTCATGAGAACAATATCCCGATTATACCTCATGAAACAGTAGTGTATTTCCAAATGCTTTTGGATTTAATGAAGCCCCAAAGAGTTTTGGAGATAGGAACTGCTATTGGTTTTTCTGCACTTATGATGGCAGAAGCAGCACCAGATGCTGAAATAATTACTATCGATCGTAACCCAGAAATGATTGCCTTGGCTAAGGAAAATCTAGCTACCTATGATTCAAGAAAACAGATCACTCTCTTAGAAGGTGATGCTGCCGATCTTTTGGCAGATTTGCAAGGGGAATTTGATTTTATCTTCATGGATTCAGCGAAATCAAAATATGTAGAATTTCTGCCTCGTGCCATGGAGTTGCTTTCGGAAAATGGTGTGATTATCATGGATGATATTTTCCAAGGCGGAGAAATACTTATTCCAATTATGGAAATTAAACGGACGCAGCGTGCACTTGAACGTGGGCTTCGTCGTCTCTTTGATGAAGTTTTAGACAACCCTAAATACCGCGCAAGTATGGTTCCTTTAGGAGATGGAATATTAATGATTAAGAAAGTTTGACATTGTAAATCAGTTTAGGTTTATTTAATGTTTTGTGTTATAATATTGTTACAAGAAACAAATGTATCAAGGGAATATACCCAACAAGGAGAAAACTTTGAAATTTAAAAAATTGAACATCTTACTCGCAACAGCTGTTGCGGCTTTAGGACTTGTCACACTTTCAGCTTGTGGAAATAATAACTCTACTGGAGCTAATATTATCACAATGAAGGGTGACACAATCAATGTAGAAGATTTCTACAGTGAAGCTAAAACTTTTCCAAATATGCCTGCCACATCTCTTTTACAAAATTTGACAATGTCGAAAATGTTTGAAAAAGATTTTGGCGATAAGGTTTCAGATAAAGATGTTCAAGCGAAGTTTGACGATACTAAAAAACAAATGGGCGAACAGTTTGCTGCAGCTTTGCAACAACAAGGATTTACTGAAAAAAGTTATAAATCTTACGTTCGTCTTCAACTCTTGCAAGAATATGCCATTGAGAAAAAAATCTCAGACACACAATTTACAGATGCTAACTTGAAGGCAGCTTGGGCAGATTTCCATCCAGAAGTTGAAGCGATTGTTGTTCCAGAAACAACTAAAGATGCAGCAACTAAGGCAGTAAAATCTGCGAAATCAGATGCAGCTAAGTTTGAGAAAGACAATGCAAGCAACAAGCAAAAATTTGATTCAACAAGTACTACAATTCCAAAAGAAGTTCAAACTGCAGCCTTCAAATTGAAAAATGGTGAAGTTTCTGATGTTATCGAATCAGCAAATGCCTCAACTGGTGCAACAAGCTACTATGTTGTGAAAATGATTAAAACTTCAGATAAAGGTTCAGATATGAACAAGTATAAAGATAAACTTAAAGATGTAATCAAGGCAGAAAAAATGGCAGATACAACTTATGTTGCTGGTGTGATTGGTGAATACCTTAAAGCACATAATGTCACTGTGAAAGAAGAAGCCTTCTCAACAATCTTCTCACAATTTACATCAAGTTCATCATCAAAATAAATGAATGAAATGACTTTACAGAGAGTCGACATGTGGTGAAAGTCGATAAGTCAACGTGCTGAAAACCTCAAGGTTTTCAAATAGCAGGGAAACTGCTTTACCAAGCAAAAAGAGACGATGGATTCATCGTGAATGAGGGTGGTACCGCGTGAGTGACGCCCCTCGTTTACGATGAATTTTTTGTTTTTATATTGTGTTTTTATTCACAAATCGAAAGTAAATGAAAATTATTTTATTAGGAGAATAGCTATGAAAAAAATGACTTCAACAGAAGTACGTCAAATGTTCCTTGATTTCTTCAAATCAAAAGGGCATTCTATTGAACCTTCACAATCTTTAGTACCAGTGAACGACCCAACTTTACTCTGGATCAACTCTGGTGTTGCGACATTGAAACAATATTTTGACGGTTCAGTTGTGCCAGAAAATCCACGTATTACAAATGCGCAAAAATCGATTCGTACAAATGATATTGAGAACGTAGGTAAAACAGCGCGTCACCATACAATGTTTGAAATGCTGGGGAATTTCTCAATTGGTAATTATTTCCGTGAAGAAGCTCTAGCTTATGCTTGGGAGATGCTTACAAGTAGTGAATATTTTGATTTTCCAGCAGAAAAACTTTACATTACTTACTACCCTGATGATAAAGATACATTTAACCGTTGGGTGGAGCTCGGTGTTGATGCAAGTCATTTAGTTCCAATCGAAGACAACTTCTGGGAAATTGGTGCAGGACCTTCAGGACCAGATACAGAAATTTTCTTCGATCGTGGTGAAGCTTACGATCCTGAAAACATTGGCTTGAAACTCTTGGCTGAAGATATCGAGAACGACCGTTATATCGAAATCTACAATATCGTTTTGTCACAATTTAATGCTGATCCAGCTATTCCACGTAGCGAATATAAAGAGTTGCCACAGAAAAATATTGATACGGGAATGGGACTTGAACGTATGGTTTGTATCATCCAAGGTGGTAAAACAAACTTTGATACGGATCTTTTCCTCCCTATCATTCGTGAAATTGAACGTATTTCTGGTAAAACTTACAATCCAGATGGCGACAACATGAGTTTTAAAGTTATTGCGGATCATATCCGTGCACTTAGCTTTGCTATCGGTGACGGTGCTTTGCCAGGAAATGAAGGACGTGGCTATGTTCTTCGCCGTCTCCTTCGTCGTGCTGTTATGCACGGTAAAAAATTAGGCATTGAAGGTAAATTCTTGGCTCAATTTGTACCCGTTGTAGGTAAAATTATGGAGTCATACTACCCAGAAGTCCTTGAAAAACAAGATTTTATCATGCAAATTATTGACCGTGAAGAAGAAGCTTTTGGCCGTACAATTGATGGTGGAAGCAAACTCTTAGATGAATTGCTTGCCAAACTTAAAGAAGAAGGCAAGACAATGCTTGAAGGGCAAGATATCTTCCGTCTTTATGATACTTATGGTTTCCCAGTAGAGTTGACTGAAGAATTAGCTGAAGATGCTGGTTTCAAGATTGACCATGAAGGTTTTAAAGCAGCGATGAAAGAACAACAAGATCGTGCACGTGCTGCTGTCGTTAAAGGTGGTTCAATGGGCGCACAAAACGAAACACTTCAATCCATCAAAGAAGAATCTGAATTCCTTTATGATGTTGAAAAATATGATGGCAAACTTCTTGTGGCAGTTAAAGATGATGAAAAAGTGGATACCGTCAGCGGTGAAGCGCAACTTATTTTCGATAAAACACCATTCTACGCAGAAATGGGTGGACAAGTTTCTGACCACGGTGTAATCAAAAATGCTGCAGGCAAAGTTGTTGCAGAAGTTAAGGATGTTCAACATGCACCAAATGGTCAAAATCTTCATATGGTTGACATTCTCTCTACTCTTGTAGTCGGTGAAACTTACACACTTGAAATTGATGCAGAATGCCGTCATGGTATCATTAAAAACCACACAGCAACTCACTTGCTCCATGCAGCATTGCACAATATTGTAGGTGAACATGCACTTCAAGCAGGATCACTTAACGAAGTAGAGTTCCTTCGCTTTGACTTTACACACTTTGCTCCTGTAAGCAAGGAAGAATTGGCTGATATCGAACGTCAAGTTAACGAAGTGATTTGGCAATCATTAGCTGTGGAAACGGTAGAAACTGATATTGAAACTGCTAAAGAAATGGGCGCAATGGCTCTCTTTGGCGAAAAATATGGTAAAAATGTCCGTGTCGTTAAAATTGGTGATTACTCTGTCGAACTTTGTGGTGGTACACATACAGCAACAACAAGTGAAATTGGTCTCTTCAAGATTATCAAAGAAGAAGGTATCGGATCAGGCGTTCGCCGTATTGTTGCCGTAACAGGCCAAAAAGCTTATGAAGCATTTAAAGATGCTGAAAATACGCTCAATGAAGTCGCAGCAGTTGTGAAAGCACCACAAGCTGCTCAAGTCGTGTCAAAAGTAACAGCTATGCAAGAAGAACTTAAAGCGGCTCAAAAAGAAAATGACGCATTAGCAGGTAAATTAGCTGCAAGTCAATCTGATGAAGTCTTTAAAAATGTTCTCAAAGCAGCAGGTACAAGTTATATTGCTAGTGAAGTTGCAGTACCAGATGTAAATGGTCTACGTAATCTTGCAGACATCTGGAAACAAAAAGAGTTGTCCGATGTTCTTGTCCTTGTTGCGAAGATTGGTGAAAAAGTGAGCCTATTAGTGGCAAGTAAAACAGCTGATGTTAAAGCTGGAAACTTGATTAAAGAGCTTGCACCTTACATTGACGGCCGTGGAGGTGGTAAACCAGATATGGCCATGGCCGGTGGATCTAAAGCCGCTGGAATTCCAGAACTTATCGAAAATGTAGGTTCAAAACTTTCTTAATAATAAAATAAAAAACTTTTAGTGGCAAATCAAGCCTAACTAAAAGTTTTTTATGTTCTCCGGATATCTCAGAATATTAATATGGGATACAGAGGAAAAGCGCGACCTAAAAAGCTCCGAAGTGGGAGCTTTTATTCAATTTAGTTTTCCTTTTTCACTTCTGCTTCTTGCTCGAGCAAGATATTATCGTATTTCTTAGCGAATGGCCAGTAGATGACGATAGATAGAAAGAGCATAGCAGCTTGCCAGATGGATAATTGCCAACCTCCAACCAATAAACCGGAGAGGATTGGTGGAGTCGTCCAAGGAGCGACCATACCTGTAAACGGTGGAATAATTCCCATACTCATCGCAAAGTAAGTCAGCAGTCCTAAAATTGTTGGTGTGAAGATAAAAGGAATTGCAAGAAAAGGATTCAAGACTACTGGCATACCAAAGAGGACGGGTTCGTTAATATTGAAGACACCGGGCCCAGCACCCAGTCGACCAATAGATTTCATTTGGTCAGACTTTGCACTGAACAAAGTAAAGATCAGTAAACCGATGGTGATGCCGGCACCGGACATGGTCATGATTTGATCCCCCATAGCAGCCGTTACGATATGTGCACCATTTTCAAGAGACAAGCGGCCTTCAGCCAAGAGTGCCGCATTGTCTGCTGCATTAGCCAGAAGAAGTGGGCCCATAACACCTGAGATAATCGCAGAGCCATGAACCCCAAACCACCACATGACTGGACCAAGTCCCATCATGAGAATCCCACCAGGGCCATCTACTGCGTGTTGCAAAGGTATTTGGATAACTTCGTAAACCCATTCAATAAAAGTAGTATTTAAGACAATTGTGAAGAGACCGTGAAGTGCGCCGAAGAGTGAAATAACAACTGCCGCGGGAATTAAAGCTGTAAATGAAGCGGCAACGTTTGATGGTACGGAGTCAGGCAACTTGACAGTAATGTTTTTCTTGACTAAAGTTGAGAAAATCCACCCTACCAAGAGTCCAACAATGATTGATAAAATCATTCCTTGTCCACCCAACCAAGTACGGTCAATGATACCTGAAACTTGCCAAGCATCTGAAGTCTGTGTGGGATCTGCAATATTGACGACATTCGCAATAGAATTTGGTTGCAATAGGATATGGACGATAACAGCAGTAAGGCCAGCACTAGCTCCTTCTAGTCCCTCCTCTTTCATCCATGAGTAAGTAATACCAAAGGCTGCGATAAGCGCCATAATACCGAAAGAGGCATCATTGATTTGCAAGAAAAGTGTCCCCAATCCAATAGAGAAGAGATAATCCTGTGCCGCTTGGATAGGCAACTGTCCCAAAATTAAAAATACGGAACCGACAATGATAAAGGGAATCGGGTATATCATCCCGTTCTTGATGGCCACCATAGGTTTGGTGTTCAAGAATTTCATAATTGGCGGCAGTACTTTTTCATTAATAAATCCATTCATAAAGTAACTCCTTTGTAATAAGTTCTATGTGACGAAATGTGTCACACGTAATTAATAAATCGATAAACTAATTGTAATCTAACTGACACGTAAATGCAAGCGTTATCATTGTATTTTGTTCCATAAAAGATTTTTTCTATGAAACACGTTTAAAGAGCTATTTTTAAAGGATGTTTATAAAAGATTGAACTTGATTCTTTTTATTTGTTCCTGAATTTTGTAACAAAAATGTGATATACTGGAAGTAAAGCTAGGAAGAAGTGGAGGAGAGAAAAAGATGCTTGAAGATAATAAGCTTAATGCGCTCAATGATTTGGAAAGTAAAATTTTTGAGGAAGTTGTTAAAGCACCAGAAATTATCATGAACATGACCATTCGTGAATTTGCTTCGACTGTCCATGCTTCGCCTACGACAATTGTACGTATGACACATAAGTTAGGTTTTTCAGGCTGGAATGAACTCAAGACTTATTTGCAAAAACAAAAACACCAAATTTCGCTGAAAGCAGAAGATCCAAAGTATGATAATCTTCTTGCCTTTGAGCTCTTTACTAAACGTTTATTGAGTCCTGAATATACTGCTCTTATTGGTGAGGCTGCAAAGCTTCTAGAAGAAACCGAGTATACGGTTTTTATGGGTGTTGGAACTTCAGGTGCCTTAGCGGATTATGGCACAAAATATTTTAATAATGCCGGATTACCTGCTTTTGAAGTCATTGATCCTTATCAACCACTAATGACAAATAATGCCAAAACAATGACAGTTGTAGCACTCTCTATTTCTGGGAAGACCAACTTTATTATTGCTCAGATTGTTGCCTATAAAAGAGATGGCGTTAAGGTTATTGCAATCACTAATGAAGTAAATAACACAATGGCTAATATGGCCGATATTTCTATCCCCTATAATGTGGCACATGAGGGTTCAAAGGTACACGCATTGGGGAATTTAACGACACAACTTCCTGTGATGGCTATTTTAGAACAATTAGCGCATAAGACACAGGAAATACGTCAAAATAAGAAAAATAAACTGATCGATGACACATTTAAAAGCAACTTTGTTTAAAGTTGCTTTTTATTTGTTTAATAAATCAGTTGCTTGAATAATAAAGCGGCCAGAACAGCGCCAACAAGAGGTGCAATTGCCGGAATCCAAGCATATGCCCAATCAGAAGTCCCCTTATGTTTAAGTGGTAAGAGTGTATGCACAAGACGAGGACCTAAATCTCGTGCAGGATTAACTGCAAAGCCTGTTGTTGAACCTAAAGATAGGCCTAAAGACATGATAATAGCGGCGATAAAACCAGTACTTACTCCTGAAGGAAGTTCGCTTTGTCCCACAGCTAATACAGCCAGAACAAGAAGTGCTGTCCCCATAGCTTCTGCAAAAAAGTTAGATAAGCTATGTTTAATGGCAGGTGCTGTTGCAAAAACAGAAAAGATCGCTTCAGCATCTGTTGTTTGTTCCCAATGAGGATAGTAATGCAACCAGACCAAGAAGGCTCCGAACATTGCGCCTAAAAACTCCGCAATAATAAAAAGAAAAGCTGAAATTAAAGAAATTTCTTCGAGAACAACCATTGCAAAGACAATAGCGGGATTGAGGTAGGCAGGAGAAAAGAAACCCACTACAAGAGAAGCAAACATTACGGCTAAGCCCCAGCCGAAAATAATCACGAGCCATCCTGCACCTTCTGACTTTGTCTTACGGAGCATATTTGCTGCGATAACGGCACCACCGAGATAGAGCAGAATAGCTGTTCCCAGTAATTCTCCCAAAACTTCACTTATCATTTTTATATCCTTAAAATTTTCTAGAAAGTTCAAAAGGCACCGGCTATGCTCGATGAGAAAGATGCCTTTTTATAACAGTGAGATTGATTCGATAAAGGTAAAGATTCCTTCATCATAAGTAAAATGAAGACAAGCCAAGTTACCGAGTGGCACAGGAGGTTGACTCTCAAAGTTAAAAACCTTCTCCTGAGTAAAAAAATGCATTGCTGCACCGTGAGAAAGGGCGAAAACCTTATCGTGCTTGTTTAAACATTCTGATAAACTTTGGTACATCCGCTCAGAGACCTGATGACTGCTTTCACCACCAAAATTTTTGAAGTATGTCGTTTTATCTATAGGTTCCAAGTAATCACTATGCCCCTCATAGGCTCCAAAATTCATTTCTTTAAGACCTTTCAGGCGGCTATATTCTTGATTGGGAAATAACAATTCTAGAGTGTCAGAAGCCCGCTCTTGTGTGGAAGAGTAGAAGGCATCAAAGCAAAGTCGTTTTGCTCGAAGTCGTTCTCCTGCCTTAAGCGTATCATCGATTCCTTTTGGTGTCAGTGGCGAATCACTCCAACCTTGCGTGCGCCCTTGCACATTAAATAGAGTTTGAGCGTGGCGCATTAAATACAATTCTTTCATTAAGAGCTCTCCAGTTTTTTATTTGTGCATTTATTATACTTTTTTCAAAAAATGGAAGCAAACGCTCTCAGGTACTCTTTCGTATTATTAAGGAATTGGTTGGAACAGCGTGATATGTATATTTAAGAGAAGTTAACAAAATAATATGGGTTGTTTTTTAGCCTTTTGTTTCGAGAAATAGGAACAGACTTTCCATATTTCCGACAGATTGCTCTGATAATTTTTGCTATAATGAAAATATTGATAACGCATACATTCCGATGATGTATCTACAATAATCTAAATTATACAAAGGAGCATATAATGCCATTATCTAAAGATTTTCTCTGGGGCGGTGCAACAGCTGCCAACCAATATGAAGGCGGCTGGGATCAAGGTGGTCGCGGACTTGCCAATGTGGATTTGGCCCCACATGGCTCACGCCGTGAAGCTATTATTTTAGGACTTGAAAAGCATTTGCAGCCAGAAGAAGGACTTTTCTATCCTGGACATGAAGCTATTGATTTTTACAATCACTGGCAAGAAGATATTGCCTTGTTTGCTCAAATGGGATTTAAAACTTTCCGTATGTCTATTGCTTGGTCGCGGATTTTCCCAAAAGGTGATGAAACTCAACCTAACGAAGAAGGCTTAATGTTTTATGAAAAGGTCTTTAAAGAGCTACGTAAGTATGATATCGAGCCTTTAGTGACCATTACGCATTTTGACATTCCAATGCACTTGGTAACAGAATATGGGGGCTGGCGTAATCGTAAGTTGGTTGGTTTTTATGAAAACTTAGTCACTGTCCTCTTTACACGCTACAAAGGTCTGGTCAAATATTGGCTTACCTTTAATGAAATCAATGTGCTCTTGCACGCTCCGTTTATGGGTGCAGGTGTTTATATTGAAGAAGGAGAGAATCGTGACCAAGTCCTCTTTAATGCAGCACACCATGAACTTGTTGCCTCAGCCTTGGCGACAAAAATTGGCCACCAAATAGATCCGGAAAATAAGATTGGCTGTATGGTAGCTGCTGGAGATTACTATCCTTGGGATTCTAAACCAGAAAATGTTCGTGAAGCGCTCGATAAAAACCGTGAGAATCTTTTCTTGATTGATGTACAAGCACGTGGCAAATATCCAAATTATTTCTTGAAACAGCTGGAACGTGAGGGCCTTACTTTGCCTATTCTTGAAGGTGATGAGGAACTTCTTGCTCAGAATACTGTTGATTTTGTATCCTTCTCTTACTATTCAAGCCGCGTTGCGAAAGTTCAGGAAGAAGGGGATGAAGAAACATCAGGTAATATCTTCGCCTCAGTTAAAAACCCTTATCTCAAAGCATCTGAATGGGGCTGGCAGATTGATCCTGTGGGGCTACGCACAACCATGAATACACTCTACGATCGCTATCAAAAACCACTTTTCATTGTTGAAAATGGTTTAGGAGCTATAGATAAACCAGATGAAACGGGTTATGTAGCAGATGATTATCGTATCGCTTATATGGCTGAACATATAGCAGAAATGATTAAAGCAGTCGAGTTGGACGGAATCGAGCTTCTTGGCTATACTTCATGGGGGTGTATTGACTTAGTATCTGCTGGAACAGGCGAGATGTCTAAACGTTATGGTTTTATCTATGTTGATCGTGATGACCAGGGAAATGGAACCCTAAAACGTACACCGAAGAAATCATTTGACTGGTATAAAAAAGTGATTGCTTCAAATGGGCAAGATTTAAGCAATAACTAATCGAAAAATTTGAAGCTAAACTTTTGAAAGAAAAGCAACATCCCTACTTTTTTGCTATAATAAAATTATGGTAAAAAATACAGTAGATAAGCCCCTGGCCCAAAATAAAAAGGCCCGGCATGATTATGAAATTTTTGAAACGTTTGAGGCAGGGATTGTTCTAACAGGAACAGAAATCAAATCGGTTCGTCAGGCAAAAATTCAACTTAAAGATGGTTTTGCTCGGGTACGAGATGGTGAAGTTTGGCTTTCAAATGTTCATATTGCACCTTTCGAGCAAGGAAACATCTTTAATGTGGATGAACTTCGCACGCGTAAACTTTTACTTAAGAAAAAAGAAATCGTGAAGATTGAGAAGGAGTTGACAGGAACCGGAATTACTTTTATTCCTTTAAAAGTTTATCTGAAGAATGGTTTTGCTAAGGTTTTAATGGGACTCGCGCGAGGAAAAAAACAGTACGACAAGCGTGAAACACTCAAACGTAAAGAGCAAAATCGTGATATTGCTCGTCAAATCAAGGCCTACAATCGCTAAAAAGTAAGAGACAATTGTTTCTTGCTTTTTTTGTAGCAATAATAAAAAGTAAAACCGTTTACTTAGCGTTTACCTAGTATTTACTAAGCATTTACAATTAGAGGTTGCCAACAGTGTTAAGATAGTATTGTAAGCGAAAGAGCTTACGGAGAACATAGAAAATTATTGGAGAAAATCTCATGAATAAAAAGTTACTTTCTGGAATTATCGCTGGTGCAGCTCTGTTGACGCTTGCAGCTTGTGGGAATAGCAATTCATCGTCTAATAGCAGCTCAGGAAGCTCAACGCCAGCTTCAGGTAAAATCATCGCTGGAGGTTCAACAGCCTTGCAACCTATGGCACAACAAGCTTCAACTGAGTACACAGCTAAAAAACCAGAAGTTCAAATCACTGTACAAGGTGGTGGATCCGGTGTAGGTTTGACTCAGGTCTCAACAGGAACCTTCCAAATCGGCAACTCTGACATCTTTGCAGAAGAAAAATCAGGAATTGATGCTTCTAAATTGAACGACCATAAAGTAGCTGTCGTTGGTTTTGCTCCAATTGTAAATAAAGATATTAACATTGATAATCTCTCAACACAACAACTTAAAGATATCTTCACAGGTAAAGTGAAGAACTGGAAGGAAGTTGGAGGTCCGGATGAAAAAATCACAGTAATTGGGCGTGCAGCAGGTTCAGGAACACGTGTGAACTTTGATAATTTAGCTCTTGGTGGAGAAAAAGAAGTAGAGGGTCCAACGCAAGATGCCTCAGGTACGGCGGTAACTATGGTCTCTCAAACACCAGGTGCAATCTCCTACGTTGCCTTTTCTTACCTTGATAAGAGTAAAGATATCAAAGCAGTCAGTATTGATAATGTAAAACCAACAGATGAAAATGTTGCAGACAATAGCTACAAAGTTTGGTCATACGAACACATGTATACTAATAAAGAAAAAGAAACAGCAGCCGAAACAGATTTTATCAAATACGTGACTGAAGATACAAAAACAATCAAGGAACTTGGCTATATCCCGGTTTCTGATATGAAAGTTGAACGTGACGCTCAAGGAAAAATCACAAATAAATAAGAAATAAGAAATAAGAGTGAGCAGAGTAAAGCATTAAAATTTTCTTTTCATACCTTTGGTTTTACTTTACAAAACCTTATTCTTTTAGAAAATCCTTGTTCTTAATGATGATGCAAAGAGCAAGAGTACTTGAGCCGTGTCTCAGGTGCTCTCTTTGCCGTTCCATTTACAAACTGTTTACATTGTAAGCGGTAAGCTTTTGCTTATTTATGGTTGATTTATGCTAAAATAAGGATATGAAAAAGAAAATTTTAATGGCTTTATTTGCAGCAATGAGTCTTGTGACTTTAGCGGCATGTGCGCCCAACTCAAATCAAGTCACAGTAGGTGGCTCAACGGCAATGAAACCACTGGTTGAACAAGTTTCCTTGGACTATATGAAGAAATATCCAGAAGATATTATTATGGTTCAAGGTGGAGGCTCAGGTGTTGGACTTGCACAAGTGGTCGCAGGTTCTTTCCAAATTGGTAACTCAGATATCTTTGCGGAAGAAAAATCAGGAATTGATGCTTCTAAAATTACAGGAAATAAGGTTGCAGTCGTTGGCTTTGCACCAATCGTAAACCGAAATCTGGACCTATCCAATGTCACTCAAGACCAACTTATTGATATTTTCACTGGAAAAGTAAAAAATTGGAAAGAAGTTGGCGGTCCAGATCAGGAAATTACGGTTATCGGACGGACAGCAGGTTCTGGAACACGTGTTAATTTTGATAACCTTGCCTTGAATGGTGCGCGTGAAATTGATGGCCCTACACAAGATGCTTCAGGTTCGGTTGTACAATTGGTTGGTCAAACACCAGGTGCAATCTCTTACGTTTCGTTCCCTTATATCCATAAACCAGGGATTAAACCATTGAACTTAGACGGGGTTGAACCTACAGATAAAAATGTAACAACCAACAAGTGGAAAATTTGGTCTTACGAACATATGTATACCAACAATAAAAATGAGAACTTTGTAGAAAATCGCTTTATCAGCTATGTCAAAAATGACAAAGTAACGCTGAGAAAACTCGGCTATATCCCAGTAACGGAGATGAAAGTCGATCGTGATTATAAAGGTAAAGTTACACCAATTAAATAATTAGTAAGGTAGTTATGGAAAACTCAAAAATTAAAGAAAAATTACTTTCAAGCTCAAAAGATTCGCGCTTGGAAAAATTTGGTAGGACATTGACATTCTTGTGTATCGCAATTATCGTTTTTGTCGTTGGACTTATTCTGGTCTTTGTCGCTCAAAAAGGTCTTTCAACTTTTTTTGTGGATGGTGTGAATCCGTTCCGTTTCCTCTTTGGAACACATTGGGAGCCTGGAGCAATCGGCCCTGACGGGAAACCTGCAGTTGGTGCTTTACCAATGTTTGCGGGCTCTTTAATCGTTACTGTGCTTTCAGCTTTGGTGGCAACTCCTTTTGCCATCGGAGCAGGAATCTATATGACAGAAATTTCGCCAAAATATGGTGCGAAAATTTTGCAACCGGTTATTGAACTTTTGGTAGGTATCCCTTCAGTTGTTTATGGATTTATCGGTTTGACTGTTGTTGTACCTATTATCCGTAACACATTTGGTGGAACAGGCCTTGGTTTGCTTGCGGGGGTGTTCGTACTCTTTGTTATGATTTTACCAACAGTTACTTCAATGACTGTCGATGCGCTTAAAGCCATCCCACCTCATTATCGTGAAGCTTCCCTTGGTTTAGGGGCAACACGTTGGCAAACCATTTGGCGTGTCTTACTGCGTGCCGCAGCACCTGGGATTTTAACTGCAGTAATCTTTGGTATGGCGCGTGCCTTTGGTGAAGCCTTGGCCATCCAAATGGTTGTTGGTAATGCCGTAACAATGCCACAAGATTTGGTTTCTCCGGCTTCAACTCTAACTTCAATTTTGACATCAGGTATTCCAAATGCTACACCAGGTATTCAATTGAATGCCCTTTGGTCACTTGGCCTCCTCCTTCTCCTTATGTCATTGGTATTTAATATTGCGATGCGTGCTATCGCTAAGAAAGGGAGCCTTAAATAATGAATGCAAAACGCACAGATAAAATTGCCACTGGCGTGCTCTATGCACTTTCAGGTATCATTGTTGCAATACTCGCTTTTCTCTTGATTTATATTTTAGTTAAAGGTTTACCTTTTGTATCTTGGGAATTCTTAACAACACCGTCAAATCCATTGACTGGCGGCGGTATCGCTATTCAACTTTTTAACTCAGTTTACTTATTAGTTGTGACTTTAATTATCTCAATTCCACTTTCATTGGGTGCGGGAATTTACCTTTCAGAATACGCCAATCAAAAACATTGGTTGACTGGAGCAGTTCGCTCAGCGATTGAGGTATTATCATCACTTCCTTCCATCGTTGTGGGTCTCTTCGGTATGTTGCTCTTCGTTATTCAGTTTGGCCTTGGTTTCTCTGTCTTATCCGGTGCCCTCGCTCTTACAGTCTTCAACCTACCTTTGATGACACGTAATGTTGAGGAATCACTCCGTGCCATTCCGACAATGCAACGTGAAGGTGGCTTGGCTCTCGGTTTATCAAAATGGGAAACAGCCACTAAAGTCATTTTACCAGCAGCAGTACCGGGGATTTTAACAGGGGTTATCTTATCTTCAGGACGTGTATTCGGTGAAGCGGCAGCTTTGATTTATACTGCGGGTCAAACCAACTTGCCAATCAACTGGGCCAACTGGAATCCTATGTCATTGACAAGCCCATTGTCACTCTTCCGTCCTGCTGAAACATTGGCCGTACATATTTGGGCTTTGAACACTGAAGGAACAATCGCAACAGCAACTCAGATTTCTGCAGGAGCTTCTGCAGTACTGATTATCTTTGTATTGCTGTTCAACCTTGGGGCACGTTTCCTCGGAAATCGCCTCCACAAGAAACTCACATCTGGAAATTAGTAAGGAATATAGAAAAATATGGCAACTTATGATTGGAACGAACGTCACATTTTGACTTTCGACAAAAATATCGCTCTTTCAACAAACGATTTGCGGGTTTTCTATAATGGCACAAAAGAAGCAATTCATGGTGTCTCTATGCAATTTCCTAAAAATCAAGTGACGGCTTTAATTGGCCCTTCAGGTTCTGGTAAATCAACTTATCTCCGCGCGCTTAACCGTATGAATGATACGATTGATGGCGCACGAGTTACAGGTGAAATCATGTATGAAGGTGTCAATATCAGTGACCCTAAAGTCAATGTTTACGAAGTCCGTAAGCAAATCGGTATGGTTTTCCAAAGACCAAATCCTTTCCCAAAATCAATCTATGAAAATATCGCTTTTATCCATCGTCGTGAAGGCATAAAAGATAAGAAAAAATTAGATGAAATCGTGGAAACATCGCTTAAGCAAGCAGCTTTATGGGAGCAAGTCAAGGACAACTTGAACAAGTCAGCCTTGGCACTTTCTGGTGGTCAAGCACAGCGTTTATGTATTGCACGTGCCCTTTCGGTTAAACCGGAAATTATCTTAATGGATGAGCCAGCTTCAGCTTTGGATCCTATCTCTACAATGCAAATTGAAGAAACAATGACCGAACTTAAGAAAGACTATACGATCATTATCGTTACGCACAACATGCAACAAGCCAGTCGTGTTTCTGACTATACAGCATTCTTCTATTCAGGCGACTTAATTGAATACGATGAGACAAGCAAAATCTTCACACAGCCAAATCTTAAAGCGACAGAAGATTATGTTTCAGGACACTTTGGATAATCGAGAGGACAATATGACAAAAGAAGCAATTTTAACAGTCAGCGACCTTTCGCTGTATTATAGTAAGAAAAAAGCGCTCAATCAAATCAATATGGAATTCTATCCTAATGAGATTACAGCACTTATTGGCCCTTCTGGATGTGGAAAATCAACGCTTTTGCGTTCAATTAACCGCATGAACGATTTAATTCCAACAGTAACAATTACGGGCGCAATTATGTACAAAGGACATAACATCTACAGTCCAAAAGTGGATACCGTAGATCTTCGTAAAGAAATCGGCATGGTCTTTCAGCAACCAAATCCTTTTCCATTTTCGATTTATGAAAATGTTGTTTATGGTTTGCGTCTCAAAGGTGTAAAAGACAAAGCTTTGCTCGATGAGGTCGTTGAAAATTCACTTAAGGCTGCAAATATTTGGGATGAAGTAAAAGATATTCTTCATACTTCAGCGCTTGGGTTATCTGGCGGACAACAACAACGTGTGTGTATCGCACGTGTGCTTGCTGTCAATCCTAAAATCATCTTGCTTGATGAACCAACGTCAGCTCTAGATCCAATTTCGGCAGGGCATGTAGAAGAGACACTTTTAGAACTTAAAGAAGATTATACTTTGGCTATTGTTACGCACAGCATGCAACAGGCTTCACGTATCTCTGATCGTACTGCCTTCATGCTTAATGGTGACTTGGTTGAAATGGACAATACGAAAAAAATCTTCCTTAACCCTGAAAAACAGGAAACAGAAGATTATATTGCTGGTAAGTTTGGATAATATGGTATGATGTAAGGAGCACCTATTGCTCTGAGCTTAGTTAAGAGGAGAAAAAATGTTACGTACACAATTCGAAGAAGAACTCAATAAACTTCACAACCAATTTTATTCAATGGGAACACAAGTATCTGCACAATTGAATAAAGCAGTTCGTGCCTTTGTGAGTCATGATCGTGAGTTGGCAGAAGATGTCATTACAAGTGATGAAATGATTAACCAATTGGAAACAAAATTAGAAACAAAATCACTGGAAATGATTGCTTTACAACAACCAGTGTCAGGAGACTTACGTACGATTATCACAGTGCTTAAAGCCTCAAGTGACTTGGAACGTATGGGCGATCATGTAACTTCAATCGCTAAGGCGGCAATCAACCTTAAAGGTGAAGAGCGTATCCATGAAGTCGAAGAAGACATTTCCCTGTTAGGTGAAAAAGTGAAATCAGTCGTTGATGCTTCATTGAATGCTTATATTCAAGGCAATGATAAACGTGCGCGTGAAATCGCAGATCAATACCAAACGGTTAAAAATATGAGCGGTGAAATCCAAGAAAAAATCTTGGAAGCAATGAAAGAAAATACAGAAACAATCACGACAGGTAAAGATTACTTGATGACTCTTGTATTCTTGGAACGCATTACCGGCTATGCGGTTAACCTTTGTGAATGGATCGTTTACTTGAAATCTGGGAATATCGTTGAGTTGTAAAATAAAAAACTTGCATTTGCAAGTTTTTTTGTTTTATTTAATAACTTCTAAACCACCCATGTATGGACGAAGAACTTCAGGGACAGTTACTGAGCCGTCTTCGTTTTGATAGTTTTCAAGGATTGCAGCAACTGTACGGCCAACAGCAAGTCCAGAACCATTTAAAGTGTGAAGCAGGTTAACTTTGCCGTCTTCATCACGATAGCGGATTTGGGCGCGACGTGCTTGGAAATCTTCACAGTTTGAACAACTTGAAATTTCACGGTAAGTATTTTGGGCAGGGATCCAAACTTCCAAGTCATAAGTTTTAGCGGCAGAGAAGCCCATATCGCCTGTAGAAAGTGCGATTACACGATAAGCTAAACCGAGTTTTTGGAGAATGTTTTCGGCATTGACAACCATTTTTTCTAGTTCATTGTAAGATTCCTCAGGGCGTGCAAATTTGACCATCTCAACTTTATGGAATTGATGCAAACGAATCAAGCCACGTGTATCACGGCCAGCTGAACCAGCTTCAGAACGGAATGAAGGAGACATTGCTGTGAAGTAGATTGGGAGTTCAGCATTATCCAAGATTTCACCACGGTAGTAGTTAGTCAAAGGTACTTCAGCAGTAGGAATGAGCACAAAACCACGATCATCATTTACTTCAAAAGTATCTTCTTTGAATTTTGGATATTGACCTGTACCGAACATAGAATCTTGATTGACCATATAAGGCGTAATCATTTCAGTATAACCTTCTTTAGCATGTTCGTCCAACATAAAGTTATACAAGGCGCGCTCTAAACGCGCACCAGCGCCTTTATAAAAGAGGAAACGAGAACCGGTAACTTTACCGCCACGTTCCCAATCAAGGATACCAAGAGACTCTCCTAAGTCCCAATGAGGTTTAGGTTCAAAGCTGAATTCAGGCGTTTGACCATGACGACGAATTTCAACATTATCATCTTCATCAGCACCTACAGGCACATCATCATGTGGCAAGTTGGGAAGCGTTGTTGTGTAAGTGGTCAACTTTTCTTCAATATCAGCAAGTTCAGCATCAATAACTTTAATATCAGCAGAAACTTGTTTCATGGCAGTGATTTTTTCAGATGCATCGCCTTTTTCACGTTTAACCAACGCAATTTCATCAGATACGGCATTACGTTCTTTTTTTAAGTTCTCAGATTGTACGATCAGTTCACGACGGCGTACATCAAGTTCATGGAGTTCTTGCAGTGTTTCTTTTTTAACACCACGTGTTTCCAATTTTGCGGCTACTCCGTCAAAGTCTGCACGGATTTTTTTGATATCAAGCATAAAATCTCCTTTTAATATAAAATAAAAAGCCCTAACTCTCCATAAAGAAGAATTAGGGCGCTATAAGCACGGTTCCACCTAAATTTCCTATCATAAGGATAGGACTTTAGTTCCCTTATCGCGAGAAACACGTTCCTATTTTCATAGGATAAAATCAAACAAGAAGCAGAATGTTTAAAGAATCTTTACTTGTTTTCACCACCCACAAGCTCTCTCGAAAAAGATAGTCTCAAAACTGACTTCTAATGTCATTCTATCAGAAAATTTAAAACTTTGCAAGCGCCTCATAAATCATTAGTTCTTTAAATTCCTAAATGGTATTATAGAATAAAGGGGGTCCTATGTCGATCATTGGAGTAAAGATAGATAAGCAGTTTATAAAAGATTTAATTGTTCTTATTGTAGGAGTGGGTTTTTATATTTTATCGGTAAGACTTTTTGTTATTCCTAATTACTTAGCAAGTAATGGGATTGCAGGTTTTTCAGTATTTGTTGATTTTGTTTTTGGAATCAACCCAGCACTGACTTTCTTTGTAGTAAATATTCCCTTGTTTCTCTTTGGGTGGAAATTGTTGAGCCGAAGAGAGCTTTTGCTGAGTGTTCCTGGTGCAGCTGCGATGAGTTTATGGATGCTGGCTTATGAGGCGATGGGAATTAACGGTTTTCAATTTAATCAAATTATTTTCGCTGGTATTTCTGACGGTATTTTATCAGGAATAGGGGCAGGACTTGTTGTAGTATCCAACGGGACTTTTGGCGGTTCAATCCTCTTGAGTCGAATTATGGAAGATCGCTGGCAATTTACGATTGACCGTGTCTTGTTTGGTATTGATATCGTCGTTATGGCACTATCTTTAGCGACTTATCTGGCCTTTCCAAACTTTGCTGTCACTCTCTTGTCATGTTATATTTTCAGTAAAGTCACACGCTTTATTGGACGAAAGGACTACCGTGACAAGATTTTAGATCGTCTATATTTTAATTTATTTAGACGTGAACGAAACGGAACAGATACTTAATCTAGAAAATCATGGTGCATGTGCAGTATGTTTTTTTTTATAAAAAATAGCCCCCCGATGGAGGCTATTTCTTAATTCTTTTTACGGCGGAAGAGGCTAAAGAATTTATCAAAGAATCCTTTTTGACGGACGACTTTTTCATTTCCAATATATTGTCGGATGTATTTTAAGACAGTTCCAGACTCTTTGGCAGCAAAACGAACTTTTTGCTCATTACGAAAGACGATGATAAACTGACGTCCAATTTTTACTTTTCCGTTTTTGGAAACAGAAACATCACCTTCCACACGTTTAATAGAGGCCCAAGGGAATTGCATGTTCTTTTCAACATTAGTATCATTGAAAAACTCGAAAGCTCGGTCTCCAATCATAATTTTACCATATTCAGCAAAGCCAAGATAAGCAATACCAGCAGTGGTAAAGTCGACTTTAGTATTCAGTGATTGTGCCAATTTAGTGCTCCTAACGATATTATAATATATTTATTATAGCAAAAATAATCTTAATAAAAAATCGCCGCGAGTACACGACGATTTTGTTCTTGTTTTAAAATCTTATTAAGCAAGACCTGCAACGTGAAGTACGATACCAAGAACGAACATACCAATGATGATGAACAATGGTGCATTTTTGTTTTTCCATTTGCGCAAGATCCAAAGCACAAGGAAAGTCAAGAGCAATGCGATAAATCCAGGAATTAATGAATTGAACACGTCTTGAAGTGATTGTGTTTGTTCTGGGCTCAAGCCAAGACCAGATGATACTTGACCTAAGATGTTGTGCAATGTAGAACCGTCAACTGTGTTAAGTTGATCAACAGTTACGTAATGTGCGAAACCGTCTTGACCAGCAACACCGTTACCAACAACGTTACCTGCTTGGTCTAACCAATCAAACTTAGCAACACCGTCGCCTGTAGTACCTGTTTGGGCACCTTGAACAACGACTTTACCTGCTTTGTCGATCCATTCACCAACGTAAGCACCATCTGCCAAAGGTTTAGATGGGAGCATAGCGTTAGGACCAGTGAAGCTGATGTTAACCCAACGTTGGATCAATACACCAAGGATGAACATACCAAGGATAGATGCACCTTTAGTAATTTGTTGAAGCATTCCTCCACCGAGGTCGCTTGTAATTGCAGTACCTTGTTTGTAACCAAACTCTTGTGTATACCACAAGAAAGCGATACGGATTGCATTCCAAACAACGAAGAAGAAGATTGGAGCGATAATAGAACCACCAGTTGCAAGTGAGGCAGCGATGGCACCAACGATAGGACGTACTGTGAACCAGAAGACTGGGTCACCGATACCAGCGAGAGGTCCCATCATACCGACTTTCACACCTTGGATAGCTGCTTCATCGATTTCAACACCGTTAGCGATTTCTTCTTCAAGGGCCAATGTAACACCGACGATAGGTGCGGCTACATATGGGTGAGTATTGAAGAACTCCATGTGGCGTTTCAAAGCTTCTTTAGCTTCTTCAGAACCTGGTTTGTAGAACTGTTTCAATGCAGGGATGATTGAATAGAGGAAACCAAGGTTTTGCATACGTTCGTAGTTCCAAGAACCTTGAAGGAACATTGAACGGAACATAACGCTCAAACGTGTGTTTTTAGAAAGGCTAAACTTTTTATTTGTATTTTCCATTTTTATAAAATCTCCTTCCTAATTAATAATCGTTGAGAATATCGCCGATTGGGTCACCACTTGAAGAAGCAGTTCCACCGTTACCAGCAGTATTAGAAAGATTGAGGTAGATAAGAGCGATAACAACACCAAGGATACCCATACCAATCAAAGTGATTGAAGAAAGTGGTGCGAGTACAAATCCGAGGAAGAAGAATGGCCATAGCTCTTTAGTTGCCATGAGGTTGATAACCATTGCGTAACCAACAACAACAACCATACCACCACCAACAGCAAGACCTTTAGAAACCCAATCAGGAATTGAGTTCAAGGCAGCAGTTACTGTTTCAGCAGGGATAGCAAGGATGATTGCAGCAGGGATAGCAATACGCAAACCTTGAAGAAGGAGTGCGAACATGTGCCAACCAGCAACACCTGAGTAAGAACCTTTTTCAGCAGCAGCATCAGCTAAGTGAACGATACCAACTGAAAGGAAACGAACCAATGTAGTAAGTACGAGACCAGCAGTTGCCAACAAGATAGCGGCAGGTACGATAACACCAGTGATGTGTGTCAAGTCAAAGTTACCACCTTGAACCATCAAGATAGCAGAAGCGACAGAAGCAAGTGCAGCGTCAGGTGCGACAGCGGCACCAACGTTAGCCCAACCAAGGGCGATCATTTGCAATGAACCACCCAAGATGATCCCTGCAGCCATGTGACCAGTAGCGATACCGATCAATGAGCAGGCGATAATTGGTTGGTGAAATTGCCATTGGTCCAAGATACCTTCAAGTCCAGCTAAGAACGCGAAGATAAGAACTAAAATGATTGAAATAATACTCATTTTATAAATTTCTCCTAATAATATTTAATTTTACTTAACGTCTGCTTTGTTAATCAAAGCAAACAAGTCAGATTTAGAATCGTTAGGGACTTTACGAACGTCAAATTTAACGCCGAGATCACGTAACTTTTCAAAAGCGGCAACATCATCTTTGTTTACAGACAATACTGAGTTAAGCATTGTTTTACCTGTACTGTGTGCCATAGAACCCACGTTAAGTGTTTCTACAGGTACGCCACCTTCAATAGCAGCAAGTGCGTCTTGAGGAGTTTCAAACAAGAGAAGAGCTTTAGTTTCACCAAAACGTGGATCTTTAGCAACTTCAATCATTTTCTTGATAGGGACAACGTTGGCTTTAACACCTGGAGGTGCAGCTTGTGTGATAAGTGTTTTACGCATCTCATCTTTGGCAACAGCGTCAGAAACAACGATGATACGGTTTGCTTTTGAATCTGGAGTCCAAGCAGTAGCAACTTGACCGTGGAGAAGACGTGAGTCGATACGTGCAAGATTAATTTTAATCTTACCATCACCAACAACAGTACCTTCTGGGATAGCGGCAGCGTTTACGCCAGCTTCAGCTGGTGTAGCGCTTTCTTCAGCAGGATTAAGCTCTTCTGGCAATGCTTTGATACCAGCTTTAGCTTCCTTAATAATGTTTGCAGCAACTTGTTCAACACCAGCAGAAGCATCCATCATACGTTCTGTGTAGGCTTGAATAAGCATTGGCAAGTTGAGGCCTGTGATGATAGCTACCTTGCGTTCTGGATTGGCACCCATAACAGCACTTGCTTGGTTAAATGGAGAACCGCTCCACAAGTCAGCAAGGACAAGGACTTCATCTTCAGCATCAAATGTTGCGATAGCGGCTTCGATTTTGGCGCGTAAGTCGTCTGGTCCTTCGTTAGGCATGAAAGTAACAGCTTGTACTTTCTCTTGCTCACCGAAGATCATTGAACCAGATTGCTTGATGCCCGCAGCGAATTCACCGTGGCTCGCAATAACAATTCCGATACTCAATTGAGTAACCTCCTTATAAATTTTTATATAATATAATTATTACTGTCCTAGTATACTACAAATTGAAAACATTTGCAAAAATTTGTGAAACTGGTTTCATAAATCTGATTTTTTAATTTAAATAGCGAAAATAAAAACAACTTGTCAATCAAAAACAAGCTGTATATATAATGAAAATACCTAATTAAAAATCACGAAATAGTTAGATAAAGAAGTAATTTTATGGTAAAATAAATATCAGAGTTTAAGGTTTTAAGATTTGGTAATCTTTATCGCAGCTGTTGGGCAAGCCTTGGCTGCACTTATTATTTTATCATCAGAAATATATTCTTTTTCCAGTTTATCGGAATTATTAAATTTAACGATACCGTTATCATGGTAATCGAAGACATCTGGAGCATGTAAATAACAAAGGCCGCATGCAATACAATTTTCTGGTATTATGTTTACTTTCATACAATGATGATAATATAAAAAAATAAAAAAGGAAAGGAAAAAGATGTGGCAGAAAAAGAACCGTGGGATAAAGAAATCTATAAGGCCATGAAAGCAGATTCCGAAAAAAGTCGTTCGGGCAGCAAGCCAAGAAAAAAACACAATAACAAGTCATTAACTTCACGTGCTTTAACCTTTACTGTCGTGACGATGTTTTTACTGGTTGGTTTCATGATTGCCTTTATTCTTTGGAATAATCAAACGCAACATAGCGGTGGATTTGCTCAGGAAAATCCAGAAAAAACTGTAGAGCAAACCACGGAGCAACAAACAGAACAGACTACTGAAGAAGTGAAACCAGAAGAAAGTACTGTAGCTCCACCGCCAACCACTGAAGAATCTTCCACTGAAGAGGGTGGAACTTATGTTATTGTAGCTGGAGACGATCCAAGTAAGATATCAGCGAAGACAGGCGTTGCATGGTCTGTAATTGCCAGCCTTAATAATATCTCAGCAACAGGATACAATGCCGATGGTTCACCAATATCACCTGGGCAAGTATTAAAATTAAAATAATAAAAAGTATTCATATATAGGAAAGAAACATGATAAAGTTACAAATTGCTGTTGATGGTCCCGCCTCAAGCGGAAAATCAACTGTCGCTAAAATCGTTGCACAAAATCTTGGGATTATCTATTTAGATACAGGTGCGATGTACCGTGCTGCAACTTTGGTTGCCCTCCAAAACAAAACGGAGGATCCTCAAAAAATTATTGATGTGATCAAGAAAAAACCAATTTTCTTTAAAAATACGGCTGATGGACAACTTGTATTTTTAGGAACAGAGGATATTACTAAGATTATTCGTACAAACGAAGTAACACAGAATGTTTCAAAAATCTCTGCTTTAGCTCCAGTACGGGAATTTTTAGTTGCTGAGCAACAGCGCATTGCTGACGAAGGTGGCATTATCATGGATGGACGTGATATTGGTACGGTTGTCCTACCTCATGCAGATTTGAAGATTTTCCTCGTGGCTTCTGTGGATGAACGAGCAGAGCGACGTTATAAAGAAAATTTACAAAAAAATATTCCTACTGATTTGGAAAAACTCAAAGTGGAAATCGCCGAACGAGATCGTAAGGATAGTACACGAGCAGTTTCGCCTCTAAAACAAGCAGAGAATGCTATTTTACTAGATAGTACAGGAAAAACGATTGATCAAGTGGCAGGTTTCATCGAAGAAAAAGCACGAGAACTCTTGTAATCAATCAATTTTTAAAGGAACAAACGGAGTAAAGGTATTCCGTTTGTTTTTCTATAAATGAAGGAGGGCAACTTTGGAAATAAGAAGTATTGGGCGAAAAGACTATAGAGAAGTTGAGCAGTTAATTCGTCAATCATTTAGCAGGTCCGAACATGGTTATGGTAATGAAGCAGAGCTCGTGGAAAAGATTCGGACAGATTCTAGCTATGTCGATGGTTTAGAAGTTGTCGCCGCTGAAGGAGCAAAAATTATTGGTTATGGTTTACTAAGTGAAGTCAAGATTATCAACGATAAAGAAAGTTTTACAGGGCTGGTTCTTGCGCCATTAGCTGTTTTACCTTCTTGGCAAGGTAAAAAAGTGGGAGAAAATTTGCTGAAAGAGTTGGAAAAGCGTGCCGTTCAACAAGATTTCCCTTTTATAAGTATTCTGGGGCATCCCCAATATTATTCTCGTTTTGGCTATGTATCTGCTGAAAAATATAAGGTTACGGCACCATTTGACGTTCCAGCAGAAGCTTTTATGATTCGTCCTTTACAACCCAATGCACTAAAAAATATTTCGGGGTGTATCAAATATGCGCAAGCCTTTGATGTATAAACAGGGTGTGAGCAGCAGTAATAATATCAACTTCCACTTGATTTAAGCTATTTCTTTAAACTGGCTCACAATCTCCATTTATAAATTTTGTTATAATAAAGATAAAATTTTAAAAAAGGATTTCTATGCTTACTTATCTCCATGCTATTCAAATAGGTGTATTGCTCTTCTTTGTTTTTTTCTTGCTGAGCCTTATTCCTTATATGATTGTTCAATATCGTAAATATGGACGTGTTAACCCTTGGCGGTTTATTGTCAATTTTTCTTTTGTCCTTTATATAGTTTGTGCTTATGCGATGACTATTTTTCCTTTGCCTGATGTGGCACAGGTTGCACAGATGACAGGTCCTAAGCAAAATCTTGTTCCCTTTGAATTTGTACGTCAGTTCATCGCTTACAACCCGCTGGTACTTAACGAGCCTTCTACATGGCTAATGGCCTTGAAAGCACCAAGTTTCATCCAACCTTTTTTTAATCTTCTTTTGACGTTGCCATTTGGGATATATTTGCGTTACCTCTTTAAGCGTAATTTTTCGCAAACCTTAATGTGGAGTTTCATGCTCACCTTATCGTTTGAACTTTTACAGCGTTCGGCTCTTTTTGGTCTTTATCCTCGTCCTTATCGTCTTTTTGATGTTGATGATTTAATGATTAATACGCTAGGAAGTTTGCTTGGTTTTGGGATTGCTTGCCTACTTGTTAAGGTTTTACCAGATTTGGATGCCAAACAAGCCATTCCTGCTCAGATTGGGATGATACGTCGAAGTATTGCCTTTGGCGTAGATTTTGTTTTAGCAAATATTATTGCAAACATTGTACCTCATTTCTATATAGCAATGCTTATTACATTTGTGGGGATTCCAGTCATTTTTGGTGTCACTTTTGGCCAAAAACTTCTTAAGATAAGGATAGAAGGAAGTCGTTGGAAGATTTTAAGTCGACAACTCTTATCTTTCGTTAATTTTGGGATTATTGGTCTCTTGTCTTATTTCTTACAACGTTCAGGCTATATTCCACAAAAAGAATTGGGACAAAATTTCTTAATGGTAGTCCTTTCTTTCATTCTTCTTCTGTTACCTCTATTAGATATTCTCTTTGCCACACTTTCCCGTACACGAAAGCTGTGGTATGAACGCTTGAGTCAAACAGAGTTAAGTGCAAAAGAAATTTGAAATAAAAAAATGTTAGTAGGTCTAACGTTTTTTTTTACTAAAAAGATGATTATTTATAAACGATGCCCGACACCGCGGCCAAATAAACCCGAAGTGGATATTTTGTTATAAAATTCGGTTGTCATAGGCGTTAAATTATAGCGAAGAGCTAGTGGACGTAATTGAGCCTCTAATTGGGTTAAGGTTTCTTCAAGATTACCCTGACTTTCAATGCGATTTTTAGCTTCCAATATTAAAGTACGTTCCCACTCACGAATATGTTTACTCAAGATTAAATTATACATTTCGTTCAATATTTCAGTCTGATTTAACGGTTTTTTCATAGTTAAATTATAGCATGCAAGCCTTTTCGTTGTGCTATAATGTGCTTGGAGGAAGAGCTATGAGTAAAGAAATTGCAGTTTTTGCTGGTGGATGTTTTTGGTGCATGGTTGAACCTTTTGAAACTCGTCCAGGTATACTGTCTGTTACTAGCGGTTATACTGGGGGGCATGTCGATGACCCGACATATGATGAAGTATCGGGTAAATATACGGGACACACTGAAGCTGTGGAGATAATTTTTGAAAATACCGTTATTTCTTACGAGACCTTACTGGGAATTTACTGGAATCTTATTGATCCGACGGATGGAGAAGGTCAATTTTACGATCGAGGCAGTAATTATAGACCAGTTATCTACGTTGAGAATGATGAGCAACGTCAAACTGCTGAGAAAAGCAAGCAGGAATTGTCGGAGTCGGGGCTTTGGGATAAACCAATCATAGTCCCTATAGAAAATGCGCAAACATTTTGGCCAGCTGAAGATTATCACCAAGATTTTTATAAAAAGAACCCTAAAAGATATAAACAGATGCACAAGGCACGTGAACAGTTTCTGAAAGTTAAACGCTTCAGAAATAAATTTTTTGGCAAAAAAGCTTAAGAAAAGGATCTGTATTTTGCTGAGAATTATGAAAGGCTTTTATCAAAAATAAAAAATCATGATATAATAGACAGATAATGAAAGATAATAAACAAAAACGTTTTGAATACTTAAGAGCAAATAAAGCTTACTTAAGTGAACGCGAAAAGCAAGAATATTATGAACTAGTAGAAGAAATAGAAGGGGGGCAGGCCCTTGAAGAAGAATATGCGGCTGACATAGAAGAAGAGCGCGCACAGTCTGAAAGTTCTTCTTCTGAGAGACGGAGTAGATCCAGCCGTTCTTTAGATTCAGCACCAGCGCCCTTTTTATCCAAACGTGGGAAAAAGAAAGATAACCGTCGTGCGGAAGAGAGCATTGATGATGAAAGGCCTGAGGAAGCAGCAAGTAAAAAGCCAAAGAAAAAGAAAAGTTGGATAAAACGGATTTTCTTTATCTTAATCGCCTTGATTTTGATTATGATTGGTTTCTTCATTTATGGTTATCAGCGTGGGATTAGTCGAGAAGGTGGCGCGATCAAAGCCGAACAATTCAATGGTGCTGCCAATGCGGATGGCTCAGTCAATATCCTTCTCTTAGGTGCTGATCAACGACCAGGACAAAGCTCAGGAGTGGCCCATTCAGACAGTATTATGGTTTTGAATATTGGCAAAAGCGGCAAAATGCAATTGGTGAGCTTTATGCGTGATACTTTGGTCAACATTCCAGGAGTTGGTGATGCAAGCCAAGGACCTAACATGAAGCTTAATGCAGCCTTCACGATTGGTGAGCAAAATGAGAATCAAGGTGTTGAACTTGTGCGTCAAACCTTGCAACAAAATTTTGGTATAAATGCCAAATATTACGCTGTGGTTGATTTCTCAAGTTTTGCAACAGTGATTGACTCAATGTTCCCTGGTGGAGTAAAGATTGATGCCAAATTCGCCACAATTAATGGTCAAAAGTTTGATGAAGTCCCTGTACCGGATGATTTAGCAGAAACTGAAGGGATGGCTAAAAACGATAAGGAATTGAGTGCAGAAGAAGCCGCGGCCTTGGGCTATCCTGATGGTGGTGGAATCTTTATGATGATTAAGCAAGGCCCACAACGAATGGATGGACGTACACTTTTGAACTATGCACGTTTCCGCCACGATGATCAAGGAGACTTTGGCCGTGTGCAACGTCAACAACAAGTGATGCAAACTCTCACATCGAAAGTTAAAAATCCGTTGACACTCTTTACTGGTGCAAGTGCCTTGGGTACAGCTCGAGCTGTTACAATGACTAATCTTTCTAACACATTCCTGATCACAAAAGCTTTACCGGCAATGTTTGGCGGTATAGAAAACACAACCATCCCATCCGACAATGATTGGCAATCTGCCTATGATATGTACGGAGGTTCAGGTATCCTCATTGATATGGACAAGTATAGTGCAAAAACACAAGAACTTTTAGGACAATAAAAAAAGCATTCAACTATAAGTTGAGTGCTTTTTTAGTTTGTTATCCTTTATCTGCACCAGCAGTGATTCCTTTAACATAGAATTTTTGCATAACAATGAAGAGAATAGTGATAGGAATGGCGATAATCACACACTTTACTCCTGTTTTCCAAGCCTATTCTAACCATAAGTATGATACGGAAGATTATTTGAAAATTGATCAGTATTTTGGTGATTTAGAAGTTTTCAAAACATTAGTGAAAGAGGCACACCAACGAGGGATTAAAGTAATGCTTGATGCTGTCTTTAATCATATCGGTGATACTAGCCCGCAGTGGCAAGACGTTCTCAAGCATCAAGAAAATTCAAAATATGCAGATTGGTTCCATGTTAACGAATGGCCAGCAACCTACACACCGACCGAGGATTTTGAAGTTTCTGAAACAGCAACTTACGATACATTTGCTTTTACACCACATATGCCGAAACTAAATACTGCCAATCCAGAAGTTCAAGAGTATTTGCTCAATATTGCAGAATACTGGATCAAGGAATGTGATATTGATGCGTGGCGTTTAGATGTAGCAGACGAGGTCGATCATGCCTTCTGGAAGAAATTCCGTACAACATGTGATTCAGCAAAAGAAGATTTCTATATCTTAGGAGAAGTTTGGCACTCAGCACAACCTTGGCTCGTTGGCGATGAATTTTCAGCAGTTATGAACTATGCTTATACCAATGCAATCATTGACACTTTTGTGAAAGAAGATCTAAGTTTAGAACAAATGGTTTCGACAATTAATGCGCAGCTTATGCTTTATCGTCAACAGACGAATCAAGTCATGTTTAACATCTTAGATTCACATGATACACCACGTCTTTTAACACAAGCCAAAGGAAGTAAAGACTTGGTCAAACAAGTTCAAGCCTTTATGTACCTCCAACCCGGTGTTCCATGTATCTATTACGGTGACGAATATGGTCTAGATGGTGGTGCTGATCCAGATTGCCGCAAATGCATGCCTTGGACTGAAGAACACCAAGATTTAGAAATATTTGCTTTCTTCAAAGCCTTGGTAGCTTTCCGTAGAGACTACGCAGAGACACTTAGTCAATCTGATTTAGAGTGGCAGAGTGTTGATGACACTCAAGGAGTGGTGAAACTGGAACGTGGCGCACTTAAGGCAGTCTTTAATAAGGGTGAACAGCCGGTTAGTGTTGAAGAGGGAGAAATAGTCTTGGCCCACTTGGTTGAAGACAATCATGTTCAGAAAAACGGATTTATAATCTATAAATAGTAGAAATTAAACAAGAGATAGAGATGAAACGATAGCTCATTCTTCTAAAAGATAACTCTGCCCAGATATTGCTTCTTATATGGAAAAATTTTGACATAATAGAGAAAAAGCCCCTCGGTTTCGAGTGAGTGGGTGCAGGGAAACACCTAGAGTAAAATATTTAAGCAGAATTATAGACAAATGTCTTTCTGACTCTATTTATTGTTTGCGAAGGACTGGCTTTAATTTCAAGAGAGATAATCAAAAGGAAAAAAATGAAAAAAGACGATTTTGCGAATTGGACAGGTTACCAGATTTATCCTAAGTCTTTTAAAGACAGTAATGGTGATGGTATGGGGGATTTACAGGGAATTATCGAAAAGCTGCCTTACTTGAAAGATTTGGGGATAGATTTTATTTGGCTTAACCCCATTTACACAAGTCCACAAGTGGATGGCGGCTACGATATAGCTGATTTTTATAGTATTGATGCTCGCTTTGGTAGCTTGGAAGATTTAAAAGAACTTCTGCAAAAAGCGCATGATAACGGCTTGAAAGTGATTATGGATTTGGTTGTGAATCATACTTCCGATCAGCATCCTTGGTTTATTGAAAGTCAAAAATCAAAGGATAATCCCTATCGAGATTACTATCACTGGGCAGATGCAACACCCGAAAAAATGCCGAATGAGTGGCAATCTTTCTTTGGTGGCTCTACTTGGACTTATGATGAGCAGACGCAACAAGCTTATTTTCATGTTTTTGCGAAAGAACAACCTGACTTGAACTGGAAGAATCCCCAAGTGCGTCAGGAAATCTATACGATGATTAAATGGTGGTTGGAATTAGGTATAGATGGTTTTCGTTTGGATGCGATTTCTCATATTCAAAAGGAAGACTGGTCTTTTAATATCAAGTCTCTAAGAGGGAATGACCCTTGGCAGCCTTTTATGAATGTGTCAGGTATTGAAAATTATATGGCTGATTTAAAAGAAATATTTGACCAATATGATGCTTTAACAGTTGGGGAAGCTTCAGGTGTGACTTCAACTGAGGCGCCTGATTGGACGGATGCAAGGTCTGGCTACCTTAAGATGATTTTTGAATTGGAACACAATGTACGTCAGAAGAATTACGCAGGACGTGGCTGGATGTATGGTTACAAAAAGACAATTATACGTTGGCAAAAGGATATGCTTGCACGAGGTTGGAATGCACTTTATTTAGAAAATCATGACCAACCACGAGCAATCAGTTGTTTTGGTGATGGCAGCATCGCGTCGGCTAAAGCTTTAGCCGTATCTTATATGCTTCTTCGAGGGACTCCATTTATCTATCAGGGACAAGAAATTGGAATGAGTAATTTTCCTTTTACAGATATCACCCAGACAGATGCAACTGAAATCAAGCAGGCTTATGAAGCGTTAATTTTTCAGGGGATGACTAAAAGTGAAGCTTTGGATACAGTGATGGCAAACAGCAGAGATCACTCTCGTACACCGATGCAATGGGACACGAGCCCAAACGCAGGATTTACCAGTGGCAAACCTTGGATGCCTATTCATCCAGATTATAATGAAGTAAACACAGAAAAATCACAGGAGCTTATAGAGCTTTATAAAGTCTTAATTCATCTTCGCCATGAGGAAGAAGACATTGCGCGTGGGTCAATAAAGTTTTGGTTTGAGCAACATCTGACAGCCTTTGTTTACGAACGTGACTCATTTTTGATTATTACGAATTTAGGTACTAAAAAAGCACATCTGGACTTTAACCAAGTAGAAATAGAAGATTACCAGCATATTTTAGGAAGCCGCCCAAGAAAGTTGGAAAAGAAGATGACTTTCCTTCCTTGGGAATATCAAGTGTTTAAGAAAAAGTAAGAAAAGAAAAAGATAGGAAAAAAGATGAAAAAAATCAGCAGAATTATGGAAATTGATCCTTGGCATATCCAATCCAGTAAATTAGAAAAGGAAGAACGCCGTCTTCAGGAATCTTTAACCTCAATTGGGAATGGTTACATGGGAATGCGCGGTAATTTTTCAGAAAAGTACTCAGGCGATCACCATCAAGGTACATATATTGCAGGTGTCTGGTTTCCAGATAAAACGCGTGTGGGGTGGTGGAAAAATGGTTACCCAGAATATTTTGGTAAGGCAATCAATGCTTTGAACTTCTCGGGAGTTTCACTTTTTATCGATGATGAAGAAGTTGACCTTTATACTGATAGTATCACTAATTTCCACCTTTCCTTAGATATGCAAAAAGCAGTTCTCTCTTATTCTTATGAAAAAGCTGGCGTTGCTGTTTCCGTTGAGCGTTTTATGTCGATCGTTCATCCAGAATTAGCTGTCTTCTCCTTCAAATTCTCTAGTGTGGATGGTCAATCGCACAAAGTACGTACTGCTTCATTTATTGATGCTGATGTGCACAATGAAGATTCCAATTATGAAGAAAAATTCTGGACTGTTTTAGATAAAGGAGGCGACAAAGAAGGAACTTACATTGCCAATCAAACGATTGCTAACCCCTTTGGCGTAGAGCAATTTACCGTACTGGCAGGGCAAAGTTTTAAGGGAGATTTTCAAGCTCAAGGGCAAGAAACTCAAGAAGAAAAAGTTATTAATTACCATGAAGCAACTGTGGAACAGGAAACACTACATTTTGAAAAACGTGTGCTTGTTCTGACGAGTCGTGATTATAGTAATTTAGCTGCAATGCATGAAGCCTTAGCAAGCCTAGAAGAAGTAATTCAAGTGAAATCTTATACACAACTTTTACAAGAGCATGCAGAAGCTTGGGGCGAACGTTGGGAACTTGCGGATGTGGAAATTAAAGGTTCTGATCAAGCACAACAAGGTATTCGTTTCAATCTCTTCCAACTTTTTGCAACTTATTATGGTGAAGACGAGCGCCTCAATATTGGTCCTAAAGGCTTTACAGGGGAGAAATATGGCGGAGCAACTTATTGGGATACTGAAGCCTATGCAGTTCCGCTTTATCTTTCTTTAGCAGATCAGCAAGTGACGCAAAACTTATTACGCTACCGTCATAAACAATTGCCCCAAGCACAACACAATGCAAGACAGCAAGGTTTGGCTGGAGCACTTTATCCAATGGTGACTTTTACAGGTATTGAGTGCCATAATGAATGGGAAATCACTTTTGAGGAAATTCATCGTAACGGTGCTATAGCTTATGCTATTTATAATTGCAGCAATTATACTGGCGATGAAACCTATTTGGCTCAGGAAGGTCTTGAAGTACTTGTAGAAATTTCACGCTTCTGGGCAGACCGTGTTCACTATTCGGAGAGACAAAAAGCTTACATGATTCATGGGGTTACAGGACCAAATGAATATGAAAATAATATCAATAATAACTGGTATACCAACACATTGGCAACTTGGGTTTTGAATTATACAATGGAAGGTTTGAAAAAATACCCTCGGCCAGATTTACAGGTTTCGACAGAAGAATTATCGCAGTGGACTGATATCACTACCCATATGTATTATCCGACAGATGAAGAGTTAGGGATTTTTGTCCAGCATGATGGCTTTTTAGACAAGGATTTGACGCCAGTTGCGGATTTAGATCCCAAGCACTTGCCTTTGAATCAAAACTGGTCATGGGATCGTATTTTGCGCTCACCATATATTAAGCAGGCAGATGTTTTGCAAGGGATTTATTTCTTTGGCAACCAATATAGCTTGGAAGAAAAACGTCGTAACTTTAACTTTTATGAGCCATTAACTGTTCATGAAAGTTCACTTTCTCCATCCATTCACGCAATTTTAGCTGCCGAACTTGGAATGGAAGATAAAGCAGTTGAAATGTATGAACGGACTGCACGTTTGGACCTTGACAACTACAATAATGATACAGAAGACGGTTTACATATTACCTCAATGACAGGTTCTTGGTTGGCGATTGTGCAAGGTTTTGCCCAAATGAAAACGTGGAACGGTCAGTTAAGTTTTGCGCCTTTCATTCCAAATGCTTGGGATGCTTATAGCTTCCGTATTAATTATCGTGGGCGTCTGCTCAAAGTCAGTGTAGGAGAAAAGCTTCAGATAAAATTGCTCAAAGGTGAACCGATTGCCTTAGAAGTTTATGGTGAATCAGTCCAATTGGAAGGTACTTATGAAGCAGAGGTGAAGCATGTTTAAAGCAGTATTATTTGATCTTGACGGAGTAATTACCGATACCGCAGAGTATCATTTTCAAGCCTGGAAAGCTTTGGCTGAAGAATTAGGAATAGCTGGAGTAGATAGAACTTTTAATGAACAGCTCAAAGGTGTATCCCGCGAAGATTCTTTGAAAAAAATATTGGAGCTTGGTGGAAAGAGTGAAACATATGATGCCGAAAGTTTTGCTCAGCTTGCTAAGCAAAAAAATGATAACTATGTCCAAATGATTCAAAAGGTAGGAACAGAGGATATTTATCCTGGCATATTAGATTTGCTGAAAGATTTACGCGCCCAAAATATCAAGATTGCTTTGGCTTCTGCCTCAAAAAATGGTCCATTCCTTCTTGAAGCGATGGAGTTGAGTACGTATTTTGATGCCATTGCTGATCCGGCAAAAGTTGCAGCTTCAAAACCTGCACCAGATATCTTTTTGGCTGCTGCAGCCGGTGTTGATGTTCCTATTACTTCATGTATAGGAATTGAAGACGCCCAGGCTGGTATTGTAGCGATAAAAGCAGCAGGTGCATTACCTATAGGTGTGGGTTCTGCTGAAGACTTAGGAACGGATATTGCTTTAGTTTCAAATACAAACAGTCTGTCTCTTGAATTATTAACAAAAGTTTGGGAAAATAAGTAGAAGAGAGTAGAATCAGGAGATAGTATATGGCCGTTACGATAAAAGATGTAGCAAAAAAAGCGGGTGTGAATGCTTCAACAGTTAGCCGTGTTCTCAAAGATAGTTCGGAAATCAGTGAGAAGACAAAAGTTAAAGTAAGAAAAGCAATGCAAGAACTCGGCTACACGCGAAATGTGGCGGCTCAGATTCTAGCATCAGGGAAATCTAATACGATTGGAGTCGTCTTTCCTCCTGTCGAAGACAAATCAAACCAACCTTTTTATATGAAAGTTTTGACTTCGATTAATGAAACAGCACGCAAATACGATGTTTCAATTGCTGTTGTGACTGGTTATCAAGAGAGTGAGCTGAAACAACAAGTTGAGTTGATGTATTCCGAGAAGCGCGTGGACGGTTTTATTGTCCTTTATGCGGGGAAAGCAGATAGTGTTCGCAATTATCTTTTCGATAACAAGATTCCTTTCGTTCTTTTAGGCACGCCAACAGAAAAGCAAAATGAAATTACACATGTGGATAACGACAATGTCTTGATGGGGCATGAGGCGACCAGATATTTGATGGATTTGGGGCATTCGGAGATTTCTTTTGTGACCGATACGAAAGATGGTGAAGTCTTTGAGGAACGCTATCAAGGCTATCAAGATGAGATGCTGAAAAAACAAAGCAAGCCGAATTTACTCGTTTTTGAAGAAAACATGACCTTGAAAGATGAAACAGGCCTTGTTGTTATGGATGAAGTCTTAGCTTTGAAAGTAATCTCTCGCTTGTCAGAGCAAGGTGTGAAAGTACCAGAAGATGTTAGCGTGATTACTTACAACAACTCTGCCTTTTCAACACTTGTTCATCCTTATCTGACAACCTTTGACATCAATATCGTACGTCTTGGAGCAGCAACAGTCGAGAAGTTTCTTGGGCTGACACAAAATGAGGAAGCCTTCCATGATAAAACAATTATTCCTTTTGAGCTTATCTTAAGAGAAACGACAGCGCCTAAAGAAAAAGAGTAAAGAAAAACAGTGAAGAAATCCCTTCACTGTTTTGTAATGAGTAAATTTCAAAAAAAGATTGGCTTTCACCTTCTTTTAGCTTTAAATAAGAAAAAAAGGTCATAATAGTGTAAAATAAAGGGAAGGATGGGCAAATTTCTCGTGTAAATTTTCCCGTTAGTGTAAGAAAGATGGATGCGATGATTAAAATATTATTAGTTGAAGATGACCTCTCTTTGTCAAAATCAGTTTACGATTTCTTGAAATCTTTTGCTGAGGTAAAGCAAGTTTTTGATGGCGAAGAAGGACTTTATGAAGCAGAAATGGGGATTTATGATTTAATCCTCTTAGACTTAATGTTGCCTGAGAAAAACGGATTCGAAGTACTCAAAGAATTACGTGATCAGAATATTGATACACCAGTTTTAATTATGACTGCAAAAGAGTCTTTAGATGATAAGATGCACGGTTTTGATGTTGGAGCAGATGATTATTTGACGAAACCTTTCTATCTTGATGAGTTGAAAGCGCGTATTCAGGCGCTCTTAAAACGTACAGGAAAACTGGAAGATGCTAACGGTCTTTCTTATGGCAATGTGCGTTTGAATTTGACCAATAAGTCAGCATTTGTGAATGACACACCAGTGGAATTAATCGGTAAAGAGTTTGATCTTGTAGTTTATTTGATGCAAAACCAAAATGTCATCTTGCCTAAAGAACAAATCTTTGACCGCATTTGGGGCTTTGACAGTGACACGACAGTAACTGTAGTTGAAGTTTATATGAGTAAAATCCGTAAAAAACTTAAAGATACAGACTTTGCCCAAAATCTAGCTACATTGCGTAATGTCGGCTATATTTTACGGTAAGCTTTATGAAAAAGATAATTGAAAAAATAAAATCGATGCCAATTGTGAAAAATGATGGGAAAAATTTCCTTCATTTTTTTCTAGATTTCACGATCATCTTCTTTGCACTCACAGTAATTATTTTGCAAGTGCTCACAAGCGGGGTCTATAAGTCCACTGACCAAAATTTACGGGATTTAGCAGCTAATCCCGATATATTAAGAGCGCTGGCACTTGATCAGGCGGGAGTTAATCAAGGAACATTTGAAATTAATCAAGGCAATTACAGTCCAACAAACAGTATCGTCATGTACGATGAAAAGGGCAATGTCTTAGGACCAACAGGCAGTGTTGATGCAACAACGAAACCAGGAAGCAGCAGTCAGCAACAAATCATACGTGTCGACCTCGTACGTTATCAACTTGAGAAGACAGCTAAGTTAGACAAGGACGCCCTTGGACAAATCAAGTCGATTTCTATTCGGAATCCTTATGGTCCTGATTGGCATTATCGATATGTTACCTTGGCGATGCCACAATCAAACCTGGACACAACCTATGGTGCAAGTAACATTGCTTATATTCAAGTTTTTAGTAACGTGGATCAACTTCAAGATAGCTTGAGCCGGAGTAATTTTATTATCATTACAACAATGGTTATGTTCTGGTTTATTTCCGTGATTATTAGCTTGTATCTTGCCAACTGGACGCTGCGTCCTGTTATGGTTGCCTATGAAAAGCAGAAAGCTTTTGTCGAAAATGCAAGTCATGAGCTAAGAACGCCTCTCGCTATTTTACAAAATCGCTTAGAATTACTTTTCCAAAATCCGAATGCAACAATAATTGAAGAATCTGAAAATATCTCGGAGAGTCTTTCGGAAGTACGTAATATGCGACTTTTGACGACTAATCTGTTGAACATGGCGCGACAGGACAATAACATTAAAACAAATCCTGAGCCAACAGATAAGGAATTCTTTGAAGCCATCTTTAGCAATTACCAGCTCTTGGCAGAAAGTTCTGATAAGTCTTTAAAAACTTCCTTAAAATTTGAAGGAGCTTTAAGTCTAGATCAAAGCTTAGTGAAGCAACTTTTAACGATTTTGTTTGATAATGCGATGAAATATACAGGCGAAGATGGTGAAATTCAAGTTGATGTTCAAAAAAATGGAGCAACCCTTCTACTGAGTGTGTCTGATAATGGAGAAGGAATTACAGCAGCTGATAAGAAAAAAATATTTGACCGATTTTACCGTGTGGATAAAGCAAGAACACGACAAAAAGGTGGCTTAGGTCTTGGCTTATCCCTTGCACAGCAAATAGCTGAGGCACATAATGGCCGAATCACGGTTGAAGATAATCAACCGCGTGGTACAAAATTTACTGTCCGTTTACGGACAAGTCCATCTCCCAAATCAGCAAAAGTGAACAAAAAGTAATAGAATAGATTGTAAACTTATGCACTATGAATAAAAGTGAAAAATGAGTAGAAAGAGGCAAAGATGACTATTTTAGATAAAGTAAATGCGCCAGCAGATTTAAAAAAGCTAAGCGCTGCTGAATTAACCGAACTTGCTCAAGATGTTCGAGGAGCAGTGCTCAATAAAGTCAGTCAGATTGGGGGACATACAGGACCAAATCTGGGTGTCGTAGAATTAACCATTGCTTTGCATAAAGTCTTTCAATCGCCTGTGGATAAATTCGTTTGGGATGTTAGCCACCAAACTTATCCACATAAAATTCTAACAGGACGTAAACACGGTTTTCAAGATGGTCATTTTCATGACATCACGGGTTATACAAGTCAACATGAATCAGAACATGATTTTTTCACTGTTGGACACACCTCAACGTCTGTTGCAAATGCGATGGGGCTGGCTAAAGCACGTGATTTAACAGCGCAAAAAGGTAATATTATTGCTATTTTAGGTGATGGTTCACTTTCTGGTGGCTTAGCATTGGAGGCAATCAGCAATGCAGGTGCTTATGATAAAAATTTCATCCTGATTCTCAATGATAACCAAATGTCAATCGCTGAAAATCATGGTGGGATTTATAAAGGATTAGCTGAATTACGCGCAACAGATGGACAATCACCAAATAATCTGTTTAAAGCATTTGGATTAGATTATAAGTATTTAGCAGATGGTAATAATCTTGAGGCGCTCATTTCTCTTTTTGAAGAAGTAAAGGATATTGACCATCCGATTGTTTTACATGTCAATACCGAAAAAGGGCATGGTTATCAACCTGCTGTTGACATGAAGGAAGCCTTCCACTGGCGCTCTCCCTTCAATTTAGCAGACGGCTCTTTGAAAAATATAAGTTCAGCGAAAAATTATACCCGTATTATTCTTGATTATATGGAAGAAAAAGTTGCTGAGGGTATGCCTTTAGTCGCAGTCAATGGTGGAATTCCAATGGTGAATAACCTAAAGGAATTTGCTGAAAAGCACCCAGAAAACTATGTTGACGCTGGGATTGCTGAACAATATGTGACGACCTTTGGCGGAGCGGTTGCAGCAGGTGGGGCACGTGCAATGATTTTTCACAATTCGACCTTCATGCAACGTGCTTATGATCAATTTTTACATGACTTGGCAATCAACAAGGAACCAGCGGTCGTTATTGTAAAATCAGCCTCCATCTCTGGTTCGGATAAAACTCACCAAGGGAGCTTTGCAATAGGTATGCTCTCTAACATTCCTGATTTGGTCTACTTGGCGCCAACGAGTGAAGAAGAGCTTGTAGCAATGTTGGATTGGGCACTGACACAAAAAGACCATCCAGTGGTACTACAAATTCCTGAGCATGGTGTGGAAAATCGTTCAACCGTGTTGACTGATTTCAGTAAAGCACAGTATGGAATTGTGCGTAAAGGTGAAGAAGTTGCCATTCTGGCCTTGGGCGGTCTTTTTAGTCACGGTCAAAAAGTAGCAGAAGAACTGGAGAAATTACAGATCAATGCTACACTAGTTAATCCAATGTTCGTTGCAGAACTTGATAAGAAAACCTTGAAAGAATTGACTGGGGACCATAAAGTCTTTGTGACCATCGAGGATGGTATTCTTGATGGCGGTTTTGGTCAAAAAGTTGCTGGTTATCTTGGACAATTTGGTGTGAAAACATTGAATTATGGTGCAGATAAGGAGTTTAATGACTCTGTTGCTGTGGATGAACTTTATGATCGTTATCATTTGACGCCAGAACTGATGATTGCAGATATTCTAGAAGCCCTAAAATAAAAGGAAAAAATGAAAAAAGTTTTAGTCAAAACTGTACATGGTTATCAGAGATTTATTTCCCCTCTGTTACCGCCGGCTTGTCGTTATTATCCAACTTGTTCGAATTATATGATTCAAGCTATTGAGAAGCATGGAGCGACCAAGGGAATTGCAATGGGAACCTCAAGGCTTTTACGATGTCATCCATTTTGTAAACCAGGTTATGACTTGGTACCTGATAAGTTTTCCCTGCGAAGAAATTACGAGACACCTGAGGACAAAAAGAAGAAATCTTGAAAAATTTGTTATAATCATAGGTGAGGATGAATTTCCAAGACAGATTTAAACAAATCCATAATTAAAATAAGTAAACAGGACAACCTTCAAGTCATTGGGCTTGGGGGTTTTACTCTTGTAATTCTTGCATCATAAGTAAAACGATAAAAGATCAAGATAGGGAAAATATCTGACTTAAAATAATTTAGAAAGTACTTGTTAAATTATTTTAAGTATGCTTTAATTAAATATGTAAAAAGTATTTGACATTATTGGCATCTTCGAGTGACTAGAGCTAAAAAGGAAGAACTCATGTATTTTGGGGCAAAAAATTTAAATGTATATTACGGTAAAAAGCAGGTTCTAAGAGATGTATCTTTGGAAATTGAGCAAGGCAAAACGACAGCGATTATCGGAATAAATGGCTCAGGGAAGTCGACATTACTCAAAGCCTTGGGACGTTTAATCAAGTATGAAGGGGAAGTTATCTATAAAGATGAACGTCTTTCTAATCGTAAAAATCTAGAAATCGCTAAAATATTGACCTTGCTCCCACAAGCCATGCAAGCCCCGAGTGATATAACTGTGTATGAGCTAGTCAGTCTTGGCCGCTTTCCACATCAAAAGCTTACTCAACAGAACTTATCTGAAGCAGACAAGCGCTTTGTGGAGCAAGTCATGAAGGAAACTGAGATTTGGGAGTTACGTAACCAAAAAGTTTCCCAACTTTCTGGTGGACAGCGTCAGCGTGCTTTTATCACGATGATTTTAGCCCAAGACAGTGAAATTATTCTTTTGGATGAGCCGACAACGTATCTCGATCTTTTGCACCAACTTGATATTTTAAAACTGTTAAAAACTTTTGCGAAAAAGATGAACAAAACAGTAGTTTACGTCATCCACGATTTAAACCACGCTGCGCGTTTTGCAGATAATTTAGTTATTGTAAAAGAGGGTGAAATCTTTGCTTCAGGCCCGGTGGAAGAATTATTTACAGAGGAAATTATTCATGAGAGCTTTGGATTACACGTTCGATTAGGTCGTGATCTTTTCTGCCAAACTCTTATGATTACAGGGGTTAAAAATGACGATTAGGAAGTTTTCTTATCAAGTTGCACTGGCTTTGGTGACAATTATGGTCTTGTCTTTCCTATATCTCATGCTCGGTGATCAAAACTATAGTTTCAGCCAGATTTGGCACGAGAGTGTCGTCTTGCACTTGCGTTTACCGCGCTTATTGGCCTTAATGTTTGTAGGAATTCTCCTCTCCAGTAGCGGACTTCTGGTTCAAAGTATGACAGGCAATCCTATTGCCGAGATATCCACATTGGGGATATCAGGTGGTGCAAGTTTTGCACTTGCTTTGCTTTTAGTGTTCAATCTTTCCACAGGTGGTTGGTTGGGCACTGCTGTAGCAAGCTTAGGAGCATTTATTGCTCTCGTTACTGTAGCTGTCCTTACCGTGAAAAGTAAATTTCAACCGATGAAAGTTGTTCTTGTGGGAACTTCTGTTGGCCTTTTTGCAACAAGTCTTGCAAGTATTTTGACCTTTTATAGTAAAAATATGCAGTCTTATTTTTTATGGATTGTGGGTTCCTTTTCCGGAATCACTCCACTAAAATTGGAAATTTTAATGGTTGTGACTGTACTGTTTGTATCAATGGTTCTCTTATTTGCAAATCAAATAAAAGTTTTATCCTTTGGTGAAGAGATGGCAACCAGTCTAGGTATTTCTGTAAATCGTCTCAGATTGTTGATTATGGCTATGGTGGCTCTGGCAAGTGGGGTGACGGTTTCGAGTGTCGGTGTGATTAGTTTTGTCGGACTCATGGCGCCACATTTGGCAAGGCGACTGGTAGGAGGACATTTTTTAAAAAGGTTCTTTATGAGCAATTTATTAGGCGTGATGCTATTACTTGTAGCAGATGTGTTGGCCCGTAATTTGTTCAAGCCTTATGAATTCCCAGCAGGCAGCTTAACTCTTTTATTTGGCGCAATTTTCTTCATTTATATGATGAGTAAGGAGGAAAAATGAAAAAGAAATTTTTATTTTTAATATTCCTCTTGGTTGCCTTTATTATTATCGACTTGACGCACTTTTCGACAGATTGGGATTTGCTATCCATATTGATTCCTCAGTTTAGAATGCCAAGGACACTTGTGGTACTTATTGCAGGAACTGCTTTGGCTATGGCTGGCTATATTATTCAGACTGTAGTGGATAATCCTTTAGCAGATGCGGGTACACTTGGAATTACAAGTGGGGCCAGTGCAGGTGCGGTACTGTTCCTTTTTCTTAGTCAGTGGTTGAAACTTTCGGGCTCTTGGATCTTTATGTATCCTTTATTTGCCTTGTTGGGAGGACTTTTTTCCTTTACCTTGCTCTATCATCTTGCGCTAAAGAAAAATGTAAGTAATATCCAAGTCCTTCTGATTGGGTTAGGAATTACCGCTCTATTTCAGGCCTTGATTACCTTAGCTCAACTTTCCATTAATCGGTTTGATTTTCAGCAAGTAGCGGTTTGGTTATCCGGAGACATCTGGCAAACAGATAAAACCTTTATTAGTGTGAATCTTGTCCTCTTGATAATTGGTCTGGTTATTTTCATTTTTTTCCGAAAAGAGCTAGACTTACTAAGTTTGGGTCAAGAAATGGCAACAAGCCTTGGATTAAATGTGAAAAAGAGTAAAATGCAATTTTATATATTGGCACTACTTTTTGCATCAATTGGCGTTTTATTAGTTGGCGGTCTTGCCTTTATTGGCTTGATTGCACCACACATAGCCCGCGAACTGGTGGGATTTGAAAGTAAAAAACGAGCTTTGATGACTGCTTTGGTCTCAATGATTATTTTACTTTTAGCAGATAGTTTATCGCAAATTATTATTGCACCGTCAAGCTTACCGCTTGGTTTTGTGGTTGCTCTTATAGGTGCGCCTTACTATATATACTTAATACAAAAAATTTGAAAGAGGATTTCATGAAACACCTTAAATTATATTCTATAGCTTTAGCAGCAGTTAGCCTTTTGGGCCTTTCTGCATGTTCAAACTCAGATGTATCACAATCCCAAAAAGAGGAAAAGGTAACCTTCACTGCCTTAAATGGTGAAGTAGAAGTTCCTGCGCATCCGGAACGTATTGCAGTACAGAATTATCCGGATGATGTTGCAACCTTAGGTGGAAATGTAATTGGGACGGATTCTTGGGCTTTTCCTAATCCTTATTTGTCAGATAAACAAAAGGAAAATATGGTTGATCTTGGTTCGCCAAGCCTTAATATTGAAAAACTTATTGGTCAAAAGCCTGATTTGATTGTGACAGTGGATAAAACTCAAGTTTCTGATTATGAAAAAGTAGCACCTACTGTACTTGTTAACTATCAAGATTTGAATGATATGGATAAATCTTTGGATTTCTTTGCCAAATTGTTGAATCGTGAAGATGAAAAGAAAGAGTTTCTCAAAACTTTTGACAAAAAAGCTGAAGAGCAAAAAACAAAGCTAAAAGCTCAAGGCATAGATACTGCACAATCAAGCATTTCCTTGCTAGAGCTCCAAGGCGATAAAATTTACGCTTATGGCGATAACTTTGCGCGCGGTGGTCAAGCACTTACGCGTGGTCTCGGATTCCAAGAATCGCCAAAAATGTCGGAATTATCCGAAGGAACAGGATATGCAGAAGTCAACGCTGAAAGCCTCAAAGATTTTGATGCAGACTATATTTTTATCGATTTTAAAAATGCAGATAAAGCACAATATGAAGCACTTCAAAAAAATCCTGTGTGGAAAAATCTCAAGGCAGTTAAAGAAGGGCATGTCATCACAATGGATTATGAGAAGGTCTATTTCTTTGGCGGTCCCACAGCTTCAATGGCGCAGCTGACTGATTATACAGATGCACTATTAAAACAAACGAAATAAAAATTTGGATACATAAACTCTTGGAAGCTTTTTCGAGAGTTTTTTTAGACAAAAAGAGGGATAGTGTTATTTAAAACTCTTTTTTTGAGCAAAATTCACAAGAAAACAAGAAAAACAGAAAATTTTAGACTTTTATTTTGCTATAATGAAAATAAGCATATAGTAGATGTGTTAAAGTCTCAAATGTTAAAAATAAAAAGGATTTTGCGATCCTTTTTAAAAAGGAATTTTTTCATAAAAAAAAAGATGAAATACCATGATTTCATCTTTTTGCTGTCGACTACATTTGGAAATTTTTCTTTATGAAGCAGGATAAAGAGGTTATCCAAGCCATCAGAGGCATTTTTCAAATCTACTTAGCACTTGCAAATTATTTTTATTATGGTACAATTTTGTATTGTAAATGGTTTGTATCATCAAAATATCAGGAAGTACAAATGAAAACAGATTTTGACAAAATTAATGAATGGTTGATTCAACTTTTCCACGACTGCATGAACTTAGAAGAACAGTTCTTGAAGGATTCTGATTACCCAGATGTAACTGTGAAAGAACTTCAACAAATGACACTTATCCATACTTTGGGAACTTGCCGCGCTACAGACATTGCAAGGAATCAAAAATTAGCCCTTTCAACAATCACCATTACACTCAATCGCTTGGAAACTAAGGGATATATCAAGCGCGAACGATCAGATCGTGACCGTCGTGTGGCTTATATCGTATTGACTGAAAAAGGTATGGCTCTCTGTGCATCGCACAGCGAATTTTTCCGTAGCATTTCAGAAAAACTTATGTTAAGTGTTTACGGGACTACCGAAAACAAACTTGCAGGCGAACTTGAAGAATTACATAAGTCATTGGAGAATATGAAATAATGCCTTTCGCTAAAATTACCCAGGTGGCACACTATGTGTCCGAAAATATTGTGTCAAACGATGATTTGGCAAAAATCATGGACACGAGTGACGAGTGGATTTATTCACGGACGGGTATTAAGCAGCGACACATTACAGTTGACGAAAATACCAGTGATCTGGCTGCTAAGGTTGGTGAACAACTCTTAGCTCAAGCTGATTTGTCAGCAGACCAGATTGATTTTATTATCGTGGCGACTATCTCACCTGATAGCAGTATGCCAAGTACGGCAGCCTTGGTCCAAGCAAAAATTGGTGCACATCGTGCCTTTGCTTATGATTTAACAGCTGCTTGTTCGGGTTTTGTTTTTGCTTTATCAACGGCTGAGAAGCTGATTGCCGGCGGCTACAAACGTGGTATGGTTATTGGTGCAGAAGTTTTGTCTAAATCTTTGGATTGGTCGGATCGTTCTACCGCTGTTCTTTTTGGAGATGGTGCAGGTGGTGTTCTTTTGGAAGACACAGGTACACAATCTTTGATTATCGCAGAAAATCTAAGAACAGATGGCTCTCGAGGTGATTCCCTTACCTCAAATTATTTAGCACTTAATCCTGAACTTAGTGGTCAAGTTAACCATGTTACAGAGTTCATAAAAATGGACGGACGGGCGGTCTTTGACTTTGCGACACGTGACGTTCCAAAGAATATCCAAGAAACCTTGGAAAAAGCAAATCTGAAACCTGAAGATATTGACTATTTTTTATTGCATCAAGCAAATTCTCGAATACTTGATAAAATGGCCAAGAAATTAGGTGCTGAACGCAGTAAATTCCTGCAAAATATGCAAGAATATGGCAATACAAGTGCAGCTTCGATACCTATTCTCTTGTCAGAATCGATAAAAAATGGTAAACTTTCTTTGGACGAAAATTATAAAATTGTCCAGACAGGTTTCGGTGGCGGCCTCACATGGGGGACGCTCATTATTAATCTTTGATAAGATTGATAACATTTAAATTTGGTTATATGAGTGATTTATCACGCTATAATATATATACTTTCTACACATTAAAGGAGAAATAACATGGCAGTATTTGAAAAAGTACAAGACATCATCGCTGACGAACTCGGCAAAGAAAAAGAAGAAGTAACACTCGAAACTTCATTTGAAGAACTCGATGCTGACTCACTTGACCTTTTCCAAATCATTAACGATATCGAAGACGAATTCGATGTTGAAGTAGATACAGAAGCGGACATGAAAACTGTTTCTGATCTCGTTAAATATGTTGAAGCTCAACAATAAGAGAATTAATGGGGTGAAAGCCCCGTTTTTCACTTATAATAAATTTTGAAAATTAGGAAAGTGTCACAAAAATCTAAATTTTGTGAAATCTTAAAAATATGAAAACAGCATTTCTTTTTTCTGGTCAAGGCGCTCAAAAATTGGGTATGGCTAAAGACCTTTATGATGAATTTGACATTGTCAGAGAAACTTTTGATCAAGCAAGTCAAGTCTTGGGTTATAATCTTCGGGAGTTAATCGATAATGATGAAACAAAACTCAACGAGACACAATATACACAACCAGCTATTTTAACAACATCTGTAGCAATCCTTCGTTTGCTTTCAGAACAAGGTATTAAGCCAGATCTTGTGGCTGGACTTTCTTTAGGCGAGTACTCTGCATTGGTAGCCAGTGGTGCACTTGATTTTGCGGAAGCTGTTGCTTTAGTAGCAAAACGTGGTCAATATATGACTGAAGCTGCACCAACAGGATCAGGTAAAATGGTTGCTGTGATGAATACTGAAGCTGCTTTGATCGAAGAAATTTGTGAACAAGCAGCGGAACGTGGAATTGTAAGCCCAGCAAACTATAACACTCCGGCTCAAATTGTTATTGGTGGTCAAGCTGAAGCCGTTGATTACGCCGTTGAACTTCTAAAAGAAGCTGGCGTAAAACGTCTGATTGAGCTGAAAGTATCTGGTCCTTTCCATACAGCCATCTTAAAACCCGCGAGCGAAAAGTTAGCCAAAGAACTTGAACAGGTTAATTTTAATAGTTTTAAGTTGGAACTGATTTCAAATACGACAGCGAAAGTGATGAAAGACTCAGAAGTAAAAGAACTTCTCACGCGTCAAGTTATGGAGCCGGTACGTTTCTACGAATCCATTGAAACAATGAAAGCACTTGGTGTACAGCGCTTTATTGAAGTTGGACCTGGTAAAGTTCTTTCTGGTTTTATAAAAAAAATCGACAAAGAAGCAAGCTTTACGAATGTTGAAGATCTTAATTCATTCAAGGCTTTGGTGACAGAAGAAGCTTAAACTTATTTAATGAGTAAAAGTTGTCACTGTAGCACTTGGTTTGAGAGCAATTAAAAATCATAAGAACAGGAAAAAATAATGGAAATTAAAAATAAAAATGTCTTTGTGACGGGCTCAACACGTGGTATTGGTAAGGCGATTGCTTTACAGTTTGCTCAAGCTGGGGCAAACGTAGTTATCAATGGACGTTCTGCCATTTCTGAAGAACTTTTGTCAGAGTTCACTTCTTTTGGTGTTAAGGCTGTTGGCGTATCTGGTGATATTTCCCAGTCGGAAGATGCTAAACGTATGGTTGCTGAGGCAGTAGATGCTTTGGGGTCGGTTGATGTTTTGGTTAATAATGCGGGAATAACTCGTGATGGTTTATCATTGAAAATGAGCGAAGAAGATTTCGAAGCTGTTTTAAAAATAAATCTTACAGGTGCCTTCAATATGACACAGGCAGTTCTAAAACCAATGACGCGTGCGAGAGAAGGGGCAATTATTAATATTACTTCTGTTGTCGGTTTAATTGGGAATGCCGGCCAAGCTAATTATGCAGCTTCCAAAGCGGGATTGATTGGTTTGACAAAATCAATTGCACGTGAAGTTGCTGGGCGCAATGTCCGCGTCAACGCTGTTGCTCCAGGATTTATTGATTCTGACATGACTGAAGTCCTTTCGGATAAAGTCAAGGATACAATGAAGGCTCAAATCCCAATGAAACGATTTGGTCAACCAGAAGAAGTTGCTACAGTTGTGAAATTCCTTGCAGAGCAAGAATACATGACAGGGCAAGTATTGTCTATTGACGGTGGTATGGCAATGTAGCCTTATATCAGATTAGACTAAAAAGAAGTTTGTAACAAACTCCAAAGGAGAAAAAAATATGAATCGTGTAGTCATTACAGGTTACGGTGTAACCAGTGCTATCGGTAATACACCAGAAGAATTTTGGAATGGCCTAAAATCTGGTCAAACAGGTATCGGTCCAATTACGCGCTTTGATGCTGAAGCGACAGGAATCAGTGTAGCAGCTGAAGTTAAAGATTTTCCATTTGAGAAGCATTTTGAGAAAAAAGATGCCCGTCGTATGGATACTTTCTCACTTTATGCTGTCTATGCGGCTCTTGAAGCTATGGAAATGTCAGGCATAACTCCAGAGAACACAAATTACGATCGTTTGGGTTGTATCATGGCCTCAGGCATCGGTGGCTTGGAGCAGACACAAAAGAACTCACAAGCACTTCTTAAAGGTCCACGTAAAGTAACACCACTTTATGTACCACTGGCAATTGCCAACATGGCGACAGGTAATGTTGCCTTGCGCACAGGTGCTCGTGGTGTGTCGCGTGCTGAAGTAACAGCATGTGCAGCAGGGGCAAACTCTATTGGTTCAGCTTTCCGTGAAATCAAACATGGTTATGCAGATGCTATTATCGCTGGTGGTGCTGAAGCTGCAATTTGTGAGCTTGGTATTGCTGGCTTTGCTAACTTGACTGCCTTGACAAAAGAGGCAGATCCTTCAATTGCTTGCCGTCCATTCGATAAAGACCGTTCGGGCTTTGTGATGGGTGAAGGTGCAGGTGTCTTGATTTTGGAAAGTCTTGAACATGCTCAAGCACGTGGTGCAAATATCTTAGCTGAAATTGTTGGTTATGGTAACACAAACGATGCTTACCATATGACAACTCCATCAGGTGTTGGTGCTGAAAATGCGATGAAGCTTGCTTTAGAAGAAGCAGGGATTTCTGGAGCAGATGTTGATTATATCAATGCACATGGTACATCAACACATGCTAATGAAGAGACGGAAGCAAAAGCCATCCACAATGTTATTGGGGATAAAGCTCTGGTTTCATCAACAAAAGCTTTGCACGGGCATGCTCTCGGAGCCACAGGAGCTATCGAAGCAGTAGCAACTGTACAAGCCATTTTAAATCAGTTTGCACCAGTTAACGCTGGAACAAAAGAATTGGACGAAGGCATGACAATTAATGTCGTTCTTGGCCAAGGTCAAGATGCTGAAATCAATTATGCATTGTCACAAGACTTTGGGTTTGGTGGACACAATGCCGTATTGGCCTTTAAAAAATTCACAGATTAGTTTAAAAGAAAGATAAGCACTCTGCTTTCTTTCTCAGAGTCTAAGTGCACTTTAACTTAGATTGTGGAAAAGAAAGCGAGCGGGATATAAAAATGAATATTAATGAAGTAAAAGATTTGATGACACAGTTTGATGGTTCGAGCTTGCGTGAATTTTCTTGGCGCACAGCAGAAGGAGAACTGTCTTTCTCAAAAAACGAAAATAAAATTCTTGCAGCGCCCACAGGAACAGCACTTCCAGAAACAAAAGTAAGTGCACCAATGCCTGTAAGCGAAAGTTCTACAGAACTTGCAGTAGAAACAGAACTTGTAGAAGAAGTTGCTACAGTAGAAGGTGAAGCAGTAACAAGTCCTTTAGTTGGTGTAGCTTACTTACAACCAGCTCCAGGTAAACCTGAGTTCGTTAGTGTAGGAGATTCAGTTAAAAAAGGTCAAACCTTACTCATCATTGAAGCAATGAAAGTTATGAACGAAATTCCAGCCCCTAAAGACGGTGTTATCACTGAAATCATGGTTAATGCTGAAGATGTAGTTGAATTCGGTCAAGAATTAGTACGCATTAAATAAAGGAGCGGTAAAAATGGCAGAAGTAAATATTGACGTCACAAAAATTATGGAGGCATTGCCTCACCGTTATCCTTTCCTTTTAGTGGATCGTGTTATTGATATCGCGGATGATGAAATTACCGCCATTAAGAATGTGACGATTAACGAGGAATTTTTCCAAGGGCATTTTCCCCAATATCCAGTAATGCCGGGTGTTTTGATTATGGAAGCCTTGGCACAAGCTGCAGGTGTTTTGGAACTTTCAAAACCTGAAAACAAAGGAAAACTCGTATTTTATGCAGGAATGGACAATGTAAAGTATAAAAAACAAGTTGTACCTGGCGATCAATTGATCTTGCATGCAAAATTTATCAAACGTCGTGGGCCAATTGCTGTTGTTGAAGCGGAAGCTAAGGTTGATGGTAAATTAGCTGCAAAAGGCACACTAACTTTTGCTTTAGGAAAATAAAAAAATAATCAATGCCACAGTTAGTCTGTGGCAACTTTTAAAAGTAAATATACTTTGAAGTTTAAAAGCTTTGAGTTTACTGATCGTGGCTTTTGCCACTATAATCCCAAATAATGCACCGAGCTCAAGGCCTGGTGACACTCTTTTATACCAGAAACAGAGGATAAAAGAGAAATTGGTAGGAGTTATCAATCTATGTTTAATAAAATTTTAATCGCCAATCGTGGTGAAATTGCTGTACGTATTATTCGTGCGGCACGCGAACTCGGTGTCGCTACTGTTGCCGTATATTCAGAAGCTGACCGTGATGCATTACATGTAGCACTGGCAGATGAAGCTATTTGTATTGGCCCAGCCCGTGCAACAGAGTCTTATCTGAATATGAATAATATTCTAGAAGCCGCTGTTGCTACTGGAGCCCAAGCTATTCATCCAGGTTTTGGTTTTTTGAGTGAAAATTCAAAGTTTGCACGTCTTTGTGAAGAAATGAATATCAAATTTATCGGACCCTCAGCTCAGGTCATGGATATGATGGGAGATAAAATTAACGCGCGTGCAGAAATGGTCAAAGCAGGCGTTCCTGTTACGCCAGGTTCTGAAGGTGAAGTGTATACGAGTGAAGAAGCACTGGATTTAGCCAATAAGATTGGTTATCCTGTCATGCTGAAAGCATCAGCCGGTGGTGGCGGAAAAGGTATCCGTAAAGTCAGCAATGCTGAAGAACTCGTCCCCGCTTTCGAAGCAGCTACCGCTGAAGCCAAAGCAGCTTTTGGCAATGGTGCAATGTTTATCGAACGAATGATTTTCCCTGCACGTCATATTGAGGTCCAAATCTTAGCAGACCAACATGGTAATGTTATTCACTTAGGAGAACGTGATTGTTCCCTCCAACGTAATAACCAGAAAGTTCTTGAAGAAAGCCCATCTGTCGCGATTGGACATACTTTACGCGAACGTATCTGCCAAGCAGCTGTCAAAGCAGCAGCGCATGTGAACTATGAAAACGCAGGAACAATTGAGTTTCTCTTGGACGAAGCTTCAGGCGATTTCTTCTTCATGGAAATGAATACACGTGTACAAGTTGAACATCCCGTAACCGAGTTTGTTTCAGGTGTGGATATTGTTAAGGAACAAATTCGAATTGCAGATGGTCAAGAACTGTCTGTGAAACAAGAAGATATTGAGTTCAAAGGACATGCTATTGAGTGCCGTATCAATGCAGAAAATCCAAAATTTAACTTTGCCCCAAGTCCAGGTAAAATCACGAATCTGTTTCTACCAAGTGGTGGTGTAGGCTTACGTGTGGATTCCGCTATGTATACGGGATATACTATTCCACCTTATTATGATTCAATGATTGCAAAAGTCATCGTTCATGGCGAAAATCGTTTTGAAGCCTTGATGAAAATGCAGCGTGCCTTGATGGAATTCGATGTGGAAGGTTTAACAACTAATATTGACTTCCAACTGGAATTAATTTCAGATGATAATGTTATTGCCGGGGATTATGATACTAGCTTTTTAGCCAATACATTTTTGCCGGAGTATTTGGAAAAATAAAAGCATGAAGTAACTTGATGAGTAAATCATCAAGTTTTTTTATCCTTGTAAGGTTATGTTGACTGCTAGGGAATACATGTCTCGCAGTTTTAAGGCTCTTGCTATTACCTTGGTGCGATGTTATAATAAGAGTAAATAAAAAGGACTTGCGCTAACAAGTCCCAAGTAGCCGTATTAAGAACGGTAGCCGATTTTTTGTTATAAATAACGTCAACGGGCTAAAGTTGGACGTTATTTTTTATTGTCTTTATCATAAACTTTGAGCACTAATAATGCAAATGCAATCATGAGTGTCAAGGTTTCATAAGTTGACAAGAAAAATTGTCGCCTTTCTGCATTGTGAGGTTATCGCCTACAATTTTTCATAAGCATCACCTCCCAGTTGGGCTACCGTCCATAAACTTCTACTTTCATTATTATATCACACGAAAACCAACTAAAATAGGCCATAAATGGCTTACAATACTCACAAAGACTTAGTAAAATTTGAGAGCAAACTCCTATCCTTCATCAGCAACTCTAATTCCATTTTTCATCGTGAAAATACAAAAAACAGAAAGTTCCCACTTTCTGTTTTTTTATTTATCAATATTATCCTCTTTCACAAAGTAATTTGGACGTTGTTTGGTTTCGAGAAAGACCTTAGAAAGGTATTTTCCAATGATACCGAGAGATAAAAGTTGTAATCCACCAAGCATAAGAATAAGAATAATCAGAGTAGGAAAACCTTGTACAATTTCGCCCCAGATGATGGTTTTCAAAGCATAAAAAAGGCTCATACAAAGCGAGATAAGGAAGCTAATAAAACCGATAAAGGTAGCTAGGCTAAGTGGGGCATCTGAAAAGTTAATGATACCGTCAATTGAGTAGTGCAACAAGCCCCAAAAGCTCCAAGAGGTTTTGCCAGCTACCCGCTCGACATTATTGTATTCCAAATAGAAAACATCGTAACCCACCCAAGAAAAGAGACCTTTAGAAAAACGATTGTGTTCAGGTAGCTCGAGGATGCTATCAACGACTTGCCGTGTCATCAAGCGATAGTCTCGCGCTCCATCCACCATTTGAGTGCTTGAGATTGTGTTCATAATCTTATAAAAAGCTCGAGCAAAAATTGAACGAATAAAGGGCTCATCTTTCCGTGAAATTCTTCGTGTTCCCACAATATCGTAACCTTCTTTAAGCTTATCATACATCTCGTTGAGCATACTTGGGGGATCTTGAAGGTCAGCGTCCATCACAGTTACAAAATCACCTGAAGCAGCACGAAGACCTGCCAAAAGCGCTGCCTCTTTACCGAAATTTCTCGAAAAGCTAATATATTTAACATTGGGATGCTTTTGACTCAGCGTTTTTATCACATCAAGTGTACGATCAGAAGAACCATCATTTATAAAATAAAAGGTTTTATCAAGTGGTAAGTCTAAAGTTTGGGCATTAACTTCATCAAAAAAGAGTTCAATCGTTTCTTCCTCGTTATAAGCAGGAACGATAATCGATAAAGTTTTATTTTTCATGAAAAACTCCCTTCTTCTTGATGAGAAATACGTACATAGACCTTGTATTTTAATAGAATTAAACTCTTCATATTATAACATAGTTTGAAAGAGGTAAAGGAAGTTATGACGAAGTTTTGGCGAAATGAATACGTGTGTGTTCTTATATAATTCCGCCATTTTTGGACACTTATCTAGTTCTTGACGAATTTAATTTTTGCGTGTATAATTATATAATTAGACAATTAAAATAAAAAGAACGTAAGCAGATAGAAATCTGCTTAAAGACGTTCGTTATCAAGATGTAAAAATTTTTGATACAAAGGAGAAATAATTGGCTCTCTTTCAAAAGAAAAAATATATTAAAATTAACCCTAATCGTTCAACAGTTCAGGGAGAAATGACAAAGCCTGAAGTGCCTGACGAGCTTTTTGCTAAATGCCCGGCCTGCAAACACAGTATTTACAGCCAAGACCTTGGTGCAAGTAAAATCTGTCCGCACTGTAGCTACAACTTCCGTATTACTGCGCCAGAACGTTTGAAGCTTTTAGTTGATTCAGACTCATTTACAGAAATGTTCACTGGAATTGAAAGTGAAAATCCGCTAGATTTCCCCAACTATAGGGAAAAACTTGCAGCGATTAAGGAGAAGACCGGGCTGGATGAAGCTGTAATGACTGGCACAGCGATGATTAAAGGCCAAAAAGTGGCTTTAGCAATCATGGATTCAACTTTTATTATGGCTTCTATGGGGACTGTTGTCGGTGAAAAAATCACACGACTTTTTGAAATGGCAACTGCTGAAAAACTTCCAGTGGTTATTTTTACGGCTTCTGGTGGTGCACGGATGCAAGAAGGAATTATGTCTTTGATGCAGATGGCGAAAATCTCAGCAGCTGTCAAGAAACATTCTAATGCGGGTTTGCTCTACATTACAGTGTTAACGGATCCGACAACAGGCGGGGTAACAGCTTCTTTTGCCATGCTTGGCGATATTATCTTGGCTGAGCCACAATCTTTGGTTGGTTTTGCGGGACGTCGTGTGATTGAACAGACAGTGCGTCAAACGCTACCTGATGACTTCCAAAAAGCAGAATTTCTGTTGAAACATGGCTTTGTCGATGCGATTGTTAAACGTCAAGAAATGCGTGAGAAATTAGCCTTACTCTTGAAATTTCACGGAGGTGTAAAAAATGTCTGATATAGCAGAAATTATTAACAAAGCACGTGCTAACGATCGCGTTTCAGTACGGGAAATTATTTCAGAAATTTTTACGGACTTTTTTGAACTTCATGGCGATCGTCAGTTTACAGATGACGAAGCCATTGTTGGAGGGATTGCAACTTTTCAAGACAGAGCTGTCACCGTCATTGGTATTCAAAAAGGAAAAAATCTTGAAGAAAATTTAGCAACAAACTTTGGTCAACCTAGTCCTAATGGTTACCGAAAAGCCTTGCGATTAATGAAGCAAGCAGAGAAGTTTAAGCGTCCAATCATTACTTTTGTCAACACTGCCGGGGCTTATCCAGGGATTGAAGCAGAAGAACGTGGGCAGGGTGAAGCGATTGCGCGCAACCTTTATGAGATGTCCGATTTGAAAGTTCCTGTTTTAACTTTTATCACTGGTGAGGGTGGTTCTGGTGGAGCCTTAGCTTTAGCAGTCGCAAACAAGGTTTATATGTTGGAAAATGCCATGTATTCGGTTCTTTCTCCAGAAGGTTTTGCAACAATCTTGTGGAAAGATGGCTCACGTCGTGATGAAGCAGCCGATTTGATGAAAATAAAAGCTGAAGATCAGCTTGAAATGGGTATCGTTGAGGGTATTGTTCAAGAAGAAAACCTTATGGAAAACTTGAAAACGATTATTGAAAAAGATCTCAACAGCTTGGTACAACTTTCAGAAGAAGAACTTCAAGAAAGCCGCTACCAACGTTTTAGAAAATATTAATTTTATACAAGCAAGAGATAATTGCTTGTTTTTTTTGTAAAAAAAACGCTCTATGAACGTTTTAATTATCCTTTTTTCCGAATAAAGCGGAAGCTACAAGTACGACAATAATTGCACCAACGATTGAAGGGATGAGTGACATTCCAGCCAATTGTGGTCCCCAGTTTCCTAAAAGCTTTTGTCCAACAAATGAGCCTAAAAGACCCGCCACAATATTTGCAATACAGCCCATACTTGAGCCTTTTGATGTGATTGCTCCAGCGGCCATACCAATGAGAGCACCAACTATAAGTGACCAAATCATAAAATAATCTCCTTAATTTATATTCTTATCTTATTTTAACATAATCTTTATTTTCTTTAAAATTGCATCCCCCTGTAAAAGTAATAAAAACGAGCAGCTTTGCCCTAGTTTTTGTTAAAATAGAGAACAAGGGAGGATGGCAAATGTACGACTTTTATGAATATCCTAAATGTTCAACTTGCCGTAAGGCAAAGGCGACTTTGGATAATCTAGATATTGATTATAATGCTATCGATATTAAGCTAACCCCACCAACAGCTGAGCAATTTGAAAAATGGTTTGCAGAGGTTCCTGTTAAAAAGTTTTTCAACACCAGTGGCTTGGTTTATCGTGAGATGGGCTTAAAAGACAAGTTAGCAGACTTGAGCGAGCACGAAGCAGCGGAACTCTTAGCTTCCAATGGGATGTTGGTTAAGCGCCCACTGATTGTTAAAGATGATAAAATTATTTTGATAGGTTTTAAAGAAGAAGCGTATCAAGAGCTTGCACATTAAGAAAGAAAAGCACGACAAAAGTCGTGCTTTTTAGATATTGATTTCTAAAACGATGGGAACATGATCTTGACGAGCACCTGAATCTAAAGGTTCTGCGCGTGTAATCTGCTCGGCAATGCGGTCAGAAACCAGCCAATAATCGATTCTCCAGCCAGAATTATTGATTTTAGCTGTACGAGAGCGTTGAGCAAACCATGTGTAGATACTACGTTCTGGCGCATAGTAACTTTCGACATTGCCATGAATTTTACGGAAGCTGTCTGTAAATCCAGCAGCTAATAAAAGTCCAAACTTTTCACGTTCTTGATCAGTAAATCCGGCAGAATTACGGTTTCCTTTAGGATTGGCAAGGTCGATTTCTGTGTAAGCAGCATTAAAATCACCACATGCTAAGACAGGTTTTTGGAGGTCAAGCATTTGTAAGTAGGCGCGATATTGATCATCCCATTGTCCACGTAAGTCCAAACGGTTAAGACCATCACCCGCATTTGGTGTGTAAACTGTTGTGATGAAAAACTCGGGGAATTCTAAGGTGATGATACGACCTTCGCTATCCATGGGCTCTGGCGCTCCAATCTCAGGCATGGTGATGATTGGTTCAGGCAAACTTTTCTTATAAAGAAACATCGTTCCCGAGTAACCTTTACGTGCAGGTGGTGTACTGATACGGTGAACAATTTCATATTCTGGGAAATGGCTGGTTAAAACATCAAATACTTTGTTTGTTTTTTTGAGGTCACCATTGAGCTTTGTTTCTTGAATAGCGATAACATCGGCTTCAGATGTGGCAAGTTGGTCAACCACAGCCATTGATAGAGCTGCACGATCACTCGTACCGGTCAATGCTGCGTTCAACGAATCAATATTCCATGAGATAAATTTGTAAGTCATAATAAAATCCTTTTGTCTTTATTAGGTTAATTATAACATACCTTATCGGTTGGCAAATAACACGGGAAACTGAGAGTAAATTTATTTTAGCGAAAAATCAGTAAAACTTATTTAGAATAAGATTTACTTGAAAAGGATATGCTATAATAGAAACAAGGCTTTTTTCAATCTACAATTGGAAAAATACTAATCAAGTGGCTTTCATTAGGGCACGAATTAGGAGAAAAAAATGACTGAAAACAAAAACTTTTATATCACAACGCCGATTTATTATCCCTCAGGGAAATTACATCTCGGTTCAAGCTACACAACGATTGCTTGTGATGTTCTCGCACGTTACAAACGTTTGATGGGCTTTGATACGTTTTATTTAACAGGCCTTGATGAACACGGCATGAAAATTCAACGTAAGGCTGAAGAGTTGGGAATGACACCTAAAGAATATTTGGACCCAATGGCGGAAGATGTTAAAGAACTGTGGAAAATGCTGGATATTTCTTATGACAAATTTATCCGTACTACAGATAAATATCATGAAGAAGCCGTTCAAAAGGCATTTGAACAACTTCTAGCACAAGACGATATCTACTTGGATAAATATGCGGGTTGGTATTCTGTTTCTGATGAAGAGTTCTTTACGGAGACACAGTTGGAAGAAGTTTACCATGATGCAGACGGTAAAGTCATTGGTGGTAAAGCACCATCAGGGCACGAAGTAGAATGGGTCGAAGAAGAGTCATATTTCTTCCGTATGAGCAAGTATGCGGATTGGCTCTTAAGTTATTACGAATCACATCCAGATTTTATCCAACCTGAGATTCGCAAAAATGAGATGATCAACAATTTCATCAAACCGGGCTTGGAAGACTTGGCTGTGAGTCGTACGACCTTCACTTGGGGGATTCCTGTAAAGTCTAATCCGAAACACGTGGTTTATGTTTGGCTTGATGCTTTGCTTAACTATGTAACTGCTTTAGGTTATGGTTCAGATGATACCAGCAAACTAGATAAATTCTGGCCCGGTGTGAATATGGTCGGAAAAGAAATCGTACGTTTCCACACTATTTACTGGCCAATCATGCTTCATGCTTTAGGTATGCAACCACCTAAACAAGTCTTTGGTCATGGATGGTTGGTGATGAAGGACGGTAAAATGTCAAAATCTAAAGGAAATGTCGTTTATCCTGATATGTTGGTGAATCGCTATGGTTTAGATCCCGTGCGTTATTATCTCATGCGCGCATTACCTTTTGGTTCTGATGGTGTCTTCTCACCAGAAGACTTTATTGACCGTATCAACTATGATTTGGCAAATGATCTTGGAAACTTACTCAATCGTACAGTTGCTATGGTCAACAAATATAATGGTGGTGTTTTGGTTAAGAATGACGCAACAACAGAATTTGATGCTGCCTTGGAAACAGTTCTTGCTGAAACTTTGGAAAAATTCCACACAGCTATGGATAAGTTTGAATTCAATGTTGCTTTAAATGAAGTTTGGGTTCTTATCTCACGTACAAACAAATATATCGATGAAACAGCGCCTTGGGTCCTTGCGAAATCTGAAGATGACAAAGATAAACTTAATAATGTGCTTTATCATTTAGCAGAAAATCTTCGTGTTGTTGCGGCACTCTTGCAACCTTTCATGCGTGCAACAAGCAAGAAGATTTTTGGTCAATTAGGTTTAACTGAAGAAGAGTTTTCTTTAGAAGATTTAGCTTTTGGTTACGAATTTACGCATAAAGTTGTAGAAAAAGGTGAACCTGTCTTCCCTCGTTTGGATAAGGAAGAAGAAGTAGAATACATCAAGTTACAAATGGCTGGTGGAAAACTTCCTGAAAAAGAATGGGTGCCAGAGGATGTTAAACTCAATCTTACTTTACCAGAAATTAAGTTTGATGATTTTGAAAAGATTGAGTTGAAAGTCGCTGAAGTTCTGGAAGTCAGCCGTGTTGAAGGTTCAGATCGTTTGCTTCGCTTTAAGTTAGATGCAGGTGATGAAGAACCACGTCAAATCTTGTCAGGAATTGCCGAATTTTATCCTAACGAACAAGACTTTGTCGGTAAAAAATTACAAATCGTGGCGAATTTAAAACCACGTAAAATGATGAAGAAATATGTCAGTCAAGGGATGATTCTCTCTGCTGAATTTGATGGTAAGTTGCGTGTGCTTGAAGCGCCTGCTGACGTACCTGCCGGATCATTAATCGGGTAATAAAAATAGAGAGCAAGAAGTGCTCTCTATTTTTATTTTTTACGCTTGCCCATTTGTTTCAATCCGAGATTAAAAAATTTAATATAAAGTTTAGGATGCGCACGCGCTGTATGTACCATCATACGGTCCAAAAAGGAGTTATAATAACGAGCTTGAGCTTTCTTATCTGTTGCTGCTTTATAAAAAACTTGTGCCAAATCCGCAGAAGTCGCGGAACTCCCAAAGTTACCACTGAGTGCTGCGCGTACAGTTTGAACTAAGGGCTGGTAAGGGCTATCTGGATGAAGATTTTTTTCGGCATTTTCCATAGCGATGGTACTCCAGTTGGAAGCAGTACCGCCTGGTTGTACAACGATTGATCGAATGCCAAAAGCTTTAACTTCCGTATCAAGAACATCAGACCATTGTTGCATTGCAGCTTTCGTCGCATGATAAAAAGCACCTAGCGGCATGTAGACATCACCACCGATACTTGAAATGTTAACGATTCGTCCAAAGTGTTGTTGACGCATGATGGGAAGGACCAACTGTGTCAATTCTACAGCTCCAAAGAAATTTGTCTCAAACTGTTTGTGAACATTTTCCATGGGAATTTCTTCAGCGGGACCATACTCACCGTAGCCGGCATTATTAATTAACACATCGATTCGTCCTGCATGATTAATGATATGTTGGATAAAGTTTTGGTTACTTTTGCTGTCTGTAACATCAAGTTTTAGTGGGATAATTCCCTCATCAGTGGGGATTTTTTCAACACGACGTGCGCCAGCATAAACCTGCCAACCGCGTTGAGCAAAAGTTTTGGCGGCTTCATAACCCATGCCGTTTGATGCACCGGTGATGATAATAATTTTTTGATTATTTTCTGTATTTTTCATAGCTTCATTCTAGTTGAAGCACAGCATCTTGTCAAGCTGAAACAAAAAATGACAAAATAAAGCACAAAATGTTAAAATTAAAACACTACTAATATAAGAAGAGTGATGCAGTTTAGAAAGGAATTAAAGATGACATTTGAAGAAATTCTTCCAGAACTTAAAGCTGGGAAAAAAATAGTACGCACAGGCTGGGGAGGCGCAGAAAACTATGTTGCCTTATATGACAGTATTACACTTGATAATGGTGAAAAACTGCAAGTTACACCTTACTTTCTGATTAATGTCACAGGAGAAGGTGAAGGTTTTAGCATGTGGGCGCCTACACCTTGTGACGTATTGGCGACAGACTGGATTTTAGTGAATGACTAATCAAAAATTTAAAGGGAAAAAGGTTCTAGTAACAGGAGCAGCCAGCGGAATTGGTCAAGCCCAAGCGCAGGCTTTTATACAAGCAGGTGCAGAAGTTATTGGCGTGGACTTACAAGAATTCACTGCAGATTTTAGGACTATCGTCTGTGATGTTTCCTCTCCTGAAAAGGTAGCACAATTAGCCGCACAGGTAGGTGAAATTGATATCTTGCTCAATACAGCAGGTCAGCTCGATGACTATCGGACGATGGAAGACACGGACTTTTCACTTTGGAAAAAAATCCTAGCAACTAATCTTGACAGTATGTTTCTCGTGACTTCTGCCTTTTTGCCTCAAATGAAAAAGCAAAAGTCTGGTGCAATCATCAATATGGCTTCAGTTGCCGGTCTAGTTGCCGGTGGTGGAGGTATTGCCTATACTGCAAGCAAGCATGCTATTGTTGGTTTTACAAAGCAACTTGCCTTAGATGAAGCGCAGCATGGTATCCAAGTTGCCGGTATTGCTCCTGGCGCCATCGATACACCGATGAACGCTAAGGATTTTACTGAAAATAATGGAGAAATGGCAAAATGGGTAGCAAAAGAAACTCCAGCAAAACGCTGGGCAAAACCTCAAGAAGTTGCAGATTTGACCCTATTTCTAGCCAGTCCAGAAAGTTCCTATTTGACGGGGGCAGTGGTTCCTATCGATGGCGGCTGGACAATCAAATAAAAACTCAGTCTTTAAGGCTGAGCTTTTTTATACCTCAGAGAAGTCTTTTCATTCTTCCAGAAAATTGATATAATATAAAAGTTGCAAATTATCAGCAATCCTCAGGACTTTTAACCTTTGCCTGAGCATATTACAGGCGGTATTCAGCCGCTAAAGGAGAAAAAATTGAAAAAATCTACTGTTTACGACATGGTGACGATTGCCATTGTTGCTGCTCTTTACGTTGTCCTTACGATGACACCACCACTCAATGCCATTTCATATGGTCCTATGCAATTTAGGATTTCAGAAATGCTCAACTTTACAGCCTTCTTTAATAAAAAATATATTATTGCTGTGACTATTGGATGTATGATTTCAAACTTCCTCAGCTTTACTTGGGTTGATGTTATTGTGGGTGGTCTGTCAACGCTTATCTTCTTGACTTTAGGAGTGCTACTTTTTGAACGCTATATGAAACAGTACTTTTTCAATGGTCAGCTTAATAAAGCCTTTTTCTACTTTGCAATATTTTTCTCAATCAGTATGGTAACTATCGCTTTGGAAATGCATTTTCTTTTCGGAATGCCTTTCTTCTGGACCTGGTTTACATTAGCTGTGGGTGAATTTGCAAGTTTGCTTATTGGTGCAATTATTATGGATAAACTGGGCAAGCGGATTGATTTGACCAGATAAAATAAGAGAATAAAAAAAGCAGTGTGTCTAGAGGACGCTCTGCTTTTTGGGTGTCTAAATAAAGTTCCAATGTTTAAAGGCATTCACGATACCTTTTTCTGTATTTTTACTGCTGATAAAATCAGCGATTTCTTTGAGTTCAGGTACCGCGTTACCCATAGCTGTACCATGGTCTGCAGCAGCTAAAAGATGGAGGTCATTTCGTCCATCACCGAAAGCATAGGTTTCCCCCTTAAAGTTGAGGACGTCCTTCACATGTGTAATCCCAGTACCTTTATTGGTCGAGATGTTTGTAATATCGATAGAAGTAGGAGCATTCATAAAGAAATTAAGTTCGGGCATCTGTGCTTTGTAATAATCCACTTGTGACAGTTTATCAGTCAATAACAAGAGCATATTGACTTCTTCTGATTTGTAACCTTCGGGGTCAATCTCGGGAAGTGGCATATGTGTATAAGCATAAGCTTGACGGACAAAATCCGTATGACGATCTACCCAATAGCCCTCTTTGCCATAAAAGGCAAGTGCTTCGTCTTGCTCGATAGCTAACGTGTGTAATTTTTCGATGTTTTCAATTGAAATAGGATCTTTATATATCGTTTGGCCATCTAAAACGATATATTGTCCATTCATAGCAACAGCACCGGTGATGCCAGTGGCTGCCATAATATTGTCAAGCTCAAAATGTCCACGTCCTGTGGCAATAAAGGGAAGGACACCATTACGGCGAATTTCGTGAATAGCATCGATGACATCAGGGTCTAGCTGACTCTGTCCGTTAAGTAAAGTTCCGTCAAGGTCAAAAAAGGCTAAAGCCTTGTAAGCGTTTATATTTTCCATAAGTTCATTGTATCACAATAGTTTATTTTATTGTTAATAATCTTCTTTTAGTATTATCTACCCTGGATTATTTCAAAACTACTCTAAAAGTTATAAGTCAGAATTTTTTAAATAATATACGATAAATGTTAAGATGAACTTATAGCATAGAATGAAACGAAAGGATGTGGTTGTTTTGAGGAAATATCTGATTCTCTCTGGACTAGCCTTTGTTCTTTTAGTAGGCTGTTCCAAACAAGACAATCAAAGTTCTCATGAAGGCGAAGTTAAACAAAGCACTACGATTTCGACTTCAAAAAAGGCAGCATCCACCAACGAAAAGGCAACTTCGAAAAAAGAGGAGGTCAAACCGATGAAAGTTTTAGAGGCTGTAACAGAAAAGAAGAGCTTATCTGAAATTGAAAAAAGTATCAAAGCTAATCAGTCAGATATTAATGAGAGAAATGCACAAGGAGAATCACCTTTACTTATCGCGACTCATGAAAATAATGTTGCCCTAGCTCAGCTATTGATAGATAATGGGGCAGATGTTAATTTACAAGATCACATTCAAGATTCGCCTTACCTTTACGCAGCGGCTCAAGGTAAAACCGAAATCCTGAGATATATTTTGCAGCACAGTAAACCTAACCAAAAAGTCTATAACCGTTTTGGAGGAAATGCTTTGATTCCAGCAGCTGAAAAAGGACATTTGGAAAATGTGAAAATGCTACTGGAAGACGGTCAAGTGGATATTGATCATCAAAATAATTATGGATATACAGCATTGATTGAGGCGGTGGCATTGAGAGATGGGTCAGCACACTATCAAGAAATCGTGAAGACCCTCTTGCAATATAAAGCAAACACTGAATTACGTGATAACAATAATTTAACAGCCTTAGATTATGCCAAACAGCTCGGATATTCAGGTATGATTGACTTATTAAGTTAAATAACATGGATATAAACCAATTCAATGAGAAAAAAGTGATAAAAAACAAAAATTTTAAACTTTTTATTGGACTTTGATATGAAAATATCTTATAATAAAGAAAAGGAGGCGTTTACAATGAGAGAAAATTACAAAAATATTTTAGTCGCAGTAGATGGATCTGACCAAGCAAATCAAGCTATCCAAGAAGCTATTGAGATTTCTAAAAGAAACCAAGCATCTTTATTTGTAGTACATGCTAAAGATGTTGCGCAACTTTATGGCACAGCTTACATCATGCCAGCTGTTTTGGAAGAAGCGGAAAAACAATCAACAGAAATTCTTGATGAAGCAGGAAAACTTATTGGTGACAAAGTTGAGTACAAAGCTTTTCAAGTGAGTGGTTCTCCTAAAAAAGAAATCGTTGATTTTGCTGAGGAAAATGATATTGACTTGATTGTTATGGGTTCAACAGGTAAAGGCGCTATTGACCGTGTACTTGTGGGATCAACTGCAAGTTATGTTGTTAACCATGCACCATGTAATGTTATGGTTGTAAAATAATGAAGCAAGATAAAAGTCGAAAGCACAAGCTTTCGGCTTTTTAATGTCTTAAAAGCCAGTATTGAAAGATAAGCCTGTAAAATGTTACAATAAAGAGTAATATTAAGTTTTAGAACAGAGAAATAACATGCCCGCAAAAAGAACAACAAAAAGTAAATCAAAACCAAAAGCGAAGCGTTCAACAGCAAAGAAACCATCGACTAAAAAGTCAAATACTAAATTTTGGACGGCTAATAAAAAAATGGCGGCTTTTTTTTGGGAGCTTTATTATCATTTTATTTGCTTTAGCACGTTTGGGCTTATTTGGTGTCTTTTTATATAATGTCACCCGACTGGCTGTAGGATCATTAGCAATCACTTTCTTATTAATCGTTTTATTCGTCATGTTTATGACGGTTTTCAAAAAGGATTTCTTTCGTGAAAACAAACGCTTTTTACCAGGGTTAGCTCTCTTTTTCTTTGGACTTCTTCTTGTTTTTCATGCAAGATATGATGTCCTGTCTCCCAATAAAAATGCTTTAGTTTTAGCAATGTCTGATCTGAAAAAAGGACAGGTGACGCATTTTCTTGGCGGTGGATTTTTAGGAGACTTGTTTTTTGGTCCAGCTAAAGCCCTTTTTTCCGTAATAGGAGTTTATATTATTGTGGGAATTCTGTGGCTTGTCGCATTGTATCTTATGGCACCCGCTTTGATTGCACGGCTACGTATTTTTCTTAAAAGAAATATAAGCGAAACACGTACGCGTATGGCAGATCGTGCTGAAGCAAAACGTGCAGCAGCACTCTTAGAAGAAAAAGCCAAAGCTCAAGAAGAAGCTGAAAGAAACTTACGGGCGATGGAAGCAGAAGAAGTTCCTCTCCCAAGTGAACCCCTGTTTGAAGAAAATACAACTTCCGACTTTTCCGAAATTCCTATAGCTATTCCGGATACGCCAGTATCACCTACAAAAGAAATGGCGGCTATACAACCGCAAGAGGAAGTAGAGGATGACCAAGAGCCAATCAGTTTTGAACGTTCTGTTGACAACGAGTTTTATCAACTTCCGACAATTGATTTATTGGAAGAAATTCCAACAAAAAATCAAGCGGGAGAACGAGAAAATGTCCGCAAAAATATTCAAATCTTAGAGCGAACATTAGAATCCTTCAAGATTTCGGCATCAGTTGAATCTGCTGTTGTAGGCCCATCCGTTACCAAGTACGAAATTAAATTAGCTACCGGGGTGAAAGTTTCGCGTGTTGTCAACTTATCAGATGATCTAGCTTTAGCGCTGGCAGCAAAGGATGTACGGATTGAGGCACCAATACCTGGGAAATCCCTTATCGGTATCGAAATTCCTAACAGTGAAGTTGCAACCGTTGGTTTCCGAGAACTTTGGGAAAATGCTCAACCCAAAACGAACAGTTTGCTTGAGTTGCCTTTAGGAAAAGCTTTAGACGGTACGATTCGCACCTTTGATATGACACGTATGCCTCACTTACTTGTAGCAGGTTCTACAGGTTCAGGTAAGTCGGTTGCTGTGAACGGTATTATCACGTCTATCCTGATGAAAGCCTTGCCTAGTGAGGTTAAATTCTTGATGGTCGATCCTAAAATGGTTGAACTTTCTGTTTATAACGATATTCCTCATCTTCTTATTCCTGTGGTAACGAACCCTCGTAAAGCATCACGTGCCTTACAAAAGGTGGTAGATGAAATGGAAAATCGCTATGAACTCTTTAGTCAAGCAGGGGTACGTAATATTGCAGGTTATAATGAAAAAATAGAAAAATATAATGCACAGTCGAATGAAAAATATCAAACCTTACCATTAATCGTCGTTATTGTCGATGAGCTCTCTGACTTGATGATGGTAGCCAGTAAGGAAGTTGAAGATGCGATTATCCGTCTTGGACAAAAAGCGCGTGCAGCTGGTATCCATATGATTTTAGCAACGCAACGTCCATCCGTTGATGTCATCTCTGGCTTGATTAAGGCAAATGTTCCTTCACGTGTCGCTTTTGCTGTATCCAGCGGGACAGATTCTCGCACAATCATTGATACAAATGGTGCAGAGAAACTTTTAGGACGGGGGGATATGCTCTTTAAACCCATTGATGAAAATCATCCTGTACGTTTACAAGGTGCCTTCTTATCAGATTCTGATGTTGAGTCAGTCGTGAACTTTATTAAAAATCAATCCCAAGCTGACTATGATGAAAGCTTTGATCCTGGTGAAGCTGAAGAAGACAGCAGCCGTGGCACAGCAGCACCATCAAATTCAGCTGATCCCTTGTTTGAAGAAGCGCGCAATATGGTTATTTCTGCTCAAAAAGCCTCGACGGCCCAGTTGCAACGTGCGCTTAAAGTCGGTTTCAACCGCGCTTCCGATCTGATGAATGAACTGGAGGCAGCAGGTATTGTCGGCCCAGCCAAAGGTACAACACCACGAAAAGTTCTCGTTACAAAAGATGGAGAATTTTTAGAAGGACAGGAGTTTGACGAAGCATGAGCGCTTTTGAAGAATTAGAAAAAATAAAAAAAGCAGGTCTGCCTCAAATATTGGTACTTTACGGAGAGGAAGAAGATCTTGTTCAAGAACTAAAAAGTCGACTTTTAGAGTATGTCCATTTTGACAGTACGGACTTAGGGCAAGCATATTTTGACCTGAATAATGCCAATGCAAATCTTGCCTTAGAAGAGCTAGAGAGTTTGCCTTTCTTTGTTGAGCAAAAGCTGGTTATTTTAGAAAATCTCACAAATCTTACAACAGTAAAAAAAGCGGTTTTTGATGAAAAACAGACAGTGCGTTTTGAAAATTTTTTGAATGATCCAGTCGAAACCACACAGCTGATTCTTATTTTACATGGTAAGTTAGATAGTCGACTGAAACTCACGAAAAAACTAAAGACGCAGGCCACTCTGCTCGAAGCACAAGAACTAAAACCTCAAGAGTTAAGTCGAGTTTTTGCAGAAACAGGCCTTTCTGGAAATATTCTCCAAAGGATATTTGAAAAATCAAATTTTTCTTTTCCGGTAATCAAACAAAACATCTCCTTGTTAAAAACATATGTGGGAGAACGAGCAATCACTCTTGCGGATGTCGAAAAAGTTGTTCCTAAATCTCTCCAAGATAATATTTTTTTGTTAACTGACTTGATTTTGAAGGGTGATGTGAATCAAGCACGTGATTTAGTACATGATTTGACTTTGCAAGGTGAGGAGTTAATCAAAATATTGGTTATTTTGACAAATTCCTTCCGGCTTTATTATCAGGTAAAACTGATGCAAAATAAAGGTTGGAATGAACAGAAACAAACTTCTTATCTTAAAATTCACCCCTATCGTGTCAAGTTAGCAAACCAGCAAGTACGTAACATGCAGGAAAGCTTTCTGGGGCAAGCTACATTGTCTCTCATTGAAATTGATTATAAAATAAAAAGCTCAGGAGTAGATGCAAATTATTTGTTTGATTTAGCCTTGATTAAGTTAGCTTTGAAAGACTTATAACAAGCCATTTATCCGGATATTTGCCAGTGGATAATTGACTTGAAAAATTAAAAAATTTCTGCTATGATTAAAGATGATAAAACTTTGATATGAAATGATAAAAGAGGACGATATGGCAACATTTAAATTTACACCTAAAGATATCTATGAAGCTGACTTTGGAACAAAAATGCGTGGTTATGATAAAGAAGAAGTTGACGAGCTCCTCGATGACGTCATTCAAGATTACGAAGCTTTTCAAGCAGAATTATTGCGCTTGCAAGAAGAAAACGAGTTTTTGAAGAAAAAAATCGTAGAACTTGAATCTCAAGCAAGTCGTCCTAACCAAGCAAATTTGGAAGAAACACAACGTTTGGATAACATGAGCCGCGTGGTTTCAAGCCGAATCAATAAACCAAAAACAGAAATTGGTCAACCAAGTAATTTTGAGCTTCTTAAACGTATTAACCGTTTGGAACAAGCTGTTTTTGGTCCAGGAAGTACTTCAAGTGAAGAAGCATAAAGCTGACTTCATAATTTAATGAAAAAGAAAAAAACAGTTTTTGGATAACTGCGTGATACCTTTGGTATCATGAGGAAAGTCCATGCTCGCACGGGCTGCGATGCCCGTAGTGTTTGTGCTTGGTGAAACAATAAACCAAGGTAGGAGTGTCATGCCTAACGGCTGAAGAAAGTGCTAAGTCTTTTGATATGCATGAGTATTCTGTAAAAGTGCCAAAGAGACGAGGCTTGCTGGAAACGGTAAGATTGGAACGTGGTAAACCCCTCAAGCGAGCAACCCAAACTTATGGTCGGGGCACTTGACTAGCCGAATTGAAGGCGTGGTCGAGGGGGAAGGCTCTCTTCCCCAGACAGATGGTTATCGACGGTCGCAGGACCTGAACAAAACATGGCTTATAGAAAACTGTATGACACGCTGGGCTAGTCCCAGCTTTTTTTAGAAAGAAACAAAGGAACAAATGAAAAATAATTTTAAGCTGATAGCGACTGCTGCAGCAGGTCTTGAGAGTTTAGTGGCTCGTGAATTACGCAATATGGAAGTCGAAAATGTTACGATTGACGATCGTTCTCGTGTTTTTTTTACAGGAGATACAAGAACGATTGCTCAAGCAAATACTTGGCTTCGTACAGCAGATCGTGTAAAGATTATTGTGGGTGAATTTAAGGCACGTACTTTTGATGAACTCTTTGAAAATGTATATGCGCTTGATTGGGAAGATTATATTCCTTTTGGTTCAGCCTTTCCTGTAAGTAAAGCGAAGTCTGTGAAATCAACTTTACATAATGAGCCAAGTGTTCAAGGGATTACTAAAAAAGCTATTGTGAAGAAATTGCAAAAAGCCTATCATCGTCCAGAGGGCGTACCTATACCAGAAAATGGTGCAGGCTTTTCCATCGAGATTGCGATTCATAAAGATAATGCGACGGTAATGATTGATACCACCGGCGATTCACTCTTTAAACGAGGTTATCGTGTTGAAAAAGGTGATGCACCATTAAAGGAAAACATGGCAGCAGCGATTATTATGTTGACAAACTGGCTGGCAAATCCAAAACGTATGTTTGTTGACCCTACATGTGGTTCAGGAACATTTACGATTGAAGCTGCGATGTTGGCACTTAATATGGCACCCGGTCTTAATCGCAAGTTTGCCTGTGAAGCATGGTCATGGATGAAGCCAGATGTTTTTGAAGAAGTACGCCAAGCAGCAAAACAAGCTATACGTAAAGATTTAGAGCTTGATATTCAAGGTTTCGATATCGATGGTCGAATGATTGAAATTGCAAAAGGAAATGCACTTGCAGCTGGACTTGACCATGTGATAAAATATAAACAGATGCGTCTGCAAGATTTTCATACAGATGCCCTTGATGGGGTTATTGTATCGAACCCGCCATACGGAGAACGTTTGGGAGATGAAGATTCAGTTGCAGGGCTCTATAAAGAGATGGGTGCAACTTTTGCGCCCCTCGAAACTTGGAGCAAATATATTCTGACAAGTGATATTGCTTTTGAAACACATTACGGAGCTAAAGCAACGAAAAAGCGTAAGCTCTATAACGGAACATTGCGTACAGACTTGTATCAATATTTTGGAAAAAGAATAAAAAAATAAGCAAATGCTATGGAGATCTAAATGACAGAAGAAAAAGATAAAGATATCAAAAATTCTGGCGAAAAAGTCTTAAAACTGGGCGATGTCTCAGATTTCACTGTAGGCGAAATTGTAAAAAAAGCGCAAAGGGTAGATAAAGAAAATAGTGAAAGCGAAAGCGTACTTGACAAATACATTCGTCAACATCGTGGAGAGATTGAAGCTGTTAAAAATCAAGCCTTAGAAAAATATATCCAAACTGAGCGTAAGAAAATGGATCAAGAAGAAACTGTTGATCCTAATGAAGAAGTGATTGTGGCTAAAGAAGAAGCTGAAGAAAAGTTAGCTGAGGCGTCAGAGACACAAGATTCAGAAACTGGCACTCAAGAAGCAGAAACAGTTACTCTATCTAAGGAACCAAACTTCAAAGAAAAAATAAGTCAGAGTTTGATGAAGTGGAAATTGCTGATGATGTACCTCCTGTTGTTCCTGCACCGGTAGAACTTGTCGATAAGGAAAGTGCAGCTGAACAAGCGGAAGAAACAGAAAGTACAGCACAAGATTTCCCAGAGCTTTCCAATCAAGTTCCTGACTCAAAAGAAGAAGTTGCGGAAACAAGCCCTACAGAAGAGTCAGTTTCGACTGCTGACGAGGAGCTGGAAAACTCAATAGAAGCAAATGAAAATGTACAAGATGAGGAAAAAGAAAGTGCACCTATCGAAGAGGCACAGCTTTCACAAGAAGAAGTTGTTGTGCCTCTAGAAAAAGCACCGGTTGCCGGTGAAACTGTGCCAACACCCTTACCTGTTACACCCGTAGTTAAGTCGGAAGCTTCTGCGCAAGAAGAGCAATCAGAGAAAAAGAAAAATAAGAAACCTTTGATTATTGGACTTTGTGCATTGGTCCTTTTGGCTGCAGGAGGTGCTGGTTATGCACTCTATAATCATAATAATAATGAAAAAGCAGTCAATCAAGCAGCTGTGGAAAACAAAGCTAACTTAAATGCTTTTAATAAAGCTTACGATGAATTTTTTACTGACTCAGATCATCAAGTACTGAAGAATTCTAATTTTGATCAATTGTCAGCTTTGAAAAATAAGCTCAAAACTTTAAAAGGAAGCGATTTTGATACCGCAGAAACAAAGGTAAATGCGCTTGAAGCACAAATAAAAGCAGTTGAAAAAGTTAACGCTCTCTTTAATAAATCAGCTATTGTAGATGGTGAACTTAATAAGGAAGCTCAAGTAAAAGAGGCAGTAAGTATACCAGCGGTTCCAAAGACTGAAAATGAGAAACTGAATAAAGTACTGGCTCAAGCAATTAACTTAGCAAAAACACAGCAATCAGAGGCTAAAGCTAAAGAAGAGCAAGCAGCGACGGCTACGCAAAATAATGCAGCTACTCAACCTGGAAATCAAACCTCAGATCAAACTGCAGGAACATCAGCTTCTACTGATACATCAAATGGAACAACAGGAGCCACAACACAACAACAAACAGATAAAAATGCAGCACAAGGTGGAGCTTCATCTGCCACAGCCGTAGCGGCTGATGGTGCCCAAAATCCGACAGGTGCTACGCCAGATAATTCCAATGCGCGTGTTCAACCCCAAGCTAATCTTAATCCTCAAGATCCAGCTTTCACTTGGAATCCTGGAATCAGAGATAAAGTATTGAATATTGCGCGTCAGCGTGGTTATATCTCAGGTAATGATTTTATTCTTTTACCAGTCGCTATTCATACAATGACTTCCGGTTTCATGGCTGGTCAAGTTGCAGGTTATTTCAACTTGTATCGTCCAGACGGCAGTTACCTATTAACAATAAATAATAAAACGGGATATTTCTTCGGAAATGGTAAAGGTTTACCTACCGACTTTGGATAAAATAAAAACTTCTTTGTGGATAACAAAGAAGTTTTTTTATATCTAAAATTATATCTATTGCTTTTCAAGATTTTGCACAATTCTGGATAGAATTAAATCAATAACTGCGACCTGAAAAGTTCGAGGGGTAACATCATAGTTGTGGTAGCTAGCAGTCGAAGTATTAGTAGAGATATTTATTTTGCTTAAACGCCCTAGATGACTACTTTTAGCATTTGTTAGCGAAAGAACTGTGGCACCAGTATGATTGGCTTTTTGCGCAGAACTCGTCAGCCGTTTCGTCTGTCCTGATATGGAGACGTAAATAACCAGACTATGGCGATTAAGAATATTAGGCAATAAATCTAGGAGGGTATCATCCGAAACATGAACGGCAGCATAGTCAAATTGATTTAACTTATGGCTGAAGTAAGCAGCAAGAGATTTAGAAGCTTCAACCCCGGCGATATAAATGGTTTTCGATTTAGATATTTCTTGCGCAAATAACCGCACTTTGTCTGTGGTAATATCTGTGGATAAAAAATTGCAAAAGTTTGTAAGCTCCTCTAAAAAGGAAATCTCGTATTTATTACTTGTCAAACTGAGCAGTTTCTGTGTTTCAAATTTAAACTCCGAAAATCCTGAAAATCCTAATTTTTGGCAAAGTCGTATGATTGAAGTTCCTGAAGAATGGAGCTCTAGTGCAAGTTGTGTTAGATTATTATCTAAAAGCTCTGGCTGGCTATCCAGCTTTAACAATATGGATTGTTCTGTGTTGGAGAGCTGTGTACTCTGATAATTGTCAATAAATATTCCCATAAAATTATTATAACATGATTGTGGAGAATTCTCCGTTTTTTGGAGAAAGCGTTTACTTTTTCCGTGTTATAATATTTAAGAAGTAAGGAAGATAAATATAATGTTTTTCTTATAATATCCATATCAAATAGGAGAGAATATGAATTTTGGACTTATCGGGCTTGGTAAAATGGGACTTAACCTTGTAAAAAATGCAGTTGATAAGGGTATGAAAGTGACTGTCTTAGACAACGACGAAACACAAATCAGAAAAGCAGAACTATATTCTGAGCAAGTGATAAGCTGCTCTACTTTAGAAGAATTCATTGAAGTCATACCACAGCCACGTGTCATTTGGCTGATGTTGCCTGCAGGAAACATAACAAATAGTGTTGTTGAAGAGTTGACCCAAAAGTTATCCGCTGGAGACATCCTTATTGATGGAGGAAATTCATATTATAAAGATAATCTCCAACAAAATGAAAAGCTAAAAGCTAAGAAAATTGATTTCTTTGATGTTGGTACTTCAGGGGGAATGGCTGGTGCACGTTCGGGGGGAAACTTTATGATTGGTGGTGATAGCAAAAAATCTTGGGAAAAATTGGAACCCCCTCTTTCAAAAATTGGCCCAAAAAGATGGCTATCTTTATACAGGTCCGCTTGGAAGTGGCCATTATCTTAAAATGATTCATAATGGCATTGAGTATGGCATGATGCAAGCTATTGCAGAAGGCTTTGAGATTTTAGAAGCTTCTGCCTTTGAATACGACTATGAAGCAGTAGCCAAATTATGGAATCATGGGTCAGTTATTCGTTCGTGGCTTATGGAGCTTGCGGAAGAACAATTTGCAAAGGATGCAAAATTAGATCAAATTATAGGGCGAGTCCAAGCCTCGGGAGAAGGAAAGTGGACAGTCGAAGAGAGTCTAGACTTAGAAGTTCCTGCACCTGTAATTGCCATGTCTTTAATGATGCGTAATCGTTCCTTACAGGAAGATAGCATGAGTGGAAAAGTAGTCGCAGCCCTCAGGAATGGTTTTGGTGGACATGCTGTGGAAAATAAAACTAAGGAGTAAGAGAAAATGGCGCAAGATTTTAATATAATGGCGGAGACTATTCTGCAAGCAATAGGTGGAGTCGAAAATGTTGAAAATTTAACACATTGTATGACACGACTACGTTTTATCTTAAAAGACGAAAGCAAAGCAGATGATGATAAAGTAAAAAACATCAATGGGGTAATGGGGCTTGTCAAGCAAGGTGGGCAATACCAAATTATTGTTGGGAACAATGTAGCCGCAGCTTACGCAGCTATCTTAAAAAAAGGTGTTGCTGGCGGTGCTGTGACGAACGAGTCAGGTAAACCGAAAGAAAAATTAACCTTGAAAAAATAGGAACAAACATCCTTGATGCCATTATTGGAACTATGTCTCCTTTGATACCAGCTATTATTGGCGGTTCAATGATTAAGTTGCTCGCGATGCTTTTGGAAATGACGGGGCTTCTAAGTATTGATGGTTCAACCTATAACATCTTGAATACCATTGGGGATGCTTCATTTTTCTTTTTACCACTATTAGTCGCTGTTTCTGCTTCTAAAAAATTTGGCTCAAACACTTACTTAGCGATGGCTATCGCTGGTCTAATGGTACATCCGGTCTTTATGGAATGGATGGCAAAGGCTGCTGAGGGTACTACTGTAACTTTTGCGATGATCCCGATGACATCTGTAAAGTATACTTATACTATTATTCCCGCTATCGTGATGACATGGCTCCTTAAATATATTGAAAATTATGTTGATAAAATCACGCCTGTGGTAACGAAAAACTTTTTGAAGCCAATGCTTATTCTACTTGTAGCAGCACCAATCGCTATACTTTTAGTAGGTCCAGCAGGAGTTTGGTTAGGGACAGCTATTTCTAATGGTGTGTTCTTTATTCATGATAAACTAGGGTGGTTAGCAGTAGCAATTGTTGGCGCACTGTGGCCGTTGCTTGTCATGACAGGAATTCACCGCGTCTTCACTCCGACAATTGTACAGACTATTGCGGATACAGGTGTTGAGGGAATGGTTATGCCATCAGAAATTGGTGCCAACCTCTCATTAGGCGGTGTTTCTCTAGCAGTTGCTTTGAAAACAAAAAATAGAGAATTACGGCAAACAGCTTTAGCCGCAGCATCTTCAGCTATCATTGCAGGGATTACTGAGCCCGCACTTTATGGTGTAGCTGTACGTTTGAAACGACCGATGATTGCCTCAGTGATTACAGGTTTTGTTGCCGGAGCTGTAGCTGGAATGGCAGGACTTGCCAGCCACTCAATGGCCGCTCCTGGTTTGTTTACGAGTGTTCAATTTATTGACCGTGATAATCCAATGACCATTGCTTGGGTAGCTATCGTGATGATTCTCTCCATTGTATTGTCATTTGTCTTAACCTTGGTTATCGGGTTTGAGGATTTGCCTGTGGAAGAAGAAAACTTAGAAGAAATCCATCGTGATCAAGTTGCTCAGACTATAAGTATTAAATCTCCAGTTTCTGGAAAAGTTAAAAAACTTTCAGAAGTTGCAGATGAGGTCTTTTCAAAAGAAGTATTGGGTAAAGGCTTTGCGGTTGTATCAAGTAATGGACAAATTGTTTCACCAATCACAGGGACGGTTACAGCTGTTTTTCCAACAAAACATGCCATTGGAATTACCAGTGATAAAGGATTAGAAGTTTTGGTCCATATTGGTATCGATACAGTAACTTTAGAAGGCAAAGGTTTTACTTCAAACATCAAAATGGGCGATAAAATTTACCAAGGAACTCCAATAGTAGAAGTTGATTTAGCACTGATTGAAGCAGCAGGACTTGCCACAGATACGATAGTTGTTGTGACAAATTCTGCAGAATATGCGAATTTTACGCTTTTAGAAAAGGATGAAGTCAGTGAGGGAGAGGTAATTTTAGACGTTGAAAAATAAAAAAGAAGCAGGAAAATTTCCTAAAGATTTTCTTTGGGGTGGAGCCATTGCGGCCAACCAAGCTGAAGGAGCATGGTTAGAAGGGGGGAGAGGAGCCAGTAATATTGATATGCTGCCTTTAGGTGAAAAACGCTTGCCCGTTAAATTAGGTGAAATTTCTCATCCAATCTTAGAGGAATCAGAATTTTACCCCAGTCATCAAGGCATTGATTTTTATCACCGCTATAAACAAGATATAGCACTGCTCGCAGAAATGGGATTAAAAATATTCCGCACATCAATCTCTTGGTCTCGTCTTTTTCCCAATGGTGATGAAAGTGAGCCTAACAAAGAGGGGATAGCCTACTATCGTCAAATGTTTGCAGAGTGTAAAAAGTATGACATGGAACTTTTGGTAACCTTAGGACATTTTGACGTTCCGATGGGATTAGTTGAAAAATATGGCTCTTGGCGCGACCGTAAAATGATTAGCTTTTTCGAAAGATACGCTCGGACATGTTTTGATGAATTTGGAGACGATGTAAAGTACTGGATTACTTTTAATGAAATAAATATCATTCTACATAGTCCCTTTTCAGGAGCAGGATTGGCCTTCCAAACAGGTGAAAATAAAGCGCAAGTAATCTATCAGGCTGCCCATCATATGCTCCTTGCAAGTAGTTTGGCTGTGAAAGCTGCACATAAATTGGATAAGGATTTACAAATCGGCTGTATGATTGCTGGAGGTGCTTTTTATCCCTATTCCTGTAAACCTGAGGATGTCTGGCAAGCCTTGCAAGATGAACAGATGAATACATTTTTTACGGATATTCAAGCTCGAGGGTATTATCCTTCTTACACACAAAGGATTTTCCGCGAAAAAAATATCGAGTTAAAGATGGAAGTTGGTGACGAAGACATCTTGAAGCACACTGTGGACTTCGTTTCTTTTAGTTACTACGCTTCGCGTTGTTCAGTTGCAAGTTTTGATGATTTAGAAGTTAATGCAGGAAATGTGGTCAAGTCGGTGAAAAATCCATATCTAAAAACAAGCCAGTGGGGGTGGGCTGTTGATCCACTTGGGTTAAGGATTACCATGAATCAAATTTATGATCGCTATCAAAAACCTATTTTTATAGTTGAAAATGGATTGGGAGCGTCGGATAAGATTGTTGATGGAAAAATCAATGATGATTACCGTATTGCGTATTTAAAAGAGCATATCAAAGCGATGGCAGACGGTATTTCCGATGGAATACCCTTGATGGGTTATATCGTTTGGGGAGTCATTGACTTGGTTGCAGCTTCCACAGGCGAGATGAGTAAAAGATATGGTATGATTTATGTGGATAGAAAAAATGATGGATCAGGCTCGCTTGCACGGATGAAGAAAAAATCGTTTGATTGGTATAAGTCTGTTATTGCATCAAATGGAAATGATTTATAAAATAAAAAGGCAATGGAGACTTGCCTTTTTTTGAAAGGAAACACATGGATTATTTAATAGGTATAGATTTAGGTACCACTGCGACAAAAGCAGTTCTCTTTGATCAATCAGGGATTCAGATCGCCACAAGTTCTCAGTCTTACCCACTTTATCGTGATGCCCAAGGAATGGCGGAAGAAGATTTAGAGGAGATATTTACTGCGATGATAAGTGTTGTTGAAAAAATAACACGCCAAATAAAAACAGGAGATTCTATTTTAGCATGTTCTTTCAGCACCCAAATGCATGCCTTGATTGCCTTTGATCAGGAATGGCAGCCTTTAACGCGTGTCTTAACTTGGGCAGATACTAGAGCTGAAAAATACAGTAACGATTTAAAAAGTGAAGATACTTCAAATGTTATATATCATAAAACAGGAACACCTTTACATCCGATGTCGCCTCTTGCCAAATTATTATGGCTCAAGAATGAAAGAAAAGAGATTTTCAAAAATGCAGCGCATTTTATGGATCTCAAAGGCGCAATCTTTCAACGCATTTTCCAAAGTAATACGATGGATCTATCAGTTGCTACAGGTACAGGTTTTTTTAACAATCAGAAAATGACCTGGGACGATGATATTTTAGACCTGTTAGGTATTTCAAAAACAAAACTTCCTAAAATCGTATCACCTTATGCAATCGTATCACCTTATGCAATAGAGAAAGGTTTACCAGAAAAATGGATACGAAAGATGGGGCTTTCACCAGATACCGTTTTTGTATATGGCGCTGGCGATGGTCCTATGTCAAACTTAGGTGTTGGGGCAATTAAAAAAGGTGAATTGGCAATTACAGTAGGTACTTCAGGCGCCCTTCGCATGGTAAGTGATGTACCTCAGCTAGATGAAGCAGCGAGAACTTTTAGTTACGCACTTGATGAAGACCATTGGGTAAATGGTGGAGCGGTAAATTCTGGAGGCGATGTTTTTCGGTGGTTAAAAGATAACATACTTGAGAAGTCTTATGACTTTGCAGCGATTACTGATTTAGCAAGAGGTGTGTCTCCAGGTTCGGATGGATTAATCTTTCATCCTTATCTAGGTGGAGAACGAGCACCATTGTGGAATGCAGCAGCTAGGGCTTCTTTTTTTGGACTTAGCTATCGTCATACAACAAGTCACATGGCGCGTGCAGTTCTTGAGGGCATTTCCTTTAACTTGCGTATGTTAGAGGAGACACTCACAGAAAATTCAGCATGTCCTACAAGTATCAAAGTTACGGGAGGTTTTTCTCAGTCGGAGCTTTGGTTGCAAATTCTTGCGGACATTTTTGAGTTACCAATAACGGTTCAAAAAGACCATGAGGCGGGATGCTTTGCAGCACAAATCATGGCTCAAAAAGCTTTGGGGAGGATTGATAGTATTGAAGGTGTTGCTAGTGGAACGATAGAAACAGTTTACAAGCCTCAGCCAGAAAATTTTAAATACTACCGCGCTTTATACCCTCTCTTCAAAAATTTAACAGAAGAGTTTGCGAAAAGCTATGCCGAAATAGCTAAATACCAGCAAGAATTTTCATAAGCTCCGTACAGTTTGAACTAAGACCATTGAAAAATAATATATAATATGTAAAAATAGTTGAGGAGAGTTACTATGCTCAAAATCGCATTTATCTGTGTGCATAATTCTTGCCGTTCACAAATTGCAGAAGCTTTGGGGAAAAAATTAGCTGGGGATAAGTTTGAGTTTTACTCTGCGGGTACTGAGATAAAGCCACAAATTAATCAAGATGCTGTCCGTTTGATGAAAGAAATCTATGACATAGATATGGAAAAAACACAAAGTTCAAAGCTCTTACAGGATATTCCACCTGTGGATATTGTGATTACGATGGGATGTAACGTTGACTGTCCTTATCTTCCTTGTCAATATAGGGAAGACTGGGGCTTAGAAGATCCAACAGGTCAAAGTGATGCAGTCTTTAAGGATATCATCCAGCAAATTGAAACGAAAGTACTTGCTTTAAGAAAACGAGACTTTGGTTAATAAAAAAAGCACTGATTCAGTGCTTTTTCATTTTCGATGACTTTAGAAAATCATCAATTCTTTATTTGTTTTAGTTAAAGGCTCACATCCTGTTTCAGTAACATAGAGACAGTCCTCGATACGTACGCCAACTTTACCTGGGATATAAATTCCTGGTTCATCAGAGAAGCACATGCCTTCTTCGATGATGATGTCCTCAGAACCACCAATAGATGGGAATTCATGGACATCCATACCGATACCGTGTCCAAGGCGGTGGACAAAGTATTCGCCATAACCAGCTTTAGTAATCACATCGCGGGCTACTTTATCAATCTCAAGTGCAGATACACCAGGTTTTACGAAGTCCATAGCAGCCATTTGTGCTTCAAGTACGATTTTGTGGATATCTGCATCAAAATTAGAAGGTTTACCGATTGAGATAGTACGTGTAGCATCAGAAGCGTAGCCATTTTTCATAACACCGAGGTCAAAGAGCAAGAGTTTATTATCTTGAATTTTGACATCTTCTGGCATACCGTGAGGATTAGCTGCACGAGCGCCTGAGAGTACGATTGTTTCAAAACTCATTTGAGGTACGCCCATACGCTTCATTTCGTATTCGATTTTTGCAACAACATCTGTTTCTGTACGATCTGAATTTGCATATTCAAAACCAATTTCGAAACATTTATCTGCGTAATCCCCAGAAATTTTCATTTTTTCGATTTCATCGGCAGATTTGATCAAACGCATACGTTCTACCAATGGTGTCAAGTTGACAAATTCAACACCAGAAAATTGAGATTTGAGCCCTTCAGTTTTTGACAAAGGGATGTCAGAAAATTCGACTGCAATTTTTTGGATATTTTTTGATCCCAAATGTTCTTTTACAACAGCCCACGGATTTTGTGAATCTTCATAGCCAAAAATATCAAAGCCAGTAGTGTTTTCTTTGGCTTTTTCTACCTCCAAAGCTGGAGTGAAGAGAGATGGCGCTTTATCCGGGAAAACCATCAAACCAGCAATACGTTCATGCGGGTCAATGGCAAGACCTGTTAAATAATTCAAGGTCGTAGGATTGGTGATGAAAGTCATGTCGACTTCATTTTCGTTCAGAAAATTAGAGATACGTTCGAGTTTGCTCATAGTATCCACCTTTCTATAATTATTATCTCTATTGTACGCTAAATTCTGAAAAAAATCATGTGCGACAATATCTACAATATACTACCAAAAATTATTGAAACGGTTTTCAAAAAGTGATATAATTAAATTTGGAAAAACTTTTCATAAATATTAAAAGATATAAAAAACAGACAAAGATTATTATAATTGAGGTTTAAAAAGAATGGAAGAATCAACAACAACAATTTATGACGTTGCTCGAGTTGCGGGCGTGTCAATGGCTACCGTAAGTCGTGTAGTCAATGGTAACGCCAACGTCAAAGAGAAAACACGTCAAAAAGTCCTTGATGCAATTGAAGAATTGGACTACCGTCCAAATGCGGTTGCACGTGGATTGGCAAGCAAACGTACAACGACAGTTGGGGTTGTTCTCCCAACAATCACGTCGCCATATTTTGCTGAAATCGCTCGAGGCATTGATGATATTGCTTCAATGTACAAGTATAATGTCATTCTCGCAAATAGTGATGGTGATGAAGAAAAAGAACTTAAAGTTATTGAAAGTCTCTTTTCTAAGCAAGTTGATGGTATTGTTTATATGGGCAGCTTCATGACAGAAAAAGTTCGTAAACAGCTTAAATCAACCCGTACACCGATTGTTCTTGCTGGAATGATTGATGTTGACAAACAAATGTCATCTGTAAATATCGATTATCATCTTGCAGCACACCAAACAACTGCTGAACTGGCAAAAAACAATAAACGTATTGCTTTTGTGTCAGGTTCTTTAGAAGAAGTTGAAAATACAGAACGTATGGTTGGTTATCAAGAAGCTTTGAATGAAGCTGGCATTGATTTTGACGAGTCACTTGTGTTTGAAGGTAATTACACTTTTGAAAATGGACAAGCTTTAGCAGAACAAATGCTTGCCAAGAAAATTAATGCTGCCATCGTGTCTTATGATACTGTAGCAGTTGGCTTACTCAATGCTTTGCTCTCAAAAGGTATCAAAGTACCTGAAGATTTCGAAATTATCGCAGGTTCAAACAGCCCGATTACAGCATACACTTACCCAGGTTTGACTTCTGTCAATCAACCGCTTTATGACTTGGGTGCAGTTTCAATGCGTTTGTTGACAAAACTTATGCACAAGGAAGAAGTTGAGGAAAACCAATTGATCCTCGCTCATCAAATCATTAATCGTGGTTCGACAAAATAAAAAGAAAAAGATACAGTGACGTATCTTTTTTTTTATAAGCTCCAAGATTGAGGGATAGCACGACTTTACGCATGGTGAGGAGAAGCCATTTGACTTTCTGGACAAAGCATGATACTATTAAGAGGTAAATTTAGTCTAAGTTATATATTTTTAATGTTTTCTTTCACATAATGATTTACAAATATGACGAAAGGAAAATATATACTATGACAAAAGGAACTGTAAAATGGTTTAACGACTCTAAAGGTTTTGGTTTCATCACTGCTGAAGATGGTACTGATGTGTTTGCACACTTCACTCAAATTCAAAGCGATGGCTTCCGTAAACTTGAAGAAGGCGAAAAAGTTACATTTGATATTGAACAAGGTCAACGTGGCCCTCAAGCATCAAACATTACTAAAGCATAATGATAAGGCACTCTTGGGAGTGCTTTTTTTATTTTAAAGTGCAAGATTAGGACTTTAGCTAAAAGTGTGTTACAATAGGCGTACCATTTGGATACATCCATAATGGAAGATCTCGTCCACTCAGTTATAGCGTGACTTTGGGATAGTTCAAATTTCTTCCATTTTTATTAGCGCGGGATGGAGCAGCTAGGTAGCTCGTCGGGCTCATAACCCGAAGGTCGTAGGTTCAAATCCTGCTCCCGCAATTGAGATATAGATTCCTGTTTTTCAGGAATTTTTTATTTAGTTCAATTGAAAAAATATCTTCAGTGACGTTCAGGATTATGTTTGGTACGCATGCAAATGTGTGCTAAACTTAAAATATGAGGAAAACGAAAATTGTAGTACCCGTTCTTCCGACAACAGTGGCGGAAGTACAGGAATTAAACGTAGAAAAGTACAGAAAGGCTGACATTATTGAATGGCGGGCGGATTTTTTGGGAGATATAGAAAGCATTCTTCAGGCTGCGCCTTTTATCTTTGAGAAATTTAAAGATTTTTCCCTTCTTTTTACTGTACGCACAGCCAATGAAGGCGGCAATATCTCCATTTCTAAAAAAGATTATGTCACTCTTTTAAAAAAAGTAGCCAAATTTGACCCAGATTATATTGATATTGAATATTTTTCCTATCGAAAAGCCTTACCACAGCTACTTGAATTTAAAGAAAAAATTGTCTTGTCTTATCATAACTTTTTCGAGTCACCTACAGATTTAACTGCTCGAATGATGAAAATGCAAAGAGAAGAAACAGGCTTTGTAAAAGTGGCGATTATGGCACAACGCGAGTGTGATGTTTTGGATTTGCTACAGATTACACGTGATTTTACGATGGAATATGGACCAAAATTTATCGGTATTGCAATGGGAGAACTGGGTAAAATTTCCCGCGTTGCCGGAGGTTTGACCGGATCTGTATGGACTTTTGTGGCACTCGATAAGGAAGAAGGAAGTGCTCCCGGGCAATTGACATTACCTCAGATGCTGGATGTTCTTGATGCCTTAGAAGCTTAACATTCGTCTTTTCCACATATTCCGTCAATAAATTGAGAATATTAGAGAAATTCCCGAAAAAATTTCTCCAAAATGGTATAATTTATAGTAAGTTAGAAATTTGGAGGAACTATGGTTATCAATCGTTACAGTCGCCCAGAAATGGCGGCAATCTGGTCGGATGAAAACAAGTATAAGGCGTGGCTTGAAGTCGAAATTCTTGCGGATGAAGCTTGGGCTGAACTCGGAGAAATTCCAGCAGAAGATGTAAAAAAAATTCGTGAAAAAGCAAGTTTTGATGTTGATCGTATCTTGGAGATTGAAAAAGAAACGCGCCACGATGTGGTTGCCTTTACGCGTGCTGTTTCTGAAACACTTGGCGAGGAAAGTAAGTGGGTACACTATGGACTTACTTCAACCGATGTTGTAGATACAGCTTATGGCTATCTCTACAAGCAGGCTAATGATATTATCCGCCGTGATTTGGCTAACTTTTTGGAAATTATTGCTGATAAAGCGCGTGAGCACAAGTACACTGTATGTATGGGACGTACGCACGGTGTCCATGCAGAACCAACAACTTTTGGCCTTAAATTAGCAACTTGGTATGCTGAAATGAAGCGTAATATCGAGCGTTTCGAACATGCAGCTAAAGGGGTTGAAGCGGGTAAAATTTCTGGTGCTGTAGGTACATTTGCCAATATCCCACCTTTTGTTGAAGAATATGTATGTGGCAAACTTGGAATTCGTCCACAAGAGATTTCGACACAAGTATTACCCCGTGATTTACATGCAGAATACTTTAGTACACTGGCACTGATTGCGACTTCGATTGAGCGTATGGCGACAGAGATTCGTGGTCTTCAAAAATCAGAACAACGCGAAGTAGAAGAGTTCTTCGCTAAAGGTCAAAAAGGTAGCTCAGCAATGCCACACAAACGTAATCCAATTGGTTCTGAAAATATGACTGGCTTGGCGCGTGTTATTCGTGGACATGTCGTGACAGCCATGGAAGATGTTGTTTTGTGGCATGAACGTGACATTTCACACAGCTCGGCAGAGCGTATCATTACCCCAGATACAACTGAATTAATCAACTATATGTTAAACCGTTTTGGTAATATTGTTAAAAATCTGACTGTATTCCCAGAAAATATGAAGCGTAATATGGATGCAACTTTTGGATTGATATATAGTCAACATGTTATGCTTATGCTTATTGAAAAAGGAATGACACGTGAAGAAGCTTACGATTTGGTTCAACCATTGACAGCAAAAGCTTGGGATGAACAAATCATGTTCCGCCCACTGGTAGAAAGCAATGAAAAAATCCGTGAAAAACTGACAGATGAAGATATTGATGCAGCTTTTGATTATAATTATCATTTGTCACGTGTAGATGTCATCTTTGAACGTCTTGGTTTGTAAAAATAATAAGATCCTAACACTTTCGTTTAGGATTTTTTTGTACAAAAAATTTAGATTTGAATAGATTTAAACAATTCAGTATTGACTAATGTGAGTAAGTTTGATAACATATTAGTACAAACTAATATAAAGAGATGAATAATGAATTTAACCGAAAAACGTCAAAAAGTGATTCATGCCTTATCTAATACGACAAGGCTTAATGTCCTTGAAGCATTACGTGAAAAGGAAATGACAGTCACAGAACTACTTAATAAAACTAAATCAGGACAATCTAATCTCTCGCAACATTTATCATGTTTGCGTGATTGTGGGTTAATCACAAGTCGCAAAGAAGGAAAATATATTTATTATTCCTTGACAACCCCTGAGCTTAACCATTTACTAGAAGTCATTGATGCTACAGTTGAGTCAATGCACTGGTCACCAACAGAAGATATCCATTGTGATACATATATAAAATAAAAGGAGTTTCATATGTTTAAATCTACTCAAAACAAGGCAACACATGATGCACGCTGTGTAAAAGGTACATGTAATTGCCTCAATCACAAAGCCAAAGCAGCTCTTACTACTGCTGAAGAGAGTGAGGGCTCAAGTAGCTCAGAAGTCACAGGGAGTTCTGACGATTCAGACCCTGCCTGTTGCAACACGACAATACATCTAAATGTGAGTTTAGATGAAAGTGAAGAAGAAGGCAGATATGAGCTGTTGATCATTATTATCACCGCTTTATTATTGGCCGCCTTAAGCTTTTTAGACTTTACACCACAGTTTAAAACCCCACTTTTCATTTTAACGTACTTGTTGATTGGGCACAGTGTTTTGCTCAAAGCAATCAAACAATTGCTTAAAGGAGATATTTTTAACGAATTCTTCCTCATGAGTATTGCAACTGTCGGTGCATTTGCTTTAGGAGAATATGCTGAAGCAGTCGCTGTTATGCTTTTTTATCAAGTCGGAGAATATTTCCAAGATCGTGCGATTGGGAACAGTAAAAAGTCAATCACAGCTTTGATGGACCTTCGACCAGAAGTTGCGACTGTTAAGCGACAAGGAAAACTTATTGATATGTCTCCAGAAGAAGTCAATATCGGTGAAGTTATACAAGTGAAGCCTGGAGAAAAAGTACCACTTGATGGTCTTGTATTATCGGGAAAATCAAGCGTTAATACAGCAGCTTTGACTGGCGAATCACTGCCACGTGAGGTGAGCAAGGGAGAAGAAGTTCTTTCAGGTTTTTTGAATATTAATAGTCTGCTGGAGATCAAGGTTGAAAAAACGTTTGGGGAATCATCAGTATCTAAAATTTTAAATCTCGTTGAGAATGCTCAAGAAAATAAAGCACCGACTGAACAATTCATTTCAAAATTTGCACGTTACTATACTCCAGTTGTGGTATTTGCAGCAGCGATAATCGCTCTAGTACCCCCACTTTTCTTCCAGCAAGATTGGTCAGACTGGTTAACACGCGCCTTTACGTTTTTAATTATTTCGTGTCCTTGTGCGATGGTAGTTTCCATTCCCCTTGGATTCTTTGCTGGGATTGGCGCCGCATCCAAAAACGGTATTTTAGTTAAAGGGGGTAATCACCTTGAAGCTATGACCAAGATAAAACACGTGCTCTTTGATAAAACAGGTACGTTGACACAAGGGAACTTTAAAGTTACTCAAGTTTTCCCTGCAGAAGATGTTGCACGAGAAGATTTGCTCTATCTGGGAGCTATCGGTGAACTTAACTCCACCCATCCCTTGGGACTTGCGCTTAAAGAAAATCAAAACTTAGATACAGTAAATGTAACAGAGTCGGCAGAAATTTCAGGTCATGGTACACGTACAATCTATGAGGGTGATGAGATTCTTGTCGGAAATGCAAAACTGATGAAAATGTACAACGTTAACTTTACCGAAAGCGACGCCTTAGGTTCTTTGATTTATGTTGCTAAAAATGGTATATATCAAGGTGTTATCCTTGTAGCGGATGTCCTTAAAGAAGATGCTGAAGAAGCAATTGCGGCTTTGAACCAGCTTCACATTTCCCAAACGATGCTGACAGGCGATAGTGAAAAAGTTGCCGCTCAGGTTGCTGGGAAACTGAACATCACGGATTATCATGCCAATCTTTTACCGGAGGATAAAGTTACTTTATTAGAGAAAGTACTTGATAAAGGTGATGGCCTTACCGCTTTTGTTGGTGATGGAATTAACGATGCACCAGTTATTGCGCGTGCTGATATCGGTTTTGCGATGGGGGGATTAGGCTCTGATGCTGCGATTGAAACAGCTGACGTGGTCTTAATGACAGATAAACCATCAAGTATTGCGAAGTCTGTTAAAATCGCCAAGAAAACTAAACGACTCGTGGTCCAAAATATCATTTTAGCTCTTGGTGTAAAAGCCGTTTTCCTCATCCTTGCGGTCTTTGGTATTGCCACGATGTGGGAAGCAGTTATCGCAGATGTTGGAGTAACACTCATAGCTATCTTGAATGTTTTAAGACTCTTAAAATAAGATGAAACTCCCAAGATGGGAGTTTTTTTGCGCTTGCTTTTATCAGATGAAAATATGCTAAAATAAGGACATGAATGGTTTAAAAAACGGTGCGATCTTGCTTTTCAACTTTGCAAAAATCCAAGCCGCTTGTTGTCTCTTTCCACTTGCCGTTTTTGCTACCTTAGCGATAACACGTGGATTGACTTTTCCCAATATCCCACGTTATGATTTAATTTTTGTGATTTTACTTGTGTTTCAAGTTTTGATGGTTAAATTAAAATTTGAAACACTTGAAGAGTTAAAAATTATTTGCTTGTTTCATATCTTAGGGTTAATTTTAGAGATTTTTAAAGTCAATATCAGCCATAGTTGGACCTACCCTGAGCCGGCTTACTTAAAAATTTGGAATGTCCCTTTTTACTCGGGGTTTATGTATGCCAGTGTCGGGAGTTATGTTGTTCAATCGTGGAAAAAGTTACAGCTAAATGTGGAATATTGGCCGCCATCAGGGCTTAGTTTTGGCTTATCCACAGTTTTGTATCTGAACTTTTTTGCCAATTATTTCTTCCATGATTTACGGTATTTTATTATTCTGGCTATTGTCTTAATCTTTTGGCGCACTCAGTTCACTTTTTGTATTAATGGAAGAAAAAGATATAAAATGAAGGCACTCTTCTCTTTTGCTCTGATTGGCTTCTTTATCTACATAGCTGAAAATATTGCTTCATTTTTTAATGCTTACCGGTATCCTAATCAAGCAGAAACCTGGCATCTCGTAGGATTTGGGAAAATGTCTTCATGGTTTTTACTGGTCATTGTCAGTATTGTTTTAGTCGTTAATCTCAAATTAAAGCAGTCATCGAGAGAAAATAAGTAAATAAAAAAGACAAGGTAAAACTTGTCTTTTTTTGTTTAAGTAGGAAGAATTATAAAATATTGCACTAATGAAAGGGCATACATTTTGTGTTTTCTTTCTGGTTTCTTTTAACTATAATGAATATAAAGCGAATATCGCAGAGAGAAAAGAAAGGAGAATTATGATAATAAAATTGTCTTTGAGGCAAATAAACATCTTGCTTTATTTACTCAAGGCTAAGAGTCCTTCCACGTCCAATGAATTGGCAGAGGTATTTGGAATCTCTGTACGGACAATCAAAAATGAAATAGCTGCGATTAAGGATTATCTTTTATCTCAAGGAGAAGAATTAATTTCGCAAAGAGGAAGAGGATATTTTCTAGAGATTAATGAAAAAAAGAAAAGGGAATTCATTGATTTTCTACAGTCCACAGAGCGTTTTTCTTCTTTCATGGATCATAAGAGAAGAGCGAATCAAATTTTATTGGATTTGTTTTTATCGGAAAAACCCATCACAAGTAATTATTGGGCTGAAAAATTTGGGGTAAGTCAGAGCACAATTTTTAGTGATATTTCAATTTTGGAGAAAAAAATTAAAGAATTTCTTGTACATATAAAAGGAAATAAAAATGGTTATACTCTCTCAGGGGATGAAATACGGGTGCGAAATTTATTGTCTAGTATTTTACAGACAGAATTTACAAATTATGATATTTCAAGTCTAATAGCACACGTTGAAATGGGCGATGAGTACGATGAAGAATCTTCAATAATTTCAAATGAAGCACTTCAAGTAGTTTATAAAGAAGTTGTTCGATATACAACGAAATACTTCACACGTTTAACGAAAGAAGTAGATAATTATGCTATTTTTTCCTTAATCATTCGAGTATGTTTATCTATTTCTAGGCTGAGAATAAATAAGACTTTTCAAATTTCTGAAAGTTTAAAATCTGTGGATAGTGATTTGAAATTGTATCTTGCTCACATTTATAAGCATTTTGGATTTGAACTGACAAGGGAAGAAGTTCGGTATATCTTGAGTGAACAAACAAATATGGACAAAGTAGATGTGAGAGCTCTTACAACACATATTATGGCAGAGGTAAGCCAAGAAATGGAGATGAACTTCGAAAGGGATTCACAACTATTTCAAAATCTTTATACCCATTTTTCTTTACGCTTCTCCAAAGAGAATATGTACCTCAATGAATATAATCCGTTTGTGCAGGATATTAAGAAAAAACAAGAAAAGATTTTCCTGGCAATAAAGACAGCTTTGGAACACTATGTGTCTCTTCATTTTGATTTTGATGATTCATTTGTTGCTTATGTGGCCTTACATTTTATTGCTTCTAAAGATAAAAATACTCATTCAGGGAAGAAAATTCAAGTATTGTATGTTTGTTCTACCGGAGTAGGAGTGGCTTCTTTTATACAGCAAAAAATTGCAAAAGAAGTTCAAGGCATCGATATTGTAGGCTTCGCTTCAGTTATTAATTGCCGTCGATTTGTTAATAAGTTAAAACCAGATTTAGTAATATCAGTTTTTCCTATTGAAAATATTTCTGTACCTATTATTGAAGTAGAGGCATTGGTAAGTAAATCAGATATTGCTGCTATACAAGAACAAGTTAATTTATTACTCAATGCAGGTATAGGAAGCGTAGGAGACAAGTTTTCCAAGAAGGATAAAGCAAAAAACGAGGAACTCAGTCGAAATGTTATATTCAACGGCTATATGATATATGAGGAACTTACTTTGCTTCTTAGAGATAAATTGCAACCAGAGTATAGAGAAGGATTTCTTTTACATGTCTTGTTGATGGTGAATAGAGTTATGTTTGACCAACAATACCAAGAATTTGGAGAGTTAGAAGATGAAGAATTTACAACTCAAGTAAAGAAAATTTTTCTTACACGAGAATTAGAAATAAATGATTCAGAAATTTTTGCGCTGACGCAATATTTCAAAAGAGAGTCAGAGAGGAATAAATGAGAACAGTAGAAAAATATCTTCTGGAACAGCATATTTCAGGAGAAGTTGAAACATTAAGAATGCTTTTAAAAGATGTTGAAAAAAATTTTTTTAGGGAAAAGCTTACACCAAATGAACTGCAATGGAAAGTAATGATCAATCACTTTGACGCCGTTATTGCGCGTCACTTGTCTGGTGAGAGGTTGCCAGAAATGGACAGCAGCCTCTTTGCCGATTTGAGTGAGCAGTCGATGCAGCTTGCTCAAGAAGTTGCGGATAGCATCAAAATTCTTGATAAGAGTGAAATTTTCCTTATCGCTATCCACGTGGAAAATGTTTTAGGAAATATTAATTAATATAAAAATGGAGGAACATAAAATGGTAAAAATCGTCATTGGAGATCGTATGGGTAAGGGGCAAAACATTGCCAAAGGTATCGAAGCTGCAGGGGGGGAAGCTCTCGTCATTCCTGGGATGGCGGCGGATATGCGCCTTGGTGATGTCATGAAAAAAGAAGATGCTGACATGGGATTGTCTTTCTGTGGTTCAGGTGGAGCAGGTGCTTTAACAGCAGCGACGAAATATGGTTACAGTGAACGTCATGGCATGCGTTCTGTACAAGAGGGAGTGACAGCTATTGAAGAAGGCATCCAAGTTTTAGGCTTTGGCTTCATGGATACAGAAGAGCTCGGGATGGCTTTGACTGAAGCTTATAAGAAAAAACATGGGGAATAAATATGTTGAAAGTACAAAAAAGAGTGGTTGTGGAAGGAAAAGGAAACTCGAAAAAAGCCGCCTTTGCCAGTGCTTTGAGTAAGATACAAACTGAAATTATTAAAAATAATAAAGATGTCTTACTAAGAATTGAGCCAAATGATATAAGAGTCATCAGGGCACAAAAAAGAGAATGGACAGAAAAATTTTTCTTCTTCTTCATGCCGCGGAAAAAAGTAGAGTTTCAGGTTACCTTGGAAGTGCTTGTTGACATGCAGATGATTGAAATGGGAAGCGTTCATTTTACAGAAGCACCACACGAAATTCAAGGAATAAAAATTCCAGTCATTAATAAAGTTATTTAAAAGGAGAAAGTTTATCTTATGGATATTATCGTCATCTTAAAATCACTTGTCATAGGTGGTTTACTCGGTTTTTCAGCCGGAATGGGTGCAGCAAGAATGTTTCACATTCCGACAACGCAAGGTTTGGGTGCTTTTCGAACCATGGGAGAAATGAATGCCTGCGAAGGGGATGCCGCATCTCATTTCTCATTTGGTTTGGGTTTCTTCTTCAATGCTTGGGCTTCTGCCGTTGGTGCTGGAGCTTTTACGCAGGATGTTACCCACCGTATCTTGCCCAACTGGGCAGCTGCTTCGCTCCTCGCACGTAATAAAAATGTTGAAGAAACGGTACATAGCCCAAAGAAAATGGCGATTGCCGGCGCAATTTTTGGTGCTATTGTCGTGACTTTCTTGAACTCGACAGCGACTGCTATTCCTGAAGGATTAAAAGTTTCTGCTGTCGCTGTCTTAGTTCCTGCGGCGACAATGCTGATCAACTTTGTTATGCCGATTGTTTTCTGGTTGGCAGCTCTAGATGCAGGAAAACGTACAGGGTTTTGGGCAACCTTATTTGGTGGTATTGCTCAACTTATCATGGGAAATGCAGTACCAGGTGTTGTCTTGGGTATCCTTATCGGTAAAGGCGTAGATGAAGGCGGGTGGAGTAAGTTGACGAAGATTATCTTTGTTGCAGTTATTCTCTTGTTCATCTTCTCTGCTTTCTTCCGTGGAATTGATTTGCAGGCTTTGGATCAGTTTAACCTGCCGCATCCAGTTTGGCTTGAAGATTTACATGATTTAGTAACAGTAAGATAAAGTGAGGGAAATATAATGCAAGAAAATGATTTGATGAAAGAAAAGGGTTTTTGGTTTGCGGATTGGGCTTTCCCAATCTTGGTGGCTATTATGGCAGCAGCCGTATTCGCCGGCACACACATGTATGTCACTTATGGTGTTGGTGCTTTTAATGAAGTTTCGATTGTTGCCATGTTAAAAGCAGGCTTAGATGGCGAATCCTATGGTGCAGCCGCAGCTTTTGGAGCAAGCTTTCTCTTTGCGCGTGTTTTAGAAGGCTCGTTGGTCGGGATTTTAGACTTAGGCGGCTCAATTTTAACAGGTGTCGGTATTGGTATTCCAGCCATGTTTTTGGCTGCAGGGATTACAGGTCCTGTTGATAGTTTCCCGCTCGCTTTACTCACAGGGGGGGCTTATCGGAGCCATTATCGGGGGTGTGATTATCTTGATTCGTAAATTTACTTTAGGTTCAGGTGAAGCAACTTTCGGAGCAGATATCATGATGGGAGCTGGAAATGCAGCAGGGCGGTTCTTGGGTCCACTTATCGTTTTGTATGCGACATCTGCATCAATTCCTGTCGGTATCGGCTCGATTATTGGAGCAATTATCTTTTACAAATGGGATAAACCAATTGCTGGTGGCGCAATCCTTGGTGCAATGATTATGGGAGCTTTCTTCCCTGTCGTTGCTCAAGGTTAAGGAGATTTAGTATGTTTGATTTACTTGTTAAAAATGCCCGAGATATCAAAGGAAATCCTTTAGAAATAGCAGTCAAGTCAGGCAAGATTGTTGACCTAGCTAAGAGTCTACAAGGTCAAGCTAAAGAAGTTTTTGATGCAAAGGGCGCCTATGTTTCTGCCGGTTGGATTGATTCTCATGTCCATTGCTTTGAAAAGATGGACCTGTATTATGACTATCCAGATGAAATCGGGATAACTACAGGTGTAACTACAGTCATTGATGCAGGATCATCAGGGGAATCCAATATCAAAGATTTCTATAAGCTTGCAGAAAAAGCTAAAACAAATGTCTTCGCCCTGCTTAATATTTCTAAAAAGGGTATCGTCACTCAGGATGAACTTTCGGATTTGTCACTCATTGATGAGGTAAAAAATATCGCGTGTATTCAAGAACTACCTCACTTCATTGTAGGTATCAAAGCGCGTATGTCGAAGACCGTTATTGGGCAAAATGGTATCATCCCCTTACAAATGGCGAAAAAACTGCAAAGTAAAGTGAAGCTGCCCCTGATGGTTCATATTGGCTCTGCGCCACCAAAACTTGAGGATATTTTAAAAGAGCTAGAAGCAGGAGATATTGTCACGCATTGCTTTAATGGCAAGGAAAATGGGATTCTAGCTACAGACGGAGAAATTAAAGACTTTGCCCTAGAAGCTTATCGTCAAGGGATTGTTTTCGATATCGGTCACGGCACTGACAGCTTTAACTTCAAAGTTGCGCAAGTTGCCAGGGAGGAAGAAATAAGGGCACAAAGTATTTCAACAGATATCTATATCCGTAACCGTAAAAATGGCCCCGTTTATGATTTGGCGACAACTTTATCAAAGCTTTTAAAAGTAGGTTACTCACTAGAAGAATTAATTTCAGCTGTGACAACTGCTCCAGCTAAAAATTTTGGTCTAAAAAATAAAGGAAGTTTAGAAGTGGGAAAAGATGGCGATTTGACTTTCTTCAAACTTGAAGATAATCAGGAAAATCTCGTGGACTCTAACGGAAATATACAGCAAAGCGAGCAAATTTTAACCCCTGTTGCTTGTACTGTTGCAGGAGTACTTTATCAAGAAAGTGAGAAGAAATAAATTGGAAAATATACACAAGAAGTTTAATCTAAAGCAAGTCATCAATGCCAGTGGGAAAATGACCATCTTAGGCGTCTCAAAGGTCTCTGATCAAGTCGCTCAAGCCCAAAAATTAGCAGGGCAATCCTTCTTTGAAATGAGTGATTTGACGGAGAAAACCGGTTATTATATCGCAGACTTAGTGGGTACTGAGAATGCGACAGTTGTTTCCAGTGCTTCTGCAGGGATTGCTCAAGCTGTTGCCGCTCTTATTGGTCAAGGAGATATGTTTCATGCTGTTCATCCTTTTACGGATCGCATCCAAAAACGTGAAATTGTCTTGCCCAAGGGTCATAATGTGAATTACGGAACAGGTGTTCAAGTCATGGTTGAGCTTGGAGGCGGAAAAGTTGTTGAAGCAGGCTGGGCAAATCAGTGTTCTGCGCAACAAGTAGAAATGGAAATCACAGATAAAACAGCAGCTCTTCTGTATATCAAGAGTCATCACACGGTGCAAAAATCAATGCTTACGGTTGCCCAAATGGCAGAGCTTGCCCAAAAAAATAATCTACCATTGATTGTAGATGCAGCTGCGGAAGAAGATTTGACGACATATTATAAAGCGGGTGCAGACTTAGTTATCTATTCAGGAGCAAAAGCGCTTGAAGCACCATCATCAGCAATGGTCCTTGGGAAAGATAAGTATATCAAATGGCTACAATTACAGGGACAAGGTATCGGCCGTTCTATGAAAATTGGCAAGGACAATATTATCGGTTTTGTAACAGCATTAGAGCAATATTTGGCTACAGAAAGTGAAACAGAAATCAGCCAGAAAGCACGTTTAGCACCGTTTATTAGTGGACTTAATGAGATTTCTGGAATTAAAGCTCATATTGTACAAGATGGTGCTGGTCGTCTAATTTTTAGAGCTAGTATCAAGGTTGAATCAGACTCTATGAGTGCGCTAGAAGTTATTGACAAGCTTAAGGAAGGCGATACAGCTGTCTATACACGAGAATACCAAGCCAATAATGGTATTATCGAATTTGACATCCGCGCAGTTAATGAAGCAGAAATGCAGCTCATTGTTGATAAACTTAAAACAATCATGAAATAAAAGGGGATAAAATGAAAAAAACACCAAATTACTTAGAAGACCGTCTTTGTCTAAATGTTTTAGCGGGTTCTGTGGAAAATGCTCAAGAAATATACAATGCAGCAGAGGGACATGTTGTTGTTGGAGTACTTTCAAAAAATTATGCAACTGACGAAGCGGCGATTAAAGACATGAAACGCTATATTGCTGTCACGGATAATGCGCTCTCTGTTGGCCTAGGTGCAGGCGATCCGAACCAATCGCAGATGGTTTCTCGTCTTTCAGCTGTCTTACAGCCGCAACATGTCAACCAAGTTTTCACAGGAGTCGCAACCAGTCGTGCACTTTTGGGGCAAGATGATACAGTCGTTAATGGCTTGATTTCCCCAACAGGAAAAGTTGGCTATGTAAATATCGCCACAGGACCTTTAAGCTCTCAAGCATCAGAAGCAGTTGTGCCAGTCGAAACAGCTATCCGCCTTCTTCAAGATATGGGTGGATCTTCTGTAAAATTCTTCAATATGAAAGGCTTAGAACATATTAAAGAATACAAAGTTGTTGCTGCAGCTTGTGCCAAGTATGACTTTTACTTGGAGCCGACGGGCGGTATTGACTTAGAAAACTTTGAAGAGATTGTCCGGATTGCTGTGGATGCCGGCGTTAAGAAAATCATTCCTCATGTCTACAGCTCCATTATTGATAAGGAAACGGGAAATACCAGAGTAGAAGATGTTAAGGTATTGCTTGAAATAATGAAGAAAAGCGTGTCATAAATACAAGAAAAACAAAACGTCTATACATTTGTAATAGACGTTTTATTATGAACAAATTAAATTTGCTAAGTGGAGTTGGTTATTTACTTTTTCAAAATGATTTAACTTCTCACAATGTATTAATTGAAAATCCCTTGGTTTCATGTTCTCTGAGGTTTTCCATACTTGTCTCAATCATGTTGATCAGTGCTTCATCGGTAAAGCTTCCGATATGAGGTGTTACAAGTACTTGGGGATAGAGATTTATCAGTTCCTCAACTACAGGATCTGGTAATGCTTTCTCTTCAAAATTTTTGAAGAAGTAGGCACTTTCGCCAGTGAAAACATCTGTCGCATAGCCTTGTATTTTACCAGATTTTACGGCTTCCAAAATATCCGCATGATTTTGAATTTCACCGCGCGATGTATTGACAAGAATACTGCCAACTTTCATTTTACTCAAAAACGCCGCATTGACCATTTCATCATTAGAACCAGCAAAATAAGGAACGTGTAAAGAGACTATGTCAGATTGTTTTTGAAGTTCTTCCAGACTCACGTACTCCAAAATTGCTCGCGCATCATCATTAGGATAGAGATCAAAGCCAAGAACACGAGCGCCCAGCCCCTTAAAGACTTTTGCGGCAGTCAGTCCAATTTTTCCTGTACCAATAATACCCACGGTTGAGTTACGTATTTCCTTAGCGAAGTAGTTACTATGTGCTCGGAAATCTTTTTTAGTCATATTCGCAATCATAGGCGCAGTTCGTGATAATTGTAGCGCAAAGGAAACCGCAAGTTCAGCGATAGCGTTTGGAGAGTAGCTCGGAACTCTTGCCACGCTTAAGCCACTTGCCTTTGCATATTCAACATTGATATGATTGTAGGCAACTGTCCGGGTAAAGAGATAACGTACACCGTATGTTTTTATGAGGTCAATATAAGCTTTGTCTGCCTTGCAGTTAGCCCTAAGAACGACTGCATCACAGCCTTTTGCAAGCTCAATATTATCGTCTTTGAGTAATTCCTCCTCTAAAATAAGGTCATACTTGAACTTTTCATTGATTTTGTGGAAATATTTCACTTCGATGGGACGAACACCGTAAAATAATACTTTCATTTTTTATCTTTCTAGCGCTCTATCTGCGCTTTTTTTCTTAGAACAATCCTGCGTTATTAATGACTTCAAGTACAATGAGCATGAATGGTAAAAGCACGACAGCTACAATAGTTGCTAAAAGCGAGATATTTGATGACATTACGGATTCACGGTCTGATGAAATAGAGAAAGCAACCGCAACTGTAGCTGGGGGCGTAAGAGCCATTAAGAAAACAACAGCGACAGTTAAGAAATCAACAGGGAAGATGCCTGTAATGGTAGTCAAAAGTAATAAACCGACGACACTTAAAGGAATTATCACAAGTTTAATGAGTGAATAAAACCAAGATTCCTTACTGGCTGCCGCGTGTTTCACGTCAACTTGGCTCAGGGTTACTCCAATCGAAATCCAAGCTAATGGTGAAGCGAGACTTGCAAGTGTAGTCATCGGACGGAAAAGCCAAGGTGCAACGAGGTCAACACGGACAAAAGCTGTCTGTACAAGTTCTCCTTCCTCTCCTGGCACAGTTACTTGTGGCAATGAGTTTTGGAAAATCCAAATGATCATCCCAAGTAATGTAGCGATGACAATAGGATTGAAAATCATAGCCTTGATATTTTCACGTTTTAGACGAAGACCAGAAGTGACGATATAGCCATAACTGTAAAGAAAAACACGGTAACCAATATTGAAAATTGATGCACCGAGTACACCTTCCGGATAAAGTACAGCAATGATGGGAATACCAAAGAAAGTTGTTGAGCCAAAGATGGTCAAAACACGAAGCACATCGCTTTTATCCACGTTTCCACGATATTTGAGATAAAAAAGTTTTGTTAAGTAGATGAGGGCGATATGAAAAACAAAGCCCAGAATGAGTAAATTCATCCCTTGACGTAAACTTTCAGCATCAATATCTTGCATAAAAGAGTTGAAGGCGAGAAATGGCAAAGCAGCGGTCAGAACGAGTTTTGCCAGCATTTTACCTGCGGCTGGGCTGATGATTGCCTTGCGGCCTAGGAGATAGCCCAAAAGGATAATGAGAACGGAGGTCGATACAGCTCCGATAAAGGCTTGGTCGGTTAAAACCGATTGGATAACTTCTAACATTTTTAATACCTCTCTAAATTGTTCGAAAAATTAGTTTGTGTATTCACAAACTACATTTCAGTGATGTTATATCATGTTACAAAATCGTTTCTTAACGATATGATGTAACTTTATAGTAATGTAATTTTTCTTGTAAATAAAAAACTACTGAAAAAGTCAGTGTTTCCCGCTAGAGAGGTTAAATATTGAAATGATGAAAGAAGTGATTAGCATTTGATTTCTATGAAAAAAAGACATTCATAGAAAGTCTAGAGAGAAATAAACTCTTCCATAGGTGAGAGTCTCAATTTATGATTAGCACTTGCAGAATATGCTATAATAAGACCATGAATAACACGATTAAAGCAAAGCTGGAGCTCTTACCGGATAGTCCAGGATGCTACTTACATAAAGATAAAAATGGGATAGTTATCTATGTAGGGAAGGCTAAAAATCTGAAAAACCGCGTACGCTCCTATTTTCATGGCTCCCACAATACAAAAACTGAGCTTTTAGTCAGTGAGATAGAAGATTTAGAATGGATTGTTGTTGAATCAAACATTGAGTCTTTGGTTCTTGAAATTAACTTAATTCAACGTTACAAGCCCAAATATAATATCATGCTTAAGGATGATAAATATTATCCTTTTCTCATGATTACAAATGAAAAATATCCACGTTTGATGATTACACGTCGTGTCAAAAAAGATGGGGCAATGTATTTTGGACCTTATCCCGATGTTAAAGCAGCCAATGAAGTTAAGCGCCTCTTAGACCGCATCTTTCCTTTTAGAAAATGTGGTTTGCATGAAAAGAAAGTTTGTTTCTACTATCATATCCATCAGTGTCTTTGTCCAGTCGTTAATCATGTAGACCCTCAAGTTTATAAAGATATGGCTCAGGAAGTGAAGCATTTTTTAACGGGTGATGATAAAAAAATCATCAATGAACTTAAAGCAAGAATGTTTGCAGCTTCGGAAAAAATGGAATTCGAGCAAGCTGCAGAATACCGTGATGTGATTAATTCTATCGGTACTTTGAGAACAAAACAACGTGTCATGAACCACGATTTAAAAGATCGTGATGTTTTTGGTTACTATGTAGATAAAGGTTGGATGTGTGTGCAGGTTTTCTTTGTACGACAAGGTAAAATGATTCAACGTGATGTCAATATGTTCCCTTATTACAATGATGCAGAAGATGATTTCTTAACTTATATCGGACAGTTTTATCAAGAAGCTGAACACATGGTACCTAAAGAAATTTTAGTACCATCAGGAATTGATGTAGAGGCTGTTGAAGCGGTAACTCAAACTAAAGTTCTCAAACCAAGTCGTGGAGAGAAGAAGCAACTTGTAGCAATGGCGACTAAGAATGCACGCACACAATTACAATTAAAATTTGACCTCCTTGAAAAAGACCTGATTAAAACTCAAGGTGCTATCGAAAATCTCGGTAAAATTCTCAACATTCCTACACCAGTTAGAATCGAATCGTTCGATAACTCTAACATAATGGGGACCTCACCTGTTTCGGCAATGGTTGTCTTTATTAATGGCAAGCCCTCAAAGAAAGATTATCGGAAATATAAAATCAAAACTGTCGAAGGTGCCGATGATTACGCATCAATGCGTGAAGTGATTACGCGCCGTTATAGTCGAGCCATGCGTGAAGGGACTGCTTTACCTGACTTGATTGCAATGGATGGTGGTGCAGGTCAAGTCAATGCAGCCAAGGCTATTCTGCAGGAGATAGGGTTAGATATTCCTGTTGCAGGTATGGCTAAAAATGATAAACACCAAACCAGTGAGTTACTTTTTGGCGATCCTTTGGAAGTTGTGCCATTGAGTCGACAATCGCAAGAATTCTTTCTCCTTCAACGCATTCAAGATGAAGTTCACCGATTTGCGATTACTTTCCATCGGCAAGTACGTGGGAAAAATACCTTTTCTTCAAAACTGGATGGTATTACAGGTCTTGGACCAAAACGTAAGCAAAAATTAATGACGACCTTCAAGTCACTTAAAGCCATTTCTGAGGCTGATGTTGCTCAAGTCGCTGAAGCAGGTGTACCTTATGAGGTCGCTGAAAGGGTAAAGGAAGTTTTGGGAAAAGAAAATTATTAATTCTTTCAGAAAAAATTCTCTCAACGAGGGTTTTTTTATTACAAAAGTGTAAGAAATTTGCTTTAAATTAGGAGTAAAATAGTTTTGAAAATAAAAATTGAGGTATAAATAAATGAAAAAAATATTGGTGACTCTTATTGCTGGAGCATTGTTGATTATTGGTGGCGGCTATACTTGGTATAATTACGAATATGGCGGTCAAGAATATTATGTTCAGATACACACAGATGGGGATAAAATTTCGAGCAAAACTACTGATGGTGGAACTTGGCAGGGATTTAACTATAAACAAAAAGGTTATGCAGATTCTGGCAAAGAAAAGGATCTAGAATTTACTTCAATTCATAATCTCAAGCATGATGCTTATTTGAAAGTTACTTATAATAATAAGAATGGTGTGACTAAATGGGAAGAAGTTCAAAGAAAAGATGTGCCCCAAAAAGCATTGAATAATATTTAATTAGCAAGCCTGTTTAGGACAGGTTTTTTTGTTCCCCAGATAAAGTCCTCTTTAAGAGCTTACTATTTGACTTTGTTTTATATAAATTTAATAATAGAGCTTATGAATAAAACCGAAATAGAAAAGTTCCAGCAGGATTTATTAGGATGGTACAATATTCACAAAAAGCCTTTGCCGTGGCGTAAAAATACAGAGGCTTATTCTGTTTGGATTTCTGAAATCATGTCTCAACAAACACAGGTTGAAACAGTAATGCCCTATTATCTGCGCTTCATGGAGAAGTATCCTCAGATTGAGGATTTGGCAGCCGCAGATGATGATGAGCTGCTGAAACTTTGGGAAGGGTTGGGTTATTACTCGCGCGCTCGTAATTTAAAAATTGCAGCTCAGCAAGTCATGACAGAATTTGATGGGCAATTTCCTAAACAACTAAAAGACATTCAAAGTTTGCAGGGGATTGGACCTTACACAGCAGCGGCTATTGCTTCGATTTCTTTTGGCTTACCTGAACCGGCCATTGATGGAAATTTGATGCGCGTGACCAGTCGATTATTTGAGATTGAATCAGATATTTCTAAGGCTGCTTCGCGGAAAATATTTGATGAAAAGCTGAGAGAGCTAATCTCGGAAGAAAATCCAGGAGATTTTAACCAAGCACTCATGGACATAGGTTCCATGGTTTGTACGCCCAAAATTGCCAAGTGTGAGATTTGCCCCTTAGCTGCGTATTGCCAAGCCAGACCTAAAGGTACGCAACTGAAGTATCCTGTCAAAAGTAAAAAGATTAAGCAGCAGCATATTTACTACAATGCTTATGCATTAAAAAATTCGCAAGGCGAATACTATCTACAAAGACGTCCTAGCACAGGTTTACTTGCTAATATGTGGACTTTCCCTATGCAGGAGATATCTAAAGAAGAATTCAATAATGATAGGTTAGCGCCGCCAACAAATGTGCCAGATAGCATCTCACGCATGACAAAAGTTGGAGAAATCACACATGTTTTTTCTCACTTGAAGTGGTTTGTTCAAATTATTGAATGTATCCCTGAGGAAAATTTTATTGTTCAAGAAGAAAAACTGGATGAAAATCAACTTTGGGTAAAATTGACGGACCTTTCAAAAGTCGCTCTGCCTACACCACAAGTCAAAATGTTTAAGTTTTTTAAAGACTAGTTTTCACTTTATAAATGCAAACGTTTTACTTTTTTGGTATAATTATAGGAGTTTAGAAAACCGACTTTTTGTGAATATATTATCAAGAAGTCAAAATAATGGAGGCAATCATGACAACTATTGATTTTACTGCAGAAGTAGAAAAGCGCAAAGACGCAATGCTCGAAGATTTGTTTGAACTTCTTCGTATCGATTCAGCAATGGACATGGACAATGCGGACAAAGAAAACCCATTTGGCCCTGGACCTCGTAAAGCCCTTGACAAATTTTTGGAATTGGCTGAACGTGATGGCTACCAAACTAAAAACTATGATAACTATGTTGGTCACTTTGAATACGGAGAAGGTGATGAAGTTTTAGGCATCTTCGGTCACTTGGATGTTGTACCTGCCGGTTCTGGTTGGGATTCAAACCCATTTGAACCTGAAATCCGTAATGGAAACCTTTACGCACGTGGAGCTTCAGACGATAAAGGCCCAACTATGGCTTGTTACTATGGTTTGAAAATCTTGAAAGACCTTGGTGTGCCATTATCTAAAAAAATCCGCTTCATCGTTGGTACAAACGAAGAAACAGGTTGGAAAGATATGGATTACTACTTTGAACACTGTGAATTGCCATTGCCAGATTTTGGATTCTCTCCAGATGCTGAGTTCCCAATCATCAATGGTGAAAAAGGTAACGTTACAGAGTACCTTCACTTTGACGGAAAAAATGCTGGTGCTGTAGTACTCCACTCTTTCAAAGCTGGTTTGGCTGAAAATATGGTCCCTGAATCTGCAACTGCAGTAATCTCAGGTGCGACAGACCTCCAAGCAAAATTGGAAGCATTTGTTGCTGAAAATGCAGACAAAAACTTACGCTTTGACCTTGAAGAATCTGACGGTAAAGCAACAGTAACGGTCTATGGTAAATCTGCACACGGTGCAATGCCATTTAAAGGGATTAACGGTGCAACTTACCTTGCTAAATTCCTTAACCAATTTGACTTTGAAGCAGGTGCAGCTGCATACATCAAACTTGCTGCTGAAACATTGATTGATGACCATGAAGGTGAAAAATTAGGTACAGCCTACAATGATGACCTTATGGGTGCAACTTCAATGAACGCTGGTGTTTGGAACTTTGACGAAAACGGTGAAGGTACAATTGCATTGAACTTCCGTTTCCCACAAGGTACTGACCAACACAAAATCAAAGCAGTTCTTGAAGCTCTTGAAGGCGTAAAAGAAGTGACTATGAACGATCACGTGATGGAACCTCACTACGTACCAATGGAAGATGAACTCGTTTCTACATTGATCAGTGTTTATGAAAAACACACTGGCCTTAAAGGTTACGAAACAGTAATCGGTGGTGGTACATTTGGTCGCCTCCTTAAACGTGGTGTTGCTTATGGCGCAATGTTTGAAGGTGAAGAAGATACAATGCACCAAGCAAATGAATACAAACCATTGGATGCTCTCTTCAAATCAGCAGTTATCTATGCTGAAGCAATTTACGAATTGGCTAAATAATATGAGAAAATTAAAATCCCCCTTATCGGGGATTTTTTTTATTATTTTTTACATGAAATTTCATTCCATTATTTAAAAAACGATTCAAGATAAATTCAGTTAAACAACGGTTTTACAGGATTTATCTTTTTTATTTAAAAATAATGTGGAAAAATTTAAGTAAATTGTTGAAATGAAGTTTTGGATATGTTAAAATGAATGCGTTAACAAAAGAAATAAAGTTTCAGAGATAGAGAGGTGTTTATGTTTGGCTTTTCAATTTTTATGAATGAAGATCTTACTGCAAAAGATATTCATTATATAAAAAGTATGAAACAAGCAGGATTCAAGGGGATATTTACTTCAATGCATATTCCTGAAGATGATGCTCAAGCGTATAAAATGCGCTTAGAAAAATTAGGAGCTTGTGCTAAAGCAAACCAATTGGAGCTGATGGTAGATATTTCAGGTGAAGCTCTAGAACGTGCAGGTTACTCATTTGATCATTTAGAAGAACTTACTCACCATGGTGTCGCAGGTTTACGGATGGATTATCATATTGACAATAAACAGATTGCCAAAGCCAGCCATAAAATGAAGATTAGTTTAAATGCCAGCACGTTGGTAGAAGATGAGATAGAGGAACTAAGAAGATTAGGAGCTAACTTCTCTAATTTAGAAGCTTGGCACAACTATTATCCTCGCCCTGAAACTGGGCTGGATACGGAATATTTGCTCAAGCAGAATCAATGGTTGCAAAAATATGGTCTTAAACGAGTTGGTTTTGTTGCTGGCGATGCTCAGAAACGTTTACCTTTAAGGCTTGGACTTCCGACACTCGAAAAGCATCGGGATAGACATCCGCTGGCTGCGGCTCTTGATTTATTAAAGTATGAGACGGATGAAGTTTATATTGGCGATGGAGATTTAGCAGCAACAACGATTGATCAGTTTGAAAATTATATGCAGTGGGATAAAATAGTTTTGCATGTAGAAAACCATGATTCAGCTTATTTTACGTCAGTTTTAGGAGAACATGACAATAGAAATGATCAATCTCCTGACTTGATAAGAAGTGCAAATGCCCGCTTTAAGAAGGTTGAACAAATTCAAAAAGAACATACAGAAAAGCGCAACAAAGGGGCGGTGACACTGGATAATGAACTTTATGGACGTTACATGGGTGAAACACAAGTATGTAAAAAATCACTACCAGCTCACCCTAATATTAACGTTGTAGCGTATGTTATCGAAAAAGACAGAGATTTACTCGATGTAATTTACTCGAAGCAAAAGTTTGAATTAAAAGAAAAGGAAAGAAAATGAATTTAGAAAATTTGACAACAGAACGACGTAATGAAGAAACTTTTGGATTGGACGAAATGTCGGTCTCAACTGCTCTAGAAAAGATGAATAAGGAGGATAAAAAAGTTGCAGAAGCTGTAGAAAAAGCACTTCCGATGATTGAACCAGTTATTGAAAAAACGATTGAAAGTTTCAATCATGGGGGGCGACTTATTTATCTCGGTGCAGGGACGAGTGGACGTCTAGGTGTGCTTGATGCTGCAGAGTGTGTGCCTACTTTTGGTGTTGAAGCAAGCATGGTTGTGGGGCTTATTGCAGGTGGAGAAAAAGCAATGACTCTTGCTGTGGAAGGCGCAGAGGATGACCTTGAGCTTGGCAAACAAGACTTGATTGACCTTCAGCTAACCAAAAATGACATGGTGATTGGAATTGCCGCAAGTGGACGTACCCCTTATGTGATTGGTGCGCTTGATTATGCGAAGAGTATTGGTGCACATACAGGTTCTCTAGCATGTAATATGAATGCCGAAATTAGCCAGCATGCTGAATTTCCTATTGAAGTAGACTGTGGCGCTGAATTTTTGACAGGATCAACCCGCCTCAAATCAGGTACAGCACAAAAATTAATTTTGAATATGATTTCGACAATAGCGATGATTGGTATTGGAAAAGTATACAACAACTTAATGGTTGATGTGCGTCCAACAAATGAGAAATTAGTGGAGCGCAGCAAACGTATCATTATGGAGGCAACAGATTGTGATTATGAAACAGCAGAAAAAACCTTTATCCAAGCGGGAGAAGATGTTAAGCTGGCGATTGTCATGATTTTAACCAATAGTGCAAAAGATGAGGCGCAAGAAAAACTCGTACAGGCAAAAGGATTCATTAAAAATACATTGAGCTAATAAATAAAAATTAGGAGATGAAGATGGCAGAAGATAAAGTAACACGTATTGCACGGCAAATTTACGAAGAAATTGGTGGACCAGAAAACGTTCAAAGTTTAGTTCATTGTATGACGCGCGTTCGACTTTCAATGATTGACGAAACAAAGGTAAATCTTGAAAAACTTAAAGCTATTGATGGTGTTATGGGAGTTGTTGAAGGTGAAACTCTACAAGTTATCGTTGGGCCAGGGACAGTAAACAAGGTAGCCCAAAAAATGGTTGATACTGTGGGTGTTAAGCTTGGCGAACAGTTTCCACACTCAGCAGGACTCAGTCTTGAAGATCGGGCAGCTCAAACCAAAAAGGCAGCCAAGGAAAAATACAATAAACCTTCAAAGATAAAAGAAGTACTGAACTCGATTTCACGTATTTTTACACCGTTGATTCCTGCCTTTGTAGGTGCCGGACTTATTGGTGGTATTGCTTCTATCCTTGCAAACTTAATCACCGCTGGCACGATTGATGGTGCGACTTTTGCACAGATTGTTGCTGTCTTAGGTGTGATTCAAAAGGGTATCTTTGCTTATTTGGTAATCTATGTGGGGATTAATGCAGCGACCGAGTTTGGGGCAACACCTTCACTTGGGGGTGTTATTGGTGCTGTGACTATGTTGACTGGGATTACACCAGAAGCACCAATTAACAATATCTTTACAGGGCAGCCATTATCTGCACAACAAGGTGGGATTATTGGCGTAATCTTTGCTGTATGGCTTTTATCTCTTGTGGAAAAGAATTTACGGAAAGTTATTCCGGATTCGATTGACATTATCGTTACGCCTACACTTTCTCTCCTTGCTATCGGACTTTTGACGATTTTCTTCATCATGCCTGTTGCGGGAACAATTTCGACATCTTTAGTAGGTGGGATTAACGCTGTACTTAATGTTGGAGGTGGATTTGCTGGCTTCCTCTTAGGTGCCCTCTTCCTGCCAATGGTTATGTTTGGCTTGCATCAAATTCTTACACCGATTCATATTGAAATGATTGACAAAACGGGTTCAACTACCTTGCTTCCAATTCTTGCCATGGCCGGAGCTGGTCAAGTCGGTGCAGCTTTGGCACTCTGGGTACGTTTACGTAAAAATAAAGAATTTGCCGAAATTGTTAAAGGTGCTTTACCTGTAGGTTTCTTAGGCATTGGTGAACCTCTTATTTATGGTGTTACACTTCCGATGGGACGTCCATTTATTACAGCTTGTATTGGTGGAGGTATTGGCGGTGCTATTATCGGGTCACTCGGTCATGTCGGTGCCATTGCTATTGGTCCAAGTGGAATTGCTTTAATACCTTTGATTGCAGATAACCGTTGGTTGATTTACCTATTTGGTTTAATTGGTGGTTACGTTGGTGGTTTTGTTGCTACCTACTTCTTCGGCATTCCTCAATCTGAAAAAGATAAAGCAGACAACTATGGAGATGAAGAAACAGTAGTACCATCTATTGTTGCAAATCTTGATAAAACAGTTGCTTCACCGATGTCAGGGAAAATTATTCCTTTAGCGAAAGTAGAAGATGAAGTTTTTTCTAAAGGGATGCTTGGGCAAGGTTTTGGTATTAAGCCTCGTGATGGGAAAGTTTTTGCACCATTTGATGGTACAGTGACGACAGTTTTCCCTACTAAACATGCGATTGGGTTACTTAGTGACTCCGGTGTAGAAGTGCTTATTCATGTGGGCTTAGATACAGTGTCACTAGAGGGTAAACCCTTCATCACTAAAGTAACGGACGGAAGCAAGGTTACTAAAGGCGACTTGCTTTTAGAAGCAGACTTAAAGATGATTGAAGATGCTAACTTGTCACCAGTAACTTTAGTTGTTGTTACAAATTCTGATGAATTTAAACACATCTATATCGAAGCTCCTGAAGAAGTGGCTTCTGGTGAGCAAGTCATCATTGCAGAATAAAAAAATAGGTTGAGTGTAAGCTCAGCCTATTTTTAACTCTTTAAGCTTAGAATAAGAAGAATGATTTTAAATAAAGTATCTGAAAATTTGGTATAATAGAAAAATGATCTACGGTATAGGAACAGATAATGTCGAGATTTCGCGCATTGTCCAAGCATTGGAACGCAATGATAAATTTGCACAGCGCGTTTTGACAATAAATGAGTTTGCTCATTTTTCAAGTTTTACTTCAAAAAAACGTCAAGCGGAATTCTTAGCAGGACGTTGGGCAGCAAAAGAAGCCTTTTCAAAAGCTTTAGGAACAGGCTTTGATAGTCAGCTTTCCTTTCATCATATAGAAATTTCTAAAAATGAAAAAGGCAAACCCTATTTTCTAGAACATCCCTTTGCTGGCCAAGCGCATTTGAGTATTTCACATAGCAATCTAGAAGCAGTTGCTATGGTTGTTCTTGAAAGCAGAGATTGAGTATAAAAAGAAGGTAAATAATATGAAAGCAGCACCACATCGCCATACACCAGCGATTATTAAATTATCCGCAATTGAAAATAATGTCAAAAAAATGCGCGAACATATCGGTGATAAACCAGAACTTTGGGCTGTTGTAAAAGCGAATGCTTACGGTCACGGAGCAGTTGCTGTTGCGCAGCATATTGATGGTCTTGTAGATGGTTTTTGTGTGTCTAACTTTGATGAAGCCATCGAGTTACGTCAACAATTGATTATTAAACCTATACTTGTATTATCCGGTATTGTACCTGATCATGCAGAAATTGCAGCGAGTCAGCATATTACCTTAACAGCACCAAGTTTAAAGTGGCTCCAACAAGTCATTGATTCAAATAAAAATAAACACTTTTCCCGTTTGCGTATCCATATCGCTGTCGATACAGGTATGGGCCGAATCGGTGTGACAACAGCCGAGGAAGCTAATCAAATTATCGAGCTAGCAGACCAATATAATATTAGTGTGCGAGGTATTTTTACACACTATGCCACTGCTGATGAAGAAGATACGACACAGTTTAAAGAACAAAAGGCAAAATTTGATGCCTTAGTTAGTCAATTGAGTCGTCGTCCAAAATATGTCCATTCGACAAATTCAGCGGCTGGCTTGTGGCAAAATCAAGAAGTGCAAGATATTGAACGTATTGGTTTAGCAATGTATGGTTTAAACCCAAGTGGTGATGAACTTGCTCTCCCTTATGAGTTGGAACCTGCTTTGAGCTTGCATTCTGAGTTGACGCATGTTAAAAAGATCCACAAGGGAGACACTGTGGGTTATGGGGCAACTTTCCGTGCAGAAGAAGATACTTATGTAGGGACTGTGTCTATTGGCTATGCGGATGGTTGGACTCGTGATATGCAAGGCTTTAAGGTCATTGTAGATGGGCAATACTGTGAAATTATTGGTCGGATTTCGATGGACCAGATGACGATACGTTTGCCGAAAAACTATGAGATGGGTACACAGGTCACACTGATTGGAAAAAATGGTGATAAAGAGATTACTGTTCAAGATATTGCCAACTGGCGTCATACGATTGGCTACGAAGTTATCTGTCTTTTATCAGATAGAATTTACCGTGTCTATGAAGAATAAAAGCTGCTTTTGTGCGGCTTTTTTTTCATTACATTTTCATTTAAAAATAAGTCCTAAGTTGAGTAATTTGACAATGACTTTAAAAATGATATAATTATATTAAATACATATGAGATAAAATTAAGAAAAGTGAGGGAAGGGATATGATTAAAGTATATACTGTCATGGCTTGCAGTTCTTGCAAAAAAGCCAAAGAATGGCTAACGAATCATGAACTAGAATTCGAAGAAATCAACTTGATAACTGACAAAATAGATCCCGAAGACTTTCTTAAGATTTTCTCTTTAACGGAAAATGGAACAGAGGAGATTATTTCCACAAGAAGTCGTGCTTATAAACGCTTATCTTTGGATTTTGAACGCCTTTCCCTTCATGAGCTGGTTAAGATAATCGAGGAAAATCGTACATTATTGCGTCGCCCTTTGATCCTTGATGATAAAAGGTTGCAAGTGGGCTACAATGAAGATGACATTAGGAAGTTTTTACCACGTTCAGTACGTCGTGTCGAAATGCTTGAGGCGACCCATAATATTCGTCAGTTAGACATAGAACGAGCACTAGAAGAACAAGCATAAGAGAAAAATGGAACAGAAATTGTTTCATTTTTTTTTGTGTATTTAGTAAAAGAAATTCGTTTTTTCATTCCCGTCCGTGTTATAATTTAATAATCAAATTAAAAAGAGGGAACAATGAAAAACTATATTATTTGGTTGAAACATGAACTCAAATCTATCAATACAGCTGGCAGCGTAATGCTGGCTTTTATCATAGGCGTACAACTTGCTTTTTTTCTTACGGCGCCAATAACTTTATTGTCTGTGATTACACTTTTTGCGACTCTTGTAGGCTCGGCTTGTACGGTCTATATGATGATTGGGCGGCCGATTAATGGTTTACTCGGATTAATTAGCGCTTTCGGCTTTATTTATATTAATTGGACTGCAGGACATTATGCTTCTGTTTTAGATCAAATCGTCTTTATCGCCTTTATTGATATTCCTTTAATCCTGACTTGGAAAACTTGGGGACATCGTATTGAAAATGGCGTGAAGTTTATGACGGTCAAAGGTTGGTTTATTGCAATAGCTTTAATGCTAATCGCTTGGTGGCCAATGATGCAAGTTTATGCACATTTGGGGGATACGAACCCTTTATGGGATTCTATTACGCTGATTATTGGCGCAACAGCTTCATTACTCGTTTTCAAAGGGTATGGTGACAGTTACTCTTTATGGTTACTTTCTAATATTGTAACCATTGTATTATGGGCTACAGCATTTGCACAAGGCTACTCTGCTAGTGCATTGCCGATGCTTCTCACCATCATTTTCTATTTGGCGACAGCGCTCTATGGGAAATATTTTTCAGTATGGAAAAGAGCAAACAAAAAAGCCTAGTTTAAAGCGA
>NZ_KQ968939.1:897125-934672 GCF_001578715.1 Lactococcus sp. DD01 | reverse complement strand
CTTTAAAGCTAGGTTTTTTGTTTTCCTCTAGAAAAGCGAGACAAATCAATGACCACTTGTAACTTTTATCCCGATTAGTCCAACAACAAGCATCAGAACAAAGACCCAAGTCAGTGAAGGGACCTTGTCCTTAAAGATAAGGGCACCCACTAAGATAGCCCCAACAGCTCCAATTCCTGTCCAGATGGGATAAGCAATTCCTAAAGGAAGTTTCTTCATAGCTAAGGTTAAAAATCCAAAACTAACTAGCATTCCGATAATCGTTAAAATATCATACTTGATGATAGAAAAACCTTGACTTAATTTCATTGTTGAAGCCCAAACAACTTCAAAGATTCCTGCTAGAAATAAAAAAATCCACGACATATTACACCTCTTTCGAAAAGATTATTGAGCTAGCGTTAAAGGACCAGAAAAGAGCTAGCAAGTGATAAACAAAAAGAGTCATGTCAACTAACCACAAGGCCTAAGGTTAGTTGGCATGACTCTGATAAGCATCGCTCCGGCGAGTGATACTTTAGTCCTTCTTTATTATATTAACATTATTTCACATTTGCTACCTGAGGTCAAGTTCTAGACTTGTGAGATATGAAATGAACAGCAAAGAGATAAGCAACGAAGCTGATTTTTCTCAGCCATCATGAAAGGGATAAGTAAGATAAAAGTTAGAGGAGAGATTTAACTCAAATAATAAAACTGCTATAATAAAAACAGATAAATTTAAACAAAAAAGGAGTCCATGGTAAATACACTATGGACTCCGGGTTGATTTATACTTTTATTCTATCACTAAATCAGAGGTTTAGCTGACAATTTGATTATTATTTTGAAAAGTTTATGTAATGGAGGATGAAAATGAATCTTTTTATGACCTTTATAATCTATTCGGTTATTGGCTGGCTTTGGGAGACAGTCTATTGTTTAGTTAAATATAAACGTTTTGTTTTCTGCGGTGTACTCTTGGGTCCGTATTGCCCAGTCTATGGTTGCAGTATCGCTACGATTCTTCTTTTAACAAGAGATATTCAAAATTCCAATCATCTTTTTCTGCTCTATTTATTTATCGTCTTAATTGTTACGCTTATTGAATATATTGGCAGCTGGATATTGGAAAAGTTATTTAACATGAAGTTATGGGATTATTCAAATCTTCCCTTGAATTTTCAAGGAAGGGTAGCTCTTCCTATTTCTTTATTTTGGGGTATAGGTGGTTTGGTATTGATCAAGCTTATTAATCCAGTCATCCAAGATTTTTTGAGGGGATTACTAACAGTAACAGGCGATACACTTGTATTTATACTAGTGCTTATTTTTCTAGCCGATGTTGTTTCCACATTTAGCTTTACACTATCAGCTAAAAAGGATTTCATGCCGCTTGTTGATTCTTCGGACAATCAAAAACCTAACTTGAAAGAGTTGAGGTTCAAGCATATTTTTGTTGCTGATAAACCCTCAACTAATCGTCAAAAAATATTGGAATGGCTTAGCAATAAACCGACCAAGTTTAAGTATTATAACTTAAAAAGGATTATCAAAAATCATCCTAATATCAAAATTATCAAAAAATAATAGCCAGATTCTGGTACTTTAGCTGAAAACGAACGTTCCCGAAAAATTTTTTCGAATCACGAAACACCTATTGGCACATATTTATGGAGTCTGATATAATAAATAGTATGAAAATAATTGATGGAAAAGCCCTTGCTGAAAAGATGCAAGAAGAACTCAAAAATAGAGTTATCAAACTGAAAGAACAAGGCATTCAGCCAGGACTCGCTGTCATTTTGATTGGAGAAAATCCAGCCAGTCAAGTTTATGTTCGAAATAAAGAGCGTGTAGCTGCAAAGCTTGGATTTAAGTCAGAAGTGATTCGTCTTCCTGAAACAACGTCTGAAGCGGAGCTGTTAGAGCTTATTGAAAGCTTTAACGAGGATCGCTCTTGGCACGGAATTCTTGTGCAGTTGCCGCTGCCTTCACATATATCAGAAGAAAAAGTCTTACTCGCGATTTCTCCTGAAAAAGATGTAGATGGCTTTCATCCAATAAACATGGGTAAATTGTGGAGCGGAGCGCCATTAATGATTCCTTCAACACCAGCAGGAATCATGGAAATGTTCCGTGCCTATAATGTTGAACTTGCAGGAAAAAAAGCTGTTGTTGTGGGACGCTCTAATATCGTTGGAAAACCGATGGCACAACTGATGATGATGGCTAATGCTACTGTTACCATTGCACATTCACGTACAGAAAATCTTTCTGAACTTACACGTTCTGCAGATATTTTAGTCGTAGCCATTGGCCAAGACCGTTTTATCAAAGCAGAAGATGTAAAAGAAGGGGCAACAGTTATTGATGTCGGTATGAACCGTGATGAGAATGGAAAACTTCATGGAGATGTTGACTTTGAACAGGTGAAAGAAATTGCTGGACTAATCACGCCAGTTCCTGGAGGCGTGGGTCCGATGACAATCACTATGTTGATGGAACAGACTGTACGTGCAGCAGAAGCCTCCGTAAAATAAAAAAGAAAATTTCGTCCAGATTTATTTACAAGTCAGTACATGTAGATAAGCAGTGGATTTAGAAAGATTAAGGCATGACAGAGTATTTAACCGTATCAACTCTAACAAAATACTTAAAAGCAAAGTTTGATCGCGATCCATATTTGGAACGCGTTTATTTGACCGGAGAAATTTCTAACTTTCGCCAACGACCTAATCATCAATATTTTGCAATTAAAGACGAAAAGTCTGTCATACAAGCAACGATGTGGGCAGGTCAATTTAAAAAGCTTGATTTTAAACTTGAAGATGGAATGAAGGTGCTTGTAACAGGGCGTATCAGTCTTTATGCTCCATCAGGTTCTTATTCTATTAATATTGAAAATATTGTACCTGATGGTATCGGCGCTTTGGCAGTTAAGTTTGAACAGTTGAAGAAAAAGCTAACAGCGGAGGGATTATTTAATCCACAATGGAAGCAAGATTTGCCGCTTTTTTCCAAAAAAATTGCAGTAATTACAAGTCCTTCTGGAGCTGTTATTCGAGACATTATTACTACCGTAAATCGGCGCTTTCCGATGAGTCAGATATTACTCTATCCGACAAAAGTTCAAGGAGCTGGCGCTGCGGAAGAAATCGCCGCAAATATTGAAGCAGTGAATAATCGATCTGATATCGATATTCTTATCGTCGGACGTGGAGGAGGATCGATCGAAGACCTTTGGTGCTTTAACGAAGAGATTGTCGTTCGTGCTATCTTTGAGTCTCGTATTCCCGTTATTTCTTCGGTTGGTCACGAGACGGATACGACCTTGGCGGATTTTGTTGCAGATCGCAGAGCAGCTACACCAACAGCTGCTGCTGAACTTGCAACTCCTAATACAAAACTAGATTTGCTTGCTTGGTCAAATGACCAAGAACTTCGTATGAGAAATCGTGTAACACACCTCATCAAGGTCCAAAGAGAACGGGTGGAAAAATTATCAAATTCGGTTGTTTTTCGTCAGCCAGAGCGTCTCTATGATGGACATATTCAGAAAATCGATCACCTCACGAGTCGTTTACAAAATTTAACTGAAACTAAGCTGAGTCGTGAGAAACACCGCTATGAAATGGCTTCTGGAAAACTCGTGCCTGCTTTTGCTAAAATTTATGAGCAAAAGAAAAATCAAGTCGATAGCTTGGTACAAGCCCTTCTGTTGATGGATATTAGTAAAATTAAGGCGCGTGGTTTTTCAGTGGTAACTGCGAATGATGGTAAAATTATAAAGAGTGTTCACGATGTTCGAGCTGGTGAGACAGTGAATATCGATTTGAATGATGGCATCGTTCATGCAGAAATAAAGTAAAGGATACATATGGCAACAAAAAAAGAAGCAAAATTTGAAGAAAATTTAGCAGAACTCGAAACAATCGTAAAAAAACTAGAAAGCGGAGATGTGGCTTTAGAAGATGCCATCTCTGAATTTCAAAAAGGAATGCTCCTTTCTGAAAAACTCAAAACAACATTAAATGAAGCCGAAAAAACACTAGTAAAAATCGTCGGAAAAGACGGATCTGAGAGTGAATTTTTAGGAGAATAAAAAGATTGCTTAGGCAATCTTTTTTTGTTATGGCTTCCTGAATTAATTTTTTACACAAAGGTTTGGTGCTATAATAACACTAACAAGTAAAAGTGAGGAAAAAATATGAAAGTAGTAGTAGCGATAGATTCTTTCAAGGGATCAGCCACGAGTGCTGAGTTGAATCAGGCAGTAAAAACTGCGATTTTATCTACATTTCCCAAAATCAAGGTTGCGACGTTTGAAATTGCTGATGGGGGCGAAGGGAGTGTGTCCGCTCTTCAATCTGGTTTAGAGGGAAAACTTATTAATGTTAAAACGGTTAATTTAATGCAACGTCCCATGCAAGCCTCCTATTTACTAATCGATGAGCGTCTGGCTGTAATTGAGGCAGCTAAGGTGGTCGGTATCGATAAAATAAAACCAAATGAAAAGACAATCCAAGAAGCCACAACTTTCGGACTTGGCACTTTATTTCTTGATGCTAAAAAAAGAGGAGCGACTGAGATTATTCTAAGCCTGGGAGGGAGTGGCACCTCTGATGGTGGGTTGGGCCTTTTGGAAGCTTTAGAAGCTGAAGATTTTTCGGAGATAAAAATTACAGGCTTAGCAGATGTTACTAATGTTTATGCTGGCGCTGAAGGATATGCCAAAGTTTTTGGAAAGCAAAAAGGTGGTACAGCAGAAATTCTGGAACAACAGGATAGAGCTGCGCAAGCTTTTGTCCAAAAGATAAAAAAAGAGAGAAAGATTGATTTACAAAAGATTCCAGGGACAGGTGCAGCAGGCGGTTTAGGTGGTGCTCTTATCCTACTAGGGGGGACACTTGAGCCTGGATTTAATAAAATAGCTGAGCTTTTAAAGATTGAAGAAGCAATCAAAACGGCGGATTTGATTATTACAGGCGAAGGGCAGATGGATTTCCAAACAGCCAAGGGCAAAGTTCCGTTTGGAATGGCAAAGCTGGGAGCGAAATATCATGTCCCTACAATCGCTTTTTGTGGCAGTTTATCGGAGGATCTAGGAGAGATGAATCAGGTCTTATTGGCAAGTTATAGCATTCAGAGAAAGGTGCTTCCTTTAGCAAAAGCAATGGAAAAAGAAGTAACGCTAAAAAACATTGAAGTATTAACGAAAAATGTCCTGAAAACATGGTGTTCTGGACAAAATGATTGTCAATAAAGACTTGTGGCACGGAATTTTGGTCATGTTTGAATAAAACTCGCTTCAGTACGAATCATTGATTTGTATGTCAGCACTTGTGTTATAATAACACTATAAAAAAGGAGAAATTATGGATTTAAATAACCTTGTAGATAAAGCAAAAGATTTGGCTTCAAACGTGCCAGAGGATATGAAGCAAAAAGCAGAAGAAGTTATTGATGAGCAAGTGGATAAATATGCTCCAGAAAATATGAAAGAACAAGCTCAAGGGCTCGTAGATGGCTTAAAAGGCAAACTCGGTCTATAATTCTGAAGTGCACGTAAACGTTCCTTATTTTAAAGAACGTTTTTTTCGTATTGAGAAATTATGTAAGAGTGAGGTACTCTATTTTCTATTGGACATTATTTCTGTGAAATGGGATAATATAACTAATGATTACCGATATGAATAGGCTCAACCAAGAGCTGATAAAATTTTATAAAAAAGCTGATATTCCTCAACATCTTGCGGATGCTGTGACTTACTCACTTGCTGCAGGCGGCAAAAGAATTCGTCCGCTTTTGTTCCTTAAGATGTTAGAATCACTTGGAGTTACACTTGAAACGGCGCATTATCAAGTGGCAGCGACTGTTGAGATGATTCATGCGGGCAGCTTGATTCATGATGATTTGCCCGCAATGGATAATGACGACTATCGCCGAGGCCAGCTCACCAACCATAAAAAGTTTGATGAAGCAACAGCGATATTGGCTGGAGATGCTCTCTTTTTAGACCCCTACTATCTTTTAGCTACCCTTTCTTTACCGGCTGCAACAGTTGTTTCCTTAGTAAAAGAACTTTCTTTTGCAAGTGGTTCTTTGGGTATGGTTGCTGGACAGATTTTAGATATGGAGGGAGAAGGCAAAAACTTATCTTTAGAGCAGGTAAAGGAAATCCATCATTTAAAAACGGGGAGAATGTTAACCTTTCCTTTTGTTGCTGCTGGAATTATCGCTGAACAGTCCGAAGAGGTAATCGCAAAACTAAGAGAAATTGGTCAAAATCTAGGCTTAGCTTTCCAAATACGTGACGATATTATTGATGTTACAGGAACATTTGAAGAAATAGGAAAAACGCCTGGAAAGGACCAAGCAGAAGAAAAGTCAACCTATGTGGCCTTGCTCGGATTAAAAGGAGCTCAAGAAGCTTTAGAAGAATTATTAACGGCTGTGAAAAGTGATTTGGCACAAATAACTTCAAGTGCTGAAATTGTCGAAATTATAGAAAGTTTAGAAATAAAATGAAAGAAAGAGTAGATGTTTTAGCAGCAAATCAAGGCTTGTTCGAAACGCGAGAACAAGCAAAACGGGGAGTTATGGCTGGCTTAGTAGTAGATGCCAAGTCAGGGGAACGCTTTGACAAACCAGGACAAAAGATAGAAGGAGCAACAGAACTAAGACTCAAAGGTGAAAAACTTAAATATGTGAGTCGCGGTGGCTTGAAATTAGAAAAAGCTCTTTTAGAGTTTGGACTATCTGTGGAAAATAAAACTTGCTTGGATATTGGAGCTTCAACTGGTGGTTTTACAGATGTTATGCTACAAAATGGCGCCAAACGTGTCTATGCTCTCGATGTCGGAACCAACCAACTGGCATGGAAACTTCGTAAAGACGAGCGTGTGGTGGTTATGGAACAGTTTAACTTCCGCAAGGCTATCTTAGATGATTTTACGCAAGGACAACCTGAGTTTACTTCGATTGATGTGAGCTTTATCTCACTTGACTTGATTTTACCGCCTTTGTTTGATATTTTAGCTCAAGATGGTGATGTGGCTGCCTTGATCAAGCCACAGTTTGAAGCTGGTCGTGAGCAAGTGGGGAAAAATGGCATTATTAAAGACCCGAAGATTCACAAACAAACGATAGACAAAGTGATTCAAAAAGCTTTGAGTACTGGATTTTCAGTCAAAAATCTCACCTTTTCACCAATTAAAGGTGGCGCAGGAAATGTTGAATTTCTAGTACACTTAAAAAAAGAAGAGACAGCTACAGTGGCGCCTCTTGTTGATATTGAAGCTGTACTCCAAACAGAAAAGGAAACATTAGTATGAGAAGAGAAGAACGCCTTGATTTTATTTCAAGACTCATCACAACTAAAGAAGTACAAACACAAGATGAGCTTGTCCAAGAGCTTTTGGCTAATGATATTGATGTGACACAAGCCACAGTCTCTCGTGACATTAAGTCACTTGCCCTAATTAAAATTCCTGGAAGTCGTGGGGGTTATCGTTACGCATTGCCTCAACAACATGATGAAGAACAAAAGGACCTGCTGCATAATGAGTTAGCCAATGAGGCCATCTTAGAATTGAAGATGCATGATAATATGATTTCAATCACTGCTAAACCAGGGACGACCAGTGTGATTAAAAAAAGCCTCATCAATCGTTATAATAAGAAGATTTTTTCTATTATGACGGACGATGATAGTATTTTGATTATTTGTGAAACAAGACGGCAAGCAAATACCGTTTATGACGAATTAAGTTTATAAAAGGAAGAAGTATGCTACAAGAAATTTCTATCAAGAACTTTGCGATTATCGAAGAGATTCATCTTTCTTTTGAAAGTGGGATGACCATTTTGACTGGGGAGACAGGAGCTGGTAAGTCAATCATTATTGATGCTATGGGACTTTTACTCGGTGGACGGAGTTCCAGTGATTTTGTCCGTACAGGTAAAGATAAGGCCGAAATTGAAGGTCTATTTTTTGCAGGGAAAAATGCAGAGTTGGATCAAAAGTTAGAAAACTTGGGCCTTGAAAGAAGTACTGAGCTTATTTTACGTCGTGATATTTTTGCTAATGGGCGCTCTGTTTGTCGGGTGAATGGGCAAATGGTAAATCTGACTACCTTACGTGAAATCGGCGAGCTTTTGGTTGATATTCACGGGCAACATGACAATCAAGAATTGATGAATGCTAAACATCATCTTCGACTTCTTGATGAGTTTGGTGATGAAAATTTTGAACAAATTAAGGCAGAATACCAAGTTAAGTTTGAGCATTATAAAAAAATTCGTCAAGCACTTGAAACACGTCAAAAGAACGAACAAGAATTTGCCCAACGTATCGAAATCTTGCAGTTTCAAGTTGAAGAAATTGAAGCAGCTGAAATTGATCTAAAAGAAGATGAGCAATTGCAGATCCGCCGTGATAAGCTGAACAACGCTAAAAATATAGCAGATGCTTTAAATACAGCCTATTTGGCTTTAGACGATGAAGAGGGTGATTTTTCAAGTCTGAGCGGAATACGTACAGCCATGGCAGAACTCGAAAATGTTGCAGAATTTGATCAAGATTACCAAGATTTGTCTGATAAAACGATGGATGCTTATTACTTGCTTGAGGAAGTTTCAACCAAGTTATCAACAGCAATTGAAGGTATAGAGTTTAATCCCACAGAACTTTTGCAAATCGAAGAGAGAATTCTCACTTTGAATACCTTACGTAAAAAATATGGTCCAGAACTTTCTGACGTATTGAAAACCTTGGAAAAAATCCAACTTGAACTCTCAGATTTGATGGGTGGAACTGAAAATAGTGAGAGCCTTGAAGAAGCACTGAAAGAAGCGCAAGCAGAATTACTAATTGCAAGTGAACATCTTAACACAGCACGTCATGCAATCGCGAAAGAATTAGAGACAGATATTAAAAAGGAACTTGCTGATTTGTATATGGAAAAAGCTGATTTTTCTGTACAGTTTGAGAGTGGGAAATTCTCAAGCAAGGGTAATGAACAAGTAGAGTTTTATATTCAAACTAATCCAGGTGAGGGGTTCAAACCCTTGGCCAAAACGGCTTCAGGAGGCGAACTTTCACGCTTGATGCTTGCTATTAAATCAAGTTTTTCAAGACGAGAAAATAAAACATCAATTGTGTTCGATGAGGTTGATACAGGTGTATCTGGGCGAGTAGCCCAAGCTATTGCTCAAAAAATTTATAAAATCGCTCAAGCAGGGCAAGTTTTAGCTATCTCACATTTACCACAGGTGGTGGCTATTGCTGATACACAATTTTATATTGAAAAGGCGTCGACAGATGATGTCACTACTTCAACAGTAAGAAAATTGAAATTGGAAGAGCGAGTTGAAGAAGTAGCAAAAATGTTAGCTGGAGATGATATAACAGTAGAAGCTCTCGCGCAAGCAAAACGATTATTAATGAAATGAGGAGATTATGTTTAATTTGAAAGAGTTCAAACAATCCTATCAAAAATTTTGGTTAGGCTATATTTCTTTTAAAGAAAGAACCAGTCGAAAAGACTATTGGCTCGCAATGTTAGGCCATATTTTAGTGACAGTTGTCCTACTTGCCTTTGCCACTTTGTTCCATCTTTTATCAAGTGAGGTTTTACCAGATTTGTGGTCTGTATTTTCATATTTTTTCATTGCTTTATGGATATGTTATGGTCTAGTGGCTTTCTGCCCTTTCTTAGCTATAGCCGTACGTCGCTTACGCGATGTTAGTCTTCCTTGGGAATTGATTTTTGTAATTCTAGCTCCTTTTGGTGGTTTCTTCGGTATTCTTATTTTGAATGCTCTGCCTGCTGCTCAAGCTGCAGCGGACTTACCAGAATTTTCAGAACCGACTTATGGGCCAGCACGGATAGAAGAAAATGGTCAAGAGAACTTTTTGCAAGCGATCAAAAACTATTTTCTCGGTTATGTTTCCTTCAGAGGAAGAACAAGTCGCCTAAGTTTTTGGTTTGTTCAACTGATATTTGCTCTGGTATTTGCAGTGCTAGGAGTAATGTTTGTGGGGATTCATTTCTTTGAAAACATCCTCTTCGGAGGTGCATTTATTGCGACCTGGATGATGCTTGCCTTACTCTTTCTTATCGCAGTCGGCTTCTTGTTACCCACACTTGCATTGTTTACACGTCGCTTACGCGATGCTGGCTTATCCAATTATGGGATTGGATTAATCTTTTTTGTAGCTTTGTCTTTGTTCTTATTGAGCAATATAAGCCACGCTGTAGATGCTGTTAGCTTTGGAATTCATGATTTTTTATTGCTCAATTATCTTCTCTTCCTTGCTGATTTTGTCTTCATTATTACTCTCCTCTTTGTTTTACTTCAAGACAAAGATCAACTTTTACAAAAGGAAAAAACACTTCTATTTAGAAGGAAAGGCTGAAATATTCAGTCTTTTTTGCTATAATAAATAAAATCACTAAAGAAATAAGGATATGTTTTGAATTATAAATTAAGAGAAATTTCAGCTGAAGAATTCGCTCAATTCAATGAAAATGTAAGCCAAGGGAGTTTTTTACAGACTCCTGAAATGGCAGAGCTGATGATGGCAAACGGCTGGGAAGTAACTTTATTAGCTGTCCAATCAGATAAAATTGAAATGGCTGCTCTTTTGGGCGCAAAAAATATGACTGGAGGAAAACACTACGAAATCCAGTATGGCCCAATTTACCAAGAGTACCAAGAAGACGTAGAAAAGTTTTTCTACAAAGAATTACGTCAGTTTGTTAAAGACCATGGTGGCATGGAACTTTTAGTTATTCCTAATACAAATTATCAAGAGTTTGATAGTACAGGTAATGCGTTGACTGCCGAAAACAAGCAGTTTATTCAATCAATGCAGGAGTTAAATTACGAACATACGGGCTTAGAAGTTGGTTACAACAAACGTGGCGAGTCTACATGGCACTATGTGAAAGATCTTTCTGATATCGCAGATGATAAAAAACTTTTAAAATCTTATACGAAAGATGGACAATACTCTGTTAAGAAAACCCAACAGTTTGGGATTCGAGTGCGTCCTTTAGCTTATGAAGAACTGGATAAGTTCAAAAAGATTACTTCAGAAACGTCGGAACGCCGTGGTTATGATGATCATGATTTGCCTTACTACCAAAGTCTTTATAAAACTTTTGGCGACAAGGCAGAGTTTTTAGTGGCTGAGATTAATTTCGCAGACTATGAAGCGGCAATTTTAGCTCAAATGGATAAACTTACTGGACAGATTGAAAAAACGAAAAAAGAAGGTAAACGCAAAGAGTTAGAAAGCCAGCTAGAAACTCAAAAAGTTCGTTTAGCAGAAGCGCGTGAATTTATTGCTCAACATGGGCGCGAGGATATTATCTTAGCGGGATCACTCTTTATCTATGGTGCAAGTGAAACTATCTATCTGTTTAGTGGATCATATGAAGCTTTTAAAAAGCTATATGCGCCGTTTGCTATTCAGCATTATGTAATGAAGAAAACCCTTGATAAAGGCGTGAAAAGTTATAATTTCTTTGGAGTAGCTGGAACTTTTGACGGTACAGATGGCGTTCTGCACTTTAAACAGAACTTTGCAGGGTATGTTGTACGTAAAGTTGGTTATTTCAATTATTATCCAAAACCAGTTAAACACAAAGTTTTAAGTATGGTTAAGACACTTTTAGGTAGAAAATAATGGAATTCTTAGAAATCTCACAAGAACAATTTACAGCTTTTGCAGCTGAAAAAACGGAGTCATTTTTACAAACCCCACAAATGGCAGAAATGTTAGAAAAACGTGGTTATAAACCGATTTTCCTCGCTGTAAAAGTCAATGACCAGATTAAAATGGCAGCACTTATGACTTCTGTTTATGTTTCAGGCGGTGCAAAGTTGGAAATTAACTTTGGCCCTATTGGCAATTTTGATCAGATGGTCTATAACTGTTTTATTCAAGAATTAAAAAAATATGCGAAAAATCAGCAAGCTCTAGAAGTGAAGATACGTCCAGCTGTCGACTATATGGTTTATGACAGCAAAGGTCAAGAACTTCAAGAAGCTAATGAGTCTTTCATTTCAGAAATGAAAAAGCTTGGCTTAACTTACAATGGGCGACATGTGGGTTATGAAGAGCAGGATGCCGTTGCCGAATGGCAATACATCAAAGATCTTTCTGAAATACACAGTGAAGAAGAACTTCTCAAGAGTTACAACTCTAACGCAAAACGTAACGTTAAAAAAGCGATAAAAAATGAAGTAACAGTTAAAATAGCTACTTATGAAGAACTCTTTGAAGTGGAACGTTTGATTGGTAACACAGGTGAAAAGCGTCATTTTGCAACCAAAGATTTGGCCTATTATCAAGAACTTTATAAGGCTTTTGGCAATAAAATCGAATTTTTGATTACTTATAAAGATGGAGTGGCAATTGCAGCTGGTGTCTTTATTGAAGTCAATCAAGAATTTCTTTACCTTTATGGCGGATCTGACGGCGCTTATGGCAAGTTAGGTGGCCCTTTCCTTATGCAGCATACAGCCATGCTTCATGCAATTGAGCGTCAGATGAAAACCTATAATTTTTATGGTATCTCAGGAAACTTTGATGGCAGTGATGGTGTTTTGAAATTTAAGCAAAATTTTGGGGGCTATATCACACAAAAAGTAGGAGAATTCTCCTACTATCCAAACCCTGTAAAATATAAACTTATTCAAGGTATGAAAAAAATATTAGGGCGTGTTTAACTTAAAAAGCTGACGAAATCGTTTCGTCAGCTTTTTAAGTTAAAGATGGATGGAATTTAAAATGTAAAAAACTTTTGACAAATTTGCTATAATGAAGGCATGGAAACTTTATACGATTTAACAATTATCGGTGCTGGTCCTGTTGGACTTTATGCCGGGTTTTATGCTGGGATGCGGGGAATGACGGTCAAGATAATCGAAGCTCTAGAAGAAGCTGGCGGTCAACCTCAAACACTTTATCCAGATAAAATGATATATGATATAGCAGGTTTGCCTGAGATTTCAGGAGCAGATCTAACGGCCAACCTTTTGGCACAACTTGCTCGCGTGCCACATGAACTATATTTAGATGAAAAAGTTGAAAATATTAGCCAAGAAGAGGAAAATAAGCATTTTGTACTGCAAACAAGTAAAAGTACACATCATTCGAAAGCAGTATTGTTAACAACAGGCTCTGGCTTGCTCAGTCCGCGTAAGCTTAATCTCGAGCAAGAAGAAGAACTTCATGCATTAGGGAAATTGAATTACTTTATTCAAAACTTAGAAGAATATCGTGAAAAAGAAGTTGCGGTTCTTGGCGGAGGCGACAGTGCACTGGATTGGGCACTGATGTTGGAAAAAGTTGCCAGAAAAGTTCACCTTATTCATCGTCGACCTTCTTTCCGAGCCCATGCTTTAACAGTGGCAGAGCTGGAACAATCAACCGTTGAAATACATACACCTTATCTTCCGCAGGAGCTATCACCTGAAGGTCTTAAGTTGCACCGTGTAAAATCCGATGAGCTCAATCATTTAGCAGTAGATAAAATACTCGTAAACTATGGAATGATGACAAACCATGTTGATTTAAATGAAGAACTCGAACTAAGCCGTAGAGGAAGAATAACGGCTAACCGCCAACAAGAGACCAATATTTCAGGGCTTTATGTAGCGGGAGATGCCAGTGATTACGATGGAAAAGCCCCCTTAATGTCAGTTGGTTTTGGAGAAGCTGTACTGGCAATCAATGATATGACTCAAAAGCTTGAATTTAGCCATAGCTTACAAAAAGGACATTCTTCAAGCCTGTTTGGTAAATGAGGAGAAAATAAGGTATAATGGGTAGTAAACGAATGATTTACAGAAATTTAGGAAAACATTATGCTTATTAACTTACTTATCTTAATATTACTTATATGGGCCTTTCTGGTTGGCTATTCAAGAGGTCTAGTCTTACAGGCTTTATATAGCTTGGGGATCATTATATCTGCCATTATTGCCTTCTTAAATTATAAGGAACTTGCTTCAAAATTAACGATGTGGGTACCTTTCTCCAGTGCAACAGCAGATTCACGATTACTGTTTTTTGATAATAACTTGCTTTTCCAAATCGATGACGCCTTCTATGCTGGTCTTGCTTTTATGATTATTTTCGTTATTTCTTATGCGGTGATACGTCTACTCGGACTTTTTGTCCACATTACACGTTTGCAACCCTTCGGAAAAACTGGAAAAATTATCGCAGGTGTTCTTGCACTCGGAGCAACTTATTTCGGCCTACAAATGGCTGTTACTTTACTTGCGCTTGTACCCATGCCCACTGTTCAAAACCATTTGAATGCTTCCGCTTTGGTTCGCTTGATGGTTAGCCACACTCCGATTTCTTCGGGGATGCTGAAAAATATATTTATTGAAAATATAATTGGTAATATTTAGAATTTATGAATAAAAAAATTATCCAAATTTTAGAATTTGACAAGGTCAAAGAGCAATTCTTGGCCTTTTTAACAACCGCTCAAGGCAAAAAAGAGTTGGAAGAACTAGAACCCCTCTCTGATGCCACTAAAATTCAAAACTTGTTTGATGAATTGGCAGAATTTGAAAAGTTAGCTCAAGAAAATGGGCAGCTTCATCTTTCAAAAACGGCCGATATCAGTGAAATTTTGCGCCGCTTAGAATTAGATGCTCAATTGAGTGGGCGAGAATTTGTCGAAATAAAAAAAGTTGTCCAACAAGGCCTTAATATTTTGCGTTATTTTGACGAAGCAGAGAATGTTGAAATACCAACACTTGAGGAACTCATCCAAAAATTTTCTGATCTTTCTCCTGTGCATAAAACACTTGAAATTTTTGATAACTCTGGGGCACTTTACGACAATGCATCTGCTGAACTGATGCACATTCGTTCAGCCATTAAACGTTATCAGTCAGACATTAAAAAAGTGATGCAGGAACTTTTGTCTAAAAATGCAGGTTCTCTCACTGAAAATTTAATCACGGTTCGTAATGATCGCCAAGTGTTGCCTGTACGTGCAGACAGTAAAAATAAAATAGCAGGTGTAGTGCATGATATGTCTGCCTCAGGACAAACACTCTATATTGAACCCAATGCTGCCGTTTCGCTTAACAATAATTTAAACCAAAAGAAAATTGAAGAAAAAAATGAAATGCTTCGAATTTTTCGAGCAGTCAGTGAAGAACTTAAACCCTACAGCTTGGATATTCGGCAAAATGCATGGTTACAAGGTCATCTCGACTTGATTAAAGCCAAGTACAACTACTTATTGAAGCATAAGGCCAGTATTCCTGAGTTAACCCAAAACAAAGACATCTGTTTTTATGAGGCACGTCATCCTTTGATTGATCCAAATGTAGTTGTGGCCAATGACATCAAATTTGACAGTAGTTTAAACACAATTGTAATTACGGGACCAAATACTGGGGGTAAAACAATTACCCTAAAAACTGTAGGTCTGCTTACTATTATGGCGCAATCTGGTTTGCCTATTCTTACCAGTACAGGCAGTCGTGCACATGTCTTCCAGGATATTTTTGCGGATATCGGGGATGAACAGTCAATTGAGCAAAATCTCTCGACTTTCTCTAGTCACATGACCAATATTGTCGCTATTCTAGACAAGGCAGATCATAACGCATTGGTGCTCTTTGACGAACTTGGCGCAGGGACGGATCCCAAAGAAGGTGCCGCTTTGGCCATTGCAATTTTAGAATATTTACGTGGTAAACACGTGAAGACAATGGCGAGTACGCACTATCCAGAACTTAAAGCATATGGTGTTGAAACACCTGAAGTTCTTAATGCGAGCATGGAGTTTGATATCGATAAAATGCGCCCTGTTTTTCGTCTGCAGCTGGGTGTACCAGGTCGCTCAAATGCTTTAGAAATTTCACGACGTTTAGGTTTGTCAGACCAAATCATTCAGGAGGCTAGTAACATGGTTTCTGATGAGGAACACGATGTCAATCATATGATCGCAAGCTTAGAGGAAAAAACGCGTGAAGTAACAGAAGCAGCAGCCAATATTAAGAAGTTAGAACGAGAAAATATAAATCTTCATAAAGATTTAACCAAGGTTTATGATCAGATTAATCGAGAGCGTGAGCATGAGCTAGAGAAGGCAAAACAAGAAGCCCAAGAAGTTGTGAAAAAGGCGAGTCAAGAAGCTCAAGAAATTCTCAAAACATTGAATGATAAAGCGCAGCTTAAACCTCACGAAATCATTGCAGCCCGTAGCGAGCTTGAAAACCTAGTTCCATCTGTTGATTACAGTAAAAACAAAGTTTTGAAGAAAGCTAAGGCACAACGTGGGTTGAAGCAAGGAGCTGAAGTGGTGGTTACAGCATATGGGCAACGTGGAAAACTTATTCGTCTTGAAAAAGATGGACGTTGGCAGGTGCAAATGGGATCAATAATGACCAAACTGCAAGAAGATGAATTTGAGCTAACAGAGGAAGAGCTTGCTAAGAACCAACCTGCAAAAACGAAAGCCGTAACCCGAAAAGTAAGCAATAAAGTGAAAGCACAGCTTGATTTACGTGGTATGAGATATGAGGAAGCAGAGCTAGAATTGGATAACTATATTGATCAGGCCTTGCTTGCTAACTTATTACAAATTACCATTGTTCATGGTATCGGAACTGGTGTAATTCGTGAAATGGTACAGAAGAAGCTGCAAAAACATCGGCATATTAAGAGTTATGAGTATGCTCCTGTGAACGCTGGCGGAAGTGGTGCAACAATTGCAACCTTGAAATGACTCAAAATATAAAAACAATCATAATATTTGTAAAGTAGATAAAAATTCGCTAGAATGTACTCATAATAAAGAACGAGGAACGAAAAATGGAATATAACATTACTGATGCTACATTTAAAGAAGAAATCAAAGAAGGACTGGTACTAGTAGATTTTTGGGCAACTTGGTGTGGCCCATGTCGTATGCAAGCTCCAATTCTTGAACAATTAGGAGAAGAACTTGACGAGTCTGAACTTAAAATTTGTAAGTTAGACGTTGATGAAAATCCTGAAACACCTCAAGCTTTTGGCGTTATGAGCATTCCAACTTTGATCTTCTTTAAAGACGGTCAAATGGTGAAACAAGTTGTCGGTGTTCAAACAAAAGCTCAATTGAAGGCAATTGTAGCGGAACTTTCATAAGAAAATAAAAAGAATGCCTCTTGGGGTATTCCTTTTTTTGTTTCAAATTATTGGTTATGTTTGACAATAAGGTACAGTGCAATTAAAATGGAAGACTCACATGAACGAAAACAGCGTGACAAAAACTCGGCAAAATGGTATCATTGAAAAGTTGAGATGGAAATCTCTAGATATGAAGGATAAAGGAGACTGATGATGTCGAAGAAAAAAGATACAGAAATTGAAGTTATTGACACAAAAACAGGTGTTCAAGTCAAATCAGGTAAAAAAATCATCGCTGATATTAATGAAGAAAATGGTAGTTTTGTTGTGGTGGCTTCTGGTAAAGAACTGGCGGTTACCCGAAATTTTGCAGATGCCATGGAAGAAGCAATCAAAGACTATAATTTAGGCGCCTAATTTTATTTTATATCTCAGAGGTTAGAGTTAATCCTTGAAATCCTCTCATGATTTTGATAAAATATTTACTGTTGTCGAAAGATAGACAGTGGGGTATAGCCAAGCGGTAAGGCAAGGGACTTTGACTCCCTCATGCGTTGGTTCGAATCCAGCTACCCCAGTTGGTCAAACAGGTTCAAACTGAGCCTGTTTTTTTTAATAATTTTTGATAGAATAGAGATATGTACACAGTAAAAATTGGACTCGATCCTCAACTACATGACAAGTTTGTTGCTGCCTCTGGTATGCCAAACCTTTTACAAACCTCAAAATGGGCGACCATCAAAAGCAGTTGGAAATCGGAAATCATTGGATTTTATCAAGATGATAAGCTGGTTGCAAGTAGCTTGGTCTTGATTCGCCCCCTTCCATTAGGATTCACAATGCTTTATATCCCACGCGGAATTTTGATGGATTATACAGATAAAGCTTTATTAAAGTTTGTTCTGTTAGAATTGAAAAAATTTGGTAAAAGTCAAAAAGCACTTTTTATCAAGTTTGATCCGGCTTACAAATTTGACGATGCATATGATCTTCTGACGAATTTAACAAGTGCAGGTGTTGAGTATACTGGACGTACTACAGAAATGCATGATACGATTCAGCCTCGCTACAATGCTGTCATTTATAAAGAAGATTTTTCAGAAGAAAATTTAGATAAAAAAACACGTCAATTTATTCGTAAAGCACGCAATTCTTATCCAGAAGTTACTTTTGGTGGAAAGGAGTTAGTTCCTGTTTTTGCTGAATTGATGAAGAAGACAGAAGCACGTAAAAACGTAAGTCTTCGTAATGCTGATTATTATACAAAACTTTTAGACACTTATGGCTCGGATGCTTTTATTACTTTAGTAAAATTTAATATGGCTAAGGTAAAAAAAGATATGGAAGCAAATGTTGAAAAGATTAAAGATAATCAAGCAAAAGCCAAAAATGAAAAACGCTTAAAAACTTTAACTGAAGAACTTGCTATTGCTGAGAAAAACGTTGCGGACATTAAGCAGTTTATCGCAGAAAAAGGAGAGATTATTCCGGTAGCAGGAACTTTATCTATCAATGCTTTTGGCGCTGCTGAAACCCTTTATGCTGGGACAGATACAGCATTCCAAAAATACTATCCTTCTTATCTAGTATGGTTTGAAACGATTCAACATGCATTTGAAAATGGAGCAAATACCTTGAATATGGGTGGCCTTGAAAATTCCCTTTCCGAAAAAGATGGATTATTGAAGTTTAAAAAGCACTTCAATCCACGTATTGAGGAATATGTAGGCGAGTTTGACCTCCCTGTAAGTAAACTTCTTTATAAAATGGCCAACGCGATGTATATGCGTCGAAAGACCAAACATTAAGAACAAGAGAAAAAAAGTTTACAATATATTGTAAACCACTATACATTTTGGAGAAAAATGTTATAATGAATATTAGCTATTAGGGAAGGATGGCGTTTTTCGCCTGTAAACTTGTAAACATGGAATTCAAGCATGATACTGTAATGCTACACGAAACTGTTGATATGCTTGAGGTGAAACCTGATGGCATCTATGTGGATGCAACTCTTGGTGGTGCAGGTCACAGTGAATATCTTTTGAGTAAGTTGACAACAGGTCATCTCTACGCATTTGACCAAGATGATACTGCCCACGAAAATGCAAAGGTTCGTCTTAAAGCTGCTTTGGCAGAAAACAAGGTGACATTGATAAAGAGTAACTTCCGCTACTTACGTTCAAGTCTTGCAGACTTAGGAGTTACAAAAATTGATGGTATTCTTTATGATTTAGGTGTCTCAAGCCCACAGTTTGATGACAGCCAACGTGGTTTTTCTTATAAGAAGGAAGCACGATTAGATATGAGAATGGATCAATCTCAAGCACTTTCTGCATATGAAGTTGTAAATGACTATCCTTATGAGGATTTAGTACGCATCTTTTACCGCTATGGTGAAGAGAAGTTTTCAAAGCAAATTGCTCGAAAGATTGAACAAGCACGTAAGCTTCAACCTATTGAAATGACGACAGAGCTAGCGGATATCATCAAGTCAGCACTTCCTCAAAAAGAGCTCAAGAAAAAAGGCCATCCTGCCAAGCGTATTTTTCAAGCAATCCGAATCGAAGTAAATGACGAACTAGGAGCAGCTGAAGAATCAATAGAAGAAGCGATTGATCTGCTTAACGTTTCTGGACGAATAAGTGTGATTACTTTCCATTCTTTAGAGGATCGTTTAACGAAAACAATTTTTAAAGAATACAGCACAGTTGATGTGCCGAAAGGACTTCCTATGATTCCGAAAGATATGGAAGCAAAACTCAAGTTAGTCAATCGTAAGCCCGTTCTTGCGAGTGAAGAAGAACTTGCTTTTAACAATAGAGCGCACAGTGCTAAGCTTCGTGTGGCTGAAAAACAAAAAGATTAAAACTGATGAAAAAGGAGAGAGGAGAGAAAAATATGGCAGCGCAACCTAAAGAATATTTTGACATTGAAACAGCAGCCAAAAAGGACAGCTATGCGATTTCAAAAGACTCATTAGCACCAGAAGTTTTGGCCAAAAAGTTCAAAAGATTTTCTGGGGTTGAAAAAGTATTTTATCTTTCTATGGTAGTCGTAGCCTTGATGCTTGCGGTTACTCAACTCTTCATTCAAACAAAAACGCAAGAAATTGAAAGTAGTACCTTGCACTATAACAGTCAAATTACTGTTAAAGAGCAAAAAAATTCTGAGTATGACCAGAAAATTCAGGAGTTAACATCCCAAGACAAATTACAAAAAGTTACGGATAAGTATGGTATCTCCTACAATTCTGATAATGTATTGAAAGCGACAAAATGAAAAATATTTTTCGAATAATTACTCTCCCTTTCAGACGTATTTCGAAAAAAGCGAAAAAAAGTCATCAAAGACCTGAACAAAATCGTAAACATGTAGGTAAAAGTCTATTTGTAGTAGCTATTGCTCTGTTTGCGATTTTTATATTTCGCTTTGTCTGGATTATTACAGTGAATCAAATCGGTGGTGTAAACATCTCCGAAATGGCTAAGACGAACTATTTAAACACAACGACTGTTTATGCTAAGCGAGGCACAATTTTTGACCGAAATGGTGTGCCACTTGCAGTTGATGCAAGTGATTACACGATTTATGCTGTGCTCGATAAGACACAAGTCGACAATAACAATAATAAGCTTTATGTTGATGAGGCTGACTTTCCGAAAGTTACAGAATTTCTTAATAAAGAATTGGGAATTGACAAGGAGTTGATTGAGCAACAACTCAATTCTGGAAAAGCTCAAGTCCAATTTGGTTCGGCAGGAACAAAGATTCCTCTCGCTAAAATGGAAAAGATAAAAAAAGATGCAGAGAATGCTGGATTAGTAGGTATTGGTTTCACACCTAACTTGACACGTTCTTATCCAGAACCAAATTACGCTTCACAATTTGTAGGTATAGCTTCTTTGAAAACGCCTGGGGATTCTGCCTCTGGTTTGGTTGGAATCAACGGCTTAGAAGCCTCGTTTAATGATGTTCTCAGCGGTACAAATGGTGAGGAAACTTATGAGAAAGACCGTTATGGTCGTCCCTTACCAGGAACAACAACAGTAAGCAAGCAGGTAAAAAATGGTCAAGATCTTTATACAACCTTAGATGCCCGTTTGCAAGGTAATCTTGAATCACTGATGGATACAGCTGTAGAAAAGTCAGGTGGTCAGCAACTTTCTGCCACACTGATGGATGCACACACGGGTGATATCTTGGCTACAACACAGCGTCCAACAATTACCGCCAATAACTTTAATGATAAAGCAGCGCGGGAACAGCCACATTTCACAGAGAACAGCATGCTTTACCAGTCACAATTTGAACCTGGTTCTGTTATGAAAACTTTCTTGATGGCTTCAGCTTTGGACAGTAATAAGGTGGATCTGAATGCCTCTTACTTCCGTCGTGTCAATCTCTATGATGTCGTTATTAATGACTGGGATGCCAATGAAAGCGAAGATGGAACTTTTAAACTTCCATCAACAGTTACTTTTGCTCAAGGGTTCATGATGTCTAGTAATGCTGGAATGACACGGATTGTTCAAAATATGGGTAGCGACCTCTGGGACAGCTACTTGCGCCGCTTTAAATTCGGTGTTCCAACCCGTATTGGGATGGGTGGAGAACAGTTTGGTGCTCTTCCTGACGATAACCCAGTATCTCAAATCCAATCTTCATTTGGGCAAGGTATCAGTACAACACAAATTCAACTTCTACGTGGTTGGACAAGCTTTGCAAATAAAGGAGAAATGCTTGAACCTCATGTTGTGAATAAAATTGTAGACAAAGATAAAAATACCTATTTGCAAAGTAAGGCAGAAGTTGTTGGACGTCCGGTGTCCGAAGATGCGATAAATAAAACAAAAGATTTGATGGTAGGTGTTAATACTGACCCAACATGGGGAACTTCTTATCTGACAGTAGAATCGCAAGGGCATGAACCTGGCCCGCTCTTCATGGTTAATGGCAATACAATGGCTGTCAAAACAGGTACAGCACAGATTGCATCGGATACAGGTGGCTATATGAAGGGAATGCAAGATAATATTTATTCTGCAGTTGCCATGTATCCACCAGAGAATCCAGATTTCATTTTCTATATGAATATCAAAATTCCATCAAGCACTTGGTCATTGACTTATATCTCAGATGTTGCTAATTCTTTGATTACGCGCGCAGAGCAAATAAAAAACCAAGAAGCAGCTCCACAAGATACTTCAGGTCTGAAGGCTGGAAAAGTTACTCTCGAAGATTACACAGGGAAATCTCCAGGTAACGTTTCAGATAGTCTACGTCGTAATCTTTTAGCACCGATTGTGATTGGTCAAGGTACAAAAGTAACCAAACAATCTGTAGCTAAAGGGCAAGAAGTTGGGGCAAATACACCTGTCATGCTTCTTACTGATGGCGATCATATCATGCCAGATATGTTTAAATGGTCTAAAGAACAAGTTGAGCAACTCGCAAAATGGTACAATCTGAAAATTGAATATCAAGGTTCTGGCGACCATGTGAACACACAAAGTGTGGGAATGGGAACCAAACTTAAAGACAATCAAACAATCACAGTCACAATGAATTAGGCGAAAATTTTCGCCTCTTTCAATTTTGAGCTGAGTAAGCTCTATAAATAAAGGAAACAAAGTTTCTAAGTAACAGTCGGAGGCACTATGTTAATCACTGCATTTTTAGCAGCTCTAGTCGCGTTGGTTTTGACCGCAATTGGAATACCACGCTTTATTATGTTTTTTCATAAGAAAAAATTTGGGGGACAACCCACTCTTGAAGAAGTAAAACAACATGCAAGTAAGTCAGGCACACCAACCATGGGAGGTCTTGTATTTGTAGTTGCAGCCCTCCTAGTTTCAGCAGTATTTGCTCTGATTTTTGCACAATTTACTCCTATGTTCATCACAGCATGGTGGGTATTAGCGATGTACTCTCTGATTGGTTTCTTAGATGACTTCATGAAAATCTTTAGCCAAAAAAATCATGGCGGGCTTAAAGCCAGTCATAAACTCTTAGCCCAAATAGCCACAGGTATTGTTTCTTATCTTATCCTGATGCAGGTGGATAGTACAAATGTACTTAATATCTTGGGTTGGAAAATTGATTTAGGATGGTTTTTTGCAGTTTTCATTATCTTCTGGCTTGTAGGTTGGTCAAATGCCGTGAATCTTACAGATGGTATTGATGGCTTAGCCAGTATCACAGTGGCTATCTCTCTCAGCGCATATGCTGTAATTGCAGCTGCTCAAGGACGATATGATGTCCTACTTATCATTCTTTCTGTCATTGGTGGTTTGATTGCTTTCTTTTTCTTCAACCACAAACCAGCAAAGATCTTTATGGGAGATGTGGGCAGCCTTGGTTTAGGAGGTTTTATCGCCATCGTTTCGATTCTTTTACATGTCGAATGGACGCTCCTTTTGATTGGCTTTATCTATATCTTAGAAACCGTTTCTGTTATGATGCAGGTTTCGTACTTTAAAGTAACACATGGTAAACGTATTTTCCGTATGACGCCGATTCACCATCATTTTGAACTTGGTGGCTTCTCTGGTAAAGGAAAAGGATGGAGTGAATGGAAGATTGATATTGTCTTTTGGTGTGTGACAGCACTTTTATCTATTTTAGCTTTAGTCATTTATTTTAATATATAAAAAAGAGGGAGATATTTCCTCTTTTTTTGTCCTCTATTTAAGTTGAGTGCATTTTAAGATTATAATTGTATAATTTTAATTATCTTCAAAGGAGCCTACGCTCCTTTCATTTTATTTGCAACCGTAAGTGGGAAGGGAAACAGAGTAGTTTCTAAAGCTGATAAATTTCGCAGCCTCTGGTATAATAGACATATGTGAAAACTCTTTCAAGAATGGAAATGAATATGAATAAAGAAATAAAAACGACCCGCTTTGAAGTTGAAGAGTTTGAGAAACTCAAGCGAAATTTGGTGAAATATGAATGTGCTTTGGCAGTCATCATGACAGAGCTTTCTAATCTTAATGCTTATTACAATGCTTATGAACCTGTTAACCCGATAGAACATATCAAGCAAAGAATTAAATCACCAGAAAGTATTGCAGGCAAGTTGAAGAAAAAAGCCTTACCTGTAACGGCAGAAGCAGCTGAAAAAAATCTTTCAGATATAGCCGGTGTAAGAATTATATGTGCTTATGCCAAAAATATTTATGAAATCGTAGAAATCATTAAAAATCAAGAAGCTTTCAATGTGATCAGTGAAAAAGATTATCTTAATCATCCAAAGCCGAGTGGTTATCGTTCTTATCATATGATACTAGAAGTTAATCTTGGCCCGCTTTTTAATAATGAAGCTCGTCGTGTCGAGATACAACTGCGCACATCGGCAATGGATTTTTGGGCGACATTGGAACATAAGGTTCGCTACAAATACGGCGGTGAAATGCCAGATCACTTAAGTAATGAATTGCAAGTATGTGCTGAGCAGATTCACGCATTAGATAATCGAATGTATTTGATTCATGAACTGGTAGACATGATTAATGAGGAGGAAATATAATGAGTAAAACAATATATATTGCGGATGACGATGATAATATTCGCTTAGCAATCAAAGCTTTTTTGGAAAAAGAAGATTTTAAAGTAGAGGACTTCTCAACTGGTGATCAACTCTTAGAGCGTTTTAATGAAGAGCCAAGTGATTTTGTTATTTTAGATGTGATGATGCCTGGCTCTAACGGATTTACAATCTTGAAAGCTTTACGTGCACAAAGTATCGTACCCATTATTATGTTGACAGCTCGAGACAGTGACTTAGACTATGCGACAGGATTGGATTTGGGCAGTGATGATTACTTCACTAAGCCTTTCAGTCCGATGGAGTTGGTGATGCGTGTTAAAGCTATTTTCCGTCGAATCGAGTTTGAAAAACAAAAAAATGAAGAAGCAGAGTAAGGAGCGATGATGATTAGGAGAAAACCTCTCAGCATCAAGACGCGCTTGCTTCTGACAAATATTGGTTTTGTCTTCTTTGCTTTTCTGTGGATTATCCTCATTTTTAATATCTTGATAAACAGCTATATTAGCAATTCGGCCTCACGGCAGTTATCTCAAGTCAGGATTTATCAAGCACAAGTTACTCCACCCTCAGGAAGTACCTCTGCGGACTTAGAAGATGCACCTCGTGGAAGCTTTAATACTCACCCCGTTGCTTTTAATATCAATGATAATTATGAAGTACAGGATTTGGAAAAAGTTGGTAACTTTGAGAGAGATACAGCAAATAATATCGCACAAGCTTTAAAAAATCAAAAAGTTCCACTGAGTAAGGTAAAAAATTATCGTCTGGATACGTCAGGAAGTACCTTTTATATTGAAACCATTCGTCAAAGTTCTGGAGAGTATCAAGTCCTATATGTGGATATCACCGGGATTATTAATTTTACAAACTCAGTTAACCTGTTCTTGGTCTCTGTTGCCCTAGCTGTCATTGTCATCCTTAGTCTAGCCGTTACTTTTGTAACGCAGCGCTTGATTAAGCCTCTATCAATTTTAGCGAAATTTGCGACACGTATTGGCCAAGGAGATTTTACCGAATATCAAGGAACCTTTCAGGACCGCGAGTTGGCTACTTTAGCACATAATATGAATGTTGCTGCTCGGCAATTGGATCATAACGATAAAAACCAAAAACTCTTCTTTCAAAATGCCTCGCATGAACTTCGGACCCCTTTAATGGCAATAAAAAGTTATGCTGAGGGGATTTCCTATGAGGTGATGGACCCCAAAAAGGCAAGTGAAACAATACTTTATGAGACCGATCGTATGAGTGAGCTAGTAGAAGATCTTCTAACTCTCTCACGCTTAGACAGCCTAAGTGTGCATCAAGAGCTTGTTTACCAAGATGTTCGTCTAATCATGAAAGATATTGCGAAAGAGCAAGAGATATTTGCTGAGCAAAAAGGCATTAAACTCACAACCGTTTTTGATAAAAAAGCGGTGATGCTTACTTGTGATTATAAAGCGTTACGGCGCGCCATAAGCAATCTTGTTTCCAATGCTATGCGGTATGTCGAAACAGAAATTGTACTTACCTGTACAAAAAAAGATGGGGCAGTGATTATTTCGGTAGCTAATGATGGCAGTGGAATTGATCCTGAAACCTTGCCGCATATCTTCGAGCGTTTTTATAAAGGTGCTGGTGGTGTTCATGGAATTGGTTTAGCGATTGTCCAAACGATAGTCGAACAACACCAAGGGCAGGTATCTGTTGAAAGTGATGAACACCAAACGACGTTTACAATGACTTTTGCTAAAATGTCAAAGAAAGCTCTTGAAAAGAAAGCATAAATTTGGTAGAATGTTATAAGTGCCAATTTGGCATAAATAAAACTGTTTATCCGCTGGGCCAATGGCTTTATTGATGAGCAAAAGGAGAAAAAAATGTCTATTTCATTGATCGATTCTATCAATGCAGGTCAACTTCGTTCAGATATCCCTGAATTCCGCGCTGGAGACACTGTACGTGTTCACGCTAAAGTTGTCGAAGGAACTCGCGAACGTATCCAAATGTTCGAAGGTGTTGTTATTGCACGTAAAGGTTCTGGTATCTCAGAAACTTACACTGTTCGTAAAATCTCAAACGGTGTTGGTGTAGAACGTATCTTCCCACTTCACACTCCACGTGTTGAAAAAATCGAAGTTATCCGTCACGGTCGTGTGCGTCGTGCTAAACTTTACTACTTGCGTGCATTGCAAGGTAAAGCGGCTCGTATCCCAGAACGTCGTAAATAATTTTGACTTGTCTAACCGCTCTGTTGAGCGGTTTTTCTTTTTGTTTTATTTTATTGCAAAAGTAGAAACGATAAATTTTATGCTATAATATTTATTGCCTCTAGTGGTATATGGATTTAATGTCTATGAAGTTTGAAGTTATTTAACGATATCCAGTATCAAATGATTTATAGAATGATAAAGGAGACGAATATGCGAAAAAATAAAGATAAAGAATGGTTATCAGGTCCAGGGCTTGTTGTTCTGGTTATTATGTCGCCAATAGTGGTCATACTTGCTGTGCAAGCCTTAACAGCAGTTTATACAGTTTTACACTAATTTTTAATTTTCTAAATAGCGGTAAAACAAGCTTGAAAATAATAGGAACGGCTGTTATAATACGCCTACAAGGATTCATAAATTTTATGTATTCTTAATCGTATAAAAAATGAAATAAAAGCGTTAATAAACTGTGGAGAAAAAATGAATTTTGAAAATATTAACTCAAGTCTACAAGAGATTTGGAACAGTGCACCAGCAAATTTTTGGTTGGCTCTCTTTGTGTTAGTCATCGCAATTCTCATTTTCTTTTTGCCCGTCAAAATTGCCAGTTCTCGGGGCTTATCTGGGGGACAAATATTCGGTGTTTTTTTGGCTACGATATTTGGTTTCTGGTTTCTGGGATTAATCCTAGCATTTGTCTTGCCTCGTTCAGTTTAATATACAACTGTACTATTTACTTTAGTCTGGAGCAGATGTTAGTAATAATAAAGGCATGTAAATATATTTCTAAGGGCTTAATAGCCCTTATTTTTATGGAAAAAAGAGGGAGTTAAATTATTTAGAAAAATGAATTGAACAAAACAATCTCATAAATCAAGGAAGCGTTTTCTTGAATGGAACAATTGTGTATGCTACAATGAAGAAAAAGAAAAGCGAGGTATATTATGAATAAGAAACTTCTCTCATTGTTAGCTGTATCAACTTTGTCATTGGGAGTTTTGACAGCTTGTGGATCTGGTGAAAAAAAATCAGAAGAAACAAAAACTGAACAATCAGCTGAAGTGTTTGCTGGGGCAACTGCAGGCACAGATAATTTTGATACCCTTTCTAAAGGACTTTCGAAGGATGGCGCTTGGATTGCGGCCATTAATAAAGACTTAGATGCATCAGACAAAACCTTGAATGTTGAAGGCGACTTTAAAAATAAAGAGGGCGAAGAAGCACGTAAATTAGCCCTTTATACGCAAGATGCAGACCGTAAGGTTACAGATCGCTATACACTTACTGTAAAAAAACTTGAAGTAAATTCTCCACAGTTCTATATTTCAAATGGTACAGTTAAGGGAGATGTTGAAGTAAATGCTGAAGGCTTCCATGGTCAAACTGGGAAAGGTGTTGATGGAGAAGCAATGATTGATGGAAATCTTATCTTTAAAAATCAAGAATTGTTGGATGCTTATAACAAACTTCCTAGCGAAGAACAAGTTAAAGTAACTGGGGAAACGACTGTTAAATAAAAGGGGCTCCCCTTTTTATTTACCTTACGAGCAAATCGTCTGAATAAGAACGAAAGTATTTTCCGATATCAATTTCTTGTTTTCTCTAACTTTAAATTATAAAATGTTATTAAAATAATATTCAGAAAATTAACGTAGTCCAAGAACTATGAAGAATTACTTCAATATTATGAAGAAGTCTTTGATTTTACTGGATTTTGTCCTTGCAATAAAAAATTATCTTTTAAGAAAAGATAATAAAAAGTATTTTTGGAGGTATAAAATGGTAGAAAGAATTTCCTTAGAAACAGCTGCGCTAGAATTTAGTGAAGCAAATGCGCCCCATCCTCGTATTTATGAACTTCCAGTAGAAGAGGGAAGAAGCTTATTAAATGAAGTTCAGGATTCTCCAGTCGCAAAGGAAGACGTTGATATTGAAGATGTCGCTGTTGATACAGGAGACTGGGGGGAAATAAATGTCAGATTTATTCGCCCCCTTAATCAAGAAAAGAAATTACCTGTAATCTTTTATATCCACGGAGCAGGCTGGGTTTTTGGCAATGCACATACACACGATAAACTAATTCGTGAGCTTGCCGTACGGACCAACTCCGTTGTGGTTTTTCCTGAATACGTTCTGTCACCCGAAGCCAAATACCCAACGGCTATTGAGCAAAACTACGCTGTCCTACAACAGCTAAAAGATTTTTCTAACGATAAGAAATTTGATGTAAATCATCTCACTGTAGCTGGAGATTCTGTTGGCGGAAATATGGCCACTGTGATGACACTTTTGACTAAACAAAGAGGCGGTCAAAAGATTGGACAACAAGTTTTGTATTATCCCGTAACAGATGCCAATTTTGATACGGATTCTTACAATGAATTTGCGGAAAACTACTTTTTGACTAAAGAAGGAATGATCTGGTTCTGGGATCAATATACGACAAGCGAAGAAGAACGTAATCAAATCACAGCTTCACCGCTTCGTTCGACGAAAGAAGATTTGACAGATTTACCTGCTGCTTTGATTATTACTGGTGAAGCCGATGTTTTGCGAGATGAAGGCGAAGCTTATGCACGTAAATTGCGAGAAGCTGAAGTGGAAGTAACTCAAGTGCGTTTCCAAGCCATTATCCATGACTTTGTTATGGTGAATTCAATGAATGATACTAATGCGACACGTGCCGCGATGACCCTCTCCACTGAGTGGATCAACGAAAAAAACAGTAAATAAGATAATGAGATAAAAGGAGTCTATAAGATAGGCTCTTTTTTTGTGGAAAATTATGCTGCATGATTTGACATATTAAAGCGTTTTTATTTTAAAAAGAAACTATGGTAGAATAAAAGATAAGTGAAAGCCTTAAAAAGTCAAAGAAGAGGATAAATATGCTGAGTTTTCAGGAACGCGTAAAAAATAAAGAGAATAAGTTAACAGAGTTGGAAGAAGACTTGGTAGACTACATCTTGAAAAATAAAGAAGCGGTGAGTCAGACCAAGATTGTTATTTTATCACAGAAATTTTACACTGTGCCCAATACAATAACTCGTTTCTGTAAAAAATTAGGCTATGAAAATTTCTCTGAATTTAAGATTAACCTCAAACAGGAGCTTACAACTCCTGAAAGTATGAATGCACATAAGCATATTCTTTTAAAAAACTTTGATCTAATCGATAAAGAAAGAGAAATGAAGGTTGTGCAGCTAATGCAAAGAGCCAAGAGTGTAAATTTTTATGCGCTAGATCAAACAGGCCTTCTGACGAAGATGTATGTAAAAAGTCTCTTTGCTCTCGATGATAAATTTCAATTTTATGAATATCAGCAGGAAATGAAAAAGAAGATTTTAAGCTCTTCTCATGAAGTATTCTTTTTTGTTTCTTTATCTGGGGAAACACCTTCTGTTTTGGAATTAGCAGAACTGGCCAAATCCAGAAATCATAAATTGATTAGCCTTACCAATTTAACTGAAAATAGTTTGGTACAAATAGCTGATATCCCTCTTTATTGCTTAACACAAAAGGAAGAAGTAAATGGATATGACACGACCGATAAGACACCTTTACTTTTGGTTTTGCAATCACTTTACTACACTTATCGTGGAATTTTACACATTTAAAAAAATACTTTCAAATGAGAAGGTGTTTTTTTAGTAATTTTCGTGAAAGCGTTTTACATTGTGGTAATATTAACTTACAACAAAAATATAAAGGTAGGTTAAAAGATGAGTAACCAAAAAAACCTCTATTCTCCTTTTGAGGGAGAAATTATCCCATTGCAGGATGTTAATGACCCTATTTTCTCTGAAAAAACAATGGGAGATGGGTATGCTGTAGAACCAACAGGTGAAACAATCTATGCACCAGTTTCTGGTACAGTAAGAATGGTTCAAGGACATGCTGCTGGATTTAGTACTGCAGATGATTTGCAGGTATTACTTCATATTGGTATTGATACGGTCAGTCTGGATAAGGCAGTATTTGAGTTTACCATCAAAGAAGAGGAAGCTGTTAAAGCGGGCCAAGTAATTGGGCGCGTGAATTGGAAAGCAGTCGAAGATGCGGGACTTGAAAAAACAGCCATTGTTGTTATTACAAATACAGCAGAAAAATTAAAGAGTATGACGATCAGTGCCTCAGGAAAGGTAAAAGGAGGTTCACCAATAGGAAAAGCTTTGGCTAAAGGTACCGAAATAAAAACTAAAGTGCCACAAGCCAAGAAAAAGAAAAAATTTGCCCTAGGTGGTTTCTTCCAAGAATTAGGTAAAACTTTTATGCTCCCTGTAGCCTTAATGGCTTTTATGGGTCTTCTTTTAGGGCTAGGAAGTTCGTTTTCGAGTCAATCTACTATTGATGCTTTTCCTTTCTTAGGAAACGAAGTACTGCAAGTAGTCTTTCGTTTCTTTTCAGCCATTGGTGGTTTTGCCTTCAGTAACCTACCCGTGATGTTTGCTATGGCTATTCCTCTCGGTTTAGCTAAGAAAGAAAAAGGTGTAGCAGCTTTCTCAGGATTCGTTGGCTATATGGTTATGAATCTTTCTATCAACTTCTTTTTGACTGAACGTGGACAGCTTGCTGATCCTGAACTCATGCAAAAGGCTGGGCAAGGTATGGCTTTGGGTGTCCAAACTATCGAAATGGGTGTTCTTGGAGGTATCATTACTGGTATTATTGTTTACAACCTCCACAAGAAATTTTACAACATTCAACTTTCAGATAGTTTTGCTTTCTTTGGCGGATCAAGGTTTGTACCAATTATTACTGCCTTAGTTATGGCTTTGGTAGGTCTCGCGATTCCTGTCATTTGGCCACTGTTTGCCCTTCTTATCCAGCAAGTCGGCAACTTGATTCAACGTGCAGGTATTTTTGGGCCATTTCTCTTTTTCTCTGGCGAACGTTTGTTTTTACCCTTTGGTTTACATCACATTCTTGTTGCGACTATTCGCTTTACTCAGGCTGGTGGAACAGCGCTCATTGATGGACATGAAGTTTACGGTGCTTTAAACATTTTCTATGCCGAATTAGCAAATCGTTTACCAATTTCCGGCTCTGCGACAGCTTTCTTGTCTCAAGGAAAAATGCCAACGTTTATGTTTGGGCTCCCAGCAGCAGCTCTTGCCATGTATCGTACAGCAAAACCAGAAAATCGAGCAAAAGTCAAAGGGCTCCTGATTTCTGGTGTGATTGCTACTTTTGTAACAGGGATAACAGAACCAATTGAGTTTCTCTTCTTGTTTATCAGTCCTTTCCTTTGGATTTTCCACGTGATTATGACTGGTCTAGGGGCAATGATTGTCAGCCTATTAGGCGTAAAAATTGGTAATACAGATGGTGGCGTGCTCGACTTCCTTATCTTTGGGGTAATGCAAGGCTCATATACACAATGGTTCTTGATTCCTCTCGTGGGTGCCTTTTGGTTTGCGGCTTACTACTTCACATTTAAAAAGGTTATCCTATGGAAAAACTTGAAAACACCAGGACGTGAAGCTGTACTCGAACCGGAATATTCAGAGCAAGAAATAGCACATGGTGGCAATACATCTGGATACAATGCCGAAGCAATCTTAGCTGCATTGGGTGGAAAAGAGAATATTGTCACACTCGACAACTGTATTACACGTCTCCGTTTGATTTTAAATGATGGCGACCTTGTTGAAGATGACAAGCTTAAAGATTTAGGTGCTTTAGGAGTCGTACATTTAGATGATACAAGTGTTCAAGTTATTATTGGAACGAAAGTAACGACTGTCCGCAACGCCTTGGACAATTTGATTTAGAAGGAGAACCGTAAAACAAGACAAACGTCTTGTTTTACCATTTATTGATATGACAGAATTTGATAAAATAATTGAGCGAAAAGGAACGTTTTGTACACAGTGGGATTTTGTAGAAGATCGTTTTGGTCAGAAAGATTTATTGCCTTTTACCATTTCAGATACTGATTTTGCTATCCCAGAGACGGTTAATCAGGCACTGCAAAAGAGGATTCAACATCCGATTTACGGATATACGCGTTGGAATCATAAGCATTTCAAATCAGCTGTCTCTGCGTGGTATCAAAAACAGTTTGATTTTGCGATTGAGGAGGACTGGATTTTGTATAGCCCAAGTGTGATTTACTCTCTTTCTCAGTTGATTGAAATCAAGTCTCAGCCCCAAGAAGGTGTTGTTGTCCAGACCCCAGCTTATGATGCTTTCTTTAAAACTATTACAGCCAACAATCGTTTGTGTGTGGAAAATCCATTGATTTTTAACGAAGGAAAGTATACGATTGATTTTATAGATTTAGAAGAAAAACTCGCACATCCGAACAACAAAATCCTTCTCTTTTGTTCGCCCCATAACCCTACAGGACGTGTGTGGACAAGTGAAGAGCTACAACAAGTGGTATTGCTTTGTCAAAAGTACGATGTCTTCTTAATTTCAGATGAAATTCACATGGATGTTTTACGCAAGGATAAGCAACACCACCCGATTTTGCAATACGGTACAGAAAATATTGCTCTTTTAACATCTGCCAGCAAAACCTTTAATTTTCCAGGATTGATTTTTTCCTACTTATTAGTTCCTAATGCGAACCTTCGTGAAGAATTTTGTCAACATTTAAAGGAAAAAGATGGGCTTTCCTCTTGCAGCATTTTAGGAATGGAAGCAACGGTTGCAGCTTATCGGACATCGGATATATGGCTAAAAGAGCTGAATAGTTATTTGGACGATACGGTAGACTTAACGCGAGCTTTTTTAAAAGAGTATTTGCCAAAAATAAAGCTTATCGAATCAGAAGCAACTTACCTTTTGTGGCTTGATGTTTCAGAACAGGGTGTTCCTATGGATAAGTTACAACAAGCATTAATCAACATAGGAAAAGTAGCTATTATGGATGGAGAAGTATATGGTCAGGAAGGAAGGAACTTTCTCCGACTAAACATTGGCTGTTCACGAGCCAAGGTAAAAGATGGACTCGAAAGACTACTTAAAAGTATTCAAGCTTTATAAAAAAATATCCAAACATAGGGTTTGGATATTTTTTGGATAATTAATTAGTTGATAAGCTTACTGAGTATTTTTGTAATTTCTTCAGGCGTTTCTTTACGCTTACGACGAATCCAGGCCTGTGTAAGACCAAACATAGCATTAGCATAATAAGTCGCAGCATAAATTTTACCTAAGCGACCGAGGTTATTTCTTCTTGAATCTCTTGGAATAATTGAGTTTTCAATCATACTTTTTAACTTCGCTTGCATGAATTGATGGATTTCCTTGCTGCCGTTCTCAGAAAGCAGGGCTGCGTAGATTTCGTTATTATCTAAAAATTCATAGGTTTCAAGCATTGTTTTTTGCAAGTCACCATCATTTTTTTCAAAGACATATTGAATTGTGTTGATCAATGTTTTTTGATATTGATCAATCATTTCATACTTGTCTTGATAATGCGTATAAAATCCGCTCCGACTAATCTTTGCAACTTTGACAAGCTCAGTAGTTGTAATTTGATCAAATGGCTTTTCATGTAAAAGTTGAGTCATTGCATCGCGAAGACGCGCTTTTGTACGTTCTTTTCTATTCTCCACAGTGTATCCTTTTCCCTACACAGCAAGTGCTGTCTTAAAACTTTATATCACCATAATTATAACAATTTTTAGACGTCGTGTCTATAAAATGATTTATAAATTATCTTTTACTCTTCTCGTCAAATTTTTAAAAATATGGTAGAATAACAATGTCAAATAGATTTTACAATGAAAATGTGGAGAAATTTATGAGTGAAGAAAGCAAATATTCTGATACACAAATAGAAGAAATTAAAACAAAGATTTTAGCAGCCTTGGAGACTGTTATTGACCCTGAGCTAGGTATTGATATCATTAACTTGGGCTTGGTCTATGAAATTTCCTTTGAAGACAATGGGTTTACTGAAGTTAAAATGACACTGACAACAATGGGTTGTCCGCTAGCAGACGTTTTGACTGATCAAATTCATGATGCGCTCAAAGAAGTTGAAGAAGTTACTGAAATCAAAGTCAACCTCGTCTGGTATCCAGCGTGGACAGTAGATAAAATGAGCCGCTATGCGCGTATCGCTTTGGGTATTCGCTAATATTGGTATAACTGGCTTTAAGAGAGTTTTGATAAAAATATTAACCTTTTAAAAGTACATTTAGTACGGTATCTAAGCCATTTTTGAAAAAATATTTATTGTTGTTAAGTCTAGTAAAAACAGAGGAAAACAACATGGAAATTTCAATCCAATCAGCAATTCAAGAAATGCTTTTTGACAATAAAGCAAGAGGATTGTCGAAAAATACAATTATATTCAGAGAAAAAACACTAAAGGTTTTCTCTGTTTTTTTGTGCCAAAATGATATTTTAAACATTAACGAAATCAAATCAATTCATATAAAACAATATTTAGTTAGCAGACTAGAATATGGCTACTCTGAGACTTCCGTTAATGCACATTTGAGAGCTATCAGAGCATTGTTTGCATACTGTGTTAATGAAGAATACATGAGGTATGAGGAAGCGCCTATACACCGTGTTAAATGGATTAAAGAGAGACGAACTGTTATTAATACATTTACAGATGAAGAAGTTAAAATGATGCTCCAATATACAAGAAAACGAACTTTCAATAAAATCAAGAAAACGGGAAAAGGAAGAACTGGTTTTTGTACAAAATTTGTGAATGAGAGGAATTACTTACTAATACTTATACTTACGGATACTGGTTTGAGGATAAATGAGGCTTTGAACTTAAAATTAGAAAACATTAACGATTCTCAAATTATTATTAAGAATGGTAAAGGTAAAAAAGACAGAATTGTGCATTGCTCACCACTTGTATATAAACAATATCTTAAATATACTAGAGCAAAAGATAATTATTTGGACAGTAATGGAATAATTCCCATAGAGAATGTATTTGTAACTAAGTTTGGTAAAAAATATGATTATAGATTAGCAGAAAAAGAAATTTATAAAATAGGAAAAGCTGTGAACATTCGTGACAGTATCCGTATCTCACCTCATACTTTCCGTCACTACTTTACTCAGAAGTTAGTTAGGGAAAATGTTGATATATACATGATCCAAAAACTACTTGGTCATGCTAGCATTAAAACAACGGAGCTTTATCTTAGGAGCTTAAATATTGAAAATGAGATTAATAAGATGATCAAATATAGTCCTTTGCAGAACTTAGATTAGGTATGACAGACATAACTATGTGGGATATTCTTATTTTAATGAAATTTTCTATTTATATGTATTGAATACTATGAGAACATTCAATAAGAGAAAACTAAATTTTTTATCACTATAAATTAGGCAACTATGGCTTACTTCCCGCTTTGTTTTTTATTAGGTCTTTTTGTGTTTTTTATAAAAAGTTCAATAGATTATAATGCATGAATCTCAGTCTATTATATGTTACCTTATAGATAACAATTTTTAAATATAATAAATAAGGAAGATATTGAAAAAATAGAACACTAAAAGTTATAAAAATGTTAAAATAGTAATTAGATGAGTTACATTGCAAGTGATATAAAAAGAGAAATGTGATTGTTAGATATCATAAAGAATAATATACCTAATATTTTTAAATTTTTACAAAAAAAGTATAAAGACTTTGAATTTAAAACAGAGGAAGAATTAGGTTATATTTATGACGACTACTTAGATTATTCTAAAAAAAAATATACATACATTAAGACTATGCTGTATAAGACTGAACCTAAACCGTTGTATACATTCTATGAAAATGTTGATATCTATTCTCCGCAAGACGGTCTTATAATTAAAACAGATGATATAAATAATATTATTGGCAAATCAAATAAAATTATTATTACTGGGACTGGAGGTATAGGAAAGTCTATTTTAATGAAGCACCTCTTCTTAAATAGTATTGAAAAGGGTGTCAAAATACCAATTTTTATTGAGTTAAGAGACTTAAACGATTTAAAACAAATCAACTTATTAGATTACATTTATAATTCAGTAAAATCATTGCACTTAAATATTAAAAAGGAATATTTTGAAGATACTTTAAAAAAGGGTAATTATCTAATTTTATTAGATGGGTTTGATGAAGTAAAAGGGAACTTGGTGGATATTTTGAGCAAAGAAATTCAATTATTTACTGATCTTTATAATAATAATAGTTTTATTATCTCTTCACGACCTTCGGAAACTTATGTTGGCTGGAATAACTTTTATGAGTTTAGTGCCATGAATTTGACAAAAGAGCAAGCAATCTCTTTGGTAAAGAAAATTGGATATGATAAAGAAATAAGTAAAAAATTCATAGAACAATTAAACAAGAGTTTATACAAAAAATATAGATCATTGGCACAAATACCGCTACTATTAAATATAATGCTACTTACTTTTGAGAATGGCTTAGAAATACCTGATAAAGTTAATGATTTTTATGAATCTGCATACAATGCGTTATTTCAAAAACATGATTCACTTAAGGGGGGGGTTAAGAGAGCACTACTAACTAATTTAAATTCTGCAGAATTTAAACAACACTTATCTTATATCTCCTTCAAATCGTTTTTTGAATCTAAAATAGATATGAATCACGGTGAATTGGTTAGTTATATTAATTTATCTAGTTCAAAATTCATTGAAAGTCATAGCTTTAACCCT
>NZ_KQ968939.1:882949-896726 GCF_001578715.1 Lactococcus sp. DD01 | reverse complement strand
CCCTGACCACTATATAATAGATTTAACAGAGGCTGTTTGTATGTTGATTAGAGACGGCTTGAAGTATAAATATTCTCATAGAACGTTCCAGGAATATTTTTGTGCAGTATATGTAGCACAACTTGAGGATAAAATTCAAAGTAAATTTTTAGTTTCTTGGATGGAAGAGAACCCTAATGCTAGAAAGTTTTCTAATACTTTCTTTGAATGTTTAATGAATAACCAAAAAAATAGGTATTTATTAAATGTTGCTATTCCTTTTGTTGAACTTTATGAAGAACAATTCAACAATAATTCTTTTGAAAATATAGTCGAAAGAATGTTTATATCCCTTCGCATTTCATCAATGCCAGAAGATAAAGAAGAACCTCTGACCTTCACTATCAGTGATGAGTTTAGAAATATATTTAATATTCATTTTGACATTATAAAAAGTATAGGTATGCAATTAAAAGATATTGATGACCCAATTGATTATACTGAAATAATTTCTGAATTTAAGTTAAATCAGAAATTTAAAATGAACACTAGCTATACTTTTGAAGAATATAAGGAAATGGGGGAATATCATAATATGATGAAATTAATAAAAGCATGGTGGTACCCTAGAAGTAAGTTTATTTTATCTTGGAAGAATGAATTTTTAGAAAGTAAGAATACAAAAAAAAGAAAGTTCAATTCAATTTTATCAGATCTATGAATCATCAAAATAAAGTATTGGAAAATAGTGCTTATTCTGAACAATTATAATGTCTCTTTGTAAGTACCATAACCCTTGTTAAAGTATAAAAATGACCTTTTCAGTTAGACTATTGGTCATTTTTTATTATAGGGATTATTGCCTAGAAATATTTTTTATAATATCTGATTTTTCGGAAAGTTATTATATGTACGTACCTATGTAAGATATAATTAAAAAAATTTTTTCACGGTGTGTCTAATTATTTGCTTATTATCCAAATGATCATGCCTAATATAAAATAATTGCATTGATAATAATGAGATATTGATTAATAAACAGGGTCCTGATTATTGTTTCAAGATTAATCTTCTTCTAAAAATATCCGACATCCGCTTGCGCTATTGTCTAGATATTTTTAAGTGAGTTGCTTGATAATCCAGCAAGCTGTAATATCCGCAACATCACATTGGGATTTGTTTGTTTTTATATTACTACAACAAAATTCATATTAATACTAAAGATATAATATTGATATTTAATAAATGTACAAAAAAATTTGTACCCTCTTGACAAAGTAATGTAAATGTGATATAATTTATATATAAAAACAAAATCGAAAATAAATAAAAACATAAAATAAACGTAACGTAACATATATACTTTAATAGAAATTCATAGCTGAGCTCTATACTGGAGGTTGGATTTCCAAAGTAATGGTGCTATTTTTCATTTTTATGTTTTTTTGTTTTCTAATAAAAAATATTTTTAGCTATAGTTAATGATTATTAGCTTTAGGTAATATTTGTTTATAGACAAATGTTAGTATTGAAATGGTATAAAGGCAATGGTAAATAAATCTAAATGTAATAAGATATATAACAATAAAAGAATCAAGATATATCGTATTTGTTTAATAACCATAACTTTACTCATGCGGTACAATTAAGCTAGAGATTCTCTGACGGATGAACTAGTAAGTTGTTTAATTCGTTGAGTAAATTTTAAATAGCGCTTATTTATTCCCTATAAAGATAAATATACATAGGAATTTAATAAGCGCTATTTAAAATATACAGATAAAATTTGAAAGTAAATAGTATGCCTATATGTGAATAAATGCTTAAACAAGCTATGGAAAGAGGAGAATAGAGTAGAAGATATATTAATGGACATTACGGACCTGTAAGATACAGTAATATTTTGTATGGGATAAAGAGGACATACAAAGTTAGAGGGTAACTCATCAATTATGTGATGGAGTTCAAGATGATAAGATATTAAAATAAAGCGGAAGTAAATTATCGGGAAAAATCGAATATATGGAGATTAAAGAGGAGGAGATTGTGGAATTAAAAAAAGGTGAAGGTATTAGCGTAAGTTTAAAAGAACTTGTTGAAGAATATGGAGAACTACTCACGGAGAGTTCAAAAAAATCGGTTATTCGTAATAATTATAGGTTAAAAGATAAGACAAAACACTCAGTTGAGGCACAGTTAAGAGAACAATTTGAATCAGTTAGAGTGATATCTACCCGAGGTCGCTATGGAGGGACTTCCTTTGTGCTGCAGGGATTCAATGGATTGAACGATTATAATGCTCATAAAAATAATTCAAGACCAAGCATTGACTGGGAAAATGAAAGAAATGAAGATTTTAAAATGTTTAGTGAAAAATTCAAAAATATTAGTGAATTTAGCAATATATATAGGGATAGAGATAGCGAGTTTCCTTATGAATTAAATGAAATTGATATTAAGAAAATATTGAAAAAAGTATTTATTGAATTTGAAGGTGATTCAGGTAATTATTTCAGAACACTATACAGATGTTTGAAATACATTATGGATGTAGAACTGACTATGGATGAAAAGAAATTCTACTCTGGTGTACTTAGAGGAATACTTTCTGCTGACGAAATGCTGGTGGTATTCTACAATTGTATTTACTTTGAAAAAGGAGAGAAATTTAAAGAATTACTTGAGAAGACCGAAAAAGGTAAGAGACTCGATTTCTTTGGTGATAAGAAGGATTTAGAGAACTTAGAGGAGGATTATGATTTGCCATTCTTCAGTAAAGGAAAATTATTTTTCCCAGAGTATGACATGCGACACTTAGAAGAGATTATAAATAGAGCTCCTACTAAAATTAATTAAGTTTATAATGGTTTAATAGAAAGTGAAGATTTTAAATATTTACCAAAGTAAGTATTTAAAGAAAAATAGCAACAGTGCTTATTTTGAAATATAAACGTAATCAGTGAGGAGTAACTCTGTATAAAACTTTTAAACTAACTTTATCTAAGAGTAAAAGAGTTTTTAGAAGTTGTTTTATAGTACATTGAGTACACAGTCCAAGCCATTTATCATTTGACTTTTAAAGTAGAGTAGTCTATAATCACTGATATAACAACAATTAAAAGTGAATTTCAAAAATATTCCAGCGTGGACAGTAGATAAAATGAGCCGCTATGCGCGTATCGCTTTAGGTATTCGCTAAATAGAAATTTCAAAATAAGACCAAAGACCGAGCATAGAGCGGTCTTTTTTTGGTAGAATAGAGGTATGAATAGACGGATAAAAACATTTATTGTTATAGAGCTTTGTATCATAGTTGCTTTGCTTTTGCATATTATAAAATCACCGTACTTTCTTGTATTGCTTGCTTTAGCTATATCTTTCAGTATATTGTCACGTAAAATAACCTTTCTCCGTCCTGTCACAGCTGTGCTCTGGATTTTCTTTGCAGTAATGCTCTTGACAGCTGGATGGTTTTGGCTTGCTCTTCTCTTTCCTCTTTTGGTTGGGATTAGTTTTTGGAAAAGGCAAGCCTACACGATGCCAAATTCTTCTTATAGCCAAGCTTATGCGGAGAGTCAGGAAGACATCACACGGGCAAATGGAAATGATGTGATTGATCTCTACGATGTCAATTTTAGGCCTGAAGGAAACAGCTTGAGCATCAAAAAATCAGCAGGAAATACTAAAATTATCGTGCCGGAAGATGTTGCCGTAGCTTTAGAAATTACGGTACACAATGGCATTGTCAAGATTTTTGATGAAGAGACCGAAATTAACCCTGTAAATTTTCGTTATTTCTCAGATATGACAGAAGATATGCAAAAACGGATGCGTATTAAACTCCAGGTTGAAACAGGAAATGTTGAGGTGGTGAAAGGATGAAGAAATCAATCATTAAAACCTTTACCGTCCTTTTTATCATTATTGTTTTGGTTGATGTGCTATTGTTTTCAATCACGAGCGGTGTTTCAACAGCCAGTATTATGGGCGAGATTGCGAATAATTTTTATGGTATCTGGATTTTTCTCTCGGTAGCAGGATTATTGGCCTTAGTTTTTACTTTTTTCAATTTTTTGGAAAACAGCAAAATTAAGAGAAACTTTTATGAAGATATCCAGCGTGTGAGTCAAAATCAAGAACCGGAGCATCCAGAATTGAAGGCTCTTCATTTGCGCTTAAAAGAGATGTCTGTCGAACTGCAAGAACTCTCAAGTCAAAAATCAGCAAATAAAGCAGAAATTGTGGAAACGGAAAGAAAACGTATTTCACGTGAGCTTCATGATTCGGTCAGTCAAGAACTTTTTGCCGCAACGATGATTCTCTCTTCTGTAACGGGTAGCGAAGCTGAAAACTCTAATCTCACGCAAGATCAAATTTTGACGCAAACACGTTTAGTTTTAAAAATCTTGCATGAAGCACAAAATGAGATGCGAGCCTTATTGTTGCATTTAAGACCTATTGAATTGGACGGCAAGTCTCTTTCGGCAGGTTTAAATTCCTTAACGGATGAATTACAAGCAAAGATATCCGCCAATATTAATGTGAAACTCAGTGATATTCAAGCTTCATCTAACATTGAAGATAACCTCTTCCGTATGGCACAGGAAATTCTGAGCAATGCACTACGGCATTCACAAGCTGATAATATTGAAGTTGTTCTAAAAGAGCAGTATGACAATATTATTCTTAGAATAGCAGATGATGGTGTCGGCTTTGATACACGAGACAGTAAATCAGCCAGCTATGGTCTGGTCAATATAAAAGAGCGCGCGCTTTTGCTCGGTGGGGATGTTAAAATTATTAGTGCGCCAAATCAAGGTACAAGTGTCGAGATACGCATTCCACAAGTGAACCAATAAGAAGTTAAAAGGAAAAAATGGATAAAATAAAATTATTAATTGTTGATGATCATCAAATGGTCCGCTTAGGGCTCTCTAGCTTTATGAATATTCAGCCCGATATTGAAGTCGTAGGAGAGGCAGCGGATGGCGAATCAGGCTATCTTAAAGCAAAAAATTTAAAACCAGATGTCATTCTGATGGATTTGGTTATGGACCGTCTAGATGGCATTGGGGCGACGCAAAAAATCTTAGCGGAAATGCCAGAACAGAAGATTTTGATTTTGACGAGCTTTTTAGATGATGAAAAAGTCTTTCCAGCTTTGGCTGCTGGGGCAAAAGGCTATATTCTCAAAACTTCTCAGGCTGCCGAAATTGCCAGTGCTATCCGTAAAGTTGCGAGCGGGCAAGATGTTTTGTCGGGAGCGGTTAAAGAAAAAATCAATCAACAAAAGCATCGAAAACCTGAATTGTATGACAATCTTTCAAAAAGAGAAATGGAAGTTTTGAAAATATTAGCCCAGGGGCTTTCTAATCAGGAAATTGCGGATCAACTATTTATAAGTCTTAAAACAGTTAAAACACATGTCTCTAACATCTTTAATAAATTAGAAGTGAATGATCGGACGCAAGCAACAATTTATGCTATCCAACACAAACTGGTCGATCAGTAAAAAATTTTAAAAAGTAGAAATCATCATCCCTAATTGTATGTACAATAGCGAAAATAACCTATATCTGGTATAATAGAGTCATGAAAGATTTAATCGAAAAAGCTTCAAAAATCAAAATTATTTTTTTCGATATTGATGATACTTTACGTGACCTAAAAACAGGCTATATCCCCGAAAGCTTACCCTTTATCTTTGAAACTTTACGCCAAAAAGGAATAAAAACAGGTATTGCGACAGGACGAAATTACTATAATGTTCTCCCTGAAATCCGCAATTTAAATCCTGATTTTTTTGTAACGATTAATGGTGCTTTGGTGCAAAACCAGGCGCAGGAGATTATTTACAAAAATCCCTTGGACAAAAAAACAGTTGATGAAATAGTGTCTTGGCTAAAGAGTGAAGGTGCTGAATATCTTTTTGTAGGAAATGAGAACTTAAAAGCTTCAAAATGGGAAGGATTAACTGAGAGCGTTATTCCCGCTGATTATGGCGTACTCGAAGTTAAACCAGATTACTACAAAGAGCATGATGTTTTTCAACTCCTTACAATCTCTGAACATGATCAAAGACTTCGACTGCCTCAACGTTTAGCTCAAAAAGTAAGAATGGTACGATGGCACCCGAATTCTTCCGATATTGTTCCAGTTTTAGGGAGCAAAGCCAATGGTTGTATGAAAGTATTAGAATATCTCGGTCTTGCACCAGAAAATATGATGAATTTTGGCGATGAGCTTAATGATAAGGAGCTTTTTGATTTGGCTGGACTTTCGGTGGCTATGAAAATCTCACATCCTCTCATTTTGGAAAAAGCAGACTATGTCACGGATACAGTACAGAATGATGGTATTTTAAAAGCTTTGCGTACACTTCAACTCATCGATTAAACTTACAAAAATGAAAGTCTCATCTACGAGATTTTTGATAAAATTTAGAAAAGAGAAACAAATGACTTACCCACAACTTAATCTTGAAGCATATGATGGAACAACAGCAATCATCCATACTAATCATGGGGATATGACTGTGAAACTCTTTGACGAGCTTGCTCCAAAAACTGTTAAAAACTTTGGTGAACTCAGCAAAAAAGGATACTACGATGGTATTATTTTCCACCGTATTATCAAAGACTTTATGATTCAAGGTGGCGACCCAACAGGAACAGGTATGGGTGGTGAATCAATCTATGGTGAAAAATTTGAAGATGAATTTTCACAAGATGCCTTCAACATTCGTGGTGCCTTGTCAATGGCCAATGCTGGACCAAATACAAATGGAAGCCAGTTCTTCATTGTTCAAAACCAAAATCTCCCTTATCCAAAATCAGCCTTGATTGATGGTGGTTGGCCTGAAGAAGTTGCTGAAGTCTACACTCAAGGTGGAACACCGCATCTGGATGGGCGTCACACAGTATTTGGCCAACTTGTAGATGAAAAATCATTTGAAGTTTTAGATAAAATTGCCGCTGTACGTGTCGGAATGCAAGATCGTCCAGTTGACGATGTAATCATCGAAAATATTGAAATTATCGAGAAATAAAATGATTGATAAATCCGTAAAAATTGGTGATAAAGTCACTGCTGAGATAATCGGGCTCCAAGATTATGGTGCTTTTGTAAAGTTTGCGGACCGTCAAAATACTGAACATAAAGGCTTGATTCATATTTCTGAAGTTCAGTCAGGTTTCGTCAAAAATATTCGAGAAGTTATCAAAGTAGGGCAACATGTAAAAGCTCAGATAATAGATATTGATGAGTACAATGGTAAAGTCAGTCTCTCCATTCGCAGTCTCGAAGAAAATCCACAAAATCATTACTTTTATCGTAAAAAACGATTCACAGATTCTCGTAATAAGATTGGCTTTAAAAGTTTAGCTGAGAAAAGAGAACTTTGGATTGAAGAAGGCGAAAAATATCTGAAAGAAAGAGCAAACTAAATCCACACGAGGTGAAGATGAACAACAATGTCTTAAAATATACCAAACGAGTTTTTAACGTGATTACAATTTTGGGTTTTATTGCTACTATTGTTGGTAGTGTTTACCTCTGGCATCTCGGGGCTTTTCAAGATCAAGAAATTTTGAAACGTCTAGTAACAGCGCATGCTTTGCTTGGTCCGATAATTTTCTTCTGTATGCAAATTATTCAAGTAATTATTCCGATTATTCCGGGAGGATTAACAATTGCAGCAGGGGTCTTAATATTTGGACCTTTCTGGGGGTTTGTTTACAATTATGTCGGGATAGTTGTTGGCTCAGTGATACTTTTCCATCTTGGTCGAAAGTATGGACAGTCCTTAGTTCAGGTCTTTGTTAAAGAGAAAACCTACAATAAGTATATGGCTTGGCTCGAAAAAGGGCAAAAGAGATTTAATATCGCTTTTCTACTTTTAATTCTCTCACCAATCGCGCCTGATGATGCTTTGGTTCTCATTGCGAGTCAGACTCGTATGAGTTGGAAATTCTTTAACTGGGTGATGATTTTATGTAAGCCACTACCGATTTTATTCTATTCGTATGCTTTAATCTTCGGTGGAAACTTACTTGGAAATTTGTTCTAAGAAGAACTTTAAATAACAAACAATAATGGTTTTGCGAAAGCAACCATTTTTATATAAATAATGTATAATAGAGCCTATAGACTTTCTAGTGATGGAGCTTCATTTTGAATAATAAAACAAATACAATAAATAAAAAGAAAAAGCAGCCTAAAAATAAGCTAACTTTTGACAGTCGTATTGACTATGCGCTTATTCTGCCGGCTTTTCTTTTAACAGTTATCGGTCTTTATGCCATTTGGGTTGCTGTAAGTCATGATTATCCGACACAAGCGGTTAAGATGGTTGGACAACAAGGGACTTGGATTATTGTCGGTGTTATTTTAGCCTTAATTGTCATGCATATGGACTCGAGGCTGCTTTGGAACCTTACGCCGGTTCTGTATGGTTTTGGTCTTATTTTGATGGTGCTGCCCATATTCTTTTACAGCCCTTCGATGTATGAGCTGACAGGTGCAAAGAACTGGGTTGCCTTTCATAACACCAACCTTTTCCAGCCCTCGGAGCTCATGAAAATAGCCTATATATTGTTTTTAGCAAGGATTGTCGTTTCCTTTCAAAACAAACTGAAAAAACGTTATCTTAAAGATGATTTTATCTTAATTGGACAAATTGGCTTGGCTACTGTGCCCATTGCTATTCTTGCAGCTTTGCAAAAAGACTTTGGTACCTTTATGGTTTTCCTTGTGATTGCAGCAGGAATCATTCTTGTTTCAGGGGTATCTTGGAAAATTATCTTGCCTGTCCTCCTCATAGCTATCCTTGTTGCTGTGGGTGTTGTAGCTATGGTGATGAATCCTAAGGGACAAGAGCTCTTAGGAACTGTTTTCAGCCAATATCAGGTTAATCGTTTCTTAGCTTGGCTTCATCCCTTTGAGTACACACAAACATTCTCACTTCAACAATCTCGTGCTTTGATTGCTATCGGTGTCGGCGGTCTCTTTGGACATGGATTTGGAGTGGCAAATGTCAACGTACCAGTCCGTGAATCAGATATGATTTTTACCGTTATCGGAGAAGATTTTGGTTTTGTCGGTGCAACTTTTGTCATTTTACTTTATTTCATCTTGATTTATCGTATGATTCGGGTGACTTTCCAGTCCAATAATCAGTTCTATATCTTTATATCCACGGGGATTATTATGATGATTCTGTTCCATGTCTTTGAAAATATTGGAGCAGCGATTGGCTTAGTACCATTGACGGGTATTCCTTTACCGTTCATTTCACAAGGTGGTTCGGCATTGATCAGTAACATTATTGGTTTAGGGCTCGTACTTTCTATGAAATATAATCAATTGCCTGAGTTCGTATTAGTTCGCGAAGCAGGTAGAAAGAAATTAGAACATAAAAGAGCGCGTCTGTCTCGTTCATCCTATAAAAGAGTTAAGCCAAAAGGGAGACGTAGAATAAGTAAATAAAAAAGCTTTTCAAGGAAAAGCTTTTTTATGTGGAATAACCGCAACAATATGAAGAAGTCCACGAAATTTATAAGCTAGAAATTTCACATACTTCACAAAATATGATAGTCTATAAGTGAAGGAACAAAGGAGGAATTATTAAGATGAAATATGCAGTAAGATATGCTTCACGAGGTGGAAATACACGTGCAGTTGCTGATGAAATTGCGAAAAAAATTGATGTGAAAGCAGATCGAATCTCTGAACCCCTAGAAGAGGAAGTAGATGTCTTATTTCTTGGAGCAGGTGTTTGGTTTGCTTCTGTAACAAAAGATATGAAGGAATACTTGGCAGCTTTAGACAGTGGTAAAATCAAACAAATTGTTGCCTTTTCTACTTCGGGTCACTTGGAATCTGCAATTAAAAAAATTACTGCAGCAGCAAAAGACAAAGGCATTAAAGTTAATGAAGAATCTTTTGATTTGCATTTAAACATGCAAGGTATGACATTTTTCGCACCTGCTGGTGGTGATTTAACAAAAGAACAAATCAATGAAGTTGATGCCTTTGTTGATAAAGTTCTTGCAAAACTATAATATTAATTAACGCCCTTTTATTTAAAAGCTCCTTATTTTGGAGCTTTTTTTGTTTCTTTAAATTATATAGTGTATTAAAAACAGGTTACGCTGATGCAATAATAGGTAATTTAAATGTAACACGATAAGTGGTTTTTGTAACAAAAACAAAAGGTTTTGTGATACAATAGTAATGTTCAAACAAGAAAACATGAGGAAGTATATTTAAAGTTTATGAAAAAGAAATTAATTATGACGCTGATGCTTTCAACGCTTGTCCTGACTACAGGTGCTCCCTTAGCTGCTGTAAAGGCAGATTCAACGGAAAATAAGTTGGCAGCACAGGACTCAAAGATTGCAAACTTGAAGGATGAGGCCAGTCTAGCTCAAGCGAAAGTTGAAGCAGTTGGGACCCAAGTAGGGGCTCTAAAAGCTAAGCAAACTTCAATGCAAGAACAGATAGAAAAGCTATTAAAACAGCAAAAAGCGCAGTCTACACAGATTCGTGAATTGGATAAGAATATTGAGGAACGTAGTCACGCATTAGAAGCCCAAGCACGAAGTGCTCAAACTGATGGTTCAGCAACGAATTATATTTCAGCAATTTTGGATTCTAAATCTTTAACCAATGCCATTCAAAAAATCACAGCTATGTCGACTGTTGCAGGTGCCAATAAGGCCATGATTGAACAGCAAGAACAAGATCAAAAGAATGTTCAAGTGAAACTCAAAGATAATATGGAAAAATACGCGGAAGTCACACGCTTGCAACAAGAGTTGAGCACTCAGGCCGATGAATTGGCAACACAAGAAGCACAACTTAAAGTTGCGCAACTTAATTACCAAGCCACAATCGCATCTGAAGAAGGCAAAAAACAAGAATTGTTAACTCAAAAAGCTGAAGCTGAGCAAGCAGCACAAGAAGCTGTTCAAGCTCAAAAAGTAGCTACACAAGAGTCAGTGGTAGCCCAACAGGAAAAGGTCAAAGAAACTGTAGCGGAAAGTAAACCAGCTCCAGTGGCGCCACCAGTTGTTGATGAAGGCAATCCAACTGTAGAACCTGAAATTGAGCAACCTAAGCCGCCAACGCCGCCAATTACAGATCCTAAACCACCAGTTTCAACGACGAATCCATATCCAGCTGGACAATGTACGGCTTATGTTTGGGATTACTTTGGTGGTGCAATTCCAACATATGTAGGCAATGCGGCAGACTGGGTACGTTACGCAAACAGTGGACCAGCAGCGGGAACTATTGCTGTCTTTCCACCAGGAAACCAGGGTGCCGGTGGCGTTGGACACGTTGCAGTAGTCATCTCTGTTTCTGGCTCTACGATGAGAGTCAAAGAAGGCAACTTTAACGGTGGTTGGGGGACTGAACGTGAATGTTCAACAGCGGGCGTGAGCTTTATCCGTCCTTAGTAAAAAAGTAGACACAAGAAGCAAGGAGAACTTGCTTCTTTTTTAATTTTTCACCTCTAACTAGGAAAGAATAAGGTTTTTACTTCAATATATCTACTTAATAAGGTATACTAAGTTAAAAGATTATCATTTAATTTTAAGGAGGAAGGGATGCTCGAAGTGAAAAATCTCCGAAAGACTTTCGGAGAACTTGTTGCTGTTGATGATCTGAGTTTTACTATTGAAGATGGTGAAATTTTAGGTTTTATTGGACAAAATGGATCGGGAAAAACAACAACATTTAGATTAATATTGGATTTTTTGATGCAAGATTCAGGAAGCGTGCTCTGGAATGGTAAGCCGCTCTCTAGTGATGAATATAACATCATTGGTTATTTACCAGAGGAAAGAGGACTTTATCCTAAAGATAGTATAGAAACTCAGTTGCGTTTCTTTGGTCAACTAAGAGGCAAAACACGAAAAGAAATCGATGAGAAAATCGATTATTGGATGGAAAAATTTGAGGTTAAAGGCAAGCGCACAGATAAGGTTAAAACATTATCAAAAGGGAATCAGCAGAAGGTTCAGCTTATAGCTACGCTGATTCATGAACCGAAGCTTGTTATTTTAGATGAACCGTTCTCTGGTTTAGATCCTGTGAATGCAGAGTTGCTCAAAACAGCTGTAGCTGAATTACGTGAGCAAAAAGTCTGCGTTGTCTTTTCAGACCATAATATGCTGAATGTCGAAAAAATGGTGGATAAGATGATAATGGTAAAAGAAGGTAAGAAAATCCTCGATGGAACCGTTGATGCTGTACGTCAAAGTTTTGGGCGGACCAAAGTATTTATTGAAGCACCGGTATCACAAGAAGAATTAGCTCAGCTAGAAGGTGTAAAAGAAGTACAGGTGGAACGTAATGGTACTTATGAGTTAACTTTAGAAAATGAAGAAGCAGGAAAAGCTGTTTTTGACTATGTTACACAATCAGGATATATCCAGATGTTTTCACAACAACCACCAAGCTTGGAAGAAATATTCAAAATGAAGGCAGGTGATGCTCATGAATAGTAAGTTTTGGACAATCGTGAAAGAAGTCTTTCGTAAAAATGTTAAATCAGTTGCCTTTTTAGTTATGGTCTTTCTCCCGCTTCTTATTGGATTAGTTATTTATGTGATTGCAAGAGTAGCGGATGATGGAGCAGGTGATGTTGATCGTATTGCGGTAGTGACAAAAAGCAAGGAAATTGGAAGTGCGCTGACTGAAGTTAAAGGCAATATTAAGTATGAAGTAATGGACAGAACAGCGGCAAATCGTAAACTTAAAGATGAAGATGTAGGCGCGATTTTAGCTTTAGAGATGGAGCAAGGGAAAATAAGCTCAACCTTAGAAACCACACGTTCTCTTGATACGGCAACTCAAATGACTGTCTCACAGACACTTACAGCAATCCAGCAAAGTATCTTTGCCACTCAATTAGGCTTGTCACCAGAAGAAAAAACGAACCTTCTTTCTTCCGCGAAATTAGAGCCTGTGCATGTTGAGTTTGACGCGGATGGCAATCGAATTCAAGGTACAGATTATTCTGGTTTGAGACAGGTGATAGCAACAGTTTTGATTGTCATGATTTGGATTTTTGTTGCAACTTATGGTAGTATTGTGGCGCAAGAAATTGCCAGCGAAAAAGGAACGCGTATCATGGAAGTGATTCTTTCAAGCGTTAAAGCCGAAACTCATTTTTATGGAAAATTAGTGGGGATTATCTTAGTCTGCTCAGTCAATGTTCTTGCTTATGCTGTTCAGATTGGGGTAGGTTATCTAATCTTCAGAGATAATGACATGATGCGTAGCTTCCTTAACGGTTTAAATCTTCAAGAAGTGTTTACTGGACAATTTTGGCTTGTAATTCCGATTGTCATCTTAGGAATTCTCCTGTTTACATTTTTAGCAGCTCTTTCCGGTTCATTGATTTCTCGTGTTGAAGATGTACCTAAAGCACAAACACCAATGACAATGATTGGGCTACTTGGTTACATGCTTTCTGTAATTTTTGCTTCTCAACCTGATAATATCGTGATGACCGTGACAAGTTATATCCCTTTTATTTCGAGTTTCGTCTTGCCAATGCAAATTGCAACAGGTGTAGCAAGTAATTTACAAGTCTGGATTTCCATGGGGATTATGTTTGTAACGATGTTGTTTATACTCCTGTTCTCTGCTCGACTTTATAAATCAAATGTTTTAATCTATAGTAGCGATGGTTTACTTAAAGTTTTGAAACAATCACTTAATAATATCAAAAATGAAGACAAGTTAAAAAATAAAGCTTAATAAAAAAAACAAGTCTCTGAATTCG
>NZ_KQ968939.1:863919-881691 GCF_001578715.1 Lactococcus sp. DD01 | reverse complement strand
TCTCTGAATTCAGAGGTCTTGGTTTTTTATTAACTCGCATGAATATGGAAGTCACGTTCTAATACAATATCACGTACTTTACGACTAATATCGCTCAATCTTACCTCACGAACAGGACGTGGGAGAAATTTTCGAATATCATCGTCATTATAACCAATCTGAAGGCGCTTGTCATCCAAAATAAGCGGACGACGTAAAATGGAACGGTTCTCTTTCATGATTGTAACCAGAGTATTTAAAGAAAATCGCTCAAGGTCTAATGATAAACTCTGATATGCACGGCTTCTTTTGGAAATAATTTCCTCCGTACCATTTTCAGTCAAAGCAAGAATTTCAAGAAAGTCTTCTTTCTTAATATCATCTGTAAGAAGATTTATTTCTTGAAAATCTACACCGTTGTCAACGAGCCATTTTTTTTGCTTTTTGGCTTGAGCTGCAACCAGCAACTGTATAAATTTTTATCATATTATCCCCCTTGTCGAAAATCTTATTTATTTCTAATTTACTTATGAATTAATTATAACATTTTTACGGAAAGTGTCAAGGATATTATTATAAAAATTTAATTGTAAATTTATAATTAATTTTAAAAGTAGCATTTTTCATTTAAAATAAAGGGTTTATACTATATTTATAGAGGGATAATAGAATAATTTTTTAAAAAGCAAAGAACTTTTTTCTTTTTTTATTTATTAAATAGAAGGCGCTTTCTATTTAATGTAAATCTTATTACTGTTTTTTGATACAAGTTTTTTTCACTGAAATCTCTCAAGGAAGAGAGCTCTCAAAGTTTTCATTTGACTGCATCTTTAGAAAATGATATTCTACTAAAGATAAAACTTTTAAACTGGTCCAGAGAGGCTAGCAAGGTTGTGAACATGAATATTAAATCCTTTTGAATAAAAAGGGAATACTCTATCTTCTTTGCACTTGCTTTTTCTGGCAGGTGCTTTTTTCTTAAAATTCCTAGGAAATGAGAAAAATGTCTGTCAGAGAGTAGTACAAAGTTTATCTCACAGCTGCTTTGGAATTTTAGAAATGGGGATATTATGCCAAAACGTACGGATATTAAGAAGATTATGATTATCGGTTCAGGACCGATTGTTATTGGTCAAGCTGCTGAATTTGACTATGCTGGTACTCAAGCCTGTTTAGCGCTCAAAGAAGAAGGCTATCAAGTTATTTTGGTCAATTCAAATCCAGCAACGATTATGACTGACCGTGAAATTGCTGATAAAGTTTATATTGAGCCGATTACGCTTGAGTTTGTCAGCAAAATCCTTCGCAAAGAAAGACCAGATGCCCTCTTGCCAACCTTAGGTGGTCAAACAGGGCTAAATATGGCGATGGAATTGGCGGAAAGCGGTATTTTGGAAGAACTTTCGGTTGAACTTTTGGGCACAAAACTATCAGCAATTGACCGGGCAGAAGACCGTGAATTATTTAGAGAACTCTGTGAAAGTATTGGGGAACCTTTGTGCGAATCTGAAATTGCCACAACGGTTGAAGAGGCAGTTGCTCAAGCAAAAGAGATTGGCTACCCGATCATTGTCCGTCCGGCCTTTACGATGGGAGGAACAGGAGGCGGGATTTGTGACAACGAAGCTGAACTTCGCGAGGTAGTTGCCAATGGATTAAAACTTTCTCCAGTGACACAATGTTTGATCGAAAAATCAATAGCCGGATATAAAGAAATAGAGTACGAAGTAATGCGCGACTCGGCAGATAATGCCATCGTGGTCTGCAACATGGAAAACTTTGATCCCGTAGGTATACATACAGGAGACTCGATTGTCTTCGCGCCAAGTCAAACCTTGTCAGATGTTGAATACCAAATGCTTCGTGATGCTTCATTAAAAATCATTCGTGCTTTGAAAATCGAAGGAGGATGCAATGTTCAGCTTGCTTTGGATCCACATTCTTATAAATATTATGTGATTGAAGTAAATCCCCGTGTCTCACGCTCCTCTGCCTTAGCTTCTAAAGCGACAGGTTATCCGATTGCTAAGATGTCGGCCAAAATTGCAATCGGAATGACATTGGATGAAATCATCAATCCGGTAACAAACACGACCTATGCTATGTTTGAGCCAGCACTTGACTACGTTGTCTCTAAAATTGCCCGCTTCCCCTTTGATAAATTTGAAAATGGTGATCGTAATCTCGGGACACAAATGAAAGCGACTGGAGAGGTAATGGCTATCGGACGCAACATCGAAGAAAGCTTACTCAAGGCAGTACGTTCATTGGAGATAGGTGTGAGCCACAACCGTTTAGAAGGTGCTGAAGAAGTCACAGAAGAGTTCCTGTACGAAAAAATTATTAAAGCACAGGATGACCGTCTCTTCTATATTTCAGAAGCGATTCGCCGTGGTATTCCAATTGAGGAAATTGCGGCTTTAAGTAAGATTGACATTTTTTTCCTAGACAAATTACTCCATATCGTTGAGATTGAAAAAGAGTTAGAACTTAACGTTTTCGATCCAGAGATTTTGAAGATAGCCAAGAAAAATGGTTTTTCGGATAAAGAGATTGCTCGTCTTTGGAATGTGACAGAGTCCGAAGTACGTCGTCGTCGCAAAGATGGTGAAATTCTGCCAGTCTACAAAATGGTAGATACTTGTGCTGCTGAGTTTGAAAGTAGTACGCCATATTTCTACTCGTCTTACACATGGGAGAACGAATCTGTCAAATCTGAAAAGGAAAAAATTCTTGTTCTAGGTTCAGGTCCAATCCGTATCGGTCAAGGCGTGGAGTTTGACTATGCGACTGTTCATTCAGTTAAAGCAATCCAAGCTTTAGGCTATGAAGCAATTATCGTCAACAGTAATCCAGAAACGGTTTCTACTGATTTTTCAATTTCGGATAAACTCTACTTTGAACCTTTGACTTTAGAAGATGTCATGAACATTATCGATTTAGAGGAGCCCAAAGGTGTAATCGTTCAGTTTGGTGGGCAGACAGCGATTAATCTTGCGGAACCTTTGGAAAAAGCAGGAGTACGTATTTTAGGAACACAAGTAGCAGACCTTGAACGTGCAGAAGACCGAGATTCCTTTGAAAAGGCTTTGTCCGACTTGGATATTCCACAACCACCGGGAGCAACAGCCACAAATGAAGAAGAAGCAGTTGCCAATGCTGAAAAAATTGGTTATCCTGTCCTGCTACGCCCATCCTTTGTCTTAGGTGGACGTGCTATGGAAATTATTGACAATGAAGCAGATTTGCGTAATTATATGAACCGTGCAGTCAAGGCTTCGCCAGAACACCCAGTATTAGTAGACAGCTATTTGACTGGACAAGAGTGTGAAGTAGATGCTATTTGTGATGGGAAAGATGTTTTGTTGCCAGGAATTATGGAGCATATTGAACGTGCGGGAGTTCACTCGGGAGACTCAATGGCTGTTTATCCACCACAAACCTTCAGTCCTGAAATTATTGAGACAATCGTGGATTATACTAAACGATTGGCAGAAGGCTTAAACTGCATCGGTATGATGAATATTCAGTTCGTTATCCACGAGGAAAAAGTCTATGTTATTGAAGTTAACCCACGAGCTTCACGTACGGTACCCTTCTTATCAAAAGTTACAGGAATTCCGATGGCACAACTTGCCACACAGATGATTTTAGGGAAAAAATTAGCAGATCTTGGATATGTCTCAGGTCTTGCCCCAGAATCTGAACTGGTCCACATCAAAGCTCCAGTCTTCAGCTTTAGCAAATTGGCAAAAGTTGATAGCCTCCTTGGTCCAGAGATGAAATCAACGGGGGAAGTGATGGGATCAGATACAACCTTAGAAAAGGCGCTTTATAAATCTTTTGAAGCTGCAAAGCTGCACATGGCTGACCATGGGTCAATTCTCTTTACAGTGGCCGATGAAGATAAAGCAGAAACCTTAGAGATGGCGAAGCGCTTTGCTGATATTGGTTATTCGCTAGTAGCGACTTCAGGAACTGCACAGTACCTAAAAACTGCAGGGCTTTATGTTCGAGAGGTTGGTAAAGTGACGGAATCCACTGAGGACACAGTTATTGATGACATTCGTATGGGGCGTGTTCAAGCTATTGTCAATACAATGGGTAGCAAACGCGTATCAACACAAGAAACAGATGGCTTCCTCATACGTCAGGAAGCAATTAGTCGTGGTATTCCACTCTTTACAGCTTTAGACACAGCAGAAGCTATTCTTCGTGTGATGGAGAGCCGCTCATTTACCATGAATGTTATTTAAACAAAAAAAGCAGACGTACTGCTTTTTTTATGTGACATTTTCTTTATGGCAGGTGCGAAGCTGGACCACTTTTGGTACAATAGAGGAGATGATATTACTATTTAATAAACCCTTTGACGTACTCACAAAATTTACGGATACTGAAAATCGTAAAACATTGAAAGATTATATTGATGTTCCTAATGTATATGCTGCAGGACGTTTAGATAAAGACAGTGAAGGCTTACTTTTGCTGACAGATGATGGAAAGTTAAATCATAAGCTTACTGACCCCAAGTCCAAGTCTTATAAGACTTATCTTGTACAGGTCGAGGGAGAATTCACTGAGTCAGCAGCTCAAAAACTCCGTGCAGGTGTTTTGCTTAAAGATGGTAAAACACTTCCGGCGAAAGTTAGACGAGTTTCAGAACCAGAGTGGCTTTGGGAGAGAACACCACCGATTCGTGAGCGAAAATCAATACCCACAAGCTGGGTCGAAATCTCTATCAAAGAAGGAAAAAATCGTCAAGTGCGTCGAATGACAGCCAATGTTGGTTTTCCAACATTACGTTTAATCCGTACAAAGATTGGAAATTATGAATTGGGGAATCTTCCTTCAGGAAAGTATAAGATAATAAAATAAAAAAGAGCATTTGCTCTTTTTGTTTTATTAAAAACTCCGTCCACCGCCAGAACCTCCGCCACCAGAGAAGCCGCCTCCACTAGAGTTATTATTTCTAGGAATACGGCGAGTAGTAATGAAGGAGTTGACCAACGTATCGCTTTGTTTGGATAAGTTTAATTTTCCATTCTCTTGATAACCATAATTCCAGTGTGCGCCCATCTTTAATTGATAGCGAGAGACCAGAACAATAACAAAGGCACCAGCGGAGATGAGTGCAAGAATAACTGCAATTAGAATATAAGCAGGACGGAAGGAACGATGAAAAGTAACGGCTCCCGTTTGCGGGTCAACCGTATATTTTCGCCCGCCAGGTATCCCCTGTTCATAATAATGCGTCACTTGTGCATAAAAACTCTCTATGGCTTGTGGATAATTCCCATCGGACAATTGAGGTTGCACAACATCTAAAATCGACTCAATCCGAGAAGAGGTAATGTAATACTTCAAGTTTCCTGTTGCCCAGATATAAAGTTTCCGCTGTGACATATTAATCACCAAGACAATACCATTGTTCCCTTGCCCGACTTTTTGTGCTAAATAATTGACTGCTAACTCTTTGGGCGATTCAGTATCGTCCATGGTTGTAACTACAAAAACTCCAGCTTTGCTCTGGTTTGCAAGCAGTTGAGCTTCTTGCTCAAGGGATTGTGTTGAGTCACTCAAAAGAGCAGCCTGATCGTCAATACCTACCTGCTGTGCAGAAGTATCTTTAGCAAAAGCAAACAATGTACAGAGTGTAATTACTGTAAAAAATAGTGTTAAAAGTATTCGTTTCTTTTTCATGAGACAAACCACCCCACAGTTACGCCAAGTATGAGTACAGTGATGAAAATAAGAAGTGCCACCAGAGCGACTTTCATTTTATCCACAGGAAGGATACCAGCGGTTTTACCTGTTTGCCCATTCATTGCATAATAGAAAAGTTTATCACTATTTTTTTGACGATAAGTCACGAGCCAGAGTGGTAAAAGCACATAATCACTTTCCAAATTTTTAATGCTTTGTTGAGATTGAACACTGGTTACAGCAGTGTAGCCTTGAATTGTGTCGCGCATGAGCGCTTCGGAATACTGACGTAATTCGCTATCTACGCGTTCCTTGATTTCTGCATACTCAATATCTCTTTTTTCAGTTAAAAAACCGGAGAGATACTGATTTTTAAAAGATACCGCTTTGGATAAATCGAAAGGTTGGACCGCACCAACCATTTTTTCAGGTTCATTTTTTTTCAAGGCATTTTTAACTAAATCTTGAAAAGAACTGTTCCCTTCTCGGATAATTTGGTACTGCTTGGTTTCTGTGTATTCTAAATCTCCAACAATCCAGACCCGTATCCTATTGGCACGTGCTTGCAATTGTCCTTCTAAATCTGCACCAACAACCCAATAAGGAAAATAAACGCCTTGAAGTTGCTTGATTTGTTTTTTATCAAAGAAATCTTTCGGGACAAATCTCTTTTTCCCTACCCAGTCGAGGAAAGCTTTTTCAGCATCCTTCTGTTCAATCTGGAAAGGTAGAACTTTTTCTGGGAGAAATTTCCCAGAGAGACGTTCTGAAAGAACGACAGGATTGTGACAATAATAGCAGAAAGTAGAAGCAGTAGTTGCATCTGTCACAATTTCTGCACCACATGAAGGACAAACAAAGAGTCCAACCTGATCATCAATCGGTGTTTCTGCCTCATCAGTTTCTAAAGGAACATCTGGAATACTTTCTTCTGGAATTCCCTTGTCTTTTTGTTTGGCTTCAAAGGCAGTAACTTCCTCTTCCGTAAAGGTAGATAAGCAGTACTGGCAATGAAACTTTTGACTTTTAGGATCAAATAAGAGGGGACCGCCACAATTAGGACAGAGATGGGTGAGAACCTTCGACTGGCTCATAATTTACCTCTTTTCTGATTTTTATAAAGGTTTAGCAACGAAAGGTTGTCCACATTCTGGACAGAATTTTGGAACACCATTAGCTAAATTAACGACTGCATTACAAGCTGAGCAAGGCATTTCAATCTTTAAGTTAGCTTGCGCTTCAGGTTTTTTCTCACCACAGTTTGAACAGAATTTTCCTGCATTTTCTGTACCACAAGCTGAACAAGTCCACGTGTCTTCCGATTTTGTCGCTGCCTTTTCCTGTTGAGCTATTTGGGCTTGATTTGAGGCACTGGCCTGACCAAGCACATCTCCCGCTTGGTTCATTCCCATGCCCATTCCCATAAAGGCTTGCATGGCCCCACCAGTATTGCTTCCAGCTGCTTCAATACCGCGCGCCACAGCACCTTGCATATACCCTTCACGCACACTTGGATCACCTAGCATTGCACCTTGGTTACGCATATTGATTAGTTTTTGGCTGTCATCTGTGTAACTGATTGAGCTTACAGCAACAGCGACCACTTCGATTCCACGAAGTTTGCGCCATTCTTCGTCAAGTGTATCCGCCATATATTTTGAAAGTTCAACAGATTTTGAAGGGAGGAAAGAAACGCGCTCACCTTGTGCTGAGTAGAGGTTGATTGACGTATTCAATGCTGTTAAAAATTCTTGGAGATATTGTTCATTGATATCTGAGATTTCAACTTGCGTTTGATTTTTTGGAATGGCATTAGCATAGAACAAGATAGGATCTGTAATTCTTATCGAATATGTTCCATGTGTACGGAGAAAGAGTTCCGCATTATAGAAGTTATCAAAGTATTGTAAAGGCGTAGCTGTTCCAAACTTAATGCCTTTAATTTCTTGAAGATTAATATAGTAAACTTCTTGTTTTTGAGGTGTCACACCACCAAATTTAAAACGAAAGAAGGCTTCTTGAACAGATTCTTTAAGTCCACCGTTAAACATAGAAGGTGCAGTATCATTTTTGACCGTATAATAACCTTCTTCTGCGGTATAGTCAATGATTTTACCGCCGTCAACAAGGAGCATCATCATATTAGGATAGACATGCACGACAGATCCATCTGTAATGACATCAGAAGTTTCTTTACGATTGCTACCACGTTTATCATCCTTGCCCACCATAACACCTTTGGTCATCACAGTTTGATCGGACATATCTTCTGGTTCGATGACTTCAAGCCATTGATCGGCTAACGTTCCTCCGAGGCTACTTGTCGCTGCTTTAATGATACCCATATTTTTCTCCTGTCTTTATTTAAATTACACGCTTTCATTATACCATAGAAATAAAGGATTTTTTTACAACTTGAGTAGGATTTATTGATTCTTGTAATTCCTCTTAATTTAAGTTATAATACTTTAAAACCTTTAACTTAGTCCAGAGAGGCTAGCAAGGATACGATAAATTATATCCCCTTTGTTTCGCGTACTTTTAAGTATGAGAAAAGGATGATAGATGCTTTTTGTACACCTGCAGCCTCTCTGCAGGTGTTTTTATTATCATTCTTTCTGCTTTAGCAGATTAGAATGATAATACGCAAGGAGCAAAGCGAGTTGTGAACCATCAGTCATTCTTTCTGCTTTAGCAGATTAGAATGATAATACGCAAGGAGCAAAGCGAGTTGTAAAACATTAGTTATTATTTCTGCTTTAATATGCTGGTTCATTGTAGATAAAGAACTCTTGACCTGCAAAACGCTTTGGCTAATGGATTCGTTTTATAAAAAGGAGGAGTAATGAAGCTTCAAGAAGAGATGCTTATTGTCAGTCAGAAAGAAGTTGCTGAAGATATTTTTGAGTTGGTGTTGCAAGGCGATTTGGTAGATGATATGGAAATGGCAGGACAGTTTTTGCAATTAAAAGTTCCCAGTCAAGAATTACTTTTACGGCGGCCAATTTCGATTTCGAGTTGGAATAAGCAGGAAAAAACGTGTACATTACTCTATCGTCGAGGTGATAAAACCACGGGAACCCACCTTTTGTCAAAAATGGTTGCAGGACAATCAGTGGATATTCTTGGTCCTTTAGGTAAAGGATTTCCAGTTGATGAAGTAACAGAAAACGATCAAGTCCTTATAGTAGGTGGAGGAATAGGTGTTCCTCCGCTGTACGAGTTAGCGAAGCAGCTTAGTAAAAAAGGCTGCAATATTACGGTTTTGCTCGGATTTGCACGTGCGGAAGTCAAGATTCTTGAAGAGCAGTTCGCGCAGCTCCCTAATATTGAGGTAAAAGTAGCTACAGATAATGGTTCTTATGGTTCTCGAGGACATGTTGGGTATTTATTCAATCAGCTTGAACAAGAGGTAGATGTGGTCTATGCTTGTGGTGCACCAATGATGTTAAAAACCGTAGCAACAAGGTTTGAAACTTTAGAGCGCTTGTATTTGTCAATGGAAGCACGTATGGCTTGTGGAATTGGCGCATGTTATGCTTGTGTTGTCCCAGATAAAAAAGACCCAGAACATGCTTTAAAAGTATGTCAAGACGGGCCGGTATTTAAAGGAAATGGAGTAGTAATATAATGAATCGACTTGCAGTGGAACTTCCTGGATTGAATCTAAAAAATCCAATTATGCCTGCTTCAGGCTGTTTCGGTTTTGGCGAGGACTATGCACGATATTATGATTTAAATCAACTGGGTTCCATAATGATTAAGGCCACAACTCTTAAACCACGTTATGGTAATCCAACGCCACGTGTTGCAGAAACAAGTGCCGGCATGCTTAATGCGATTGGTCTGCAAAATCCTGGTCTAGATGCAGTACTCTCAGATAAATTGCCTTGGCTGTATGAAAACTTTCCTGAGCTGCCTATTATTGCTAACGTAGCCGGTTCTGAACTATATGATTATGTAGCTGTTTGCGATAAAATAGGGACAGCACCAAATGTTAAAGCTATTGAACTCAATATTTCTTGTCCTAATGTGAAGCATGGCGGGCAAGCATTTGGTACAGATCCGAAAGTTGCTTATGATTTGGTCAAGGATTGTAAGGAGGTAGCGGATGTCCCACTTTATGTCAAGCTCTCGCCAAATGTGACGGATATCGTAGAAATCGCTCAGGCCGTAGAAGCAGCAGGAGCTGATGGGATTACGATGATAAATACTTTAATGGGAATGCGTTATAATCTGCAGACTCGTAAACCGATTTTAGCCAACATTACAGGTGGTCTCTCAGGTCCAGCGATTAAACCAGTAGCTTTAAAATTGGTTCACCAAGTGGCACAAGCAGTGGATTTACCGATTATCGGAATGGGCGGTGTAATGACTGCTCAAGATGTTCTTGAATTTTATCTGGCTGGTGCAAGTGCGGTTGCAGTAGGGACAGCAAACTTTTCCGATCCCTATGTGTGTCCGAAAATTATTAATGAACTTCCTGAACTTATGGATAAGTATGGGATTGAAAGTTTAGAAGAATTACGTAAAGAAGTAAAAAAGGAGAAAAAAGAAAATGCATGAATCAAGACCAATGGTAGCCCTTGACTTCCCAAGCTTACGCGACGTAAAAAATTTTTTACTGCGTTTTGATGATCACGAAAAACTCTATGTAAAAGTGGGAATGGAGCTCCTCTATCAAGAAGGGCCTGTTGTTGTAGACTTCCTTAAATTTCAAGGTCATGATGTCTTCTTAGATTTGAAACTCCATGATATTCCAAATACAGTTGGCTCAGCCATGAAAGGTCTAGCCCGTTTAGGAATAGATATGATTAATGTTCATGCTGCTGGAGGGATTGAGATGATGCAGCAAGCTAAAGAAGGTTTGATAGCTGGAACACCTGCTGGAGAAAAGGTTGCAGATTTGATTGCTGTCACTCAGCTGACTTCCACTAGCCAAGAAAGTATGCACCATGATCAAATGATTATGACAAGTTTGGAAGAATCAGTTCTACACTATGCTAAATGCACAGATGAGGCTGGTTTAGATGGTGTTGTATGTTCAGCTCATGAGGTTCAAAAGATTAAAAGTGTCACACGTCCAGATTTCATCTGTTTGACACCAGGTATTCGTCCTGCAGGCACAGCCAAGGGAGATCAAAAACGAGTGATGACACCAGAAGAAGCACGCAATATCGGATCGGATTATATTGTTGTTGGCCGTCCAATTACTCGTGCTGAAAATCCAATTCAAGCCTATCAAACTATTAAAAATGAATGGAATGGGCGTGCATAATAAAGAAAAAGCTCTGAATGAACCAGAGCTTTTTAAAGTGGCTTTTTATTGGGCGTTCCCGCTTTTCGTGGGTACTTTTTCGGCGTTTCTTTTTTCTTTTCGATAATAGCAATGTGTCGCTCATCACCATTTGGAAGTTGATAATCAATCTGTTCGATAAATTTGCTTCCTAAGACGGCAATTGCATGTTTAGCATCCGAAAGTTCTTCATCAAATTTAGCCGCTTTGAGTGACAAGAGATGGCCATTTTTCTTAAGAAAAGGAATAGTGAGTTCAGAGAGTACACTGAGACGCGCAACTGCGCGTGCTGTAACAATATCAAATTGAGCGCGGTAGAGAGGATTTTGTCCAAAATCCTCAGCGCGACCGTGCAATAAAGTCACTTTCTCTAAGTGCAACTCTTTTGATAAAAGAGACAAGAAGTTGATGCGCTTGTTAAGCGAATCAATAATAGTTACTTGTAGCTCTGGGAAAATAATCTTCATTGGTAAACTAGGAAAGCCTGCCCCGGCACCAATATCAAGGATTTTTAAGGGTTCATTTTGAATGAGCTTGTAGAGAATCGGTGCAATTGAATCATAGAAATGCTTGAGAAAGACTTCTTTTTTCTCTGTAATTGCCGTAAGGTTAATTTTTTCATTCCACTCAACGAGAAGCTCAAAATAGCGTTCAAATTGTTCTTTTTGTTGATCATTTAAGAAAAGGTCAAAAGTTTCAAGTTGCGCATAAAATTCTTCAGGGTTCATTATAAATTCCGTTCCAAAAGTTTTCTTGTAACACTGCTAATGTTATCACGTGTTTGGCCCTCAGGGAGCTTATTAATTAGATTGAGAGCTTGATTAGTATAATATTGGGCCAACTCTTTAGTTTTAGTCAGCGCTCCAGAGCTTTGAATGAAGCTGTAAACTTCTTCAAATTGTTCTTTTTGAATCAAAGATTTCACATGACGATGATCGATCTCTAAAGCAAAAATAACGGGTGCAGAAAAGATACCTTGCTTGATGTCTTCATGTACAGGTTTTCCCAGAGTTTGACTGTCGCTAGCATAATCAAGATAGTCATCCATAATTTGGAAGGCAATTCCAATGTCCATCCCAATATTATAGGAGAGTTCAGATAAGTGAACATCTTGCATAATTAAAGGAGCGATTGAGGATGACATAGCAAAAAGTTCGCCAGTTTTTCCAGAAATATTTTGAATATAATCATCGAGCGTTTGCTCAAAATCAAAATGTTTGTTGAGTTGTCCAAGTTCTCCGCCTAAAAGGCGTTCAATAGATCCGATATTTTTTGTTAAATTTGGCAAATCAAAAGAATATTTTGACAAAAGTTTAAAAACAGCTACAAAAAGATAGTCGCCAGCATAAACAGCAATTGACGGATCGTATTTTTTCGAGAGAGTCTCGACACCGCGACGTGTATCTGCTTGGTCAACAATATCGTCGTGAATAAGCGTTGCAGTGTGCAGCATTTCGACGCTTGCAGCAAGTGCGATTTTACTTTTATTATCCATAGCAGTAAAATCAGCAAACATTAATAAATAAGCCGGACGTAGCATTTTTCCACCTGCATCAAACAGGTCAAAAATGGCTGACTTGATTTCTTTATTTTTGATGCCAACCTGTTGCTTCATCAGCTTTTGAACTTTGACTAAGGAAGATTCTAATTTTGGATATTCTGACCAAATTGTATTTTTTACGTCCATTTTTTACTTTCTTTAATAAATAATAACTGTATTGGTGCTACACGCTGAATGATTTGGTTGCCACCAACGCCGATGGCAAAACCAGCGAGCATACCGAAAAAAGAGAGCCATGGTAAATAAAGCATTACGGAGCTTGTACCTGTAATAAGCGAAGCAACAAGCAGTTGTCCGAGATTATGAAAGAAGCCTCCGACAACAGAAATACCAATGAGAGAGACCCATTTGGGTCCTAGTTGCTTCATGAGGTACATGGCTAAGAGGCTTAAAATAGCTCCTGCCGCAGAGTAGATAACCACAGAAACACCTGTGAATAAGGCAGTAATTAGCAAGCGCAAGACTTGCATTGTCCAAACTTTTCGCCAATCTAAGGTGAAAATGGCAATAATCATTACCAGATTAGCTAGGCCAATTTTGGCTCCCGGAGCAAAAGCGAAGAAGGAGGGAATCCAGCTCTCAAAAATGCCCATAACAACAGCTACTGCAGTGAGAAGTGCTATATAAATATTTTCTTTTACATTCATCCGCTATAATCCACTCCAGATTCTGATTGATCTCCAATGATTTGAATGACTAAATCATGAGGTAAACAAACGATAGTATCGTTAACTTTTGAAATAAAGCCACGTTGCACATCAATTTGATCGCGACAAGAAGCCTTAACAACAGCAATCGCTCCATCCTTTACCTCTATTTCATTGTAATCCCCATCCTCAGAGCGATAAGTCCAGCGCTGATTTTTGCTTAAATCAAATGTTTTAATCACTTTCCCTTGCACACGTAATTGGGCCTTTGTCCCAGAGCTATTGTGAGGCAGGAGAAAAAAAACAGAAAAAGAAGCACAAAATAAGGCAAGAATAATGATAATATCCAGAGCTTTAATCTTGATTTCTTTGAAAAATTTCATCCCCTCCATGATAGCATAATTTAGGCAAAATAAGAAGTTCGGAATGATTTGTTCTTACAAGGAAAAAGGGGATAAGAAGAGCTGCCCAAGCAAACGCTGGACAGCCTTGAATTATTTTTCAGTTTTGCTTTCAGATTTTAAAAGTTCTTCTGCTTTAGCGATGATGTAATCATGCAATTCATCCTTGATTTGTGGATGATTGAGACCATATTCGATAGTTGTTTCAACGAAACCAAATTTATCGCCGACATCATAGCGTTTGCCAGTGAACTCGTGTGCAAAAACGCGTTGTGTTTTATTTAAAGTTTCAATCGCATCCGTCAATTGGATTTCGTTACCTGCACCAGGTTTTTGTTTTTCTAAAACTTGGAAAATTTCTGGAGTTAAGAGGTAGCGGCCGATGATAGCCAAATCAGAAGGAGCATCCTCAACAGCAGGTTTTTCGACGAATTCTGCAACATTGTAAAGACCCTTAGAAACTTCACCTTCTGGAGCAATAACACCATATTTGTCCACATCGTCATGTGGAACTTTCATTACAGCGATTGTTGAAGCGTGTGTCTTCTCATAGTCAGAAATTAATTCTTTTGTGAGTGGTGTACCATCTCCCATGATGTTCATAAGATCGTCACCAAGCATAACAACAAATGGTTCATCGCCAACAAAGGCTTTTGCTTGAAGAACCGCATGTCCAAGCCCCATTGGGTGGCTTTGACGAATAAAGTGAAGATTGATATCTGTTGTTTCTTCAACTAATTTTAAAAGCTCTGTTTTACCTTTTTCTTTAAGGTTTTGTTCCAACTCAATGTTTGAGTCAAAGTGATCTTCGATAGGACGTTTAGCTTTACCTGTAACGATTAAGATATCTTCAATTCCTGATTTTAAGGCTTCTTCAACGATAAATTGAATCGTTGGTTTATCAACGATAGGTAACATTTCTTTAGCAAGGGCTTTAGTAGCAGGCAAGAAACGTGTACCCAGACCAGCTGCGGGAATAATTGCTTTTCTTACTTTTTGTTTTGGGTTTGTTTTAATCATTTTAAAAATTAGCTCCTTTTGATTTAGATACTGAATTCGTTTTCGGTACGTGTTTCACGGCGCATAATGTCTAAGATGCCTTCGCGGGCATCCATATTTTCATAAAGTACCTTGTAGATTGTCTCAGTGATGGGCATATCGATATGCATACTTTGTGCGAGTTCGTAAGCGGCTTTGGTTGTTGAAACACCTTCGATAACCATTCCCATATTTGCTTCGATATCCGCAAGCTTCTCACCTCGACCGAGAGCATCACCTGCTCGCCAATTGCGTGAGTGAATCGATGTACCCGTAACAATCAAGTCACCTACACCAGACAAGCCGCTATAAGTAAGCGGTTGAGCGCCCATAGCAACACCTAAACGGGTAATTTCTGCTAAGCCACGCGTGATGATTGCTGCTTTAGCATTATCACCAAAACCAAGACCATGTAAAGCCCCAGCACCGACTGCAATAATATTTTTAAAAGCACCCGCTGTTTCTACACCAATAACATCCGTATTGGTATAGAGTCGGAAATAATCGTTAGAAAAAATTTCTTGGGCATATTTAGCCGTCTCTAAATCATTTGAAGCAGCAGAGATTAAGGTAATATCACGTCGAATTGTTTCTTCGGCATGCGAAGGACCAGAAACCACAACAATTTCGCTTCGGTATTCTTCTGGAATCTCTTCTTCGAGTATTGAAGAAATACGTTCATGGGTCCCTTGTTCGAGCCCCTTAGATGCATGCATGATTGTCACTTTATGTTTAAGAACTTTTGCGACTTGTTGAGCAACCAAACGTGTGACTTTTGTTGGAACAACGAAAAGAATAGCATCAACATCAGACAAGGCAAATTCGAGATCGGTATAAGCAGAAATTTTCTGATTTAAAGTGATCCCTTTGAAGTAACGTTCGTTGGTATGCTTTTCATTAATTTCAGCAATTTGGTCAACATTGTTTCCCCAAATACGAACTTCATGTCCATTGTCATTAAGAACTTGAGAAAGAGCAGTTCCCCATGATCCAGGGCCGAGCACGGCAATTTTTTGTGGATTCATATTTTTTCCTTTACTAATTTATCCTAGCTTATAAAAGCCCAATACATCCTCATTTTACCATAATCTATATTAAAATTCACTGAAAACCCAAGTGAGAAAATAAAACAAAAAAGAAATTTTGCTTAAAAGATGTCAATAATACAGTAAACGCTTTTATTTACAGCGGGTTCATTGTATAATAAAGTCTAACTATTTTATTATGGAAGAAGGAAGGTGAATATGCAAAGACAAAAACATATTGCGCTTTTGGAACGCTGTGTGGAGATTTCCCAAAATGCTCGCAATCATGGGAATACTCCTTTTGGTGCACTTTTGACAGATAGCAAGGGAAATATTCTCCTAGAACAAGAAAATATTGAAATTACAGAACAGATTTGTACGGGACATGCAGAAACCAGTTTGGCTGCAAAAGCTTCCAAGCTTTATTCCAAAGAATTTTTGTGGCAATGTAAACTTTATACTACAGCGGAACCTTGTGCAATGTGTACCGGAGCTATTTATTGGGGGAATATTGGAACTATCGTTTATGCTCTAACTGAAAAACGTTTGTTAGAACTAACAGGAGACAATGAACAAAATCCCACTTTTGATTTGCCTGCGCAACAGATTATTGATCGCGGACAAAAGCTCATACAGATTATCGGACCCTTTCCAGAAGTAGAGGAAAAAGCTAGAAAAGTTCATGAAGGATATTGGAAATAAAAAGCAAGGAGATTCTAAAATGAAAATCAGAGCACTAGAAAGAACAGACTTAAAAAATATTCATATCATCAACAATGAAGCTAAAACTATGCATTTATGGTTTCAAGAACCTTACGAATCCTTAGATGAATTAACGGCTCTATATGATAAGCACATTCATAGTATGGATGAACGTCGTTTTGTTGTAGATGTGGATGGTGCATTTGCGGGCATAGTAGAATTGATGGAAATCAACTTCATCCATCGTAGTTGTGAAATACAGCTTATCATTACAGAAGAGTATTCTGGTCGAGGCTTGGCACAAGAAGCATTTCACCAAGCCTTAGAATATGCTTTTAAAGTATTAAACATGCATAAAGTTTATCTTTGGGGTGATGTTGATAATGCTCCTGCTGTTCATATCTATGAAAAAGTTGGGTTCAAAATTGAAGGAACAATGAAAGAACATTTCTTTGCAGCTGGAAGTTACCACGACAGTCATTTTATGGGGCTTTTGAAAAAAGATTATTTAAAATAAAAAGGAGAAGAAGATGACAAGCATTCGTCCGGCACATTATTCTGATTTAGAAGAAATAGCACATATTAACGTAGACAATTGGCAAACGACATATGAAAGTATCTTGCCTCCTACTTATTTAGAAAGTTTAGAATATGATACATTTCAGAAAAATTGGGAGCATTTTCTTGCACAAGCTTCACAACATATTCTCGTCAAAGAGTTAGAAAATAATGTTGCAGGTTTCATCGCTTACTCAGAAAGTAGCGACCAGAGAGGTAACTTTTACATTGATTCCCTTCACATCTCCCAGAAGTTTCAAAGAAAAGGGGTGGGGACTCAGTTATTGTCACAGGTGTTGCAGCAAGCAAAAGAAGCCCAAATGACGGTTGCCATTGCAATTCTTAAAAATAATGAAAATGCAAGGAGTCTTTATACAAAGTTAGGTGCAGTGCATTTTAAAGATTTTTCGGATAAGTTTGGGGATGTTACTACGGAGTCAGAACTTCTTATTTGGAAATAAGCTTATAATAAATTTAGAAAGAAGGTTTCTGTGCTATCCTTACTAATTGCGACCAAAAAATTATTCACTTCCTTTAGTTTTATCTTAAAAAAGGACGATACAAAAGCTTTGTTTTTCTTAATGGCAACAACCTTGATGAGTGGAACTATCTTTTATTCAACAGTAGAAAAATTTAGTATTCTTGATGCCTTGTATTTAAGTTTTATGACCTTAACAACGATAGGATACGGTGACTTATATCCGATAACTACAACAGGTAAAATATTTACAATGATCTATGCTACGGTTGGTTTAGGTATCATGGCTATGTTCATCTCTGTTATTGCCAAGGCCTTTATATATTCCAAACAAAAGCACAAAGAATAAATGTGCAAAAAAAAATCAGTTGTATTTGACGA
>NZ_KQ968939.1:856837-862630 GCF_001578715.1 Lactococcus sp. DD01 | reverse complement strand
CGTATTTGACAACTGTTTTTTTCTTTTAATATTCATAAACGTTTAATGATGTTGGAGCATATACTGACGAGTCATTGGAAGACCAACACCTGAAGGCCCTTTTGTTAAAAGATATTGAACCACATCAATGTTCCCTGATTCAAAACTAGCGGCACAAGCTTGAAGATAAAGCGTCCACATGCGAGCAAAGGGACGGCCCATTTCCTTTTCAATATCTACAAAAACTTTACTGTAGTTTTCGTTCCAGATTTCTAGTGTTTTTTGATAGTGACGACGTAAAGGTTCCAAATCATCAAGTTGTAATTTTGCAGTCATAATGTGTTCGACATTTTCAGCGATGTTTGGAATATAACCTCCTGGGAAGATATATTTTTCGATGAAAGGATCAACACCTGCTCCACGATGTTGACCAGTAATTCCATGGATGAGGGCACGAGAATTTGGTTTGAGATAATCATAAACCTTTTGGAAATACATTTCTAAATTTTCTTTACCCACATGCTCAAACATGCCCACAGAAGTTACATAATCAAAGGTTCCTTCATTTAGATCACGATAATCTGTAAGGAAGACTTTGACTTTATCCTCAAGTCCGAGTTTTTTTGCCTTATTTACGATATAGTTGTATTGTTCTTCAGAAAGAGTAACACCTACAGTTTCTAAGCCGTATTCTTGTGCAGCAGTAAAGAGCAATGTTCCCCAGCCACAACCAATATCTAATAAACGTCCGCCAGGTGTACTGTTGAGCTTGTCAAGGATATGATGTACTTTAGCGATTTGTGCTTGTTCCAGTGTCATATTCTCATTTTCAAAATAAGCACAAGAATAAGTCATCGTTGGATCCAACCATTTTCTGTAAAAGTCGTTCCCAATGTCATAGTGCTGATGAATATCCTTTTTCGATTGCTTTTGGGAGTGATTGCCCAAGAGCTCAACAATGGATTTTCCGAAGCCTGATTGATTTGTTAAAAAGCTATCTGCTTTACGATAAGCGGAAGCGACAAGTTCTTGAATACTTCCTTCAATTTCGATTTCATCGTGCATGTAAGCTTCAGCAAGAACCAGAGTAGGCATGGATGCTAAATCGCTAAAAGCGAATTTTTTATTGAAAATGATGTGTACTTGAGCTTCACCATCGCCATATTTCTCTGTTTTGCCATCCCAGTAAGTTACTTTTACTGGAATATCAAAGGCAGAGGCGAGAGCTTTGTTTAATACTGTTTTTTCAAATACCAAGTTATTTCCCCTTTTCTAACTTTGCTATAGATAAAACTATACTCCGAGTTTTTTTGAATGTCAAATAGTTAAATTTTACAGATAAATGAGGTTAAGTGCTTCATTTATTTGATAGTCTGTTATGACTTCAAGCCCAGCAAGTGATATAATGAATAGCATAAAGATGAGTTAAATTGATAAAAAGTTTTAAATCACCCAATGAATGAAGCTATTAACCATTGGTATTTAAAACTTCTTAAAAATAAATTTAAAAACAGAAAGATAGCAATGACAACAACAGGACTTCTTATTTTAACAGCACTTATTATTTGGAACATTATTGTCTTTCTGTTTTATGCTATTGACAAATACAAGGCGCAGCATCATTTGTGGCGGATTCCTGAGAAGGTGCTTATTTCCCAGGCAATATTGGGCGGTGGTTTAGGCGCATTTCTAGGTGGAAAAATTTGTCGACATAAAACACAAAAAACATATTTTATCGTTTCATGGTATCTTGGCTTGGCTATTGATTTAATTTTAGTGGTTCTGATTTTTAAAACCTTGCTCAAATAAATCAAAACAGGCTTTTCAAAAGGAGTTCACTTATGAAAAAGGTAAAATTATCCGCACGTGAAGAACAGATTTTAAACGATATTTATCGATTAATATTGGACGAATCCTTGACGATCCAAGAACGGGAAGTACTGACTAAGGCGAAAAACTTGATAGAGAGCGGTGACTATGTCCCGCAGATAGTTCAACGTATTCAAGTGAGCTTTACCTTGCTTGCCTTAAACGGAAAATTATCGCCAAATGCAAGAAAATTTAGTCAACAAATTCCTGAAAGGCTTTATGAAATTTTGCCTTTTGGAAGTGTTCCGCTGGGGATAAATCGACCTTTATGATTGATCTAAAATAGGAGGAATAATAATCTGGAAGAAGGAGATGAGAGATGAGGTTATGGCACGAAGATTTAATAAAGCATCTTCCGCGGATGCAATTGCTTGGACAGCACAGAGAATGCTGTGCTTTGAGAGGGAGAGGCTGGGGCAAGCCACACGCGACTGTAAATTATGTTTTTGATTATTCACCCTATAAATTATTTCAATATCATCAACAAGTTATGGAGGAAATGAAGCGAAGAGGATACAAACCGGCTAAGGAATGGGAAAGTCCCTTGTATCGTGGAAACCATTGTTCAAGTTATGAGTCACTGGAGACTATGTCTTTGACTGTTCCTATTTATCCAGAGCATAATGTAGATTATTTGATAGAATGCCTGGATAACTTAAAGGCTAAAAATGTGCTGATTGAACTCTAAATTATAAGGAGTTATATTATTAAAATTAAAAAAACAAGTGCAAAAATTTCAGTATCTATTCGCTCTCTTTTGATAATCCTAGTTGCTGCCCTATTGATTTATTTCAGCCCACTTTTATTAGTGTTGGGTTCTTTTGCATTGACGGATATAAGCGCCAAAATGTATAGCCAACAAAATATTACGGACATTATTAACGATCCACAGATGCTAGGCGCTAAGATTCAGCAGGATAAGGACAGTTCGAGTTTATCATGGGATGCCTTAAGCACTCCTATGATAAATATCAAAAATGCTTCTACCAAAGATCTGGAACGATTAGCAAAATCTGTTTATGGTAAAACAAATTATGACAGATGTGCCGTCAAAAAAATGAATCTTGACACTAAAGTAGAATTTTATAAAGAAGATTCCCTTATTTATACTGTTAATTTTACAGGAAATTAGTGCTCACAGCCAAAAAGAAAAACAAGAAAGTCAAGGAGGAAGAGAAAATGGAAAATAAAAAAATGAGTTTAATAAATGCAGTAATGAGTGCCTTTTTAGGCAGTGTCCTCATTGTGTTGTCTCTTTTTGGCTTTCAATTTTTCTGGAATACTAATCCATACTTTAATGGGATTCACGGACACGTACCAGAGAACTGGAATCTTCAATTATTATTAGGTATGTTTGGTGTAACAGTAATTATTAGTATTATTTTGATTATTATGGGGGTTGTTGACCGTAAATCTTCAACAGAAAAAGATACTAGGCGTGCAGGTTTTTATTTTATCTTGGGCGGAATATTTGGATTGTTTCCATTTTTAGGCTTTGTTGGAGGAATCTTGACTTGGATTGGCAGTGGAATGAGTGTCAAGGATTAATAATAGTATTAACAATTACTTATGAAATAGAAGTTGTGGAAGGAATAAATTAAAATGAAAAAAGCACAACCTTTTGAAGCTTACTTTAATGATAATGACTTAAGTGAAGAAAAACTTGCGAGAATGCGACTTACACGACAGTTGGTCCATACTATCTATCCTGATGTGCAAGAACGTGTTTCTTATGCAATGCCAGGTTTTTACCCTAAACAGGCCAAGAAAGCGACACAACAACTTTTTTTACTAATGGCTAATAAGGGCTGGTTAGGTATTTATGGAACACAAGGTATGAAAGAAAGCGATTTTTCTGATTTTACTGATTATGGTCTTGAATTTGGAAAAGGGTCACTTAAGATTCCCTACGATATGCCAGAGCTTGAGTATAAAAAATTGCTTCAACTCATAATGAGTTATAATGCTAAGAGAAATGGATTTGATATCTCTTAGCTATAAAGGTTCTATTATGTATCGTATGACTTTACTGATTGAGCTTCTAGAATAAAAATATGATAAAAAAACAAAAAATATTTATTGCTCTTCTAGTAATGAGTTTCTTCATCATCTTTGCTCCCCATGTTCTGGCATTAGCTGGGGGCTTCCATGGAGGTGGAACTACGGGTGGTGGAGGTTTCCATGGAGGGATTGGAGGCATTCACACTAGTAATAACTCACCATCAAGTGTGGAAGGTGGTATATCAAATAAAGTAAAGCTTATGCTTTCTCTTGTAGGTCTTGGTATTATCATAGCTATTAGTGCAGTTATTAAACCTAAGGGAATATATACTGAGGGAGTTCATATTGAAGATATGGAACTTTCTAATGCCATAAAGAAACAGTTCTTATCTATTCAAGATGCTTGGAATACACAGGATATATCAAGAGTATCGCAGTTATATAGCGAAAAACTTTATACCAAGCATACTAAAAATTTGTTAAGCTACTTAGATAAGCGAAAAATAAATCACACAGAAAATATTGAAATCGAAGGACTCAGTCGCTTATACTGGAAAAAATCTAACACTTTCGAGATAGATATATCTTTTAAAGCTGTTGATTACGTAATAGATAAGGATACTCAACAAATACTAAAAGGTCTTCCCAATTATCAACAAAAATTTAAACAAAGATGGACATTTGTTACTGATAAAGAAGGAATGAAGGTTGATAAGATTAAGGAATTTAAGATTTAAAACTATTATTTTCGAGATATTTACTTGAGGTTTACATTTTTATCATGCACCTCTTGATTAAAGTAGTGTTCTAATAAATATGAGTGCTGTACATCACTTTTACACATTGAAATGTTTCTACGAGTGAAAAAGGATAGTTACATTTATTGATGTTATAATTGGAAGTATTAACTCCTTTTCTAGGGAGGTAATTCTACGTAATGGCAAATCCTAAAAATCCTTATAAAATAAAAAAACGAACATCTCTAGGTGTTCAGAGTTATTAAAAAGATTGGAAAAAATTCATGAAATTTATTATTTATAGTTGTGAAATAGTAGCAATAATTTTATTGTACTTATTTGCGCCATTAAGTCTTTTGCTTAAAATTATAGGTTTTGTAATAATTATTTGCATTTCACAGTACGCCCTTTCAACCTTAAAAGAGAATGAGACGAACGATACTCTTTCTTAAAATTTACGCTGAATTTTCAGTTTTTTCACTAGAGTGTGATGAACTCTCAAAATAAAAGGAACACTAATTCATGACTAAAAAATATATTAACCTATTGATCACGTTACTTTCACTTATTGCTATTGGAATAAATTTTATATTTTATAACAGCAATCCTTATGTATCCCTCGTAATTGCTGTTGTTTTACTATTCAATCTTTACTTTTCACTACCTAAAAGAACACAGAAACCAAGCCAGACCACAAATAAAGAAGTATAAAAGAGATATATTTGAGAAAAAGGAATGAAAAAACTTTTTTCTCTTTTTTTCTTACGAAAAATTATATCTGCAGTCTTCAAAAATCGAGCTTATAATCTTACGATAAGCACTCTTATCTCAAATTAGAAATCATACGAGAGCAAAAACGTGATATTATAGCGAAATATTAACGTAGGTAAAGAACAAAAAGGATATTTATTAACCTTTTTAAATATATGAATTGACATAGTGAAATATAAAAACGTAGGTAATTACGTAGGTAAAAAATTCGCACCGTCCAGGCAAAATTGAGAACATGAATAGCACTTTGATAGTGCTTTTTTAATTCGTAAAGCTAAAAGAACCCGAGGAAGATTAGTCTTTTTCCAAGTGTACGTATTTCTGCAAAACTTTTTTTCTGAATAGAAATCGCTCAACTGTGGGGATAAACAGCCTTTGATAGTGTCCTTAGCATATATAAGAATTGCGAAAAGTGCCTAAAATTACCCTCTCAATG
>NZ_KQ968939.1:855790-856500 GCF_001578715.1 Lactococcus sp. DD01 | reverse complement strand
AAAATGAAAAGGTTGAGTTTGCAGGAAGTGAAATGCCTTGCATGAAAGCAGGGCAAAACTTAACCAACCAAATGCTTGCTTCAGTTGGAGAGTTTGTCGGCACTGTAGAAGCACAAGCCAATAAGATTAAGGGCTTAGCGCAAAAGATTGAACATGATGACCAAGCAGACAGTCAGAGTTGGGGGTTCTAATGGCAAAAGATAAACATGCGGAAGAACGTTTCCGTTTAAACCGAGAAATCATGCTTCAAGAACAAGTAGAAGAGGAGATACGAGCGGAAGAGCGTAGCCTCAAGCAATCCGTTGAGCATTTCCAAGACCAAATGAATACTCTTTTCCGTCAAGAAGAAGCTTATTTTGCACGCCTCCAAGAAAAAGGCGCTTTGGCCAATAGCCAAGATTTTGCGCTTCATGAAATAAAAAAAGAAATTGGACGTGTAACCGAAAGTATGAAAGAACAACTTACTGCAGGTTATCGTAAAGAGCAGGTTGCAAACCAAGATAAATTAGGCAAACTTCAGAGAGAAAGGAATGCTTTAACATGGGATTAAAATACAATAAAAATGACGGACAGCTCTTAAGCTCTGCTTTAAAGCATAACTTAGAGATTGCGGATCAGATTGTAGAAGATGTGCAAGAAGGTGTTGACCACCTTTTAAGCATGATTGGCGACCCTTTTGGAGGTCTTGAAGGACAAGCCTATCATGCGGC
>NZ_KQ968939.1:847636-855191 GCF_001578715.1 Lactococcus sp. DD01 | reverse complement strand
GATACTTCTCCAGTAATTAATCCTTGGGACCACATTGATGAAAGTCTTAATAATTTAGGGCAAGGTTGGGATGCAGCATTAGATAAAGTAAATAAAAGTAAGAACGGTATCCCTCCATATTCTCCTTATGGTAAAGGAGGAACTCCAAATGAGTAATAATGGTAAAATTGAAAAACATAATCTTATATTTCAATTAGCAAAATTGAGACGTCTGAGAGGTATTAGTGGTAAATTTATTTCTGCTTCTTCTCAATATAATAAGAGTGACCGTTATAAACTTTTTGATTTTATTCAAAAATCTTTAGAAAGTTTTATATCTAGTGAACTCCTTTCCTCAACCGTCCATCAGATAGCTTCAAATGCTTTTCAAAAAATCAATAATAATATTGAGGAGACAATAGGCACGCTTCAATACTTGGAAGAATGGATTGAAAAGCTAGACCCAACTAGTTTATCAGAAGCTGATAAATATTTTTCTGAAGTATATACATACGATGTTTATATGACATCATTAAATTATAATGAGTTTCTTGAAAAGTTGAGAAAAATAAAAAAGGAAGTATGAATAAAAAGACAATTAATTTTATATATGAGTTAGAACATTTTATGGACAGTGACTTGCTTAGCCAAAATGTATATTCCGTTTTAGGTAATGCAATAGAAATGCTTAAAGATGGACGTTTCACTAAGGAGCAATCGGAAAAATATATTTATGAATGGTTTGAAAAACTCGTATCTCAAAAACATAAATTTACAAAATCTGATCAGTTACTTTATGAAAAAATAAAACCAGTAAGGCATCGTCTGCCTGTCACTTTTAGTTTTCTTAGTTTATTCGGAGGAAAGTAGGTAGGTAATATATGCTCTTTTTGGATATCTAAACTAATAATAAAAAAATGTATATCTATGATATAAAGCACATTCCCTGACAAAAACTAGTTACGTTTTTAACTACGTTTAGTTGGAACTCATTATATGCTATCTAATGTAATGTGATTTTATAATAAATCTTATTATACGGTGACTCAAAGGGTGTACTTACAGGTACGCCCTTTAATATTGGTTTCACTTTTTTTGGAAACCAATATTCGGTTTTAAACATTTTTGTTCAAAACTTGATCTATTTTCTTTGCTGCAGCAATGTTCACTCAGCGCAATTTTGCGCTCGCCTCAACTTTCTGAAAGTTCATACCTTGATTTTTAACATGGACATTTTTGTCCAAACACACAAAATCAATATTTTCAGAAAAAATTTTAAAATAGCTCAAGGAACTTTTTCCCTCAGCAACATCTTTAAAATTAGCACGAGCCACTTTTGGCTTGAGTAAAATAAAAAAATTAGGACTGGTAATTTTTTACCTCTCTTTTTAGGGACGGAAGAAACGGAAGTTTTGCACCAAAAAACCCACAGTTTCGTGCTGTGAGCATTCTGTTGTATTTTAGATGAAATTGTACTATAGCATCAAAAAGCGCGTGCTACTGGCTTTTCTCAGCCTCCTGCATTGCTTCCTCAATAATATCTAATCTAACTTGAGTATCTTCTAAGTCAAGCCCCTTGTAAGCATTGTCGAGTATAGACTTTGCTGCACTAATACGCGCATAATCTGGTGCTTCTTGATCGCTCATGATTTCAGATAGGACGTTGACGGCTTCCATTGCTTTTCTCTGTAAGCTGGTAGTAACTTCTGACATCATACTGCGCCGTAGCTCTAAGAGCTGTTGATTGAATTCTGGGTCTTTTAACCAACGATAAGCAGTAGAAGCTGAGATTTCAGCTTTTTTTATTGCCTTTTCTCGTGTGCTTTCGGTCAGAAGACACTGCATGAATTTTTCTTTTTTAGTATTTCCTGCCATGTGGATTGCCTCCTTTCTATAAAATTAATCTATCTAGCAGTTTCTCAACTCGTTCGTCTTCCTCTTTAGTGTCACAACCAAACGCAAGAGTAATTACATATTCAAAAGGCTTTGAGCCTAGACCTGCTTTACGTTTAGCCTCGTCCCATTGTTTTTGAGTAGTGATATTTTTAAAACTAAATTCTTTGTTGCCTCTGGTTACTGAGTAATCATGCGTGAAGATAATTGTAGGATTAGATTTACTTTCGTCATTGTCATTCGTAACAAATTTCTTGCTTGCCTGCTTCAGCAAATTCTTTCTTTTCATTGGATAAATCCCCCTAATCTATGTTATTTTGTGTCATTTTCGGTCATTTAAGCTACAAAACCCAGTCAATTGACTGGGGTATTTAACTTTTTAAAGTGCAGCCGCATGATCCCGATAGTGAATATTCTTTTTGATAGTCATTTCTAGAATTTCCTCGATATCCGAAATGGGTAACGAACCGTAAAAATCTTTAACAATTTCGTTCTCGAATAATTGTACTGTCTCGATATATTTCCATTTCTCAGTGCCTAACAAGCCCATTTGCTTTTTGATACGTAAGGCCTTGTATGAGCGCTTAGGTAAGAAACCAGTATTAAGCTCATTTGCTGCGCCTGGGTCAATGATAAGGTCAATAGAGCCGTCTTCATTTGTACGTGAGATATTTTTGAAAATGACTTCTGGATAGTATGCTGTCAGTTTGCCAAAATCTTTAATTTGTAACTGATTTTCTTTGATTTCAGTAAGATTTTTATTTTGGATTTTATCGTATTCTTTAATCGGTACTGAGTATCCTGTTTTAGTTTTAAATGTTATCATGCTCGCGCCTTTCTAGTATTTCGCTTTAGGCTGCATAAATGCAGGTAGTTTTTTTGCTTCAGCTTTCGCTTTTTGCTGCTCAGATTTTTGTTTTTTCAATGCTTTATTTTCAGCCTCTAATTTAGCCATTTTGGTTTTCATTTCTTTGGTAATTGCCATTGTTGTATTTTCTCCGTATTCTATTTAGTTTTAAACTTTTTTCAGCAAAAGTATTGCTGTTGGATCTCTTTTTCGCATATTGATTACTCCTAACTTTATTCTTCTACTCGTCCCATGACACCTAGACTACCCTCAAGAATAGAGATAGCTGTTTGTACTTGGTTCATACTTACCGCAGTCTGTCCGCTGCGTAAAACATGGTTTTGAACCTCATGGAGTTTATTCAACATATCCACGTTGAGCTTATCTTCTACGGGTAGGCTGTCGTAAATTTCTTGGTCTGTCATTTCGCTTACTGGTTTCTCTGCCTGTGGCTGTACCAATTGAGTTGCACCCTCTTCTAATTCAAAGCCTAACAGCTCAGCAATTAAGTCTAAAGCATTCATATTCATGTCTGCCAAATCTGACTGTTTAATCACTGTACCGTCATCATAAGTAGGAATATGGTACGGATTGCCTGTAATCATGGAGTCATTCAAGCTATAAATATCTTGTAGCTGTTCTTTAATTGTGGTTGCTGGCAATGCTTCCTTAACTTCTGCAGTGATGCTTAACTCTGTCATTCCTAAGAGTTCAAAAAGACGGTCAAGCTCTTCACTTACCAATGAGCCGAATACTTCGAGATCTCCTGCTGAAAGTTCGTGAGCTTTAAAAGTCATGTCTTGCAAATCTTTGATAATTGATTTTATGTTTTCCTGTGGTTGCTCTGTGTGTTCTTGATTAAATTTAATAATATCTGTCATTTTTTGGTATCCTTTTCTATTTTCAACGTATTCTTTTCAACTCGCCCCACTTTTGGGGACACCTTTCTTGTTGGATCGCGTTCTCTCATGATTATGCCTTTCTGGTTTGGATATCGGTAGCGCGTGCGTATATGGCTATATTTCGCCTATTTTAGCGTTTAAAAGTCGGTCTGGTATAACATGTCTAAATAAGTTTTAAAACGTAAATTTGGGCGAGTATCGCTTATCAGTGTCCTGCAGTCACACGTTTCTCACTTAGACTAAAAAAATTAATCTTTCGTATCTGGGTAAATGAGATTCTTTTTGGTTATAACTTTAGAAAACTTGCTTTCAAACCCTTTTGGGATAATATAAAGTAGTGCTGCGTAACTATCTTTAAATTCTTTAGCTATATATTCTCGAACTTGAAAGCCGTGGTCATGTATTCCAGTGATGTAATGATAATTTGTTTTTGGTTCTTTATATATTTTGACATCAAATTTTTCGCCTAGCCTTTTTATTGTTGCTTTAGGAGGTGCTTCAATGTCTGGGATGCTTTGCTTTTTTATGCCATTTTGATTTAGAAATTTATAAAGACTACTTTTAGATATTCCAAACTGCTTGATTATTTGGGTTTGTGTCCTTCGCTCCACGAGATAAAGATTTATAATTTCATCTTTATGTTGATCCAGCATTTCTTGTTTATTTATTTTCATAAGTTTATTCTTAATTATCGTTTTAATTTGTACGTGAGCCATATAAGCGCCAAAAACAACCTTTTAAAGTTGCTTTTGGGTAAATTATACTAGGGAAGATATTAGGCTCTAAAAATAGCCTTATATGTCCTCTCAGCGCTTATCTTCAATTCCATTAAAATTAATGACACTGTCTTTCGAGTTCCGCTTTAATCGACTTACTATTTTTGGATTGTAGACAGTTCCTGGATCATCAAGATTAGTAGTAGTGATAATACTGTGATGTGCGTTGACTATGGCAAAGAGAAACTGCTGTACGTATTCGGTGGCTTGTTTCCCATTGAATGAGCTTTCACTGCCTAGGTCGTCTAAAATAACAAGGTCTGCGCTACGTATCAACGTCATTACGTTTTCTTCGGTCCAGTAGGTATGAGGCTTATTAAAACCTGCTTTTAATTTTCGGAACATCTCGTTGACGTCAAGAAATAAGATACGCTTGTTTACTCTGCGTTGTCGTGCCTGGTCATTTACCCATTGCGCGATTGCCATAGCCAAATGAGACTTACCAGCACCAGCTTCTCCCTTGAATATGGTATTGAACTCCTCGCCCTCAAGGTATCTTCGTGCTATCTCACAGGCTTTTTTTAGAGCTGCTTTTTCTTCAGGAGTGGAATACTTAAAGTTAGAAAAGTTAGCTTTCAGCATGGCTTTGTCTGCAACGATACTGTTTCTATCAAGGACAGCAGAAGTCTTTTCCTCGTGTTCTTGCTGCTTCTGATTAGCGGTTTTAGCATATTCAGTGATAACCATACCTTCATAAGACCTAAGGGCTGGGCTGTATCCCTTAGTGATTGGCTTAGAGCGTTGGATAATATGATTATTTAACTCACTAATATTGGTATCAATCACATTATCAGAAAGTTCTTTTTTAGAGATAAAATCTTGTATCTCATCATCAGTTATCACTCTAGAAATTGCACCTACACGCGCGTTATCAACCTTTTCAGCAGTTTCTGGCGAAAGGTCAAGCAGTCCACCTTTTGCGAGATTTTCCATTTACCAGCCCCCTCGATCATTGATATCTGTATTCAGTGTTTTATCTGGTTTTTTTGGTCCCCAGCCCCCGGGGTCGTTAATATCAGCATTTGGATCATATTTACAGAAAGGAGAATTAGCTTTATTCTGTTTTATTGGTACTTGGTACTCCTTGAATACTGCATTATCTAGGAACTCAAAAGCATTTATACTATATTGTCCGCTTTCATCATCTGGGCGATCAGACTTATAAAAGTTAATATAATTCTTTGCACCAGTAATAATCTGACTTTTTTCCATTTCTGAAAGTTTAATAAATGTTTGTAGAGCTAGTGACCTTTTATTGATATTCTTTTTAGCGAAGTTGATGAATAGGTCCATATAATTTTTAAATAAGATATCGTTATCTACTGAGGTTGTTTTTTCTGTATCTGGGGGTGCAGTCTGGTTGTCATCTGGTATACCAGACTCTCTATATATACTCGACTTACCTACCCTATCCTCTCCTAACCTTTCCTTACCTACCCTATCCTTACCTGGGTCTCCATAATGTATGACATCTTGTATACATTTTGTATACGAGCCATTTTTTTCAAGTGATAACTCGCTTTTTTCCTTTAGATATTGTGTTTCATTGTATCGATCTTTTGCAATATAATTATGGATTTTCCAATCTTTTATAACAATCACTCCACTATCAAATGGAATAATAAATTGCTTGGCTATAAGAATTTTAAAATCATCATCAGTTGCTCCACTGATTAACTTTATTATTTTAGGATTTCCAACAAAGCCGTCATCATCCGCGCTCATATTTAGGTAGAAGTAAAAAATTTTAGCTGTTGGTGGCATATCTATAAAAATATCTGTTTCAACAATTTTTTTACTAAACATTCGTCTTTGTGCCATTTTCTCCCCCTTTTATTCTGCTAATTGATCCATGAGCTGGTTAAATTGCTCCTCGGACACCCATACTGTGCGATCTCCGTCTTCAAGAATGGTTTCACGTAAGCCAGCTTTAACCAGCTTCTGATAGTAATTTTCATTGATTTTTAACTTACGTTTCAAGTCAGCTTTTTTCTTATATTTGATTTTGTCTGCCTGTTGCAGCTTAATATCAATCATCTTGTCTAATCGACTTAGAACTGATTGAGTGAGTTCCTGCTCAGCTTGTTCAGATAACAACCCCATTGTCGCCCTCCTTGGATAATTCTAAAATTGCTTGGTAAAGAGAAAACTCGTCCACTCCCAATTTCTTTTCAAGTTTTAAGACCTCTAATGCAGAAATTCGTCTTGATAGTGGGGTGTGCCGTATCATTTCATCAAGCTGTCGTGCTTCAAACTCGGATTGATTACCTAGAAAGATATAGTCTGCTGCTATAGAGTAAAACTGAACCAATGTTCTTAATGTTTTATGTTCAATATATGAGCTGTCAATTTCAAGTCCTGCTAATGTCTCAATTGGTATCAAAGTTTCACAAGAGAGTTCTTCGATGCTGAGGCGGTTGAGAGTGCGTAAATCTTTGAGTGTGTATCGTGACCTCATGCTACACCGCCTTTCTGCTTAGATGTGAGTTCAAGTACTGCCGTATTGAGCTTATTTATATCAATACTCAGTGCCTGGGCTAATTCGTGCATATCATTGCCTGTTAGTGCGCCGATATTGTCACGTTGTTTCTTACGTTGTCGTTCTTGTCTGACACCACGATTAAAGGCAATTTGATAGATGTTTTCATAAGCCCAAAATCTATGCCATTCGTCCCATGGCGAATTAGGTTTTATTTCTCGAATATCTTTTTCAACGAGTTCAGATAATAAACGTACTCCTTCTGGTGCACTTAAACTTTTATGTACTCGTTTGATTTCTTGCTTAACTTGGCAACGCTCCACAAAGCCATTGCTAACAGTCATTTTTACAGGAAATCCCAATTTATTCATTTTAAACCCACTTTCAGAAGTAGAAAGTAGAATAATATCTTCTTGCAGAAATCCTCTAATTTTTCCGTTTTTTGTTGTAATAAATTTGCGGTGCTTAGCTACAGCTTCGTTTTTCTTTATGATGTCGCTATAATCTGCTTTTGTCATATCCTTACACCTCATTCATATATCTAGCAAATGCTGTTACTGTATTAAATGTGCGACAAGTGCCTAGGTTCGTCCACACCGTCCATGTATGGGTATATGGGTTAAACTGTGCCTGTGCGCCTGCCTGCGTTCCATGAGTGGGGTATAATACGTCAATTGTC
>NZ_KQ968939.1:830823-846396 GCF_001578715.1 Lactococcus sp. DD01 | reverse complement strand
TGTAGTGCTGTCCACGTGTGTTAATGGCTCTGGAGTTTCGACTGTTTCAGTTGCTTCGACATCTTGTTTTTCTGATTTTTTAAATAGCATTGTTAGTTTTTCCTTTGATTTCTAGCGCCTCATGCGCGAGCATTTGTAATTTTTTCCAACATTTCCTTAATGAATTTATATTCAAGATTTGCCATGATAAGACCGATAGCGACCTGTTCAAGTTCTAAATAGGCTTGCTGCTCTGTTGAGGTCAGTAGATTAAGCATAATCTCTTGGCTAGTATCTCGCGCTTTGACATCATTTATTGATGATCCAGTAGCAAGTTTAATCAGTAGCTTATTCATGGTAGGATATGGGAACTTAGGAGCATTCTCCCAGTGGTCAATAGCTTCGTTGAGGGAACGTTTGACAGCTTTCTCACTGATACGCCCAATCTTTCGAGCTTGTAGCTCTTTTTCCATTTCGTCAAACCGTTTAACCAGTGCCAGCTTAAAGGCTCGTACTGTCTCAGTATTATCGAGCCACGTAATAAGTAGCATTGCTTGATTGCGATTGAGTTGATAAATTTTTGTTGGACGTCCACCAGTTGAACCTTTGAGAGGTTTATGGATTTCAAATCCAATAACTCCGAATTCTTCAAGGTCGTGTTCAAACTTTCTGATTAGTCGTGTGACTGAGTGATGTTCAACATCAGCATATTCAGAGATAATTTCTGATGTCGTTATTACCTTTGCTTTACTCATATCTGGACTAGTTAGAAATGCTAAATCTTTCATGTAATCCCTCTTCTACATAGTTTAAAGACACTTGCGGTCGTGTTCATATTCTAATTTTTGCCTGGCAGCATATTCTTTAATTTAGTAGTTTTTGGATAGCCATTCCATGGCTTTAACGTATACAGTATCCCTTTTCTGATTTTTGCTCTGGTCGGTGGCTTGGAGTTAGTAGCTGCTTATAACTGAAGTGCAAATTATTGTACTTTTTTGCTAAAAAAATATGACCCGATTTTATCATCATCAACTTCTAGCAAAGTAGCTGCTTTTTCAATTTCTTTTTGTTTCCAAGAAATCTTATCGTTTAATTTCCCAGATAAAGCACGCTGTGAAAGTCCTAGTTCTTGCGAAAAGTTTTGTTGAGTACCGAATTTTTCAACGATACGACCTTTTAATTTTGAATAATCCAAAATACTTCTCCTTTCTTTTGTCTTGTACAAATCTTTGTACTTTATTAGTTTAGCAAAAGGGAATATATAAGTCAAGAAAAAAGTACAAACTTTTGACCTTTGCAGTAATATATCTTATAATACTAGTAAGAAAGGGATTGAATCTCCATGGAAAAAATAACTACACAGCAAAGATTAAAACAGATAATGGAAGATAGGGGGCTAAAACAAGTTGATATAATCAATAAATCTTTACCCTATCAAAAACAACTGAATATAAAAATGTCTAAAAATCATTTATCAAATTATATCAATGGACGTTCTACTCCTGATATGCAGCGCATGGTTTTGCTTTCTAAAACATTAGGTGTCTCCCCAGCTTACCTAGCTGGATTTTCTAAATTTGAAGATGAAACTGAACTGATAGGCGAGGCTCTGGACGCAGGACAGGCCATCTTTTCAATATTAGGTTTTAGTATCATAGAAAAATCAAGTAATCCAAATATGATACCTGATTCAAATAATGAACTATATACCCTTACGCAAGAAATAGAAAACATTGCTTTCAATTTAAATCGCAAAGAACGAGATAAGTTAGGTTCTATTATTTATAACTTTTTACTATTATCGGATGATGAAAGAGATGATCTAATTCAATATTCAGAGTTTGTATTATCAAGAAGAGGGTACATAGTCACAGATAGAGAAGATAACTAGGGTGTAAATATTTTCACACCCACATAATTTCATGTTTTAACTTTTGCCTGGCAGCGATAGAAGGATAACAACATGAATATTCAAGAATATAAAACGAAGTCAAGCACCGGCTTTATATTGAAAGGTGCTTATATTGGTACTGATAAGCTGACAGGAAAACAAGTCCGTACGGATATTAGAGCCAGAACAAAAAAAGGCATCAAAAATGAATTTGATCGCCTTAAAAGTGAGTTTAGAAAGAATGGTTGTATTAAACGTGAGAAGTCTATGCTGACTTTTGAGGACGTGGCCAATAGTTGGTTTGATACATACAGCCTAGGGGTAAAACCACAGACAGCACGCGCTATGAGGCTTCGACTTAAAACTTATCTGTTCCCAGAGTTCGGAAAATTAAAAATAGATAGGGTAACACCTCAGATAGTCCAGACAGCGGTTAATAAGTGGGCAAAAAATGCTGCGAAGCCTCCTGTAAATGGTAATACGGTACACGACAAAGGCCAAACAGTTGATGTAAAGATTATTTTAAGTACTCTTAACCGTATATGTAAGTATGCTCTTACAGTGGATCTAATCGATATCAACCCATGCGACAAAGTCACACGTCCCAGAATAAAGAAAAGCAACCCAGAGCGCGTGAAATATCTTGATAAAGAGCAAATTTCTACGTTTTTTAGCTACGTTGATTATTTGCCTAATGATTACTAGTGAGCTAATGAAAGCCCTGTGTCGCCTTCTGGTGGCTTCTGGGCTACGTGTTGGCGAAGCGCTGGCTTTGAACTGGTCCGATATTGATTTAAATGAGCAGACTGTATCGGTTAATAAGACATTGTCTGGAAAAGAAGTGTCTAATACTCCTAAGACAGAGTCAAGTAAGCGAGTAGTTATAATTGACACTGCAGCAATCAACCGTCTGAAGCGTTGGCAACTGTACCAAAAAAGAGCCATGTTAGAAGTAGGACAGCCTAATCAGCCTTTAGTTTTTCCAAGGCGCGAGAGGGGGCTTCATTCATCAAGTACTCTATCCGTTTATCTAAAGAAGTACCTCAGTGACTGTGAGCTGCCTCATGTTGGTTGGCACGCTTTCCGTCACACTCATGCGAGCTTGTGTTTAAATGCAGGAGTGGACTACAAGGAGCTACAAGCAAGGCTAGGTCATTCAAGTATAAAAATGACACTGGATATCTATTCACATCTCGCGCCTGAGAAAGAAAAAGCAGCAGCAGAACTTGTAGCTAAATATGCAAATTTCTGATAAAACGTAGGTAATTACGTAGGCAAAATTTTTTGTACAATAGAAGAAAAGCTCTGAGCCTTGTTGCTTCAACCTTTGCAGAACAGCCCTCTAATCAAATTAGAAATCATACGAAAGTCTGAAAAGTTTCCTTCAGAATATGATAAAATTAAAGTATAGCCAGTTGGCTGATGAAATAAGTAAAGAAAGCTTGTTATAACAGGAAAACAAGAATGGAGGCTAAAAATGCATATGACAGGAATGATGATGGGTGGAATGCATGGATTCATACGAACAATTCTAATTCTACTAGTGGCACTTTGGCTGATTAGCTTAATGAGAAACAAATCGAATAAAAAGAATAAAACAGCAAAAAAACCACCGCGTAAAGAAAATATACAACGCTATCAAGAAGCAGGACTTTCTGAGAGTGACATCGAAATTTTTCGTGACACTTTAGCAGATGCTAAAGAAAACATTGAAAAATGGGAAGCAAATACGAAGAAAAATGACGAGCTACAAGTTGTGGAATCTGTCACAGGTGGCCTTGAAGCAAGTAAACTCCTCTTCAAACATATCGTGCAAAACCCAACACAATTGACAAAACAGAATGATTTTCTCTATAAAGATTTACCCAATATGGTAAAATTAACAGAGAAATATCTGGAAATGCAAAAACAATCTGTTAAATCTGATGAAGTTAGTCGTGATATGGATGAAACACTGCTTCTGATTAAGACACTGGCAACAAATATCTCGAAAAATTATCATGAAGTTTTGATGGATGATGTCAATGTTATTAAGCATGAAGTAAAGTTTGATTAAGGAGTGAGGATGGAAAACCCTATTTTAGATGAATTAATTAATGGTGATAAAGTCGTGAAAGAAGCAGAAGCGCTGTCTGAAACTCAAAAGACAGAACTTGTTGATATGCATCAAAGAGCTTCTTTGCGCGCGATAGATGCTCTAAGTCCAGAAGAGCGTGAAAAAGCGAAGGAACTGGCTAAACAACTCGATGAGAATAGCTCACAGTCTGTGATTGCTTATGGGGCAAATGCGCAAGATAAGATTTCAGCTTTTTCACAAAGTGTTTTGGATAAAGTACAGGCGCAAGATTTAGGAGATGTCGGCGGCTCTTTGACTGATTTGATGTACAATCTCCAACAAGCAAATCCTAATGAACTTGTTGCTGAAAACAAAAGTGTTTTCCAAAAAATGTTTGGAAAAGTTAAAAAATCAATCTTTGAAGTCACTCAAAAGTACCAAAAAATTGGTGCTGGAATTGATAAAATTTCGGCAAAACTTAATAATGAGCAACAAGGGCTTCTTCAAGACAATGAGATGCTTGATAAGCTTTATGATGAAAATCTCAACTATTTTAAAGCCCTTAATGTTTACATTGCAGGAGCAGAATTTAAGATTGAAGAGCTAGAACAAGAAATCCTACCAGCAGCACGTCAAGAAGCTCAAGGTGCTGGTGATGATGGGGCTTTAGCAGTTCAAAAGGTAAGCGATCTTGAAGCTTATAAAAATCGTTTAGATAAACGGGCGCACGACTTGCGTTTGGCGCGTCAATTAACGATTCAGCAAGCTCCACAGATCCGTTTGATTCAAAATACAAACCAAGAGCTTGCAGAAAAAATTCAAACCTCAATCAATACAGCGATTCCTTTGTGGAAAAACCAAGTCGCAATTGCCTTGACTCTATTGAAGCAAAAAGATGCTCTAGCGAGTCAACGTATTGTTTCAGAAACAACCAATGATCTTCTACGTAAGAATTCTGAAATGCTTAAATCTTCAACGATTGAAGCAGCTGAAGAAAATGAACGTGGACTTATTGATGTGGAAACATTAAAAGTTACACAACAAAATCTTATCGATACAATTCAAGAAACTATGCGCATCCAATCTGACGGACGTCAAAAACGTCAGCAAACTGAGCAAGAATTGGTCAAAATGGAAGATGAAATTAAGCAAAAATTGCTCGAACTTTCTAATAAAAAATAAGCAAAAAGTCAAGTATTGATATATACCAATTCTTGACTTTTTTAGTACCGAGTGTTAAAATGTTGGAGAATACAAAGTATCGGAGGAACCCTTTTATGACTTACTATATTAAAGCAGACAAATTTTTCTATCCTTATGAAGTGAAAACAGGTGGTTTCCTGCAAATCACAGACGGCAAATTTGGAAAGTGGACAGCAGATGCTCCAGCTGGAGCTGATATTCTAGATTATTCAGGTCAATCCATTGCTCCTGGTCTGGTAGACACACACATTCACGGTTTTGGTGGAGCAGACACTAATGACCGTAAAATCGAAGGTATCGTCCAAACAATGAGTGAAGGACTTTTAGCAGCAGGTGTTACAAGTTTCTTCCCAACAGCTGTGACTGCAAGTCATGAAGAATTGTTGGAAGTCGCTGATGAAATTGGTTCAAATGTAGATAAAGCAGCTGGCGCTAAAATCCGTGGTCTCTTCTTTGAAGGTCCTTACTTCACGGAAGAATTTAAAGGTGCTCAAAATCCTAAGTACATGCGCGACCCTTCATATAGCGAACTTGCTGAATATGGTGAAGCAGCCAAAGGTTTGCCAATCAAAATTGGGATTGCACCAGAACGTGAAGGTTCAACTTCCTTTGTGAAAGAAGCAGTGGAACATGGCTTTACAATCGCCCTTGGTCACTCAAATGCGACTTATGCCGATGCTGTAGAAGCTGTTCAAGCTGGTGCTTCAATGTGGGTACATGCTTTTAATGGTATGCGCGGTCTTAATCACCGTGAGCCTGGTATGGTTGGAGCGGTCTTCAACTTACCAAACACTTATGCAGAATTGATTTGTGATGGCTTCCACGTACGTCCAGAAGCATGTCAGATTTTGATGCGCGAAAAAGGTACAGACCATGTCGTATTAATTACAGACTCAATGCGCGCTGCTGGATTAAGCGATGGTGAGTATTACCTTGGCGAATTCCCAGTAATCGTTAAAGATGGTGCCGCACGTTTGAAAGAAGGGGGAAATCTCGCTGGCTCTATTCTTTTGCTTAAAGATGCAGTGAAAAATGTTGTAGATTGGCAAATTGCAACACCAGCTGAAGCTGTAAAAATGGCTTCTTTGAATGCTGCTAAATCTACGAAGATTGATGATGTTTGTGGTCAAATCAAAGAAGGTTTAGATGCAGACTTTATCGTTCTTGATGAACACCTTGAGCTTGTTGCAACTTATCTTGATGGTGAAAAACGATATCAAGCTTAATAAAAATGATATGAATAAATCGACCAGACTTCTTCCAGAAAGAATGTCTGGTTTTTTTTTATGTGAAAATCAGTTTGGTTTGCTTTTGAAAGTCTCCAAAATTCTGGTAGACTTGGAGTATATAGTAAAATATTATCGTCATAATGCTTGTTAATAAGGAGAAGACGCTATGCACCCAACACCAAATTGGTTAAAAACCATTCCTAAATTGCCGGAGTTTAATGACAATATCAAGTTATTTGGCGGACATAAGCAGAAAGTAGCGGCTGGTTGGTCTGTTGATTGGGAACGCCATTTCGCTTTTGAAATTCTTTTTATTATTGAGGGTATCCAACACACGGAGCTTTCAACACATCACTTTGATTTTAAGGAGGGCGATATTCTTTTATTTCCTCCTGGACTTTTGCATCGAAATTCGTGTCATTTAGGAGACGGCTTATCTTATTTTTGCGTCCATTTTGATATTGATAACCCAGAATTGCAACGTAAACTCATAACTAATTGTTCGATTCTTTTAAATAAAGACAATGCTGCACATATCCAAATCCGGAAAACCTTGCAAGAATATATTAAAATTCTCGATAAGCCAGAGTTTTCTTTACAGGATAAGTTTACAATAGAAAAATTATTACTGGAGCTGATCATCCATTTGATTTCTTATAGTGATTGTGAGTCTTCACAACAAAGCGGAGATAATCATCTTATTTTAGCGAAAATGATTGCTGAAACTATTAAAAGTAATTTTGTAAAATATACTCATCAACCTGTTGACGAAGGAAGAAAGTTACTGTCCTTGAGTCATGTTGCGAGGTCGTTAAATATCAGTGATTCAACAATGCTGAAAACTTTTAAAAAAATGTATTTTATTTCGCCCAAACAATTTTTAAATCAGTTAAAATTTAATGAGGCAAAATATTTGCTCAATCAGCCAGAAATGAGTATACAAGAGATTGCTGAATGTATAGGATATCAAGATGTCTCTCATTTCTCACGCCAATTCAAAAATTGGTATGGAAAATCCCCTAGTGAATATAGGAAAAGAGCACATACTGCATCATTAAAATAGAAAAGAAATAAAAAGTACTTATGAAGAGTACTTTTTTTGATGTCTTTTATCTGTAGAAATATGGAAAATGGTAAATTTATGATTTTTTTGGGTATTTTCCATGTAAATTCTTTTTGATAAGATGATATCAGAAAAAGAAAACGCTAACAAGGAGAAACAATGACTATTATAAAAAATCCGATTATTCCCGGTATGGCACCCGATCCATCCGTAATTCGAGTGGAAAATACCTACTACCTCGCCACCTCAACTTTTCACTGGCAACCGGCCATCCAAATTTATGAATCGCAAGACTTGGCTAATTGGAAGTTGGTGAATTATGCGTTGAAGTCAGGACAAGTCAACTTACAAGGCACGAACACTCCCGCAGGTATTTGGGCACCTCATTTGTCTTATGACTCCTCTTCTAAAAAATATTGGTTGGCTTATTCCCATATGGTCAATATGGGAGGACGTGAGTTTAATGCTGACTCATATATTATGTTTGCGGATAGCATTAGTGGTCCATGGTCAGATCCAATTTTTGTAACGGCTATTGGTTTTGACCCCTCTCTCTTCCATGAAAATGGTAAACATTATATCAGTATTTTAGAGTGGGAAAGTCGTTCAAGATACCAAGCACCTGGTCACATCGTTATTGCCGAGATTGACTTGGCACAAGGTTCTATCGTGGGAAAATGGCACAGAGTAACGCAAGGTTTTACAAGTCGTGGCTGTGCAGAAGCACCACAAATCTACAAGAAAAATGATTATTACTATCTTCTCATCGCAGCAGGCGGCACTGGTTATGCTCATGGCGTGGAAATTGGGCGTTCCAAGCATATCTTTGGACCATATGTGCCCCATCCATCTGGGGAACCCATCATCACTTCATCTCCAAAACATCTCTTTTCACTTGGAGATCCTGATGCGGGACATTTTGAAATGTACAACCCAAATTCTGCTATGCAAAAAGCAGGACACGGTTCTCTAGTGGAAACATCGACAGGCGAATGGTACATCACCCATCTCATGTCTCGTCCTTTGAAAAATAAACTATTGAATCCTTTAGGGCGTGAAACTTCTATTCAAAAAATGATTTGGACTGATGATGATTGGCTAGAAATGGCTGATGGTTCAAATATTGCCAAAATGGAGGTAGAGGGTATTTCGGGACTTGAGTTTGTTCAAAATTTTGACTGGGATATTTATGATGATTTTAATGCTGAATTTGATGCAAGATTTATGACTCCTTATCGTGAACAACACAAGGATTGGGTCAATACAAGTGAACATCAAGGACATTTAAGAATACATGGAGAAAATTCACTATTTTCTCAAATCAAGCCAGCAATCATGGCGACAAGAGCAACATCATTTAACTATGAGTTGAAAACTAAGCTTGAGTTTCACCCTAAACATTATTCGGAAACCGCAGGAGCGGGCTTGTACTATGACTGTAACAATTGGTTGTATTTGAATTTGACTTATTCTGAAGAGCATAAGTCGACAATTCTAACCATTTCGCAAGCAAAGCTGGGGCAAAAGATAGAGTATCCAGATCATAGTGTAAAAGTCTTACATGATAAAGCAGAGCTGAAAATCACCTACAAGGACGGTTTTGCAAGTTTATTCTATAAGACAGAGTATGAGGATTGGGATAATGTGTTGCGTAATCTTGATGTGAGCTATCTTTCGGATGAAGGCGTCAATGGTGAGCCTGGAGAAATAGGTGGTTTTACAGGACTCTTTAATTTTATTGGTGCAGTAGATGCGCATCAAAGAGAATCTTATGCTGATTTTGATTACTATCAAGTAGTCAATGAACAGGAGGAAAATAAATTATGAAAAAAGAAGTAGCAATCAAAAGGCTCGTACCAGCTTTGATCATTGGTCCGGCAAGCTGGCTTGGTCCTTATATAATAGCAGCCAGCTTGTTCTTACCAATCTTACTTCAAGAAATTGATGCGCCTAATAAAATTAATCTTTTAGCCTTGTTTTCGACTTGTGGAATGATTGTTGCAGCTCTTTCTAATATGACTGCGGGTTATCTTTCTGACAGAACCTATTCTAAGTTTGGAAAACGTACACCTTGGCTACTTGGGGGGAGTTTTTCATTCATGATTGTGATGATTTTAGCTTCCTTTGCACACTCTGTTCCCTATCTTTTAGTTATTTGGATGCTGGGTCAAGTTGCTCTAAACTTTATTGTCGCACCAATGGTTGCTTGGATTGATATGGCACCCGAAAATGGACGCGGAACGGCTTCAAGCGCCTATGGTGGACTTGGGATGGCTTTGGGAAATAATGGCTTTATTATTTTTGGTGCGATGCTCATTAACCAATTCCGACTAGGATTTATTATCTTTGGAATAATAACTTTTTTAGGAACACTAATTGCAACGCTTATTGTCAAAGAGCCTTCAAATTTAGACGAAAAAAGTTAAATGCAAACCAAGCAAATAGCAAAAAAGAAAAGAAAAAAATAACACGTGATTCTTTGAAAATTTTTCCAACTTGGAAGATTGGACGGGATTATTATTTAGCCTTAATGGGAAAATTATTACAAGGAGTAGGTAACTTTGCTGTTACAGGTTACATGTTATACATAATGACAGATTTTCTCGGCAAAAGTACAACAGGGGCACAAAATTCCATCCAAATTGTCAATACAATAATGCTCGTTTTTGGTATTAGTATGGGATTTCTAGCTGGTCCCCTTTCAGATCGCTACAAGCTATTAAAACTCCCGATTGTATTTTCGACACTTTTTCTAGCTTTGGGAGCTTTAAGCATCTTTTTCCTAAAAAATGATACCAGTATTTGGATTTATGGATTTACAGCAGGGCTTGGAATGGGTATTTGGAATTCTTTGGATAATTTATTGAATTTAGAAGTTATTCCTGATAAAAATCGTGTGGCTTTCTTCCTTGGAGTATATAATTTAGGAAATACAATTACACAGGCTTTGGCACCTGTTCTAGCGGCAGCAGTTATTAGTATGTTTGGTTTCTCAGCTATTTTTATGGTGTCTTCAGTTTTTGCTCTATTAGGAGGAATCTGTATCTTTTCAATTAAAACGATTCGTCGATAATTTGAAATCATATATTTATCCTAATTTTGCTTCAAAAGTAATTTATGCTTGAGACCAGTTTTAGACAGTAATAATCTTTTTGTAATCTGAAAACCATTACATTTGAAAAACTATAAATAAAAACGCTGTCATAGCGTTTTTATGAGATTTTTTTTTCGTATCGTGATATAATAAACAATGAAATAAAAATTGAACTTTAAATTTGCAATTGCAAATATAAGTATCAGATATGATGGAGGAAAAAACTTTAATGAAACGCATTGCAGTTTTGACTTCTGGTGGTGATGCACCAGGTATGAACGCAGCTATTCGTGCTGTTGTTCGTAAAGCGATTTCTGAAGGTATCGAAGTTTACGGTATCAACCACGGATATGCAGGGATGGTAGCGGGCGATATTTTCCCACTAACATCTGCAAGTGTTGGTGATAAAGTTGGACGTGGCGGTACATTCTTGTATTCAGCACGTTTCCCAGAGTTTGCTCAACTTGAAGGGCAACTTGCGGGTATCGAGCAACTTAAAAAACATGGCATCGAAGGCGTTGTTGTTATTGGCGGTGATGGTTCTTATCATGGTGCAATGCGCTTGACTGAACATGGTTTCCCAGCAGTAGGACTTCCAGGTACTATTGATAATGACATCGTTGGGACAGATTTTACAATCGGTTTTGATACAGCTGTATCTACAGTTGTGGATGCCATTGATAAAATTCGTGATACATCATCATCTCACCACCGTACTTTCGTTGTAGAAGTTATGGGACGAAATGCTGGAGATATCGCGCTTTGGTCTGGTATCGCTGCAGGTGCTGATGATATTGCAATTCCTGAAAAAGAATTCAAATTTGAAAGTATCGTACGTAATATCAAATCAGGATATGCCAAAGGTAAAAACCACCACATCATCGTAGTTGCTGAAGGCGTTATGTCGGGCGAAGAATTTGCTATGAAGCTGAAAGCTGCTGGTGATGATTCTGACCTTCGCGTATCTGTTCTCGGTCACATCCAACGTGGTGGATCACCTACAGCGCGCGATCGCGTTCTTGCATCACGCATGGGTGCTCGTGCAGTAGAATTGCTTCGTGATGGTATTGGCGGTGTAGCTGTCGGTGTTCGTAACGAACAACTTGTCGAAAGCCCAATCCTTGGTACTGCAGAAGAAAATGCCCTTTTCAGTCTGACAGATGAAGGTAAAATCGTTGTCAACAATCCACACAAAGCTGGATTGGAACTCTATCGTTTAAACGCTGATTTAAACAACCTTGACATCAAATTTAATTAAGTTATTGTTAGTAATCTTATTTGGTTGATGTCAGAGTGAAGTTAAAACACTGAATGCTCACATTGACTAAATAATGAGTACATTTATAAAAATAGGAGAATTACTCAAAATGAACAAACGTGTAAAAATCGTCTCAACACTTGGCCCTGCAGTAGAAACTCGTGGTGGTAAAAAATTCGGAGAAAAAGGATACTGGGGAGAAGAGCTTGATGTTGAAACATCAGCACAAACCATTGCTGATTTGATCAAAGAAGGTGCTGACGTTTTCCGTTTTAACTTCTCTCACGGTGACCACGCTGAACAAGCTGCTCGTATGGCAACAGTACTTCGTGCTGAAGAAATTGCTGGCCGTAAAGTTGGTTTCTTGCTTGACACTAAAGGTCCAGAAATGCGTACAGAAGTGTACGAAGATGGTGCAGACGAATACAAATATGTTACTGGTGACCAATTCCGCGTTTCTACAAAACAAGGTTTGAAATCAACTCGTGATAACATTGCTTTGAACGTTGCTGGTGGTCTTGATATCTTTGATGATGTTGAAGTTGGTCAAACTATCCTTATCGATGATGGTAAATTGGGTCTTACAGTAGCTGCTAAAGACGTTGAAGCACGCGAATTCGATGTTGTAGCACAAAATGATGGTGCTATTGGTAAACAAAAAGGTGTTAATATTCCTAACACTACAATTCCTTTCCCAGCTCTTGCAGAACGTGACAACGACGATATCCGTTTCGGTCTTTCACAACCAAATGGTTTGAACTTCATCGCAATCTCATTCGTACGTACTGCGAAAGACGTTAACGAAGTTCGTGCTATCCTTGAAGAAACTGGTAACACACACGTTCAACTTTTGGCTAAAATCGAAAACCAACAAGGTATTGATAACCTTGATGAAATCATCGATACAGCTGACGGTATCATGATTGCTCGTGGTGACATGGGTATCGAAGTACCATTTGAAATGGTTCCAGTCTTCCAAAAAGAAATCATCCGTAAAGTTAACCAAGCAGGTAAAATCGTTGTTACAGCAACAAACATGCTTGAGTCTATGACTGAAAAACCACGTGCAACACGTTCTGAAATCTCTGACGTCTTTAACGCTGTTATCGATGGTACTGATGCAACTATGCTTTCAGGTGAGTCAGCTAACGGTAAATACCCACGTGAATCAGTTCGTACAATGGCTACAGTTAACAAAAACGCTCAAACATTATTGAAAGAATACGGACGTCTTCACCCAGAAAACTTCGATAAAGATTCAGTAACAGAAGTTGTAGCATCAGCAGTTAAAAACGCTGCAGAATCAATGGAAGTTAAACTTATCGTTGCTTTGACTGAGTCAGGAGCAACTGCTCGTTTGATTTCAAAATACCGTCCAGAAGCTGATATCTTGGCAATCACTTTTGATGAAAAAGTTGAACGCGGATTGATGATCAACTGGGGTGTTATCCCAATGCTTATGGACAAACCAGCTTCAACAGACGATATGTTCGAAGTAGCTGAAAAAGCAGCCTTGGCTTCAGGTCTTGTTGAATCAGGTGATAACATCGTTATCGTTGCTGGTGTTCCAGTTGGTTCAGGACGTACAAATACAATGCGTATCCGTACAATCAAATAATAAAAATTTTTCAAGAGCAGTTTTTGCTCAAAAAAAAGCACCCAATGTGGTGCTTTTTTTGATTGATTTTCTTTATGGAAAGCTCACGAAATATAAACGTATCACGCTTTAAATGTAAGCGTTATAATGTGATATAAATCACTTTCCAATGTGACAAGAATGTGAAAAAATGCTATAATAATATAGTAAACATTATTATTGCATTCAGGAAAGGAATGAACAATTATGACTAAACAACATAAAAAAGTTATCCTCGTTGGTGATGGTGCCGTAGGTTCAAGCTATGCTTTCTCACTTGTAAACCAAGGAATCGCCCAAGAATTGGGTATCGTAGATATTTTCAAAGAAAAAACACAAGGTGATGCAGAAGACCTTTCACACGCTCTTGCGTTCACATCTCCTAAGAAAATCTATTCAGCAGACTACTCTGATGCACATGATGCTGATTTGGTTGTGTTGACTTCAGGTGCGCCACAAAAACCAGGTGAAACTCGTTTGGATCTTGTTGAGAAAAACTTGCGTATCACTAAACAAGTTGTTACTGAAATTGTAGCATCAGGTTTCGATGGTATCTTTCTTGTTGCTGCTAATCCTGTTGATATTTTGACATATGCAACTTGGAAATTCTCTGGTTTCCCTAAAGAACGTGTTATCGGTTCTGGTACTTCACTTGACTCAGCACGTTTCCGTCAAGCATTGGCTGAAAAACTTGATATTGACGCGCGTTCAGTTCACGCTTATATCATGGGTGAACACGGTGACTCTGAGTTTGCTGTATGGTCACACGCTAACGTTGCGGGAGTTAACCTTGAGGAATTCCTCAAAGATAGCCGTGGCGTAAAAGAAGAAGAATTGGTTGAACTTTTCGAATCAGTTCGTGACGCTGCTTACTCTATCATTGAGAAAAAAGGTGCGACATTCTATGGTATCGCTGTAGCTCTTGCACGTATCACAAAAGCTATCCTTGACAATGAAAATGCTGTATTGCCACTTTCAACTTTCCAAGAAGGTCAATACGAAGGCGTTGAAGGACTTTACATTGGTCAACCAGCTATCGTTGGTGACAAAGGTATCGTTCGTCCAGTCAACATCCCATTGAACGACGCTGAATTGCAAAAAATGCAAGCTTCAGCTAAACAACTTAAAACTATTCTTGACGAAGCTTTCTCAAAAGAAGAGTTTGCTTCAGCATCTAAAAACTAAGTATAAAAAAATACCTAAATTTAGGTATTTTTTTTTGAGCTTTTTTCAATTTTTTTTCGTACTAAATAATAAGAATAAAAAAGTTGAGGAAAAAGATATGATATGGCTAAAAAAGTACACTATGGCAAAGTTTTTCAAAAGATAAGGAAGGGAAGAAAGTTATCACTAAAGGATTTCGAGGGGATCGTTCCGCGTAGGAGTCTGTCTCGTTATGAAAGAGGGGAGACTGTGTTCCCGATAGTTAAACTGCAGGCATTATTGGAAAGTATTGACTTAAATATTATTGATTTTTATCATCTGGCCCACAAAGAGAAGATATATGGCAGATACGGAAAAATATTTACAAAAATCAGAAAACAAAACGGCTTTTCGCGAGAAGCCTTTACGCATCTTTCTATTTCTGCGGCACAACTGAAACTTTTTGAGTCAGGAAAAATTATGTTTGAGTTTGATAAACTATACGCGATGCTTATGGAGATGAATACAAGTCTTGAAGATTATTGTTCTCTCCTTGAAAAAGGTAGTGAAAGTCCTGTAGAGTATGTGCTGGAGCAGGTAGACTTTGCTTATTATAGAGCTGATACTACGAAGCTAAATAGTTTATATGCGGAGCTGGATGAGTATAGTGATCATTTTTTCCTATCCCTTTGCCTCAAAGGAATCTTGAAGAAAATTTCTGAACAAGAGATGCTAGAACTAAAAAGCTATTTTATTACAAGAGAATATTGGACCAATCAGGAGCTTTTTATTTTTCAATATAGTTCTAAGTTTTTAAGTTCAGACCACTTGAAGTTAATTTGTGAAAATTTGCTGTCTTCTAAAACAATTTTTAAAGGACAAAATATCTACCAAAGACGTTTAGTTTTGGCGGGCCTTGAAATAATGCTCTTAAGACTAAAGGAAAATAGTCTTATTGAAGCAGCATATTTCTTGAAATTTGCTAGAGAATTTGTTCATGAAACAGATGAACTTGCAAAAA
>NZ_KQ968939.1:817248-830803 GCF_001578715.1 Lactococcus sp. DD01 | reverse complement strand
AATTGCCTGTCTTTTTGTAGAATGTTTATTTAAATACAAACAAACTGGAAAAGTACAGTATAAAACTACAATGAAGTCTATCTGCAAAGCTTCTTATATGTATGATGGACTCATGAAAAACTGGTATCAGAAAAATTATGAAAGCTATGTAAAGTAGGATATATCTAATTAAATATGGATTATCAAAGAGCTCTAGATGATTTATATTTAAAGGAACTTTTATATAGAAAAAAGATAAGGAGGTTAATTATTCATAGTTGAGATGTGTCACCCATAAAAAATTGGAAAAAGAAAGGAAATATCGTGAAAAGGACTATTATTCGTTTAAGCAGCATAGTAACTTTATTCTTAGCTTTTGTACTATTTTCTGCTTCCATTGCTTATGCAGAAGACGGAGCGGGCGCTTCTTCATTAGTGGAATATACTCTTGTAAGGGATTCGACTTTTGATTTAGAAGCTTTACCACAAGAGGGAGAAACTAAGACAGTGAGAGACAAGAATGGAGAAGAAACTCATTTTTCAGTAATACTTGAAAACAGTAATTTAAATCGTATAGCTAATGGAAGATATAGGATAAGCGCTTGGGGGATTGGCTGGAGAGTTACTTATTATATCAGAGTAGTTAATAATAGGATACTTTCCGCATATGATTTAAATTACATTATAGCAATGCCTGTTCGTTCCTCTAATGTAAAAGTTGATCATAGTAGGCAAGCAACGGCACGCTTTGGTTTTAATACACCAATACACAATGTACTTTCTTGGACAGGGTGGGTTCGAGTAAGACTGGATAATTCTAATAGGATAGTGGTATATAATAATTGATTTTAGTTAGTATAGTTTTTATACTAATCATAGTTTTAATTGTCGTACTCGTTTATCTCCTCAAAAAACTTATTTTGAAAATAAATAAGTAACCATCCGTAATGATGTGATATATGATTCGATTAATAAAAAAAGCATCTCAAATTGAAATGCTTTTTGATTTTATTTCGTTTTGATATAGTTAACACCATCAGCTTTAGGTGCGACAGCTTTTCCAAGAAAGGCCGCAAGAACGATGATAGTCACTACGTATGGTGCCATTTGGAGGAAGGCAGAAGGAATTTCTTTGATAACGGGAATTTGGCCGCCTACAACTGCCAGTGAGGTAGAAAGTCCAAAGAGGAGGGAAGCAAGCATCGCTCCAACAGGATTCCATTTACCAAAGATCATAGCAGCCAATGAGATGAAACCTTGCCCTGCGATTGTAGCTACAGAGAAGTTACCTGAGATAGATTGGGCATAAATTGCACCACCAATACCACCAAGGATACCGGAGATGATAACCCCAGCATAACGCATAAGGTAAACATTGATACCGAGAGTATCTGCTGCTTGAGGGTTTTCACCTACTGAGCGGAGACGAAGTCCGAATTTCGTTTTAAAGAGAAGATACCAAGATAGGAAGGCAACGAGAATTGCAAGGAATCCTGGTAGTGAAGTTTGTGAGAAGAAGATTTGTCCAATCACAGGAATTTTTGAGAGAACGGGGAAATTCCAGTAACCAATTTGGTTAGTAATATTTACCTGTCCAGCATTGTAAAACGTTTGAATTAAGAATACGCCAAGCGCAGGAGCCATTAAGTTAAGAACTGTACCTGAGACGATATGGTCAGCGCGGAAGTTAATGGTTGCTACCGCATGAATCAGGGAGAAGATACCACCAATAAATGCTCCAAAGAGGATGGAGAGCCAAGGTGTCATTCCACCAAATGTTTCTGTGAAAGTAAGGTTAAAGACGACCGAACTGAAAGCCCCCATTGTCATAATACCTTCTAAACCAACGTTGACAATACCACCACGTTCAGAGAATACTCCACCGATACTTGTAAAAATTAGAGGTGTTGAGTAAATAAGCATATTTGCAACAATAATTTGCAATGTATCTACGATATTCATTATGCTTTTTCTCCTTTCTTCTTAATATTTGGGAGAACCTTTTCGATAATATATTTTACGGCAATAAAGAAGATGATTGTAGCTGTGACAATCTGTACAATTTGCGGTGGAATATTATCGATATTACTCATATTTCCTGAACCTGTTTGAAGCATTGAGAACAAGAAGGCAGCAAATAGGATACCGACAGGATTTGTTTCACCTAAGAGTGCAACAGCCATACCGTTGAAACCAATGTCTAGTGTTGCGGATTGTGTAACGAAGTTTTGCATGTATCCAAAACCGTAAACTACACCGCCAAGACCTGAGAGAGCTCCGGCAACTAACATTGACATGATGATTGTACGTTTGGCTGAAATTCCTGCATACTCAGAAGCATCTGGATTTAAACCGACAGACTTAATTTCAAAACCAAGTGTAGTCTTAGAAAGGACAATAGCCATAATGACAAGAACGATTAAAGCAATAAAAAGGCCAATATTCAAGGTTGAATTATTTGTCAAATCTGACAACCAACCTGTACGGAAGGAAGCATTTGCACTAATCAATTTTGTTTGGTCAGTTGAGTTAGGCATCATGATTTTTGAACTAAAGACATCATGAATCAAGAAGGTTGACATAAAGAGGATGACATAGTTAAGCATGATGGTAGTGATGACTTCCGAAGTACCTAAGAAAGCACGTAAGATACCAGGAATTGCACCCATAAGAGCTCCAAAGAGCATACCGATAATGATTACTAATGGAATCATAATTGGTTTAGGGATATCAGGGAAACTGAGAGCAAACCACATTGACATAATCCAACCTGCAAGAGCCTGACCTGACATACCGATATTAAAGAGACCGGCCTTCATACCAACAGAGAAACCTAAGGCACAAAGAATCAAAGGTCCCATAGTTTGAAGTGTTTCACCAATGGCACGTGGTGTACCAAAGGCACCGATAATTAAATCTTCGTAACCATATATAGGATTAAAGCCGAAGATGAGCATAATGATTGCACCAATTAAGAAACCAGAAAGTACGGCGATAATAGGTACAAGGATTTTTTTAGTTTTGCTGTTCATTGATATTACCTCCGACCATGAGAATTCCAAGTTCTTGTTTGCTTGTCGTTTCAGGACTGACAATTCCTTGAATTTGTCCATCGTGAATAACAGCAATACGGTCCGAAACATTCAGAATTTCATCTAATTCAAAAGATACAACGAGCACAGCTTTTCCTTCATCACGTGCTTGAATCAAACGCTTGTGGATATATTCAATGGCACCGACATCAAGCCCACGTGTTGGTTGAGCAACAATAAGCAAGTCAGGATTACGATCGACCTCACGCGCAATAACAGCTTTTTGTTGGTTCCCGCCTGAAAGTGATTTGAAAGGAATTTGTTCACCAGCACCGCGGACGTCGAACTCTTCCATAAGTTCGCGGGCTTTAGCATTGATTTTATTGTAATCCAAGAAACCGTACTTACTTAATGGTGCTTTGTAATAAGTTTGAAGCGCAATATTTTCAGCAACAGTCATCTCGAGTACTGCACCATCACGGTGACGGTCTTCTGGGACATGACCTACAGAATCTTCAATGATTTTACGAGGTTTGTGAGTGGTGATGTCTTTACCTTTGAGTTTAACAGAACCAGAATCAATCTTCATCAAACCAGTAATGGCTTTAATCAATTCTGTTTGACCATTGCCATCAATACCAGCAAGACCGACAATCTCCCCAGCACGGACATCTAAAGAAAGTCCTTTTACAGCGAAGGAACCACGTTTTTCTTTAACAGAAATATTATCAATACAGAGAACAACGTCCTGCGGTTGAGCAGCTTCTTTTTCCGTTTTGAAAGATACAGAACGCCCCACCATCATTTCAGCGAGTTCTTTATTTGACTTATCTCCCAGTTCGACTGTTTCAATAGAAACACCGCGGCGAATAACAGTAATACGATCAGCTACCGCACGGATTTCATCAAGCTTGTGGGTAATAAGAATGATGGACTTGCCTTCTTTAACCAAATTGCGCATGATTTCCATGAGCTCAGTGATTTCAGAGGGAGTCAGCACAGCTGTAGGTTCGTCAAAAATTAAGATATCTGCTCCACGATAAAGTGTCTTCAAAATTTCAACACGTTGCTGCTGTCCAACAGAGATATCGCGAACAAGTGCATCGGGTTCGACAGAAAGTCCATAACGTTTTGACAATTCCACGATTTTATTTCGAGCTGTTTTAAGGTCAAGGCTTAAGCCTTTCGTCACTTCACTTCCGAGCATGATATTTTCAGTAACAGTAAAGGCATCAATCAGCATGAAATGCTGGTGAACCATACCGATACCAAGCTGAGAAGCTTTTGTTGGAGAGTCTATTTGCTCGAGTTTGCCGTTAACATGAATCTCGCCTTCTGTAGGTTCCAGAAGACCAGAGAGCATGTTCATCAGAGTTGATTTACCGGCACCATTTTCACCGAGCAAGGCGTGAATTTCACCTTTTTTCAGCTCCAAGTTGATCTTGTCGTTTGCGACAAAGTCACCAAACTTTTTGGTAACGTTGATCATTTGGATAACATTTTCGTTGGCCATGGCGGCTCCTTCTAAAAAAATTTATGACATAATGCCTAAAGTTAAAAAAGAAAGACTTACTGGAAAGCCCTAATATAGCTACACTTTAGACAAAATAATTACATTTTATTATAACAAATATCGGGGCTTTTATAAAGAACTTTCTATACCTAAAAATGAAGCGTTTTCACAAGTTGTTAAAGTTTTCAGTGTTTTAAAGGGTTTTTGACAATTTTTACATAGAAAATTTAACGGGACTTTGATAAACTAAAAAGTTCACAAAAATTATATGTGAACTTTTTTTATTTTATTTTTGCATTTTTGATGATGGTCTCATCAGGCGTAACACGAATAGTTTTTTGACCAGTATAAGTCACAAATCCTGGAGGAGTTCCTGTTGGCTTATGAAGTTTCTTCACATCAATCATATCAACCTGTACTAAGTTAGAATAACGGGCCTTAGAAAAATAAGCTGCGAGTTCTCCGGCGAAAGTTATCGTTTCATCTGAAGGATTTGCATTCCCAGTAATTAAGACATGGGAACCAGGAATATCCTTCACATGGAACCAGAGGTCACCTTTACGACTGAGTTTAAAACTGACTTGCTCATTTTGAAGGTTATTTTTACCGACAAGAATAATCGTTCCATCTTCAGCTTGATACTTTTCTGGAGGCAGCATTTTTTGTTTTTTATTATTCCGATATTTTGCCTTAACAAATCCTGTTTGGATGAGTTCTTCACGGATATCGGCAATTTCAACGACGTCAGCATGCGTAAGATTAGCTTCAACAGATTCCAAGTAAGAAATTGTCTGTTTAGTGTTCGCGATTTGATCGCCAAGAAACTTCACAGCCTGTTTTAATTTTTGGTAGCGGTGGAAGTAGCGTTGGGCATTCTGTGAAGGACTAAGTGCAAGATTTAGGCTAATCGTGATTGGCTCATTGGTATAATAATTATCTAAGGTCACTTCAGGCTTATCGTTTGGAACTTGATGAAGGAAGGTTGTAAGCAGCTCTCCTTTTTGGCGGAAAATCTCAGCATTCTCTGTAGCACGTAACTCCGCTTCCTGTTTTTTGAGCTTGTCACGATTTTTCTTAAGCTCATTTTGAACTTTTTTGATCACTTCACTAGCAACTTGCTTTACACGATCACGCTCGGCTTTATCCGCATAATAAACATCGAGCATTTCAGATAAGCTGGGAAATTCTTGATAGTCTTCCGCAAGTTGAATGGCCGAAAATTTATCATTAGGATAGATTGAAGGAAGGACTTTATGCAATTTTTCCTTGAATTCCGGAAGTGTCAAGTTCTCTAAAGCTTGGAGGCTATCACGCCCGATACCTTGAAAGGTTGACTGTAATGTATGTGTCTGCAGTGCCTCAAAAATCTTTTCGTCAGAAGCTGTAAAAGGATCGACCTTATCGCTTGCCGGAGGGGCAATATAAGTCGAACCGGGAAGAAGGGTACGATATTGGTTTTGCGAAAATCCGACATGCTTAATGGATTCAATAATTTTATTGCTGCTTTTATCCATAAGGATAATATTACTATGTTTCCCCATGATTTCAGCAACCAGTGCAATCTTCATAGCGTCACCAATTTCATCTTTGGTTGAGATATGGAAAATCAATTGGCGGTCATTGCCTACTTGCTCAATATCTTCAATAAAAGCGCCAGACAGGTACTTGCGTAAAATCATGACAAAATTATTGGGATTTTGAGGATTTTGGAAGTCTGTCTTAGTGATTTGGATTCTGCCGAAAGTTGGATGAGCAGATAATAATAATTTATGTGATGTTCTTCCTGAACGAACCGTTAAAAGAAGTTCTTGTTCAAAAGGCTGATTGATTTTTTGAATTCGTCCTCCTTTAAGGATTTCAGAAATTTCAGCTGTCATATGATGTAAAAAAATACCGTCGAAAGCCATGTTTTACCCCGTGTTTCTTAATAATCTAATGCTTATTTTAACATAATTATGAAGGCTGTTGGTAAAAATTATGTTAAGATGTCTATAAAGAAAGGTTTAACAGATGAAAAGTTTAAAAGAAGAGATCCAAAAGCTTGCGGCAGACCTCAATATTCAAAAAATTGGATTTACAAAAGCGGATGATTTTGAATATCTTCGTGCCTCTTTGATTGAACAGAAAGAAGCAGGACACACGTCTGGTTTTGAACATAAAAATCTCGATGAGCGTTTACAACCAAAGTTGTCTCTCGAAGATGCAAAAACAATCATATCCATCGGTATAGCCTATCCTAATAAGGCAGAAGAAAAGCCCGAAAAAACAGAATTTCGCCGAGGCTCCTTCTCCCGGGGAAGTTGGGGTGAAGATTATCATCATGTGCTTCGCCGAAAGTTAAAAGAACTTGCGGAAGGGATAGAAAAAATAGCGGGTCGTTTTAACTATACAGCCATGGTGGATACAGGTGCACTTGTGGATGTCGCTGTAGCTGCGCGTGCAGGTTTGGGATTTGTGGGGAAAAACGGTTTACTCGTCAGCAAGGAGTACGGTTCTTGGATGTTTTTGGGCGAACTGGTGACCAATTTAGAGATTGAGGAAGATCAGCCTGTCGATTATGGCTGTGGCTCTTGTACACGCTGTGTCGATTTCTGTCCGACGAAGGCACTTTTAGGAGATGGGCGCTTAAATGCGCAGCGTTGCTTATCTTATCAAACACAAACACGGGGGCCGATGCCAGAAGAATACCGTGAAAAAATTAAAACGGTAATTTATGGTTGTGATATTTGCCAAGTGGTTTGTCCCTATAATAAGGGAATAAACAGCCATTTCCACCCGGAAATGGAGCCCGATCCAGACTTGACAAACCCAGAGCTGCTCCCACTTTTGGATTTATCTAATAAAGAGTTTGCGAATAAATTTGGCAATATGGCAGGCAGCTGGCGAGGGAAGAATCCTATTCAACGCAATGCGATCTATGCCTTAGGAAATGCAAATGATCGCTCAGCATTACCTAAGTTGCACGAAATCGCTGAGAATGATGTTAGGGATTATATGGTAGATGCTGCCGAATGGGCGATTGAAAAACTCGAAAACAAGCATCGTATTCGACCACGAAAAAGATAGGAGCCTTAGAGCTGCTGTCTTTTTTTGGACAAATATGCTAGAATAGAGCCTATGGAACTATCTGAAATTAGAAATAAACTAGAGACATATGGTCAGAAAGTCGAAGATTTTCGTGGCTCACTTGACTTAGATCGCTTAGAAGAAGAAATCGCTTTGCTTGATAATGATATGGCTGAGCCTGACTTTTGGAATGATAATGAAGCTGCGCAAAAAGTCATTGATGAATCAAATGCGCTTAAGGCAAAGTATGAAAACTTCATGTCAATTGCAACACTTCATGAGGACAGTGAAGTGTTGTTGGAGATGCTTCAGGAAGAAGACGGTGAAGATATGCAAGTCGAACTTGAAGAGAACGTTGAGAAGTTAGGTAAAAAGATTGAAACTTACGAGTTGGAAATCATGCTCAACCAACCTTATGACCACATGAATGCCATCTTGGAAATTCACCCAGGATCTGGGGGAACCGAGTCACAAGACTGGGGCAGCATGCTCATGCGTATGTATGAACGCTGGGGCGCTGCACACGGCTTCAAGGTAGAAGTTTTGGATTATCAAGACGGAGATGTTGCAGGTCTAAAATCAGCGACATTAAAATTTGAGGGCCGAAATGCCTATGGCTTCTTACGAGGCGAAAAGGGAGTACACCGATTGGTGCGTATCTCGCCTTTTGACTCACAAAACCGTCGTCATACTTCATTTACTTCGGTAGATGTCATGCCAGAACTTGATGATACAGTTGAAGTTGATGTTCGCGATGCAGATATTAAGATGGATACTTTCCGCTCAGGTGGTGCAGGTGGGCAAAATGTCAATAAAGTCTCAACAGGTGTACGTTTGACACACGTTCCTACTGGAATTGTAGTGGCTTCTACAATGGACCGTACACAATACGGTAACCGAGACAAAGCAATGGCCATGCTGAAATCAAAACTTTATCAATTAGAGATGGATAAAAAACAAGCCGAAGTCGACGAACTCCGTGGTGATCAGTCAGACATCTCTTGGGGAAGTCAAATTCGTTCTTATGTCTTTATGCCTTATCAGTTGGTCAAAGACACAAGAACAGAGTATGAGACAGGGCAAATTGATAAAGTAATGGACGGAGATCTTGATGGCTTTATCCATGCTTACCTACGTTGGAAAATGTAAGTTGGTAATTCAAGCGAAATTCATTTGTAACTTTAAAGAAAAACTGTAAAATAATTTATACCTAAAAATCTTTTTATCTGGTATAATGAGAAGAACTTTGTTTTTTTGGAGCAGAAAAAATAGTTTCAAAAAAGGAACTCCCTTCCCTCTTTATAGAGAAGAAAGGGGAAGAAAAAAGTTGCAAAACAATTCAATGGAGACTAGGGATAATGAGTATTATTAAATTAAATAATGTATCAAAAAAATACTCTAACGGTACAACAGCCTTACGTAACATCTCTCTTGACATCGAAGCAGGAGAATTTGTTTATATTGTTGGACCGTCTGGAGCTGGTAAGTCGACCTTTATTAAGTTGCTCTACCATGAACTAAAAATTGACAAGGGGACAGGCGTCGTTGCAAAGTTTGACTTGATGAAACTTAAACGTCGTGATGTGCCTTTGTTACGTCGTTCTGTAGGGGTTGTCTTCCAAGACTACAAACTCTTGCCGAAGAAGACTGTATATGAGAATATCGCTTATGCAATGGAAGTTGTCGGAAAACGTCCACGCGAAATCAAAAAACGTGTCAATGAAGTTTTGGATCTTGTAGGCCTAAAACATAAATTGCGTTCTTTCCCTGATGAACTTTCAGGTGGTGAACAACAACGTGTAGCAATTGCACGTTCAATCGCTAATGCGCCTAAACTCTTGATTGCTGACGAACCTACAGGAAACTTGGACCCAGAAAATTCATGGGAAATTATGAATTTGCTCGAAAAAATTAACTTGCAAGGAACAACTGTTCTCATGGCAACTCACAACAGCCAAATCGTAAACACATTACGTCACCGCGTTGTTGCTATTGAAAATGGACGTATCGTTCGAGACCAAGCGGAAGGAGATTACGGTTACGATGATTAGAAATTTATTTAAACATTTATTGGAATCACTGAAAAATCTCCGTCGTAACGGATGGATGACTGTAGCAGCAGTTTCCTCTGTAATGATTACTTTGACTTTAGTCGGACTTTTTCTCTCAGTTATTTTAAATACGGCGAAATTGTCCAGTGATATCGAAAAAAATGTACGTATTGTTGCATATATGGATTTGAATATTCATGATATGGATAAGAAAATTGAAGATCCAAAAAATCCTAAGAAAGAAATCAACAATCCAAACTATCGTAAAATTTATTCAGAAATTGAAAAAATCCCTGATGTTGCTTCAATCAAGTTCTCAAGTAAAGATGAACAACTTAAGCAATTGACAGAGACATTGGGCAGCACTTGGGCTCTTTTCCAAGGTGATGCTAACCCGCTCTACGATGCTTATATCGTTGAAGCAGATAACCCACAAGATGTCGAAAAAGTTGCCAGTGCTATTAAGAAAATCAACGGTATCCAATCTGCAAACTATGGTGGTGCCAATACAGAACGTATCCTTGCTTTAGGGAATAACGTGAAGATTTGGGGTGGTGCAGCAGCAGCTCTACTTATCTTAGTTGCTGTCTTCCTCATCTCAAACACAATCCGTATCACGATTATGTCACGTCAACGTGAGATTCAGATTATGCGATTGGTGGGTGCGCGTAATGGTTATATTCGTTGGCCATTCTTCCTGGAAGGTGCTTGGGTTGGACTCTTGGGAGCTATTGTCCCAAGTGTATTGATAGCTTGGCTTTATAACCTAGCTTTCACAAGCTTCACACCAAGCTTGAAACCACAAAGTCTATATCTGCTTCCCGCAGACACCTTTGTGCCAATGATGGTTGGCTTACTCTTCCTTATCGGTATCTTGATCGGTTCACTCGGAGCAGTAACTTCAATGCGTCGTTTCTTGAAAGTTTAAAAATGAAAATAAGTCCTACTAAAAAGTAGAACTTATTTTTTTGTCCTTAAATTAACTTGTACCCTGAGTAAAAACTAGAAAGTCATCATTAAGAGTGCCCAGATATTATTTTGAAAAACTTAGAAGATACATTACAATAAGATTATAAAATGTTATTAGCGTTTCTTATAGATAACAAAAACTTGACGAGGTAAATGCGATGGCTTATAATCTTTTAGCACAGCACAGCACAGCACAGCACAGCACAGCACAGCACAGCACAGCACAGCACAGCACAGCAGTAATTTTCTGCTCTTTTTCTGCTTACAATCCGACGTCCTTAGAACACAGGACGTTTTTGACTTTCTCCGCGGTATGGAATAAAAAACGAGTGAAAGGAGAAATGAGGCTATGAAGCAGAGCAAAAAACAGAAACTAAGGAATATACTATTACTCTCCTTACTCCTCCTCGTAGGTGGTACTTTTGCCTTTACCGCCTTCAACCAGCAGGTCATCAATGAGCGCTTACTTGATAATAATGTCGGAGGACGTGTCCATGATTATTACGATGTGGAGACAGAAAACAAAGACGTTTTTGTCGAAAATTATGGAGAAGGTCCGATCATGGTGCGCGTTCGCTTGTCGGAGTTTATGACAATTCAGGAACGTGGCCAAGATAGCTGGAGACCTGTAGTGTCTGGTACAGAACGTGATGATGTAGAAACATGGTCTATTTATCGTCCGTCACCCACCAATATCAATACACGGCTAGGAACAGGCGGGGTGGACTTTAATCGCTTCTCGAATCTTACTTTTGGGCGAGTAAGTGACACCACACCTTGGTATTTACCTACATTTAATCTTGACAATACTGATTTGAGGACAGCTGCCGCAGGTGATGCACTCGACTATGTGGCAGGTGACGCAACTCATCCTGGAAACGGTGAAGCAGACTTCTGGGTTGCGGATGACTATTACGAGAATACTGCAGGCAGGTGGCCAGGTTCCACAGGGAGACGTGACACTGCACAAAATCTAAGTCAAGAGAAGGCCCCAATAACTATGGCAGAATGGCTTGAGCTTGATGATGATGAGAAAATCGGTAACTTTTGGGTTATCGACCATCAGACAGGCTGGGCATATTGGGCAAGTAAGCTGGAAGCCGGACAAGCAACCTCTTACTTACTGGATGCCGCGGAAATGACAGACCAAGCAAGAGGGATTAACGGTTTAGCTTATTATGCTATCCATGTAGCGAGTGATTTGGTCAGTCCTGAGCATCGTGAGGAATTTCTAGCCCCTGATGAGGAGGGGCAACACCATCCAAATTTGAATCTACTGATTGAGGGAATCAATAGTAATGAAGTACGAGAAAACGTGTTATTGAACCCGGAGAACGATTTTAACACCTTGAACTTTAGGCTCATGAGGGCTTCGGAAACAACACTATTTTGGATGGGGGGGCATCAGACATACCGTTATTTAGAAAATTTGGGCAATGGTTTGCACTTGATTATCCTTGAGAACGGTTTTGTTGTCCCGGGAGAGAATCGAGAGGCTGCCTTTACCAATTGGGTTGACACTGTTCTTCCAGAGTCGATAAAAAATGCGATACAGCCTGTAAATGTAGGTGCGGCTTTTGACACAGGAAGCACTTTTGGGACTAGCGTTGGACTTACTGCAGGAGGCTGGGTGGTCAGGGACTTTGCGGACCTAGATATGCCTGAGGTTATTGCGGATAGGACAAGAGTGACTCCAGAAGCAGAGGGTGGCGTGCGCCGTGCGTTTTCCCTTTCTCTAGCAGATGTGCAGCACTTGTCAGCTACTGGAGGAATAGGGTTTATGAATGCAGGAAATCGTATCGGTCAGGGCAGTGGGAATAGCTGGTGGGAGTTACGCACTCCTAGTACGCCAGATAATCATTGGGTTATTAATGGTGGTACGGGAGGGCTTGTTGAAAATCATACCAACATGCCTCAGGTGCTTCTCCGCCCTGCCTTTATTATTCGACAATAGTACTCCACAAATTAACAATATCAAGAAAACAAATCAAAAAAGATTAGGAAACAATTCCTAATCTTTTCATCTTATTTCATACCAATCATATAGTCGTCATCTGACATAGCTTCAACTTCACCGAGCAGGTAAGAATTACCAACTTGACTAAAGAAGTCATGGTTTGACGAAGAAGTAGAGATACCGTTCATTACAACAGAGTTGACATCCGCTGCTGTATCGGGGAAGAGGGGATCTTGTCCTAAGTTCATAAGTGCCTTATTGGCATTGTAACGAAGGAATTTCAAGACTTCATCTGTCCAGCCGATTTCATCGTAAAGCAAGTGTGTATAAGCTTCTTCGTTCTCATAAAGTTCGTAGAGCAAGTTGTACATCCAATCACGGAGTTCACTTTGTTCTTCTTCAGATAATTCGTTGAAACCAAGTTGGAACTTGTAACCGATATAAGTGCCGTGGACACTTTCATCACGAATAATAAGTTTGATGATTTCAGCAGAGTTGATCATCTTGTTGTTGCCGAGATACCAGAGTGGTGTGAAGAAACCAGAGTAGAAGAGGCAAGTTTCAAGGAAGACACTTGCGATTTTCTTCTGAAGTGCTGTACCATTTTGATAGATATCGTTGATGATTTCTGCCTTCTTTTGCATGTAAACATTTGTATCGACCCAATCAAAGAGCTCTTCAATCTCTGATTTTGTATTTAAAGTACTAAAGATTGTAGAGTAAGATTTGGCGTGAACGGACTCCATAAACTGGATATTGTTGAAACATGCGATTTCTTGAGGAGTACGTGCATCATGTTTGAGCACCTCTGCACCGTCTACAGATTGTAAAGTATCCAAGAGAGTCAAACCAGCAAAAGCTTTCGCAAAAGTATCACGTTCAACTTGAGGCAATTTGCGCCAATCGTCAAGGTCATTTGAAACAGGGACACGTGTGTCCAACCAAAACTGGCTGGTCAGTTTTTCCCAAGTATATTTATCAATAGAAT
>NZ_KQ968939.1:787479-816846 GCF_001578715.1 Lactococcus sp. DD01 | reverse complement strand
GTTAATGGCTGCATAGTAAGTAGGGACTTTTTGGTTATTTTGTTCAGACATAGTATTTCCTTTTTTTAAACAACACAGCTTTCACATTGGTTTGAGCCAACTTCCTCTTCATCGTCAGTAAAGGTACGGACGTAGTAGATAGTTTTGATACCTTTATTGTAAGCATAGTTACGCAAGATACTCAAATCACGTGTTGTCATTTTATTATTTGCAATTTTCCACTCATAAAGGCCTTCAGGTAAAGTTGAACGCATGAAGAGGGTCATAGACAAACCTTGATCGACATGTTCTGTTGCAGCAGCGTAAACGTCAATGACAGCACGCATGTCTGTATCGTAAGCAGATTTGTAATAAGGAATGGTATCTGTTGAAAGACCAGCGGCTGGATAGTAAATCTTACCGACTTTCTTTTCTTGGCGTTCTTCGATACGGTTAACGATCGGGTGAATTGAAGAAGAACAGTCGTTGATATAAGAAATTGATCCATTAGGAGCAACGGCCATACGGTAAGAGTTATAAAGTCCACCTTGCATAACTTTTTCTTTTAAGGCAGCCCATTCAGCTGGACCAGGTACAGCAATACCAGCGAAAAGTTCTTGGATTTCGTTTGGAACAGCGGCGAAATAGTCATGGTTAAGGTATTTGTCGAAGTAAGAGCCGTCCGCATAAGCAGATTTATCAAAGTCTTTGAAGGTTGCTTGGCGTTCAACTGCAAGTGTATTTGATGCAACTAAAGTATAGTAGTTCAAGAGCATAAAGTAAACACTTGTAAAGTCAACAGCGGCTTTGCTGTCGTAATGGATATGGTTTTTAGCGAGGAAAGAATGAAGCCCCATAGCACCAAGTCCGATGGCACGCATTTCGTTATTTCCTTTACGTACAGTTGGTACAGAGTCAAGATTTGAAGTTTCAGAGATGAAAGTCAAGGCACGAACCATTGATTCAATTGAGCTTCCAAAGTCTGCGCCTGAAGTCATCATGTTCATGACATTTGTTGAACCCAAGTTACATGCAACGTCAGTTCCTAATGTTGAATATGTTTGATCATCATTAAGCACAGAAGGTGTTTGAACTTGAAGGATTTCAGAACAAAGATTACTCATAGAGATAACACCATCGACAGGGTTAGCTTTGTTTACTGTATCGATGTTCACGATGTAAGGATAGCCAGATTCTTGTTGGAGTTTAGAGAGTTCTTGCTCCAACTCACGCGCGCTGATTTTGATTTTACGGATATTATCGTTTGCGAGCATATTGTCGTATTCTGCTGTAATATCAACATGGGCAAAAGGCATACCATATTCTTTTTCAACAAAGTAAGGCTCAAAGAGGTACATATCTTCGCCCTTAGCTGCAAGTTCGTAGAATTTATCAGGAACAGTTACACCGAGTGACAAAGTTTTCACACGAATTTTCTCATCAGCATTTTCTTTTTTTGTTGAGAGGAATTCCATAATATCAGGGTGGAAAATGGAAAGATAAACCACACCAGCCCCTTGACGTTGTCCAAGTTGGTTGGCATAAGAAAAGCTATCTTCGAAAAGTTTCATCACGGGAACAACGCCCGCTGCAACGCCATCGTAACCTTTGATTGGTGCACCAGCACCACGTAAATTGGTCAAGTTAAGACCAACACCGCCTCCGTTTTTTGAAAGTTGGAGGGCAGAGTTAATGGTACGACCAATCGAATTCATATCGTCTGTCAGCTGTAAAAGGAAACAGCTGACAAACTCACCGCGGCGTTTACGTCCAGCATTGAGGAAAGTTGGAGTAGCAGGTTGGTAACGGCGATTAACCATAGCAAAGGCTAAATTACGTGCAAGTTTTGTATCACCATCAGCCATGTAGAGCGCGTTCATCAAGACGCGATCTTCAAAGTTTTCCAGATAGAGTGTACCTTCGTTGTTTTTCATGGCGTATTGATTATAGAACTTGTAAGCAGCCATAAAGCTATCAAACTTAAAGCCAAAGTCCAACAATTCTTGATGAAGTTGTTCAATGAAACTCATTTCATACTTACGGATGAAGTCTTCTTCTAGGTAATCGCCTTCTAGAAGGGCTTCAATTTTTTCGGCATAAGTATCTTTAGTGAAAGTGTTAGGCTCAACATTTTCCTTGAAGAAGGCAGTGATTGCTTCTTTGTCTTTTGCTAAAGGAATAGAGCCGTTAACGGGGATATTGATTTGATTGTTAAGTGTAAAGTACGTAACATCTTCAAGATTTTTAAGTGACATATATTTCTCCGGGGCTTTGCGCCCGCATGCTAATTTTTTATTTTTAGTGAAATTTATGATTTGAGACTGATGTTTGCTCCAGACTCTAATCGAGCTGCAATGTCTTCGACAGCAGCTACATCGCTCGGTGTGCCATTAAATTCGAAATCGTAAACAATAGGAATTTGGAATTGAGCGGATAATTCTTTTGCGGTAAATATATATAAAGAAGCAAAATTTCGATTTCCTGTACCGACAATGCCTTTACAGTATTGTGCGTTATTGGCATAGGACATAAATTCAAAGACTGGGTCCATAATGTCCATGCTTTTTTCAGCTCCAGGAGTTTCATCCGCATAACTTGGGACGATAATCAGGAAATCTTCATTTGCTTCAAATTCGGGATCGTTAGGCAGAATTTCTTCATGCTCTAAATTGGTTTTATTGACAAAACGACGTGTTTGGCCAGTTATACTGAAATAGATTAATTTCATGCCAATTTTGCCAATTCGCTTGGGTTAAAACCAGAGAATGAAACGTCGTCTTTGACAACGACAGGTGCAGCACGATATCCCATATCAAGCACTGTTTGTACAAATTCTGGTTTTTCGTCAATGTTAATTTCTTCAAAGTCCACAGTGTGTTCTGTGAGCCATTTTTTTACCATTTTACATTGCATGCAGTTGTTTTTTGAGTATACAGTGACCATAATTATTCTCCAATTTTTTCATTATTTTTATTCTTTTATTTTAGTATAAAAAAATACCTAGTCAAGTTATCGATACTAGATATTGTGGTCTATAATTATGTAAAATACTATATATTGTGTTGTTTGCTGAGGTTTAAGCCGAATGGTACCAAAGATTCTTCTTTATTTTTTATTCTCTTAATGTTACTCTTGTGTCGAACGATGATAATAGAAGCCAAGGCTAAAATTATTACCGAAAACAAGGGATCGTAATCGGGTAAAATAAAGTGGAAATAAGGAAAAACAAGAACGCCAATCAGTGCAGCAATGGCTCCTAAAATAGAAGACAGGCTAATCATGCTGAAAAGGTAAAGCACGAGGAAGAAAACTACGGCCAGATAAAGGAGGAAAACGGGGTTAAATCCAAGAACAACACCAGCTGAAGTCGCAACAGCCTTTCCACCTTTAAATTTGTCAAAGACGGAAATGGTGTGACCAACGACCGCTAACAATCCAAAAATAAGTGGCGAAACACCATGAACATGGAAAATGAGAGGCAGAAGTGTGGCCAATGTACCTTTGAGAAGGTCAAAGATGAAAACAATGATGCCAGCTTTTTTTCCAAGAATACGGAAAGTATTCGTTGTACCAGTATTTCCAGAACCATACGCGTGCAGATCTTTTTTAAAGAAAATCTTTCCAATCCAAAGTCCTGCAGGAATCGCTCCAATAAGGTAGGCAGCGATGCATAAAATTATTATAGTCATATCATCTTTCTTTTACGTTTGTAATAGCTCTACAATTATAACATAAAAGTTGACTATTTTTAGCGATTCTTTGAAAGAAAATCTTTTCAAATTTAATTTTTTTAGGTAATAGGGATAAAAAAGCTCAGTTTGTTTTATAAAGACTTTTGACAAAGGCTCTTGAAGAATGTAGAATAGGAAAGATGAATATTTCTGCTGGTTTAGAGCTAGCTTAAATGGAGAATAATGAATGGTAGATATAAATAATTACGACGACAGCGCGATTCAGGTCCTGGAAGGGCTTGATGCCGTAAGAAAGCGCCCAGGGATGTATATTGGTTCAACGGATTCAACAGGCTTGCATCACTTGATTTGGGAAATTGTAGATAATGCTGTCGATGAAGCCTTGTCAGGCTTTGGAACAAAGATTTCGGTAATATTAAATAAAGACGGCTCTGTTACTGTGGAAGATGAAGGGCGTGGAATGCCTGTCGGAATGCACGCTACAGGCAAACCGACTGTTGAAGTTATCTTTACTGTCCTTCATGCGGGTGGTAAGTTTGGCCAAGGTGGCTACAAAACATCCGGAGGCTTACATGGTGTAGGTTCTTCCGTCGTGAATGCTTTGTCAAGCTGGCTTGAAGTAGAGATTACGCGTGATGGTAATGTTTATCGTCAACGTTTTGAGAACGGTGGACATCCTGTAACAACATTAGAACAAATAGGTAAGGCACCAAAATCTAAAACAGGGACAAAAGTTACCTTTATGCCAGATGCGACGATTTTTTCGACGATTGAATTTAAATACCAAACAATCTCGGAAAGGTTAAACGAATCTGCCTTTCTTTTGAAAGACGTCACTCTCTCGCTTACAGATCAGCGTGGAGAAGAGGAAGTTAAGGAAGAATTCCGCTATGAAAATGGCGTACAAGATTTTGTAGACTACCTCAATGAGGATAAGGATACGCTCACACCCGTTTTATATTTTGCAGGGGAACAAGATTCTTTCCAAGTAGAAGTAGCTTTACAATATAATGATGGTTATTCGGAAAATATCCTTTCTTTTGTTAACAATGTTCGGACAAAGGATGGCGGAACACATGAAGCTGGACTTAAAACGGCCTTGACCAAAGCCATGAATGATTATGCCAGAAAAACAGGTTTACTCAAAGACAAGGATAAAAATCTCGAAGGCTCAGACTATCGTGAAGGGCTGACAGCTGTTCTCTCTATTCTTGTACCAGAAGAATACTTGCAGTTTGAAGGGCAAACGAAAGATAAACTTGGGTCACCCTTAGCACGTCCAGCAGTTGATGCTCTGGTCTCTGAAAAATTGACTTTCTATCTTCTGGAGAATGGTGAACTGGCACAAAATTTAATTCGTAAGGCGATTAAAGCGCGTGAAGCACGTGAAGCAGCACGCAAAGCACGTGAAGAATCTCGAACAGGTAAAAAGAATAAGAAAGACAAAGGACTTCTTTCAGGGAAATTAACACCAGCACAAACCAAAAATCCTAATAAAAATGAACTCTACCTTGTCGAAGGAGATTCTGCCGGTGGTTCAGCAAAACAAGGACGCGACCGTAAATTCCAAGCGATTTTACCTTTGCGTGGTAAGGTAATCAATACTGAAAAAGCCAAAATGCAGGATATCCTTAAAAACGAAGAAATCAACACAATGATTTACACTATTGGTGCGGGTGTTGGAGCAGATTTTACCCTCGCGGATCGGAACTATGATAAAGTAATTATTATGACCGATGCGGATACAGATGGTGCACATATCCAAACCCTACTTCTTACCTTTTTCTATCGCTACATGAAGCCTCTTCTCGAAAATGGGCACGTTTATATTGCCTTGCCACCGCTCTATAAGATGAGTCAAGGTAAAGGCAAAAAAGAAAAAGTTGCTTATGCTTGGACAGATGCTGAACTTGAAGAACTTCGTCAAACTTTTGGCAAAGGAGCAACGCTTCAGCGTTATAAAGGTCTAGGGGAAATGAATGCTGACCAGCTGTGGGAGACAACTATGAATCCTGAAACTCGTACATTGATTCAAGTAACTATTGATGATGCAGCGCAAGCTGAAAAACGGGTTTCAGTTTTGATGGGAGACAAGGTGGAGCCTCGTCGTAAATGGATTGAAAACAATGTGAAGTTTACATTGGAAGAAAACACAGTCTTTTAAGTAATTGCATATTTTTAGGAAAAATGAGAAAGGGATGTGATAAGGTGGAGCATTACGTAGTATTTGACTTTGAGACAACAGGGTTTAGTCCTCAAAAAAATGAAATTATTCAAATTGGTGCTGTCAAATATGACCAATCGCACCAAGAAATTGCGCGCTTTAATCAGTTGATCAAACCCACGCGTTCTTATCTTCCAACTAAAATTTCAGAACTGACTGGAATTTGGCCGGCTTCCTTACTGGGGCAACCAGTTCTAGCTGAAGTTTTACCTGATTTTATAGCCTTTTCAAGGGATAGTTTGATGGTGGCTCATAATGCGCCTTTTGATGTCAGCTTTCTGTATCAGGCGATAGTAGATTGTGAGATTGGTGATGCACCTCATTTTCAAGTCTACGATACACTTTCTGAAGCAAAAAAATTAGTGCAGATGCCCAACTATAAGTTGGAAACCTTTAAGGATGTTTTAGGTATTGATTTGCGCAGCCACGATGCACTCAATGATTGCCTTATCACCGCACGTCTCTATCAATACTTACAAGATTTATCACGTCCACCAAAACCTCAACTAGTATCAAACGAAAGTTTACAAATGGATTTGTTTGGTGAGATAGATACGACAATCACGGAAGAAGTTCGCCGAAAATTGAGCTTACCAATTACGAAAGATTTGGTTTATTATCGTAGAGATACACAGCGAAATTGGCAAAAATTCGAGGTGACAGGCTTAGCGATAACAGCAGCTTATTCAACGGGTTACAGTCTGACAGCTACGCTTTATAATAATGAGACAGTAACCATTCATTCTGACTTTTTGAAGGAAATGCAGAAAGCTAACTTTACAAACGAAATAGAAAAAGAGGGATAAATATGGCATGGAAGATTAAAAATTTCGAAGAACTTACGCGATCAGAACTCTACAAAATTTTACAAGTCCGCTCTGAAGTTTTTGTTGTTGAACAAGAATGTGCTTATCAAGATGTCGACGGTAAGGATCAAAAGTCATTGCATTTGTGGTTAGAAGATGATGAAGGTGCCATTCAATCCTACTGTCGTATCTTACCGGCGGGGCTTTCTTATCCTGAGGCCTCTATTGGCCGTGTACTGGTGAAGGAAAGCCAACGTGGCAAAGGAACGGCGCGTAAAATGATGCAACAGGCTCTTGAGTTTCTGGCTCAATCATGGCGAGAACCTGTAGTGCGTATTGAAGCGCAGTACTATCTCCGGGCATTCTATGCTTCTTTTGGATTCAAGGAAGATTCAGAACCCTTTTTGGAAGATGGCATAAAACATGTTGAAATGATTTTGGACTTAAAGGATTTTGCCTCTTAAAAAACATTTTGTAAACTTAAAAATGAAATAACTGTTGGAGGACTAATGTCTAATATACAAACTCTACCTTTAGAGGATATTATGGGCGAGCGTTTTGGACGCTATTCAAAATACATTATTCAGGAACGTGCCCTACCTGATATTCGAGACGGCTTAAAACCCGTTCAACGACGCATCCTGTATTCAATGAATAAGGATGGCAATACTTTTGATAAAGCTTATCGTAAGTCTGCCAAGTCTGTCGGAAATGTTATGGGTAATTTTCACCCTCATGGAGACAGCTCGATTTATGATGCGATGATTCGCTTGTCGCAAGATTGGAAAATGCTTGAGCCTTTGATTGAGATGCACGGGAATAACGGATCGATGGACGGTGATCCACCGGCTGCTATGCGTTATACTGAAGCACGTTTGGCAGAAATTTCTTCGTATTTATTAAAAGATATTGAGAAAGATACGGTTGCTCATGCTTGGAATTTTGACGATACGGAAAAAGAACCAACTGTACTTCCCGCAAGCTTTCCTAACTTGTTGGTGAATGGTTCAACGGGGATTTCGGCAGGTTATGCAACAGATATCCCACCGCACAATCTTGGAGAAGTTATTGATGCGACAATCTATATGATTGATCATCCTAAAGCTGATGTTGAAAAAATCATGACTTTCATGCCCGGCCCCGATTTTCCGACAGGTGCCATTATTCAAGGGCGTAGTGAGATCAAAAAGGCATACGAAACAGGCAAAGGGCGCATTGCTGTCCGTTCAAAAGTAGAAGTTGAAAAACTTAAAGGCGGTCGTGAACAACTCGTTGTTACAGAGATTCCTTATGAAATCAACAAAGCAACTTTGGTTAAACGGATTGATGATGTGCGCGTAAATGCCAAAGTGCCTGGAATTTCTGAAGTGCGTGATGAATCCGATCGTGAAGGGTTACGCATTGCTATTGAGCTGAAAAAAGAAGCCAATAGTCAGCTGGTGCTTAACTACCTCTATAAAAACACAGATTTGCAAATTAATTATAATTTCAATATGGTGGCAATTGACAATATGACGCCACGTCAAGTCGGTGTTCTTCCTGTTCTGCGCTCTTATATTGCCCATCGTCAGGACGTTATTGTTAAGCGTTCAAAATTTGACTTGAGTAAAGCTGAGAAAAGATTACATCTGGTTGAAGGTTTGATCCGGATGGTCTCTATCTTGGACGAAGTCGTTGCTTTAATCCGTGCATCTGAAAACAAATCAGATGCTAAGGAAAACTTGAAAGTGAGCTATGCTTTCAGTGAGGAACAGGCCGAAGCCATAGTCACACTGCAACTTTACCGTTTAACTAATACCGACATCGTAACTCTAGAAAATGAACAAGCTGAACTTGAAGTTAAGATTTTAGAACTCCGTGCGATTATCAATGATGAACGTACACTTTATAACTTGATGAAACGTGAGTTACGTGAAGTCAAGAAAAAATTTGGCAAGGAACGACGTTCAGAACTACAAGATAATGTTGAAACGATAGAGATCGAGGCGCAACAACTGATTGCGGAAGAGGAAACGGTTGTTTCAGTTACGCGTGGTGGTTATATTAAACGCACATCACCACGTAGTTTTGCCTCTTCCAATGTTGAAGAAGTTGGTAAACGTGAGGATGACGAATTAATCTTTGTTAAAGCAGGCGCACGGACCACGCAGCACCTGCTGATGTTTACCAGTCTTGGAAATGTTATTTATCGTCCAGTCCATGAATTGTCTGATGTCCGCTGGAAGGATATTGGCGAGCATATCTCCCAAACTTTGAACAATTTTGCCAGCGATGAAGAAATTATCTTTGCACAAGTACTTGATAATTTTGAGTCTGGCGAAAATTACATGGTAGTCACTGCAGCTGGTCAAATCAAGCAAGTTGAACTTGATTCCTTTAAACCTTGGCGGACATACCGCTCTAAGTCAATGGTTTACGGGAAACTCAAAGGAGACAAAGACAGTATTGTAACCATCGCACCGATTGTTAAAGGTGATGAAGATGTGATGTTGATTTCTGAAAATGGCTACGCCCTTCGCTTTAACATCTCAGAAATTCCAGTTGTGGGGGCTAAAGCAACTGGTGTTAAGGCAATGAATCTTAAAGCAGGAGATTTGGTCAAGGCCGCCTTCTTTGTGCAAACAGACAGTTGGTACCTACTCACACAACGTGGCTTTATCAAGCGGGTAAAATCTGAGGATATTCCGGAAACAAGTCGAGCAAATCGTGGCCTACAGGTTTTACGTCCTTTGAAGACCAATCCGCATACCGTATTCTCAGCAGGCAGTGTGATCAATACTGATAAGACACCACTTTCAGAGACAGTTGATCTTTTCAGTCCTGCAGAAGCAGAAGATATGCCAACTGATAAGAGCCAGATTTTGGAGGTAACTTCAGCAGTGGGAAAAGTCTATCAAACAGAACTGACAGACTTGAATTTATCCGATCGTGCAAGCAATGGCCATCCCGTAGCCGAAGATATTGATCGTGTGATTGAAGCAAAAATAAAATAAAAATGATCCTCAATGAGGATTATTTTTTTATTTAGAAATACTGTCAAAATAAGCCTGATTTACAAGGGAAAAGTATATTCAAAAGATTTAAAAACAACTGTAAACAATAAGAAATTATGGTATAATAGAGACAGTGTTTATACATTGAAAGAGGAGAACATGGAAGATAAAAATATCATAAATGTCAATCTTGCTGAGGAGATGAAAACCAGCTTTCGTGACTATGCAATGTCAGTTATTGTGGCACGTGCCCTACCTGATGTACGCGATGGTTTGAAGCCGGTTCATCGCCGCATTCTTTACGGAATGAACGAGCTTGGTACAACGCCTGATAAGCCACATAAAAAATCTGCCCGTATTACCGGGGATGTCATGGGTAAATATCACCCACATGGAGACAGCTCGATTTATGAGGCCATGGTACGTATGGCTCAGTGGTGGAGCTATCGCCACATGCTGGTTGACGGACATGGGAACTTTGGTTCCATGGATGGAGATGGCGCTGCCGCTCAACGTTATACCGAAGCACGTATGTCAAAAATTGCCTTGGAAATGCTTCGTGACATCAACAAAAACACTGTTGACTTCGTTGATAACTATGACGGAACGGAACGAGAACCGGAAGTACTTCCGGCACGTTTTCCGAACCTTTTGGTTAACGGAACAACGGGGATTGCCGTTGGGATGGCGACAAATATTCCACCTCATAACTTAGGAGAAACAATTGATGCGGTTGACTTGCTGATGGAAAATCCAGAGGCGACAACACGTGATTTGATGGAAGTATTACCTGGGCCAGACTTTCCTACTGGTGCTCTAGTCATGGGTAAATCTGGTATTCGCCGTGCTTATGAAACAGGTAAAGGCTCAATTACGCTTCGTGCGAAGACAGAAATTGAGGAATTACCTGGCGGTAAGGAACGCATTGTAGTTACTGAGTTCCCTTATATGGTCAATAAGTCAAAAGTTCATGAGCATATTGTCCGTTTGGCACAAGAAAAGCGTATTGAAGGTATTACAGCCTGTCGTGATGAGTCAAGTCGTGAAGGTGTACGTTTAGTGGTTGAAGTCCGTCGCGATGCATCGGCACACGTGATTTTGAACAACTTGTTCAAACTTACACAACTTCAAACATCCTTTGGTTTTAATATGTTGGCCATTGAAAAGGGTACGCCAAAGATTCTGTCATTGAAACAAATCTTGACCGACTACATTGAGCATCAAATCGAAGTTGTAGAACGTCGTACACGCTTTGATAAAGCTCGTGCAGAAGCTCGTGCTCACATCTTAGAAGGTTTGCGTATAGCCTTGGATAACATTGATCGTATGATTACTATTATCCGTGAATCTGCAACAGATGCAATTGCTCAAAAAGCGATGATGGATGAATTCCAACTGTCAGACAAGCAATCGCAAGCTATCTTGGATATGCGTTTGCGCCGTTTGACAGGTTTGGAACGTGACAAGATTGAAAATGAGTATCAAGAACTTATTGCCTTGATTGCTGATTTGGCAGATATCTTGGCTAAACCAGAACGTGTTAAAGCTATTATTCGAGAAGAATTAGGTGAAATTAGACGTAAATTTGCAGACAAACGTCGCACAGAGCTTTTGGTTGGAGAAGTCTTGAATCTGGAAGACGAAGATTTGATTGAGGAAGAAGATGTTCTTATCACACTCTCAAATAAGGGATACATCAAACGTCTTAGCAATGACGAATTCCGTGCACAAAAACGTGGTGGACGTGGTGTTCAGGGCATGAACATGTCCGACGATGATTTTGTACAACATCTGGTATCAACAAGTACACACGATCATTTGCTCTTCTTTACTAATCTTGGACGTGTCTATCGGATGAAGGGCTATGAAATCCCAGAATACGGTCGTGCTGCTAAAGGCTTGCCTATCGTCAATCTTTTAAAACTTGATGAAGGTGAAAAGATTCAAACAATTATTAATGTTGTGAAGTCAGACGAAGAAAGATATCTGTTCTTTACAACACGTAAAGGCTTAGTCAAACGTACCAATACCCAACAATTTGCTAATATCCGAACTAACGGTCTCAAAGCTCTAAATCTTCGTGAAGGTGACGAGCTTATCAATGTTCTACTCACATCAGGCAAAGAAAACATCATTATCGGAACGCATAATGGCTTCTCCGTACGCTTTGAGGAAGCTGTAGTACGTGATATGGGCCGTTCTGCTACGGGTGTTAAAGGTGTCAGCCTGCGTGAAGGCGACTTTGTTGTTGGTACAGCGATTGTTCATGATGAACAGGAAGTCTTAGTGATTTCTGAAAAAGGTTTAGGTAAGAGAACGATTGCGAGTGAATATCCTGTTAAAGGTCGTGGTGGTAAAGGGATTAAAGTCATGAACATCACTGACCGCACAGGTAAACTTGCCGGTTTGACTGCTATCAATGGTGATGAAGATATTATGGTCATTACTGATACAGGTGTTGTGATTCGTACAAGTGTTGATAATATCTCACAAACGGGTCGTGCAGCGCAAGGAGTGAAAATCATGCGTTTGGATGATGATGCACAAATTGTGACATTTGCTCTGGTTGAACCTGAACAGGAAGAGGAAGAAATAAACGAGGCAGAGAGAGCTTCAAATACGGAAGAATAAAATGAAAAAATTATTTATATTCTTAACTGCAGCTGTCAGTATCTTTTTACTGGCAGCTTGTAGTTCAAATAAGGAGACCCGTGATCTTTTAGAGCAGCCAATCAAAAAAGATGCCACAACAATGGGAACCTACATCCAAGTCACTGTCTACGATAAAGGTAAGGAAAAAGCGGTTGAAGAAGCTTTAAATATCGCTGAGAAATATAACGATTGGGTATCTGTAGATCAAGCAAAGTCAGTTGTCGATAAAATCAATGACAATGCTGGTATTAAACCTGTCAAAGTAAATTCTGAAATTTATCAATTGATCAAGCTAGGCTATAACTATTCTGCTAAGGATATGGGTTATGATATTACTATAGGTCCTTTGAGCAAGCTCTGGAATATAGGCTTTCCTGATGCACGGAAACCTTCACAAGATGAGATAGACAAGGTCTTACCTCTGATTAACTATCAATTTATCCAGTTTAATGAAAAGGACAGTACCGTCTATTTAAGTCAAAAAGGTGCCCGCTTAGATTTAGGTTCAATAGCTAAAGGATATACAGCCATGAAGATGGTTGAAAGTCTTAAAAATAATGGCGTAACCACTGGTATTGTCGATTTGGGATCAAGTTCTATCTACGTGATTGGACATTCTCCACGTCAAACAAATGATGCGTGGACGATTGCTATAAAAGACCCAAATGATCCAGAAAAATCGCAGTTAGGAATTTTAAAAGCAAGTGATCAACATGTAAATACTTCTGGTATCTATGAACGTTATTTAGAAGTGGATGGGCATCGCTACTCTCATATTCTTAACCCTAAAACGGGTTTCCCATTTGACAATGATATTGCCAGTATCACTCTTTTAATTTCTGGTGATGATGTTACAAATGGTGATGGTTTATCTACTATGATTTACGCTATGGGAACCAAAAAAGGTTATGAATATGTCGAAAGCCTGAAAAATGTTCAAGCTGTATTTGTGGATAAAGATAACAAGGTCTATATTACGGATGGCTTAAAAGATAAATTTGACTTAACCAGTGAAAACTATAAGATCGGTCAAATTAAAGACTTAAAATAGAAAGAGGCAACATGGCGAAAAAAAGTAAGAGTTGGAAACGCGTGCTAGTCAATTTGCTTATTTTGGTTCTCTTTCTTGTGGGTTTAATCCTTGTTTTTAACAAACCTATCCGAAACTGGTTAATCGGCAGAAATACGGCGCATTATCAGATAAATAATGTGACGCGGGAAACGATTAAAGAAAACAAAGAAGTAAAGGGCAACTTTGACTTTGACAGTGTAGAGTCGATTAGTTTTGAACAAGTGGTACGTAACCAGTTAAACCGTCAACCCATGCCAGTCATTGGGGGCATTGCAATTCCAGATGTTGGCATTAATCTGCCAATTTTCAAAGGCTTAGCAAATGAGAACCTTGCTTTTGGAGCGGGTACGATGAAGGAAGACCAAGTGATGGGGCAAGGAAATTATGCTTTAGCCAGCCATAACGTCACTGGATTTAGCAGCGATGTTAGCCTACTCTTTACCCCGCTTGAACGTGCGAAAGAGGGGATGGTTATTTACGTCACGGACAAAAATAATATCTATCAATATCGTATCAACAAAATATCTGTCGTTTCTCCAGAACATTCAGAGGTAATCGATGATACACCAGGAAAAACGGAGATTACCTTGGTAACCTGTGCTGATCCAGAAGCTGTAAATCGAATTATTGTACATGGTACATTTGAGAAAAAAGTTGCTTATGATGCTGCGACACAAGAGATGAAATCTGCTTTTGACCGCAGTTATAATCAAGTACTTTAATAAAAATAAAAAAACTTCCAGAAATGCTCTGGAAGTTTTTTTCGATACTTTTATAAATCCTGTTTGCGAAGATAGAAAATACCAATGAGGCCGAAAACTAAGATTTCTATAATATGGTAACCAATACTGAAGAGACTGTTATTACTTACAAAGGTAGAACTAAAGTCTGAAGTTCCTACTTGTGCAAGGAAGAGGAAAAATAGACTCATTAAGACTGTTTGAAGAATGCGAGAGGTGAAATTAAAAGCAATGTATACAAATAAACCTGATGTTCTTCCGCGCGTGATAATAACGGCTAAAGCCATTGTTACCATCATAGCTACGAGTCCTAAAATATAAGAAAGAAGTCCCGTAAAAATATCGGCAGAATGAACGAGTAAGTCAAGCGATCGAAAGAGAGAAAAGACCGTTTCTTGGTTGAAGATAAAGAAGGTGACAAAGGGGACAACTAAGACAAGAAAAAGAGCAATTAATTGAGTCAAAATTGTTGTGCCAATTTTGACAAAGTAATATTTGACCCGAGAGACTCCACTTGCAATCATCAAACTCATGACCTTGTTTTTATAATCAATATTGAGCAGATGAAAAGGATATAAGAGGGAAAAGATAGCTAACCCAATGACGGCAAAGACAGTCGTAATCGAAAGAAAGGTGAGGAGGATGGGAAAGTTTTGAAAATCAATGTTTGTCAAACTGACAGCTAACCATGAAAAGTTAAGCAGTAAACTTAAAGAAATGAATACGGCAAGGACAATCATGTAAGTTTTATCCTTTATGTTTTTATACATTTCCATTTTAAAAATATTTTTGGCATTCATACTGAGCTCCTCCTATTTCACAAGTTCAATGAACTTGCTTTCTTTTTTTATCTGATAAAACTCAATATCTTGAGCTACAGCTTCCTTGAAGAATTCACGATACTTGTCTTCATTCATTTCAAAAATAGTCCAGTTTTCGGATTGTTGTGAAAACTTAACTTGTAACTCCGTTAGGAAGGTGTGAAGCGCTTGAGGCTGATTTGTTTGTACACGGTAAATATAGGTCTGATTCTTCTTATGAAGATCGAATTTTTCAACAAAATTACCATTTTCTAGGACTAAAACTTCATCGGCTAGAGTTTCAATGTCTTCTTGAACATGACTTGAAATAAGAATCATTCGTCCCTGTGTCTTTAAGTGAAGCAAGTAATGTTTAAACCATTCGACTGTTTTTTTATCTAAGCCACGGAAAGGCTCGTCAAAAATGAGAATATTCGCATCGCTCATCAGGGAAATCAGAAGAATCAACTTTTTATTCATTCCTAAAGAATAACGGCTTACTTTTTCGTTCAGGTTATCGTAAATATTTAATTCTTTAGCTAAGATGCGGGTTCTCTCTTCATCAAAATTTCCACGTAGCCCACCAAAGTAGCGAAGATTAAACCAACCTGAGTAATTTTTATAAAGTTCCATATCATCAAGAACAATACCGACAGAAGTCAGTACTTTGGGATTTTCTTTAATATTCTTCCCATCAATTTCGATGCTACCGGAATAGTTGGTAATAATATTAGTCAGCGTTTTAAAAAATGTTGTTTTTCCGACACCATTTCTTCCCACAATCCCATAAATTTTTCCTTGTTCAAAAGATACAGGGGATAAATTCAGGACATTGTGCGCTTGGTAAGAGAAGCGGAGGTTTTGGATGTTCAGCGTCATGTTTTTCCTTCTTTCATTTTATGAATAATTCTATCATGTGTGCGTTGCTTTTACAAGCCAATCCATAAAGTGTAATACCATATTTACAGCTTTGTTTATTGCGAGAATCATTACATTTAATGAAAAAGAATTTAGGGAAAACAGATGTGCAGGATAGGTCCTCTTTTGTTATAATAGGAGAGCAAGACTAGACTGGAATTGAGAGAATAAATGAATCCTTTATTAAATGGAATGAATGAAAAACAAGCAGAAGCAGTACAAACTACAGAAGGACCACTTTTGATTATGGCGGGCGCGGGTTCCGGAAAGACCCGTGTTTTGACACACCGTATTGCTTATCTTATTGATGAAAAAATGGTGAATCCTTGGAATATTTTGGCGATTACCTTTACCAACAAAGCCGCACGTGAGATGAGAGAACGTGCACTTAATTTAACCCCGGCAGCTCAAGATACATTAATTGCAACATTTCACTCTATGTGTGTCCGAATCCTCCGACGCGATGCAGATCATATTGGTTATAACCGTAATTTTACGATTATTGATCCAGGGGAACAAAAAACCTTGATGAAGCGTATTTTGAAAGAAGCTAACTTGGATCCTAAAAAATGGGAACCCAAAACGCTCCTTAATACGATTTCAAACGCTAAAAATGACCTTCTCGATCCCGAGGCTTACGAAGGACAAATCAATGCGCGTAATCCTTATGAGTTACTGACAGCCCGTGTTTATAAAACCTATCAGGCAGAACTGCGTAAAGCGGAGTCGATGGATTTCGATGATTTAATCATGCAAACCTTACGTCTTTTTGATAAAAATCCAGATGTTTTAGCCTATTATCAAGGTAAATTTCAATATATCCATGTGGATGAATATCAAGATACTAACCATGCGCAATATCAGCTCGTCAAGTTAATGGCTCAACGTTTTAAAAATATTTGTGTCGTTGGTGATGCTGATCAATCGATCTATGGCTGGCGTGGTGCAGATATGCAGAATATTCTTGACTTTGAAAAAGATTATCCCGATGCGAAAGTTGTTTTACTTGAAGAAAATTATCGTTCCACAAAAACAATCTTACAAGCTGCCAATAATGTGATAAACAACAATGTGAACCGTCGTCCTAAAAAATTATGGACTCAAAATAATGATGGGGAGAATATTCTTTATTATCGTGCCAACGATGAGCGGGATGAAGCAATCTTTACAGCTTCGACAATCAATGAGCAAGTGCAAGCTGGACGGAAATACTCTGATTTAGCAGTCCTTTACCGGACAAATGCACAGTCACGTACAATAGAAGAAGCCTTCTTGAAGTCTAATATTCCTTATAGTATGGTCGCTGGGACAAAGTTCTACTCACGTAAAGAAATTCGTGATGTGATCTCTTATCTTAACGTGATTGCAAATCCTCGAGATAATATGAGTTTTGAGCGGATCGTTAATGAGCCTAAACGTGGTGTTGGTCCAAGTGCTCTGGAAAAATTGAGAAACTTTGCGGATATGCAAGGTAAATCTTTAGCAGAATCAACGTTGGATATTACTTTATCGGATATTCGAGGCAAAGCAGCTGGCGAAATCTACAATCTTGGGCTAATTTTTGATTTCTTGCGTAGCTTCATTGAAACATCTAGTATCACGGAACTTGTCGAAGAAATGCTCGACCGCACGGGCTATATGAAGTTCCTGCGAATGCAAGCAAATCTTGAAGCTCAGACACGGATTGAGAATATCGAAGAATTTCTCTCCGTGACAAAGAATTTTGATGAAAAGTCAGAAGTACCACTAGATGAAATGACCGGAGAACCAATCAAGGAAACCGGTTTGGACCGCTTGAGTCGTTTCCTTAATGAAGTGAGTCTTCTTTCTGAGGTGGATGAATACGAAGAAGCGAGTGACGCGGTTACCATGATGACCTTACATGCTGCAAAGGGTCTAGAATTTCCTGTTGTATTTCTTATTGGGATGGAAGAAAATATCTTTCCACTTTCACGTGTTAATGATGATCCTGATGAATTGGAAGAGGAACGTCGTCTTGCCTATGTGGGAATCACGCGCGCCGAAGAATTTCTTTATATGACCAATGCAAATCAACGTGTGCTCTACGGTAAAACCAGCTATAATCGTCCGAGCCGTTTCATCTCTGAGATTGATGATGAGTTATTGGACTATGGAGGGATTGCACGTAAGGCCACTTCAAGCTTCAATGCTAGTTATAAAATGGCTGGAGGTGCGACACGATTTGGTACTGGCATGTCCATGACAGATGCTCTTCATCAACGTAAAGCTGCGGTCAATCCTGGAGCATCACGTGTGATTGAAAAAGCAGATGTAGCTACAGAAGATTGGACGATTGGAGATACTGCCGTCCACCGCAAATGGGGCGAAGGCATTGTGTTAGCTGTTACTGGAACCGGTAAGAATATGGAGCTGAAAATTAAATTTCCTGAAGTGGGTATGAAACGTCTTTTGGCTGCAATGGCACCAATTGAGAAAAAGGAGTAGTAAATGGATAAGAAGCGATGCAAGTGGTGTCTTTCTTCGGAGAAGATGATTCATTATCATGATACATATTGGGGTACTCCGGTCCATGACGATCAAGAGCTTTTTGCAAAACTCGTTTTAGATATGAATCAAGCAGGCCTCTCTTGGTCAACCATTTTAAACAAACAAGAAAGCTTCTATAAAGCTTATGATCAGTTTGAGATTGAAAAAGTAGCCAGCTATAGTAAGGAAAAGGAAGAAGAACTCCGCCAAAATGCGGGAATTATCCGCAACAAGCTAAAGATAGCAGCTGCAGTAAATAACGCTCAAAAAGTTTTAGAACTTCAGAAAGAATTCGGTTCTTTGGATAAATATATTTGGTCTTTCTCAGAAGGTCAAGTGTTGCAACATCAAATTACTGATGAGAGCCAAGTACCTGTTACCAATGCTTTAGCTGAAGCTATGTCTAAAGACATGAAGAAAAGAGGAATGAAATTTGTTGGTCCAACAATCATCTATGCTTATCTTCAAGCTGTAGGCGTGATTAATGACCATGCGGATTATTGTTTCCGTAATAAAGAGCTGTTGTAGAAAGAGGAGCGTCTGACATTTATCAGGCGCTTTTTGATGCTTCTTAATAATCAGCAAAATACTAAAGGTTAAGGTTTGAATTGCTTTGAGAACTCTTCCTTTTTTGATATGCTAATATTTAAAAAGGAGAAGAATATCTGTTTGGATTACGGATAAAATTTTAGGCTCCTTAAAGAAAATATAGAAAAAGGAACTCTATGAACACATCAGTCCCGCCAAATTGGCGGAAAAATTTTTATTTGTTTTTGATAGGTCAGCTCCTAACGGGCGTGACTTCAATGATTGTCCAGTATGCGATTATTTGGTATTTGACCCTTGAAACAGGTGAAGAATCTGTCCTTGCAATTGCTACACTTGTAGGTATGTTACCAATGGCGCTTCTAAGCCCGTTTGTTGGGCCATTCATTGACCGTATCAACAAGAAGTTCTTACTTATTTCATATGATGCTGTGGTGGCAGTAATAGCCTTGGGTCTTTTTATTTACGGGATTAATAATGATGTTTATCCACTTTGGATGGTCTTTGTGACTATTGGTATTCGTGCGGTTGCACAGACCGCTCAGATGCCAACAGTCCAATCTATTATGCCCACAATGGTACCAGAAGACGAAATTACTCGAGTCAACGGACAGTTCGGTATTATTCAATCTTTGATATTTATTGTTTCACCTGGGATTGGAGCTTTCATGGTAGCAACTATGCCGATTCATTGGGTTATTTTACTTGATGTGATTGGCTTCATTCTTGGTGCTGGAATGTTGCTTTTAGTCAGGATACCAGAAGTCGCTTCACAGGGCGAAAAGATCTCTGTGATTAGGGATGCGCTTGAAGGGTTTAAAATTCTCCGTGAGAATAAACCGATGTGGAAAATGACACTCATCGGTGCCCTATTTATGTTACTTTTTATGCCTGCAATGAGTCTCTATCCTCTAGTGACCACAAAATATTTTGGCGGCACGATTGTCCACGCGGGTTGGGTTGAAGTTCTATTTGCTGCTGCGATGCTGATTGGCTCTTTTGCTGTCGGTATTTTTGGAAAAACTAAGGACCGTATGCCCTGGATTATTGCGGCTTATCTTATCGTTGGCTTGAGCATTGGTGGTTCAGGCTTTCTTCCTGGCAATATGAACGGGTTTTGGGTTTTCCTTGTTTTGAATGTTTTTGCTGGAATTGTGGGACAGATTTATACCACAATGAATATGGCAATCACGCAGCAATCATTTGAAGCCCAATACTTAGGACGGGTTATGGGAATAGTCTCTGCATTGATGAGTATTGCCGGGCCAGTGGGGCTAATCTTCGCAGCTCCAGTAGCGGAATCCATAGGTGTTCAAAACATGCTTGTGATTGCAGGCTTTGGAGGCATATTAGCTGCAGCTCTATTATATTGTACGCCCTCAGTTCGGAACTATGATAAACATTTGCAAAGAAAGTTAGAAAATGAAGGACAATGAAATAAATATCAAATCAATAGTTGAAAGAGCTTCCTTATGATAAAATGAAAGTATCACAATAGCAAGTAAAAAAGAAAGAGGCGCTTATGGCTAACATACATCCTTATATTGCTCTTAACAATACCAAAGAAGCACTTGCTTACTATGAAGAAGTTCTTGGTGCAAAAAATATCCACCGTGTTCCTGTTGCTGCTGAACAGGCAAAAGAATTTGGTTTATCTGAAGAACAAGCAGCAGAAATGACAATGCACAGTCAGTTTGATATCTTAGGAACGACTATTATGGCAGCAGATAATTTTCAACATGAAGCTTTAAGTTATACAGGAATATCGATCTTATTAGATCTTAATTCAGAAGATAAAGAGGCGATGGCAGAAGCGCAGGAATTTTGGAAACACTTATCTGATTCAGGAAAAGTGACAATAAATATGCCTTTTGAAGAACAATTCTGGGGCGGCGCTATGGGCGATTTTACTGATAAATATGGCGTACGATGGATGTTGCATGCGCAACCTTACTCTAAACTTGGAGAAATGTAAAAACGGGCAAAGTTCACTTGTATTTTAACGTAGCAGAAAATGCTACGTTATTTTTATGTAAATATTTTAAATTGAAGCGCTCCTTTATCTGAAATAAGTCTGAAAAAGTGCTATAATTATGTATCTATGAATGGAATTTTAAATGTATATAAAGAAGCGGGCTGGACATCTTTTGATGTTGTTGCTAAACTTCGAGGAATTTTAAAAACAAAAAAAATCGGCCACGGAGGAACGCTTGATCCACAAGTGACAGGAGTTCTCCCTGTAGCTGTTGGTAAAGCCACTCGCCTTCTGGAATACATGGAAGAGGCGGGGAAAGTATACGAAGGTGAAGTGACAATCGGTTTCTCTACAGAAACAGAGGATGCTGAAGGTGAAGTCATTGAAACTACACCTGTGCCATCAACCCTCTCAGACGAAGAAATTGATGAGGTAATGACACGTTTTGTCGGGGAGATTCAACAGGTCCCACCTATGTATTCAGCAGTTAAAGTGAAAGGCAAGCGCCTTTACGAATATGCACGAGCCGGACAAATGGTTGAGCGTCCCATACGAAAGGTTACCATCAAATCATTTACGCGGACAAGTCCAGTGACTTTTGAAAAGGGCTGCGCACGATTTACGTTTCGTGTAGCTTGTAGCAAGGGTACTTATATTCGTACTTTGGCAGTTGATCTCTCTGATGCTTTGGGCTATGCGGGGCATATGTCTAAATTACAGCGGACTGCAGCTAACGGTTTGCATATTGCTGATGCAATGACTTTGGGGCAGATTGAGACTTTAGTTAAGGCTGAAAAACTTGATGAAATATTACAGCCAAATGAAGTCGCAGTCTCTGACTTACCGCGCCTTGATGTTACAGACGAACAAGCAGCAGCAGTACGCGTGGGTAAAAAGTTTGAAGAAGCTGAGTTTGCTAAGCTTGGCGAAGCCACACGTTTTGCTTTCTTTTATCAAGATCAATTGATTGCTGTCTATATGAGACATCCCGAAAAACCAGGAATATTAAAACCAAATAAGGTAATAAATTAAAATGAAAACTTTATATTTTGACGAAATTGAAAATTGGACTGAACCGACAGTTCTTGTCTTGGGCTATTTTGATGGTTTACATCGTGGTCACCAAGCTTTGTTTGCTGAGGCAAAAAAACTCGCAGCTGTTCTAAATTTGAAGATTGCCGTCTTAACTTTTCCAGAAAAACCGACACTTACTTTTCAAAAATTTGAACCAGATATGTTGCTTAAGTTAACAAGTGATAAAAAACGAGAAGCACTTTTTGCAGAAAATGGGGTGGACTATCTAGTTTTTAAAGATTTTACTTCAAGTTTTGCTAAACAAACAGCAGAAGAATTCTCTAAAAATGTAGTGGAAAAATTCTTACCGAAAATTGTTATTACAGGCTTTGATCATAAAACGGGCTCAGACATGACACAACTCAAAAGCAATGATCAATATAAAGTGGTCGTTATACCAGAAGTTGCAGATGATGAAGGAAAAATTTCCTCTACTCGGATACGTGAACTTGTAAAAACTGGAGATATTGAAGCAGCAAACGAGCTTTTAGGTTATCCTTATGAGACAACTGGAATTGTGGTGCATGGTTTTGCACGTGGCCGAACAATCGGCTATCCAACTGCTAATCTAGCGATTAAAGACTTTATTCATCTCCCATCAACTGGTGTTTATACGGTAGATGTTCTTTGGGAGGGCCAACGTCAACGTGGCTTTGCTTCAATCGGCTATAATGAAACTTTTAATGGCAAAGAAAAAACAGTCGAAATCCATATTTTTGATAAAGATTTGGACTTGTATGGAGAAAACTTAACGGTTCTCTGGCTAGATAAGATTCGTGAAATGATTAAATTTGACAGCATTGAAGCTTTGATTGTTCAGATGAAAGATGACGAAGAAAAAGCACGGCAATATAAAGTAAAAGAAGCCTAATTTTGATTAGGTTTTTCTGTTACCCTTTACTTGGTTCACCAGTTGGTGGGTAAAAGGTTGAAACGTTAATCCAAGCAGAAAGAGCCAGATTGTGATATACTTAATAAGAACAATTTTTAAGGAGAACATTAATAATGTCACGTAAACCTATTATCGCTGGTAACTGGAAATTGAATAAAAACCTCAAAGAGGTTAAAGAATTTATCGCTAACATTGACGGTAAATTGCCATCAGAAGACAAAGTAGAAGTTGCTATTGCAGCTCCTGCACTTTACCTTGTATCAATGGTACAAGAACGTGGAAATAATCCACTTAAAGTTGCAGCAGAAAATGTTTACTTTGAAAATTCAGGTGCCTTCACTGGGGAAATCGCTCCAGCTATGCTTGCAGCAGAAGGAATCGAATACTCAGTAATCGGTCACAGCGAACGTCGTGAGTACTTCCACGAAACAGACGAAGACATCAACAAAAAAGCTAAAGCTCTTATCGCAGCTGGTGTAACACCAATCCTTTGCTGTGGTGAAACACTTGAAACTTTTGAAGCTGGTAAAACAGCTGAATGGGTTTCAGCTCAAATCGAAGCTGGTCTTGCTGGTATCGACGGTAAAGATGTTGCAAACATGGTTATCGCTTACGAACCAATCTGGGCTATTGGTACAGGTAAAACTGCTACTGCTGAAATCGCTGACGAAACTTGTGGTGTTGTTCGTTCAACAGTTGAAAAACTTTACGGAAAAGAAGTTTCAGATGCTGTACGTATCCAATACGGTGGTTCTGTAAAACCTGAAACAGTTGCTGAACTTATGTCTAAAGAAAACATTGACGGCGCTTTGGTTGGTGGAGCTTCACTCGAAGCTGATTCATTCCTTGGCTTGCTTGAAATTTACAAATAAGATTAACATGCATAATAAAAAAAGGGAACCTTTAAGGTTCCTTTTTTTATTTCATATAGTATTATTTACACTCATCTCTTCTTCAAATAATCCGAGTAATATTCCTTAAGGAGATTGATAATCTGCTTCCCAATCAAGTAATAATCCTCTGTAGGTAAGTTGGCTTGAGAGATGCGGAGTGTTCCGCTAGAAGCACCAAAACCTGTCCCGTCCATCAAAACAACGCCATTTTTGTCGGCGAGATTGAGCAAGAACTCTAAGTAATCAAAGTTTTCTTCCAAATAGATACGGAATTTTTTACCAAAACGGATTTCGGCAAGTTGGTAAATATCTACGAGCGTATAATATTTAGCATTCTCTTTCGAGTTGTCTGGCTCTAATTTCATGGCTTTAAGCAAATCTTGATAACGTTCATCAATAAGAGCATCACAAGCTTCAAAGTAAGGATCTGCCTCTTTACGATGAATCAAATGCGTAAAGGCAAAAAGAACTTCCATGATTTGTTGTGGTGTAGAGAGGCCAGCCGTATGATAGAGACCAACAGAACGTGAATCCGCAACAATACGTTCGATAAATGGTAGCTCTTTAGTGTCATGTGTTACAATATCATAGCGCTTGTCGAGTTTCTCAATATCCTCAGGATCAAGCTCAGAGATAAGACGGTCAAAGACATTATCTTCCTGCATGGCAATAAGCCCTAAACGCCAACCTGTTGCACCAAAAAGTTTTGAGAAAGAATAAACGAGAATGGTATTATAGGGAACAACACTATAGACAGATTGGAAATCTTGAACGAAAGTTCCATAGACATCGTCTGTAATAATGATGAGATCCGGATTTTTTTCAACAGCTCGTTTTAAAGCGTCAAGTGTTTCTTGACTGAAAGCTTTAGAACCTGGATTTGATGGATTAACTAAGAAGAATGCCTTGATTTCAGGATCTGATAATTTTTCGATTTCTGTTTCGGGAATGCTCCAATTGTCGCTCTCATCAGAAGTAATTAATGTTTCAACCAGATTGAATTCACTTAAACCAGGAAGTTGCAAGTAAGGTGTAAAGATAGGTGTGTTAATAGCTATTTTATCACCCGGCACAACTAATTTATTGCGCTTGAGTGAGTTGAAGATATAGACAATCGCAGCTGTACCGCCTTCCGTTGGGAAGATTTGTGTCTTATTTTCGAGATGAACGCCATTATACAGAATTTTTTCCATAAAACGATTCAAGACAATTTCGGTATTTCTCAGACAGCGGCTAGGAACAGGATAATTATTTCCGATAGCACCATCGATAAATTCCTTAATCACATCGTCAATATTTAGTTTAAGATCAATTTCGATATAGTCCATGACATCAATCAAGAATTTATCAATCTCATCATCGTCAGGTTCTAAGAAAGCCTCAAAGCGTTGCCCAATACCTTTCAATGTTGTGTATCCAGCCATATCAGCTTTTTCAATCGTACGAAGGGAGTCTTTAATACCAAATTCAATCAAGCGATTAAAGGCTAAACGTGCTTTTGTATTAATCCAGTTTGGATTGCCGCGACCGGCATTCAAAAAGATATTGGCTTTTTTATTTTTTTCTGCCAGTTTAAGCATTTCAAAGCTAACTTCAAAAGCTCCTAAACCGGTATAATCAGTAATGGTAACTTCTTTTTCCATGTGTTCTCCCATTTAAATTTATTGAACTTTTGTTATTAATTATAACACAATAAATAGAAAACAAATTGACTCAAATAGTCTAAAATGATAAAATTTTCGCTCGTTTTTTGTTACAATAGTAAGATATGAGTTTTTACCAGTAAAGGAGAGCGGCAAGATGGCATATTTACTTATTTTGAGTGCTGCTGTTACCTTATATTTTGCTTTGGGCTACGTTAGAGCCACACTCAAAGGCTGGGTTATTCCCAATAAAGTAACTTGGTTTCTCTGGGCTTTAGCGCCAATGATTGCTTTTTTTGCCACCTTTTCTTCGTCGGGGTTTAGCCTTGGTCAAATTCCTGTTTTTATGGCTGGCTTTACGCCCTTGCTTGTTTTTGGCGCTTCCTTTATAAATAAGCAGTCTTTTTGGAAAATAACCTTTTTTGACTTGTCCTGTGGAATAGTTTCACTGACCACCTTAGTCATCTGGTATTTGACACAGAATTCTAATCTGGCGATTTTATTGGCCATCATGAGTGATGCTTTAGCAGCTTTGCCTACCTTGATTAAAGCTTGGAGATATCCTGAAACTGAAAGCATTAAGCCCTTTGCTGCGGGAATAGTGACCACGGGAATTGCCCTTCCCGCTACAAGTACTTGGGATTTTGCACATCTTGCTTTCCCTGTTTATCTTTTTCTATTAAACATCTTAATGACAGTGATTTTAAAAGTGAAAGATAAGTCGATAAAAACTAGCGTAAAATGAAAATTTGTAAAAATCATAGAAACAAATAATGAAGAGGAAATAAAGTGAAAAAGAACGAAACAAAAGCAGCTTATGTACATATCCCTTTTTGCTCACATATTTGTTACTATTGTGATTTTGCTAAAGTTTTGATGACGGGACAACCGGTCGAAGCCTATATTGATGAGTTGCTCAAAGAATATGATAGTTATGATATTAGTAGTTTAAAAACGCTTTATATTGGAGGTGGGACACCGAGTGTTTTACCTGCAGATCAGCTTGAAAAATTACTCACGCATCTGACAAAAACGCTTGATTTAGAAGAACTTGAAGAGTTCACAGTGGAAGCAAACCCTTCTGATTTAACAGATGAAGTCCTTGCTGTTTTAGCGAATTCGCCTGTGAACCGCATCTCACTTGGTGTACAATCGTTTGATGATAAACTCTTGAAAAAAATTGGGAGAACACATACTGAAGCACAAGTTTACTCTTCAATAGAAAGACTACGTGCTGCTGGATTTGAAAATATCACAATAGATTTAATTTATGGCTTACCGAACCAAACGATGGAAATGGTTGAGCGGGATGTTCAAAAATTCTTAGAATTGGACCTTCCCCATGTTGCCTTATATAGCCTGATACTAGAAGATCATACAGTATTCATGAATCGTCAACGTCGTGGACGCCTCCGTTTACCATCTGATGATCGCAATGCGGATATGTATGAGTATATTATTGAAATGCTGACTTCTAAAGGTTATTCGCATTATGAAGTTTCAAATTTTGGAAAAATCGGCTATGAAAGTAAGCACAATATGACATATTGGGACAATGCGGAATACTATGGCATTGGAGCTGGAGCTTCAGGTTATCTTGATGGCATTCGTTATAAAAATCATGGACCTGTTCATCATTATTTACGCGAGGAAAATAAACGTGTAAATGAAGAAGTATTGACAAGAAAACAAAGGATTGAGGAGGAAATGTTTCTGGGCTTACGCAAAAAAAATGGCGTATCCATTGAATGTTTCCATAAAAAGTTTGGTCAAACACTTGAAGAAGTTTATGGCACAATTATTGAAGAATTGGCGTTTCAAAAAATGTTGTTTGAAGCTGATGGACGGATTCAGATGACGGAAAAAGGATTTGAATTAGGAAATGAAGTTTTTGAGCGTTTTTTGTTAGATTAAGTATGCATATCTGAAAGATATTGTTCTAATCTATGTTACAATAGTGTGAATGAAGAGTGAAAATAGTAATATGAGAAAAAAACTTACCCCTCTAGCAACCATGATTGTTGCTGGAATTTTTACTGCTCTGGTCTTTGCTTTTGGTAACCTAAGATACCAGGTTCCCGAAATGGCAGCGACGCATGAAAAAGAAGAAACGGTGGTTGTAAATAAATCATTAAGCAATGATGATGTTGATTTGAACCGTTTTGTAGTAGATATCTCCGCATGGCAACGCCCAGAAGATATTGATTATAATTTAATGAGTCAAGAAGTCATTGGTGCTGTCGTACGTGTACAGACAGGAAAGTCAAGTAAGGACAATGCAGCAGCTTATAAAAGTGGTGAAGATCGTCAATTTAAAACGCATATGAGCGAATTGCAAAAGCGTGGTGTTCCTGTTGCTGTATATGCCTATGTCAATGGTAAAAATGTTGAAGAGATGAAAGAACAGGCACGTCTTTTTTATGAGCGGGCTCATCCTTTTAAACCAACGTATTATTGGCTGGATATTGAAGAAGTCAGCATGGATAACATGAGCGAAGGTGTGGATGCTTTCCGTGAGGAGCTTAAGAGCCTAGGTGCCAAGAATATAGGTATCTACGCGCAAGATTGGTTCTTGACTGACCATAAGATTGACTCTAGCCATTTTAGTTCAATTTGGATGGCTGATTATGGTCGAAATACCGGGATGTGGGATACATCTCCTAAAACAGATTTGAACTATGACATGCACCAGTTCACGGACCGCGGACAATTGTCGAGCTATGGTGGACATTTAGATTTAAATATGATTCGTACGCAAGAACAGTACGATAAACTTTTTAGAAATCCCTAATCTAATAAAGGGAAGTAGCAGTAGACGAAAGTCTATTTTCTTTATGTTGTTTTTGAGACAAGAAGAAACAAACATTGAACGAGTAATAAGATAAAATCAGGAGCGAAGATGGCAAAGAAAAAACAAACAGGTTTGAAAGCAGGGGCAGGGATTCTAGGAACAGTTGTCGTTCTTGGTTTAGGATTTCTAAAGTCGAATCCCGAAATATTGTCGACAGTCACAGGAACACCATCACTGAATCAGCCAGCGCAAAGCCAGCAACTTAAGAATTTTAGCAAGGTAGATTATGGCAGTGTCAAAGACAAAGTGCCGACACAATCTTTAGCACAATCAGTTTTGACACCTTCAATTAAAAAGAACCTCAAAGATTCAGTCACTTATAATGGAACTGGTGCCTTTATTGTCAATGACAATAAAACAGACTTGAATGCTAAAGTTAACAGTGCACCTTATGTTCAACTGGCAAAACAAGATGCTTTAGGTCGTCCCAAACTTGCCAATGCACTCCTCAACAAGACAAGCCGCCAGTACAAAAACCGTTCAGAAACAACGGGAGCAGATGGAAAGTCCAACAGTGCGAAAATAAATCCTGTAGGCTGGAAACAACTCATGATTCCCTCTGGTTCATACAGCACACTCTATAATCGAGGACATTCAATTGGCTACGCGCTAGCTGGAAATATTAAAGGCTTTGATGCTTCTGAAGCAAATCCACAAAATATCAGTACACAAACCGCTTGGGCCAATCAGGCAAGTAATGGCAACGAGGAAAATACAGGGCAAAACTATTATGAAGGTTTAGTGCGTAAAGCGCTCGATAAGAATAAAACAGTCCGTTATCGTGTAGAACCTATGTATGATGGGAATGATCTCGTTCCCTCAGGGACGCATATGGAAGCCAAGTCGAAAGATGGAAGCTTAGAGTTTAATGTTTTCATTCCAAATGTGCAGCCAGGTATTCAAATTGATTATGCTTCAGGCAAGGGCATGATTTTGCAGTAGGAGAGTAGATTCCTGTTTGAATAAAATAAAAACGTAGAAACAGAGTTTTAGTTTCTACGTTTTTATGTCTTTGAGAAAGAAAGACTAAATCTTATCGTATTGATCTAAACCGTAACTCTCAATCATTTGAATGAGCTTTTCAGTATAGGCTGGGTCAGTTGCATAAC
>NZ_KQ968939.1:780486-786106 GCF_001578715.1 Lactococcus sp. DD01 | reverse complement strand
CCATTTTTGGAAACTTTTTTTCTTACTTTCTATTTCGCTCTTTAATCGTTTGAGTACCAAACTGAGGTAGACGTATGAATGAAAGACGTTGCAAGAGTTCTTGACGATAGTCAGCACGGCCAACAATCAAAGTGACCTTACTGAAGAGGTAACAAGACAACAATGTGACAGCAAAATTGGGTAAGGTAAGGTATGTGAGAAGAGAAAGACTCAAAACAATGACATCACCACCAAATAAAACTTTGTCTACTTTGAAGCTCCATTTTTCTTCTAAAATTCGTCCTAGAAGCAGCGTTCCACCAAATGTTCCTTCAGAAATAATGACTAAACCAGCAGCTGTTCCTGAGAGAATTCCGTCGAAAATACCAGCAAAGACAATATTAGAAAACTGAATCCCTGTAATTCCGATTGCTTCATAAATTATCATCCAGACACTCATAGCGGCTGCACCCGGAATACTGAGAAGAAGCTCACGCGAAGATAAGTATTTACGGCCAAAAGTAAAGAGTGGCACATTAACGAGGAAGAAAGTTAAAGCTGGATTAACACCAAAGACAAAGTCCATCAATACAGAAAATCCAGCAACGCCATTACTGGCTAGTCGGTTGGGGATAACGAACAGCTGTACAGATAGGACATATAGTCCTACGCCGATCAGTAGTATCAGTAAATCCCGCATAAAATATTTATCTATTTTTACGCCTAAAAGTGTCATAAGTTCTCCTTAACAGTTCGTTATTTCTAGGATACCCTTAAAGCTTTGAATAAATAATTTCGTATCTTTGTAATTGCTTTAAAAGGAGCCTATATTTACCAGTGTTGTAACTATTATTATTACATTTAAAACTTAATTAAACCTTGTTTAAGGTCAAAATTACTATTATATTATAGTAAATATATAAAAATTCAGACAAATCTAGAAAAAAGATATTAATTCATTAAAAAAGCAGTCTTTTTTAGTCTTGGTTAAGAAGACGAATGTATAATATAACTATTCCAAATAATACTCTTTTTGTAACATCTTTAGTCCTCACCAATGTGAGGACTTTTTAAAATCACAAAATGTTATAATATAAGAATTAGTTAACAATTTAGTTTTTAAGGAGGGAAATAAAAATGAGCAATGTAAATGAGATAGGTGTTACAAGTGAGTTTGCACCACTGAGACGTGTAGTTTTAACACAATCGGAATTTATCTTACCTCACGAAGAACATACCAATGATGATGGATCCTTCCTTGAAGATGATGTTCTTGATATGTTTAATAATAAAGACACCAGTGGAAAAAATTATGCAGAAGTATTTCCTGAAAGACAAAGAAAATGGGAAGCAGAGCGTACTAATCTACAAGCTTTGTTAGAAAAATATGATATTGAAGTTTTGCGACCACGTCTTCTCACGGATTATGAGAAAGAACAAGGAAAAGTCTATGGTGCTGCAAACTTTTTTGTACGTGACCCGTTCTTTACGATTGGTGACTCACTGATTGAAGGGTCTATGCGCTTTTTCCATCGCCGCAACGAGGTTTTACCCGTAAGAAATTTACTCACTGAACAAGCCTATTCTAGCGATGCTTTTTACGTTTCTCTTCCAATGGCAGATACTTCACAAGGAGAAATGGATGAGAGTGGACCTTTCTTAGAAGGTGGCGATATCCTCGTTTTAGGAAAAACAGTATTTGTAGGAAATTCAGGTAAAGCGAGCAATCATAACGGCTATTTATGGCTTAAAGCTTATTTAGCACATTGGGGCTATCAGGTGATTGATGTTAAACTTCATCATGATGTTTTGCATCTTGATTGCGCTCTAAGTCTAGTTAGAGATGGTCTAATGATTATCTGTGAAGAAGCCTTTCTAACGGGTATACCTGAACAGCTTAAAAATTGGGATAGAATAAATGTTCCTTTTGAAGATATTGCAAAGCTAGCAATAAATGGTCTACCAATAAATGACGAGGTATATATACTAGATTCTGAATTTAAATACATTGGTGAAGCTCTTGAAGCACGAGGTATCCGTCCAGAATACCTTGATTTTAAAATATCCCGAAGCTTGGGCGGTTCATTTAGATGTAGCACACAGCCTTTACTTAGAAAATAAGAAGTATAAGTTTAAAACAGAAAGCCAGCCCTAGGCTGTGATATAATTATCAAATGAACTACGAAAACTATATCTGGGATTTAGGTGGCACTTTACTTAATAATTACGAAAATTCTAGTCATGCTTTTGCTGCAGCACTTTGGCAAAAGGAAGAACGAGTAGTTTTGCATGACGATGTCTATGCAGCACTCAAAGTTTCTACAGCACATGCTGTGGACCAATACGCGAGTCATATACCGCAGTTTCTTGAAACTTATCGGAAATTAGAAGCAGAAGCTTTGGACAAGCCAATTTTGTTTGAAGGTGCTGTTGATCTTTTGCATACTATCGTGAGCCAGAACTGCAAAAACTTTATGATTTCTCATAGAGATAAGCAAGTACTGGACATTCTTGAGGCAGCCCATATTTCTCAGTATTTTACTGAAGTTGTTACTGCTGATAATGGTTTCCCACGTAAACCAGCACCAGATTCAATAAAATATTTAGTACAAAAATATAATTTAGACCCCAAGAAGACGGTGATGATTGGTGACCGTCCTTTGGACATTGAAGCCGGTCGTGCAGCGGGTATTGCGACTATTTTCTTTGATAGCCAGCAGGAGTATCCCCAAGCAACGCGAAGCATCAAAAAATTATCAGACATTATGGAGTAAACTGAACCACAATGAATACTTTTCTTATATCGAATGAAAAAGCAGTTGGGCCAGGCTTTGGCCTTTTTAGTGCCAATCACTTTTTTGCCCTTGCTGTTCTAGCACTGCTCAGTTTTGGCTTGATTCGTATTTATCTGCGCGCAAATGACGAGAGACGTAAACTGTTACGTCTACTCGTTGCCTCGTTTACCTTGTTGCTCGAAATCATTAGAGATATCATTTTAGTGATGACTCATCAATTTTTGTACGCAGACTTGCCTTTGCAGCTGTGTGGACTTGGCATATTCATTATTGTTTTTGATGCAATGCGTTCAAATAAAACCAGTCGTGAGCTCTTGTATAGCTTAACTTTACCTGGAGCAATTTTTGCACTTGTGACACCGAACTGGGTAACCAATGATTTTGTTAATGTCTTTGTATGGCAGAGCTTTTTGATTCATTGCTTACTTATCTCGTATGTTTTAATGCGTCTGATTGCAGGCGATTTTGTTCCTCAATGGCGTGAACTCTGGCGCTCTGCTACCTTTTTGGCGATTGTTGTGCCAATTTGTGCAGTCCTCAATCAAGTTTGGAATCAAAAATTTTTCTTCCTAAGGACACCAGTTCCGGGAAGTCCACTTGAACCCATCTATAATGTGTTCGGTTCTTATTATATCTTAGGTTTAATTTTTATTGTATTGATGTTTTGGCTTGTTATTTATCTTCCTTGGTCATGGAAAAAATCACCGAAAGTTCGGATGAATTAAGAAAAAAGACGAAATATATTAAACAAAAAAGCAGCGAAAAGTTGCTTTTTTTCTGAAATTATTAAGATGGAGTAAAAGGTTTTATGGCTCGCAGTATATAGTAAAAAAAGCTAGAATGTGCTATAATTATAAGTAAGTATTTTCAAAGAAATGAGATTATTTTGAACGAAGAAAATAAAGAACAAATTGAAAAAATGGCAGAAGAATATGATGCCAGTCAAATTCAAGTTTTAGAAGGACTTGAAGCGGTGCGTATGCGTCCTGGGATGTATATCGGATCAACTTCAAAGGAAGGATTGCACCACTTAGTGTGGGAGATTGTTGATAACTCGATCGATGAAGCGCTCGCGGGATTTGCCAGCCATATCGAAGTGTTTATTGAACCTGATAACTCAATTACAGTTGTCGATGATGGACGTGGTATTCCCGTAGACATTCAAGAAAAAACAGGACGCCCTGCGGTCGAAACGGTCTTTACTATCCTTCATGCTGGTGGTAAATTTGGCGGTGGCGGCTACAAAGTTTCTGGTGGTTTACACGGTGTTGGTTCATCCGTTGTTAATGCCCTCTCAACACAGTTAGACGTTACTGTACATAAAGATGGTCAAAAATACTATCAAGAATACCATCGTGGTGTTGTCGTCGAAGATTTGGCCATTATTGGTGAAACAGATAAACGAGGGACAGTCGTTCACTTTACACCAGATCCAACAATTTTCACCGAAACTCAAGTTTTTGACTATGATAAGTTGGTGACACGTGTCCGTGAGTTGGCTTTCTTGAACCGTGGTTTGCGTATTTCTATTACCGATAAACGTGAAGGCCAAGAAGACAATCATGCTATGTTCCACTATGAAGGTGGGATTCAATCTTATGTTTCCTTTATCAATGAAAACAAGGAAGTTATTTTTGATACGCCAATCTATACAGAGGGTGAGTTAGATGGAATCACTGTCGAAGTTGCTATGCAATATACAGGAACTTACCATTCAACAATCATGTCATTTGCAAATAATATCAATACGCATGAAGGTGGTACGCATGAACAAGGTTTCCGTACAGCTTTAACGCGTGCGATAAACAATTATGCAAAGGCTCAAAAGCTTCTTAAAGATAACGAAGAAAACCTTACTGGGGACGATGTTCGTGAAGGTTTGACCGCTGTCATTTCTGTTAAACACCCTAATCCACAATTTGAAGGTCAAACGAAAACCAAACTGGGGAATAGTGAAGTAACAGGTATCGTCAATAAGCTTTTCTCAGAAGCTTTGCAAACCTTTATGCTTGAGAATCCTCAAGTTGCGAAGAAGATTGTTGAGAAAGGGATTCTTGCAAGCAAGGCACGTATTGCGGCCAAACGCGCACGTGAAGTAACGCGTAAAAAATCCGGTTTAGAGATTTCTAACTTGCCTGGTAAACTTGCGGACTGCTCTTCCAATGATCCTAAACAAACAGAACTTTTCATCGTCGAAGGGGATTCTGCTGGTGGTTCTGCTAAGTCTGGCCGTAATCGAGAATTCCAAGCTATTTTGCCCATCCGTGGTAAAATCTTGAACGTGGAAAAAGCGACAATGGATAAGATTTTAGCAAATGAAGAAATCCGTTCACTCTTTACAGCGATGGGAACTGGTTTTGGTGCTGACTATGATTTATCTAAAGCACGGTATCATAAACTGGTTATCATGACCGATGCCGATGTCGATGGGGCACACATTCGTACACTCTTGTTAACTCTTTTTTACCGCTATATGCGTCCTGTAGTTGAGGCCGGTTATGTTTATATTGCTCAACCACCAATTTACGGAATCAAAGTCGGTTCGGAAACAAAAGAATACATTCAACCAGGGGAAAATCAAGAACGTGAGCTGAAGCTTGCACTTGAAAAATGGTCTCAAGGTCGTGCTAAACCAACAGTACAGCGTTATAAAGGTTTAGGAGAAATGGATGACCACCAACTTTGGGAAACAACTATGGATCCAGATGCCCGTCTCATGGCGCGTGTTTCTGTAGAAGATGCCGCTGAAGCAGACAAAATCTTTGATATGCTAATGGGCGATCGTGTGGAACCACGTCGCGAATTTATCGAAGCCAATGCACAATATTCTACTATTGACGTTTAAT
>NZ_KQ968939.1:774387-780466 GCF_001578715.1 Lactococcus sp. DD01 | reverse complement strand
AAAACTGAGAGCTTTTTTAATTTTATTTGTTTTGACGATTGTTAAAATAATTTAAGTATCCAATTGATGATAACATAATAATCGCTGGAAGGAATTGTATTAAGTAGCGACTTCTACCAGCTTCGAATATTGATAAGTATAGAATAACCCCAAATAATACAATCTGCAGGTAGAATTCAAAATTAGAGGTCTGCCTAAATTTTTTAAAATAAGCAACCAGTCCCAAAATTATTATAGACCAAGCGATTTGAAGGTATAGGGCGTAATTACCATAGTGAGGATTTCCAACATAGATTACTGATCTTATCTTTTGACCAAATTTAGAGTTTGTAAATTTGGTTTTAACAATATTTTGTTCTTTTAAAACATTTTCTGCAGTCCAACCTAGACTACCATCTTGTGTAAAAATTTTAAATTTAGTACTTTGGTGTTTGATAAGACCCAAAGTACCAAATCGTGAGAATCTTTTTTTTACATCCTCTTTAAGTTGAGGTTCCAGTTCAGATCTTGGTTTAAATTGACCCTTAGCGTCCAAAAACTTAACATCCTGACTGACTGCTGCATGATCTGCTCCTGTAGCAGTCAAGCCTAAGTCTACAAAAAACCAGGGACTCATACTGTATTTTCCATCATATTCTACAAACTTTTGATTTTCCGCATAAAAATTAATAGCGAAAGTCATTGTGAGCATCCCTAAAAGAAGGAGTAAGCTCCGAATGAACAGGCGCTTAAGGTTCACTTGTTTCTTGTCGAAAATCAATCTATATATAATCAGGAGGATTAAGGCGATAAGGTAAATAAAAATGGGTACTCTAATTTTGTAGGCAATACTAAAAAGAAGGCCAATAGCAAACCATCTAAAAATCCCAGCTTTATCTAAATTTATAATCACTAAATAACACAGCAGAGCCATTAGGAAGAAGGTAGCTGGATCGCTATAGAAAGATAAAAAATGTGGTTGTAACCCAAATAGAAATAGGCTTTCTAAAAAGACAATTCGAGCTAATTTTTCCCCCTTCAAATGATCAACCAGACCCGTCAGCAATAAAATACCGCCATCAATAAGTAGAGCATTTAAAATTGACACGGTTAAAATAAGGTGCGGGGCTGTAACAATGCCGTTCAATATTTTAAAGGTGATAAAAATGAGAAAGTTATTCGGAAATAAGGAGAAGTACCTAATGGATGAACCACTGTGTGTTGGTGGAGCGGTTGCTACCTTATATAGAATAGAAGCATCTCCGTTGGGAAGGCATTGGGCAAATACAGATATCACAATCTGACCTATGAAAAGTATTCCGATAACAAAATAACGATAAGTATAAAGGAGTTTGAAGATCTTGATAACCAAGGGTTTTAGAGATTTATAAAAGATGATTCCCGAAACAATTCCCAAAACAAGTAGTGATAAAAAGAATGTGTGACTTATACTTGGAAGAACATCCGAAAAAATATACCTTACAGACCAAAAAAGCCAATAAAACGAAAGTAAAAATAATAAGAAGAAAAGTATTCTTTTTATTCCGCTATCTATGTGTTGCATCCCCATTTTTCTTATTCACTCCTGTAAAATTAAAATTTTCCAATATTTATATTTTATCATAAAACCAAAGAAATTAAATCCTTATTTTATGGAAACACCAATAAAAATCACCCCTTAAAAAAACTATGTTTAAAATATCAATAAGTCTCCTCCAGTTAACAATTTTTTTTTATGATTATGATTTTTTGTGCCTAAACTGCATATCGCAAAGCTAAAATTTAACCTTTTTTATTCAGTTTACCTTAAGATACAAGACTTATAATACATACATTCCATAAAAAGAGTTGGAGATTTTCAAAAACTATTTTTTATCTCCTTGCTCTGCACTAGTATTATCGAAAAAAATGGCCATTAAAGTAGACCACTATTAGGAGGTCTCTTTTTATATGAAAACTTTTTCACTAATATTCCCAAATAAAAAAGAGGGATAACCTTGAGGGATTAAGCTTTCTTTATCGTAGTAAATTTTTGACAATTGATAATAAAGAGAATATAATACTAACAGTGTTAGATAATTAATAGTGTTAGGAATGGAAGTTATGGATTACAATCAAGCAGCAGAAACTTTTTTATCTTGTGTGAAGAGTCGCAGTAAAACTGAAGTTATGAGCCGTTTTAGTAAGTATGCGCATGGTGAAAAACTCGTTTTGGTTGGCCTCTATAAAAATACTGGCTCACCAATTTTACCTAGTGACATTGCGAAGCAAACCAATATGAGTACAGCGCGAGTAGCAACAATTCTCAATAATCTTGAGGAGAAAGGACTTGTTACACGTGAAATTTCTCGTACGGACCGTCGTAAAATTTTAGTGGCTATCACGGCTAAAGGTCGTGAAGAAGCGGAGCAATCAAGAAAAGAAGCTGTGAGCCGTATTGTGAAAATCCTTGAACGAATGGGCGAAGAACGCACCAAAAGTTTTGTCGAAAATGTCCAACTATTTTTTGATTTAGCAATGGAAATATTTGAGGAGGAAAACGAAAAAGTATGACTGAAGAATTAACAAAAGATCAGCCACTCGATATTCATGGGAAACCATTTAATCGAGGGATTGTTCTTGCACTTATTTTGATTGCTACTTTTGGAGGGATGCTCATGCAAACCTCATTGGGTACAGCAATGCCCACATTGATGAATGATTTTAATATCTCTTTAGCTACGGGGCAACAAGCCACAACATGGTTCTTGTTGGCAAACGGAATTATGATCCCTGTATCGGCCTATTTAACAACAAAATTCCCAACACGCTGGTTGTATTTGATTTCTTATGCAATTTTATTGGCTGGAATGTTTGTCGCCTATTCGGCACCGACTTCGACATGGAGCGTCTTTTTAGGAGCTCGTATCATGCAAGCTATTGCCGTTGGTATTTCGATGCCCTTGATGCAGGTTGTTATGGTCAATATGTTCTCACCAAAACAAATGGGTGCTGTTATGGGTGCTATGGGACTTGTTATAGGTCTTGCACCAGCAATTGGCCCTACTTATGCAGGATGGATTCTAGATAAAGATCATGTCATTTTAGGATTCACTCTGGAACAATCATGGCGTACAATCTTCTTGATTCCAATGGTTGTTATTGCCATTTGTTGGGTATTGATGCTTATTTTTATGCGTGACATTGTGCCTAATCGTGACATGAAGCTAGATTTTATGTCATTAGTCGAATCAGTTCTTGGTTTTGGGCTCTTTTTATGGGGTTTTACAAATGTAGCTAGCGATGGCTGGGGTGATCTTCAAACGGTTATCCTACCTATCGTTGCGGGGGTAGCAATCATTGCTCTCTTTGTCCGTCGTCAATTGCATATGGAAACACCATTCTTAAATGTTTCCGTATTTAAAAATAAACAATTTGCTTTGACAACCGTTGTTATGGCACTTTCAATGATGGCTATGATGGGTGTTGAGATGATGTTGCCTTTGTATATGCAACAAGTCCACGGTCTTTCACCATTGAGTTCAGGTTTGACACTCTTACCTGGTGCCTTGATGATGGGGATTGTGAGTCCACTTGCGGGTGCTGCCTATGATAAAGTAGGTGCGAAACGCTTGGCCCGTGTTGGTTTTACCATTTTGGCCATTGGTACAATTCCATTTATGTTTTTGACAACAACAACACCAGAACACTTTATTACTGTGCTCTATGGTTTGCGTATGTTTGGTATTGCGATGGTAATGATGCCTCTAACTGCATCAGCCATGAACGCTTTACCACGCGAACAATCAGCACATGGTACTGCAGCAAATAGTACAGCACGTCAAGTTGCTTCAGCTGTTGTTGTGGCGCTCTTAAGCTCTGTTACGCAAAATATTATTACCAATTCACAACCTGCAGCAAGCTTGAAAGAGTCCAACCCACTTGCTTTTGCAGGAGATATGTTAGATGCCATGCTTAAAGGCTATCACGCCTCTTTCGCTATAGGGTTAGCCTTTGCTATCCTTGGGCTCGTGCTTTCATTTTTCCTTCAAGGGCATATTGTTAAAAACAAAAAAGAAGTAGGAGGTGAGAAATAATGATTATCATACTTATTGTTTTATTTACACTTTTAACCTTCTACGGCTTTATCCACATTGATAAAATATTTTGGCGTGGTCTTGTTGGTGGTTTATCATTAGTCCTACTCACAGCATCAGTTATGGCTTTGACAATACACATTAAAGATAACTGGGGTATGGAGAAAGTAACTTCTACTGAAACGAAGAAAATTTACACAGCAGGAGATACTAATGCTGCCTTTGGGATGCTTTTAAAAGCAGAAATCGGTCAAGATACTAATAATTATGCTTTAGTCTACCGTACAAACAAAGAAGATAAGGAGCCTGAAGTTCATTTCCAACCGGATCAAAAACATATGGTTGAAACTTTGAAAAAAACGGCAGACTACAAGCTGACGTCTGAGTCTGAAGCCAAAGTTGTTACAACAACAGTCAAATGGAAATTTAAAGACAACTTTATGAAGTTCCTTTTCGGTATTGGCGGAGAAGAAGGAAAGCTTGTTTCTCAACACGCGCGTGCTTACGTGCCTAAGGATACGTGGCTCGTCTTGACCCAAGATGAAGCTAAAAAACTTCAACAAGAAGTACCAGCGATGCAAGCTCAGCAAGAAGCAGCACTGAAAGCAAATCCTGCGCAAGCAAAAGCAATGATGGAACTACAAAAGAACAGCCCAGAGGAATTCACAAAACTGCAAGTTAAGCAGATTAAAGAACGCCTAGGCCTTAAAGAATAACAAGAGAGTCTGAATTTATTCAGACTTTTTTCTTTTAAAGTGTATAGAAAACTGAACTCTTCCCTAATATACGTAAAAAAACAGGAAATGTAACTAAATTGTAATTTTATTCGCTGGGAAATATTGTAAAATAGTGAACATAGAAAGGTTGGTATTATAAAAGTGAACTCTGATAGTAGAAAAAGAATCAGGAACTTGGTGATTGGTGCTCTTCTTACGGCTTTAGGGATTTTAATTCCGATGATTATGCCGGCAAAAATCGTAATTGGCCCCGCATCATTTACTCTTGCTTCACACGTGCCAGTTATGGCCGCTATGTTCTTTAGCCCTTATTTAGCAGCGCTTGTAGCTGTTGGGACCACACTTGGTTTCTTTATTAGTGTCCCAGTTCCCCTTATCTGGATGCGAGCGGCAACTCATATTGTAGTAATGACTGCTGGTGCTTGGTTCTTGAAGAAGAATCCAGATTTAGTTGACAAAAAAGTTAAACTACAAGTTTTTAACCTGATTTTGGGAGTTTTCCACGCAGGATTGGAGGCCTTGGTTGTTTTAGCCTTTTATCGTATTGGTTTTGCAGATCTTAATCCTCAAGCCTTAAATAGCTTGCTTATGCTTGTCTTCTTCGGTGGAATTGTTCATAGCTTTGTCGATTTCAACCTTGCATTTGGTTTATGTAAAGTCCTCAATAAAATTTATACTATTGATGTCTTTAAAAATTCAAAATTAAAATCATTAGCAGAATAACACCAGACAATTGCGCTCATGAAGAGCGCTTTTTTGTATCTTCTTCCTTCTTGGATATGATATAATTGAGTAACTATGGAAAAATTATCAGATGCGGAAATGTATACTTGGGAATTTTTGGAAGAAAACAAGTCAAAAGTTCAATTGATGTCAATTACTCAAATTGCTGAAGAAGCACATGTGAGTACAGCCACAATTGTGCGAACTCTCAAAAAAAAGAGGATTTGATGGCTTTGCCGATTTCAAAAATTCTCTCAAAAGAAATAAAAATGGAGCTAATGCGGAAGAAAACAAAATAGTTGGTTTGTCTGACGAGGCTAATCAATATGTTTTTAAGAACTTGATTGAAGTTTCACGGACGATTGGTTTACTTAACCCTGCCGACTTGGAAGCTATTTCGAAAGCTTTAGTGGAAACGAAGATGATCATGACAGTAGCGCGTGGCGCAAGTGAAGCTGTAGCGGATGATATGATTCATCGGTTTCAAACGCTAGGGAAAAATGCAATCAGTCGTTACTATGATGATATGGAAATGTATGCTGAAAAACTGACTTCAGAAGATAT
>NZ_KQ968939.1:767683-773638 GCF_001578715.1 Lactococcus sp. DD01 | reverse complement strand
GGTTGTTTTTTGCGCGTGTCATTCAGGCAGCTGGATTGGGTGCTACTGAAACCCTCTATCTTATTTTTGTAGCCCGCTATGTTGCACCAGATAAGCAAAAAAAATATTATGGCTTTTCAACGTCTAGTTTTCAAATTGCGACAGTTATTGGCACTTTGACTGGAGGATTTATCACTACGCATTTGGCTTGGCAAACGCTTTTCCTTGTTCCGTTACTTTCTTTATTGGTTATCCCCTTCCTTTTAAAATATCTTCCTAAAGAATCTGGTGAGAAAAAATATATTGATGTGATGGGAATTATGCTTGTTGCAGCTGTTGCTGTTACTGCAATGGTTTACCTGACCAACTTCTCGTGGCTTGTTCTGATTGGTTTTATTTTGGCAACAATTGTTTTCTTACTTTATATTTCGAAAAAGAAAAATGCTTTTATTACGATTGACTTCTTCAAAAACAAATTGTTTGTCTTTACTTTGATTGCTGCACTTTTGATCTACTCGACACAAGCTGCCTTTACCTTGAATACATTTTCATTTTTGCTTACAAATGTGTATCAAATGCAATTAGATAGTGTATCTTTGATGTTTATTCCTGCATGTTTAGCAGCTGCGATTGTAGGTAGTCTTTCAGGAGCAATTGCTTCCAAACTTAATTCATTTAAAGCCGTTATTGTTTCAATGGTGACTATTGTGGTGACAATTGTGCTTGCTGCATTGTTCATGGGAGCCTCAGTTTTCCTTTTCACAGGCTTACTTATTTTAAGTTCATGTGCTTTTGCCATGATGTATGCACCACTTATGCACACAAGTTTGGAAAAAATGCCAGAAGAAAATAAAGGAACAGCAATTGGTTTCTACAATCTTTGCATCAATATTGCAATGTCAATCGGGTTTACTTATTCTTCACGTTTTATTGATGGTGTAAATCTTCATGTTTTTGCGGCAACCGTCAAAGGACATTATAGTGAGGTTCTTCTCATGATTGCATGTGTAGCCATTGCGGCTTTAGCAGTTTTCGTTTTTCTCATCAAAGGGCAACTTCCGAACGAGAAAAGTTTTTCTGCATGAAGGTTTAGCTCTGGAAACCTATTCATCACTAAATAGTTTATAATGATAATATAGAAGTTCACTAAGTAAGGAGAAAATAATATGCCTAAGAAATTTAATCGTGTTCACCTCGTAGTTATGGATTCCGTTGGAATCGGTGCTGCACCAGATGCAGATAAGTTTTTCAACCACGATGTAGAAACACACGAAGCAGTAAATGATGTGAATTCGGATACAATTGGTCACATCTCAGAAATCCGTGGTCTAAATGTTCCTCATCTTCAAGAAATGGGCTGGGGCAATATCCCACGCGATACAGCCCTAAAAACTATTCCAGCTGCTGATCAGCCTAAAGCTTATGTGACCAAGTTACAAGAAGTTTCTAAAGGTAAAGACACAATGACAGGGCACTGGGAAATCATGGGCTTGAATATTCAAACTCCTTTCCCAACATATCCGGAAGGATATCCTGAAGATCTCCTTCAAAAAATTGAAGAGTTTTCAGGCCGTAAAGTCATTCGTGAAGCCAACAAACCTTATTCTGGAACAGCTGTTATCGATGATTTTGGACCACGTCAAATGGAAACAGGCGAGTTGATTATTTATACTTCAGCTGATCCTGTGTTACAAATTGCGGCACACGAAGATATTATTTCTCGTGAAGAATTGTACAAAATTTGCGAATACGTGCGTTCAATCACACTGGAAGGTTCTGGTATTATGATTGGTCGTATAATTGCTCGTCCTTATGTGGGTACACCAGGGGACTTTACACGTACTGATGGCCGTCGTGATTATGCCTTGAGCCCATTTGACGAAACAGTGTTAGAAAAACTTTATAATGCTGGCGTAGATACATACTCAGTAGGTAAAATCTCTGATATTTTCAACACAGTTGGTGTGAAATATGATATGGGACATAATAAAAACGATATGGATGGTGTCGATCGTCTTCTCAAAGCAATGCGTAAAGAAGAATTCGTTGAAGGCTTTAGCTTTACGAACTTGGTTGATTTTGATGCGAAATATGGTCACCGTCGTGATGTAGATGGTTATGGACAAGCGATCGAAGACTTTGACGGACGTTTGCCTGAAATTCTTGAAGCCATGCATGAAGATGACTTGTTAATGATTACAGCTGATCACGGGAATGATCCAAGCTATGTAGGTACAGACCATACACGGGAATATATTCCACTTGTTATCTTCTCACCTTCATTGAAAGAACCAAAAGTTCTACCTTTGGGCCACTTCGCGGATATCTCTGCTACTATTGCAGATAATTTTAATATTGACAAGGCTGAAATCGGGGAGTCCTTCCTTGGAAGCTTGGTCTAATTCATGACTAAAAAAGTTTTTTGTCAATCTTGCGGTATGCCTTTAGCACAAGCGGTCGATTTTGGAACGGAAAGAAACGGCCAAGCAGCTACCGAATATTGTAGATATTGCTACCAGAATGGCTCTTGGACACAACCCAATATTACTTTGGAAGAAACAATTGCTTTAGGAAGTAAAGCCTTGGAACAACTGGAAATATCAGGAATTAAAAAATGGCTCCTCAAGACACTTTACCCGATGCAAATAAAGGGCTTGAAGCGCTGGAAAAAATAAAAATTAAAGGAACACAAAAATGGAATTGAAAATGAAGTTAGCTGAAACGACAAAATACCTCAAAGATCAAGGTGTTGGCGCTATTGATGTCGCTCTTATCTTGGGATCAGGTTTGGGAGAATTAGCAGGAGAAATTGAAAATCCTGTTATTATCAAATATGAAACAATCCCTCACTTCCCTGTTTCAACAGTTGTTGGTCATGCTGGACAACTCGTTTATGGTGATTTATCTGGTAAGAAAGTTATTGCTATGCAAGGGCGTTTCCACTTCTATGAAGGAAATATAATGGAAGTTGTGACTTATCCTGTACGTGTGTTCTCAGCTCTTGGTACACCATCAATTATTGTTACCAATGCTGCAGGTGGAGTAAATAAAGACTTCGCACCTGGCGACTTGATGATCATCAACGATCATATCAACTTCATGGGAACAAACCCATTGATTGGCCCTAATGATGATGAAATCGGACCACGTTTCCCAGATATGTCACAAGCCTACGACAAAGCCTATCAAGAGCTTGCTAAGGAAACAGCAGCAGAAATGTCAGCTAAAGTTCAAGAAGGGGTCTACATGGGCTTCACCGGACCTACTTACGAAACACCAGCAGAAATTCATATGGCTCGCACGATGGGAGCTTCAGCCGTAGGTATGTCAACTGTTCCTGAAGTTATTGTGGCTGTTCATTCAGGAATGCGTGTTCTAGGTGTTTCATGCATTACTAACTTAGCTGCAGGAATGCAAAGTGAACTTAATCACGCTGAAGTTGTTGAGACAACAGAACGTGTGAAAGAAACATTTAAAACACTTGTTAAGAATGTTTTAGTGAAAATGTGATAAAATAAGAGAAAACGTGTTAGCGTTTTCTTTTTTTTTAGTGAAGAAAGCTGGCACCAAAATAACCTAAACATAAGGAGTAACTATGTCAGTTCATATCGAAGCTAAAAAAGGTCAAATTGCAGATAAAATCCTCTTGCCAGGCGATCCATTGCGTGCCAAGTTTATTGCTGAGAATTTTCTCGAGGATGCTCAACAATTTAATAATGTGCGAGGCATGTTGGGCTATACAGGGACTTATAAAGGACACCGTATCTCAGTTATGGGAACAGGCATGGGAATGCCATCAATCTCCATCTATGCACATGAATTAATCACCGAATACGGCGTGCAAAAATTAATCCGAGTAGGCACAGCAGGTGCGCTAAATGAAGATGTGCATGTACGAGATTTAGTCTTGGCACAAGGCGCTGCCACAACTTCACGCATTATTAAAAATGACTGGCCACAGTTTGATTTGCCGCAAATTGCTGATTTTGATTTGTTAGATAAGGCCTATCACATTGCGAAAAACTTAAATATTCCAACCCATGTAGGAAATGTTCTTTCGGCTGACTTATTCTACAGTGATATTGATACGCTGGCTATAGGTAAATTGGGCGTAAAAGCAGTAGAGATGGAAGCAGCAGCTCTTTATTATTTGGGTGCAAAACATAATGTTCAAACATTAGGAATCATGACCATCTCTGATAGTCTAGTGACAGGAGAGTCAACAAGTTCAGAAGAACGTCAAACTACCTTTACTGATATGATGCGTGTAGGGCTTGAAACACTTATTGTTTAGGAAAAAGTAAAAGTTAAAGCCGAACATTCAAAGGGTAAAATTATTAAATTTAGCATTTGCAAAGGAAATTTCCAAATGTTTCTGTTAAAATGATAAGAAAGTTATGGAGATTAGGGAGTTATTTAAAAGATGAAAACAGATATCGAAATTGCACAAGAATGCAAGATGGAAGCTATCACAGACGTCGCTGAAAAAATTGGTTTAAGTTTTGAAGATATCGAACTTTACGGAAAATATAAAGCAAAAATACCACTCGAAAGCCTTAAAAAGTTTGAGGATAATGCTGAGGGAAAACTTGTCTTGGTTACATCCATTAACCCAACTCCTGCTGGTGAAGGAAAATCAACGGTGACAGTTGGACTAGCAGATGCCTTTGCACGCTTGAACCAAAAGGTAATGGTGGCGCTACGTGAACCTTCATTGGGCCCTGTGATGGGGATAAAAGGTGGTGCAACAGGTGGAGGATATGCTCAGGTTCTTCCGATGGAAGATATTAACTTGCATTTCACAGGCGATATTCATGCCATGACAACAGCGAATAATGCTATTGCAGCACTTTTAGATAATCATATTTTCCAAGGAAATGCTCTAAACATCGATAGTCGTCGTGTTGTTTGGAAACGTGTCTTAGATATGAATGACCGCGAGCTTCGTCATATCGTTGCTGGCTTAGGCAGTGTAGTTAATGGTGTGCCCCGTGAGGACGGTTTTGATATCACGGTAGCCAGTGAGATTATGGCTGTTTTATGTTTGGCTACCTCATTGACAGATTTGAAAGAACGTCTTTCACGTATTGTTGTGGCTTATACTTATGATCGTCAGCCGGTCACTGTGGGTGATTTAGAGATTGAAGGTGCAATTACAGTCCTATTAAAAGATGCACTTAAGCCAAATCTGGCCCAAACTATTGAAGGGACACCCGTATTAGTACATGGCGGTCCTTTTGCCAATATTGCTCACGGCTGTAACTCTGTTTTAGCCACAAAAACAGCCTTAAAATTAGCAGATGTAACTATTACAGAGGCTGGATTTGGAGCAGATTTAGGTGGCGAAAAATTCCTTGATATCAAAACACGTCAACTGGGAAAAACCACTGATGCTATTGTAATTGTTGCTACTCTTCGTGCATTGAAAATGCATGGTGGTGTAGCTAAAACGGAACTAACTGGCGAAAATGTTGCAGCCGTTACCCAAGGCTTTGCAAATCTGAAACGCCATATTAAAAATATGGCGAGCTATGGTGCGCCAATCGTTGTAGCCATTAATCAATTTGCCAGTGATACTGAGGCGGAAATAGCTGAGTTAACACGACTTGTTGAAGCAGAAGGTGTTGCTGTGAGTTTGACACAAGTCTTTGAAAAGGGCGGCGCAGGTGGAATTGATTTAGCCGAAAAACTAACAAGTATTTTCACGCAGGAAGCAAGAGAGTTCCATTATCTTTATGATTTAGAAGCATCGGTAGAGAGCAAGATTACAACAGTTGTGACACAAATTTATGGTGGCAAGAAAGTTAATTTTTCTGCAAAAGCAGCGCGCCAATTAACAGAAATTGAGGAGAATGGTTGGGATAAGTTGCCTGTTTGTATGGCGAAGACACAATATTCATTTTCTGATAATCCTAAACTTCTGGCAGCACCAGAAGGCTTTGAAGTTACCGTGCGTGAGTTGGTGCCAAAGATTGG
>NZ_KQ968939.1:759716-767513 GCF_001578715.1 Lactococcus sp. DD01 | reverse complement strand
GCCTTGTTAGGTGACGTGATGACTATGCCTGGCTTACCTAAAAAACCAGCGGCTTTAAATATGGATATTGACGAAACTGGGAAAATTACTGGTTTGTTTTAAGCAAAGGAGAACGATGGTAAAAGCAAAACTCACCCCTTTTATTACATTAAATGGTAAGGCCAAGGAAGCGAAGACTTTTTATGCTCAAGTTTTGCCAGACACAAAGATTATACGGATGGAGTTTTATCATGAAAACCCAGCTTTTTCTGAGCTGAAAGAAGAACTTGTTTTATATGGAAGTTTGGAAATAAAAGGGACAGAACTTTTCTTTCTTGATATGCAAAAAGAATATGCAGCACCAACACCAAATTGGTCAAATTCCCTTCTTCTGGACTGTGCGACCGAGGCTGAATTTGATGAAATCTTTGCAGCTTTAGCAGACCAAGGAAGCGTGATGATGGGGCCGGAAGCTGTAGGAGATATTCGTAAATGTGCCTGGATCACTGACAAATTTGGCATTACATGGCAACCGGTCTGGAAATAAAGAGAAATAGTTATCCTTTTTTGCGGATAACTTTTTTGTTTGCTGATATTAAATAAATAAAATGCCGGTATAAAAAAATCTTAATCCCTCGATAAACAAATAATATGACAAACCAATAGGGAGCGTGATAAACTTTAAATATCAAAAAATTAAGGAGAACATTACTATGAAAAAGTCACTGAAGCTTTCACTCGCGCTCGTTTCGCTTATCGCCGCAGGAGCTTTAGCTGCTTGCAGTAATGGTGGTTCATCAAGTAAAGAAGAATCAAAAACCAAGCAAACGGAGATTGTTGTAGCTACAGATGGAGCAACTAAACCCTTTACCTATTCTGATAATCAAGGAAATTTAACAGGATATGACATTGAGGTTGCACGTGCTGTCTTTGATAAGTTACCTGAATATAAAGTAACGTATCAAGCGGTTGACTTTTCTGGGATTGTTCCAGGTTTGGACAGTGGACGTTATCAGATGGGAGCCAATGATTTTGGTTGGTCAAAAGAACGTGCAGAAAAATATAATTTTTCATCACCGATTTCTAAATCGAATAATGCAGTATTAACGAAAGATGGTGATTATAAAACCCTAGAAGATCTTGCAGGTAAAAGTACAATCGGTAATCCAGCTTCTAACTATACAAAGATTATCAATGATTGGAACAATGCGCACCCAGATAAGAAAATAAATATCAGCTACTCTTCAGATAGCACATCTATCAATACACGCTTTAACCAGATTGAATCTGGGAAGATTGATTTCATGCTTTATGATAAAATCTCTCTGCAATCAAGTATTAAGGATCAAGGGTTTGATAGCTTGAAAATTCAAGATATCGATACTTCAACAGGTGATCCTGAACATGACGGTTATGAGTATTTCCTCTTTGCAAAAGATGATGCTGGCAAAGAACTTCAAACTAAAGTCAACAAAGTACTTGCGGAGCTTGAAAAAGATGGTACCTTGAAAAAACTTTCAGAAAAATTCTTTGATGGAGATTTTGTACCTGAAGCAAGCAAGTTTAAATAAATATTTCACAGACAAGAAAAAATTTTTAGTTTCTTGTATAATAGTAGGAGTAGTGTAAAAGCTGTCCCTGAGTCTCTCACACACAAATGCTTGTGGCACGAGTGAGGGGTTCAGACAGCTTTCTTTGATGAAGAGAATAAAAATGAATAAAAATAAAAAAATAATTTTAGGCTTGGGAGTTTTGCTCCTGTTGATTATTTTGCCTATGCTTCCCTTTTTAATCATGCAAGGGCAATATAGTTTTGACGAATTTTGGACGATGTTTTTCACCAAAATTTTTAGTTGGAAAGACTTTACAGCAGCCTTTGTACCAATCATTAAAATGATTCCTATTTCATTGCAGATGACACTTATCGCAATGTTCTTTGGTCTTATTTTGGGATTGCTCCTTGCACTTGTCAGAATAAATAAAATTCCTATTTTAGATCAGTTACGTGCCTTGTTTGTTTCCTTTACACGTGGGACACCAATTCTGGTACAACTTTATTTAACTTATACAGGGATTCCCTTGATTCTTAAAGCAATCAATATGAATTACGGAACAAATTATACAGTTAACTCGGTTCCTGCTATGCTCTTTGTGATTGTGGCTTTTGCCCTTAACGAAGGTGCTTATAATTCAGAAACAATTCGCTCAGCCATTCAATCAGTAGATAAAGGTCAAATCGAAGCAGCACGCTCCCTAGGAATGACAAATTTTCAAGTTTTTTGGCGTGTAACCTTACCTGAAGCAGCTTCTGTTGCAACAGCGCCATTAGGCAATGCTTTGATTGGCTTACTCAAATCAACTTCACTCGCTTTTGTTGCTGGTGTAGTCGAAATGACCGCTCAAGCCCAAATAATTGGCGGTTCAACCTTCCGTCTTTTTGAAACCTATTTGGCTCTGGCCTTAATTTACTGGCCAATCTGTATCGTTCTGGAAATCTTGATTCGTAAGATTGAAAGCAAACTGGAAATCAAAATGCCTAAAGCAGCGCGGAAAATCTCACTTGGACGCAATCCTTTTGATAATGGGGTGACCAACAAATGATAAAAATTTCAAATTTAAGTAAATCTTTTGCAGGTAATGTTGTTCTTGACAATCTTAATCTGGAAATTAATGAAGGTGATGTCATTGCGCTTATTGGTGCATCAGGTGCCGGTAAGTCAACATTTTTACGCTCTATTAATTATCTGGAAGAAGCAGACAGTGGACAGTTAGAAATTGATAATTTTAAAGTCGACTTTGAACATATCAGTAAACAAGAAATTCTTGAGCTTCGTCGCAAAACAGGAATGGTCTTCCAGCAGTTCAATCTCTTTGAACGTCGTACAGCCCTCCAAAATGTGATGGAAGGTTTAATTCAAGTTAAGAAAATGTCCAAAGCAGAAGCACAGAAGCTTGCTGAGGAAAATTTAAGAAAAGTCGGTCTTGAAGATCGTATGGATTACTATCCAAAATTCTTATCCGGCGGTCAAAAACAGCGTGTAGGAATAGCACGAGCGATGGCAATGCAGCCAACTTTACTCTTGCTTGATGAGCCGACATCAGCGCTGGATCCGGAACTTGTTGGCGAGGTGCAAGACACTATTCTCAATGCAGCTAAAAATAAACAAACAATGGTTTTGGTGAGTCATGAGATGGACTTTGTCTATAATGTTGCTACAAAAGTACTCTTCCTTGAAAAGGGTAAAATCATTGAAGAAGGTAGCCCTGAGGAAGTGTTCCATCATCCTAAAAATCCGCGGACGAGTGAGTTTCTCTCTCGTCATGTTAAAACCATTGATATAGGAAGTTCAAATGATTAATTTAGTTTTACAGTTTTATCTTAAAGGTTTACTCATTTCTTTTTTAGTTGTAGGTTTACTCAGTCTTTTGTACGGTTTTATCTATTGGCTCCGTAATCATCATAAACCCCGAAATGTCTGGCGCAATCGTTTATTTGACATTATTTTGGTGGATATTTTGACGATTCCGATTTTGAGTTTTACAGTTGTTGGTATACTGATTATTTTAAGAATCAGATGATTGTAAATCAAAATAATGGCAAATAATCAAAAGAGAATTTATAATGGTTCTATACTTGAAGAGGTGAATTATGACAGAAAAAATTTACGATGTAGTAGTTATCGGTGCAGGGCCTGCAGGCATGACCGCAGCTATGTACAGCGCTAGAAGTGAAATGAAAACCTTGCTTTTGGAACGAGGTGTTCCGGGCGGGCAAATGAATAATACAGCAGAAATTGAAAACTACCCAGGCTATGGTCAAATCATGGGTCCTGAACTTTCAATGAAAATGTATGAGCCTTTAGCTGATCTTGGTGTTGAAAATGCTTATGGCTTTGTCACATCAATCGTCGATAATGGTGCAACTAAAACAATCAATACTGAAGAAGAAGTATTTGAAACAAAATCAATCATCATTGCGACAGGAGCAAATCACCGTAAGTTAGGAGTTCCTGGAGAAGAAGAATACGGTGCCCGTGGTGTATCTTACTGTGCTGTCTGTGATGGTGCATTCTTCCGTGATCAAGATATCTTGGTTGTTGGTGGTGGTGATTCCGCTGTTGAAGAAGCCATTTTCTTAACTCGCTTTGGTAAAACAGTAACAATTATGCATCGCCGCGACGAATTACGCGCGCAAAAAATTATTCAAGAACGCGCCTTTGCTAACGATAAAATAAAATTTATCTGGGATTCTGTTCTTGAAGAAATCAAAGGTGATGAACGTAAAATTGAATCTGTACGTTATAAAAACGTTAAGACAGGTGAAGTTACAGAAGCCAACTTCGGTGGTCTCTTTATCTATGTAGGTTTGGATGCCGTATCTGAATTTGCTCGTGATTTAGGTATTACAGATGAAGAAGGTTGGATTATCACAGATGCTACGATGAAGACAAGCATTCCAGGTATCTTTGCCGTTGGTGATGTTCGTCAAAAAGATTTCCGCCAAATTACTACTGCAGTAGGTGATGGAGCCCAAGCAGCTCAAGAAGCTTACAAATATGTAGAAGGTTAAACAAAAAAGAGTGTGCATTACTGCCGTTCTTTTTTGTTTTTATCGTTCGTATTCTAGTAACAAATGTGTTATAATCTTATTAGTGTAATTCTGATTAAGGAAGAAAAGTATATATGGATAAAGTAATTTACGACGTTTTACTCGTCATTATGTTGGTTATTTCTGCAATTTTAGTTATTTCAATTTTGATGCAACCTTCTAAACAAGATGGTGCTGCTGATGCTTTTTCAGGTGGTTCAGGCGAGCTATTTGAACGACGTAAAGCGCGTGGTTTTGAGGCTGTGATGCAACGTTTTACAGGTATTACTATTGGTATTTGGCTTGTACTTGGTTTCATCTTGGTCGTTCTCTCTACGAAATAAAAGAATGACAATATGCAAAATGAAGCGGTCGAAAAATAATGGACCGCTTTTTTTATTTAAAAAGAAAAATTTATAGACAAATGTTAACCACTAGTGTAAATTTTTTGATACAATTTAAATACATAATTTCATAATTTCAATTTACTCTTCAACTTGGAGAGTTTTTTCTTTTGACTAAAAAGTCCCTTTATCTTTTAAAGGGACTTTTTAGTATTCTTCAGGTATTTAACGATAAATTTTCGCAAATATAAATCGTGAACTTGGACCGACCAAAAGTAATTGAAGAGGAAGTGCAACGACGATGTTTAATGCCCATGTTTTACCATACAAGAGAAGCAGACTATCTGTTGTTGGTGTCCCTTCCATGATAATCCCAAAAATAGACATAAGGGTAACCATTCCTAGAATCATAAACAAGGAAATAAAAATACCAAGTTGCGCAGGAGAAGGCTGTAAGTTCTTTTTTTCGATATGAGAAAAGACAATTTTTTTCACCAGCGGACCAACAAGTGCAAGATCAAGTATGACAGCGACAAGTAGAGCGAGTGGAAAACCAGTAGCTACATTTCCCCAACTTTCCATACTTATACCGCTGGCTTTAAAAACATTATACATGGTCATTCCAAAAACCATCATTCCAGCAATTAATCCGGTAAAAACAAGTTCTTCTTTAAAATTTTTAGGCATCTTTTTTTCTCCATTCTTTTTAAGTGCACTATATCATAACATAAATGACCGTGTCTTCGTAAGTGAAAACTTGATAAAGAACAAAAAAAGTAAAAATTCAAGGACAATTAAAGTAAGTTGCAGGATTTTAGTCACTAAAAAATTTTTGAAAAAATAATCTTAAATACTTGACGTTTACAAAAGTAAACGATATAATACAAATATAGTTTACAAACGTAAACGAAAAGGGCAAAAATTGAAAATTAAAAAAAACATAAAACGATGTTGAGGCTGTATCAAAAATAGGCAAGTCTAATCTGTATCAGAAAGAGGAAATGAAATGACCAACTATATTTTCAAACCCGGCGATGAAAGTCTTGCACCTGTTCTGGTTTTGCATAGCACAGGTGGTGATGAAGAGCAGCTGATTCCATTGGCTGAAGACTTATTTCCCAATCACCCTCTCTTATCCATTCGTGGACGCGTCAGTGAGCAAGGGATAAACCGCTACTTTAAACTCAAAGCTCCTGGTTTTACGAAAGAAAATTTTGACTTGGAATCGCTGAGCCAAGAATCCCAATGGTTAGCTACAGAAGTGACACGTTTAGGACAAAAATATCAGCTGGATCTTACGCGACTTGCAGTGATTGGTTATTCTAATGGTGCGAATGTTGCACTATATATGCAACTGAAAGGCATAATGCAATTTGATAGAGTTTTAGCCTTTCATGCCATGCAACTTACCGATATAGAAGAACCCGTAATTGCAGATGAAAGTAAAATTTTTCTGACTCACGCGGACAATGATCCTATCGTAAGTCGAGCAAATCTGGAAGAGCTCTCTTCTGACTTGCAAAAGACAGAATGTGAGCTGGAAGTATTTAAAACCAGTTTTGGTCACCAATTAAGCAATGATGAACTTGTAGCAGCAAAGAAATGGTTAGCAGCATGAAGAAAAAGATAAGCTTACATGAACATGTCTTTCCAATCGAGAAAATCATAAAAAAACTAAAAAAAGAGGAAAATCCCATGAACACAGAAATTGAAACACAAAACATCCTTGGTGGAGTTCACCACGTTACAGCAATCACATCAAGCGCACAAAAGAATTATGACTTTTTTACAAATATCTTAGGCTTACGTTTGGCAAAATTAACCGTCAATCAAGATGATTATGAGACTTATCACCTTTACTTCACAGGGGAAGATGGGAAAAGTCCAAATATGACCTTCTTTGACTTCAAAGATATTCCCAAAGGAATGCATGGGGCAAACAATATTGAGCGTGCTTCGTTTCGTGTACCAAGTGACGCTTCTCTTACTTACTGGACAGAGCGTTTTGAAAAAGCGCATGTTAAACATGGCGAAATTAATGTCAAATTTGGCAAGAAAACACTCGAATTTGAAGATTTTGATGGTCAAAAATACCAATTGATTTCCGATCAAGACAACACAGGTGATGCTGCACTGGATCGTTCATGGCTTCTCTCAAATGTAGCGCCTGAACATGGAATCATTGGCATGGGTCCAGTCTTTGTGAAAGTTACGGACACTTACAATTTACGGATTATTTTGGAAACAGTCTTTGGCTTCCGTTATGCTGGTCAAGAAAATAATTTGCATCTTTTTGAAGTAGCCAATGGAGGCAATGGTGCAGCTTTGATCATTGAAGAAGCGCAAGAAAATGAGCGTTATGCTTATCAAGGCTACGGTACAATTCACCATTTAGCATTAGGAACGACAAATCCTGAAACTTTAAATTACTGGATTGAACGTATTCAAGCCTTTCGTTTACCACATTCTGGCTTGGTGGATCGTTTCTACTTCTCTAGCGGTAGCTCCGGGTGTTCTGTTTGAAATTGCTACATTTACACCAGGTATTGGCGCTCTTGATATGGCTGAGTCAGGTGATGGTGCTGTCGACAGTTATGAAGAGGCATTAATTACTTCAGGTTTCTGGATTGACGAATCAAAAGAAGAAGCAGGGAAAGACTTAAGTTTACCTCCTCATCTCTTCCCAGAAGATGAAGCTGTCAGAGCACGTACAGCAGCAAGTTTACGTCCTCTAGATACTTCGGATACGATGCGTGATCGTAGTCATGATGAATTATGGACTGTTGAAAAAGTTGTTGAACGTCGAGAAGGTGAAAGCCTTGAAGCTTTTGAACAACGTTATCTTGGAAAATAAATAATATAATAAAAAACGTTTCTGTCCTTATG
>NZ_KQ968939.1:749145-759691 GCF_001578715.1 Lactococcus sp. DD01 | reverse complement strand
GATAGAAACGTTTTTTATTATAAATTAAAGCGATAGCCCACGCCCCAAATAGTTTCGATAGGCTGTGTTGGCGACTGAACGCTTTTGAATTTTTCTCTTAGTCTTTTAATATGAACAACAACAGTAGCAACATCTGTATCATAAATATCCATCTCCCAGATTTGTTCGAATAAGCTTTCCTTGCTCCATACTCGATTTGGGTGTTCAGCTAAAAAGAGCAACAGTTGGAATTCCTTGTTCGTGAGGATGATTTCTTTGTCTAATAAGTAAACCTTATGTGAATCCTTGTGGATGATAAGGTCATCTATCTTAAGAATATCGGAGTTTTCTTTAGGTTTTAAAAGTTTATAGTTCTGGATATGAGCTTTGACTCGTGCCACCAGTTCATTGGGACTGAATGGTTTAATCATATAATCGTTAGCACCCAAGCCAAGTCCACGAATTTTATCAATATCTTCTTTTTTTGCGGAAACAATCATGAAAGGCGTTTGTTTTTTATTTCGAATTGCTTTACAAATCTCAAATCCATCAACCCCAGGAAGCATAATATCCACGATAATTAAGTCAAAATCTAGATTTAGAGCAGTGTTTAAACCAGCTGTTCCGTCTGTTTCAATCACAGCATCCATTCCGTTAATTTCCAAATAGTCCTTTTGTAAGTTGGCGATACTCACATCGTCTTCGATGATTAAAATTTTATCTTTCATTGTTACTCCTTATGCTTTAGGCAGAATTATTATAATACGTGTGCCTTTATTTAAAGTACTTTCGGCATGAACAGACCCTCGATGTTGTTCTACGATTTGTTTGACAATACTCAGCCCTAAACCACTGCCCTTTATCTGAGAAGTGCGCGACTTATCAGATCGGTATAAACGATCGAAAATATAAGGTAAGTCCTCAGGTGAAATACCTCTGCCATTGTCTTCAAATATAAACTGGACACCTTTTGAGGTTTTAAATAAAGTGAGTATAATCTCTAACTGCTGCTCTGCTTGGGCAAATTTAAAACTGTTTTGGATGAGGTTTTGCATAACTCGGTCAAAGTAAGCTGTATCCAACAGCACAGGAAGTTCATCTTGTGGGAGCTGAAGGATAACATTGACATTTTCGTGTCTTGCAATTTCGGATTCAAACTTCTGAATATAGAAGGTAAAGTCGATTTTGCTAAAACTTAAGTTGACACTGTTCATATCTAGCTTCGAGTAAAGGAAGAGTTCATCGCAATGTTTTCCTGCAAACCTTCGACATAACCAAGGATTGAAGTTATCGGTGTTTTAAGATCATGCGAGATGTTGGCAATCAGTTCTTTGCGATTTTCTTCATACTTTTTCTGAACCAGACGTGCAGCTTGAAGATCCGTCCACATCTGGTACAAACTTTCTTTTAGCTGTTCAACCTCTTTTGCACCCTTTGAATCATCAGTAAATGGATTTTCCGTGAGTATATTATCCTGTTCGACCAGATAGCGGGCATTTTTTTCTAGAGTAACTAAGGGTTTGATGACGGTTTTTGAAAGCCGCTTACTGATAAACCAGAAAATAAGAGCAGATAAAATGAGAATGAACAGAATCATCCAGATGCCCCAACGAATGAAGAACTCAAATAAGTTAGTTTGTCTTTTTAAAATTAGAAAATCACCAAAAGTCCCGTCTTCATATCTAAAGCTGTACTTGATGTAATTATAAAAACGTCCATTGTTATCCATCGTGCCTGTCGGATTAAGATTGCTTTCGTCGAACTCAGGCATATGAACCCGAAGTGAAGAAGCTTTCAGCTCTTCGGAATGATAGAGGACATTATTGTCTTTGCGAATGACGATATTAATATTTTGCTTTTCGATGCTCTGAATAATATCTTTGGCTTCGTCCTTTAAAGGAGGCTCAAGAAGATTTGGCGAACTTTTTACCAATGTTTGCAAAGTCAGAAAACTTTGCTTTTCTTGCTCTGAGAGAGGCTGGTTTGTCGTTAACATACTGTAAATATTTTTTATAGAAGGAATCTTACCCAAAGTACTGTAAGATACAACAGAAAAAATTAAGAACACAGAAACTAATGTCACTGCGATAGCACTGATGTAAGTTGTGATAAATCTATGTTTTATTGTCATATAGCTCTTTCTCAACCAAATGCTAAAAGTTTATAATTTGTTCATAATTTAGCCATTTGGAGTTTATATTTGCTTGCTATAATAAATTATACAATAAAAAAGGAGATTATCTTATGAAAGTTCAAAAAATAGTATTGTTCTCATCTGTCTTAGCACTTGGTGTCTTTGCAGATACTTATGTGTCAGATCACTCGACCCAAGCCAATCAGGTGTCTCAACATTCATCTTCACATAAAAACGATTCTTCATTAGGAAATCAATATGAAAAAACATTGTCACAGACAAACTGGCAAGGCACAAAAGTTTATGATGCGCAGGGCAATGATTTAACAAAAGAAAATAGTAACTTCATCGGCCTTGCCAAGTATGACAGCAAAACAGGTTACTATGAATTTTTTGATAAGACAACCGGAAAAACAAGAGGTGATGAAGGAACATTTTTCGTAACAAATGATGGTACAAAACGTGTTCTCATCTCTGCGACACAAAACTATCAAGCTGTCGTTGATATCACAGAGTTGAATCACCACAAATTTACTTACAAACGAATGGGTGTCGATAAAAATGGTCAATCTGTCGAAGTATATGTCGAACATGTACCCTATAAGGCGAAAAATCTTAAATTTACACATGGTCGTGAAAAATTGCATACTCAAACAGGCAAAATTGTGAAGTCAAAGCCCGGCAGTCAAATTCTTGGTAGTACCTTATGGCATGGTACAGTAGTACGTGATGAGCAAGGTAATGACGTGACAAAAGAAAACCAGATGTTTATTAGTCTTGCGAAATTTGATGCACAAACTAGCAAATATGAATTTTTCGATGTCAATACAGGCAATACCCGTGGTGATTTTGGTTACTTTGATGTGATTTTCAAAAATAAAATTAGAAGTCATGTTTCTATTGGTCAAAATAAATACGGTGCAGTATTAGAAATCACCGAGCTAAATTCTCAAAAATTTACTTACAAACGTATGGGGAAAGATGCAGCTGGTAAGGATATTGCGGTCTATGTTGAACATGAGCCATATAGAGGGGCTTTTAATCCAGCATTTACCTTCTAGTAAAAAAATAGAGTATTTTACTCTATTTTTTTTATGCCGATTCAAGGAGGGACAATAGAAAAGCATTTTATTTACATTCATACTTACTGCAGTTTATTAATAAATTCTTGCATAAACATACATATACTTGTATAATAAATCCAAAGAAATACATAAAGAGGAAGAAAATGTCGCAACTTAAAAAAAATAAATTAACAGCAATTTCTTTAGCCCTGATGATTTTTACATCGGTGTATGGCTTTGGGAATGTTCCGCTCGCCTTTTTTCAAATGGGCTACGGATCAATCATTTGGTATATTATTAGTGCCTTAGTCTTTTTCATCCCATTTTCTTTAATGGTCACTGAATTTGGTTCAGCTTTTAATGCTGAGAAAGGTGGTATTTATACATGGATGGAAAAATCAGTGGGGCCATCCTTTGCCATGATTGGTACTTTGATGTGGTATATGTCCTGGGTTATCTGGTTTGTCTCTGTAGGAAACCGTATATTAGTTCCTATTTCTAACATGATTTTTGGCACAACGATCTTACCAAGCACAGTTATTGTGTCACTTTTGGCCATTCTTATCATGTTTCTCGTGACGTTCATTTCGCTTAGAGGGCTTGAAACCATAAAAAAAGTGGCCTCAGTTGGAGGTATTGCTGTTGTTTCACTTAATTTTATTCTCATCATCGGTGCCTTTATTATTTTAGCTAAAAGTGGTTTTCATCCTGCAACGCCCTTAACGATAAAATCCTTGATTTCAACACCAAATCCAACATTGCAACCTACAAGTTTTGTTACTTTTATTGCTTTCTTAGTATATGCTATTTTTGCCTACGCCGGAGTAGAATCCGTGGGAGGACTGGTTGATGAAACAGTGGAACCGAAAAAGAACTTTCCTAAAGGTATCTTACTTTCGGCAGCCATTATTGGTATTGGTTATTCTTTCATGATTCTTTGTACAGGTTTTTTCATTAATTTTGATAAAGACTGGATTCCGGGGATTATGGATGGTTCAGTCAACCAAGGGAACATTACTTATTTTATGATGCAGCAGCTGGGTGAAAAACTGGCAGAATCCTTCAATCTATCTTCTGGTGCTGTACATACTTGGGGAACAGTTTTTGCTCGTTATGTAGGTCTCTCGATGTTTCTCACTCTTATAGGTGCACTCTTTACTTTGATTTATTCTCCCCTTAAACAACTGATGGAGGGGACACCGGAAAAAGTGTGGCCAGGAAAACTTGGAAAAATAGAAAATGGTGTGCCTAAAAATGCTATGAAAGCTCAATTCATCATTGTGACTCTAATGATTTTATTGAATATGGGAATTTCACTCATCAATAAGGGAGCAGCAGATAAATTCTTCCTAGTCATTACTAACATGAGTAATATTGCTTCTAGTCTTCCTTATGTCTTTATCGTCTTTGCTTATATCAAATTCAAGAAAAATCAGGCGATCGAGAAACCTTTCACGATTATGAAAAATCAAGCCTTTGCTATTGGCATCTCTTGGATTGCAGCACTGATGATTATTCTGGCGGATTTCTTTACAATTATTGAACCCGTCATAAATTATCTCCAAGCGCCAGCTGAAATTCCTTTGGGAAGTGTGTATTCGGATATTATCTCAATGATAGCCGGACCAGTTGTCTTCAGTGTATTAGGCTGGTGGCTGATCCGAAACTATAAGAAGCAAAGCATTAAGATATAAAATATCAGGAAAAGACGGAAATCTTTGAAGAGATTATTACAATTTTAGGAAATTCCTAACATTTCTTTGGAAATATTTCTCCCCACAATTTATTTTGAATTGATTAATGATATTATATGCTATAATAATATCCTACTAAAACATGTGAGGAACACAATGGACGATCGAATCAGAATAAGCAGTACATGGCTTGTCATAATAGCAGTTGGTCTTGTTTTATTTAGCTATGGCGCACACTCTCACAAATTATTTTTAGAAGGGCTGGGAGCGATAGCTTCCGTTGGTGCTCTCTTTTGTGGCTTATCGGGTGTAGTTATTCGGTTGATAAGACGAAAGCGTGGACAACGTTTTAAGTAATCCCACAAAAAAGCATCCTTATCTTTTGAAGATGAGGATGCTTTTTCATTTATCGTGAATATTTACCATCGATAAAGGTAATATCGTCTGTGTCACTATATGTACTGTAAGCTTTCACGAGGGAGATTATCCAGTCGGTGAGTGACCAAATACCAAAAGTCATCCAGTTACATAGAAGTTTAAAGATACCCATGCCGATTTGACCACGCATAAAGCGGTCAACGCCAAAGTGTCCAACTAAAAAGTTTCCAATCCAAACAAAAATATGTTTGTTAATCTTCTTTTCATTCATAAAAGTTTCTCCTTGCCCTTTTAGCGTGATTCGCGCACGTATTTCATCCTTCAAGAGACTAGCTTGCGATATGATTTGTTCCTATTTTTTTATCTCTTACTCTTTTCATTATATAGACAAGCTCCCCAAGATTCAAACATTTAATAAAAATTTTTCAATAAAATATACTCTTTCATTTAGCTAATAATAAATACTTTTTGTATCATCCCATACGTGTGATAAAATGAGAGAAGGAGGATAAACAATGGATACAACTCAAGCTCTAGCAAAACTTAAAGCTCTTGTAAACACTTCTTTGTATTATAATAAAGATGTGTATGACCGAGAAAGATTAGAAGAAATGAAAGAAATTCTCTTTGAAATTTCTCAAAAGTTGACCTCTTACTCAAAAAATGAACTGGAATCCTTCTTTAATGAGGATTTAGGTTATGTCACACCCAAAGTGGATGTAAGAGCTGTTGTCTTTGAAGATAACCGTCTCTTACTTGTGAAAGAAAAAGCCGAAGGACAATGGTCTTTACCTGGTGGTTGGGCAGATGTCGGTTATTCCCCCGCAGAAATCGCTCAAAAAGAAGTAAGAGAAGAAAGTGGGCTTGAAGTGATACCGTTACAGTTGTTTAAGTTGGTTGATAAGGCCAAACATCCTTATCCTAAAAGCTTGAATTATGTTTATAAACTCTTCTTTTATTGTGAGCCCAAAACTTTTGAGTTGCATCCGGGATTAGAAACTTCGGAGGCACGCTTTTTCTCGCGGGAAGAAGTTGAAAACTTGCAGAATATTTCTGTGGATCGAAACACACGTGAGGATCTTCTGGAAGCTTTTGAATATCATAATCATCCAACAGCAGGAGCAAGATTTGATCGCGTGCAGTAAAAGGTGGTTCACGAAAATATCAAATATGTTATAATATCATTATTCCATGCGGACGATGAAAAAGATTGGGCTGTTTAGGATGATTGCCCCTATTGAATAAACGATTACGGAGAAATCAGTGGAGATTTTACGTTTATCGAACCAAAAAGTAGCGGGCTGCTGACAGTCCGCATTTTAATTTTTAAAATAATAATGTATGTGCTTGGGATTGAAAAGAATCACCAAAGTGCATAGAGAAAAAGAAATATTGGAGAAACATGAAAATAAAAGAAGTTATATTGGATGAACTTAAAAAACATCCAAAGAGAGCCTATGCTGTAGAAGAACTGGCAATGGAACTTGACCTAACAAAGGCTTCAGATTTTAAACTATTTGTTAAAACTTTAGCTGCTCTTGAAGGGGAAGGATTACTGGAATTTACAAAAAATGGAAAAGTCACACTAGCCGAAGTAAAAGCAGAACTTGTCGGAATCTTCCGTGCTAATGCGAACGGTTTTGGTTTTGTAACAGTGGATTCTGATGAGCCTGACGTTTTTATTCCTAAGGGAAGAACGGCTTTTGCTCTTGAAGGAGATGAAGTAAAAGTCGAACTGAAAAGTAATGCTAATCCTTTAAAAGGCACAAGTGCTGAAGGGGTAGTTACAGAGGTTTTAAAGCGCGCGGTTACTCAGCTTGTCGGAACTTTTGTCAAATTTGACGAAAAAGAACGTCAAGAGTTCAATCGTATCGGTTACGTAAAATCACGCAATAAAAAGTTGCCTTATCATGTCTTTTTGACAGATAAGGGCTTGGTACCAGAAGATAAAGCAGTAGTTCGTGTTGACATTACCGCTTATCCAGATAAGAAAAATCCCAAAAGTATGCAAGGTTTGGCTGTCGAAATTGTCGGACAAGCAGGTGATAAAGGAATCGATGTTCTTGAAGTTTTAGCTTCACTTGGTATTCGTTCTGAATTTCCAGAAGACGTTTTGGCGCAAGCGAACGCTGTACCCGAAGAAGTTGATGAAAAAGATATCATGGGGCGCGTGGACTATCGTAATGAGATTACTTTCACTATCGATGGCGCTGATGCAAAAGACTTAGATGATGCTGTGCATATCAAACGCTTGGGTAATGGTAACTATGAGTTGGGCGTTCACATTGCAGATGTGTCACACTATGTCACTGAAAATTCGCCCTTGGACCGTGAAGCTTTTGAGCGTGGAACATCAGTATATGTGGCTGATCGTGTCGTGCCAATGTTGCCTGAACGACTCTCAAACGGTATCTGTTCACTCAACCCACGTGTTAATCGCTTGACACAGTCTTGTGTGATGGAGATTACGCCAGAAGGAAAAGTCCTTCAATCACAAATAGGTCCTTCCATTATCAAGACGACAGAACGTATGACCTACGATGATGTTAACCTTATGCTTGCTGGTGACGAGGAAACATTAGAAAAATATGCTGCAATTAAAGAATCCGTAGAGATTATGTCTGAGCTTCACGAAGCTTTGGCAGCGATGCGCCGCCGCCGTGGGGCGATTGATTTCGAAACTATGGAAGCACGGATTATCGTTGATGAAAATGGCTTGCCTATCGAAATTCGTAAGCGCAGTCGTGGAACAGCAGAACGAATGATTGAGTCCTTCATGTTGATTGCTAACGAAACAGTTGCAAGCAGTTTTGAAGCACGTCATTTACCAGGGATTTATCGTATTCACGAACATCCAAAAGAAGAAAAAATGACCCGTTTTATCGACTTTGCTGCAACTTTTGGTTTGCAAGTCAAAGGCACTTCGACAGAAGTTAGTCAAAAAGCCTTGCAAGAATTTTTGAAAAAAGTGAAAGGCCAACCAGGAGAAATGGTTCTCTCAACGATGCTTCTGCGTTCGATGCAACAAGCACGCTATTCGGAAGACAACTATGGTCACTTTGGCTTGGCAGCAGAAAACTATACGCACTTTACCAGCCCGATTCGTCGTTATCCTGACTTAATCGTGCACCGCTTAATCCGTGAGATGGCTCAACCAAGTCCAAAGACCATCGAATATTGGGCCGAAAAAATACCGGAAATTGCACAACAATCAAGTAACCGTGAACGCCGTGCTGTCGATGCTGAACGTGAAGTTGAAAAGATGAAAAAAGCCGAATTTATGGAAAAACATGTCGGCGAACAGTTCGAAGGTATTATTGCCAGCGTTACTCGCTTTGGGATGTTTATTGAGCTTGAAAATACTATTGAAGGTTTGGTTCATATTTCTACTATTAAAGGTGAATATATGAACTTCCATGAACGTATGATGGCGCTTGTGGGAGAAAAAACAGGACTTGTCTTCCGAATTGGTCACCCCATCAAAATCCAAGTTACTAAAGCGGATAAAGTTACCGGTGATATCGACTTTGAATATATCAAGAGTGATCTCGATGTTGTCGAAAGTAATTTAAAATCTAAAAAAGAAAAAGGCCCACGCCGTAGACCAAAAGCAAATCGTTCCGAAAATAAAGAGGAACGTAAAGCCTCAAAACACGGAAAAAATTTCTCTGAAAATAACAAAAACAAAAAATACAGAGGAAAATCCAAGGATGAGGATCGAGAACGTAAAAACGATTTCGATAAAAAACCAAATAAAAAGAAAAAGAAGAAGCCTTTCTATGCGGATGCAGCAAAAGGAAAATTCGGAAATAATACGAAGAAAAAATCGAAAAAATAAAAATACTTTAGAGGAGAAAAGCCTATGTCAGAACAATTGAATCTTGAGAAAACGGCCTTGGTCCTGATTGATTTACAAGAAGGCATTGTAAATCGTTCACAGCTTGAACCCTATAGTAAGGAAGAAATTCTTGACAAAAATGATAGATTGCTGGACAAGTTCAAAAATACAGCAGGACTTATCGTTTTTGTGCATGTGAAAAATTATGGGCCAGAAATGCTCACTCCGCTTACAGATACAAATATAAGTGCTTCTGGTCCACTTCCCGACAATTATAGCCAATTTGTTTCTCCTCTGGCTTATGAGGAAGAGGTTAAAAATAAAATCCATGTCAAAAAGCACAATTGGGGCGCTTTTTATGGGACAGATCTCGATGTGCAGTTACGTAGACGAGGCATTGAAAACATTATCTTGACAGGTGTTGCTACAACGATAGGTTGTGATACAACGGCGCGTGAAGCTTATCAACATGGATATAATGTGATTGCTGTTGAAGATGCAATGACAGACTTTAATGGGGTACTACATAGAGGCATCGTTAACGGTATCTTTACACGCTTAGGACGCGTCCGCTCGACAGAGCAAGTCTTGAAGATGATACAGGATTAGACCATAGAGAGCAGTAGGTTTTGGTGATTTGAAAAGTTCAAGATGTAGAAGAGCACAGGCTTTTCTGCATCTTGAGCTTTTTATATTTTTAGACAATTGATAAGAAGTTGGAGAAGATTAAAGAAATCACCGTAACAGTATGTTATTTTTTTCATAAAGTAAAATTGACACATTTTTTTGCTATAATGTTAACGGTGATTTTTTCACATTTATTTGAAAGTGTAAGTAATGATTTAAAGTGGGAAAATGTCCGATAATAAGATAAAAAAGACGGTAAGCCAAACCTTAACCGGCTTAAAATACGGAAGAAATAGAAGATGGCTTATATAAGCTATTTAAGGATATTGAACATGGAAAATAGGACAAGATTTAATTTAACAAGTGGTTGGAATATATTATGCACAATAGCAACCATAGTTGTTTTAGGACTGACCTTTATTTTTATTTTGAACCTCAACCGCTTTACAGGCTACACGGGCGATGATTTTTTGTATCACTTTATCTATACAGGTGCTTGGCCAAGTGAACATCTGAGTGAATATCATAATATTGGTGATTATATTTCAGCAGTCTATACGCACATGACACTATGGAATGCCCGCATGACTTCGATAATTTTCGAAATCTTAGCGATGCAGCTTCCTAAAGGAATTTTCAATATCCTTAATGCCAGTATTTATGTATTGGTTGGGCTGTTATTGAATGTAATAATCAGTGGTAAAAAGGTACTTTTAAAACCTTTGCATCTGACGTTAACTTTTCTGTTGATGTGGTTTTTCATTCCGGGGATGGGCAGCACGGTGCTTTGGGTCAGTGGAGCTGCAAATTACCTGTGGGCCACAGTAATCAT
>NZ_KQ968939.1:725081-749125 GCF_001578715.1 Lactococcus sp. DD01 | reverse complement strand
CTGTGGGCCACAGTAATCATACTCCTCTTTTTATTACCCTACCGTTTTAATGTAAGTACAAAACGTGGTTGGGAAGAATACTATCTCCCGGTTTTGGGACTTTTAGCAGGCTTAACAAATGAAGTCGGTGGCGCGACAACTGTATTGCTTGCTCTCATTTTTACGGTTTATAATTTTAAAAAATCGACAAACGGAAACACGGTGGCGCAGATTTTAGGAACCTTAGCTGCCGCCTTTGGTTTTGGGATGCAAGTCATCTTATCATCAGGATCTGCTGAAACGCAGAACTACGGTGCTTCTTCCGGTTTAGGCCAACGTTTCCTCGATATCATATCGGGAACTGCGCATTATTCTGGTTTTCTGATACTGCCTATCCTTGTATTTGGGGGAATTCTTTATTTTAACCGGAAGCAACTCCAAGAAAAAGCATGTTATCTCTGGCATGGAGGACTTATCTTTCTGGTATCAGGTCTTGCAGGTTGTGCTGCAATCCTGGCATCGCCCATCACACCTGCTCGTCTTTGGTTTGCAAGTAATATTCTGTTTATCATAGCTTTATTAATGATGATTGAAGCATGGCAGGAGTTACATACACAAAGCTCTTGGACCAATGTGCCTTTGTGCATTGCCATTCTTTGCTTAAGCTTTGTGAGTTTGCCCAGCTATGACTATAATTTAAAAGACATCAAAAATTCATATGAATATTTTTATACAGCCCAATCTATAGCCCAAAAAGCAAAAGAAGAGGGTAAAACTTCGGTCCGCGTACCTGGGATTCCGATGACTTCTAACGACTTTAATGCTTATTTTGGGACGCCTTATTTGGTTTCAAGTGAGCACCCAGAAAAAGAATGGGCGAACACATGGTTTGCCAAATATTATGGGCTAGAGAAAGTCTATTTGGATGATACAGTGCCAATGGCAAAAGTAAACTTAGAGAATGCTCAACCTATTGATAACATTCTGAATGCTTACAATAAATATTTTGGTTATTTCCAACGCAAGATTCTTCCTTTCAATACTGATAAGGTCTTAAAACGTGAGCAAACTGCTAAAACTTCGGCAGCAAAAACAACCATTACTAAGAATCCTAAACCAAATAACAAAAACTTACCGGCAGATAAACCTTGGCTTCGTAACGCGCTTATTCGCTATATCGATGTAAACAAGGATGAAATCGTTGCAACAGAGCAAATCACTTCACCTTATAATGAAGCTTATGATATTTCTCATGCAGCAACTGCAGGCTATGAAATACTATCAAATAATCCTAAATCTTATATTTTTAATAAACGTTTCGATCAGACCATTGACATTCATGTCAAGCCTACACTTCATACCATCACACTTTTCTTTAATGATAAACATCAAAAAAATATTTCCATCACAAACATTGAAGGCCAAACAGGAGAAACACTCACCGTACAATTGCCACGAGGCTACAGTAGCAATGGATCAAAAACAACTCGTATTACCATTGATGCAGAGACACCTTGGAATAAAACAGTAGAAGTAACCAAAATTCCATTTTGGAAAAATCTAGGAAGCTTCTCGACTTTTTATAGCGTAGTTGCTGGGTTATTAATTTTTGTGGTTTATGATATTTTTCTTAAACAACGACAGGGAAGATAAGTATTAAGGGTGAAAAATACAAAAAACTCAAGTAGATAGAAGAAATAATTTCTTCGATACCTTGAGTTTTTTTAGTGCCTTCTATAAGTTTATTTTCTTTTGAGTTTATTGCTTATGTGCCCGACTTTAAAAGTTATTCTAAAAAACCAGGTTTGACGATTGATTACTTGCAAGAATTTCCCGGAGAGGTTACTTTTAATGAAAGTGAGCTCATCCAAGCGCTCCAAACAACAGATAGAGCTTCCTACCAAAAAGAAAGAGCCACCTTTTTCCAAAAAACCTACAACTATCGAGATGGCAAAGCAACAGAACGTGTGCTTAAGTTAATTGAAGCAATTATGAACCAGAGCTTGTAGATAAAATTTACATAAAAAAAGCCATTAGACTAGAGCTAAATGGCTTATTTTTTTACTTTTATCCTTATTTTTGAATGAAGTAATAAGATGTTGCTTCACCTGAAGCGAGGAGAGCATTTGCTTTATCTTGAAGTTCCTTGTATGATGTTGAAACTGTTGACTCATGCTTGTTGCCTGCTTTATCTACATAAACCAAGACCCAAGCACGTCCGTTTGGAGTTGTTTCAGAGCTAGATGGTGTTGCATTAGGGTCAGCCTGAGGACTATGACCACCTGCACCGTTATTTTCTACTGGATTATTTGAGTTATCGACCCAGCCTTGATCTGAACTTTCTGATGCTGCAGGTTCAGACGGTTGTTCAGATGTAGCTGGGACTTCAGAAGTAGCTGTTGTGGAATCTGAAGTTGAACTGGCATCTGAGCTCTCAGATGTTGTAGTTGTTGTTTCTGAACTGCTGGCTTTACTTGTACTTTCACTTGAGCTTTTAACAGAGCTAGAAGGTTCAGAAGATGCGTCTTTCTTTGCGCTAGTTGTATTGCTGCAAGCTGTCAGTAGCAAGACAGCAGCTAATGAACTAACTAAAAGTAATGATAATTTAAATTTTTTCATATGTAAGACTCCTTAAAATTCCTTTTCTTTCTTCCAGTATAACATATTGTCTCTCAAAAACCTGATTAATTATCTATAAATTAAAAGTTAATGAAGAAAAAACTCTCATCTAAAAAAGATAAGTCGAATAATTTGTAAGCGTTTTTTAACTTTGTTAGAATTATTATATAGAAAAAATAATAAATAGAAAGAAAGAGGTGCTTTATGATTTGGTCATTAATCGTTGGTGCAATTATCGGAGTGATTGCGGGTGCAATCACAAGCAAAGGGAAGTCTATGGGATGGATTGCTAATATCTTAGCGGGTCTTGTGGGTTCTACTGTTGGTCAAGCTTTACTGGGATCATGGGGCCCTAGTTTAGCTGGTATGGCGCTTATACCTTCCATTATCGGTGCCGTCATCGTGGTAGTTGTTGTTTCTTTCTTCTTAAGTAAAATGGGCGATTAAACAGTAGCTGCAGTAAAACGGGAGGAGGAAATGTGTCAAAAGGAAAAAAATTTATTCTAATTTTAGTTGATTTATTTCTTATTACAATCATCCTACCACTGTTTCTTTACACACTCGGGAAATTTAATATAGTCCAACCAATTACAGATATGGCGCAGGTTCCTTATATTGGACCCTACTTGCCTACATACTTCTTGTTTGCAACAGGTATTTTAGGAATTCTCTTACTCATTCTTTTACTTGTCATTATCTTCTATCCAAGAAGATATACAGGCTTTGTCTTAGGAGAAGGTAGAGGAGAACTGCTTCTTAAAAAATCTGCGATTGAAGGCTTTGTGCGAGAAACGCTCAGAGAAAATGGTTATCTTAAAGACCCGAAAGTCGATACTTTGCTAGGTAAAAATAAGATTAAAATCGCGATTAAAGGTGAGATTATACCTCGTGTGCAAATTTCAGAAAAGGCTTTGCTTATTGAAGAAGAAATTCGTAAGGGCTTGAAAGAGTTTCTCGGGGTAAATCATCACTTAAGTTTGAAAATAAAAGTGAACGCTGTAACACCAAAGAGTAAAAGCAGTTCACGTGTGTTATGATTGGAGGTTAGATGAATCTTTTAGAAGAATATCAATATCCAATTATAGGTGGGGCAATTGGAGCAATCATCGCTATCTGTATCTTTACAATTGGTTTTTGGAAGATGCTCTTACTGTTTTTACTCATCGCGCTTGGTAGTTATATTGGTTTCTATCTCGAACGTACAGGATATATTGATAAAATAGGTAAAAAATAATTAAATAATTTATAAATAAAAAGGAGAAGCTATGGTACAAGAAAACAAAAAAACTTTGGATAACTCAGTTGATGCAGTAAGTGGAACTTTAACTTATGAAGATAAAGTGATTCAAAAAATCGTAGGACTTGCCTTGGAAAAAGTAGACGGCTTGCTTGCAGTTGATGGTGGCTTCCTGTCTAATCTCACAGGAAAACTCGTAAATACGGACGATGTAACTTCTGGTGTAGGTGTCGAAGTTGGTAAACAACAAGTTGCGGTTGATCTTAAAATCGTAGCTGAATATAAGAAATATGTTCCTGACATTTATAAAAATATAAAAGAAGTTGTTTCAAAAGAAGTTAAAGGCATGACAGACCTTGAAGTTGTAGAAGTTAACGTAGATGTTATCGATGTTAAAACGAAAGAACAACAAAAACAAGATGAACAAAGCCTTCAAGATAAAGTAGGCGATGCCGCAAAATCAACAGGACGATTTACTTCGGAAAAAGTTGATCAAGTGAAAGACAAAGTCAGCGATGATGATGAACCACGTGTAAAATAAAAAAATAAGGAGATTTTCTCCTTATTTTTTTTTATTAAATCTCTTCCTTTAGTTGGACAACTTTGACTTGATAGACACTCGATTCATGAAGCATTTTTTGGAGAGCATTAATCATCAGAACCAACCATGTAAAGGAAATTGCAAAGGCAATAATCTCGAAAACCGTGAGAGACAGATAATGAACTTTCAGAAATAAAATTGCTGAAGTAACAAGAGCGACGAAAACAATAGCTGACATGCTGAGAAATTCTTTCGAAATTTGGGGTAACAGATATTTACTTAATACTATCAAGATAATAATGCACAAAACAATACCATACGCAGAGGCATTATGAAAGGTCATTGTCCATGATTGAGCGGGGAAAATACCTACACCAGCAATAAACAGAGCAATGACATAGTAGAAAGCTTGAACAATTTTGACTTTGAAATTGTACAAGTCGCTTTTTTGAAAATCCATAAATAAATAATCAGTGATCGTTAATAGCATCAAAGCAGAAAAAATCATCGTAAAATTAAATTGCCACTGATTTTTAGCTTCACCTGTTCCTAAAAAGCTAAAGTTGTATTGCCACCAGCCATTTTGACCATTAGTGGCCATGGAAAGGAAAATACCACCAATAAAGGTAATAAACAATAAGATAATCAGATGAGAAATTTTAACAGAGGCTGCAAAAAGAATCAAAAAGTAAAAAACAATAGCTGAAAAGAGAGCAGCTACAAAAGAAGCTGTGAAGCGATCGAGAGTTACTCCGACAAAGGTCATCCCCAAAATGTACCAAATTAATGCTTGAATCGCAAAAACAATCAAGGTATAGGCAAGGCTGATTGTGACAAGTTCTCTTATACGGCTAAGCATGCGTTTTTGCGGTGAGGTATTTTGCTTGGCATAAACCCAAAGGAAGGTTGCAAAGCCAATAATTGTCGCACACAGCATGCTGATTCCAGCGACAGAATGATACCGCCCGCCCGTAAAATCAATCTGAGAATGACCACTTAAAAAGAAAGTAAGTAGCGAGATAACTAAACTTAATAAACTTGGAATAAGCATATAGTGTAACGAAAAATTTTGTGCATCAAGCTGATCAACGTCACTTTTTAAGACAATCTGGTTTTGCTCGACTGACATTTTATAGTTTTGTTGCTCAAATTTATCCGCAACTTCATCCGGAATTTCAATTATTTTTTTCATTTATCTTCTCCATTTTTAACTCCTATTCTTATTATTATATCAATATTTTGACGATTTAACTTCTCTGATTCATTTAAGAAATGAAAATTTTCTGAATTGAAAGATTTGAGTTGAGTTTTTCGCTAATTTAAAAGAGAAGTGTTAAAATTAATGAAATGAAATCGGTTGCCGAGTAGGATACGAAGTGGAAAAGGGGTATAAGATGTTTCAATTTTTAAAGTTGTTTTTAATCAATGCAGTAATTTTCCTTATTTTAGATAGTTTATGGTTAATCTTTGCAAATAAAAAATTTTATCAACCATACATTGGCCATCTGATGGGGCAAACCAAACTTTTGCCTGCCGTCATTTTTTATCTTATTTATGTGGCTGCACTTGTATTTTTTGTTTTGGTACCTGGACAAGAAAAAGAAAGCCATTCTTATGTTCTTTTAGCCGGAGCTTTTTTTGGAGCAGTATGTTATGCCACATATGATTTAACAAATCTTGCGACATTGAGCGATTGGCCATTGAAAATTACAATTGTTGATATTATTTGGGGGAGTTTTGTGACTTCCCTTAGTGCAACACTCACTTATATAATTGCTGCAAAGCTTTAGAAGGAGAAAGAAGTGGGAGAAAAAAATGAAAATTATCGCTTGTTACAGAGTTTTAGAGCTGGGGCAGAAAAAGTAATCCTTCAGAAAGAAGAGCTGAATAAAATAAATGTTTTCCCTGTGGCAGATGGAGATACAGGTAGTAATCTTGCCTCATTAATGCAAGCTATTATTGACAATGTGCCGATGAAAAATTATCCTATGGATATTCTTTTAGATGAGATATCAGCAGCTGCACTTATTGGTGCTCGAGGAAATTCAGGAATCATTTTTGCCCAATATTTAAGTGCTGTGGCTGAGAACTACCAGAAAGCAGAAACGAATTTTGAAAGTTTTGTGGAAGCTTTAGAACAAGCTGTAAACAAAGCTTATAGTTCGTTAATAGATCCTAAGGAAGGGACTATTTTAACAGTAATGCGTGCCTGGTCTATTACACTGGAAAAAAATTATAGATTGAATCACTCCTTTGAAGAGGCCTTGTTAGAAGCAAAAGCAGAAGCACAAGAAGCACTAAATGCTACGCAATTTCAAATGTCTTTGTTACGGAAAAATAAGTTGGTAGATGCAGGGGCGAAAGGTTTTTATTATTTTATCCTTGGTTTTACAGACTTTTACTGTGGTAGAGTTTTAAAAGTTGGGGATGAAGAGGCAGATGACGGTCTAGAGAGGGTTAAAGAACTTTCGGTAAATCATATCATAGCTGAAGCACCGCGTTACAGATACTGTTCCGAATTTATCATCAAAGCACCCCAAATCTCTGAACTTCAATTACGAGAAGTACTGCAAGAAAAGGGCGATTCAATGGTTACTGCAGGAAATGCTAAACAGTTAAAACTCCATATGCACACTAATGAGCCTCAAAAGGTCTTGGCAAAGCTAGAAAAATACGGACAAATTATCTACCAAAAAGTAGACGATATGCGCCTACAGTACGAAATTTCTCAACAAATGTTAGCTCCAATAGCGATTGTTACAGATTCTATTGCTGATTTACCTCAAGAATTTGTGCTTGCACATCAAGTGCATGTTTTACCTGTAAATGTCACTGTGGGAGACCAAAATTTTCTAGACAAGTTGACAATTAATGCACAACTTATCAAAGAAAAAGCAGATGAAAATCTTAAGATGGGTACTTCACAGCCAAGCATCCAAACGATTGATGCGCTTTTCTCTTTTTTGGAAGGTAAGTATGAACATGTGCTTGTTATCACGGTAGCGTCACAACTTAGTGGCACATATCAGTTGATTGAGCAACGTATCAAAGAAAAAATTATTCGAAAAACTGGATTCATCTCATTGATTCACGATTAAACTCTGTTGCTCAAGGTTTACTTGTACAACAGGCAGCCCAACTTGCGGAGAGGAAAGTTCCTATCCGACAGCTTGTGCAAGAAATTCAGCAGCTACGTGAAAGAATCTTCATCTATGTGGCAGTAGCTGACTTATCTCCGATGATACAGTCAGGAAGAATTCCTCAGTCTTTAGGAGCAATAGCTCAAAAACTCTCACTTTATCCAATAATTAGTCTAGACAAAACGGGCAATGGGAAACTCATCGGTGCTTCCTTAAGTCAGAAGCAAAGTATGAAAAAAATACTCAAAAAAATCCAATCCTTAGCAAAAAGTGGACAGATTGAAGATATTGCTCTGACTCATGTCTTGGCCCAAGGTGATATAGAAGATTGGCAGAAAATATTAAAAGAAAAAACAGGCAATGATTATAAGGTGATTGAGAGTTCATCTGCCATTGCTATCTCTGCGGGAGCGGGAAGTATCGCTGTCGCTGGAATTACAAAGGAGCAGTTATGATTTATGGAATAGTTTTAGGGGTTTTGCTTGTTTATTTTATTTGCTGGTTTAAAGTAGCAGACCAGAAGAAAAACTACGGATTAATCGATATAGCATGGGGCGGAGGTTTTGTTTTAACAGCGTGTCTAAGCTATTTCTTCAATACTCAAATAACCATGCAAAATAGAGCAATTTTGGTTTTGGTTGGGCTTTGGGGTGTGAGGTTATTCGTTCATTTAGCCCGACGCAATTGGAACAAACCCGAAGATTATCGCTATACAAACATGCGTCGCAGATGGGGGAGTCACGCGCCAAAACTAAAGGCTTTTTTCTCCGTCTTTATGGTTCAGTACCTTTTACTTTTTATTATTGCGTTGCCAATCATGCAAAGCAATCACCGCCCGGAAAGTCAAATTTTCTGGTGGCAAATTCTTGGAGTAGTGGTTTGGCTGATAGGTTTTGTTTTTGAAGTAATAGGTGATTGGCAACTGGAACAGTTTAAGAAGCATAAAGAAAACAAAGGAAAATTACTGACCAGCGGCTTGTGGTCAGTGACACGACATCCGAATTATTTTGGAGAAGCTGCATGTTGGTGGGGCATCTTCTTGATCGCTTTTACAGACATTTCTGATCTTTGGTTGATCGTGAGTCCACTTTTAATCACTGGTTTACTCTTATTTGTTTCTGGAGTCCCATTACTTGAAAGGAAATATAAAGCGCGCAAAGATTTTCAAGCATATGCACAAGTCACCCCTAAATTTTTCCCTTTCATCGGCAAGAAAGGACTGTAAAAAAATCCCAAGATAAATTTCTTGGGATTTTTATGTCACGCCTCAGTTAACGTTCAAGGATAAACTCAGAGTTAACAGAGGTCTGTTTATTTGCTTTTGAAACAGCCTGCTCAAAAGCCATCCGCCCGACTTGACGGCAATGGTTGTCAATGGTGGGTAATTTGAGCAATTGTCCAGCGAGCAAACGTTCTTGTCCTACAATAATCGGTTTAGGAAGTCCTTGCTCTTCAAACCAACGCCATACATTGGCCGCAATTTCGTCGGAATTAGCAAAAATTCCGTCAAATTGTGTCAATTGTGGAGCAAAGCGATAAGCATCCTCAGATGAGATAAGGCCTGATTTGATCTGCTCTGGTCTTGCTTCAAGTTGGTAAACATCCTTGTAAGCCTGTAGAGTAGTTGAGATTGTTGGACTTTTACCTCTGGATAAGAGAAAGCCAATATTTGAACAGTGTTGCTCCTTGAGCCATTTAAAGGCTTCACGATAAGCAGGGATCCGATTTGCATAGGTTGCTGGAATCCCTGAATTTTCAGGTTTGTAGCAGAGCACGATAGGACCATATTTCTGATATTTAAGGATCGTCTCTTCAGGTACTTGACGTGAAGTGAAAATGATGGCTTCAAAGGCCTTTTTACGTAATTTTTCTAGATATTCAATTTCTAAATCCTGATTATAGTTTGAGGGGAGAATAATGATTTTATATCCTGTTTCAAAGCTTTTCTCAAGGATTCCTTCTAAAATTTTGCTGAAAAAGGGTGACTTGATATAAGGAAGTACAACACCGATATTATGTGTAGCTCCATATGCCAATTCTTGAGCAATCGCATTTGTCGCATAGTCTAATTCGGCAGCAGTTTTCAAGATTTCTTCACGCGTGTGTTGAGAGGCATAGCCATTACCAGAAAGCACACGGGAAACGGTGGCTTTGGAGTATCCAGTAAGTTTGGCAATATCAGAAAGAGATGTCATAAGGTTACCTGTTCGTTGATTTCACGAATAGCTGAGAGCGCCTCAGTTACACCGTGATCTGTATTTTTAGCTACCACTATTTTAACATGGGCTTTCACTTCTTCGCTAGCATTATCTACTGCGATAGGAAGACCGGCAACCTTCAAGAGCGGAATATCGTTATGTCCATCACCGATTGCAGCAATTTCCTCAAAGTTAATTTCCTTTTCTTCCAAAATAGCTTCCGCAGCATCAGCCTTAGTTTTTTCAGCAGATGTAATCTCTAAAGTATGTACTGTGGAACGAGTTACATGGATATCAGGAATATCCAGCTCTTTCAAAGCTTGCTCAATTTGTAGCATTTCTTCAGGGTTGAAAGACATCAGCATAATTTTGTAGATTTCAGATTGTCCGTCAAATGCTTTAATACGTGGTTCAGCTCCAGTAAGGGCTTTTTGGAAGAAAACTCCCTTGTCCTGTTTCTTAATGTACCAATGTGCCAAGCTGTACCAGCTGAGGCTTACATTTGGAAAGTTTGAAGAGAAGTAATCCAAAAGAGCGGAAACAATATCAGCCGGTAAGGTGTGCTTTTCAATCACTTGAATCCCAAAATCATTTTGAGTAAAAGTTAGATTTCCGTTGAAAGCGATCTGTGGTGTCTTTAGCTGAAGTTTATTCAATATAGGGCCCATCTCAATCGGGCTTCGTGCGGAAACAAGGCTAACGGGGATATCACTCAGGCAGACTGACCAGCGATTTGTATCAGAAAGGCTGCCACGTGTATCGAGAAGTGTCCCATCCATGTCTGTAAAAATGTGTTTAATCATCGTTAAATCTCCTTTATGTTTTTTTGATGCTTTCATTGTAATTTATGAAACGCGTTCCATGTCAAGCGATATGCTTTTCCGATTTGGAAGATAAATTGAGGAGAAAAACTGGAATTTCATAAATTTTCACATAATTCTGTATAAATTCTTGCAATTTAAAATATTTTTACGTATAATAAGTTTTAAATTCATAAAGGAGAAAATCACATGAGCAAAACACTTCCATTGACAGTCTATTTCTTTTGGCGCAGATAAGTTGTGTTTATGCTTGGCATAGATACAACTTTTGAGTATTCTCAAAAAGTATCTGTGCCCGTGATAAAAAGCCGGGTAAATTACCCGGCTTTTTCTTTTTGAATTTAACCGCTCTTTAGTTTTTGTTAAACCATTAAAGTTAATCTATCGTGATCCAAGCAGGGCTTTACCTTTTTTATAAAAAACTAAAGAAGCAAAAAAAATAGAAATGAGGGATTTTACTTGGAAAATTCTAATCAAGAACTGAAGTCTTCAATGAAGACGAGACATGTGATTATGCTATCACTTGGTGGCGCCATTGGAGCGGGCTTATTTGCTGGTTCCAGTAACGCCATCCAAGCCGCTGGTCCAGCGGTAATGATTGCTTATCTTTTAGCTGGCGTAATTTTATATGTCGTGATGCATGGCGTTGGCCAAATAATCATTCATCAAAAAGAGAACACTGTTGGTTTAGCAGGGCTCATCTCCCCTTATGTGGGAAAAAGATTTGCCCACTTTACAGACTGGGTTTATTGGTCCTTATGGATGGCTGTTATGGTAGCAGAATCAGCAGCCATTGCTCAATTTTTAGGAGTTTGGCTCCCCCAAATTCCATCGTGGATTTTTGTACTTATAGTAGCTATTATTACCTTGGGGATAAACCTTTATTCAGTACGTGTCTTTGCGGAAACAGAGTATTGGCTGGCTTGGACAAAAATTATTGTCATTCTTATTTTGATTGTTGTGGGACTTTATTTAGTCGCAACTCAAGTTTTCCACCTCGGCCTTAGTGACGGACTTGGAAGAATGAATACTTATGGCGGATTTATGCCTAATGGCATGCAGGGAGTGTTTAATTCCATGCTTATCGTTCTTTATTCTTATGGTGGGTCAGAACTTATCGCCTTGACGGTTGCAGAAGTAGAAAATCCTAAGAAAGCTATACCAAGAGCGATTCGAGGAGTTATTATCCGTATTTTCTCTTTCTATGTTATTCCAATGTTTATCTTTGTGGAGCTCTACTCATGGAAGTTTTTGAGTACAACAAAAGAAAGCCCGTTTGTCTTAATTTTTGAAAAACTTGGGATTCCAGGGGCAGCTTTGATTGTTAACTTTGTTATTATTTTAGCTCTCTTTTCTGTTATTAACTCGGCTATTTATGCCACATCACGTTCGGTTTATTCACGGGCCAAAGATGCGAAGGGTCCAATCGGACAAACGCTAGGTAGACTCTCGAAGAAACAAATCCCTGTCGCAGCAATCATCTTTTGCTCAGGCATGCTCTTTATCGGAGCTATTCTCTCCTTTATTTTTGGCGATAATCTTTTTGTCTATCTTGCAGGATCAATCTCTTATACGATTCTTATTGTATGGATGATGCTCTTGATTGCGGCGATTATTTTCTATTTTAAAACAGGACTTGGTGGTTGGTTTGTCAAGACGGCTTCCATCCTTACTTTAATTGTACTGCTTATTGTGGGCTACAATGTTGTGATTTCAAACCCGTGGGGAATTTCTGTATTTGCCTTAGTCGTCTGCCTTCTTAGCCTTTTAAGCTATCGTAAAAAAGAAGAATAAATAAATGAAACAATAAACTGTCAAGTATTTTTCTTGACAGTATTTTTTTGTTTTGATAAACTTATCTTAATAATAAAAGCGAGGTAAGGTCTATTGAAATTATAAGTCATGAAAATTGAAAAAACGTTAAAAGCGGTTCTGCAAGAAAGACCGCAGATGTTTTTTCGCATTCATGATTTATAGAAATAGACTTTCAAAAATAAAGGCCTTTTTGGGCTTGTTTTGAACTCCTTTTCTCTATTTTTGTGGATGCGAAAATAGAGAAAAGGAGTTTTTATTTTGAATAAAAAACAAAAAGAGCTGCAAGCTCGATTAGAGAAAATTAAAGCAGCACAGAAAAAAATACCTGTTCAAACAGGTAAGAAAATACAGGCAAAAGGCCTTAAACATGCAACAAAAGCCCACACAAGTTCGCAGCACTATACGATAGGTTTTAACTAGAAATGAGAACAGTGTGGTTTAAGAAAAGCACATAAGCTTTTAGAACAGGAGAAAAATGTCGAACATTAAAATAAATCATTTAACATTTGGCTATACCGATCAGCTTATTTTTGATAATGTAAGTATTAATATTGATGATCAATGGAAGCTGGGATTAGTTGGCCGTAACGGGAGGGGAAAAACTACACTTTTAAAAATCCTTCTCGGAGAAGTGGAAGCACACATTGACATAAAGACAAATAAGAGCTTTGTGTATTTTCCTCAGACGATTAATGATAAAGAGCAGCTGACCTTATTTGTCTTGCAGGAATTAGCTGACTTTGAGCAGTGGAAGCTAGAACGTGAATTAACATTAATGGGGGTTGACTTAGACACTTTATGGCGTCCTTTCAATAGTCTTTCTGGTGGAGAGCAGACAAAGATGCTGCTAGCAGTTCTATTCTTGGATGAGCACAATTATCCGCTCATAGATGAACCAACCAACCATCTTGACAAGGCATCACGTGAGAAAATTGCTGCCTATTTGGCAGAAAAGAAAGGCTATATTTTAATCTCACATGATCGTCAATTTCTTAATAAAACAACGGATCATACAATGGCGATAGAACGTGCGGATTTACAAGTGTATGCAGGTAATTTTGCTGTCTACGAGGAGGAAAAACGTTTGCGCGATCTAACGGAAAAGGCGCAAGACGATAAACTCAAGAAAGAAATCGGTAGACTGAAGCAAACGGCGCGTGAAAAAGAAGCGTGGTCACGCAATTTAGAAGCGACAAAATCCCGTAAGAAACGAGGCTTTGATTCAGAAACCAAACGTGTTGATAAAGGTTTTATTGGACGAAAAGCAGCAAATATGATGCAAAAGTCTAAAAATCTCGAAAAGCGCATGAAAGAGGATATCGCTGACAAGGAACTACTTTTAAAAAATTGGGAGGAAGTACCTGACTTGGAAATGAGTATCTTAGAGAGCCATCAAAAACGCTTACTGACAGTGGAAAATTTAGCGGTAGGCTTTGAAGACCTTCTTTTTGAACCTGTGTCTTTTACACTTGAGCAAGGCCAAGTAATTGCCCTAACAGGAGAAAACGGTCGAGGAAAGTCTTCATTAATGAAAGTCCTCACTGGAGAATTTAATGGACGTTATGCTGGTTCATTTGAGTTGGCTCATAACTTGGTCATTTCCGAAGTAAGGCAGCTTGCAGATAACAAAGGTTTCCTAAATGATTTTGCTAAAGAAGAAAACTTAGAATTAGAACTTTTCCTCAACAATTTGCGCAAGTTAGGCGTAGAGCGCAAAGTTTTTGAGCAAAAAATCGAAAATATGAGTCAAGGACAGCAGCGTAAAGTCGAACTCGCTCGCGCCTTAAGTCAGCCAGCGCACATTTATCTTTGGGATGAGCCGCTCAACTATCTTGATGTTTTTAATCAAGAGCAAATCATTCAAATGATAAAGAACAGCAAGCCCAGCATGCTCGTCATTGAGCACGATCAGTATTTTGTTGATCAAGTAGCAGATATCCAAATCGAACTCGTAAAAAGCAGCGTTTAGCACACTGCTTTTTTATTTGAAAAAATTTAGAGATTTCTTGACATGTTCCTTTTATTCCTGTATACTAAAGAAGTCGAAAGAATGAAAGCGTTTTACGTGCGCGTTGTTTTAAAGACACTGCTCTCTATCCAAGAGCAAACTTTCCTATAAAATGTTTACAAAAGTAAGAACGTCCGTTGGTGAAGCGGGCGTTTTTACTTTTTTTGAATAAAAACTCTACGAAAAGCATTATTACCTAAAATAAAAGCGAAACAGTCCTTAATTTGCTATAATTAGATAAGAATAATTTTAGAAAAAGGAGTTTTATTTTGGGGATTCTTGCCATTGTTGAACTATCTATTTTTGTCCTAAACTTCTTTTTATCATTGACCATCATTTTTCGCGAGCGAAAAAGCACCTCAACAACATGGGCTTGGCTCTTTGTGGTCAATCTTCTACCTGTCTTTGGCTTTATTTTATATATCTTAGTTGGTCGTGGCATTGCACACTATCGCATTTTTAAGGTGCAGCGTGCCTTTCGTGTGGGATTTGAAGAGCAATTGAAACGTACTTGGAGAGTGTATAACGAAGAGGGATTTATAAAAAAAATAACGAGAAATCATGGTATTACCCAGCTGATTCATATGCTTTTTGTTGAAGAAAAAGCCGTTATTTCAGCAAATACCGGAGTGAAAATCTTTACAGATGGTCGGGCAAAGTTTGATGCGTTGCTTGATGACATTCATAATGCCCAACATCACATCCATTTAGAGTATTACATTTTTCGGATGGATCATCTGGGAAGGGAACTTACGAACGCTCTTACTGCAGCTGTAAAACGTGGTGTTGAAGTGAAAGTACTCATTGATGCTTGGGGAAGCAATAAAACAAAAATGCGTGAGTTTGATGAATTGACGAAAGCTGGTGGAGAAGTGTCCTATTTCTTTCCACTGATTTTATCCCTCATCAACCCGCGAACAAATTATCGCCTACACCGTAAGATTGTCGTTATCGATGGTCAAATTGGTTACACAGGTGGTTTCAATGTGGGAGACGAATACGCAACAGAAACGGCTAAATTTGGCTACTGGCGAGACACCCATCTCCGTTTAACAGGCGATGTTGTGTACTCGTTGCAGAATCGCTTTATTATGGATTGGAACAGTCAGCATAAGTTTGAAATATCAGAAGCAGAAGAGTACTTCCCAGCAGCCTTAGAAGAAGATCGGATCATTACACAGTTTGTGACCTCTGGTCCAGACGAAGTCAAAGCGCAAATAAAAATGACCTATATGAAGATGATAAACAGTGCAGAACGTGAAATCATCATTCAAACACCCTATTACGTGCCCGATGATGCCCTGCACGAATCTTTAAAATTAGCCCTTTTATCTGGGGTGGAAGTTCGGCTCATGATTCCTAACAAACCGGATCATCCATTGGTTTATTGGGCGACCTATTATTATGCAGCTGACTTGCTTAAGATGGGAGCAAAGGTTTATACTTATGAGAAGGGCTTTGTACATTCTAAAACGCTCATTATCGATGGGGAGTATGCATCTGTAGGATCAGCAAACTTCGACAATCGAAGTCTGCAACTTTGTTTTGAGGGAAATATGGTCCTTTACGATTATGATATTTCGCAAAAATTACGGGAAGACTTTAAGAAAGACCTTGAAGTCAGCAAGCGATTGACCATGGAGATATATGAAGAGCGAAGCACAAGCATTCGCTTCAAAGAAGGGCTTGCAAGGCTCATTAGTCCAATGCTTTAAACAAAAAATGATCCTATTTATACTTTAATAAGAAAGAGGAGAAAAACATGGATAACAAACTGAATATTGTCATTATTACCGGGATGTCAGGTGCAGGTAAAACTGTAGCCATTCAATCTTTTGAAGATATGGGCTACTTTGCCGTTGACAATATGCCACCTAACTTAATTGAAAAATTTGTTGAGCTTCTCAATACACCCGACAGTAAAATAAACAAAGTTGCAATGGTTGTTGACATGCGCTCACGTATCTTCTTTGACCGTTTACGTGGTATCGTTGCAGAACTCTCAAATCTACCAGAAGTGAATTTTAAACTTTTATTCCTTGATGCAAGTGATGTTGAATTGGTTGCACGATATAAAGAAACACGTCGCTCACATCCGCTCGCTATTGATGGACGTGTATTGGATGGGATTACGCAAGAGCGCGAAATTCTCTCGGATTTGAAGTCCTTGGCTGAAGTTGTAATCGATACAAGTGAGCTCACACCACGTAATTTGCGGGCTCGTATTCTTGAGCGCTTTTCAGAAACAAAAGAAGCTCCATTTCGTATCGAAGTTGTTTCCTTTGGCTTTAAGTACGGTTTGCCTATGGATGCAGACTTAGTCTTTGATGTGCGTTTTCTACCAAATCCACACTACATTCCAGAGCTTCGTGATAAAACAGGGCAAGATAAAGAAGTCTTCAACTATGTCATGAATCAAGAAGCTTCTGAAGCATTTTATAAAAATTTAATGAACATGCTCTTGCCGATTATTCCTGCTTACCAAAAAGAAGGAAAATCTGTATTGACAATTGCTTTTGGCTGTACAGGTGGGCAACACCGCTCTGTCGCATTTGCTGAACGCGTATCCAAAGCACTTCTTAAAGAAGACTGGCATTTAAATACTAGCCACAGAGATAAGGATAGACGGAAAGAAACGGTTAATCGATCATGAGCAAATCAAAAGTAGTAGTTATAGGAGGCGGGACTGGAATTCCCGTCATTTTGAAGTCTTTGCGACAAGAAAATATTGATCTTTCCGCAATTGTAACAGTAGCAGATGATGGTGGATCTTCAGGTCGCCTGCGTTCAGCAATTAATATTGCTCCGCCAGGAGACTTGCGTAATGTTCTTATTGCCATGAGCGACATGCCCAAATTTTATGCAGATATTCTGCAATATCGTTTTGATGCAAGCGATGGAGAACTTGCTGGGCATCCTTTAGGTAACTTGATTATCGCTGCAATCGGTGAGATGCAAGGTTCAACTTATCAAGCAGTACAAACTTTAGCACGATTTTTCCACGTGCGTGGCAATGTCTATCCTTCCAGTGATGTGGCACTGACCTTGCATGCTGTTTTTAATGATGGGCACGAAGTTGAAGGTGAAAGTAAAATTGCTGATTATGATGGCTTGATTCATCATGTTTATTTGACGGAGACAAACACAGGCCAGAGCCCACGCGCCTCTAAAAAGGTGGTGCAATCTATAATGGAAGCAGATACGATCGTTTTAGGGCCTGGCTCCCTCTTTACTTCAATCTTACCAAATATCGTCATCCCAGAAATTGGTGAAGCCTTGCTTAAAACAAAAGCTCGTATCATTTATGTCTGCAATATCATGACACAACGCGGGGAAACTGAGCACTTTAGTGATGCAGATCATGTGCGTGTTATCCATGAACATTTAGGCACTCGTGTGATTGATACCGTACTTGTAAATAGTGCGGAAGTGCCAGAAGAGTATATGAATTCAAATGAATTCGATGAGTATTTGGTCCAAGTTGTTCATGACTTTAAAGCACTCAAAGAAGAAGAAGTTAACATTATTTCAAATGATTTCTTACAGTTGGTTAATGGAGGAGCCTTCCATAATGGTGATGCCATTGCTTCAGAAATCATGGGTATCAGTGCACGTTGTGAGAGAAAAAAAGAATGAGTTTTACGAGTGAAATAAAAAAAGAGCTCACGAGTCAAAAAGCAAGTCGAGGAACTTTACTCGCTTTAATACGCATGAATGGATCTTTGGGTATTTCTGGAGGTTTGACCTTGTCTTTGTCTACTGAAAATGCAGCTACCGCAAAGTATATCTATCAGATGCTCCTTGAAATTTATCAAATACGTGCTGAAATTCGGGTGCATCAGAAAACAACACTTTCCAAAAATAGAGTGTACACCGTTTTTATTGAAGATAAAGTTAATGAGTTGCTCAATGAACTGCAACTGTCGGATTCGCTGATGTTTTTGGATTCGGGTATACCTGAGTCAGTGAAGTATGACCAACAAGCACAAGAAGATTATATGCGAGGGGCTTTTTTATCAAGTGGTTCGATGCATAATCCAGAAAAAGGCGATTATCAGTTGTCTATTTCTAGTGTGTATCAGGAACATGCTGAAGACTTAAAAGATATTTTTAATAATTTCGGATTTGATGCGCGTGTCATTGCGCGGAAGAATCGCTATATCCTTTATTTATCTAAAGCAGAGGAAATCATGGACTTTCTGACCTTAATTGGAGCGATGAAGGCACGTTTAAAATTTGAAGATGCAAAAATAATGCGTGAAATGCGTGGCTTGGCAAACCGTCAATCCAACTTTGAGTCGGCAAATATAAACAAATCAGTGTCGGCAGCACAAGATGTAATATCGGCAGTTAAATATTTGGCAGAGAACAAAGAGCTGGAAAATTTGCCGCCTGCACTTACAGAGGTTGCTCATGCTCGGATTGCTCACCCTGAAGCGACCATCAAAGAATTAGGGCAACTTTTGGATCCACCGTTGGGTAAATCAGGTGTGAATCACCGGTTACGAAAATTGACAGCCTTAGCTGAAGAAATAAAAAAAAGCGGAAATTAATCCGCTTTTTTTAGTGCATTTAAAAACATTTCAGTAAGAATCTCAGGGCGCTTCAGTGCCCTTTCCAAAGGGATTGTTTTCATTCCTTCACTCATAATATCGATAAAAAGAATCAGATCCTCATCCGTGTAATCAGGAGAAATTTGTCCTTCTGCACGCCCTTTTTGAAAGAGTTTTTGATAAACAAGATGTTGAATATGTCGCATATCTGTATCAAAGAAGTTAGGATCAGTAGCGTATTGATTCATCATGTTTTGCAAAAAAATATCCGTCATCATATGGATCTGTTTTATTTTAAAACGCGAAACCTGGCGAAAAGTCTCACGAAAATTTTCCTTCGTGTTTACCAAGTGTTGAATTTCCTCAATCATAAAATTAAATGCATTTCGTATAACGATATTCATCAAGTTATTTTTATTCTTGTAATATTTAAAAATTGTGACCTTAGAGACCTGTGCCAGTTGAGCAATTTCATCCATAGAAATATCTGAAATTAAGCGTTCTCGTAGTAGGTTAGAAGTCACTTCAAGAATGGCTTTTTTCTTTTTTTCTGTTTGATTCATTTTCTCGCCTCCACAAAAGAATACTTTATATGTATTATATCTTTTCGTTTGTACTCTTTCAACTAAAATAGTACAATATGAACTATAAAAGTAAAAATAGTACATATTATTTATGGAGTGAGGAGGAAAAGCAATGCAAAAGATTGTTGAAATAAAAAACTTGCAGAAAAATTTTGGTAAATTTCAAGCTTTGAAGAATGTTACATTAGATGTAAATGCCGGAGAAGTTTTGGGCTATATTGGTCCCAATGGTTCAGGAAAATCAACAACGATTCGTGTTTTGCTGGGGATTATTAAAAAGAGTGGAGGTTCAGCCACAATATTTGGTAAAGATGTGTGGACAGATGCCATTGAGATTCATAAGAAAATTGCTTATGTGCCTGGCGATGTATATCTTTGGCCCAATCTTTCTGGGGGCGAGATTATTGACCTTTTCTTGAAGCTACATGGTCATGCAGATTTAAAAAAACGTGATGAACTTATCAAGAAGTTTGAGCTTGATCCCAAGAAAAAGGCGCGTAGCTATTCCAAAGGAAACCGTCAGAAGATTGCCTTAATTGCTGCCTTAGCCACGGATGCTGAACTTTATATATTTGACGAGCCAACCAGTGGTTTGGATCCCTTGATGGAATCGGTTTTCCAAGCTGAAGTCCAGCGCCTCAAAAAAGCAGGGAAAGCCATTATTTTGTCCAGCCATATCTTATCTGAAGTCGAACGTCTAGCAGATCGTGTTGCTGTAATTCGAAAAGGAGAAATCGTTGAGACAGGTTCACTTGATGATTTACGTCATTTGACACGTGATACTTTTAAAGTCGAAACTCATCAAGCGCCAGAAGCGTTGCGTGGATTAGAGGGCGTACATGATTTACATCTCAATGGTAACAAGGCTGTTTTTCAAGTGGATTCGGATAAAACAGATGTTATCTTAAAAACCTTACTTAAGTATGGGGTGAAGAAGTTAGAGTCTACACCGCCAACTTTAGAAGAGCTCTTCATGCATCATTATGAGTAGGAGGTGGATATTATGGATAAACCTTTAAATAAAACTTTCAGTATGCTGAAGGCCTTGCTCAAGAGAGATTGGTTAAAGCTGGTCTTTTGGATAGTCGGTGTGTTGGCTTTTGCAGCATCAGGAGTGGGTAAATTTGAGCTTATCATGCAGACTGACAGTCAAAGAGAAACTATGTTTAATGTTTTTCAAGGACCAGCTATGACGGCATTATTCGGCCCTATGACGGTCACTCAAGGAAAGGATTTTACCGCCGCTGTAGCTTATGGCACGACCATGCCTTTAATTACAGCAATAACATTTGCTGTTGTTTCTGTTATCTACGTTGTCAATCGAACGCGTAAAGAAGAAGAGGATGGAATTGCTGAAGTTTTCCGTTCTTTTCAAGTTGGAAAGCTAGCCAATACGACAGCTGTCGTTATTGAACTCTTTGTTTTACAAATCTTGATTACTGTGGTCTTGGCGATTTCAATTCAGTTGCAAAATATTCCGGGCATGACTTCTTTTAGCGAAAATCTCTTGTTTGCCTCTGCTATAGGTGCTCAAAGTTTAATGTGGGGCTTATTTGCACTTGTTTTTGCGCAAATCTTTTCCGATTCAGGTAGTGCTAAAGGTGCCACTTTTGGCTTCCTTGGCTTGCTCTATCTTATTCGTATGGGAACAGATACACAAAATGTAAATTGGGGCTATTGGAATCCTTTGAGTTGGTCATATCTGACCGACCCTTATGTTAAGAATCATTGGCTTCCCATCTTGTTAGCATTGGGATTAAGCCTTGTCCTTCTCGTTATCGCTTACTTCCTTGAGATTAGACGAGATGTCAATGCAGGTTATATTCCAGAGATAAACGGTAAGGACCATGCTTCGAAAAGCTTGCTTAGTTTTACAGGGCTTACGCTAAGGCAACAACGTACAGCCAGTATCGGATGGATTTTGGGACTTTTTGTTCTAGGTATTACTTATGGATCTATGATTGACCAAATCGGTGGCTTTGTTGAATCCAGTCCAACTATATCCAAACTCTTTAATATTGACCCTCATCTGGCAAATGAAGCTAGCAAGGCAGCAAGTAAAGCGATGATTGAAAGTTTTATGTCGACAATCTTTATGATTTGTGCGGTAATGGTTGCTTGTTTTGCGGTCACTTCCCTCATGCGGCTGGTAACAGAAGAACGAAAAAATCGGCAAGAACAGCTTTATGCTATGCCGATTAGCCGTTATAAAGTTTATGCAACCTATATGATTATCTCTTGGATATTGGGGGCTCTTGCTCAATTTGCAGTTGTACTTGGTATCTATCTGGCTCAAGCTAATAACGCCAATGCATTTAGCTTTCCTAAAGTAGCTGCTGCGGGGATGTATTGGACAGTTGGAGTTTTCTTTATTCTGGGTATTTTAGGCTTGCTCATAGCCTTGGTTCCACGTTTGAGTGCTTGGATTTGGGTTTATCTTGGCTTTGCGTTCTTCATGAGTTATATTGGCAACATATTGAATCTCCCGGCTTGGTTAAATAATTTTAATATTTTCCACCATATTTCAAGGCTTCCGGTCGAAACGATGAACTGGGGTAATTTTGTACTCATATTTGCTTTAGCAGCATCTTTTGCTCTACTTGGAATGGTTGCTTATCGCCAACGTGACTTGATTGGGGATTAAATAAAAAATAGTCCAGATGGACTATTTTTTTAATTGATGATAGCGATTGTACCAAATGTCAACATACTCTTTGGAGAAAGGTCCGCGTTCATTATTTATCCAATCAACAAGAATTTTTACATTTTCTTTCAAAATATGGTCAATTTCAGGAGAGTAGTTCATTTGTCTTCTGTGACGTTCATATTCTTCAACATCCAAGAGTTTTTTCTCGCCATCTTTAAATACTTTTACATCGAGATCGTAGTCGATGTATTTCAGCGCCTCATTGTCTAAAACAAAGGGGCTCGCAAGGTTGCAGTAGTAGCTGACGCCTTCCTCACGAATCATAGCAATGATGTTAAACCAAAACTTTTTGTGGAAATAAACGATTGCAGGTTCACGTGTGACCCAACGACGGTCGTCTGACTCGGTTACAAGTGTGTGGTCATTTACACCAATAATTGAATTTTCATTTGTTTTCAGTATCATCGTATCTCGCCAGGTACGATGTAAACTGCCATCATGTTTATAGCTTTGAATCGTGACAAGGTCGCCTTCTTTCGGAAGATTCAAGGCTTCACCAACTTTCCAAAATTCAAAGTTCTCGCTTATTATTATAGCATAATATTCAAAAAGTTTCTGAACTTAGGTTGGCAGTTCAAAAAAACTTAAGCTACTAAGAAACTCCTTTGACAGATTCTGTTCACGATAATTTTGCCAGCTATCAAGTGATCTAATCGCCTGATATCTTTTACGCAAATGATAGTGTTCTTCGATTTGATATTCAGGATAATCTTGCAGAAAATCGCTAACCATTTGCCACTCGTAAGTGTAACCCAAGGGGCGGGAATGATATATGATTCCATCAATAGATTGAGCAGAAATACGATGATGTGCGTGTCCAAAGACCACGTCCGTAATTTGCGGAAACTGAATAAACAGCTCATGGAAAGCTTGGGAACCAAGATAAGCATTGAAGCGCTCAAATTTTTTATAAGCTGTATTAATGGAAAAAGCTTTGTGTGGAACAAAATGCATGGCAATGATGATACGGCCAGAAAAATCTAGATTTTCCAAGATACTTTTAAGGCTGTTAAGAGTATGCTGTGTTGTGAGAGCATCGCTATAATCACGATGAATTTTACGATCAAAGTAAAAACTATTCTTAAAGGCTAAAAGTTTTTCCTTCGAGTAATCTTGAGTAAAAGAATAATCATACCAGCCATGAAAACTAATCAAAAGTGTATCACCGAAATACTTAAGTGAAAAATCCTGTGCATTAATTTCTTTTTCGGATAAATGTACCATATCGTGATTGCCAAGATTATGGCTGATATCGAAACACTTTGATAATTGATTAAAAAAAGGTGCCGTAATTTTTTTATAGTCGTTGGACATGTCGCCTGCAAAGTGCAAGTCTGTCACAGATTGCTCTTGTAGCGTATCAATTAAAACTTGAATTTCAGTATCTGTAAATTGATTAACATCCAGATGCAAATCTGAAAGCAGTGCTAATTTTTTCATAGTTAAATTATAACAGAACCGCAAGTCAAGTTCTAATTGTGGTAACCGAAAAAAAACTACAGGAGTTTTTTATTTATTGATAATTTTGGACTAATTTTTCAATTTCTTGATCCAATAAGGTATAAAATGCTGCGATGTGTGCTCCATCCACAAGGGCGTGGTTAGCAAGAACCGAAAGGGGAAGCAACAGTTCATTGTTTTGTTCAAAATACTTTCCCCAGGTGATTCTTGGATTGCTGTCCGCAGGAACTGGTGTCGGATTAATCATAGAAGTGAAGGAGAACCATGGGAGCGTGGAGATAAATAATTTATTTAAAGTATCCTCTGCTTCCTCATCGATTGAGCGTATGGTTTTAGCTTTTTCTTGCTCTTCCACGGCATAGATCAAAAATGCAGCAAAAT
>NZ_KQ968939.1:721777-724584 GCF_001578715.1 Lactococcus sp. DD01 | reverse complement strand
GATCAAAAATGCAGCAAAATCAGGTGTATAATCAAGATTGCAGTAAGTATAGGTGTCATCATCTATGGAAACTGTGTGTTAAGTCTGACAGTTATCAAATTCTATAATTTTATCTTCAACGATACGTTGCTTAAATTCTGAAACACCGTTTGCTGCTTGTGACACACAGTAACAGATGGTCAAGAAAAATGGTAACTTATTCTCTTTTATCGTTGCAAGAAGTTGTGTAATATTTATGTTCACGGTCACTCCAACATAAGGTTGAGCGAGACTTTTAAAATATTCAAAATGTGAAAGCCGATTATAGGAAGCCATGTCAAGATATTTAAAATTCATTGTTTCTCCTCAAAAATCACTATTACAAGCGAGTACTTCCTTAGAGTGTATCATAGATTTCTATAATTTTGAAGGGCTTATCCAGCTGTCAGCTAAATTAAAAGTATTTTTTTATTTTGTGTGGAAGTGACTTGTTCGCGCTTTCTTTTCTTGGGGCTTTGTATTAAAATAGAAACAAGGAGTAAAAAAGTATGAAAAAATTAATAATATTATCTGGTGTTGCACTTATGTCATTGACATTGGTTGCTTGTTCGTCCGAAAAAGCTTCAAAAACAAAGTCTTCAGAAGAAAAAACAGAGGTGACAAGTCAGACATCAACGACCGAAAGTTCAGTGTCTACTGAAAGTACAAAAAGTATAGAAAGTGAAACAAGTAGCCCAGAAGAAGTGCTACCAAGTTCAGAGCCAGAAACCTCTACTGAAGTTACTCCGGACTCAAGTACAGAGGTACAAGAAGTTGATTTGGATGAAGCGGCAATTTTAAACAATGATTTCACAACACTGTCCGGCACATGGGGTGCTGGAAATGGCAATATTTTAATAATTAACCCAGACCATAGTGCAACTCTTAATGGAGAGGCACAGACAATTACTGTGGATACTGTAAGTTCAGGGTAAAAAGTACTCAATATTCGAATGGCAACTGGTGTAGCACATGCTGGGGCAGCAATCGAAACATTAAAGGTTGGAGAAAAAAATCCATATGGTGATCAATCAGATACATCTAAGCCACGTCTGCTTTTAGTGCAAAGTGGGTCAAACAGTCCTGCTGAAGAATATTTCTACAGAAAATAAATTTGTAAGCTTATAAATTATAGCTAACTAGAGTCCGAACGATAATTTTGATATAATAGGGGGGAGATCAAAATAAAGTTTAGAATTTATATAGGTTATAGATGAAGAATACGGTAAAAATACTGCAAGGGATTTCAAGAATTCTCTTACTCGTTGTTGGCTTAGCATTAATCTCAGGCTCTCTCTTTTTTACTGGGGTTCATATGGCTAATAAAAACGTCACAAAAACTGAAACACAAGGTGTGATTGTCCGCGGGGATGAAGCATTAAAAGAGGTGAACTACACATTTGAAGGTGTCAGTCACCAAGTCCGTCCCTTGGATACTTACTTTAGAAACTTGGGCACTGTTGATACAAAAATCAAAATTTACGTGGATAATGAACATCCAGAACGTATCTTTTTGACTTATCGTGGCGATGGCTTGATGCGTACAGCGGGAATCTTAGCAGGTTGGGGCTTATTATTGTTGGTCATTCTCTTGGGGGAAAGACAGCTGATGAGTCGTATGAAAAAGCTTGAGCAACTTGCCGAAGAAGAAGAAAAAGAAGCACAATCTTGATTGTGTTTCTTTTTTATATCAACTCTTGTGCAAAAAAACACAAGCGCATTTCTTAAGAAAAATATAAAGCTATGCTACCATAGAAATATGACTATCTTACACAATAAAATTTCAAATAAAGAATTAAAAGAACGTTTAGAGGCTGAAACAGAGCCTCGTACAACTATTTCTTTTTATAAATATTTTAATATTGCTGACCCACAAGAATTTCGTGATAATCTTTACATGAAATTTGAGGATTTAAAAGTTTTTGGTCGTGTTTATATTGCGAAAGAAGGAATAAATGCACAAATCAGTGTGCCTACTCCTAATTTAGAAAAGTTCAAAACGACTCTTTACCAAACAGCGCCAGAACTGGATGGACTTCGTCTGAACTATGCGATTAAAGATGATGGAAAATCTTTCTGGGTCTTACGCATGAAAGTCCGCAACAAAATTGTTGCAGATGGTATTGATGATCCAACGTTTGATCCTTCAGATGTTGGGCAGTACTTAAAAGCTGAAGAAGTGAACGAAATGCTCGGTAAAGAAGACACAATCTTTGTTGATATGCGTAACCACTATGAGTACGAAGTGGGACATTTCAAGGATGCCTTAGAGGTGCCATCTGCAACTTTCCGTGAGCAGTTACCAATGGCTGCAGATATGCTTAAAGACGATAAAGATAAAAATATTGTCATGTACTGTACAGGCGGAATTCGTTGTGAAAAAGCCAGTGCCTTTATGAAGCATGAAGGTTTTGAAAATGTTTACCATGTGGAAGGCGGAATTATTGAATACGCGCGTAAAGCTAAAGAACAAGACTTACCGATTGAATTTATCGGTAAAAACTTCGTATTTGATGAACGTATGGGAGAACGTATAACAGACGATGTTCTCTCAACATGTCCACAATGTGGTGAAGCTTGTGATATGCATACAAACTGTAAAAATAAAGCTTGTCATCGTTTATTTATCCAGTGTAAAAATTGTGCAGAGCGCTTTGAAGGTTGTTGTTCACAAAGCTGTGTGGAGGAACTCAGTTTATCTGATGAAGAAATCAATGCTTTAATCGCAGAGCGTGCAGCGGATCCAACATTCTTCACAAAAGGAAGAAGCTAAAAATAAAAAAAGCAAT
>NZ_KQ968939.1:696550-721757 GCF_001578715.1 Lactococcus sp. DD01 | reverse complement strand
TTGCTTTTTTTAATTGTTCCTTGAGTTCTGTTTCAAAAGCAAGCACGCGCTCCAAAGATAAAGCAAAATCCGCATCGGCAATATTCATGCGCACGAAAAATTCCCCTGACTGATAACGAATCATAATATTTGGTCGTACCTTTTCATGCAGAGCATCCTGTGTCTGTTCATTACCATAGATATACCAGAAATATTCAAGCGCTTCTTTGTTATGGAAATCATCGTTTACCAGTAAAAGAACAGTTTTAAGTTGGTCAGAAAATTCGAGTTCTTTTGCATAGGCCCCATCTTTATAAAGCGGAAGTCTGTCATACCAAAAGTGGACACTCTGACCAAAGGTTTCTTCAGCAAGCTTATTCATAATCTTTCAAAACCCATTCGTTAATGGCATGCGCGACACCAGATTCAGCATTAGATTTTGTGACATATTTGGCAATTTTTTTCAGCTCTTCTTTACCATTGCCCATGACAACTGGGTTGCCAACAGCTTCCAACATAGAACGGTCATTTTCTTGATCACCAATTGCCATCAACTCGTTCACATCTAGGAAGAGTTTTTTAGCTAAGTGCAATACAGCATTTCCTTTGCTGGCTTTTTTATTCATAAATTCAAGATAAAATGGAGTTGATTTGACCATGTTATAACGCTCGAAAAATTCAAAAGGCAAGTAGGCGATAGCATTGTCTAAAATTTCAGGTTCATCAATCATCATTACTTTTGCAACTTCAAGTGCTGCAATTTCCTCAGGCTGACGGAAATAGAGAGGCATATTAACCAAGGAAGCTTCGTGAATAGTATATTTACCGATGTCACGATTACTTGTGTAGATTCCTTTTTTAGTAATGGCATGCATATGTACACCGATTTTACGAGCTGCAGCATCAATATCAAGAACATCTTCAGCTTCTAAGGTTTCCATAATGAACTCTTCGCCAGTCGCACGTTGCACTAAAGCACCGTTATAAGTGATGACATAATCACTATAATCCGTCAATTCAAGTTCTTCCAGAATATCATGAACACCCATAAGTGGACGACCTGTTGTAATAACAACCTTAACTCCAGCAGCTTTAGCTTCAGCAATTGCCTGCTTAACTTCTGGCGTAATTTTACGTTCCGGGTCCAATAGTGTACCATCGATGTCAATAGCGATAAGTTTAATCATTTTATTTTTTCTCTTTTCTAATTAAAGGTTGGTTTGCATAAAGGTAATGAATTCAGGATTCTCCAACATTACTTTTGGAAAGTAAAAGCGGCTGTTCCCGTGAATGGTGCCCGCTAAACTTGCCACAATAGGAGAGACCTCGGAAAGCTCAATGAGGCTACCATCTTTTTGTAAAATTTCAATCTGTGTTCGTGGTTTATTCGAATTGGGACGATAAAAGTCATAAGGAAGATCGAAATTACTGTTTGTTCCCGTGAAGTATTGTGGGTCAAAGCCAGCTTTTTCCACTTGATCACGCAGTTTGTCCAAAAGCGAAGCATCTGAGTTAAAAAGATCCAGCTGTTCTTCTTGCCCTTGATTATACTCTAAGGATTTTAAAAGATGGCGGTTGATATACATCTGAGCAAGCTTAGACAAAATATCATCTTCGTTAGCCATCCATGTTTGAAAATAGGTATTCATTACACCATCATCCAAGGCGAGATAATCATGCAAAGTTTGCTTATTCTCAAAGAAAGGAACTAAACAAGGACTTGTTTGCGCAAAGTAATCGTGATCAAATTGGTATAAATATTTAGCCCGCTTCAGCAAGTTTTGGAGAATGACTTCCATGGAGCGACTTGCCGGATGGAAGTAAACCTGCATGTACATTTGGTAACGGCTCACAATGTAATCTTCAACGGCATGCATACCAGAAATTCTGAAGACAATTCCATCTTCATGAGGCGCAATTACACGCAGAATCCGAGTCAAATCAAACTGTCCATAGACTGCCCCGGTATAGTAAGCATCCCTTAAGAGGTAATCCATACGATCTGCATCAATTTGACTGGAAATAAGTTGCACCACTTGTGGGTTAGGATAGTCATGGGAAATGACTGAAGCGACCTGCTCAGGAAAGTCAGGACTTACTTTGCGTAAAACCGCATTGATTTCAGTAGCTGGTGAGGTAATAATCTCACGTGTCATGGCTTCGTGATCTGTGCCAAATAGGCCTTCAAACGTATGAGAATAAGCACCGTGACCGACATCATGTAATAAAGCTGCACATTGTGTAACTAAATTTTCTTCTGGATTCCAAGCTTCAGGATAACGCTTAGTGAACCATTCAGTGATTGTTTTAGCGATATGATAAACTCCCATACAATGAGAGAAGCGACTATGCTCGGCTCCGTGAAAAGTGTATGAAGAAGTTCCAAGTTGTTTTATACGACGTAAACGCTGGAATTCTGCAGTGTTAATTAAATCATAAATTGTTTCGTTTTCGACATGAATATAATCATGGACGGGGTCACGAAAAACTTTTTCGAGCTGTGTCATACAACCTCCTTTGCATTTTACATGCAATTATCTTGACGTAATTGAACAAGTTGTGGTTTCAAGATAAGTTTTTCGACAAAGAGTCTTCAAGAGAGACTCTAACTTAATGAAAACTCTTGCATTACTGTAATATAATTATAACCGAAATTAACATAAATTGCCATTTTACTAATAAGGCAAGTTATAGTAAAATAACAGTTATGGAAATTACTATTCGGAACCGTATTGTTATTGATGGACAAGAAGAATTTATTCGTGAAACTTTTGAAGGTGATGTTAAAAAGTTAGGGAATAAAATTGCATTATATTATAAGAATGCTGAAGAAGAAAAAGTCTTGATAAAGTTTGATGACAAAGAGTTGAGTATGACACGTTATGCTGATAAACCGGTTGTCATGCGTTTTCACAAAGAACTTCCAACGCATACTCTTTATGAAGGTTTGGGACGTTTGGAGATTTTGACAGATGGTTTTCATATGAATGAAGAGTTAAAACATGTGAAATTGAAATACCGCTTAGCTCAAAATGATATCCCGATCGGGGAGTATCGAATGAGAATTGATTGGAAATTGAGTTAAAGATGAAAAAAATATTACTCCCTGAGGAACTGTACGACCAGTTGGAGTTGTCAGGTGAAAAAGAAATTGAAGTCGTTGAAAATAATAAAAACAGCTTCACCATACGTGCTAAAACCCCCAACAAGAGAGAAGAGGCAGCGCGGGTCTTTCTAATCCCCACAGCGCTTAGCACACTCCTCTTTTTTGTTGCCAGTCAGGTGATGGGGCTGAGTCAGATTAAATTATCGGGGACAGCCTCAATCTCAACTGGCGTTTTAGTTATTGCTAATACAATCGCTTTAACATCTTTCATCATTGCTTTTATTAAAAAGCGGAAAGAGCTTTATCATACCATGTTACCGCGCGTGTACTGGCGAACTTTTCCCTCTGTTATTCTTTCTGTTTTTATTATCGTCACTTTAGGATTAGTTGCCTTATTTTGGTTCTTGAATCAGCTTTTTTATGGCTTGAGTTTTGATGTTTTTACTTCAATGTTGATTTTTGCTATTTTTTCTGGAATTTTAAATTACCTGTTAATTTTTGCTGTAGACACATTCTCCATCCAAATGATGATTAATATGCTTATTATGGTTTCTGTTGGTGGACTTGTCGCAAGTATGGCCGCCAACAATAACCAATACTGGTGGCAAAAGAACTTCAGCCTGCTAGGAACGAGTGAATCCAACACAAGCTTGCAGTTTAATATGACTTTGGTTGTTTCGGCTGCCTTGATGATTGCTTTATTTGATTATATATTTGTCTCGATTCGTGAAAAATTAGGGCATCGTATACGATTTATGATATTGCAAATCTTATTAACTTTATGTGCCATCTCTATCGCTTTGGTTGGCCTGATTCCTAATAATGGTGATGGTTTGGCGCACATTATGCACGATGTGGCGGCTCAGCTCATTGTTTTGTTTATGAGTTTATCAATCTTAGGAATTCGCTGGTTTTTACCAGACTTAGATAAAAACATGTACCGCATTTCTTATGGTTTAGCAGGTTTGATAGTTTTTGGTTACTTCTTATGGCATCCGCTCTATTATCTGAACTTAACTGCCTTTGAAATTCTTTCCTTTAGCTTATCTTTTGCATGGATCATGCTCTTGATTAATACATTAGTGAGGATATTGTTTAATCCACGTGTCGTTTATCAAGTTGATATCGTAAAAGACGTAGAAAAAATCACAGAAAAATAAGCTGTGGTTTTTTCATATACCAAAAGCAGAGCAGCTTTTTTTTACCTTAAGTAAAAGCTATGGTAAAATAAAGACGATAGGGAGGTCAAAATGAAAGAAGTAAAAGTATTTTATAATGAAAAATCAGGAAAAAATGACGAAAACGAAGTATTAAATACAATTAAAAATTTTTTTGGAAAAGAAGAAAATAAAGCCTCTCATGTGGAATATATCAATCCAGATAGCCCAGAAGATGCAGTACGTTTAGCAAAAAAAGTAAGTCAAGAAAACACAGATCTTGTAGTGGCACTTGGTGGAGATGGAACGATTAATAAAGTATGTGGAGGCGTATTTGAGGGAGGAAGCAAATCTATCTTAGGTATCGTTCCCAATGGTACAGTCAATAACTTGTCAAAATCACTCCATATTCCTCAGAATATAGAAGCTGCCTTGCAAAATCTCAATGAGGGGAAGTTGCAAAAATTTGATATTGCTAAAGTTAACGATGATTATATGATTTCCAGCTTAACCTTGGGAATATTGGCAGATATCGCTCAAAATGTGAGCAGCTCAGAAAAGAAAAAATTTGGACCCTTTGCTTACTTGAAGGATGCCTACAAAGTTATTCGCCATAATAAAAGCTACCGTATCGAGCTCAAATATAATGGCAAAACAAAAGCCTTAAAAACGAAATTATTATTAATTACGATGACCGATACGATTGGCGGAAGACAGGCTTTATCTCTTGATGCTAAGGTAGACGATGGTCTTATCCGAGTGTATTCGTTGAAGGAGATTAATTTACTCAAAATTTTATTCCATCTTAATAAGCTACGCAAGGGCCAACTCGAAGATTTTATGGAAATTACTTATTTTGACACAGATCACTTAGAAATAAGTGCCCAATCTAATAAAAAACAAGATATTCCTTATTCAAGAATTGACGGAGATAAAAGCTCGCCACTTCCACTAGACATAACGGTATACCGCAAAGGTTTGACTACGGTGGTTCCTAAATAAGTACTTTATCTTATATTATCTTTAAAGCACCTGATGAATGCAAACTTAACTGTAAATGACAAATTGAAGTAAAAAAAACTTGCATTCCACTTGAATTGAAGAATATTTTCTGTTATACTTATATAGTTGTCTTTGTGGTCTCCCATAAAGTACAACCGCACGAGGTACCGTTTAAGTAGCATTAGCTCACGGTCCAAGGCGAGTCTTACAGTCGTTTTACGGCACAAAATCTAACAAGGAGGAATCACAATGTCAAACTACGCAATCATCAAAACTGGTGGTAAACAAGTCAAAGTTGAAGAAGGACAAGTTATCTACGTTGAAAAACTTAACGTTGAAGCTGGTCAAACTGTAACTTTTGATGAAGTTGTTCTTGTCGGCGGTGCTACTACTAAAGTTGGTGCTCCACTCGTTTCAGGTGCAACAGTTGTCGGTGAAGTTGAAAAACATGGTAAACAAAAGAAAGTTGTTACTTTCCAATATAAACCTAAAAAACACTCACACCGTAAACAAGGTCACCGTCAACCTTACACTAAGGTTGTTATCAAATCAATCAACGCTTAAGGCATGATTGAAGCGGTTATCAGGACAAAGCGAGATAAAATAGTTTCCTATGAAATCTCTGGACATGCTGAATCAGGTGAATATGGTCACGATGTGGTCTGTGCAGCTGTGAGTGTGTTGTCAATTACAACAGCAAATAATCTCTATGAAATGGCAAAGATTAAACCTATTGCCAATATGGAAGATGGTTATCTTTATGTTGAAATACCTTTGAGTACTCCTGAAAGACAAGGCGAATTGGCTCAAACACTTCTCCAAGCGTTTGAAAATGCTATGCGAGAAGTATCAAATAATTACAGCCAATACATTACACTTAAAATTGAAAATGGAGGGCAATATAATGCTTGAACTTAATCTGCAACTCTTCGCCCACAAAAAAGGTGGGGGTTCTACTTCTAATGGTCGTGACTCACAAGCTAAACGTCTTGGTGCTAAAGCATCTGACGGTGAACTTGTAAGCGGCGGTTCAATCCTTTTCCGTCAACGTGGTACACATATCCATCCAGGTGCTAACGTTGGTCGTGGTGGCGATGACACTCTCTTCGCTAAAATCGAAGGACACGTTAAATTTGAAATGAAACGTGGTAAAAAACACGTTTCAGTTTACCCAGCAGTAGCTAAATAATGGTAAACGAGTCTCTCTTCGGAGAGGCTTTTTTTATAAATATAAAAGAAAAGACAATGAGGAAAGCCCACTCTGGAGGGACAGATTCATGTCTTTTCTTTACATAAATACTTGAGTTTCCTGGATTAATTTGTGTGCCTCCCTAAAATTTAGGACATCATCAAAACCATATTTTGAAAGAAAATAGACTTGGTCGCAATATTTTTCCACCTCTTCTAAGATGTGGGAGGTAAGCAGAATGATTTTTGTTTTGGAAAGCTCTTTTAAGATTTGGAAGGCTTTGGCACGCATCGCATTGTCAAGCCCATTCATCAGCTCATCGACAATGATAAGGTCTGCTTCAAGGCTTACAGTGTAAATGAAAGCCAGTATTTCTTTCATTCCGAGAGAATATTTTTTGATTGGTTTTTTAAAGAAGCGTGAAGCAGAAAATAAGGGCATGTATTTTTCTGCGCTTTTTAGCTCTGTCTTTGTCAAAACCTTAATATAATCGATTGCTCTAAGATTAGGCTCAAAAATATCAAGTGTCGCAACATATGAAACTCTACCTTGATGCCAGCCATCAGAAATCTGAATATCTCCCTCGTAGTTCATTTCCTTATTAATTGCCGTGAAAAGCGTAGATTTTCCTGTGCCATTTCGACCGATAATACCATAAAGACCTGGTTTATCAAGTGTGAGACATATGTTACTCAGCGTACAGGTTGTTAGATTATTTATTATAAGTTTCATAAGTTACTAGGCCTTTCTATAGATGTACTTTGTGAATAAGATATGGCTGATACCATAGAAAAGAATACTGCAAGAGAGGAGTACAAGAGCACCAATCCAGAGGGAGTCTCTCTCAAAGAGAAAGTTCCCAGAAGTTGGCCAAGAATTTTCACCGTTGGAAAACTGCAAGACAGTATTAATGTTTAAGTAGGTTAAAGGGATCCATTTAACGATTGTTTTCATCGCTTCATGCGTATGGATAACAGAATAAGTGACCAGCAGTAAAGCGATAATCGCTGAAGGAATATAAGCTTTTCTGATAAACTGTGAGAGGAGCTGACCTAAACTTGTAATAAATAGGATGGCCAGAAGCAGATAGAGCAGGCGCCAGAGCAACTCCTCGCCCTGAAATACATCATAAATCGCCCCAACGACAAAGTTAGGAAAGTTCCAAGAGCCCATGCCAAACTGGAGTCCAGCGATGAGCGCAAAAACCAGCAAGGCAGAAAGAATAAGTAGGAGTACAAAGCCAGCAGGGATAAATAGATGTTGGAAATGAAGCATTTTTTTATCCTTTTTCATCAAATGGTAATAGCGCAAACCGTTTGGCATCTCCATTGCCAAGGTGTCTCCACAGATAAAAGTCAGCAGGATTAGACCATAAAGTCCACCTAAGCCAATCAAAATATAGAGGGCAGCGCCGATGCTGGATGGGTTTACCCCTGGAGCTTGAGTAAAGTCTTGCCCACTGTCTAGGACTTGGTGGTACCATTTGGAAGTTGCCTTGAAATACTCATATCCTCCACCAAAAGGAACCTCTTCACCATTTTTTTGTGCTTCCTCTAACTTTTTAATTTTTTGTTCATTATAAAGGTTATCTAAACGCCAGAATTCATTGTAATTATTTACTTCTAATGCTTGAAGTTTTGCCTTATCTAACTTTAACTCATCATTGAGTTCTCTTAAGAGTTCTTCAGCGTTTTCTGGAGGATCTCCAGATTCAATAAAACTTTTGAGTTCCCTGATACTTTTTTTGCTGGCTTTGATATTTTCCTGTGTTGTATCTTCCAATCCTAAACCATTAGGGGGATGAGTTCCTACAGTTTTAAAAGCAACAAACTGAAAGATTAGGCCGATGAACAGTAAGGAAATCAGGACTTTATTTTTATTACTGCTTACAAATTTTTTTAGTATAAACATATTTTTTCCTCATGAAAAGAACGAAGGGAAACATATGCTATTTTCCCTCTCACCATTTTTTCATTTGCTTAGTAAGTATGATAAATGTAGTCTTGATAGTAACGCGTTCTGTTTCTGTTAAGATAGAAAGGTGTTACTCTGACTCTATAGCCATTTCTGACCCTTAATTCACGGTAATGTGTCTGTAGAAGACTTCCTCTGACATTGTATACTCTTTGTCGAACAACAGTTCCTACCCAGACTTGAGGTGCAGGCCTTTGAACGTCATTCGCTTGTACTAAAGCAGGACCTGACGTGAGTGCAAGAGCAGTAATAAGCAGTTTTTTTAGTTTTTTGCTTGACATGTAATTTACTCCTTTTTCTATAAATATTGATGTTATATTGAGTGCCTCCTTTCAATGCCTAACATCTTTTTTGCCTTACACTATATAAGACGTAAATACATCTTACTTTTCACTAAAAATATATCTTGTAGAATAGAAAACATAAATATCTTATTATTCTAAAAAGATAGTGTTATTTTCCCTTTCTATAATTTAAGCACTTTATTTATGGTATATTTACTCTATAATTTTGAGTTGCATTGAAGGAGGAAAGAATGAAAATTGGTGTAGTAAAAGACTTGAAACAAGGGGAAGCACGTGTCGGAATGACGCCGGAAAATGTAAAATTTTTGGTAGAGGCCGGGCATACGCTATATGTTGAAAATAATGCAGGTTTTGGTGCTGGTTTTCCAAATGAGCAGTATATCGCAGCGGGGGCCAAGATAGTGGAACGTGAAGAAGCATGGGAAGCAGAAATGATGGTTCGCGTAAAAGAGCCCTTAGAGGAAGAATATCAATACCTTAAAGAGGGACAAATCATCTGGGGATTTTTACATTTACCTGCAAATAAAGCTTGTGTTGAAAAAATGATAGAAATGAAGGTGACTGCTTTTTCGGCTGAAAATATCGCTACGGAGGGAACTTTTCCATTACTCAAACCCCTGAGTGCAATTGCGGGACGACGTGCCGTTAATATTGGACAATATTATCTGGAAAAACAACACGGGGGACAAGGAATTCTACTTCCAGGCATTCCCGAAAGTGGTATCGAGGCAGGACATATCGTTATATTTGGTGGTGGTACTGCAGCTGAAAATGCAGCAGATATTGCTTTGAGTATTGGTTGTTCCGTCCTTATTTTAGAGCTGAGTGATACACGTATTCAAGAGCTGGAAACGCGTTATGCGGGTAAAAAGCTGCAGGTCGTCAAGTCAACAACCGAAGCACTTGAAGAGCACATAAAAAAAGCAGACGTTTTTATTTCAACAATTCTGATTCCTGGGGCTAAACCACCAAAGCTTGTGAAAGAGTATATGGTCAAATCAATGAAACCAGGTGCTGTGATTGTTGATATCGCTATTGATCAAGGAGGGACGGTTGAAACTATTGATCACGCAACGAATCATGCAGAACCGGTATTTACAAGACACAATGTCATTCATTATGCAGTGCCAAATATGCCAGGGGCGACACCCCGTACTTCAACTTTGGTAATGTCTAAAGGGAATATAGAATACTTGAAGCAGATTGCCGACAATGGTTTAGAAAAAGCACTTAATCTTAGTGAATCGCTTCGCTCTGGTATGAGTGTCTATAAAGGAAAAATAGTGTCGCCTGCGTTGGCTGATTCGATTGGGCTTCCTTATACAAAAATTAAGTAAAGATTATTGGGGCTTCCCAATGATCTTTTTGCTTGCATGAAAGGTATGGAAGCGTATAAACCTTGAAATATGGTATAATGAGACAAAGATTATAAATAAAAGAACAGGAAGGTATTTGTTTGGCTAGACATTCCGTAGAATTTAAGTTGGAAAATCCAGAAGATGCAGTTTTACTTTTTGGTTCACAGGATAAAAATGCACAGTTGATTGAATCTCAACTTGCTGTTGATATAAACTATCGCGGGGAGCGCGTACAGATTTTTGCTGATAATGAAGTAGCGCCTGAGCAAGCACGTAAAGTTTTACAGGCTCTTTTAGTTTTGATTTCTCGTGGTTTACCTGTCCATAGCTCTGATGCGATGATTGCAGTTAAAATGGTGCTTGAAGATAATATCGAAAATTTCATTACACTTTATGAAATCGAGCTCACTAAAGATGCTGTTGGTACACCAATTCGGTTAAAAAATGTGGGGCAAAAGCTCTATGTAGACAGTGTGAAGCAGCATGATGTCGTCTTCGGCATTGGTCCTGCTGGGACCGGGAAAACCTTTTTGGCTGTCGTTATGGCAGTCCAAGCATTGCGTAATGGTCAGGTGAAACGCATTATTTTGACACGTCCGGCTGTAGAGGCTGGTGAAAATCTGGGGTTCTTACCGGGAGATTTGCAAGAAAAAGTAGATCCTTATCTGCGCCCTGTTTATGATGCACTCTTCCAGATTTTAGGAAAAAATGCAACGGAACGTATGATGGAGCGTGGGATCATTGAAATTGCACCTTTAGCTTACATGCGTGGACGTACTTTAGATGATGCCTTTGTTATCTTGGATGAAGCGCAAAACACAACAACGATGCAAATGAAAATGTTCCTGACACGTTTGGGCTTCAACTCAAAAATGATTGTCAATGGTGATATTTCACAGATTGATTTGCCGGCTAAGGCTAAATCTGGTTTGATTGACGCAAAAGAAAAACTTTCTGGTTTAAATAGTATTGATTTTGTCTACTTTACAGCTAAGGACGTCGTTCGTCATCCTGTTGTAGCTCAAATTATTAATGCTTACGAGAAAAAAGGAGAGTGAGATGTCTGAAGGTTATGTTCTCGACTTACGTAAAATATTGGGCCCGCGCCCACTTGTTGTTGCATGTGCTAGCATAATTATCTATAATGAAGATGGAATCTTGCTTCAGAAACGTAAGGATACAGGGTGTTGGTCTTATCATGGGGGTTCAATCGAACCTGGAGAAACAGCAGAAGAAGCTGCGAGCAGAGAGCTTTTTGAAGAGATAGGTTTGACTGTAGGAAACATGGAGCTATTTACCGTATGTTCTGGAGAGGAACAGCATTTTTGCTATCCAAATGGTGATGAAGTTCATATTGTAGATACTGTTTATGTCAGCAATGATTTTTCAGGTCAAATGGTTTTTGAAGAAAGCGAAGTTCTGGATGCACAATGGTTTGCATTTGACCAATTGCCAGAAAATATTATGCCTTCAACAAGAACACCGCTCTTAGATTTTGCGAAAAAAATGAGAGAGAACATCGAAAATATATAAGGGAAAAGAATGTATATAGAATTAGTTGATGAAACAGGAAAAGTTTCAAAAGAAATTATTGAGCAAACTGAAAAGTTATTAAGCTTTGCTGCAGATTATATAAAGCTTGCCGACTCAAAAGAAATGTCTGTTACTTTCGTTGATAATGCGCGCTCACAAGAAATTAATCTGGAATATAGAGAGAAAGATGCACCGACGGATGTTATTTCGCTTGAATATAAGCCTGATGAAGATGAGTTTTTCTTTGATGAAGATATGGATATTCCAGAAGAGTTGATGGAGGAGCTTGATCCTTTTATTGGTGAACTCTTTATCTCAATCGATAAAGCTGCCGAGCAAGCAGCAGATTATGGGCATTCCCTTGAACGTGAATATGGCTGGTTAGCTGTTCATGGCTTCTTACACATTAATGGTTACGATCATTATTCTCCAGAAGAAGAAGCAGAAATGTTCGGACTTCAGGAGGAGATTTTGACTGCTTATGGACTTAAAAGATAACGAAAAAGATGTAAAAATTTTCAATAAGGAAGACTTTGCGGACGGTGAAGTCCCAGAGAATACCCAGCGTAAACGTTGGAAAAATACGAATGTTATTTCCAGCATGGAGTTCGCAATTACGGGTATCTGGACAGCTTTTAAAGAAGAAAGAAATATGCGCAAGCATACGCTTTCTGGTGTGTTGGCTTTGATCCTAGGTGTTGTTTTGCAAATTCAAGAATTTGAGTGGCTTTTCCTTTTTCTTGCCATCTTTTTAGTCTTTATGGCAGAGCTCTTCAATTCGGCTATTGAGAATGTGGTTAATTTGGCTGCTGATTACCAATTTCATTTGCGCGCCAAAAGAGCCAAAGATATGGCTGCAGGAGCTGTTTTAGTCATTTCTGGTTTTGCCGTGATTGTTGCTGCGTTTATCTTCTTACCTAAAATTTGGCATCTTTTCTTTTAAACTCAACGGCATAAGGAAAAGGTTTTGATTTCCTGAGCCCCTCCTTGTTTTAAGACAGCTATAGCATGTTGGAGCGTTCGACCGGTAGTATAAACGTCATCCACTAGTAAAATTTTATCTGGCACTTTTACCTTTGCTTTTAAAGTAAAGGTATTTTTGTTTTTAAGACGTTCATTTCTGGTACGTGTATTTTGTGCAGGACCTTCTTCTTTTTCCAGAAGAGAACTGAAAGGAAGTTGCTGCAGGAGCGCAGCGACCTGATTGAAACCTCTCTCTTGAAAGCGTTGCTTACTCACGGGGATTGGAACAATCGTATATTCTTTTTCTATTTGAAAATATTTGTGAAAAACATGATGTAGGCGATAATCTCCCAAAAATTTGTAACGACTAAAGAATTCTTCCATGGCTGTATTATAGGTAAAGACAGCTTGATGATTTACAATAATGCCCTCCTTTTCCCAAATCTTGCAGTCAGAGCAGACGTCCTTTATGTCTGGCTTATAACAGCGGCTACAATAAGGTGGAGTAATTAGTTGAAACTTATTGTGACAGGTTGTACAAAGCCCGGGAGAAGAGTCTTTTAAGAGAAAAAGTTGATGGAAAGTGGCTTCAATAGTGTATTCAGTATGGCAAAGCAAACAAATCATTGGAAACCTCCTGCCTTATTCATATTTCTGATGTTTTTATAAGCTTCCAACATTGCTGTTGTTTTTCCTAAATGAAAGAAAAACACTTTGCCATCAGGTCTTTCGGTACTTCGACCCACTCGTCCGGCAATTTGGATGAGGCTTGATCTTGTGAAATTATGGTGATGACTTTGAAATACAAAAACGTCAACCTTAGGAAAAGTTACACCACGTTCTAAAATAGTCGTTGAGACAAGGATAGAAATATTGCCCTGACGAAAACGTTCCACAGCCTCTAAGCGTTCAAGACTCGTTGAAGCAACAAAGGCAATTTCTTCATGAGGAAAACTACTCTGTAAGTCTTGGCTCAGTTTTTCTCCCAGTCTTATTTCAGGGACAAAGATAAGTAATGGGAAACCAGATTCGCGTTGTTTTTTGACCATTTTGTAAAACTTGCTCTGCCAAAAAAATTGCGGGAGTACCAATGGAAAACCATGAAAACGTCGGGGAAGTTGTAACTTTTCGATTTGCCCCAACTTGACTTGTTTTTCCAAATTATTGGTGGTTGTTGCAGTAAGATAAATCAAGCTTGAAGAAGGTTTACGAGCTTGAGTCAGTGCAAAAGAGAGCATGTCATTATCTGGAAATGGAAAAGCATCAACCTCATCAAGAATGACTAAGTCAAAGGCATGACGAAAACGCATAAGCTGATGTGTCGTCGCAATTACGAGTGGCGAGCGGCTGTATTTCTCACTTTTTCCGTGTAAAAGCGAGATGGGACAAGAAAAATCTCGCTTTAAGCGATAGTAGAGTTCTAGACAGACATCAATACGAGGACTAGTTAAACCTACAGCTTTTCCTTTTTTAAGGGTGTTATCAATCATCTGATAAATCATTTCAGTTTTTCCTGCAGCCGTGGCAGCCTGCACCAGCACCGTTTTTTGTTGCTGATGTAATTTGACTAGAGTATCAGATATATATTGCTGAGGGGCTGTGAGTTTTCCCTGCCAGTTTAGAAAAGAAGCTGCTAAAAAATCCTCCTGAGGAAGGTGATAAAGTTTTTCATCCGAGCGAACACGTCCCATCTGAATACAATAGGGACAATAATAAGCACCAACGGGGAGTAAGCCCTCTTTTTTCTTACTTTTTTTACCGCAGCGATTGCACATAATCACTGTTTTTGAAATATCGTGCATACTATCAAAAAGTGTTGCTTTGTCTGGGATTTTCGACAACTCTTTTTGTAAAAGGAGTCTACCATATAATTCATTCATACCTTTAAGACGAAAAAAGTCGCATGTTTTCACTATTTTTGATAAAATTTATTTATGACAATTACCATAAAAGAGGATTTCATTGCAGAAGAAGAAATCAAAAAATCGCGCTTCATTTGCCATTTGAAGCGCGTTTATACTGAGGAAGAAGCACGAGCTTTTATTTCTGAAATAAAAAAGAGCATCATAAGGCGAATCATAATTGTTCCGCCTTTACTTTAGGCGACCGTCAGGAGATCCAGCGTTCAAGTGATGATGGCGAACCTTCTGGTACAGCTGGTGTACCTATGTTGGAAATTCTTAAGAAAAGAGAAATTACCAACGTTTGTGCAGTTGTGACTCGATATTTTGGGGGAATTAAACTCGGTGCTGGTGGTTTAATCCGTGCATATGCGGGGAGTGTTGGCCATGCTCTAGATCAGGTTGGTTTGGTCAAATTTGTCACACAGGAGCAATTAATCTTGACTCTTGATTATGGGAATTATGACGGGCTACAGCGCTTTTTAAGTTCCCAAGGCTTAGTCATCTCAGAGAGTGAATTTCTCTCCGATGTTACGGTCAAGCTCTTTGTTGACTTGGATAAGACAGAGCAACTTTTGGACAATTTGGTTGAACAGTTCAGTGGAAAAATTTCCGCGGCAAAAGGGGACAAGCAACTGGTGGAAGTTGATATTTAGAAAAAGGGATTTATGAAAATTTTTAGAAGCTCGTTTATTGTTAGTATTATTGCGTTGATTATCGCTTACCTCTACGCCGGATGGGATGGTTTAATGATTACAGCTATCCTAGCAGTGTTGGAAATTTCACTTTCCATGGATAATGCTATTGTTAATGCACGTATTTTGGAGCGTATGAGCCATGCTTGGCGTAAAATATTTTTGACGGTGGGGATTTTAATTGCTGTTGTGGGGATGCGCTTGGTCTTTCCGCTTTTGATTGTTGGTGTCTCCGCAAAACTGGATCCGATAAGTGCCATGCGCTTAGCTTTAGAAAAAGGTGATCCCAGTGTTCCAGGGACCTATGGTTATATTTTACACCATGCGCATCCTTCAATCGCTGCATTTGGTGGAATGTTTCTTTTGATGCTTGCACTTGGTTTTTTCTTTGATCAAAGAGCACATACATGGCTAAAATTGCCCGAAAAAGTCTTATAACAGGTTGGTCATTTTCCTGCAGCAAATGCGATAATTTCAATGCTTGTTCTTTTATTGACTGCTGAATTTATCGCGGCTGATGCACACACTGTTCTATTCTCAGGTGTTTTGGGGATTGTAACTTATATGTTGGTGAATGGCTTTGGCGATATGATGACCGAGCACATGCCTACCGAAACAGCAGGTCAGACGACTTACGCTGTGGGAAGAGCAGCTTTCTCGCTCTTCCTTTACCTGGAAGTTATTGATGCTTCCTTTAGTTTTGATGGTGTTATTGGGGCCTTCGCCATTACCTCAGACCCTATTATTATCCTACTTGGGCTAGGTGTTATCGGAGCAATGTTTGTCCGCTCACTGACTCTTTACTTGGTAGAAAAAGGAACACTGAATGAACTTGTTTATTTAGAACACGGTGCGCATTGGGCGATTCTTACCTTAGCCATTCTGATTTTGGCAAGTATCCATTGGGAAATTGGTGAGGCAGTGACAGGTTTACTTGGCGGGATTATTATCGTGTTATCCTTTATCTCAAGCATTATTTACAATCGAACACATTAAAAAACAAAAAAGTTGCACCTCTTGTGCAGCTTTTTTAATGTTGTAGGGTAATTTCTTGAATGAATTGGAGTGTTTGCTCGTAGCAGAGCTGTGCTTCTTTCGTACGGTAATCAAATTGATACTCATGTCCAATTTTTTTACTGGAATCATTAAAGAAAAGCTCGGATACAGGAACATTTAGCTCCTTTAAACGCTTTGCCAACGCTTCACCTTCTGGAGCGAAACTAAGAGTATTTCCATCCGTAATATAAGTGGGCGGATAGTTTTCTGTTACGGATGGAACCACGCTTGCTTGTTTTAGATGTGGATTGGTTTTCCAATCTGTTGTACCTAAGAGTGACCAAGCTACAGTTTTGGTGAAAGCTTTAAGCAATAAATTATTTGACTTATCATGTGCCTTTTCCTGCAAGTTTACAGGGCCACAATAAGAGATGACTCCTTTTAAATTTTGCTGAGAGAGGAGGGGTTTGAAGTTTAATGCATTTGCATAAACTTTATTGGTTTGGATGGCCGCATATTGGGCTGCAATCTGGGCACCAGCGCTATCTCCTCCAAGAATAATTTTATTGAAATCAAGTGAAGGATATTCAGCTTGACGATGGAGCAAGTCTTCTACTAGTTCGTTTATTTGCTGAATTTGGCTGGGATATTGTGCATCAGGTGCAAGTGCATAATTAGGACAGATAACAGCAACTTGAGCATCATGCGCAATCCTAGTGGCAAATTCTTTAACATCGGTTTTATTTCCTCCGACATAAGCACCACCATGAACCCAGATAATTACAGGAATAGGGCCTTTGGCATTTTGAGGCATGTAAATGTCAAAGGTATTTCTTTTTTTGTCTGAATTATAGCTGATGTCACTTTTCAAAAGGACTTTTTTCTTCGTGGACTCATAGGTATTTTGATCTGTTATCTTTCCGCCACTTTTAGCAAAAAGACGATTAATCACAAAAGCCCCAGGGCGTGGGGAGAGATTAAACACCAGCAACACTCCTAATATTAATACCACAAGAAAGCCTAACAATAAACTTATAACCTTAAATAATTTTTTCATGATGAACTTATTATATCAAATTATTTCATGTTGCAAATGATTTTTGAAAAAGGGTTCAGCAAGCTGAATCTCTCTTTAGCCCCTTCCAATCGGAAACACTAAAAACTTTAAGTCTGGCCTTGACATTTTCAGCAAAAAGGACTACAATTTTAAGGTAAAGCAAGCGACTCGGGACAGTGAAAGCCGAGATTTAAAATGGCCCAAAATCATCGCAATACGAATGAAGTAAAAAATAAAGGTGGAACCGTGCATAGCACCCTTTGTCTTAGGACAGGTGTATTGCGCGGTTTTTATATTATTTTAAGGAGTAGAACATTATGATGAATCCAGCAGAAATATTGGCTGCAACTATTCACCATGGACAAGAAAAGGTCAAACGACCGATGTTAGAAAAAGCTGTACTTGGCTTTATTGGAGGCGCGTTAATCTCTTTAGGTTATCTGCTTTATATCCGCGTCATATCAAGTGTCGTCGATGATTTTGGAAGTTTGGCAAGTTTCATCGGTGCAGCAGTGTTTCCTATTGGTTTGATTGTTATTTTAATGGGCGGTGGCGAGCTCATTACATCTAATATGACGGCTGTTTCTGTATCTTTCTTTGCAAAGAAAGTAAAATTTTCAGATTTGCTCAAAAACTGGATTGTCATCACTATTTTTAATCTTCTGGGTGCCTTCTTTGTGGCTTTCTTTTTTGCACACATTGTTGGGTTGACAAGTACAGGTGTGTATCGTGAGGAATTAATCACCGTTGCGCACTCGAAAATAAATGCAACCTGGCTTCAGACTTTGGTTTCTGGAGTAGGGTGTAACTGGTTTGTAGGCCTTGCGATGTGGCTTTCTTACGGAGCCAAAGATGCAGCAGGAAAAGTAATGGTAATCTGGTTCCCGACAATGGCTTTTGTTGCAATTGGTTTCCAGCACAGTGTGGCAAATGCTTTTGCCATCCCCGCTGCAATCTTTGAAGGTGGCGCCACATGGATGGAATTCATCCGCAATTTCAGTCTTGTCTATGCAGGAAATATCATTGGTGGTGTGATTTTCGTTGCTGGTTTCTACTTCCTTGGATATAAACGCCAAATGAATGAACTTAATAAATAATAAGGAGAATTAAATGTCAAATAATAAATTATCATTTCAAGATATGATTCTGACTTTGCAGGCTTTTTGGTCTAAGCAAGGTGCAAACTTGATGCAAGCCTACGATAACGAAGTTGGTGCAGGAACGATGAGTCCTTATACTTTCTTGCGTTCAAATGGACCGGAACCTTGGTCAGCAGCTTATGTACAACCTTCACGTCGACCTGCAGATGGACGTTATGGTGAAAATCCTAACCGCCTTTTCCAACACCACCAATTTCAAGTGGTGATGAAACCTTCACCCAAAAATATCCAAGAACTTTATTTGGAAAGTTTAGCTGCCCTAGGGATTGATGCTTTGGAGCATGATATTCGTTTTGTTGAAGATAACTGGGAAAATCCATCAATGGGTTGTGCCGGTATTGGTTGGGAAGTTTGGATTGATGGACAAGAATGTACACAGTTTACTTATTTCCAACAAGTGGGTGGTATTGAAGTGGATTCTGTAACTTCTGAAATTACCTATGGTCTAGAACGCTTAGCAACAGCTATTCAAGAAGTTGACAGTGTCTACGATCTCGAATGGGGAAATGGCGTACTCTATGGTGATATTTTCAAAGAACCAGAATATGAGCACTCAAAATTTGCTTTTGAAGAGTCTGATCAAGATATGCTTTTAGACTTGTTTAACAAGTACGAAGCAGAAGCACTTAAATTACTGGATTTAGGTTTGGTTCACCCTGCTTATGACTTTATCTTGAAGAGCTCTCATACCTTTAACCTTTTGGATGCACGTGGCGCAGTTTCGGTAACTGAACGTGCTGGCTACCTGCACCGCGTACGTACAATGGCGCGTAAAGTTGCCAAAACATTTATTGAAGAACGTGCTAAACTTGGCTTCCCACTTTTAAAAGATGAAGACTTACGTGAGAAATATCTGGGAGAAAAAGGGAAATATACAAAAGTTCTGGCACAATTGGCAGAAGAACAGGAGGCAAAATAATGGCAAACTATTTACTCGAAATTGGCTTGGAAGAAATGCCAGCCCACTTGGTAACACCTGCAATCAATCAATTGGCAGAACGTCTTTCGGACTTTTTGAATGAAAATCGTTTAGAATTTGATGCTATCCGCAAATTTTCAACACCACGTCGTTTGGCTGTTTTGGTGGAAGGACTTGCTGAAAATTCCGAAGCAATGGACGAAGAAGTCAAAGGTCCATCTGCTAAAATTGCTAAAGATGCTGAAGGAAACTGGTCAAAAGCCATTCAAGGTTTCTCTCGTGGACAAGGCGTAACACCTGACGAATTGGTCCTCAAGGGCGATTACTATTTCGCAAACAAACATATTGCGGGCGTAGCTGCACAAGAAATATTGACAAAAGTTGGCGATGAAGTCATTTCTAAAATGCAGTTCAAAACTTACATGAAATGGGGAAATAATAGCTTCCTCTTCGTGCGCCCAATCCAATGGATGATTTCTTTACTAGATGCCGAAGTGGTTCCCTTTGACATTCTTGATGTGACTGCAGGAAATACAACACGTGGTCACCGTTTCCTTTCAAACCAAGTATTTACACTTGAACATGCGACAGATTATGCCAAAGTTTTGACTGATAATTTTGTTATGGTTGATGCTGGAGCACGTAAAGCTGAAATTAGCCAACAAATCAAGAAAATTGCAGCTGAACATGGCTGGAAAGTTGAACTTTCAGACGAAAAACACGTTGAACTTCTTGAAGAAGTCAATAACCTCGTCGAGTACCCAACTGCTTTTGTCGGTAGCTTTGATGAAAAGTATTTGTCAGTTCCGGAAGAAGTTCTGGTTACTTCAATGCGTGATAACCAACGTTATTTTGAAGTTTATACTGCAGAAGGTAAGCTCGCACCGCACTTTATCTCCGTGCGTAATGGTAATGCTGAAGGTATGAAAAACGTCATCTTAGGCAATGAAAAAGTTCTGGTTGCCCGTTTGGAAGATGCTGAGTTCTTCTGGAAAGAAGATCAAAAGTTAAAAATTGCAGATCTTGTGAAGAAACTTGAAAATGTAACTTTCCATGCAAAAATCGGTTCAATCACAGAACATATGGCTCGTACAAAAGCTATTGCAGCACATCTGGCAGATATTGCCAAGCTGACAGAAACTGAAAAGACGGATGTGGCGCGTGCAGCAGATATTTACAAATTTGACCTTTTGACAGGTATGGTTGGTGAATTTGATGAACTTCAAGGCGTTATGGGTGAAAAATATGCTCTTCTTGCAGGAGAGAATGGCAACGTAGCAGCAGCAGTTCGTGAGCATTATATGCCGGTATCTGCTGAAGGAGATTTGCCGGAAACTGCTGTCGGAAGTGTTTTGGCTGCTGCAGATAAAATCGACAGCATTCTTTCGTTCTTTAGCGCAGGCTTAATTCCTTCAGGCTCAAATGACCCTTACGCTTTGCGTCGTGCAGCGCAAGGATTGACACGTATTATTGAGAAATTCAACTGGCACTTTGACTTTTCTGAGTTTATCGCCGCACTTGATTATGAAAATAAAGAGCAAGTTATTGATTTCCTCAAAGGGCGTGTGCAAAAATTTCTACTGGATAAGAAAATCCGTCACGATATTGTTGAAGCAACAATTGCGGCAGATACAATGGATATTGCTAATATGATGGAAATTGCGCCAATGCTTAACAGTCATAAGGACGAAGAAACTTTTAAACCAGCTATTGAAAATATTTCACGTGTGATCAACTTGGCGAAAAAAGCCGATCATGTCGGAACGGTTTCTTCTGAGCTCTTTGAGAACGATGCTGAAGGCATGCTTTACGAAGCTACAGAAGAACTTAAAGCAGGTTGGGCAAACTTGTCTGCCTCTGAAAAATATGATATTCTTGTCAACAAAGGTGTTCCAGCCATTAACAATTTCTTTGAAAATGTAATGGTTATGGCAGAAGATGAAAAAGTACGTCACAATCGTCTGGCCTTGCTTACAGAGCTGTCAGCACTTACCGGAACAATGGCTGACTTTAGTTTAATCAATACAAAATAAGGAGGATATTGGTCTTATGGCAATCACAAATGAACAAGTGGAACGTATCAATGAACTTGCACGTAAACACAAAGCAGAAGGACTAACAGAAGCCGAAACTGCAGAACGTGCTGAATTGCGCCGTATCTATCTTGATAGCGTACGTGAAAATCTCCGCGGTCAAGTTGAAGCAGTAAAATTGGTGGATGAAGATGGCAAAGACATCACACCAGAAAAGCTTAAAGACATTCAACGCGCCAAAGGTATGCGCGATTAAAAGTGGTCGAGCTTTGTGCTCGGCCTGTTTTTAATACGCTCCCAGATCTGCTCCTGAAGGAGCTCATGTTAGACGACAATTCCCAGCGGAATTGCCTGAACATTTTATTAGGCAGGATCAATTTTTTGATTTCTGCATTATTGCTATTATTATACAGGTAAGGGGAATTACTTTTAATGAAAAATATAAAAATTGGAATCTCAAGATGGGCTGTACTTTATGCCGTATTAGCTCTTGTGATTGGGGTAATCATCGGAGCTGTCGATGCTTTATTTGGGCGTGGCTTGATTTATATTACGGAGACACGTGACGCAAATCCCTTGTATTTTCTTCCTTTTTTGGCTTTAGCTGGTCTTTTGATTGTGTATGTCTACCAACGTTTTGGTAAAGACAGTCAAAAAGGAATGGGGTTGATTTTTGAAGCGGGAAATAAAGGACGAGAAGATATTCCTAAGCGTTTAGTGCCCTTGATTATCTTTTCAACTTGGCTATCGCACCTTTTTGGTGCCAGTGTTGGTCGAGAAGGTGTAGCTGTCCAGATTGGTGCCATGATTGGTCATACAGTCGGTGGGAAATTATCTTCCAAGGAAGCACAAAAAGTGCTTTTGATTACGGGGATGGCAGCCGGTTTTGCCGGTCTCTTTCAAACACCGATTGCTGCAACTTTCTTTGCTATTGAAATCCTGATGGTGGGCAAGATTGAATATATCGCACTTTTCCCAGCTTTGGTTGGTTCCTATGCGGCCAGTGCGACATCTCATGCTTTAGGTTTAGAAAAATTTTCCTTTGCGGTCAATACCGACTTAAATGTTGATCCGTTGGTACTTCTGAAGCTGCTCGTTGTGGCAATTTGCTTTGGCTTGGTGGGTCGCATCTTTGCGCAAGGCTTAGCCTTTATGAAGACTTATATGGCAAATAAACTCACTAATCCTTATCGCCGTATCTTACTTATGGGACTGATTTTGAGCTTGGGTCTCATCTTCATCCATCTTGATCGTTATGCAGGCCTAGGGACGAATCTGATTTCGATGAGTTTTAATGGAGAACATATCAATGCCTATGATTGGCTTCTGAAATTGCTCTTCACTGTCTTAAGTATCTCAGCCGGTTTCCAAGGTGGAGAAGTAACACCGCTCTTTGCGATTGGTGCAAGTTTGGGCGCGACCTTAGCCTTACTTTTGGGCTTGCCTGTTGGCTTGGTCGCTGCTGCTGGCTATGTTTCAGTCTTTTCATCAGCAACCAACTCATATTTTGCTTCAATCTTCATTGCTGCAGAAGTCTTTGGCTTTGGTACGGTACAATATATACTGCCAATCGTGACCATTGCCTATATTCTCAATGGGAATGCTTCGATCTATGCACAAGGGAAACTTAACTTGGAGGTTTAAAAAAGAATAAGGCTTTTGGTCTTATTCTTTTTATTGTCTATTTTCCTATGTCCAGAATGAGCAATTTTTAATCACAAAATATAACGAAGTGATAAAATAGAAAGAGAATATGAAAACGCCTACGAAAAATGTTGGCTTAGAAAAGAAGAGGAGCAGCTGTGAATATCGAAGCTTTACTTGAAAAAAAAGAGCAAATACAGGTTAAGATTCTACGTCAGTTGGTCCTCAAACGGGATAAGATAACCGCGCAAGAACTGTGTGAGGGGGTAAATCTCTCTCGACCTTCGATTGAAAGCTACTTAGAGGACATTTCTTATCTGGGACAGATGATGGGAAAACCTATGGAAGTGATGCGCCAGGACAATAAACTTGCCCTAAATATGGTAGAGTCTCAAAGTTTAGATGAAGTCATCAGCTTTTTAATCCAAGATAGCATTAAGTATCGCTTACTTCTCTTGCTTTTAGAACAAAAAAATTACATGATTTTTGAACTAGCAGAAGCCTTACTGGTCAGTGAATCAACCTTGTTCCGCAAAATAAAAGAGCTGAATAAACTTTTAGCCGAGTTTGAGCTTCAAATCAAAAATAATAAGCTGGTGGGCGAAGAAAGCCAGATTCGTTATTTTTACTACTTGTTGTTTGATTCGCTTCATCCTACATTTCGCCCAGACTTGCTTCAAGTCACGAAGTTTCAAGTTGATTTTATCTTGCAACTCGAAGAAACCTTAAAAGTAACCTTTTCGGCAAGCAGCCAAGATAAACTTTACCGTTGGTTAGCCATTACAGAAAAAAGGCGTAAACTTACAGATATCCAAGTCACTCAATCTTTGGAAATGAAGAAAACCTACCAAGACGATCACCTTTATCAGCTGTTGGACTCTCTTTTTTATCAATACATTTATGATAAACAGAGCAAGAATAATTGTGAGACAATCTTTTTCTACAGTTTTCTCCTGTCTTTTTTCATCTTAGATAAGGAAAGTTATTACCGCTTTGATATTTTCCGCAGTAAAAAAATTCCCACCGTTCTCTTGAATATTTCTTTAAGAGAACGTATGTTGAACCACTATCGTCCCCATCGTTTAGGGTTTGAAGAGGAAAAAGCCATCAGTTATCAGCTGGCACAAGTCAATAATAAATTTGCCTTTTTCCATGGCAGTCTCTTTACAAAGAGCCAAGAAGCTTTGCTTAGTCATGAGCAAAAATGGGTCGATAAGAGTTTTCAAGATTTGCTGGATAATCTCAAAGATATCGCCTTAAGTTATATTCCCAAAACGCAGGATTTGCCTGAACTCCTCTTTGGCTATCGCAATGCTTTGATGTTGCTGGAACTTTTATCTGCCCAACAACTGACAGTGGCTTATGACTTGTCTGATACTCCAGCCTATCAAATCCCCATGGAACATTATCTTAAAAATCGTCTCAGAGCAGTGGAAAAGATAAAACTGGAACATTACCATGAGGGACAGAGCTATGACTTGCTTATCTCAAGTAAAAGAAATGACAGTCGAAAGTTTGTCTATGTCCTTTCCGAGTTTTCCAGTGAGTATGACTTTGAAGAGCTCTTATCACGCATCGAAAACTTAAAAAAAGCCAAATTTCAAAAGAAAGCAATTCTAAACTAAGAATACATCAGAGCAAGAGGGACATATCCCTCTTTTTGTGTTGCTGAGGATATGATTTTGTATTTACTAAGAAAAATATTACAATTGTATTATATAAATGTTAACAAAGTTACCTAAATAACTAAAACACTTGACGAGGTAATGTGATGGTCTATAATTCAAGAGCAGAGCAGACGGTAATTTTCCGTTCCACAGTTCTAAGTTTTTTCTACCTTGAAGGAAGGAGAAGCTTATGAATGCAGATAAAAAACACAGACTGCGCAATATCGCCCTTTTGGTATTGGTTGGCTTGATTGGGGGCACTTTTGCCTTTGCGGCCTTTAACCAACAAGCCATTAATGACCGTTTGCGGGAAAATCCAGCACCAGTTGGCGCTCGGGTGCATGATTACTTCCACCGTCAGACAGAAAATAAGGATGTCTTTGTCGAAAATTACGGTCAAGAACCCATCATGGCAAGAATTCGTCTGTCGGAGTTCATGGAGTATCAAAAACGCGGTCAGACAGGCTGGACACAAGTGGCAGGCGGTGATCGTCATGAGTCGAGAACTTGGACCATCTATAGACCAGAAGCAGGTGATATTAATAGCCGTTCAGCTGTTGATGGTTCAT
>NZ_KQ968939.1:687966-695849 GCF_001578715.1 Lactococcus sp. DD01 | reverse complement strand
CCCAGAGACAGGTTGGGCTTACTGGGCGAATAGGCTTAATCCCGGGCAAGCGACTTCTTACCTGATAGACGAAGCACGCATGGAAGATGCGGCACGTGCGATTCAAGGCTCTTACTATTATGCCATTCATGTCGACAGTGAATTAATCAATGTCAGTGCAGAACGTTTTTCCCATGAAGACCAAGCTTCTGCGGACTTGGAAGAACTTCTTGACCGTATCAGAGCCGGTAGCGATGGCAATGCTTCACCACAATTTCCTGCCCCTATCAGAGATTTTACCTTTGGTCGTATGTCTGGTACAGCTAGAAGGATATTTACAGTAGATAGTCCAGGGGAACCCCAAGAGTTTCGTTACCTTGAAAACATGGAAGGCGGTTATCACTGGATTATCCGTAACTCTATCCTTCCCAATACGTCTTGGTATGGGCAAGATGACCGTATGGATACGTGGTTCGATGAGGAGCTTTCGCCCGAGCTTCGTGCGTTGGTTGCTCCTGTAGCTGAATCTTTTAGTACAGGAGATGTTCATCAGTATAACTTTGCTATACCTGAGATTGGTGGACTTCGGGTTAGTGCCACTCTATTGTCTGTCACTAATCTGAGTGATTTTCCAGAAGTTGCGGCGGACAGAACAAGAGTTGTTTCAGAAGCAGAAGGGGGCATCCCTCGTGCCTTTGCCCTCTCGATAGCAGATGTCCAATATTTAACATTCGGTACGAGTTCTGGTTTTGCGAACAACATGCCCGACCGTGCAGCAGCTGCTCCCTCTCCGATCAACATATGGTGGTTACGTACGCCTGCAAGTCATCCCACAGGACCAGAAGGCAATAGTGCATGGGCAATATTAGGTGGCGGATTTGCTGCTGCTTCCGGTTTTACTCGTTCACAAACCATGCCTATTTTGGGCGCACGCCCCTCCCTCATCATCCACCAATAACCCTAAACTCCCCAAATGCTGGGGAGTTTTTCTCTGTCCAAAGCACTTTTTTCCTTTGACTGCCAATTTTTTTTAGAATTTCTTAAAAAATGAAAGTATTTCATTATCTTTAAATGCTATAATATGAAATATAGAAAGCGTTTACAAAGGAGAACGAACATGACAGAAACTTCTTACATTATGGCAATTGACCAAGGTACGACAAGCTCAAGAGCTATTATATTTGATAAACAAGGTAAACACATTGGCAGTTCCCAAAAGGAATTCACCCAGTACTTTCCTAAAGAAGGCTGGGTCGAACATGATGCCAACGAGATTTGGAACTCTGTTCAGTCTGTTATCGCAGGAGCTTTTATCGAATCTGGTATCAAACCTGTACAGGTTGCCGGTATCGGTATAACTAACCAACGTGAAACAACCATTATCTGGGACAAAAAGACAGGCAAGCCCATCTACCATGCCATTGTGTGGCAATCTCGTCAATCTGCCGACATTGCCAATGGTCTTAAAGAAGCAGGGCATGATGAACTCTTCCACAAAAAGACAGGACTTATTGTTGATTCCTACTTTTCAGCCACAAAGATTCGTTGGATCCTTGATCACGTAGAAGGTGCACAAGAGCGTGCCGAACGCGGCGAGCTCCTCTTTGGAACCATCGATACATGGCTCTTATGGAAATTGACAGATGGCGATGCACACTATACCGACTATTCTAATGCCAGCCGTACGATGCTCTACAATATTCACGAGTTGAAATGGGATGAAGAAATCTTGAAAATTCTTAATATCCCAGCTTCAATGCTTCCAGAAGTTAAGTCCAACTCAGAAGTTTACGGTGTAACTAAAGGTTTCCATTTCTTTGGCTCTGAAGTACCAATCTCTGGTATGGCGGGAGACCAGCAAGCTGCATTATTTGGTCAAATGGCCTTTGAGCCCGGGATGATTAAAAATACCTATGGTACAGGCTCATTTATTGTCATGAACACAGGTGAGAAACCACATATTTCGAAAAATAACATGCTGACAACGATTGGCTATGGTATTAACGGAAAAGTTTATTATGCCTTAGAGGGAAGTATCTTTGTCGCAGGCTCATCTATCCAATGGTTACGTGATGGTTTGAAAATGTTGGAGCGGGCCAGTGATTCCGAAGAAGTGGCACTCCAATCTAGGAGTCAAGATGAAGTTTATGTGGTGCCAGCTTTTGTCGGCCTTGGTGCTCCGTATTGGGACCAAGAAGCGCGTGGTGCGATGTTTGGCTTGACACGTGGAACAACAAAAGAAGATATTGTGAAAGCAACCTTACAAGGGATAGCTTATCAAGTTCGTGATGTAGTCAGCACCATGAAAGAAGATACAGGAATCGATATGTCTGTGCTCAAGGTAGACGGCGGCGCTGCAAACAATGAATACTTGATGCAGTTCCAAGCGGATATCCTGAATATCCCAATCCAACGTGCGGGCGATTTGGAAACAACAGCACTTGGTGCAGCCTTCCTTGCAGGACTAGCTGTTGGTTTCTGGAAAGACTTAGAAGAACTTAAAGAATCCTATGAACCGGGCAAAATTTTCCAAACTCAGATGCAAGAAGAACGCAGAGAAGAACTCTATGCCGGTTGGAAAAAAGCCGTGAATGCGACACGCGCTTTCAAATAATAAGCAATTAGACAGTAACCTAAAAGGAGAATAGAAATGGCTTTTTCTAAAAAAACAAGACAAGAAGCAATTACAAAAGTTCAAAATGAAGAGATGGACCTACTCGTTATCGGAGGAGGAATCACTGGTGCTGGATTGACATTACAAGCAGCGGCTGCTGGCATGAAAGTTGCCGTGCTTGAAATGCAGGACTTTTCAGAAGGGACATCCTCACGCTCGACAAAACTCGTGCATGGAGGGATCCGCTACCTCAAAAACTTCGATGTCGAAGTCGTTTCTGATACAGTTTCAGAACGTGCTGTTGTTCAAGGCATTGCGCCCCATATTCCTAAGCCAGATCCGATGTTACTTCCTATCTACGATGATGAAGGCAAGACAACTTTTGATATGTTTTCTGTGAAAATCGCGATGGATTTGTATGACCGTTTGGCCGGTGTGGATGAAGACTCACCATATGCTAACTATACTATCTCACCAGAAGAAGTGTTGCGCCGTGAGCCACTCATCAAGAAAAAAGGGTTACAAGGAGCTGGTGTTTATCTTGACTATCGTAACAATGATGCACGCTTGGTAATTGATAATATCAAGAAAGCCGTAGAAGACGGTGCGCAAGCCATTAGCAAGATGAAAGTGATTGATTTTACCTATACCGATGGACAAATCTCTGGTGTTCGTGCGCGTGATTTGTTGACAGACCAAGTCATTGAAGTCAAAGCTAAACTTGTGATTAACACAAGTGGTCCTTGGGTAGATAAGATTCGTTATCTGAACTTCACACGTCCTATCGTGCCAAAAATGCGTCCAACAAAAGGTGTACATCTGGTAGTGGATGCGGCTAAACTACCTGTGCCACAACCAACTTATTTTGATACAGGCAAACACGATAAACGTATGGTCTTTGCTATTCCCCGTGAAAATAAAACTTATTTTGGTACGACAGATACAGATTATCATGGCGACTTTACTGATCCAAAAGTAACCCAAGAAGATGTGGATTACCTCTTGGATGTCATTAATTTCCGCTACCCTGAAGCAAATATCACGATTAATGACATTGAGGCTTCATGGGCTGGATTGCGCCCATTATTAGGTGGAAATTCTGGTTCAGACTATAACGGTGGGGATAATGGTGCGGTTTCTGAAACCAGCTTTAACGCTGTCGTTGAGGCGGTGCTCCGTTATAAAAATAAAACAGCAACAAAAGCCGAAGTAGAGCATTTGTTGAACAATATGGAAGCAAGCCTTTCCGAAAAAGGTGATGCACCATCTTCCGTATCTCGTGGAAGTTCCCTCGAACGCGAGAGCGATGGTTTGATTACTCTAGCGGGCGGTAAAATCACGGACTACCGTAAAATGGCAGCGGGTGCGATGGAGCTTATCTGCCAACTGCTTGAGGAGGACTTTGGTTTGAACTATGAACCTATTGACTCTAAAAAATACCAAATCTCTGGTGGTGAATTTGACCCAACTAAGGTTGAAGAAGTTGTTGCTGAAAACATGAAAGTTGGTGTTGCTGCAGGACTTACAGAAGAAGAAGCAAAATACATCGCGGACTTTTATGGCATGAACGCCCTCCAAGTGTTTGCCTATGCTTCTGAAATGGAGCCATATGAAGGTCTATCTCTCGCCGAATCAGCACGTTTACGTTATGCGCTTGAAGATGAAATGATCTTGACGCCAGTGGATTACTTGCTTCGTCGTACCAACCATATTTTATTTATGCGTGAAGGCGTAGATGCTATCAAGGTACATGTTGTTAATGCCATGGCGGAATACCTCGGCTGGTCTGCAGAAGAAAAAGCAGAACAAGAAAAAGCTTTGGAAGAAGCACTTCGTGAATCTGACTTGTCGGACTTGAAGAAGTAGAAGAGTCCAACGATGATTGAAACAAATAAAATATAGAAAAAAGGAGTCAATATGCACTCAGAAATGGTACAATTACTCGGTGAATTTTTAGGCACATTTATCTTAATCCTTCTTGGTAATGGTGTAGTTTCAGGCGTTGTTCTGAACAAGACGAAAGCAACAGGAGCAGGGTGGGTTGCTATCACACTCGGTTGGGGCTTTGCAGTAATGATGGGGGTTTACATTTCCGGATTTATGTCGCCTGCCCACTTAAATCCAGCAGTAACGATTGCAATGGCAATGATTGGTAGCTTTAGCTGGAGTTTGGTTTTCCCTTATATTATCGCCCAAATGCTTGGGGCAATGGTCGCCAGCATTATCCTTTACCTGATGTTTTACCCTCACTATGCTGAAACTAAAAATCCAGCAGATATCTTAGGCACATTTTCTACAGGTCCAGCCATTCGTCAGACGGGGTCGAATTTAATCAGTGAAATCGTTGGAACAGCAGTCTTAACGACAGGTATTCTGGCCTTTGGTCAATATGCCATTACGCAAACTTCTGGTGTTTCACCTCTTTTAGTCGGTGCTATCATCACAGCCATTGGTTTATCACTTGGTGCGACAACAGGTTACTCTTTGAATCCTGCACGTGACTTAGGTCCTCGTATCATGCACGCTATCTTACCTATCAAGGGTAAGGGAGATTCTGACTGGTCTTACGCATGGATTCCTGTTGTAGGTCCAATCATTGGCGGTAGCTTAGGCGCCCTTCTCTTTAACATGGTTATTCAATTTGCAAGTAAATAAATTGAAATATTAGACAAAAGCAGAGTTAGACAAAAATCTAGCTCTTTTTGTATGAAAAAAATACCAGTAATCCTCCAGCTTATGGGAATAAAAACTAAATAAAGAAAACGCTTTATTTTCTCTTGCTTTTGAAAATAAGAGGTGCTATATTACAAATATAACAAAACTAAAAGAAAAATTTTGGAGGAAACAAAATGTCGAAAAAAATAGTAGCCGTTACGGCCTGTGCTGCTGGAATAGCGCACACCTATATGGCCGCCGAATCTATCGAAAAAGCGGCTAAAAAAATGGGCTATGAGGTCAAAGTAGAGACAAATGGAGCTATTGGAGCAGAGAATGTCTTAACTCCTGAAGAAATCGAAAACGCAGATCTTGTACTTGTTGCCTCAGACATTAAGATTGATCCGATTCGTTTCACAGGTAAGCCTCTTTATGTTACAAAATCTATTCCGGCAATTGAAGATTCGGAAGCCTTGATAAAAAAAGCATTCGCTGAAGCTGAAGTTTTTGGCAAGAAAGGAAGCAAGGTAGGGAATATTCAGATTGGTAATGATAAAGATAAGGTTACTTTTCTGACCCATGTGATGAGTGGTATTTCTTACATGGTGCCAATGGTCATCGCTGCCGGTCTTCTCCTTACCATTGCCAATCTCTATGCCTTTCAAAGAGACGACCTAGGACGTATTGTCAAGTGGGGTTTTGACAATACGACACAAATGGGCTTCCTCATGGAAAAACTCTTTTATGTTGGGCAGATGGGTTTTAAACTAATGATTCCACTATTTGCTGGTTTTGTGGCAAATTCCATTGCAGACAAACCCGCAATAGCTCCTGCCATGATTGGTGCTTATCTTGTTAATGACCCAGAATTTTTAGGAACTGAAGCAGGTGGAGGTTTTATTGGTGCTATTATTGTGGCTTTCATTGTTGGCTATATGGTCAAAGGATTGAAAAAAATAAAATGGCCTAAAATTGTTATGCCAATCGTGCCAATTATGATTATTCCTTTTATTGCAACAGCAGTTATCAGTTTGATTGTGCTTTATATCATCGGGAATCCAATCTCAGTGGGGATGGATGCTATGTATGATGGGTTAACCAACTTAAATAATAATTTCGCAGGTGCACCAATCATTATCGGAGCCATTTGTGGCGCAATGATTGGGTTTGACTTGGGGGGACCAATCAATAAAACGGCTTTGGTGTTTGGGACAGCAATATTTACCGATACAATGACAAAATACGGTATTGAAGGTGCAAACTTTGTACCAGGTACAGCAACACAAGCAGCGATTTCGGTAGCTCCCTTAGGTGTATGGTTGGCTACGATATTATTTAAAAATAAATTTTCAAAAGATGAAAAAATTGCTGCCAGTGCAGCCTTTGGTATGGGAATTGTCGGTGTCACTGAAGGAGCTATTCCATTTGTGGCAGCACATCCTGTACGAATGATTTTCTCAAACGTCGTAGGTTCAGCTGTTGCAGGCGGACTTATCTCAGCTACTGGTTCGAAATTTTATGGCGGTATTGGCTCTCCTCTGGGGACCTTTATTGGTTATATTGAGCAACCGATTCCTTTTGTAACATGGATTTTGTGCGTATGTGCAGGTATTTTGACCACCGCATTATTGATTGGATTTACACGAGGTATTGAATTCAAAAAGCCAGTAAAAGCTAAAGCAAAATAAGAAAGTGAATAAAGATGAACAAAGAAGTTTTTAATCAAGAACATATCCTTTTCGATACAAGCGCACGTACACAGGAAGAAGCCTTTGCAGTTATTGCACAGTTTGCGCATTCTCTAGGCTTTGTGGACAATGAAGCCGAATATTTTGAAGGCCTAAAACAGCGAGAAGCAGAAGCAACAACAGGATTTAAAGATCATATCGCCATTCCTCATTGTAAAGATAAAACGAACTTAAAGCCGGGCATGTTTTTCGTTAGATTTGCCAATGAAATTCCTTGGAATGCTTTGGATGGCAAACCCGTGAAAGTTGCTCTGGCACTTACGATTCCTGAGGAAGGTGCGACTGAGCACTTGAAGTTGCTGAGCTTAATCGCTCGAAAATTAATTGATGATCAATTTCGTGAAGATTTTTTATCAGAGAAAGACCCGGATAATCTGACTGCCGTTATAGATAAAATTGATTTTTAATTCAAAGGTCAAATCATCTTGATTTGGCCTTTTGGAAAAATGAATAAGGAAGTAAAAATGAAGAAAAAAGTACACGTCATTCATCATACACACTGGGATTTAGAATGGTATTTTACTCATAATGAATCTTTCGTCCAGTTGGCTTATCATTTGGATGAAGTAATGAGCGCTTTGGAGAATAATGAAATTTCTTATTATCTCCTCGATGGGCAAATGAGCATTTTGGATGACTACCTCCAAAGTTTCCCTGAACAAAAAACACGACTCAAAAAGCTGGTTCAAGCTGGAAAACTCTGGATTGGTCCATGGTATACTCAAACAGATGAACTCATCATAAGTGGCGAGTCAATCGTGAGAAATTTGACTCTGGGAATGGAATTAGCAGAAGATTTGGGTGGTTATATGAATATCGGTTACCTGCCAGACTCTTTCGGCCAGAGCAAAGATATGCCTAAGATATATCAAGGTTTAGGAATTGAT
>NZ_KQ968939.1:679876-687946 GCF_001578715.1 Lactococcus sp. DD01 | reverse complement strand
AGGATTGCCGCAGGAAAAAACAAGGGACCGCGAATTTTATTGGCAAGCTGAAGATGGTTCAAAAGTTTTAGCCGCAAATATTAAGGATGGTTATTTTGTCGGCGTTGGACTTATTCATAGTGACCAAACCCAAGAACTTATGACACAGATTGACGACGGTGCTGTGGGGCAACATCTCGTTTTACCTGTAGGAGGAGACCAACGTTATGTAGATTTTAACCTACGTGAGCGGATTGATTTTTACAACCAGAAACTGAGTGGCTATGAGTTAAAAGAAAGCAACTATGAGGAGCTATTCTCCGAACTCGAAAAAGAGGAACTGACCACAATTGAAGGGGAATTTATCTCCAGCTCAGTCTCGAAAATCCATCGCTCGATTTATTCTTCACGTTACGACCATAAGTATTTAAATGATAAGCTGGAAAGACGGATGATTTATCAAGTAGAATCACTCGTTCTTATGGCTGAAAAACTTGGGATTGCTAACAAGCAGGGTTTAATTGACAGAATCTGGAAATTGCTGGCAAAAAATCAAGCCCACGACAGTGCGGGCGGCTGTAATAGCGATAAAACCAATCGTATTATTCGTGAACGCTTTATCGAAGCAGACCAACTGTCTTATTCCATAGTCGACTACTTGACCAGAAAAATCAGTGAGTCACAGAAAAAAGTTTGTGACCACCAAGTCAGCATTTTTAATACCCTGCCTTGGGAAGTAACTAAAACAGTAAAAATTAATGTCTCTACTGAGTTTAAAGATATCCAACTGAAAAACACGGCAGGAGAAGCGCTAAGTTTTGATGTTCTGGCAAGAAATAAAGAATATTCTGGTGAAATCAGACGCGAAGAAACTGCTCAAGATCCGGATAAATATTATTATATTCATGAACTGGCTGTAGAAGTTACGGTTCCTGCGCTAAGTTTTGTGAATTACTTCGTTGAAGAAAGTCAACGGTCAAGCAAGGTCATCAGCGAAGACAAGCAAGATTATATTGAAAATGATTACTACAAGCTGAGCTATGAAAAAGGACAGCTTCATTTATTTGATAAGAAAATGCAGCAAAGTTATGACAACATCTTATCTTTTGAAGATGGTGGTGATGAAGGTGATACTTACGATTACTCGCCAGCTCATGCAGATCGTGTCTTTGATTTGACACTTACGGGAAGTGAGCGAAAAGCTTTTTGTGGGGAAAATTATCAAGAGCTGATTTTGACTGGTACTTGGGACCTTCCCAAAGATTTGAAAGAACGTGCAGAAGGTATTTGCCAACAAAAACAAGACTACGAATTAAAAATTACCTTAAAAAAAGGGAGCAAGCATCTCGAATGCCATTTGACGATAGATAATCAAGCGCTGGACCATCGTATGCGTGCAGTCATCAATCTTCCTTTTGCTAATCAATATTCTTACACAGATACGCCTTTTGGTACAGTGAAGCGTGAAGCAGAAGATCCGCATTTGAAAGATTGGCAAGAAATCGGCTGGCGTGAAGAACCAACAGCTATTTACCCCATGCTAAAATGGGTTAATGCTCACGATGATAAAAACAGTTGGACGGTTTTTGCCAAAGGAATCAAAGAATATCAATTAATCGGGGAAAATCACCATCAGTTAGCTTTAACCCTCTTTCGAAGTGTCGGATTTTTAGGACGGCCTGATTTGCTCAGAAGGCCAGGTGTAGCTTCTGGTAATGCTTTTAAGTACATCCCAACACCTGATAGCCAATTGTTGGAAAAATTAACATTCAAATTTGCCATAAGTTTAGAACAGGATTATAACCCCGCACGACTTGCTAAAAGTTACCTTGATTATGCTTTATCCTTGCCTTTCTATCAAATTCAGAGTCTAAATCTTTTTACAACGACTTTAAAATATTTTGTGTCAAATACTTTGAAAGAAAAAATTTGCAGTCCCCAGAATATCAGCTTGAAAGCACCTGACCTTGTCTTTAGTTCACTCCGTAAGAATAAGCTTTACGGCGGTTGGGACTTACGGGTGTATAATCCAAGTACCCAAGCTGTTCAGGGTGAGAATTTTATTCTGTCAGAGCAGGAGCTTCGCTATGAGTTTGTGGACCTGAGGGGAATCGCGCTGACCGAACGACAAAAAAATAGTAAAATTAATCTGGGAGATTTTAGAGCAGGACAGATTAAAACTGTTCATTTCATAGATTGAGGAAGAATCATGAAGGAAGATATTTTCATATTAATTGAATCGCACCGTCTGGAATTAACCTATGTTGAGGAGATTATAGCCAACTATTTTATCAGTAAAAAGGCACCGCTGAATATAGATAAATTAGCACAAACACTAGCTGTATCAAAGGCCTCGATTACTCGCTTTTGTAAAAAGATTGGTTTGGATAATTACAAGGAACTCATGTTTTTATACAACCTTTCCTTGGATAAAAAAGAAGAGCCATCGATTTCATCGGCAGTGACAGCTATTTATCACGCTTTAGCCACACGAAGTGACAATGCTTATTCTGAGGTGGAAGTGGACAAGCTGTGCGCTTTAATAAAAAATCATAACATCATTCATTTTTTTGGAAAGGGCTTTAACAGTTATACAGGAGCTGATTTTTCATTCAAATTTTCACGATTTGGCAAGTATGTTCGTGTCATTTCAGAGGAAAAGTCAATCTTAATGTCAGCAGAATTTGCCCGTGAGGGTGAAATGATACTCGTGGCATCCTTGAGAGGAATAGACAGCAATCTTCTTGAAGCGATGACCATAACAAAGGAAAAAAATATTCCGATAGCACTGATTACTTCCAATCCTAATTCTGACTTGATTAAACAAGCAGATATTACACTAATTTCAGCGGGCTTAACACATGAAGAATCTATCGGTAATATCTCACCACAAATTCCGATTTTGATTCAATTAGACATACTTTACGAACGCTATCTTCATCTCTTTTCTGATTCTGTAAAGAAATGGATAAAATCTGAAGAAATTTTACATAAAAATAAAAAATAAGAAGGTTTAAACATGAAAAAATTTCCTGAAGGATTTTTGTGGGGTTCAGCTTTATCTGGTCCACAAACTGAAGGTTATTCTCTAAAAGAGGGTAAATCTGCTTCTACATGGGATTACTGGTTTAAAGAAAACCCTGAAAGATTTAATGAAAAACAAGGCCCAGAAATAACTTCTAATCTTTACGAAAATTACGCAGAGGATTGCCAACGGATGAAAGCTATCGGGCTTAATTCGATTCGTACCTCTATCCAATGGACGCGACTACTTCCTGACGGTAAAACGCTCAACCCTCAAGCAGTGGTTTTCTACAGAGATTATTTTACAAAAATGAAAGAAAATGGTGTCAAGCCAATAATTAACCTTTTTCATTTTGATATGCCCATGTGGTTGATGGATAAAGGTGGGTGGGAAATCCGAGAATCTGTTGAGGCTTTTCGTTTTTATGCCCAAACAGCTTTTGAATGCTTTGGTGATTTAGTTCAGGATTGGACCACTTTCAATGAACCAATGGTTCATGTGGAATGTGGTTATTTACAAGGCTTTCATTATCCTGCAATTGTTGATATCAAAAAAGCTGTTCAAGTGGCTTATCATACCTTAATGGCACATGTAAAAGCTGTTCAAACCTTTAGAGAACTTATGCCGCAAGGATCCATCGGTATTATTCTGAATGTATCTCCGAGCTATGCGCGCAGTCAGTCAGCAGCAGACTTAAAAGCTAAAAAAGCCGCTGATTTAGTCAATATAAAAAGCTTTCTTGATCCTGCGGTGCTTGGAAAACACAACACTGATTTGGTTGAACTTCTCAAAAATAACCAACTCTTACCTGAAACATTGCCAGAAGATGAAAAAGATGTAGCAGCCAATACAGTAGACTTTATCGGTTTAAATTATTACCAACCGAGTCGCGTTCAAGCACCTGAGAATGCGAGCTTCCCCGCTAAAACCTTAGATGATTTTTACCAGCCTTATGATTGGCCTGAAAAGAAAATGAATCCTTATCGTGGGTGGGAAATTTACCCGCAAGCCATTTATGATGTAGCAATGATGATGAAAAAGGATTATCATAATCTTCCTTGGTTTGTCAGTGAAAATGGTATGGGTGTAGCTGATGAGGAGCGGTTTATGGATGATTCAGGCATGATCCAAGATGATTATCGCATTGAGTTTATGAAGGAGCATCTCAGTTATCTTCATCAAGCCATTGAAGAAGGAAGCAATTGCTTTGGTTACCACACGTGGACCTTTATTGATTGTTGGTCTTGGCTGAATGGTTATCGCAACCGCTATGGTTTTTATCGGGTTGATTTGGAAGACGATTATAAACGTTCCGTGAAAAAGAGCGGACTTTGGTATAAGAAATTAAGTGAGTATAATGGATATGAAGAATAATGGACATAATCTCGCCGTGTTTGATATTGGCGGCACAGCAGTAAAATATGGTTTATGGGATGGAGAAAAAATCCTGAATAATGCTTCTTTTAAAACACCTGAAAGCTTTGAAAAGCTTACTGCGAAGATGGGCAGTATTATCAAGGACTATCCACAGCTTAAAGGAATAGCGATATCATCTCCAGGCGCTGTCAATACAGCGAAAAGAAGGATTGAAGGAATCAGCGCCGTACCCTATCTGCACAACCGTCCTATATTTGATGAAATTGAACAATGCTTTGACTTGCCCGTAGCTATCGAAAATGATGCCAATTGTGCAGGGATTTGTGAAATTGATTATGGTGCAGGAAAAGAAGTCCAGAATGCTGTTTTTTTGGTCATAGGTACAGGAGTAGGTGGAGCTATCTTTATTAACCGCAAGCTTTATAAAGGTGCGCATCTGTTTGCTGGCGAGTTCGGTTTGATGAAAAACACGAAGCATAAAACTTTTAGCGAAACCGGACCATTGGTTAAAGCTGCGGAAACTTATTCCAAAGAGACAGGGCAGAAAATTTCAGGTAAGGAACTGTATGACTTAATGGATCAAAAAAATCCTCAAGCTACTTTACTTATCGAAAATATGCTGGAGATTATTTCTGATTATTTATATAATATCCAAGTTTCGCTTGATCCAGATACAATTATCATTGGTGGCGGAATGTCAGCGCGGAAAGATTTGCCAGAAATCCTTCAGAAAAAATTAGCAGAACGTCTTCAAAACTATGATATAGCTCATATCCTGCCAAGAATTGAAAGTTGTCATTATATGAACAATGCAAATCTGATTGGGGCAGCTTTAAATTTTTACACTATTTTTCCAAAAGTTCAGAGATGATTTGACAAAAAAACTAGCGCTCTATATACTTAAAAGAAAAGGCTTTATAGAGGTAAAGAATATGGCAAGCACTGATCGTGTAAAACAGATGAAATTTGAAACCGTTTATCCGCTTTACTTGGCAAAAGTAGAGAAAAAAGGACGGACAAAAGAAGAATTAGATGAGATTTTGACTTGGTTAACAGGATATACGAATCCTAGCCAGCTCACGGGTAGCTTGGGGCAATTGATTGAAAATCAGCCTTTTAATGACAATGCGCCTCTTATTACTGGAGTGATTTGCGGTGTTCGTGTAGAAGAAATCGAAGACAACTTTATGAAAAAGCTACGTTATATGGATAAGGTAGTAGATGAACTCGCCAAAGGGAAAAGTCTGGAAAAGATTAAAAGAATAACCTTATAACTCGTGGACATAATGAAGCTTTATGTGTCCAGACTGAGTCCAATTCTTGCATTTACTAAGGGAATTTGTTATTATTAAAGAACAATATTGAATATGAATTCCCAAAGGGGAGTAGCGTCGGTGCAAACCGAAACAAAGTCGTCATTCCGTGAGCATTAATCTCACCGGCTTTGTTGACATGGATATGACATGTTTAGCAAGACCTTTGCCAGATTTGGCAGGGGTCTTTTTAATACGCTACATACAAGCATTGAAAGATGTTCATGCTGGAGGGAAAATCATACTATCTATCGATCACCGTAGCGTCTTATTCGTTTCGAATCAAAAAATATTGCTTTTGATATCAAACGTCATATTTAACTATTGGAGAAGGAGCTAAAATGGAATTCTACAACAAAGAAACAGAGCTTGTCCTTGAGGAATTGCAGACAACCGTTGAAGGTCTAACGGAGCAAGAAGTCAAAGAAAGACAAGAACGAGACGGCTTTAATGAGCTGAAGAGTAAAGACAAAGTTCCAACTTGGAAAATTTTACTGGACACTTTTAAAGACCCGATGGTTATTGTCCTGCTGATTGTTACCATTGTTCAGCTGGCATTAGGCGAAGTGGTTGAAGCCTGCATCATTCTTGGTGTAGTATTAATCAGCTCAATCGTCACTGTGATTCAAACCAAAAAAGCAGAAAGTTCATTGGATGCCTTGAAACAAATTTCGGCGCCCCATGCAAAAGTGTTACGTAATGGTGAAAAAATAACGATTCCAGCACGTGAACTTGTTGTGGGTGATCTTGTCTTGCTTGAAGCAGGGGACTTTGTTCCTGCCGATGGACGTGTCTTGACTTGTAAGAGCTTGCGTGTAGAAGAAGGCATGTTAACAGGTGAGTCCGAAGCAGTTGAAAAGACAGATGTAGCGCTTGAAGGGGAACTTCCTTTAGGCGACCGTAAAAATATGCTCTACAGTGGAGCGCTCACTGTTTATGGGCGTGGAGAATTTATCGTTACCGGTACCGGAAGTCAAACAGAGATTGGTAAAATCGCCACGCTCCTTGAAACGGCTGAAGATAAACAAACACCCTTGCAACAAAAACTGGAGAAATTCAGTAAACAACTGGGTATTGCTATCCTGATTCTCTCTGTTGCTATCTTTGCAATTCAAGCGGCACGTATCTTCTTTGCTGGAGACGGTGCAAATATTGAAGTGAAGATGTTAGATGCCTTCATGTTTGCTGTTGCTGTCGCTGTTGCCGCAATTCCAGAGGCACTTTCTTCAATTGTAACGATTGTCCTTTCAGTAGGTACAAACAAAATGGCAAAACAACATGCTATCATTCGTAAGTTGCCTGCAGTTGAAACTTTAGGTTCAACAAGTGTTATCTGTACGGATAAAACAGGGACATTAACCCAAAACAAAATGACGGTTGTCGATTACTTTTTACCTACAACCACAAAAGAAACTTTCCCAGATCAGCCAGAAACTTGGACGACGGACGAAGCACTACTGATTGAAGCAGCTGTCTTGTGTAATGACTCAAGTATCAATGAAGAAGGGCAAGAGCTCGGCGATCCAACAGAAGTTGCACTTATTGCTTTTAGCAACAAGGTAGGTAAACCTTATCAAGAACTTCGTGAAGCTTACCCTCGTTTAGCAGAACTTCCTTTTGATTCTGACCGTAAGTTGATGTCAACGATTAACCTTATTGATGATGAAAAACTCATGTTGACTAAGGGTGGACCAGACGTGATGTTTGCACGTTGTTCGAAAGTTCTTATCAACGGTCAAGTCCAAGACTTTACTGAAGAATTAAAAGCAGAATTCCAAAAACAAAATGAAGCATTCAGTAACAAAGCACTCCGTGTTTTGGCTTATGCTTACAAACCTTTGGCGCAAGACAAAGAAGTTCTGGATTTGGAAGATGAAAATGACTTGATCTTGATTGGTTTAACAGCCATGATTGACCCACCACGTGAAGCTGTTTATGATTCAATTGCGGAAGCGAAAAAAGCAGGTATCCGTACAGTGATGATTACGGGTGACCATAAAACAACAGCGCGTGCGATTGGGCAAGATATCGGTCTCTTTGGGGAAAACGACATTGCTGTGACTGGGCAAGAATTAGATGCTATGTCAGAGCAAGAGTTGGATGACAACTTGGCGAAAATCTCTGTTTATGCGCGTGTGTCACCGGAAAACAAGATTCGTATTGTTCGCGCATGGCAGAAGAAAGCAAATGTTACTGCGATGACTGGTGACGGAGTTAATGACGCCCCAGCCTTGAAACAAGCCAATATTGGTATTGCTATGGGTTCAGGGACAGACGTTGCCAAAGATGCATCATCAATGATTTTGACCGATGATAACTTCGTTTCTATTGTTAATGCTGTAGCGGTTGGACGTACAGTCTACGATAATATCAAAA
>NZ_KQ968939.1:656121-678445 GCF_001578715.1 Lactococcus sp. DD01 | reverse complement strand
CCAGCTGTTGGAGCGTTTTTTTTTAGTTAAAGATAATAGCAATAAACAGAGTCAAAGCCAAGCTGCCATTGTAAAGAATTAGATTTTTAATTTGATAATGAAAGGTTTCGCTTTTGACTTGCTTGTGGAGGAATTTTTTCATATTAGGAATCAACTCGAAGAGGATGAGCAGCATTAAGGCAGACCATATAGGCAAGATACCTAAGATTATCGCTAGACTAACACAAAGAGCAGGAATGATATACATGACTTTATAAAGTACTAAGCTGGCAGGAATTTTAAGATAATAAGGTAAGGTGAAACGTTGATTGCGAATGTCTTGTTCCAAATCACAAATGTTATCGGAAAGCATGACATTGAAGTTCTGACAGAAACACATAATACCTATGAGAACAATCGGAAGAAGTTGGGAAAAATCCCACGTCCAGTTCATTTTCCAGCCGTCAAATTGAATGAAAAAGTACTGTAAATCATAAGAATTAATATATACAGCGAGAAAGAAACCGAAAAATCCTTCACACAGGCCAGCTAAAATTTCACCTAAAGGAAAGCGACTGAAAGCAAAGGGGCCATAAGTATAAAAGATTGCTACAATAAAGCAAAGCCCGCCGACGGGTAAAATGGCAAGATTGGTGATAAGCATAACTGCAAGCCCAACTACGATATCGATGAAAAGAAAGAGCAGGCAAATTTTTAGTGCTAACTTAGGGTTGATATTGCGATTGCTAATGATATTTTGCTGGGTTTTATATTCTGGATCCAGCGCTTTATGGTAGTCCATCAAATTATTCCATGCGGAAACAAAAAGATTGATGGCAGCAAGACCGATCAGAAAAAGAAGGGTGGGTAAAAGATGAAAAGAGTGAAAATACCATAGCGAGAACATAATTCCTGCAAGTGGTGAAAGCAGAGCCACGGGTAAGGTTTGGATTCTTGTAAAGTTAAGAAATGTTTTGACGTTCATAATGAGAATTATATCACAAAAAAAAGAGGCATTCTTAGTTGGAAAGAAAGATAGACAGTGCTCCAAGCTAAAGTACTCAAATCTCTTCAGTAAAAAGTTAAATTATAATTCTTTTTGCATATTAATATCAGTAATTTCAAAACCCATTTTTTTATAGACGTGTAAAGCTCTAGAGTTACTTCCAAAGACATGTAAAGCTAGGGATGCAAAGCCAAGTTGTTTAGCTTGAAAACTAATTAATTCAAGAGACGTAGAGCCGAAACCTTGATTTTGAAATTCTTCATAAATTTCGAAATCGTAAATAAAAGCAGTTCGAGCATTGTCTGTACTTTGAGCCGTCCAAATATAACCAATGACTCCTCCCTTTTCAAGGATAGAATAAAAATAGTTATTGGGTGTTTGGAGGCCTTCAGGCAGGAGTAAATTGTATTCTGCTTGAGCCTTTGAAAAAGCCTGTTCTTCAGTCCAAGTACCGTTTAGGACTTTTTCTTTAGCAAAGGTTTCTACGGCGGAGAGCATGTAGTGTTGAAATCTTTCTTGTGTCATTTCAATAAGTTTTAGCATATTTCTCCTTAATTTAAAAAATATCTGGTATGGATGAGCCTAGTTTTTCCTAAATTATACCATAGGCGAGGATAAAGAAGTGATGAATAAATATTGGCCACATGGGAAATCTCCCCATTATTTTGTCTTTAACTTTTATGAGGTATAATAGAGGAAGCGAAAAAAGTAGAAAAGGGCTGAAATTAGTGAAATTTTTACATACATCAGATTGGCACATTGGCAGAACCTTGAACGGTTGGAGTCTTTTAGAAGAGCAAAAGCACGCCTTTAAAATTATGCTGGCCGCAGCCAAGCAAGAAAAGGTTGACGGTATCATCATTGCAGGAGATCTTTATGATCGGACAGTTCCGAGCGCAGCAGCTGTGACGACCTTTAACGAAATGCTGCGAGAAATGAATATTCAGGAGAATTTTCCTATTTATGCAATTTCGGGAAATCACGACGGTGCACGACGACTAAATTATGGGCGTGAATGGATGGAATTTAACCATCTGCATTTGAATACATTATTAGAAGAAGCTTTTGTACCCATTGAAACAGCGGAGATCCAAATGTTCTTGCTTCCTTACTTTGATCCAGCTGATGCGCGTGTTTATTTTTTACAAGCGGGTATGCCGGAAGAGGAAGTGAAAGAAATTAAAACCTTGTCTCAGGCATTAGAACTAGTACTTGAAAAAATGCGAGAAGCCTTTCACCCTGAGAAAAAACAAATTTTAGTGACTCACTTTGCTGTGAGCCCTTCTGCAGATCAGGAGATTGAGCTGACAAGTGAAACCAAGTCCAAAGCTGGGGGGCTAGCTACTGTCACAGTCCAGCAGTTTGTGGATTTTGACTACGTTGCTTTGGGGCATATTCATACACATCATGCTTCACCCAGTGAGACAGTGCGTTACTCAGGAAGTCCTGTCAAATTTAATATCAAAGAAGCAAAAACGAAAAAAGGCTATTATATCGTAAATGTGGCGGATAAGGTTGAGACTGAGTTTTTCGAAATTCAACCGCAGACGGATTTGGTTGCTCTTGCTGAAGAGTGGGAAACGCTTATTGATCCAGAGTTTTACCAGCAACAACCTTTAGAATCTGCTTGGTTTGCTATATGTATTAAAAACTTTGACCGCTTTGCTCATGCTGGGCAAAATTTACGTGCCCAACTTCAGAAAATCTATGGCACTATTGTCGAACTGGATTATGAAGATAAAGAACGCATCATAGAGCACGAAACCCATCAAAATATGGAAATGATGAGTGAAGAAGAAATCGTGCAAAATTTCTACCAACAGGTGGCAGGAGAGTCACTTAGTCCATTTCAGCGAACTTTTATCGAAGAAACTTTTATTGACTTGAGAGGGGAGAAGTAGACATGAAACCAATTTACTTAGAAATGAATTATTTCGGACCTCATGCTCACTCGGAAATTGATTTTAGAGCTTTAGATGAAGCACCATTATTTTTGATTAGCGGCGATACGGGTGCCGGAAAATCTACGATTTTTGATGCAATGACTTATGCTCTTTTTGACAAGACGACAGGAGATCGTGAAGCGAGAGAAATGCGCAGCCAGTTTGCACAACCAGACCAACGTACCGAAGTGACTTTCTATTTTGAGCAAGGTAACTTTCTTTATAAGGTACAACGCTGTCCCGAGCAAGAAGTCTTTAAGAAAAGAGGAGTAGGCACTAAGACGGAAAAAAGTCAAGCCAGCTTAGCTATTGTAGACAGGGTATTTGGCACAGAGCAAGCCAGTTTGGCTACAAAACCGGTCGATGTTGCCAGTGAAATATATGGTCTTTTAAATCTCAGCGCCGAGCAGTTCAAGAAAATCATTTTACTTCCACAAAATGACTTCTCACGTTTTTTAAAATCGGCCACCAATGAAAAAGAAGAAATTCTGAAGAAAATTTTTGGTACGGCAATTTTTACGGTCTTTTCTGAGGAAGTGCGGAATCAATACACAAAAAACAATCAAGAAAACGCAGCTCTTGATTCAATCTTGCAAAGCCAATATAGCTCTTCTGTCTGGACGGAGGAAGAAGCCAAGGCTTTGGAAGAATGTCCAGATAAGGAAAAATTTGAAAAAGCGACAGAATTTCTAGAGCAAAAGCAGATGCAAGAAAGCAAGGCTCGTGACTTAGCAAAAATAGCGCAGCACCAAGTAGAAACTGTCGATAAAGCTTACGAAGATGCCTTGCTGCTGGAACAAGAGTTCCTTGAAGCAGAAAAGACTCAAAAAGAATATCAGGAAAAAATAGCAGAGCAGGCAGCGCTCTATGAGCAACAGAAAGAAGCCTACGAAGCCCGCAGCTGGGCGCAACAATTTAAGGATATTTTACGTGACTTGGAAGAGGTTGAAAAAGAACTAGAAGCTAACCAAGTACGTGAAGCTGATTATCGCTCAAAAGCCGAGCAAGAGCAGAAAATACTTGGAGAAGTGAAAAAACGTGAGCAAGACTTAGATCAGAAAGCTTCAGAATTTGGAGAAAAAGATAAGGATATTGAAGAGCTGACTCGCACGATTACGCAAGCCGAGCAGGCAGAAAAACTTATCCGGCAGAAAAAAGATTTGGAGAAAAAGATTGTCCACTTGCAGCTTAAGCAAAGTGAGACAGATGTGCCCCTAAAAGAAGCACAAGTCAAACTTGATCAATTACAAAAAGAGATCCTTGATGAGAGTATCTTGCAGGCGGAAAAAGATGCTTTAAGTCGTCTAAAGTTGGACTTTCACCAGCAACTTTCTCCCTTAGCAGAATATTTGGAGCGCTTAAAACAAGAAAATCAACTTGCACAAAAGGAATTAAACTTTGCTGAGGTAAACATTACGACACTGCAGCAAGATTTCATGCTCAAACAGAAAAGTTATCAGGAAAAGCGAAAATTACGCCAAAGTCTCATGATTGCTCAACTGCAAAAGGAACTCGAAGATGGCTTACCATGTAAAGTTTGTGGTGCTACAGAACATCCTTTATCACATGTTGAGCTTGATGTTTCTGACGATGACTTAAAAGCAGCTATGCAACAAGTTGACGAAGCTCAAGAAGCCTTTGCTGCTGCAGAAGAAAGGCAAGAAAAGGCTCAAAGCGAACTTGAAATGGCTCAAAAAAAAGCTGCAGAAAAAGCTGAAACACTGCAAGAAATGGAGCAGAAGTTTGACCAAGCCTACCGTCAGTTTTGTCAGGCACATGAAGGCAGTTTTCCTAAAGTGTTTAGTCGCCAAGAGCTCAATATCATTTTTCAAGCTCGAGAAGACAGTTATAGGCAGAAAAGCACTGCACAAAAAGAACGTTCTCTGGAAAAAGACAAGCTGTCTGTTTTAGTAGAAAACTTAGAAGCTGAACGTCAAGGGTTGTTTCAGGAGAGCGATAAAGTCAAGGCACAGCTCGAAACTGTTGCTCAAAGTTTAGCTGAGTTTGGGCAACTGCAATCCAGTCAAGCTCTAAAAGAGCAGAAGGTTATATTGCGCCAAGAAGTCGATAACTATTATACAGAGTGCCAAGAGGTGCGTGAGAAGATAATTGCCCTTGAAAAGCGTTATGCAGAACAGAAAGCAAAACATGAAGAACGTCTGATGCGTATTGAAGAGCAAAAACTGAAGCTTCAAGAAGGACAGCGCATTATCCACAAAGCATTGGCAGCCCCAAATGCTTGGACCAATGATTTAGTCACGCTGAAAAATTGGCTTGCAGAGGATAAACTTCCTGAAATTTCCAAGTTTATTAATACTTATGAACTTGAAGAGAAACGCTTGAATCGTGCTTTAGCAAAGTATGAGGAAAAATTAAGCGGTAAGCAAAGACCTGATCTTACTGAGTTGAGAGAAGAAAAGCAAGCCCTAAACGAGCGCTATAGCCAAGCGCAAAAGACAGTTATTGAGCTATCCAATACACGACAACAACTCGAAACAACGGTTGCTAAGATTGAACAAATACTTGAGACACAAGGAAAGGCAGCGGATAAGGCGCGTGAAATGACTAAGCTCTACAATGCGATAGCAGGAAAAACAGGAGATAAGCTCAAGCTTGAAACCTTTGTTGTCCAACATTATCTGGAAAAAGTTTTGATTTATGCTAACCAGCATTTCATCAATCAACTTTCCAATAACCGCTATCGCTTTGAGTTGGCCAAAGAATCCGCCAATAAAAGGCGCGATCATGGCTTGGACATCAGCATCTATGATAATGAGACAGGCGCCTCACGTTCATCCAATACTTTGTCGGGTGGAGAAACCTTTATTGCTGCTCTGTCAATAGCATTAGCACTGAGTGAAGTAGTCCAGAATTCTGCGCAAGGGGTTCAAATAGAAGCACTTTTCGTCGATGAAGGATTTGGCTCACTTGATCAAGAAACACTCCAAAAAGCCATGACAGCGCTGGAACAAATAGGAGAAAATCGTCTTGTTGGCCTTATCAGTCACGTAGAAGAAATGAAAGATTCAATCGCACAGCAACTGCGTGTCGAAAAAGTCGGAGACGGACGAAGTCAGGTAAAACTCTTTTCGAAATAAAATCTTTTAGTCAGAAACCAAGATAAAAAGTTCCGACTGCTTTCCAAAGTAGCCTTTTGAGAAAAACAATGAAATATGGTAAAATAGTAGAGTTCAAAACTCTACTCACAAAGGAGTGTGGAGTGGGATGTATGGGAAAAAGCTTTTCCAGCAAACAGCAGTAAAAAATGATGAAGTTTAGTCCTGCTGGAAAATCGAACTCGAACCAAATAGAAGAGCGCATGCTTTTAGGAAGAAATAGGAAAAATAAAAATGAGCTTGTTTTTAGATACAGCTAGAATTGAAGTAAGAGCTGGTAAAGGTGGAGACGGAGCAGTCGCTTTCCGTCGTGAAAAATATGTACCAGACGGTGGTCCTGCTGGTGGAGATGGCGGACGCGGTGGTGATATTATCTTCCGTGTCGATGAAGGACTTTCTACTCTGATGGACTTTAAATACAACCGTATTTTCCGTGCGAAACCAGGTGAAAAAGGTATGAACAAAGGGATGCACGGACGTGGAGCAGAAGATTTGATTGTTAAAGTTCCGCAAGGAACCACAGTCAAAGACAATGAAACAGGACAAGTAATTGTGGACTTGATTGACAAAGGTCAAGAGTTTGTCGTTGCTAAAGGTGGTCGTGGCGGACGTGGAAACATTCGCTTTGCAACACCACGTAACCCTGCACCAGAAGTTGCTGAAAACGGTGAGCCAGGGGAGCAAAAATGGCTTATGCTTGAATTGCGCGTCCTTGCTGATGTTGGTTTAGTAGGTTTCCCTTCTGTAGGTAAATCAACGCTTTTGAGTGTTGTCTCTAATGCACGACCAAAGATTGGAGCTTATCACTTTACCACAATCACACCAAATATTGGTATGGTCCAAATCGGCTACGGTGACAGTTTCGTTATGGCGGACATGCCTGGACTGATTGAAGGCGCACACTCAGGTGCAGGTTTAGGGATTCAGTTCTTACGTCACATCGAGCGTACACGAGTTCTCTTGCATGTTTTGGATATGTCAGGCATCGAGGAACGTGACCCTTACGAAGATTATGTAACCATCAATAAGGAATTGGAAAGTTACAATCTTCGCTTGCTTGAACGTCCACAATTGATTGTGGCCAACAAAATGGATATGCCAGATGCGCCAGAGATTCTTGCAGATTTCAAGAAAAAGTTAGCTGAAAATCTACCTGAAGGGCAAGAAATGCCTCAAATCTTTGAAGTTTCTGGTCTAACAAAAACAGGCTTGCAAGGTCTGTTGGCACGTACAAGTGAACTCTTAGCTGAAACACCAGAATTCTTGTTGTATGAAGACGAAGACTTCATCGATGAAGAAGCATACTATGGCTTTGAAGAAGAAGAAAAACCATTCAGTATTTCACGTGACGATGATGCCGCTTGGCGCTTGTCTGGTACTAAGCTTGAGAAACTCTTCAAGATGACTAACTTTGACCGTGACGAATCTGTCATGAAATTTGCGCGTCAACTCCGTTCAATGGGTGTTGATGAACAACTTCGTGCAGCAGGTGCACGTGATGGTGATTTGGTACGTATCGAGAAATTTGAGTTTGAATTTGTAGATTAATAGCGTAGGAGGATTGAGATGGGCTTTAAGATTATTTCTGACCGTGATGAAAACGGTGAATTTATTGCCTCAGCAGATTTTTGGACAGATGAACGGATTGATGCTTTGATTAAGAAATATAATCCCTCAGGTAAACTCCGCCTCTCTAAAGCTGCACAAGAAACAAACGAAAAAGAAGATGAATAAAAAGAAGACCATGTTTTTCATGGTTTTTATTTTTATAACATGGGAGAAAACAAGAGCAATTAGCTTGAATTTATAATTTAGTCTTGCTAAGCTAAATGAAGCAAGTTAAGAAACGAAAAGGAGAACACATGGCAGTAAAACTTTTTATCGCCCAAACATTAGACGGGTATATCGCTGATAAGCAGGATAATTTGGATTGGCTGATGGCTGTTGAAGGAGAAGGAGACAATGGTATATCGCGATTTCTCTCATCTGTAGATATTGTTATCATGGGCAGCAGAACTTACCAATGGCTTTTAGATCAAAAGTTAGAAACATGGCCCTATGAGGATAAAATGACTTATGTATTTTCAAGACAAACTTGGGAAGACAAAACCAATATCAAGTTTGTGCATCCAAGTAATCTAACATCATTTGTCAAAGAGCTTCAAGGAGAAATCTGGTTAGTTGGTGGCGGTCAGCTGATTAAGGATTTCATGGAAGGTGACCTTATCGACGAGTACCAAGTAACAATTGCTCCAGTTATTTTGGGAGAAGGTATCCCGCTTTTTCCACAAGGGAATTATGCGACAGACTTAGAGTTACAAGGAACAACAAGATACGGACAATTTGTTGAATTGGCTTATAAGCGCAAAACGAAAGCGAAAAGTTAGTTAAAATATATTTTCTCTCTTAGGAAATTTTTAAAGCTAAAATATGGATTTGACTTAAAATACTCCATATGGAATAATAAATTTATGAAAAAAATAGCGATTATTGGTGGCGGCATCATCGGCATGACCTTGGCCAATTACTTAGATACAGAAAAATTTGATATTACAGTTTTTGATTCTGGCAAACATCAGGCGACAGGTGCCAGTGCAGGGATTATTTCTCCTTGGCTGTCCAAACGAAGAAATAAACAATGGTATGCTTTAGCTAAAGATGGTGCTGCCTTTTTTGAGCAACTGGTCAAAGACTTGAGTTTAGATGAAAACATTTACGAAAAGTGTGGGACACTCTTCGTCAGAAGTCCACAAGCGCTTCAAGACCTCGAACAGCTAGCTTTAGAGCGACGTGCAACGGCACCAGAGATTGGGGAAGTGCGCCATCTCACCAAAGAAGAAACGACAGACATGCTGCCTTTGCTAAAACCTGTCGAAAGCTTATACATCTCTGGAGGCGCACGACTTGATGGAAAAGCTTACTTGCAACATCTTCGCGAACGTGCCCAAACACGCGGTGTTCGTGTAATAAGCGAAGAAGCCCAAGTCAAGAAGGAGAAGGCAAAATGGCGTGTGACTTCAGTGCAAGAGGAGGTGGAAGTAGATGAACTTGTTTTGACACCGGGACCAGCATTGAAAACTTTACTGGATCAACTGGGTTATACAGCCAAGGTCTCGCCCCAGAAAGGGCAACTGTTGTCTTTTGAGACCAATTTTGAAACAGAGAAATGGCCGGTTGCTTTCTTAGAAGGTGAAGCCGACCTGATTCCTTTTCAAAATGGCCGTTTACTCTTAGGTGCAACACATGAAAATGAAGCAGGTTGGGATTTAGAACCGACACAAGAAGCTTTTGAACAACTGACTAAAGGCGTGCAGACCTTCTTAAAGGAAGATTATTTTGCAGACACAGCTTATAGCTACCGTGTCGGGACCCGCGCATACACTGCTGATTTTGCTCCCTTCTTTGGCCCTATAGTGCAAGAGAGAGGTTTGAATATTGCGAGTGGATTAGGTTCCTCAGGACTAACTACAGGACCTTACATTGCCTATCTTTTAGCACAACATTTAAATGCAGATAATTCAGAATGGGATATGAACCATTATCAAAAGGAAATGAATCTCTATGTGAATAAAAAAGAAGAATGAGCTTAAAAAACATTTCAAAACAAAAGACGTCTTGTAGGGTGTGTTATAATAGAAAAGATAGATTTAAAAAACAGAAAGATAACAATGGCAAAAATATCAGATTTAATTATTAATACACCAGAAAAAAACGAAGTTGAAGGCGTTTTTCATAAGCATCCGAAGGGATTTGGCTTTGTGAACCCGCTCGAGGCGATTGACAAGAGTAATGACATTTTCATCTCACCAAAATTCACCAAATCAGCAATGGATGGAGATACAGTCCTTGTTCGTGTGCTTCATCAAAAAAATGCTAAACGTGGTGCAGATGGACAGATAATCAAAATCACAAAACGTTCAGTGACGGAAACTGTTGGGAGCTATCAAAGCTTATCTAGCCGTCAAAGCAAACTTACAGGCTACAAAGGCACGATTCAACTCTACAATGATAAAATCACAGATCCTTTATACATCAAGCAACCGCTGCCTGAAGTACAAGAAGGTGATGTTGTCCGTGTCAAAGTAACGCAACATCCTGATGAAAATAAAGCATTTGAAGGTCAAATGTTAGAAATTATTGGACACAAGGATGATGTGGGGATTGATATTTTGGAAGTGCTTTGCGCTATGAAAATTCCGCAAGAATTTACAGCAGAAACAATGGCTCAGACCGAAGCAATCCCAGAAGAATTAACGGAAGAAGATTTTGCAGGGCGTGATGATTATCGCTCAGAAATCACTTATACGATTGATGGCGAAGATTCTAAAGACTTGGATGATGCCATTCATGTTAAGAAGTTAGACAACGGAAATTATGAACTGGGTGTTCATATCGCTGACGTTTCTCACTATGTCACTGACGGTTCACCTTTGGATGAGGAGGCTTTTGCACGTGCTACATCTGTCTATGTTACCGATCGTGTCGTGCCAATGTTACCTGTTAAGCTGTCCAATAATCTTTGTTCACTAAATGAAGCGCAAGAGCGGTTGACGATGTCCTGTGTGATGGAAATCAATAATTCCGGTAAAATTATCAATTATAAGATTGGTCCGTCTGTGATTAAGACAACTTATCGTATGACTTATTCAACAGTAAACAAGATGCTCAATAAAGGGCAAGAAGGACATCGCGAAAGTCTAGAGCAATTCCCTAAAATTGTGGATTCTGTCGCTATCGCTGGGGAACTTCACGCGCTACTCGAAGAGATGCGTCATCAACGTGGCATGATCGAATTTGACGAAAGTGAAGCAAAAGTTATCTTGGATGAAAAAGGACATGCGATTGATGTTGTGAAACGTGAACGTGGTACAGCAGAACGTATGATTGAATCCTTCATGTTGGCAGCCAACGAAACTGTTGCCCTTGATTTCCAAAAGAAAAAATTGCCGTCACTTTACCGCGTACATGACAAGCCGAAAGAAAAAGCATTTGCTAAATTAATGGAAAAGGCTGCTGATGCGGGCTTTAGCTTGAGTTCAAACTCTCATGAAGCTGTAAATTACTTTGCGGAAGAGATTAAAGGAACAGCTTTTGAAAAAACACTAACGTATCAATTACGCCACACGATGTCGACAGCTCTGTATTCAGAAAAAAATACACAGCACTATGGATTAGCTGCGACAGACTACACCCACTTTACCAGTCCGATTCGTCGTTATCCGGACTTGATCGTGCACCGTTTACTTCATCTTTATCCAAAAGATCACTCAAACCGTACGAAAGAAGAATGGAAAGAATGTTTACCTGAAATCGCTAAACAGTCTTCTGATATGGAACATCGCGCAGTTGTGACGGAACGAATCGTGGATGCTATGAAAAAAGCAGAGTACATGCAAGATCATATCGGTGAAGTTTACTCAGCAACCGTAACTGGTGTTCAAAAATTTGGCCTCTTCATGGAACTTGATAATACGGTTCAAGGTTTGATTCGTACGGTCAATCTTCACACAGGTGTTGAAGAAGCCATTGAATTCGATGAAGAAGAAGATATCTTTAAAGGTAAAAAATCTGAGAAAACTTATCGTATGGGGGATGTCCTAAAAATTCGTGTCATTTCAGCCAATAAACGTAAGGGAACCGTTGATTTTGAAGAAATTATTGAATAATAATAAAAAAAGTTCTATCCTTCAAGATAGAGCTTATTTTTTTTAATATAATCGATAACAGATTGAGGCATGAGGTAAACCGGCTCGATTCCATCTTTAAACATCTTACGTAAAGAAGTACTGGAAGCAAAAGAAAGAGGTAAGTCCACCCATTGGACAGGATAAAGACTTTCAATAGCTTCAGTTGAACGTTGAACAGCAACAAACTGAACCAAGTCAAGTAAGGCATCAATCTTGTACCATTTCGGAAGATATTCCACCATATCGCTACCAATGATAAAATAAAAATCAGTATCTGGATAAGCTTGAGTGAGATGCTTCATCGTGTCATAGGTGTAAGATTTCCCACCACGTGCAACTTCTCCCAACTCAAGCGATAAGCGTGGACTATCTGCAATCGCCAGCTCCAGCATTTTCACACGATGCTCAGCCGAGATTGTTTTTTTATCATCAATATGGGGAGGAAGAGCCTCGGGCATGAGCCAAACTTTATCTAATTCAAGACGTTGAGCGACCTGATCAGCCATCATCAGATGGGTAAAGTGGACCGGGTTAAAGTTACCGCCCAAAATTCCGATTTTATTTCTTTTTGCTTGTTCCATTAGTGGATATATAGCTCCTTTTTAATTCTTTTCATATTATACCAGAAAAGCCCACTTTCATCAGTCACATGAGCATTTTCAAATAAGAAAATAATAATTTATTGAGTTTAAACTCATGAAGAATTTAAGAAGCATTGAGATAATTTCAACATGAATATAGAAATGTCCCTGAATATTTGTAAATAAAGGTGATGACAATACAATTTACCGTCAAATTTTGTTAAAATAGAGTTAGAATATAATTTGTCACTCATAAAAGGAGTCACCATGTCACTATATCCAGACGATAGTTTAACTTTACATACAGATCTTTACCAAATAAATATGATGCAGACCTATTGGGAGCTTGGACGTCATAATCGCAATTCTGTTTTTGAAGTCTTTTTCCGTTCAATGCCTTTTGAAAACGGCTATGCTATTTTTGCAGGTCTGGAACGCATGGTTAACTACTTGAACAATCTAAGATTTACCGAAACAGATATTTCTTATCTCCGTGATTTAGATTATCCTGAGGATTTTTTGGACTATCTGGCACAGCTTCGCTTTACAGGTACAGTCCGCTCTGTCCAAGAAGGAGAACTCGTTTTTGCCAACGAACCTTTGGTTCAGATAGAAGGACCGCTGGCTGAATGTCAGCTTATCGAAACGGCTGTCCTCAATATCATTAATTTCCAAACACTGATTGCAACCAAGGCTTCACGCATCAAGTCTGTGATTGGTGATGATCCTTTGCTTGAGTTTGGTACACGCCGTGCCCAAGAAATGGACGCTGCTATTTGGGGGACACGTGCGGCCTATATTGGTGGTGCAGATGCCACAAGTAATGTGCGTGCGGCTAAGATTTTTGGCATTAAACCAAGCGGAACACATGCTCATGCTTTAGTTCAGAGCTATGGCAACGATTATGAAGCTTTTAAAGCTTATGCACAGACACATAAAGATTGTGTCTTCCTTGTGGATACATATGATACTTTGAACATTGGTGTTCCGGCAGCTATTCGTGTGGCACGTGAATTTGGTGACAAAATCAATTTCCAAGGTGTCCGCATTGACTCTGGTGATATGGCCTATATCTCGAAAAAAGTACGTAAGCAACTGGATGAAGCTGGCTTTACTGATGCCAAAATCTATGCTTCAAATGACTTGGACGAGTCAACAATCCTAAACTTGAAAATGCAGAGAGCGAAGATTGATGTTTGGGGTGTAGGTACCAAGCTCATCACGGCTTATGATCAGCCTGCGCTTGGTGCTGTCTACAAGCTCGTCTCAATGGAGGATGATCAGGGCGAAATGCAAGACACCATCAAACTGTCGAGCAACGCAGAGAAAGTTTCCACGCCTGGGAAAAAGCAAATTTGGCGTATCACAAGAGAAAGTGACGGTAAGTCTGAAGGTGATTATATTACTTTTGACGGTGAAAGACCAGACCAGAGTGAGGAAATCTATATGTTCCATCCCGTGCATACCTTTATTAATAAAAATGTACGTGACTTTACTGCTAAACCCCTACTTAAAGAAATTTTTGTCAAAGGCCAGCAAGTTTATCCTTTGCCTACCTTAGAAGAAATCAAAACTTTTGCTGAAGCCAACTTGACCGAACTTTGGGATGAATATAAGCGCAACCTCAATCCCCAACCATATCCCGTTGACTTATCACAAGAATTATGGAACCATAAGATGCGTTTGATTAGTCAAGTACGCACCAAGGTTTCTGGAATGAAATTGGATTGATACTATGAGAATAAAAAATATTGAATTAGGACATGTTGAAGCATTTGGTCAGCTCCAAATGGAAATTTTTCAAGAAAATAACTTTATGCTGGTTGAACCGGACGAACATAAAACTAAACTTCATGAATTAGCCAATCAAGTTGCCTCAACGGACTTTTTGATGGGTGCGGACAATGATCAAGGCGAATTAGTTGCCTTCTTAGCTGCCTACCGTGGCACTTACCGTCGCAATAGACATTGTGCTAAAATTGTCATTGCTGTACTTAAGGATTATCGTCGTCAAGGGATTGCGAGCCGGCTCTTTGCAGCTTTAGAAGAATGGGCACGTAAAGAAGGAGTTTCACGTTTAGAACTCACAGTGGCAATGAACAACAGTGCAGCTATTTCATGTTATAAAACAAACGGTTTTGTGATTGAAGGAGTACGTAGCCAATCTCTTAAAATCAATGATGAATGGGTTGATGAATTTTATATGGCTAAAATTTTGGAGTGAATATGTCTTTACAAGAAAAAATTATCAAAGAACTAGGTGTTAAACCAACAATCGATGCACAAGAAGAAATCCGTAAATCAGTGGATTTCCTCAAAGACTACTTAAAGAAATATCCGTTTATTAAAACCTATGTTTTAGGAATTTCTGGAGGGCAAGATTCAACATTGGCTGGCCGCTTGGCACAGATTGCCATGGAAGAAATGCGTGCAGAAACGGGAAACGAAGCTTATACATTTGTAGCTATTCGTCTGCCTTATGGTACACAAGCAGATGAAGAGGATGCGCAAAGAGCACTGGACTTTATTAAACCAGATAAAAGTTTAGTGGTGAATATCAAAGAAGCTGTTGATGCTCAAGTTGCGGCTTTAGAAGCGACTGGTGTGGAGGTTTCTGACTTTAACAAAGGAAATATCAAAGCCCGTCAACGCATGATTAGTCAATATGGGATTGCTGGAGGGATGCAAGGTGCTGTTTTGGGAACAGACCATGCAGCTGAAAATATTACTGGCTTTTATACGAAATTTGGTGATGGTGGCGCTGATCTGTTGCCGCTCTTCCGTCTCAATAAACGTCAAGGTAAAAAGTTGCTCGCTGCTTTGGGTGCCGAACCTTCTCTTTATGAAAAAGTTCCAACAGCAGACTTGGAAGATGGTAAGCCCGGTTTGGCAGACGAAGTTGCTCTGGGCGTGACTTATGAGGATATCGACAACTATACAGAAGGACGATCAATCAGCCCCGAGGCACAAGAAAAAATCGAAAATTGGTATCTTAAAACGGAACACAAACGTCACTTACCTATTACCGTTTTTGATGATTTTTGGAAATAATATATAAAAAGACGTGAGCGCTTAGGCTGGCGTTTTTTTATACGTAAATCAATAAAATGAGGGTTGAGAGTATGATATAATAGAGTAATATAAACGCTTACAGGAGGGATATTATGTCCTATATTGAGATAAAAGATGAATCAAAAATCTATCAATCTGGTGGAGAAAAAATCTATGCCAATGATCACGTAAACTTTGCGATTGAGAAAGGAGAACTGGCAGTTATCCTAGGAACGTCAGGTGCGGGTAAGTCCACAATCTTAAATATTTTAGGCGGCATGGATTCGAGTGATGAAGGGCAAGTGATAATTGATGGTGTAAATATTGCTGAGCTGTCTGCTAAAGAACTGATTACTTACCGTAGACGTGATGTTGGTTTTGTTTTTCAATTTTATAACTTGATTAATAATTTGACGACCAAGGAAAATGTTGAACTGGCTTCAGAGATTGTCGAAAATGCGCTTGATCCTGTAGAAGTTCTTCAAAATGTCGGCTTGGGTCATCGCTTGGATAATTTTCCCTCACAACTTTCGGGGGGAGAACAACAACGTGTGGCTATTGCGCGTGCTATCGCTAAGAATCCCAAAATCCTTCTCTGTGATGAACCAACCGGAGCATTAGACTATCAAACAGGCAAGCATGTACTGAAAATACTGCAAGACATGTCGCGCGTTCAGGGTGCAACAGTGATTATTGTGACCCATAATGCTGCCATTAGTCAAATTGCGGACCGTATCATTCATGTCCATGATGGTCGGGTCAAGGAGATTACGGTCAACGACAGTCCATCAGATATCGAAACGATTGAGTGGTGATTCGATGAAAACAAAAACCCTCAATAAAAATATAAGACGGTCGATTACTGGATCCTTTGGACGTTTCATATCTATTTTCTCCCTCATGGCTTTAGGGGTCTTTGCCTTTGTCGGTTTAAAAATGTCTGGGCCAAATATGAGGGCAACGGCTGAGGAATTCTATGCGCGGCATCACTTGGCAGATTTGAGTGTTACCTCAACGATGGGTTTAAATGCATCGGACCAAGCGCTTATTCGCCAGGCAGATGGACTCAAAACGGTGGATTTTGGCTATTTTCGTGATGTTTTGCTGCCCGATAAGAAAACTTCCTTGCGTATTTTCTCGCAAGCGGACAACCTTTCGACTTATGAGCTCATTGCAGGAAAAATGCCCCAAAAAAGCAATGAAATTGCCCTTGATTTTCTCTATCAAGACAAGTACAAGCTTGGTGATACAATCCGCGTAACCGAAGAAAAAAATGAGGGATCATATCTTCTAAAAAACCATGAGTTTAAGCTGGTCGGTTTTGTCAAATCAAGTGAATTTGTTGATAAAAGTCTATACGGTCCGACCAATATAGGAACGGGACAGCTTAACGGCTATGCCGTTGTTCCTCCTGAAACTTTTCAGTCAGATGTGTATATGATTGCACGCTTGAGTTTCAAAAGCATGCAAGGCCTTAGTCCATATGATCTACAATTTACGGAACGCTCAGACTATTACCAACGAAAGCTTAAAAATCTTTTGGAAGGACAACCTGAAAAGCGTTTAGCGGAGATAAGAGAAGAGCCATTAGCCCAGCTAAATCAAGCCCAAGATAAACTGAAAGCAGAAGAAATAAAACTGCAAGAATCACAGAATGCGCTTAATCAACAAAAAGCTCTAGCTGGTGAAAATCCTCAACTTCAAGCCCTGCAGGAAAGATTGAATACGGGTAAAGCAAAACTTGTAGAAAGTAAAACTCAACTGCAAGAACAGAGAGATAAACTAGCAGCGCTTGAAGCTCCAGAATATACCGTAAATAATCGAAAAGAAGGAAACCCGGGCTATCAAACCTTTGTTGATAATTCCACTCGTATCGATGCCCTTTCAAACATTTTTCCGGTCGTGCTCTTTGCGATCGCCGTTCTTGTCAGTTTAACGACGATGACACGTTTCGTGGAAGAAGAACGAGGCAATATGGGCTTACTTAAAGCTTTGGGTTACACCAATGCTCAAATTCGGAAAAAATTTATCGTATATGGAGCTGTTTCAGCCTGTGCGGGTGCAACTGTAGGTGTTATTTTAGGTCACGTTGTGCTTCCTCATGTGGTATTTAACGCTTATTCGGCTTCCTCTACATTTTCAGGATTGATTTTGACTTTTTCACCTTTCTGGACGCTTGTTTCCTTTGTTATTGCGCTTGCCTGTACCGTTTTTCCCGCTTATTTGGTGGCTCAAGCTGAGTTGCGTGGCGCACCAGCGGCACTTTTCTTAGCCAAACCACCTAAAGCAGGTTCGCGTATTTTCTTGGAGAGAATCAAGCCGATTTGGAATCGTATGAGCTTTACTTATAAAGTGACAGCACGTAACCTTTTCCGTTACAAACAGCGAATGTTGATGACTATTGTTGGGGTTGCGGGATGTACAGCACTTCTTGTTATGGGCTTTGGTATCCGTGATTCTATCTCAGGGTTGAGTCAACGACAGTTTGGTGAAATTTTACACTACAATATGCTTGCGGTTTCTCAGGATAACTTGAATAAACAGGAGCAAGATGAACTTGACCAGTTTTTACAGTCAGACAATATTAAGTCTTATGCTCCTGTTCACTTTGAACAACTGCATCAAACGATTAACGATAATCGCCAGGATATTAGTTTAATGGTTCCGGAGAAGGAAGAAAACTTTAAGCAGTTTGTAACACTGCGTAATCGTGTAAGTCAGGAGAAACTGGCATTACCAAAAGAAGGCGCAGTAATAAGTGAAAAACTGGCAGAACTACTTGGAGTAAAAGTTGGACAGACCATTTCGCTAAAAAATGATCAGGATAAAACAGTAAAAATAAAAGTTGCAGGTATTACCGAGATGTATATGGGGCACTATGTTTTTATGAATCAAAACCAGTATAAAGCGCTGTTTGAAACACCGATAAAGGCAAATGCGCATCTCTTGAAGCTTCGAGATACATCAAGGGCTAAAAGTCAAGCAGCTGCGGCTGGCTTTATGCGAAATGCTGGGACGCTCACTGTATCGCAAAATAGTGATTTACAAAATACAATTGACGCCTTTTTACACGGTATCAACAGTGTCATGTTTGTGCTTATTGGTTGTGCCATTCTATTGGCTATCGTTGTTATTTACAATCTAACCAATATCAACGTTTCTGAACGAATTCGAGAGTTGTCAACGATTAAAGTACTGGGCTTCTATGATCGTGAAGTTACACTTTACATTTATCGTGAGACGATTTTACTGAGCTTTATGGGAATATTAGCTGGTTTTGGCTTAGGGGCTTACTTCCATCATGTGATTATTACCATGTTACCGACCGACATGATTATGTTTAATCCTAATCTGTTATGGAGTAACCTGTTGCTCTCAACACTCATTACCCTAGCCACAACTTTAGGCTTAAGTATTGTCGTCCATCTGAAACTCAAAAATGTCGATATGCTGGGTGCATTAAAGTCTGTGGATTAAAAAAACTGTAGATTTATTCTACAGTTTTTTAGTTTAATGTTCGTAATGTTCAACTTTACGTTTGGCATCTGTGATTTGTTGCCCTTTTTCTTCGTGGGCGAGAATTTCCTCGAAGGCTGGAAGTTCCAAGTCTTGCCCGTATTTTTGATATAAGGCAGTTGTGACGAGGCGATAGGCCAAGCGTGCATTGCGCGAAAGGATGGGACCGTGGAAGTAAGTGCCAAATGTATTTTTATAGTGGAGCCCTTCGGTGTCATCGTCGGGATTGTTCCCGCCACCATAAACCACTTTACCTAAAGCTTTTTCGCCTTCACCAAGATAGGTAATTCCCGAGTGATTTTCAAAACCATAATAAGTTTCACCAAACTCTTCGTTATGAATTTGAATATCGCCAATAAAACGGTCATTGCCAAGGTTTTTGGTGTAGTGCGGCAAGATACCGGTACAGTCAATCTTGTTGCCAGCAGCATTGATATAGTACTGACCTAACATTTGATAGCCGCCACAGATGGCAAGCATAGGCTTTTCAGCCTCAATATAGGATTTGAGTGGTGCTGTGATATTTTTGAAGCTGTCCGCGATGATTTCCTGTTCATAATCTTGACCACCGCCCCAGAAGACAAGGTCATAAAAATCTTGATCAAAACTATCTTCAAGGGAAACAATATCAAAAGTCATTTCAGCGCCTAATTTTTCGCCGACATACTTAAGCATGAGGATGTTACCGTTATCGCCATAAGTATTCATCAAGTCCCCATAAAGATGGGCAACATGAAGGTTGTATTTAGGATTTTCTAAATTTGATGTTAAAGAAGTATAAACCATTAGTGCATCTCCTTTCCAATCATCTTGTTTTGTGCAAGCAACTCACGCATTTCTAACATTGCAGTGTAGGTTGCTAGGATATAGATGTGCTGATCTGCTTCATTTTTGAGGGCATCAAGGATTTGGGGTAGCGACTCAAGTTCATGAATTTTGCTTTCGTCAAATCCAGAAACACGATAACGACGAGCCATTTCACTATGGCGGACACCACCAACAAAGATTTGGTCAATATCCATGTCATGGACCAGCTCAAAGTTAGCATCCCAAATCCAGCTTGTGTCAATACCGTCAGCATAGTTGGCATTGAGCAAGCTAACCAAGGTAAATGGATAATCAGCAAGTTTCATCATTTCCAGCGCCTGGTTTGCTCCAACAGGATTTTTAATCAGGACAATAGTAGCGGATTTATCGCCAATCTTAAAGGTTTCTTGACGGCCAAAGACGGCTTTAGATTGTTCGAAACCTGCCTTGATAGTTTCAGCAGGTACGCCGTAAAATTCAGCGACAGAAACAGCAGCAAGAGCGTTGTAGATATTGTAGAGTCCACCCACGTTGATTTTATAAGAATGATTATCAATGACAAACTGAGAAGAAGTATTGGTGATTTCTGTGAGCTCAGAAACACGATAATCCAGCTCAGGACGTTTGAAACCGCAGCTTTGGCAGATGTAATCGCCAAGGTTAGCATAAGTATTGAGCTTATAATCTAAGATATGATGGCATTCCGGACAAACAACCCCTTCAGTATTATAATGCGCACGTTCAGGCGCATGACTTTCATGGTCAAAACCATAATACTTGACAGGATTTACCAAAGTCCGTGAATGGAAGAGCGGGCTATCACCATTGAGAAGAACAGTGGCTTCAGGTGCATTAGCGGCTCCCTTGACGATAAAGTCATAAGTTGTATAAATCTCGCCGTAACGGTCCATTTGGTCGCGGAAAATATTTGTGAAAACAAAAAGTGAAGGCTTGATATATTCGGTGATTTTTGGCAGTGATGCTTCATCAATCTCCAGAACAGCAAAGCCTTTTTTCCCTTTTTTAACCTTAGGCGCTGTCAAGAAAGTAGCAGTAATCCCGGTAATCATATTGGCACCAGAAGTATTTGTGACAACTTTTCCAAAAGCTTTTTCGAGTATACCGACAGTGAGCGCTGTGGTCAAAGTTTTACCATTGGTCCCTGTCACAACGATAATTTCATAATCTTTTGTTAATGTAGCTAAAATTTCAGGATCAAATTTTAAAGCAATCTTACCAGGAAGCGTACTTCCACGCTTAAAGATTTTCTCTAAAACTAAGCGTGAACTCTTTCCTGCTAAAGTTGCGAATGAAGTTTTCATAGTCATAAATGATATTATACCATATATTGCAGTGTGGAGGAGGATAAACTTCTCATTGGAAAAGATATTTTTTTGCTGATAAACAAGGTAATAAGAAGTTGTGTGGGGTGTTCTAACTTCATCAGATTTTTCGTTTTTCTTGTTCTTAGGAGAGCATGATGTTATAATAAGTATAAAGAAAAGGACTTGCGCTAACAAGTCCCCTGTAGCCGTATTAAGAACGGTAGCAAGATTCATGTTAAAATAACGTCTGCCCTGCTAAAGTTGGACGTTATTTTTTATCGTTTTTATTAACCACTGTAATCATCAATAACGCAAATGCGATCATCAATGAGAGTGTTTTATATATCGACAAAAATTGTCGCCTTTCGTTTTTGTGAGGCCAGCTCACGATAAAGCTACCATGTTATAGTATAATTACAACAAAAAAAAGCTCTTGGACATTGCCAAGAGCGGGGTGTAGGAGTTTTGAGAGTTCCTCCTCTTAGTATAATATAAAAACCTTAAAAATGAAAGACCTAAATTTCACTGTTATTAAACTACAAGCAAGACATCTTCAAAATATGCTAAAATAAAAGCATGAAAAATGCGACTGAAATCCTACAAAAGATGAATCCTAATCAAAAGGTAAATTATGATCGGGTTTATCAAAAAATGCGTGAAAGCTGGGAGGCTGAAGGTCTTCGGCCCAAAATTTTGCTTCATTCCTGTTGTGCACCCTGTTCAACTTATAGTTTAGAATATCTTTGTCAAAATGCTGATGTGACAATTTATTTTTCGAACTCGAATATTCATCCTCGTGCCGAGTACGAAAGGCGTGAGAAAGTGCAGGCTGATTTTGTTCAAGACTTTAATGTAAAAACAGGAAATAATGTTCAGTTTATTGCGGCACCTTATGAACCCAATAAATTTATGCAGATGGTCAAATTACATCAACTCGCAGAAGAACCCGAAGGTGGTTCGCGTTGCACAGCTTGTTTTCAAATGCGTTTAGATATTGTCGCAGAGAAAGCCCAAGAGTTAGGTTATGATTATTTTGGTTCGGCACTCACGCTCAGCCCCAAAAAGAACGGCCGACTCATAAATGAAATAGGCTTAGATATGCAAAAAATCTATGCTGTCCAATACTTGCCTAGTGACTTTAAGAAAAACAACGGCTGGAAACGTTCCGTAGAGATGTGCAAAGAATACGATATTTACCGCCAATGCTATTGTGGCTGTGTCTTTGCAGCACGTCAACAAGGAATTGACCTTAAAGAAATTAATAGAAGTGCTGTAAAGTTTATAAATAAAGTAGGCGACAAAAAATAAAAAAG
>NZ_KQ968939.1:636478-656101 GCF_001578715.1 Lactococcus sp. DD01 | reverse complement strand
ACAAGATAATCAATATAGTATTCTTGACGCTCAGAATCATAAATGAACTTAGTAAACTCAATGAGCCCTCCATTTTCATCATAGGAAAATCGGTTACGCTGCAGAGCGAAATCCTCGGAAAAGTCAACGTACTGTTTCAAAGATTCGTCAATCTTTATCGCACGGAAAGTATCTTTTATCTGTGAAATAGGAAGGTTTTTATCATATAAAAGGCGGTAAAGAGAAAAATCGTCATCACTTAAAATTTTTAAATTTTCTTTTTCTTTCAAAGAAAAATAATGTTTAGAATAAATGGCTGGCACATCATTTAAGGAATAGACTCGAGTTATTTCATAGACGTAAGGCCAAGCAAATGTATGCTCCGTCATTGAACTTTCTTTTACTTCAATAATTTTACTTTTAACATTTATTCCATCCTTTTCAAGGAGACGTGTAAACGGAATAGCATTATTAAGGATGTTAAAAGGTCGATTACTAATAATCGTTGTTCCTTTACCACTTTGTTTATGGAGATAACCTTCTTGAACCAAAAGTTCGATTGCTTTCCGAATAGTAATTTTACTAACAGCAAACATTTCTACTAATTCGTTTTCTGTGGGAAAAAGTGAGTTTACAGGATATTTGCCAGTAATAATATCATGTTTTAATTGATTTGAAATTTCTTGATACAAGATACCTTTCATTACTTTTCTCCTTTTTTCTTCTGAATATAATCTATCTATTCATTATAAACTATATTGGAAAAAATAGAAAAAATATAATGTTCACAGCATATTTACAAGTACAAATAAATTACTTAAGGGATAGTAATAAAGAATGAATAATATTTTAGAACATCGGTTGCGCAATAAAGATTATAATGTTATAATGTTTTAGTGCAAAAGAGAAACCGTTTTCATTCTAAAAGAAGAAAGGAAAAGTTAATGAACGGATTAATTACATTTTTGGAGCAAAAAGTCTCTCCAATGGCAAACAAGATTGGTGGTCAGCGCCATATGCCAGCAATCAGAAAAGGGATTATTGCAACCTTGCCCTTAACCTTGGTGGGAGCTTTCTTTGTTATTTTCTTGAATTTCCCTATCCCCGCAGTAGCGGAAAAGCTGACACCATATCTGACGGTGTTGGATATCCCTTATCGTTTCACAGTTGGAGTTCTGGCTTTATATGCAGCATTTGGTATTGCGAGTGCACTCGCACAAAGTTATAAGCTAGACACATTAACAGCGGGAATCGTAGCAGTCATGAGTTTTCTAGCTACAAGTATTCAACCTGTTCGCTTATTTGAGGATGTTCAAGTCACGGAGGTACAGACACAGGTAGTGGCTGCAGGACGATATCTTAATATCGCTCAATTAGGCGCTCAATCTCTATTTGGAGCTATTGTGACCGCTATTATTTCTGTTGAGATATACAGATTTATGAAGGAAAGAAATATCACAATCAAAATGCCTGAGGGCGTACCTCCTGAAGTAAGTAATTCTTTTGCTGCTTTATTTCCAGCAGGTGCAAACTTACTTTTATTCTGGGGGATTCGTCATGTGATTGGCTTTGATATTAATGCAACTCTTTCAAATATTATCATGCCAATGCAAGATTTCTTGGCAGGAAATAGTTTGCTTGGGGGACTTGTAACTGTATTCTTGATCTGTTTCTTCTGGGTATTAGGTATTCATGGTCCTGCCATTATGGGTCCTGTTATTCGTCCGTTCTGGGAAAGCTCAATTGCTGAAAATATGGATGCTTTTGCAGCGGGTACGCCGGCATCGCAAATGCCTAATATGTTTACGGAAATGTTCTTGCAATGGTTTGTATGGATTGGAGGAGCAGGTGCTACCTTTGCGCTCATTTGTCTTTTCTTAACTTCCAAATCGTCATATTTAAAAGAGCTGGGACGTATTGGTTTCTTGCCAGGAATATTTAATATCAATGAGCCGATTATTTTTGGTGCCCCTATTGTTATGAATCCAACCTTGGCCATTCCCTTTATCTTATCTCCACTTGTTATGACAGTTATTGCTTATGTAGCGACGATTACAAATATTGTGCCAATGACAGTTTCACGAACCGTATTTACCGTTCCATCACCTATTGGTGCGATGATGGTTACAAACTGGCATATTATGGCAGCAGTGCTTGTTGTGATCAATTTCTTTGTGAGTTTAGTTATTTACTATCCTTTCTTCAAAGTATTTGAAAAACAGTTGATGGAAAGTGAAAAGGAAGGAGAAAAATGAGTTACGATATTGCAGTTGTTTCCTTTATAACATTTCTTACAGCAATGATTTATTTGGAAAAAGGAAAAGTCCCCGAATTTTTAAGGAAAGGCAAACTTTTTAAAGTTATACCAATGCTTTTACTTTTTATCATCATGATGTTAACACTATCTGTTTTGACTCATATCTTGTATTTTGCAGTGGTTGCTACCATTATGAGCAGTTGTCTCTTATTGTGGCGGTTTAAATCCTATGTTGATCAGTGGGATAAGGTTTAAAGAGGAGAAAATAGAATGTTTAGAAGATTAGGATTGTCCATTTACCCTGATAATAGTAAGTTTGAAGAAGACTTAGCTTATTTGAAGTTGGGAAATAAACATGGTTTTGAGCGTATTTTTATGTCAATGTTGGAAGTAACAGAAGGGAAAGAAAAAGTAGCAGAAAAGTTTTCAAAGATTATCAAAGAAGCAAAAATTCTAAATTACGAAGTAATTTTAGACATTGCCCCTAATATCTTCGATGAACTTGCTATCTCATATGATGATTTGTCTTTTTTCCATCAACTTGGGGCGGATGGTTTACGCTTAGATGTAGGATTTGATGGAAATAAGGAAGCTAACTTATCGTTCAATCCATTTGGCTTAGTTATTGAGTTAAATATGAGTAATGATGTGGCTTACTTGGATAATATATTGAGCTATAAAGCAAATAAACCTTATATTTATGGTTGTCATAATTTCTACCCACAAGAAGGAAGTGCCTTACCCTTAGACTTTTTTGAAAAATGTAGTCAGAGATTTAAAAAACAAGGGATTCGTACAGCGGCATTTGTTACCAGTCAGACAGCTCAACTAGGACCGTGGGATATTAACGACGGCTTACCTACATTGGAAATGCATCGTCATCTACCAATCAGCGTTCAAGCTAAGCATCTTTTTGCGACAGAATTGATTGATGACGTTATTATTGGTAACGCTTATGCTAGCGAGGACGAGATCGAAAGCTTGGGCCAGATTAATCGTTATCAGACAGAATTTTCGATAAACTTTGAAAAACGAACAAGCGATAAAGAAAAAGATATTGTTTTAAACAACCAGCATTTCCGACGTGGAGACATCACGCAGCAGATGATTCGTTCGACACAAACGCGAAAAGATTATAAAAACGCAAATCCCGCCCATGACAATAAAGAATTTTTTCAAAAAGGCGATATTTTGATTGGAAATGATGATTTTGGGAAGTATAAAAATGAATTACAAATTGTTTTGCAACCCCATTCTGATCCTAGGAAAAATAGGGTTGGGTCTGTTGCAAAGGAAGAATTAATTTTATTAGACTACATTCAACCTTGGAGTAAATTCTTATTTAAAGAGGTATGAAAATGTACGATACACTGATTAAAAATGCAAAAACAATTCACGATGAAATCATTGAAATAGGCATAATAAACGGAAAAATTAGCAAAATTTCTGAAAAAATTACAGAAAAAGCGAGAGAAGAAATTGATGTTCAAGGCCTGTATGTTTCTGCAGGATGGATAGATGCTCATGTGCATTGTTTTGAAAAAATGACCTTGTATTATGACTATCCTGATGAGGTTGGAATAAACAGCGGTGTTACCACAATTGTTGATGCGGGCTCTACAGGCGAAAATAATATTAAAGATTTTTACCAGCTGGCACAAAAAGCAAAAACAAATGTCTATGCTTTAATGAATATCTCCAAAGACGGCATCGTAAAACAAAATGAACTGGCTGATTTATCGAAAATAAATATTAAGAAAAATATGGAGCGCCTCTATGAACTCCCTGAATTTATCATTGGCTTAAAAGCTCGTATGAGTAAAACAGTTATTGGTGAAAATGGCGTAAAACCTTTATTACTTGCAAAAGAATTACAACGTAAAGTAAATTTGCCACTAATGGTTCATATTGGGACATCACCAGTGGATTTGGAAGAACTGTTCTCTTATTTAGAACCAGGAGATATTGTTACCCACTGTTTTAATGGAAAAGATAATGGAATACTCGATCAAGCTGGAAATATCAAGCCTTTTGCTAAGAAAGCATATAAGAACGGTATTCACTTTGATATCGGTCACGGTACAGATAGTTTCAACTTTGAAGTTGCAAGAAGAGCCAAAAAAGAAGATATTATTGCAGACTCGATAAGTACAGATATTTATTTACGAAATCGTAAAGATGGTCCAGTTTATAGCTTGGCGACAACGATGGAAAAATTGTTGGCAGTTGGCTATTCAGTGGATGAGGTGCTTTTTCGAGTGACAGAAGCTCCTGCACATGCTTTAAAAATCAAGAATAAAGGACAACTCAAAGAAGATTTTGATGCAGATTTAACTTTTTTTGAGATTATAAAAAGTGAGAAATATTTGATGGATTCTAATGGGAATAAAGAGCAGTCCAATCAAAGCATTATACCAAGATCAGTTTTGATTAAAGGGGAAAAATTCGATATTTAGAAGGAAAAAGAGAGATGAACAGTTACGAAAAATTTGATTTAAAAAGGGTAATTAACGCGAGTGGGAAAATGACGATTCTTGGTGTATCAAAAGTGAGTGATACTGTTGCTCAAGCACAAAAGGAAGCGGGACAATCTTTTTTTGAAATGCAAGCATTAGTCGAAAAAAGTGGTCAGTATATTGCCAAGCTTTTGGATGTTGAAAATGCAACTGTCGTCTCTAGTGCAAGCTCTGGTATTGCTTTAAGTATAGCAGCCATTATTGGACAGGGACAAGAATATAATATTTACAACCCCTATAGTTCCAAAATCCAAAAGCGCGAAATTGTGATGCCTAAGGGACATAATGTTAATTATGGAACTGGTGTAGAAGTTATGATACAAGTTGGGGGCGGTAAACTTGTAGAAGCAGGATGGGCAAACGAATGCTCACAAACGCAAGTTGAAATGGAAATTACAGAAAATACAGCAGCTCTTCTTTATATAAAAAGTCATCACACTGTTCAAAAAAGTATGTTGAGTATTAAGGAAATGCAAGAAGTGGCGCTTAAGTACAATTTGCCCTTGATTGTTGATGCGGCAGCAGAAGAAGATTTGCAGACTTATTATCAGCAAGGTGCAGATTTGGTTATATACAGTGGTGCAAAAGCAATTGAAGCACCAACAAGTGCGATAGTTATTGGACGAAATCCCTATATTCCTTGGATTCAAATGCAAAACAAAGGGATTGGCCGAGCAATGAAAATTGGGAAAGAAAACATTGTCGGTTTAGTTGCAGCATTAGAATTATATTTAGCTAATGGTAATGAATCAAAAGAAAGTATGCTCCAGCGTCTCCGTCCTTTTGTCGATAAAATTAATGAAATCAAAGGACTTGAGGCAAGTACAGTTCAAGATGCGGCAGGCAGAGAAATCTATCGGGCGCGTGTTAAAGTGACAAGTGATCAAACAACAGCAGTAGAAGTCATCCAAAAGTTAAAACAAGGTAGACTAGCTATTTATACAAGGGATTATCAAGCCAATAATGGAATTATAGAATTTGATATTCGTGCCGTGAACCAAGAAGAAATGCTGGATATTGAGTGTAAATTAAAAGAGGTAATGGAGGGTACTGTATGAATGTTTTAGCATTTGGAGAAGTAATGATGCGGCTTGCAGTGCCAAACTATAAAATGCTAGAACAGACAGAATCCTTAGAGATGTCTTTTAGCGGTACAGGTTTAAATATATTATCAAGTTTGGCACATAATGGCGTTAAAACTCATTTACTCACAGTGCTTCCAGCCAATACTGTCGGACGAACTGCTCGAAGTTTTATCCGAAAATTAGGTGTTTCTGATGAAAGAATTATGATTGAAGGGCAACATATAGGAAGCTATTTTTTAGAAATGGGCTATGGGAATCGTCCCAGTGAAGTAACCTATATGGACCGCAGTCAAAGTGCATTTTGTCAAGTTAAGCTATCAGATGAAGTAATAAAGACGGCGCTTAAAGATATTGAACTTTTACATATTTGTGGAATAGCCCTCTCAACATCGAAACAATCACGAGAAAATGCATTAAATTTAGCGAGAATTGCCCAAGAACTAAAAATTATGATTTGTTTTGACTTTAATTATCGGATGAGTCTTGCAAAAGCTGATGAACATGACATTTTAATTGATAGTTATAAAAAGATGTTACATTATAGCAATGTTGTTTTCGGAAGTGAAAAGGACTTACTTTTACTGTTAAAAATAGAACATTCAGAAGAAGAACAAGTTGAAATGCTTTATCGTAAATTTATGAAAGAATACCACGTTTCATTTTTTGGTGGAACAACCAAAGTGAATGAGGGAAATCGTAAAATACTTCAAGGATTTCTTGCAAGCCAATCGAATATTGTCTACTCCCAGAAACGTGAAATTATTTCTTTTGATCGTATTGGTACTGGGGATGCATTTGCTGCAGGAATACTTATGGGTTTAATTGAAGATTGGACGATACAGGAAACAGTTGAATTTGCAAGTGTTAATGCACAACTTTCATATACAACTTATGGTGACAGTCCTATCATAAGTCGAGAGCTTATTGAAGCGAAATTAATGGATGAAAATATCGACATTATACGATAAGAAGAGGAGATTGAAAATGAACAAAACAATGAATTATCTAGAAAACCGTTTATGCTTAAATGTACTTGCCCACTCAGTAGACAATGCAATAGAATGTTATGAAGCTGCAGAAGGACACATTGTCTTGGGTGTACTGTCAAAAAATTATGATACAGATGAGGCGGCTATCAATGATATGAAACGCTATGCTGCAGCAACGAATAATGCGCTGTCAGTTGGCTTAGGCGCTGGTGATCCCAACCAATCGGCAATGGTTTCTCGTTTGTCAAAAGTATTACAACCCCAGCACGTCAATCAAGTATTTACCGGTGTTGGGGTAAGTCGCGCATTGTTAGGGCAAGATGAAACGGTTATCAATGGTTTAGTATCACCGACAGGAACAGTAGGTATGGTGAATATTGCAACGGGGCCACTATCTTCTCAAAGTGCCGCAGGTATTGTGCCTATCGAAACAGCGATTGCTTTATTGAAGGATATGGGTGGAAGTTCTATTAAATACTTTAACATGAAAGGTCTCAACTATATTGAAGAGTATAAAGCAGTAGCAGAAGCCTGTGCAAAATATGATTTTTATTTGGAACCAACTGGTGGTATTGATTTAGAAAACTTTGAAGAAATTGTAACAATTGCAGTTGATGCCGGCGTTGAAAAAATTATTCCTCATGTCTATTCTTCAATCATTGATAAAAAAACAGGAAACACAAGAGTGGAGGATGTAAAGAGCCTTTTTGAGATGATGAAAGCCATTTTGAACAAATAAGAAAATCAAGTCTCAGTCATAGGATGGAGGCTTTTTAAGTAGGAAAAATAAAAATTCAAAAGAGTGTTATTTGTCGAAATATTAAGAGCTTAATTTTAGCGTTTATTTATGTCATATGCTATAATTGTTGCATGGTTAAAAGTTTTATAAATAAAATGAGTGCAATTTTTCAGCATGGTTCTTTTAACACCCTGTATGGTGGCTTTTATGAAGGGACCATAACTGCTGGAGAAGCTTTAAAATATGGACAAATTGGTATTGGTACCTTAGATGGTGCTGATGGAGAAGTTATTATTCTTGATGGCACTGCCTATCACGGAAATTCTGAAAATCAGGTTCGCGTAGTTAAGCCAGATGAAACTTTACCGTATGTTGCAGTGATTGATCACCAACCTTTTGCGACTTATAAAGTTAATGGACTGACGATGCAAACCTTGCATGATCTGACAGAGAAATTCCCAACACGGAACACAGCTTACAGTCTAAAAATGACTGGACACTTTGAGTCGGTGGAAATTAGCTCTAAACCTGCAAAGAATACGAAAAATTATTTGGAAATACTGGCTGAACAGCCTCATTTTGCCGAAAAAAACATTTCGGGAACGATTGTTGGTATCTGGTCGCCTAAGTTTTTAGAAGATCTGTATGGTGATGGTGCCCATTTACACTTTTTAAGTGATGACAAGACTTTTGGCGGTCACTTGACTGAATTCTTATCTGGACAAATTACCATTGAAGTTGGTCAAGTGGGGGAAATGAAACAGGAATTTCCTCAAGAAAATGAAAATTTCAAGGCTATGCGCTTTGAGTAATAATAGATAAAAACTACCTAAAAAGGGTAGTTTTTTTGTCGTTAAAATTACTATGTGAAATAAATCGTAAAGTTTATCTTGAGCTGAGGTAAATTCCCACAAATAAATATAATTATGTTGCAAGATAAATTATAAAATAAAGAAGTGAGTTTATTCAAGGTGGATTCACATAATCTTATAAAAATTTATAGAGGAGATGTTTATTATGAAAAAAGCATTTTTAGCAACGATGGGTATGGGAATCTTGGCTAGCATGACGATGGCTTCAGCTACTACAGGATTCGCGGATGAAGCAGAGGCAAAAGATTCTACTGCTAACTTCACGATTACCGCTAAAGATCCAGGAAATCCAACGGATCCAGATAATGGCACGTTAACATTGAAAGAAGTACCAAGCTTCAACTATGGTGTTCTTGAAGCCAGCTCAATTTACTCAGGTTTCACTGGAAAAGCAGCTCAAGCTGAAGGAAAAGTTTTAGTTAGCGATACACGTTTGGGTACATCAGACTGGACATTGACAGCTAATATGGATAAATTTACAAATTCTAAAACTTCATTGGAAGGCGCAGCTTTAGACCTTTCAGCGGTCGGTACTTTAGGAGAAGATTTTACAGGTGTGATTAAAGATGACAAGAGCCCTGTAGAACTTGCAAAAGGTAATGGTTCGCATGGTAAAGATGAATTCCTTATTTCTGCAGAAAATGCTAAATTAACTTTGGGCGCAAATCCAAAGGCAAACTTGGCAGCTGATGATGCTTTTGAAACAACAATCAACTGGAACTTGAGTTCTTCACAACCCGTCGCTCCAACTGCATAATCTTTGTTGTCGGATAAATGAAAATGTATAAGCAAGTACGGGCAAAACTTAAGATTTGTCGGTTCTTGCTTTTATTTTTTAGTGGAGGTTGAAAAGCATGAAATTTATAAAAGGATTAGGCTGCTTCGCCATACTGCTATTCACCTTATTTCTACCTGTGAATGCACATGCGGAAGAGGGCGCAGGTTTTACTGTCACCCCAGTACTTGGAAAGGGTCAAACGGATCCCACTGCAGGCTATTTCTCAATTAAGGGTGAACAAAATGAAAGTTATCCAGTAACGGTAGCTGTTCAGAATTTGACAGAAAATGAAAATCAAGATTTTGATGTTCAACTTGTCCAAGCAACGACAAGTAATAACGGCCATATTGATTATACTCCCAGCTCCAAAAAAATGATAGCAGGTGGTCTTTCCCTCAAGGATTTGGTAGAGGAGAAAAAGGCGACTCAAAAAGTAACAGTTGCTGCTGGGCAGACAAAGAATATTACTTTTAATCTTAAGCTACCTCAAGATAATATAAAAGGTACTATTTTAGGCAGTGTCTATGTTCGCAAAGTCCCGAAAGAAACAGCAAAGTCTAAAGGTGTAGGTGTACGTAATGCCTTTGCTATGACAATCCCTGTCATAATATCGGAAGATTTCAATAAAAAAATTACGCCCAAATTAGCGTTGACGAACGCACAGATGAAGTCGGATACAGGAGTGCCTAAAGTTGTAGGTGAGGTTAGTAACCAAGCTCCAAGCATGTTTGGGCAAATAAAAGTAGAGGCATGGGTGACTGAAAAGGGAAAAACGGACAAGCTTTATCAGTCACAATCAGAAAAATATGAGATGGCCCCCTATTCTTCATTTGAATATACAATAGATACCAATAATCATCTCTTAAAACCGGGGAAATATACCTATCATATGCTGATGAAGTCGGGTGATAAAAGCTTTGATATGGCACGTGACTTTACAGTTGATAGTAAAGGTAGAGAAACCGTCAACAGCAAGCTGCTTGAGGGAGAAAAATCAAATACAAAGCTTTGGTGGATTATAGCTGCAGTAGTTGGTAGCAGTATTATTATTTTCCTCGTGGCTTATGGGCTAGGAAAAAGAAAGGGCGATACTGATGATGAAGATGAATAATAGCAAACTAAAAGTTAGTTTAGCACTCTTAGGTCTTTCTTGTCTGACGAATCTTTTCCTTATACAGCCAGTGAGCGCTAATATGATGCAAAGTAAAATTGGTTTTACTGTTCATCAGGATGTAAGAGATGCTGGTGTTTTGCCACCTGAAATTCCTCAAAATGGACAGTTGGTGCATTACGATCTCTTGCCATCTACAGGAAGTGCTCAAGAATATTCTTTAATCTTGTTTGGCTGTATGCTATTGTTGTTTGTTGCTATCTTGTTCTTGGCTCGTATGTATGGAGAGAAAGGAAAACCTCAATGAAAAAAATAAATATAGGTTTTATATTGCTTTTTCTCTTGCTACATGCTGCAAGCCCTGCAGTTTATGCCTTGGACAGTGACGTGGAAGCACAGCATTCATCTAGTGCAACGAATGATAAGGATAGTAGCTCAAGTCTGCAAGAGTCAGAACTTGAAACACCAACATCGGATACAGATCAAACTATTGAGTCTGAAAACAGAGGAGATCAAACATCTGAAGAGGCAGCTCCAATAGAAAATGAAGCACCGAGAACATCTGAGGTACCGGAGCAAGAAAAATCTATCGAAGATAAACCTCAATCTGAAAAAGCATCTCCAACTGCGAGCTTGTCATCAGATGCAAGCTATACCGATTTGCCAGGTGCCCATGAACCAGATCGAAATGGCCTTTATTTACTCTTTCCACTGCGTACAGGAATTCTTTCTCAGCCTCAAGAAGAGCAGTATATTGTTGAAGGTACAAGTGCTGATTTAAGTATTAAAACCACATCATGGGTGACTTCTTGGGGTAAGGTTAAAGTCAAAGTAAATGCTTGGCAGGAACAAGACGATGGGAGTTGGCTAAGTATGGGAAGTATTGGTGAATTTTCGGATAGAAGTGGACTCCTTGGCTCAACTAAACAAAGCATTGACATCCCTGTAACCAAGCTGCAAGCTGGTAATTATTATTTTCAGCTAGAAACAAGGCTCAATACCCTACCAATTATTGGGAGCATCTCTGCTATGACCTATTACTCGCAACTTGCTAAAGTCACGGTTAAGGATAAGCCAGTTGCTGCTAGCGGTATTTCCATTACGACTCCGAGTGTGGTGTTTGAAAAAGCGACTTATTCGGCGAAGGCCGTGACAACACCACGTGATGCGACGGGTAAAATTACTTGGAACAGTTCTTTAAAGGGAATTAATTTCCTCAAAACAGAGGGACGCAGTATTGAATTTGATGCTGGGGATCAGCTTGATGAAGTAAATACCGATGTACAAGCACCGGGTATCCCTTTCACGATGTCTGCTGGCATTAGAAATGATGATGGAACAACGCCAACAGATAATAAGACAGTCTATCTCGGTGGTTTAGCAGCTAAAAATGTTGCAGAAGATAGTGGTATGAGCTGGGAACTTGATGGACAAGGTTTAGCAGATTTGAACAAATCGGTTGAAAGTGCCGAAGTATGGAGTTATGAATGGAAATACATAGAAGGGAAAACTCCTAAAGCTTTCTCTGAAACTCAAGGGGTCAAAAACTATAAAGGTACAGTAAGCGATTTGACCAGTCTTAATGATGCAGATCATATCCTTTCTTTTGCTCCAGACAGTGCCTTTATGAAAACTGCGCGGGAAGCGACAGAAAATGGGAAACCTTTTGCAGTTCAAGTCACTTTTTCAACAACGATTGATACAGGGGACGGCAAAAAGGAAACAGTTACTCTTTCTTCAAATAAGGCTCAACTTCTGGTTAATAAAGCGACAGGAAAGCTTCTTTTACAGCAAGTACCAAACTTTGATTTTGGTAAATTGCCTGCCAGTTATATCTATGATGGAACAAAAGATAGAGAGCCCACTGCACAAGATCATCTTGAAATTGTGGACAGTAGAGCAAAAGGTGGCTGGCGACTTTCTGCAAAGATGAGTCGTTTCCAAAGTAACAATAATCATAGACTGAAATTTAATAGTCAACTTACAATGTCCACTTATCCCTTTGAGATAAATCTTAAAGATGATGATACAGATAGTTACATTGTAGATTCGGTAAGCAGTGAAGCTTTTGATTTAACCGGGCAGTTGCTCTTACAACCTGATCCGCTAGCCGATCTGAGTGCAGGAGAGACTTTTAGCAGTACGATAACTTGGAATCTTGTATCGACCACTAAGAGTACACCACCAGCATAAAGTTATAATAAATATAAAAACAGCGTTTCGCTGTTTTTATATTTTGAAGGCTTGAGGTAATAAAAGATGTTGGAAGATGCAAAGCGAGGAATGGAAATAGGAGAAAAAGTTATGATAGAGCTTTTCACAACGCCAAAGGAACAAGTTAAGATTGAACTCTTTCAGTACATCTTGTTTTCTCGGGCAGGTGAATTTTCTAAAGATTTAAAGGAGAAATTGAACTTGAAAAATGAGACTTTTAGACGGTACAGCAAGGAACTTGAAGAAGATATCCATGAACTTTTTGGTCAAGATATTAAGATAATAAAAAAGTCTTCAAAAATAGTCATAAAAATGAAGAATGAAATGACACCAGATTATATCGTGACCCGCTTGAAACTGAATTATATGCGGAAAAGCCCTTTATATAATCTCCTCTCTACACTTATCAGTAAAAGTTACACATCAATTCCTGAAATTGCTTATGATTTGAACTTTAGTGAACCAACAGTCTACAAGTTATTGACACAAGTGAAGGAGATTATGCTCCCTTTTAAAGCCGAATTTGACTTGGCAAATGCGACAAATTTTTCGGGAGATGAACTTGGTGTACGCTATTTTCTCTATCTCACACATTGGCATCTTTTCAATACCTTAGGAAAAAAGCCTTTCTCTGATGCCTTTCCGCCAGAATTTATCGATATAAATTTTTTAAAGCGTTCTTTAAAAATCGAGCGAAAACTTTCAAAAGCTCAGGAACAAAAGTTGCTTATACTTGCGGGTGTGACTTCCTATCGTATCGTTTACTTTAAGAAATATGTCAAGGTTGAAAAAGCATTTTTAGAGGATATTTCGATATTTTATCGAGGTCACCATTGCTTAAATCTTGCTTCCTTTAATGTAGACCCAGAGATTATTGAGAAAGAGTCAATACTTCTTAGTTTTTTAGTCAGGGGTCTTATTTTTGAGTTTGATGATATGTACGAGAAAAAAAGGGTGGTTGAAAGATTCCAAAACTCGAAACTTTCTATTGGTTATGAAGTCAGCCTGTTTCTAGAAAAATTTCGCGAGACGTTCTCTTTTGAGTTTTCCGAAGAAAATTATGTCAAATCCTACTATCTTCTAGTACTTACCAACCTATATTCACGTTACATACAATTTAATGTTGATTTTTACCGTGCAGTTCCTATCGAAAAAAATTATGAATTGTTTGAAAAAAAACCTCGTTATCGTGCTGTTAAAGATAGGCTAAATCAGATCATTACCTATTTTCCTTCTTCACAGCAGTTGAATGATTTAGAGAGAAAAAGTTTGACAGCACTACTTTATACAATTTACGAGCTCAATGCGCCAAGTATCCCTGTCCAAGTCTATATTAATCATACCTCAAGCATTGTGAATAGCTTCTATATTCAAAACACCTTGAAAAAATTTTTTAATAGCGATTTAATCGCTTTCTGCAAAACGATACCTGAAGCTGATGTTATCATTTCGAGTGATCCCGAAGGAAATTTCCTCTCCAAAGATGTTTTTTACTTTAAAAATATTTTTGATAAAGAAACCTGGACCGACTTGATTGAGTTTTTGTCTAAATCGCTTTATGAGAAGAGGTTTCGTTAAAAATAAAATCCGCCGTGTTAATGTCAGAATAATACATAGAGTAAAAAACTCTTTTTATCTATTTCTTTATTTTGAGAAAGTAACTTTATGTTATAATGATACTAATAGACTTTTTATTAAGGAAAATAATGATGAATATACAAGAAATGAACACGCGTAAGAAGAAAATCCGTAACTTTTCAATCATCGCGCATATTGACCACGGGAAATCAACGCTGGCTGACCGTATCCTTGAACTGACAGAAACAGTCTCAAAACGTGAAATGCAGGCTCAGCTTTTGGACAGCATGGATTTGGAGCGTGAACGTGGTATCACGATTAAGCTCAATGCTATTGAGTTAGAATACACGGCTAAAGATGGAGAAACCTATATTTTCCATTTGATTGACACGCCTGGACACGTCGATTTTACTTATGAAGTTTCCCGTTCTTTAGCTGCCTGTGAAGGTGCTATTCTTGTTGTCGATGCAGCTCAAGGGATTGAAGCCCAAACTTTGGCAAATGTTTACTTGGCTTTAGATAACGACTTAGAAATTCTTCCCGTCATTAATAAAATTGACCTTCCTGCGGCAGATCCAGAACGAGTGCGTACTGAAGTTGAAGATGTCATCGGTTTAGACGCTTCAGAGGCTGTTTTAGCCTCTGCTAAAGCAGGTATTGGTATTGAAGAAATTTTGGAACAAGTTGTGGAGAAGGTTCCAGCCCCTCAAGGTGATGTTGAAGCACCACTCAAGGCGCTGATTTTCGACTCAGTTTATGATGCTTATCGTGGTGTTATCTTGCAAATCCGTGTAGTTGACGGTTCTGTAAAGGTAGGTGATACTATTCAACTGATGTCAAACGGTAAAGAATTTGTTGTGACAGAGGTTGGGATTTTTACGCCTAAAGCAGTGGCGCGTGACTTCCTCATGGCGGGCGATGTTGGTTACTTGGCAGCTGCAATTAAGACAGTTGCGGATACACGCGTCGGTGATACAATCACTTTAGCTAATCGCCCTGCAGAGGAAGCCCTTGCTGGTTATAAAAAAATGAATCCAATGGTCTTCTGTGGACTTTACCCGATTGATTCTAACCGTTATAATGACCTTCGTGAAGCCCTAGAACGCCTACAACTGAATGATGCCAGCTTGCAGTTTGAGCCAGAAACATCACAAGCGCTTGGATTTGGTTTCCGTTGTGGTTTCTTAGGCCTTTTGCACATGGATGTTATCCAAGAGCGCTTGGAACGCGAATTTAACTTAGACTTAATCATGACCGCACCATCTGTAATTTACCATGTCAACACGACTGATGGTGAAACAATGGAAGTGGCAAATCCAAGTGAATTCCCTGACCCAACACGTATTGAAAGTATTGAAGAACCATTTGTCAAAGCACAAATCATGGTGCCTAACGAGTTTGTCGGTGCCGTTATGGAGCTTGCTCAACGCAAACGTGGTGAATTTGTGACGATGGATTATCTTGATGCTAACCGTGTCAATGTTATTTATCATATCCCATTGAGTGAGATTGTCTTTGATTTCTTTGATAAGCTCAAATCTTCAACACGCGGCTATGCAAGTTTCGACTATGAAATCTCAGATTACCGTCCATCACGTCTCGTGAAGATGGATATTCTCTTGAATTCCGAAAAAGTCGATGCCCTTAGCTTTATCGTGCACAAAGATTTTGCTTACGAACGTGGTAAAGTTATCGTTGAAAAACTCAAAAAACTTATTCCTCGTCAACAATTTGAAGTACCAATCCAAGCCACTATTGGTCAAAAAATCGTGGCACGTAGCGACATCAAAGCCTTGCGTAAAAATGTCTTGGCTAAATGTTACGGTGGTGACGTTTCTCGGAAACGTAAACTGTTGGAAAAACAAAAGGCTGGTAAGAAACGCATGAAATCGATCGGTTCAGTAGAAGTACCACAAGAAGCTTTCCTTTCTGTTTTGTCTATGGATGAAGAATAAAGGTAAATAAGCTACTTTATATCACAAATAAGTAAAAGACAGTCTTTGAGGCTGTCTTTATTTTTTGGATAAAAATATAATCGTCCTGAAGATAAATCATGAAGAAAAATGATATAAAAAGAATTTATTTCATTAAATTTAAGTGAATTTTTTAGTAAATATAAGATTTGTTATGATAAAATGAAAGTGAAAAGAAGGTAAGAAGTCGAGCATATTTAATGCTAGCCAAGAGATATTATTGAATGTTCGCGAGAGAGTACATTTTTTAAAATATGCTGTTTAGGAGGAATGACCATGATTTATAAAAAATATGGCGAAGTTTTTAAAAAATTACGCTTGCAGCACCATTTACTTTTAAGCGATTTTGAACGTGTGGGTTTATCAAAATCAACATTGTCCTATTTTGAAAATGGTAAATCAATGATTTCATTAGATAAATTAGACCTTGCCTTACAAGAAATGCACACGACTTTTCGTTCCTATATGCTGATGATTAATAATGATGAGGAGGATTATTGGTTATCTCAATTTAAGGAAATTGAGAAAGCTTACTTTAGCAATGACCAGAAAAAGCTTCAGGCTATATACATGAAAAATGTAAAATATGATATGGAAGAAAACCAAGTCATTGCTCTCTCAGCCAAAGCTTGTTATACAAAGCTTTCAACTGACGAAATAAAGTATATAGAAAACAAGCTTAAGTCTTATCAAGTTTGGCATAGTTATGAAATGTATATCCTAGTGAACACACTAGAAGAAATTAATCCTGACTTAGTCTATCATCTGATTGAAAGAATTTTATCACAAAACAGTCAGTATTTAAAAGAAATCACAGAATTTAGAAATTTATTAATTAGATTAATCATCCGTACCATTCTTTCAATGATTAGAAGAGAGCAAAAGAAATTTTCAGAGAAATTAATAGAGGAATTAGATAAATTAACACTTGTTTTTGATACCTATGTAAGAATATCTTCTATTTTTGTAAAGGGATGTTGGATTTATAAATTTGAAGATAAAAATATGGGAGCAAAACTTGTTAGTAGGTCTTTAAAGATATTATCAGAAATAAATGCTTTAGAACTTCGGGGCATTTTTAAACATAATTTTGAGAAAATAAAAGGATAGACTTATCGTAAAGGATATATGTCTCACCACATTCATAGTTAAAAATAGCAGTTACTGGCGCAATCGATCCAGTAACTTTTTTCATTTAAATTTTATTTTTAAAGTCAATAAAAGAGAAGATATAGCTAATATGAGTTCGATTTCTTGAACTATTTCTTATAAATTAAATCTGGGACTCAATGGATGAAGGTGCTTAATAGCTCCTTGACGCCAGTCGAAATGTATTGTGTAGACAATTACAGTGAAAAAGAGATTGATTTAATTTTTTTCTTATTATAATATAATGATATAAGGGATAATAAAAAAGAAAGGACAATTCTAGAAGGGTAAAGTAGTTCTCGTGGTGTTGCCCATAATAGAAGGAGGAGGAGAAAAAATGAAAAAATATCAAATATTACACAAAGTACTGTCTTTGAGAAGGCTTATGATGTTATCTGTCACGTTAATATTATTTATACTGTTAAATATAATACCTGTGCGGGTTCTTGCAACAAATGGTGGAGTAGTCACAACTGCAGATAAAACTTATGCTTTTGACTACAAAACCCACATTCCTTGGGTCGGGGCTGCCAATAGCTTGTTTAAAGCTTCATTTAATATCCCCTCACCAGGTACAAGTACGATTGATGGCGACCGTTATCAGGGGACACTTACATTTACGAAATTGCCTAACAGTGATTACCGACTGGTAAAGGTGATTCCATACATGGATTCTCCTACTTTTACTATTACGAATTCTGGTGGATCTACAGCTGCAACTGGCTCTTATAACTGGAATGAAGCTCTCCAAGCATGGACTCTTCCTAACCCACTGATAGACAATACGGCAACTAATGTTGATACGAGCCAAGCATTGAATGGCAGTGAGGGGATTAAAATCTACATGGCAGGACCTTACACGAGTTTTATGCCATTAAGTATGCTTAAAAATGATCCCACATTGCTTGAAACAAGACCGGTGTTTTTAGTGGGAGATGTTGCTGCGCTTGCCCCTAATCTTGCGCAAAATATCCCTTTCACCTTATATCAAGAAAGAGCTTATGATGGTGATCCGAATAAATGGCATGCTTTCAACTTTAATGTCCCCGCCTTAGTGCAATACGAATATGATGGACAGGTTACGGGGACTAATCCTAATGATCAACTTGATTTAATCCCAGGAGAACTTGCTCATTTTGAATCTGAGGTAAATTTATCTTCAGCGCAGAAAATAACAGTTGATATGATATGGCAAGTAAGTACAGATAAAGGTTTGTCCTTTAATGATATTTCTGAAAGCCTGACGAACTCAGCTGGTGATAAAACAATTCGTAAAACACTCGACTTTACTTCCGATATTTCAAATGAAGGTAATTTATACCGCTTAAAAATTACACCGCTAGATTCAATAAATAATGAACCCATTTACACTGAACCTGCTGTTTTAACATTCAAATCCGAGAGTTTAAGCTTTAATATTGCTTATGTCCTCAATGGTGGAACAAACCATCCTGCGAATCCTTTATCATATAGTTATGGTCAAGGAATAAGCCATTTTGAAGCACCACAACGCGAAGGTTACACTTTCACAGGTTGGACAGATGGAGATGGTAATAGTATAACCAATATTCCTCCCGATGCACAAGGCGACAAAACACTCTATGCAAATTGGAAAGCAAATACTTATAAAATAAACTATGTTTTAAATGGTGGAGAAAATTCGCAGCAAAATCCAGATTCTTATATTTATGGACGAGGAATAAGTCATTTTGAACAAGCAACGAAGCAGGGCTATACTTTTACGGGCTGGACAGATCAAAAAGGTAAAAAAATAGAAGCCATATCAGCGCAAGAACAAGGTGATAAGGTCCTCTATGCCAGTTGGGAAAAAGTTCCAGTAGCGTCAAATGAAAATGAAGAAGTAGCAAAAAAACAGGAAGATACTAATGCTAACATAAAAATAGAGAAGAGCACAGCACCACTGAGTACTAAGAAAACTCAAGATACTACTAGGTCGCTTGAATCTAGAAAAAACTTCCGCTGACAGGTGAAAATGCAAAACCATATCTTTATGTCTTAGGGGTAAGCATTCTTGTCGTCCTTTCCTTGTTGGGGGTAAAAAAATAACTTAACAAAAAGGTAAAATGAAATAAGAAAAAAGACTAGCTCTCGGCTAGTCTTTTTTGTCTGTCTTCTTTCAAAAAGTATCTAACTTGGTGAATTTTTTATTCTTGAGTTGGTAGACAACATCAGAGTTTTGAGCTACCTCTGTTTCATGAGTCACGATAATTACAAGTTTATGATCTTCATGCGCTATTTTTTTGAAAAGCTCGACAATTTGGCGCGTCGTATTTTCATCAAGATTTCCTGTAGGCTCATCCGCAATGATGATATCATGATTTAAAACAAGGGCGCGTGCGATAGCCACACGTTGCTGCTGTCC
>NZ_KQ968939.1:575387-636209 GCF_001578715.1 Lactococcus sp. DD01 | reverse complement strand
CTTACAGGCTTGTATATTAAGTCCTCTGTCAAACCAACTTTTTCCAAGCTATCAATAATTGACTGCTTTTCATTGGCAAAGGATACTTTTGAGATCCTGAGCGCTGTTTTTACATTTTCAAAAGCTGACATATAGGTTAATAAATTATAAGCTTGAAAAATGGTAGAAACGATGTTCTTACGATAATTGGTGAGCTGATTTGCTTTTATCTCGTCTCCATTAAGTTTAATCTGTCCAGACTTGGGCATATCTAAACCTGCTAGAAGAGAGAGTAGTGTTGTTTTTCCACTTCCAGATTGGCCGAGAATACTGTACATAATGCCTGCTTCAAAAGTTTCTGTGACATCTTGAAAGAGGTAATCTTCAGGATGGTTATAGTAGTAAGTCAAATTTTCAATGTTTAATACTGTCATAATGTCCTCCTTCTTTAATTTGTCAGCACTTGTTTAGGGTTTAAGCGTAAAATACCAATTGCTGCTAAACCAACGGCCACAAGCGTAATCAAGAGTGCAAGAGCTGCTAAAATCGCGATTTGTTGAGGATTTGTTTTAATTTCGAGCTCATTTATGGCCTTGAGCTGTTCATTATTTTGTCCCATCCCAATCGCCGTACGCATTCCGCCAGGTTGAGCATTAGGACTTCCTTTTTCTGTCTGAGGTCCATCGTCTTGTCTTTGAGTACCATTTATTTGCGTAGGTTGATTGGTTTGACTGGTTTGAGTTTCTTGGTTAAGTAACTGTTGACCGACGGCATTGCCCACAAAGTTACCAGTAGCTGAGGCTATACCGATAGAAACGACCATTATCATAAACAGTTCAGTAAAGAATTGCGCCACAATTTTTCCTTTTGACTCGCCTAAGCTCATCAAGACACCAATTTCAAAGCGGCGTTCTCGCACCATGAGCATGACGATAAGCGCAAGGATGATGGCACCTGCAAGTGTCACAAGGATAACAATATTTTTAGAAAAACTGCTGATATTGTTCAGAGGTTGTAGCATTTGTTGGTAAATAGCATCATTAGACTGTACTTCAAATTTATCTGTATCGATAAGCTTGGTAGCTTCTTTGACAAACTTCTCTGAATCTTCTGGGTTTTCCAGATTAAAGATTGCACTTCCAAGCGTTCCTGTTTTACCATCGATTTGGTTTGGCACACTCAAAGCAGTGTATATCTGATTGGCTGGGTTCATAAAGCTAAAGTCTGCGGCCAAATCATTTTCTGTTGAACCTGATTTGTAAAGTCCTACAACAGTCATTTTGTAAGTTTTATCATTACTATCTTTGAGGGTAAATGTTGAGTTTACTTTGAGGTTGTTCTGTTTAGCCAAGCTCTCTTCAATGACAACATTATTCGTTCCTTCATCAGAGGATTGAATCGCGCGTCCAGAGGTTATTTTATTTGTCCCGCCCGAAAACTCTGAAGAGGCGAGCAAGTCGTTTGTACCAACGATTTTGAAATCACCGGGAGTACTTCCGCTCATTTCCGGCCCTGCCATAAAGACAGCTCCTTGTTTATCATTATTTTCTGAGGTGTCAGATTGACTGATTGCTTCGATATTGCTTTCGGCATTTGCTGTAGCTTGTTTTGTATACGAGTAGGATTTTACTCCAGAAAGTTTCGCTATTTTTTCAGCATCTGTTTGAGTAATGTCAGGCATATCGGACTTGTTCGTTTTCTCTGTTGAATCATTCTTAGAAAAATTTTCCATCATTGCAGAACGATTAATGGAGAGTGTAACAGTCGCTCCGGCACTCTTCTTCGCATTTTCGATGGAACGGTTAGAAGCTGTATGAATAACCAAACCCGAAAGAACAAAAATAAGTATAGTTGAAAAGGCCACAATAAGTAGAAGGGTTCGTGATAGTTTGGCTTTAGTAAAAAGCCAGGCACGTCTTATAAAATCCAAATGAGATTCTCCTTTGTCTAAATTAATAAAACAAATTGTATGCTTATTTACTTAAAAATTAGTTAAACGATACATAAGCGAAACTTAAGAAACATTTTATTGTAAAAAAGAGATGCGTTAGTAACTTTGAGTAGAGAGTTTAAGTCAATATTCTTGAAATTAATTAGAAAATAGAGTATTATTGATCAGTCAATAATTGATTAGTCAATTATTGTGGAAAAGAATAAAAGTCACAGAAAGAGGATGGACATTTGATTATTGTTAATGCTAAATTTTTTATCAAAGACGAAAAAAGAGAAGAATTTTTAAGAGATACAGAGGAACTGATTGCTTCTTCCAGACAAGAAGAAGGATGTTTAACTTACGATTTATACGAAGCAGTGCTTTCAACAAATGAGTTTGTGATGATTGAAAACTGGGCTTCCTTAGAAACAATCGAAAAACACAACACCAATCCTTTGCTGCTAGCTTTCGCGCAAAATATCAGTAAGTATAGTGTTAAAAAGCCGGAATTGCAAATTGTAGAGAAGGGGGTAAAATAAGCTTATGTCAGTCATAACAACTATTTTAGGAGTCTTGGTCGCCATAGAATTCTTTTATATTACCTATTTAGAAACGGTAAAAACGACTTCTGATGCAACAGCTAGAGTGTTCAAAATGACCAGCGAGGATTTACAAAACAAAAACGTCCAAGTACTGTTTAAAAATCAAGGCGTATACAACGGCTTGATTGGTATAGGGATACTTTATGCACTGTTTGTTTCTGCCGCACGCATTGAATTATTGAGTGTCTTCTTGGTATATATTATTTTAGTTGCGCTGTATGGGAGCCTCACGAGCGACCGCTTCATTATTTTTAAACAAGGTGGTTTAGCCATCTTAACTTTACTCAGTATTATTTTCTTATAAATAGATAAAGTAATTCAATACTGAACAATAGTCTTTATAAGAATTTCTAAGCTTTATAAGAAGGTATAAGTGAGCCCAAACTGGAAAGGAAAGAAAAAAATGACGAAAAAAATATTAATCATAGAAACAAATACGCCCAAATATGATAAGACAAATAGAGCTACAGGGCTCTGGTTGGGCGAGACAACTCATTTTTATGATGAAATAATCTCTGCAGGTTATGAAGTTGACTTTGCAAGTCCAAAAGGTGGCTATGTTCCCCTTGATCCTGAAAGTTTTAAATATGCGAACGAAATCGATTGGAAATGGTATACAGAAAGAAGTTTTAGGGAAGCTGCTCTTTCCAACACGAAAAAAATAACGGATTTAAATCCTCAGGATTATGGTGCTATATATTTTACAGGTGGCCATGGTGTACTGTGGGATTATCCGGAAGATAAAGAGTTGATGAAAGTTGCTGAAGCAATTTATTATGCGGGCGGATTTATAACGTCTGTTTGTCATGGTGCAGCTGGTCTTTTGAACTTGAAAGATGAAGAGGGGCAATACCTTATAAAAGATAAAGTCGTTACCGGATTTACAAACGAAGAAGAAGAGCTTAACGGAACAACAACTGCTGTTCCGTTCTTAACCGAAACCGAGTTAAATCAACGTGGAGCGCGATACAAAAAAGCCGCAGCTTTCAAAGAGTATGCTATTAGAGATGGGCGAATAATTACTGGACAAAATCCTCAATCTCCCCAAAAAGTAGCTGAATTGCTTGTAGCTGAGTTACGTAAATTAAACCACTAAAAAAAGAAGGGTCTACCTTCTTTTTTAGTTTGAAAAATAAGAGTGTTATGGTTCTAGTTTCATATTTTTCATGATGTTATTAAGTTGAGAGAGTTGCATAATCAAACTATTATAATTAATTTCATCAGATTGTCCGGCAAGTTCTTGTCCAACTTGTAGGGAAATAGCAGGAAGCATTTTTTTTGAGTTTTTTTCCATCTTCACTTAAAAATAGTTTGACAATACGCTCATCCGAACGCGAACGTTTTCGAACAAGATATCCTTTTTGTTCCAGTTTCTTTAATAAAGGACTTAAGGTACCAGAATCTAAGTATAATTCTTCCCCCAACTCATTCACGGTCATGTCATCTTCTAATGCCAGCAAAGCAATAAAGCTTGTGTATGTTAAGTCATACTTTTTTAAATACGGCTTGTACTGTTTGATAATTTCTTTAGAAGCAATGTATAGTTGAAAACAAAGTTCCTTGTTTAAAATCGAATTACTCATGGTGTCCTCCCAAATATTTTTATTATAACTGATTTCATATATTTGTCAAATTCAATTATATTTAGTAAAATTAAATTGTGCGCAATAAAAAATAAAAAGAGGTAAGGTAATGCAAAAAATATTTTCAACAAAAATGATAAATACAGGTGGCCGTAATGGTGAAGTCCACTCTCCCGATAATAGCTTTAAATTAGACATCGCAGCGCCAGGAAGTAAAGCTGTGGATGCGACAAATCCAGAACAGTTATTCGCAGCGGGGTATAGCGCTTGTTTTAATAGTGCTTTAGACTATGTCAAAAAATCAAGAAATGTTGATGGAGAATCAACTATAGAAGTAACTGTATCTCTCTATAACTTAAGTCAAGGCGCAGTACCTGACGTTGTTTTAGGTGTTGATATCGTAGGACATATAGACGGTGTGAGCTTTGAGGAAGCAAAAGAATTGTTAGAAACGGCCCATGAAACCTGTCCTTATTCTCGTGCGACAAAAGGTAATATTGAAGTTACGATTGATATTTTTTAAAACTGAGAAATACTGGTAGAATAAGTATCAGGGAATAATATAAATAGAGATAGAGATAGCTACGAGCTATCTCTATTTGTTTATACAATAACATAAAATATTATCCAATTATAAATTGTGCATAATAGACAAATAGTGTATAATTGTCTGATATATATATTCTAGGAGGAATTATTTTATGATTAAACTCATAGGTGTCTTGATTGTCTTGATTGGTTTTGTTTTCAAGATAGAGACCTTATTTGTTGTTGTTGTCGCTGGGATTTCTACAGGCCTGGTTGCAGGTTTGAGTATTCAGGAGATTCTAACTATTTTAGGTCAATCTTTTGTCGATAACCGTATGGTTTCGCTTTTTGTTTTGACTCTTCCAGTTATCGGTGTTTTGGAACGTAATGGACTTCGCCAACGTGCAGTAGATCTTATTGGCCGTATCCAGTCACTTACAACAGGTCGTATTGCCCTTGTTTATGTTTTTATTCGTTTTATTGCAGGCGCAATGTCTATTCGTATTAGTGGTCATCCACAGTTTGTTCGACCACTCATTCAGCCGATGGCCAAAGCTGCCGCAGTGAGTAAATTTGGTGATGTGGAGTCTGAAGACGATGATATTAAGGCAATTTCTGCCGCAGCAGAAAACTATGGTAACTTCTTTGGGCAAAATCTCTTTGCAGGGAGCGCCGGTGTTCTCTTGATTACTTCAACTATGTCAAGTTTTAACTATGATGTTTCAGCCGTAGACGTAGCAGTTGCCAGTATTATCATGGCTGTCCTTGCCTTTCTAGTGACAGCTATCCAGTTTGTACTGTATGACAGAAAACTTCTTCGAAAATTTGGAAAGAAAGAGGTAAAATAAACCATGCAAGCTTTTATTGACGTTTCATTAAATATTTTTTATGTCCTTATGGGTTTACTCATGATTTATATGGCCTATAAAGCTTTAACTACAATACAGGGAAGCAAACGTTTCGGAACGGCTCTTTTTTGGATTTTAATTGCTATACCATTTATTTTTGGTGCACTTATCCCAGCCTGGCTTGTAGGACTCTTTATTGTTTTAAGCAGTTTACTTACACTAACTAAGCAAGTGACCTTTGGGAAATATAAAGCTTTGGACGACAGCTTTGGCGAAAAACAGTCTAAAGTCTTGAAGAATAAAATCTTTATTCCTTCCTTTATTCTGGCATTTGTAGCTGTTGGCATTGCGATGGCTTTAGGTAAATTTACCAATGCTTCACTCTTTGCTATCGGTGTAGCTTCGGTTGTTGCCTTAGTGTTTGCATTGATAATGACAAAAGCAAAAGTGACAGAATCCGTGGAGGATGGCGCACGCCTCTTTGATTCAATGGGGCCGGTTGCGATTTTACCACAATTGCTGGTTGCCTTAGGTGCACTCTTTACAACCGCAGGTGTTGGTGAAGTTATCTCGCAAGGGATCACAGGTATTGTCCCTGCGGATAACCGCTTGCTCGGCGTAGTTGCTTATGTTCTTGGCATGGTGATTTTCACGATGATCATGGGGAATGCTTTTGCGGCTTTCTCTGTCATCACAGCGGGTATTGGGATTCCGTTTGTCCTTGCCCAAGGAGCAAATCCCGTAATTGCTGGGGCATTAGCACTGACTGCAGGATATTGTGGTACTTTACTAACCCCAATGGCAGCCAACTTTAATATCGTGCCCGCTGCCCTGCTTGAGATGAAAGATGAGAATAAAGTGATCAAGGTACAAGCGCCAGTTTCACTTACGCTTATCGTTCTGCACATTCTCGTAATGTACTTTATCGCATTTTAAAAAGGAGATTATTCTATTATGAAAATTTTGTTAACAGGTTTTGATCCATTTGGTGGTGAAGCACTCAATCCAGCTGAAGAAGCTGTGAAACGTGTTGCATCAGAAATCAACGGTGCTGAGATTATTAAGTTGATTATTCCGACTGTACGTTATAAATCACTCGAAAAAATTGAAGAAGCTATTGAAAAACATCATCCAGATGTGGTTGTAAATATTGGCCAAGCCGGTGGACGCTTTGCGATTACGCCAGAACGTGTCGCCATTAATGTGGATGATTTCAGAATTCCAGATAATGAAGGCAATCAGCCTGTCGATGAGCCCGTAAAAGAAGATGGTGCTCCAGCATATTTCTCTACATTGCCAGTTAAAGCAATGGTTAGCGAATTAAATAAAGCTGGCATTCCTGGAACCTTGTCTAACACAGCCGGTACCTTTGTATGCAACCATGTTTTCTATGGTGTGCGTTACCTCTTAGAGAAAAAATATCCCGAAGTTAAAGCTGGTTTCATTCATATTCCTTATGCTACATCACAAGTAATTGATAAAAAAGATACACCTTATATGTCATTGGACGAGATTGTTAAAGGGATTGAAGTTGCCTTAGAAGCATGCACGCGCTATTCTGAAGATTTACGTGTTATTGGTGGGGAAATATGTTAAAGAAAGTTTTTGTATACGGTAGCTTACGTACAGACATGTTTAACTATGAAAAATATTTAAAAGGTGAGGTTCTGGAAAGTACACCAGCAAAAATTAAGGGCAATCTCTTTCATATTGAAAATAAGGGTTATCCCGCAATCTTTGACGGTGATTCAGAAATAATAGGAGAAGTTTTTACCTTTTATGACTTCTCAAAAAGTATTCGAACACTCGATGGTATGGAAAATTTTAACCCAGAAAGTCCAGAAAGCAGTGAGTACCTCCGTCGAAGTACCACAGCCTCTCTCAGTAACGGCCAAACGGAAGAAGTTTACTATTATCACTATAATCCAAATGCAAGTCTTAATTCCAATGATCAGTTAGTACCTGTTGACTCAGGAGACTGGTTGGAATATATGTTGCAGACGGTTGAATAAAAACAAGAAGTCGTTGGGCTTCTTGTTTTTGTTTTAGCTATATAAAGAAAACTTATAAAATATCTTTTATTCGATAAGCTCATTTTCGGCTTGTATGCGTGCTACTCGTTCAGAAATTTTGAGGAAAGGCAAATAAATAGCTACACCAATTATAAGAATAATAATCTGCACAAGAACTACTTTAATATCACCACCTGAACCTATAAATCCTGAAATGAGTGGAGGTGTGGTCCATGGAACCAAGTAAGCTAGTGGAGCTACGAAGCCGATAGCGGTTGCAAAATAACCAATAAGCGCCCCAATAATTGGATTTAAGACAAATGGGATAATCATAGGCAAATTAAAGACAATAGGCATCCCAAAAATAATAGGTTCATTTATATTGAAGAGACCAGGGGCAAGTCCTAATTTTGAAACATCTCGATATGGTTTGAACTTGACGAAGAAGAAGACAGCAATTAATAGAGAAATTGTTGCGCCTGTTCCGCCCATTTGAGCATAGACTGTCTGAAAATTAGTGTTAAGTATGTGAGGAGCTGCTTGTCCAGCTTGGACAGCTGCCATATTTTCATTCATATTAACTAACATGAAAGGTTCTGTTAGAACCGCATTGATAACAGACTGATGTATCCCAATACCAAAGAGGAAATTCCCGAAAGAATAAATCAAAAGATAGCCAGGGAGTGATGTGTTAACCGCACGTAATGGCTCTTGGATTCCCTGTGAAATGACAGAAATCATATCGGTATTAAATACGGATATCATGATAGCACTAAGAATACCAAAAACAGTTACCGTAATTATTGTGGGAATAAGTGTAGAAAAGGCTTTTCCCACAGCATAAGGCACTTGATCACCAAGGTTTATTTGTAAATGTTTATTATTGGCTAATCTCATATAAAGCTCTGTTGATAGTAGACCAACAATAATCCCAGCAAACATTCCTTGAGTTCCTAAAGCTGAATAAGGAAGAATACCTGTGATGGACACAGCTTCCTCAGCTCCATCTGGAATTAAAGAATAGTTCATCGCCATCATCACAGTTAGAACTGTTAAGGCAATAGGTACGGCACCAATAGGATTTTCAAAATTTTGTTTTTAGCCAAGAAAAAGGCAATAGCTGCAGCAGCGAGTATGCTTGCAATATTGAGGGTTCCATTAGTTACAACATTACCAAAGACTTGAAATTTTTCTAGAGTATTACCAGAAAAAATCCGAGGAAAGATAACATTGTTGGCAAGAACTGCAAGTCCAGCCATGATGAACATAGGCATAATGGTTGTAAAAGCATCACGTAAAGAACGTAAATGAACTTGATTTCCTAATCGTGCTGAAAACATGGTGAATTTTTCAACAAAACTTTGCTTTTCTTCTGTCATCAGTCCTCTCCTCCTATATTTTCTTTAGCAGGATAAATATTTTGACCATTGGTACGGATAACTTCTTTAAACCAGTTGTAAGATTTTTTAGGAACCCGCTTCATGTCTCGTAAATCATGGTTGGTACGATTTACATAAACAAGTCCGTAACGCTTGCGCATATCACCTTGGGAGCTTAAAATATCGATGAGTCCCCAGCCTAGATAACCTAAACATTCAACGCCATCCAGATACATGGCATCAAACATAGCCTTGATATGTGCTTCATGGAACTCAATACGGTAATCATCTTGGATTGGGGTTTTACCATCCCATTCCTCTTGTACACCAATTCCGTTTTCGATAGGAAAGAGTGGAACATGGTAGCGTTGGTACATCTTGTTCATCACATCTCTAAAACCAAGCGGATCAATCTGCCATTGCCACTCAGTTGCTGGGATATGTGGGTTAAGGGTTTTACCAAAATCAGCATAGAAGTTGGGAGCAGTTCCTTCTGGAATAGTCTCAGCACTTAAAGTTGAAGAAGCATAATAAGAAAAGGCAATCCAATCGTTCTTATGGTTTTGAATACTTTCCATTTCACCAGCTAAGATATTCATATTGATCTTGCTATTTTTAACAAAAGCATCTTGCATTTTAGAATAACGCCCATGAACATAACAATCCATCAGAGTGTAATTCACAAATTCGTCCCATTCACGGGCAACTTTGATATCGTCCGGTTTAGAAGTAGCAGGGTAAAATTCACTGTAGGCTAGCATACCACCGATTTCTGCATCAGTTGTTGCATGGATATGATTAGCAATTTCTGCATGACAAACCATAACATTATGAAAGATTTGATAAAGAGCTTCAGTAGATTTTTCGCCTAAATATCCAGCGATTTTAAAACTTTCGTTAAAATGGAAGATGTTTTGCTCGTTGAAAGTTAACCAATATTTGACTTTGTGTGCAAAGCGGTCGACCATTTCTTTACCAAAACGGATGAAGGCATCCTTGACGTGTTTACTGACAAAACCATTGTATTCTTTTGCTAACTTTAAGGGCATATCGAAATGATAAAGACAAATCATAGGCTCAATACCGCGTGAAATGAGAGCATCAATAAGACGATCATAATAAGCAATGCCTTCTTCATTGAATGCACCATCTCCATCAATAACAACGCGTGACCAAGAAATTTGGAAACGATACATATTCATCCCTAAATCCTGTATAAAGTCAAAATCCTCTTCAAAGTTGTTATAGTTGTCATTAGCAAAATGCCAGTCAGAACTTGTTTCAGTAGCTTCTACAATATCATAAACTGATAAAGATTTTCCACCTTGATCCCAGCCACCTTCTGTTTGCATACTGGACACGGAATTGCCCCAAAAAAAGTTTGTTTGTACCATAAATATCTCCTATACATGTAATTGATCTATCTTATAAGAAATGACTTTTAAGATAGATTCATTTTCAAAAGTTTTTTGTAAACGCCTACATTTTTATTATAATAAATAAAATAAAGTTGTAAATAGCTTTGTAAAGTAAAATGTTTACATAAGAGAGGAGAAATTGTATGAGGAAGTATATCAAGATTGTAAAACATATCAAAGAAAAGATAGCAATAGGGGAATATCCAGTTGGCAGTAAAATTCCTCGACAAGAGGAATTTGCTGAAGAATTTAACACTAGTCGTGTCACAGTGTCAGAAGCCTTTAAATTATTGCAGTATGAAGGAATTATTGAAAGTATCAAAGGTAAGGGGAGTTATGTTACATCTGCTTACTTTGTTCGACAACATTTAAGTGAAATGTTACCTTTGTCTAAGCTTTTTCCCAAAAGTGCGTATAGCAAAGTAGTATCCTTCGATATCCGTCCTTGCGACAATTTGGAAAAAGAGAAATTAAAACTCAAAAGCAATGAAGAAATTTATGAAATTATACGCTTAAGAATGATTGGAGAACGCCCTAAGGAATTAGAATACACCATAATGCCCGTTTCCCTTATACCCGGAGTTACTTACGAAGTTTTAGAGAATTCTATTTACGAGTATATACAGAAAAAGTTAGGTTTGAAAATTGATAAGGGAGTGAGAATTTTTCGAGCAGATACAGTTGACCACTATGACATGAAGTATCTTAATGCTACTTCTGAGGGAGCTATTTTTGAAATTGAACAGGTTGCTTATTTATTAGATGGTCGCCATTTTGAGTATTCTCATACGCGATTTTTACACAATAGTATTGAGATAACTTCAGAAGTAAATTTGAGTAACGAATCATAGTGAATTCCTAAATGATCCATCAACAAGAGTGAATTAAATGGTAAACATAGGATTATTATGTTATACTTCTTTTGGAAAACGTATACAAAAAATTCCAATGCAAATATAAGTGAGAAATACTAATTGAAAATCTTAATTCTCAGTTCAATACAAAAATAAAACACACAATAAAAACCCTGACACAATAAAAAGTGCCAAGGTTTTTTTATGAAACATAATCGAAAGCGTTTACAATCTAAATATACAATATTAATTATCTTATAAGGAGTTGTAATGAAAGAAAAAACTAGTCTTAAAGTGCGGGTTCAGAAACTTGGAACAGCACTCTCAAATATGGTTATGCCTAACATTCCAATCTTAATTGCTTGGGGTGTTCTCACGATGTTCTTTATCCCAGATGGTTTCACACCAAACAATACTTTTGCTGCTATGGTTGGCCCAATGCTTGTCTTTCTTATTCCAGTCATGATTGGTTATACAGGCGGTAAGAATATCTATGATCACCGCGGAGGTGTTGTTGGTGCAATTGCCACATTTGGTTCGATTGTCGCCACAGCAACAACTACGATGGGCGGTCTTAATGAAAACGGCAATGTTCCGATGATTTTAGGTGCTATGATTTTAGGTCCTCTTGGAGCTTGGCTGATTAAAAAATTCGACCAAGTCGTGCAACCTCATATCAAAGCAGGGCTTGAGATGTTGATTAACAATTTTTCAGCCGGTCTTGTCGGTTTTGGTATTTCATTATTTGCTGTAAAAGTAGTTGGTCCATTAGTTGCAGCTTTAACAGATATTATGGGGCAAGGAGTTGATTTCCTTGTTTCCAACCACCTTATTCCTTTAGCAAATGTCTTTATTGAACCTGCTAAAATTCTATTTTTAAATAATGCCATTAACCAAGGTATTTTGACGCCTTTGGGTATCCAACAAGCCAGTGAACAAGGAAAGTCACTGTTGTTTTTACTCGAAGCAAACCCTGGACCAGGTCTTGGTATTTTGATTGCCTTTTGGCTCTTTGGTAAAGGTTCAGCAAAAGCTACAGCACCAGGTGCGATGATTATTCAATTTATTGGTGGTATTCACGAAATTTATTTCCCATACGTGATGATGAAACCAGCTCTGTTTTTCGCAGTAATTGCTGGTGGTGTATCAGGTACTTTGACAAACAATTTCTTAGGGGCAGGTCTTCAAGCACCAGCGTCTCCAGGTTCAATTATTGCCATCACAGGAATGGCTTCTGGTAAGGCTGCAGGAGGCTTGGGAAATATTCTTAGTGTTTGGGCCGGTATTCTTGTAGCTGCAGGTGTTTCCTTCCTTGTTGCGTCCTTCATTTTGAAACGTGACAAGTCAATGGTTGATGACTCAGCACTTGAAGAAGCACAAGCCAATGTTTCGGAAGCAAAGGCTGTTGCCAAAGGGCAACTTGCTCCATCTCACAAAGCAGTTGATTTTTCAGCGGTTAAACATGTCATTTTTGCTTGTGATGCGGGTATGGGTTCATCTGCGATGGGCGCATCCATCCTAAGAAACAAAGTTAATAAAGCTGGTTTGCCACAAGATGTTACAAATATTGCTATTGCTAATCTGAAAGCAGGGCCAGATACTATCGTTGTCACACAAGAAGAATTAGCTGCTCGTGCGGCGACAATGTCACCAGATGCAATTCGATATTCTGTTTCCAACTTTTTAAATTCACCAAAATACGATGAGATTATTTCCCAATTGTCTCAAACACAGGCTTCAGAGCCATCTAAAAGTGAACCGGTAACCTTAACGAACAGTCCAACAGTAGAAGAAGAAATAGATTTGAATCAAATCGATGAGGTTGTCTTTGCTCATGATGGTGAGCATATCGGTTCCGCAACGATGGGGAAAGAAACATTAGGTGCCATCTTTAAGATGAATGGCATTCAGCTTCCGATTTCAGATGTAGAGTTTTTAGGTTTAGCAGCTTTCAATGCAACAAACATCATGATTGTAACTACAGAAGAGTTTACCCATCGTGCTAAAAGAGTTGCGCCTAATGCTCAATATCTAGAAGTTGAAAGTCTGATTACAACACCAAGATATGATCAACTTGTCGCACGTTTGAACAAGTTATAAACCAAAAGTAAAGGGGGAAACCTCGTGTTAGTAACACAACGTGAACAACAAATCATCCAAGAATTTTTAGTGAAGGAAACCCTGACCGTTGCAGATATGATGGAAGCGACTGGAGCCAGCAGAAGAACAATTTATCGGGATTTAGATAAATTTCAACTGACTTTGCCTAATATGGGTATTTATTTACGTACTTCAACAGAAGGCTATTATTTAGAAGGAAATCTTGCCCGATTAGAGCAACTTCAGGAGCTCAAGGAATTTTCGCCTCAAGAAAGACAAAAAGCTGAGATTGTTCTTTTAGTCACGAAGCATCATTCTCTTGAAGAATTAGCAGAACGTTTTGCAGTAAGTTTGCCCACTGTTATTTCGGATTTGAAACATTTAGATAAAATTTGTGAAGAAAATGAACTCTTTTTACATCAAGATGACGAAATTTGGATTACAGGAAGAGAAGAAAAAATTCGTTCGGTCTTGGTTTCGATATTAAATGACTCGATGAGTATCAGTGAAGCATTGAATGGCGATTTTGCGGAAGGTAAAATTTCTTCATTTTTGGAAACACAGTTTTTAGAGACAGCAAAAGCAATCTTTGAAAAAAATGTCGAGATAAAAGCGGTCGATAAAAGTAAGGTTTTGATGCAATTTTTCCTTGGCATAACACTGCTAAGGATTAACCAAGGAAAGACAATTTCATCTGGACTTTGGCGTAAACCAAGTAAAGAAGCAATTGCCTTTGTAAGGGAAATTATCCAAGAGCTAGGGGGAACATCTTTTAGTCTCGCAGAGATTGTATATCTAGCCAGTATCTATGATGTGCTTTACTTTGGTTTTGGTCGTGAAGTTCTTTTTATGGAAAAATTTGACAGTCAGTTTTCGTATAAAGTACGCCAACTGATCAGTGAAGTTTCACAAAAAATGGATATTGCTTTTATCAAAGACGATAAACTCTATGGCCTTCTTTATGCTCATCTAAAAGAAACAGAAATTTTACCGGATCTTTCCTCCGAAAAAGAAAATAAGTTTATCAAAAAGATTGAAGCGGATAACAAAAAAGTTTTTAAAGTGGTGCAGGATGTTCTGCCGAAAGTATTTTCACGGAAATTCTCCAGCACAGATACAGCTTTTGTAACTTTGCATTTCGTAGCGACTCTTGAACGAAGTGATTTGGTTCTTCCCTTAACAGCGGCTATTGTGACAAGTCGGGGGCGAATCTCTTGTGAATTTTTGATCAGTCACTTAAAGAAAAATTTCCCCTTTTTGAAGCGTATCGATATTATCCAATTGTCTGAAATACCGGATCTGGAGCACTATGATGTAGTATTTACAACAGAAAAAGAGTTGAATTATATTTATGTGAGTCGTATATTGGATCAGAAAAATACCGATGATATTCGTCACCAATTGCGTGTAATTCAACAAGAGGCAAGGAAAGAAAATAGAGAAGAAGAGCCTCGACATACAGTAGATCTAAGCAGGTTATTTAGTATAAGTAATACTTTATTAGAACAATTTTCTCTGGAAACTTTAGAAAACCCGCCCATTTGCAAGCAGTTATTGAACTTATTGTACAGCGCTTGGGTTTTTCAGAAAAAGAAGGATTGGCTCGGCTCTTGTTAGAACGTTTCGAGGCGACACATTTGGCCATTCCGGATACAAATATTGCACTGCTTCATGGTCTCCATGGAACAGTGCCGTATCCGCTTTTCAAAATATATGATCTAGAGGAGCACATAGAAGTAATTGCTATGAACCAAGAGAAAATAAGCGTTAATCGTGTTCTCTTGTTATTAGCACCTCCAGAAGTTGACCATTATACGACATATCTCCTGGGAAGAATATCGAGCTCAATCATCGAAAATAAACTGTATACGAAAATTTATGATTCCGGTAATCAAGAAGTTGTCGAAGAGCTCTTAAAAACGATTATGACTGAATCAATCCAAAAATATGGAGAATAAAATGAGAATTCAAAGAAATCTGATAAAACTAAATAAGCATTTTGAAACAAAAGAAGAAGCGATTGAATATTGTGGTTCCTTGCTTCATGATGCAGGCTGTGTGACCGCAGCGTATATTCCAGCTATGGTTCAACGCAACGAGGAACTTTCTGTATATATGGGGAATTTTATCGCCATCCCTCACGGCACAGATGAAGCAAAAAAAGAAGTTAAAAAAACCGGCATATGTATTGTGCAAGTTCCTCGGGGCATAAACTTTGGTAATGCAGAAGAACGCAAAGTGGCGACTGTTTTATTTGGAATAGCGGGTGTGGGAGACGAGCATTTGGAGCTTATCCAAAAAATCTCGCTTTTCTGCGCTGATGTCGATAATGTCGTTAAAATCGCAGATGCACAAACTGTTGATGAAATCGCAGCATACTTTGAAAACTAGATAATCTCAAAAATCTTGGCACAGTAAAAAGTGCCAAGATTTTTATTTAGTAGCGGAAAGAAAACGATTACAATGAAGGAGTAAAAAGAAGAAATGAAGGTAAATACAAATGAAAAAAGCAGTACATTTTGGCGCAGGGAATATCGGACGTGGTTTTATCGGAGAAATCTTATATAAGAACGGTTTTGAAATTGCCTTTGTAGATGTTAATGAAAAAATCATCAACGCTTTAAATGAGGAAGGAAAATATACGATTGAGCTGGCAGAGCAATCGCATGAAAAAATTCAAGTGCATAGTGTTTCGGGCATTAACAATGCGCAGAACCCTGAAGCAGTTGTTGAGGCTATCGCAGAGGTCGATATCGTTACTACAGCCATTGGGCCCAACATACTTTCTTTTATTGCGGAACTGATTGCTAAAGGCATTCAAAAGCGTAAAGCCCAAGGAAATCAAAAACCATTAGACATCCTTGCTTGTGAAAATATGATTGGGGGCTCTGAATTTCTTTTTGAGAAGGTCAAAGAATATTTAACACCAGCTGATTTAGAATTTGTAAATTCAAAAATCGGCTTTCCCAATGCGGCAGTCGACCGTATCGTTCCCAATCAATCCCATGAAGATTCGCTCTATGTTGTCGTTGAACCCTTCCGTGAGTGGGTTGTGGACGAAAGTCAACTGAAAAACAGCGAACTAAAGCTTGAAGGTGTTCATTATGCCGGAGATTTGGAACCATATATTGAACGTAAACTCTTCTCTGTCAACAGCGGTCATGCCACAGTGGCTTATACAGGTGCATACTATGGTTACCAAACGATTTTAGAAGCCTTGCAAAACAATGAAGTATTAGCCTCACTTAAAGATGTTCAAGCTGAAACACGCCAGTTGCTCTTAGCCAAATGGGACTTTACTGAGGAAGAGTTGAAAGCATATCACGAAACGATTATTGAGCGCTTCTCAAACACAGAGATTGTGGATGAGATAAGCCGTGTAGCACGAACTCCAATGCGTAAGCTAGGCTACGATGAACGCTTTATCCGCCCAATCCGTGAACTTTCTGAACGCGGTTTATCTTATCAAAGCCATTTGGCAGTTGTGGGGAAAATATTTGCCTACAAAGACGAAAACGATAAAGAAGCTGTGGCTTTGCGAGAAGCATTAGAAGAAAAAGGGCTTAACGCAGTCATTCGTGAAGTCACAAGTCTTACAGATGAGACCTTGATTATGGAGATTGAGGCTAGTGCGAAAAAATATATGAAGTGAATTTCCCTTGAAAAAAGTTACGTTTTGATGAGGCTTTTAACTTACTTAGAAGACTAAAATGGTGAAAGAAAGGACTTTTCTGATATAATAAAACTATGAAGAAAAAAGTAATCGCTATCATCATCGCCCTTTTAGTTGGTGCAGTTGGGCTCTTCCTTTGGCAGACGAAGGTCTTTGCTCCAAAAACGGCAAAAGAAGAAGTAAAACAAGAGGAAAAATCAGGTCCTGTACGCTCAGAACTTACAGGCCTTGAAACAACTGCTGATAAGGCAAAACGCCCGATAACTGCCGTGATGGTGGAAAATTCAACAGAAGCGCGTCCACAGTCTGGTCTTAAAGATGCGGGAGTAGTTTTTGAAGCTGTCGCTGAAGGAGGCATTACACGCTTTGTTGCCCTTTATCAGGAAGCACAGCCTGATTTGATTGGCCCTGTGCGTTCTATTCGTCCTTACTTTGTGGAGTGGGCAGCAGGTTTTGATGCTGGCTTAGCTCACGTGGGTGGCTCAGAGTTAGCTTTGAACATGGTTAAGTCGGGTGATTATGTCGCAGACTTAGATCAATTCAAAGCACCTGAGGGTATCTTCTGGCGTTCTGAGGACCGCGTGGCACCACATAATATGTATACGAAAATGAATGGTTTGGACAAATATATGGCCAAGCTGGATAAGGAGAAATCTGATTTCCAAAGCTGGGATAGACAAGCACTCAAGTCAGATAAAACAGAAAGTGACCTGCCAGCTGCTCAAGCTATCAGACTTCCAGTCTCTACCGGTATTTTTGAAGTCAGCTATCATTATGATACAGCCAGCAAGACCTATCAACGTTTCCAAGGTGGTGAAGCACATCAAGACCGAGAAAAGGGTCAAATTTCACCAGATGTAGTTATTGCAATCATGGTCAATCAAAAACTATCCGCAGACGGTAATCACATGGACATCGAAACGACTGGCACAGGAAAGGCGTATATTTTCCAAAACGGCAAAGTCCAGGAAGGAAATTGGGCCAAACCAAATGCACAAACAAATATCAGCTTCACCGACGATCAAGGAAACAAAATCCCGCTCAAGTCAGGTCAAACTTGGATAACGGCAGTTGATAATAGTCGTGAAGTTGTTTGGGAGTAGTATAACAATTATTAATATTTAAATAAAAAGATATAAAAGAGTGTCTACAAACGTAACACTCTTTTATGCTATAATAAAACACTATGCAAAACCCAAAAACAAAAACACCTCCAAGAACAAGTAAAAAAACTAAAAAGAAAACGAAGCGTATCCTCTTATCTATCATAAGCGTATTTATATTGCTTATCGTTGCTCTGCCTTTCTATGCTTGGAAAGTTGAGCCCTTCCTTGTGCATGTCAATCATGTCGAGCTGGGAAAGAAAAATGAGCGGACACCACTAAACGTTGTGCAAATCTCTGATTTGCAGGTTTCCGAGTACTTTGAAACAAATCGTTTAGATAAGGTGATTGAGAAGGTTAATGCCCAAAACCCAGATATTCTTTTGTTTACAGGAGATTTGTTTGATAATTACTCCAAGTATCCAGAACAAATGGCACCAATGATTGAAAAATTAAAAGCTTTTAAGGCAAATATTGGGAAGTATGCCGTTTGGGGCAATCATGATTATGGTGGCGGTGCTGTCCGCGTTTATGAAGATGTTATGTCGGCGGGTGGATTTACCGTGCTAAGAAATCAGGGAGAAACTCTAACATTGAGCGATGGTCGCCAAGTTTTCTTAGGTGGACTCGACGATTCTCTTTTAGGAAATCCTTCGGTATCCGATACGCTTGCTTACCGTCAAAACTATGACTATGCCATCACGATGACACATGAACCGGATGTCGCGGATGCTTTTATCGGTACAGATACACAGCTAGTTTTAGCGGGTCACAGTCACGGTGGTCAGGTCTGGATTCCCTTCTATCCGATAAAAAATGTTCTGGCTGAGAAGTATACACGGGGCTTATACCAGCTTGATGCCATTACACAACTGTATGTCAATACAGGGATAGGAACCACATCGATTCACGCGCGTTTTGGAGTTATACCTGAGGTAACCCAGTTCACCATTTATATATAAAAGAAAAGAGGGTCTACTCTCTTTTTTTGTTACAAAAAGAGCTTTGCCATCTCCTGTAAAATGACTATTTTGCAGCTTTAAATATTATAAAATAGAAGAGTTGTCTATACATGAAACGGAAAGAATTGTAGGTGAAGCCTTGATTAGAGTATACTACCGCAAACCTTGTACCGCCAGTCAAAAAGCAAATTCATGGTTTCAGAACTATGGGATAGAAGCAAAATATGTCCGAATTGAAAAAATATCAGAAACGGATTTACTGGAAATTTTATCTCTATCTGAAGGTGGTTTTGCAGAAATTACTAAAAAATCACGAACATCTTCAAAGAAGACCTTGAAAGCCCTAATGGGACTCAATAAATTAACTTTTAAAGAAGCTCTTGCTTTCGTCACTGAGCATCCAGAATGTTTGATTACACCCATTATTATTGGTAAAAATAAGATGTTGGTAGGATATAATGAAGTCGAAATGAGGAAGTTCATTCCACGTTATCTGCGCGATTAAAAACTGTAATGTTTACAAATTTAGAGTTATAATAAGGAGATAGGGCATTCAAAAAAGTAAGGGACATTTATAATGAAAATAACTGCGATAGAAGATAGTGTGAGTTTGGAACTCAAACTTTTGGAACTTATGAAAGAGAAGGGCGACTGGATTGATGCCGAAGAAATGGCAAAAACTTTGGGGATCAGTACAAAACGTACGACCAGTTTGATTAATAGTTTACTTCATGAGATAAGATCTTTTGACTCTGACAATCTCAATCTCAAAATATTAAAAGGGCGGGGAAACCTTTTAGAAATTAAGGATGCGCGTGATTATCGAAAATTTCGCCAGAAACTCATCGAAAATATCATTATTTATAAGATTCTCTTTTCGATTGCTTTAAATAAAGATGCAAATCTGGAACGTTTGGCTATGGAGAACTTTGTCAGCGAATCTTTGATTAAAAAGCGCATCGCAAGTGCCAATCAAATGATGGCCAATCTAGGTGTGAAGGTTGTAACCAGAAAAAAACAGTATCTTTTTCAAGGGGATGAACAACAAGTCAGAGGAATGTTAAATATTCTCTTTTGGCGCCTTTACCGAGGCGATGAGTGGCCTTTTTCAGGAGTTAATAAAGAAAAAATCATTAACTTGATTTCGCAAATAAGCCTTGAGATAGACTTACAGATGAATCAGTTTACAGCTTATCAAATTGCCTATATGTTTGCCATAAATTTTAGCAGATATCAACGCGGCTTTTCAGTAAACTTGGAAGAAGGCTGGGAGAAATATCGTTCGATTTGTGAATGGATTGATGATAAGACGGATATTTACGCTTTATTTTATAAAAATTATGGTTTTCCTAAACATGAAGTGGACTTTTTACTGATTGAAGCCATGACTAAGAGCAAAATTTACAATAGTCTTGAGCATAAGGCACCCGATTTTTGGAGTGTTCTTGAAGGGACACCCGCCTTTGAAGCTACAGAACGTTTGGTGCAAAAAATGGAAACACACACAGGGAAACTCTCCGAAGAGAAAAGAAGATTGTTCTTGCGGTATATTTATCCCTGTCATTTGCATGCGGACCTATTCTCAAACATCATTTTCTCAGAGTCTGGGCACCATGCAATTAACGTTTCGTCTTACTTTTTCCCAGTCATGCGCCAGTCTTTGAAAAAACTCCTTGCTGAGCTATATCAAGAAAGTGGACTCACACTCTTTTTAAATGAAGAATACTTGATTGGCGAGTATATACTGGCTTTATCCTTCTTTATGCCCGTCCAGTTTCAGGAAAAAGAAATCACGCTCTTCATTGATACTGATTTGTCCGAGATGCTAGAAAAATTGTTAATCCGGCAAATTTTTAATCAATTTGGTCATCTTTATAATTTAAAAATAATCACAAGTCTATCAGAACCAGAACAAAATGTAGATATCGTTATTTCGACAAGCGCTATGGGTGAGCATAGTAATTTGAAAAAACCAGTGCAGTTATTCCTTGTTCATCCTTTCCTCACGCGAAGGGAAATCGAGGACATTGAGGATTATCTACATATTTTAATCACCAAAAATGACGAGTAATATTCGTCTTTTTTTGTTGCTTCCCATCTGCCATTTTTTACCCCAATATCTTTTCCTATAGTGATAAGCTAGAAGTATTAAAAAAGACGATAAGAGGTATTAAAATGGTTTTAGATGCTATAAAAATATTACAAGATGTGGTCCAAATCAACTCAGTCAATGGTAACGAAGAAGAAGTGGCGAACTATTTGCGTGCGTTACTTCAAGAGCATGATATTGCAACCAAGATAATTCCTTACAGCGAGGGACGCGCCAGTCTGGTTGCCGAGATTGGAAACGGTAATGGTCCGGTAATAGGTTTTGATGGGCATGAAGATACAGTATCTTTAGGAGATGAGAGTAAGTGGACATATCCGCCTTTAAGTGCGACTGTAACCGAAGAGGGAAAAATGTACGGACGTGGTACTACAGACATGAAGTCTGGCCTCGTTGCAGCCGTTGTAGCTATGATTAATCTCAAAGAAAGTGGCGTTCCTCTGAATGGGACAGTGCGCTTACTCGCTACTGTGGGTGAAGAAAAAGGTGAACTTGGAGCAGGTCAGCTTGCAGAACTTGGTTATGCCGATGATATGGAAGCTTTAGTTGTCTGTGAGCCAACAGATGGAGACTTCGCCACATTGCAACAAATGAAAGATACTATTCCGCTCGATATTCCGAAGTTCGACGGGGAGATGCGTCTCATCTTTATTGGCCATAAAGGTTCCGTCAACTATAAGGTACATGCCAAAGGCAAGGCTGCACATAGCTCAATGCCAGAGCTAGGTCAAAATGCCATCGAAGGTTTACTTAAGTTTTATGATAAACAAAAAGCATATTTTGATAAGCTTACAGAAGAAGATGATCTTTTAGGTTCAACTATTCCAGTCGTGACTTTGATTAATGGTGGTGAACAGATCAATACTGTTCCGGCCAACGCGAGTATGGGTGTGAAAATCCGTACCATTCCCGCATTGTCTAATGAAAAATTGATTGCGGATATTCAAGCGCTGATTGATGAATGTAATCGTGAGCAAGCAGTAGAGTTATCTTTAGAGGTCACCGAAAATGTTGCCCCTGTCAAAAGTAGCCCAGACTCAAAAATAGTAAAAGTAACTTCCGAAGTTTTGGAAGAACATCTGCAGCAGAAAGCACCACAAGTTGGTGTATCTGGTGGAACAGACGCCTCACAGTTTGTAAGAGCTAATCCTAATCTTGATATTGTGGTTTGTGGACCCGGAAATGCTACAGCGCATGCTGTTGACGAGTATGTCCTTATAGATAGCTTTTTAGACTTTATCAAAATATATGAAAACATGATTCAAAAATATTTTGCAAGTTGAAACGGATAGGAGGAGATAACACTTTTGGCCAAGTAGCCTTTCTTGAGCCAAAGTGTTATTTTTTTGTGGACTTTTCCTCAATTTTCTTCCTATATGAACTTCTATTATCTTTTATTGGCTCTATATAGTATAATAAAGAGTATGAAAAAAATAATCTCCCTTGGCTTAATACTTCTCGGTATTCTTGCAGATCAGCTATTGAAAGCTTGGACTGTTGCTAATATTCCATTGGGAGGAGAAAAGGAATTTATTCCTGGTATCCTCAGCCTAACCTATCTTCGAAACGAAGGCGCAGCTTGGTCGATGCTTGAAGGAAAACAATGGTTTTTCCTCATTTTGACACCAATCGTGATTATAGCCGCCCTTTATTTCCTTAATAAAAAAATAAATCAAAACTGGTACTTTGCCGCACTGACTTTGATTATTTCAGGAGCGCTAGGGAATTTTATTGACCGGGTGCGACAATCTTTTGTGGTGGACATGTTCCAGACGGATTTCATCAATTTTCCAATATTTAATATCGCTGATATACTGCTTTCAATAGGTTTTGTAGTACTCTTTATCGCGATTATTTTAGACAAAGAGGTAGAATAAATGACAGTAGTAATTATTGACGAGCCAAATGCGGGGCTTCGTTTAGACAAGGCTTTAGCAAACTTGAGTGATGCTTCACGTTCAGTATTGACAGAGCTGATTCGTGATGGGAAAGTCACGGTAGACGGGCAAGTAAAAAAAGCAAAATATAAAGTAAAAGCAGGGGAAACTATCGCCTACGAATTACCAGAAATTGAAGTGCTTGATATCCAAGCTGAAGACATTCCTTTAGATATTGTTTATGAAGATTCTGAGGTGGCAGTAATTAACAAGCCCCAAGGAATGGTTGTTCACCCAAGTGCGGGACATGCTTCAGGTACATTGGTCAACGCCATTATGTACCACATCAAAGATCTTTCTTCTATTAATGGTGTGATTCGCCCCGGTATTGTCCACCGTATCGATAAGGATACTTCCGGTTTACTGATGATTGCCAAAAATGATGCCGCACATGAGTCTTTAGCGGCACAGCTCAAAGCAAAAACAAATAAACGCCGTTATCTTGCACTTGTGCATGGCGAGTTACCAAATGAAAAAGGTACGATTGAAGCCCCGATTGGTCGCAATCCTAAAGAGCGTAAGAAACAAGCTGTGATTTCAGGTGGAAAACCAGCCAAAACGCATTTTACCGTTTTGGAACGTTTCCCTGGATATACTCTTGTTGCCCTTGAGCTTGAAACAGGGCGTACACATCAGATACGTGTACACATGGCTTATATTGGTTTCCCAATCGCTGGAGATCCTCTCTATGGCCCAAGTAAAACTTTAACACCAAACAAGGGACAATTTCTCCATGCCGAAACCTTAGGTTTTGAGCATCCTGCAACGGGCGAACTGCTTGAGTTTCAGGTCGACATTCCTGAAATATTTGCTCAACAACTTGATAATTTAAGAGGCTTGTCGTAAGACAGGTTTTTTATGTTCGATACGCCTTAGGTCATTGTATAATTTCAGAGCGCCTAAGTCCGTTGTGAATTCTGAGTTATTGTTAAACAAAAACCATCAAGCTGTTTTATAAATTTTTACCGTCCTAGAATGAATTTGTGGTAAAATAGTTCTATGCTAAAAAAATCTGATTTCGAAAAATTTCCTGATTTGCTTGTCAAATATGACGAGCCATTGTCAAATTACACCTACACCAAAGTTGGCGGACCAGCAGATTTTCTTGCTTTTCCCGCTTCAAGTGAAGAATTAAGCGAGCTTCTCGACTTAGCACGAGCAGCAGAAACACCAATTACAGTATTGGGTAATGCATCCAACTTAATCGTTCGTGATGGTGGCATTCGTGGCTTAGTGATTTTACTTGAAAAAATGAATCACGTAAAAGTAGATAAAAATGTAATCACAGCTGAAGCAGGCGCAAAATTGATTGACACCACACATGTTGCGCTTGATTATGCCTTGACGGGCTTCGAGTTTGCATGTGGTATTCCTGGTTCTGTTGGTGGGGCAGTCTTTATGAATGCTGGCGCCTATAGCGGTGAAATTGCCCATGTTTTGCTCAATTGTACTGTTATTGACCAGGAAGGTCATCTCCGTGTATTAGAGGCAGATGAAATGAAATTCGGCTATCGTCATTCTGTTATTCGTGATGAGGACTTGATTGTTGTATCAGCTCAGTTTAAACTTGAAGCTGGTGATGCTTCAGTTATCAAAGCGGAAATGGACCGCTTAACAGGACTACGTGAAAGTAAGCAGCCACTCGAATATCCGAGCTGTGGTTCAGTATTCAAACGCCCTGCCGGACATTTCGCCGGACAGCTTATCCAAGAGGCAGGTATGCAAGGGCACCGTATCGGTGGTGTGGAAGTATCTAAAAAGCATGCTGGCTTTATGGTTAATGTCGATCAGGGTACAGCTACAGATTACGAAAATTTGATTGCTTATGTCATTGAGCATGTGAAGGAAAATTCTGGATTAACACTAGAAGCAGAAGTCCGTATTATCGGTGAGAAATTAGAAAGATAAAAACAAAGAAAAATGATTAATGCAATAGTTTTTGACGTTGACGATACAATTTATGACCAGCAAGCACCATTCAGACGTGCCATTTCGAAAGTCTTCCCAGACTTTGACATGACCGATATGAACAAAGCTTACATTCGCTACCGTCACTATTCAGACCTTGGTTTCCCAAAAGTAATTGCGGGCGAGTGGGATATTGAGTATTTCCGTTTTTATCGTACAAATGAAACACTTAAAGATTTAGGCTATCCTGAAATTTCACGTGCTACCGGAGATTATTTCCAAGAAATTTATGAATATGAATTGGAAAATATCACCATGCTTGATGAAATGCGTTTGACACTTGATTTTCTGAAAAAACGTAATATTCCAGTAGGTGTGATTACTAATGGCCCAACAGAACATCAGCTGAAAAAAGTACGTAAACTTGGTTTGTATGATTATGTTGAACCAAGTCATGTGATTGTTTCGCAAGCAACTGGTTTCCAAAAACCAGAAAAAGAAATCTTTAACTTGGCTGCGCAACAATTTGGCATGAATCCTGAGACAACTTTGTATGTAGGGGACTCTTACGATAATGATGTTATGGGCGGTCACAACGGTGGCTGGAAAACAATGTGGTTTAATCACCGCGGACGCAGTATTTCACAAGGAAAAAAAGTACACGACGTCGAAATTGATTCTTTTGAGCAACTCTTTGGTGCCGTAAAAGTTCTTTTTGATCTTCCAGATAACAAGTACATCATGGATTCCAATGACAAGACAAATCCTGTCCTTGAGTTGGGTATTAAGTCTGGTGTAAACCTCGCAGCAGAGCGCCTTTTGTCTACAGGGAAATTTGACTTGGAAGCGGTAGCTGATATGCTAGAATTAAGTAAAAAACAGGTCGAATTCCTGACTTTAAAAGGATACAAATAAAAAAATGAAATCAGAGAAGTCTCTGATTTTTTAATTCGCTACTAGCATTTGTAGCTAAAGCCACTAAATGCTAGACGGCAAGCTCTATGGAGCCTTGCCTAAGCGCCTTATTAAGTTAAAATCAAAAAAATAATCGTTTTTGATTTTGACTATCATGATTCTCTATGAGCAATTGCTTCTAAAGCTACTAAATCCCAAACGGCAAGCTCTATGAAATCTTGCCTAATCTCCAGGAATAGAGAAAATTCACTCTTGCATTGACATAAAATTTACGTTATAATTATAAAAGTTTCTGCTCAGCAGAAAATAGGACTCGTTTTTGCTGTAAACAAGTGAAAACTAAGGCCATACGGACAGCCAGAGTCACAGCCGATTGGCAATTTTATTGCCTTATTGATTAAGCAAATTATTTTGCTTATGGAGCTTCACACTCCACCCAAGAAACACGCTTGCGCGCATCAATAAGAGTACTAAAAGTTGACTACTCGGTCTCTCCGCAGTAAGACTGCTTTTTATATGTAATCAAAGATTGAATGTGAATCCAAGTGTGTGTACACTTGGATTTTTTGATATGCTACCATCATTGCGCCTGAAGGCGCTAATGATGGACGGAAAGTCCTATAGGACCTTTCCTGAGCATCTCATTAGTCAAAAATCAAAAAAATATCGTTTTTGATTTTTGCCGTCATAATATGCTGTTGTTCATTTAAAGCCCCTGATAGCAAACGGAAATCCCTATAAGGATTTCCTAAGCCCCTCATTAGTTGAAACACAAAAAAATATCGTTTTTATTTTTCAACGTCATGTGCTATTATCATTGCGCTTGAAGGTGCTAATGAGATGCTATTTATATTAACCATCAGCTAGCTCACTTTTAGCTCTATTTGCAAATAACGAAGACTTATTTCTTTCACCGGTTTTGAGATTCCGGTGTTGGTTGCCAACAATTAAAACTCTAAATCCAAGACGAAGGATGAAACCATGACTAAAAACATCATTGAATTTAAAAATGTAACGAAAACCTATGAAGATAGTGGTACGACAGTGCTCAAAGACATTACTTTTGAGATTGAAGAGGGGAAGTTCTATACTTTACTGGGTGCTTCTGGTTCAGGTAAATCAACGATTTTAAATATTATTGCTGGACTTCTAGATGCTACATCTGGAGATATTTTGCTAGACGGTCAGCGTATCAATGATGTCCCGACAAACAAGCGTGACGTGCATACGATTTTCCAATCTTACGCATTATTCCCGAATATGACGGTCTTTGATAATGTGGCTTTTGCTTTGAAAATCAAGGGAGTGAACAAATCAGAAATCGCACAACGTGTTTCTGAGTCGCTTAAGCTTGTGCAACTAGAAGGCTTCGAGAAACGTGCCATCAGTAAACTCTCTGGGGGGCAGAAACAACGTGTTGCTATTGCACGCGCCATTATTGACCGACCCAAAGTTCTCTTGCTGGATGAATCCCTGTCGGCTTTGGATATGAAGCTCCGCAAGGATATGCAATATGAACTGCGTGAGTTGCAACAAAGCCTGGGTATCACTTTTATTTTTGTGACTCATGATCAGGAAGAAGCTTTGGCCATGTCCGACTGGATCTTCATTATGAATGAGGGGGAAATTGTTCAGTCAGGCACACCAACCGATATATATGACGAACCGATTAACCATTTTGTGGCCGAGTTCATTGGTGAATCAAATATTATCAATGGCCGCATGATTGAGGACTATCTTGTCGAGTTCAACGGTCAACAATTTGAAGCTGTTGATGGCGGAATGCGGCCTAATGAGCCGATTGAGGTGGTCATTCGTCCTGAAGATATTGAGTTCACCCTGCCAGATGAAGGAAAATTCAATGTGAAAGTCGATACACAACTCTTCCGTGGGGTGCATTATGAGATTGTGGCTTATGATGATTTTGGTAACGAATGGCTGATTCACTCCACCCACAAGGCCTTAGTTGGAGAAACGGTTGGTTTGAACTTTGAGCCTGAAGCTATACACATTATGCGTCTTGATGAGACCGAAGAAGAATTTGATGCGCGTATCGAAGAGTATGTTGAGGAAGAAGAGCAAACCATCGGTATCGCCAATGCGGTCGAAGAAGAAGCTGCAGAAGAAGAGGCAGCCATCATGGATGCTGTTCAGGAAGCCTTGGAAAATACAATGGACTTGACTGAGCTGGCGCAAGCTGTAAACGATATTTTGCATAAGCAAGAAAACGGGGAAAGTGAGGAAGAAGAATGACCAAAAGACTCTTCTCTGTTCCTTACTTCCTGTGGGTTGGACTGTTCGTAGTAGCACCTCTTATCCTCTTGCTTTGGCAATCTTTCTTCAACATTCAAGGACAGTTTACCTTTTCTAACTACAGCCAGTATTTTACAAGCTCAACTTATCTGATAATGACTTGGAATTCGATCCTCTATGCCCTCATCATTACAGTCGTTACACTCTTGATTAGCTTTCCTGTGTCCTATGTGTTAACGAAACTCAAGCACAAACAGCTTCTCTTGATGTTAATTATCTTGCCCACTTGGGTGAATTTACTGCTGAAAGCTTATGCTTTCATTGGTATCTTCGGGAAGTATGGCTCTGTGAATAGTTTCTTACAATTTATCGGACTTGGCCGACCACAGATATTGTTTACAGACTTTAGCTTTATCTTTGTAGCAACCTATATTTCTATTCCTTTCATGGTGTTGCCTATTTTTAATGCCCTTGAGGATTTGGATGAAAACCTCGTCTTAGCCAGTTATGATTTAGGAGCAACGCGGTGGCAAACCTTTATTCATGTGGTTTGGCCTTTATCACTCAATGGTGTACGCTCAGGTGTCCAAGCTGTTTTTATTCCGAGCTTGTCACTTTTCATGCTGACACGCTTGATTGGCGGAAATAAAGTGATAACACTTGGTACTGCAGTTGAAGAACATTTCCTCACCACCCAAAACTGGGGGATGGGTTCAACCATTGCCATCATCTTAGTTTTTGCGATGATGATTATTATGTTAGTGACAAGAGAAAGAAAGGTGGGTAGCTAATGCGTAGTAAAAACCGTGTCGGAAAAATCTATCTGGGCTTCGTGCTCTTTATCCTTTATGCCCCAATCTTTTTCTTGATTTTTTATGCCTTTAACGAAGGCGGGGATATGAATCAATTTACAGGCTTTACCTTAGATAACTTTAAAGAACTTTTTCAAGACAGCCGTTTAATTTTGATTGTCGTACAAACCTTTTTCTTGGCTTTCTTGAGTGCTTTAATTGCCACAATCATTGGAACTTTTGGTGCCATGTTTATCGAAAATCTTAAAGCCAAGGGTAAGACGACTTTCTTAGGCTTAAACAATGTCTTGATTGTATCGCCTGACGTTGTTATTGGTGCAAGTTTCTTGATTCTCTTTACCTTGGTAGGAATGAAACTTGGCTTTGCCTCAGTTTTGTTGAGCCACATCGCCTTTTCTATTCCGATTGTTGTCTTGATGGTGTTGCCACTTTACCAAGAGATGGATAAATCTTTAGTTGAGGCTGCCTATGATTTGGGAGCAACGCAGACTCAAGCACTAAGAGAAGTGATTCTGCCCTATTTGACACCTGGTGTCATCGCTGGGTTCTTTATGGCCTTCACTTATTCCTTAGATGACTTTGCCGTTACCTTCTTTGTCACAGGAAATGACTTTACGACAATGTCTGTCGAGATTTATTCACGTGCTCGTGCAGGAATCTCCCTTGAGATTAATGCACTATCCGCAATTGTATTTCTCTTCTCAATCTTACTGGTTATAGGGTATTATATAATCATGAGAGAATCAGATACTGCCGGAAAAACGCCAAATATTACTTAAGAAAGGACAGTTATCTTGAAAAAATTAATCTATTTCTTGTCAGGGATTTTAGCAATTACTGTCCTTCTTGGGGTTACAGCTTGGCGGATGTCCGCTGCAACAGGTATTTCAACCTCTACCAATAGCTTGACGATTTTTAACTGGGGCGAATATATCGATCCGCAGCTTCTCAAAAAGTTTGAAAAAGAGTCCGGCTATAAGGTTAATTATGTGACATTTGACTCCAATGAAGCCATGTATTCTAAAGTTAAACAAGGCGGTACTGCTTATGATATTGTTGTGCCCAGCGAGTACATGGTACAAAAAATGGCCAAAGAAAATCTTTTGCTTCCTTTAGATCACACCAAGATTAAAAATCTTAATTATGATAATCCGAAGCTCTTGGATGCGGCATTTGACCCTAAAAATACTTATTCTGTGCCTTATTTCTGGGGGACTTTGGGGATTGTATATAATGATAAATACATCACTCAGCCACCCACAAAATGGGAAGACCTTTGGTCTAAAGACTACAAAAATTCGATCCTCCTAACAGACAGTAGTCGAGATGTTATGGGGATGGGCTTAATCGCTACAGGAAGCTCTGTGAATACGACGAACCAGTCAGAGATTGATCGTGCTTATGACAAGCTACTACAGCTCACACCCAATGTTAAAGCCATTCTCGGAGACGAAATCATGAGTTATATGATTAATAACGAAACACCGTTATCTGTCGTTTATAGTGGACAAGCATCCGAAATGACTTCAAGCAATGAACATTTACACTATGTGGTCCCTGCCCGAACAAACATTTGGTATGACAACTTGGCTATCCCAAAAACCAGCAAAAATACTAAAGCGGCCTATGCCTTTATCAACTTCATGCAAGAACCAGAAAATGCAGCGGCCAATGCTGAATACGTTGGCTATTCAACACCTAACGTTAAAGCAGAAGCGCTCCTGCCTGCAGAAGTTCGTGAAGATAAGTCTTATTATCCTGATGAAGCTCTGATAAAAGAAGATGAAGCTTATGTTAACCTCAGTCCATATTGGACGGGTGTTTATAATGATTTGTATCTTCAGTTTAAGATGAATAAATGAAAACAGCTCTAACCCTTGTGGTCGAGCTGTTTTGTATTCTATGCTCCAACTTAGCGTACATACTTTTTAAATTTTAGTATTCTAAACTTCCTTGATTATTATTTTTATTTTCAGGGAGACCATGCTAGAATTGATAATGTCCTAATTATATTTAAACCCTAGTATAATTTTGATTTTTCATAATAAATATCCAACCCATGGATATAACCTTGATGTCCCCCTTTCTCCATAGGGGGATTTTTGCTTTGTTCCAGCGCTTTTGACAGTTGCAACTCTCTTTGTTAACGCTTACTTTAGTGCTATAATATAGATAAGGTAAATACTGAATCCTTTATTTCAGTATACACCTTTATTTGATTGCTCCATATCTGTGCTTTGGTTCTTTGCCCGCAGATGTGGAGTTTTTCTATATAAGCAATGATTTGTAATTATAATGTTATATAAGGTAATGAGAGGAGAAAGAGTTGGAATTTCTTAGTGAAAACAAGATTTAGAAAAATAAGAAGAACAAGTGCATAAAAACAAGGAAAAATATTATGAAAAAGAGAACAAATACCATTATGAGAAAAAGTCACACAATAATTTGTTCAAGATTAAAATAAATACCATTATTGGTATTTTAAGAAAATTATTCAAACATACGGTCCAGAAAAAATTATTTCTATTAACTGCCTCTCACATTAGAAAAAGAAGTTTTCAAAATAAATTCATTAAACACCAATGATAATGAACTATAAGAGTGTTTTAAGAGTAGAAAAAAATATGGAAATAAAAGAATGAAAACAAGTGCAATTTCTCCTTAATTTTTATTAAGAAAGTGGTTTAAAATCCCCTTATCTTAACTGAAACTAAAAAATTAAAAAAATTACTTAATTTAATTAGCAAAAATTTTTAATGTATTTAAATACAAAAAAAGACATGGTTAATTTTTTAAAAATAAGAAGCGCATTAAATAGGGGTTTTTATTATACATTTTTCTATTTTGTAGAATAAATTTTCTGAATATTTTGTTTACAAATGTTTTCGCTTTCTTTTTTCACTTTATTTATTTTAAGTTATGTTTAAGGTAAAGGTCATATAATGAGTCCCTCATGAAGGAAATGAATTTGACTTTGAAAATTTATTTTCTTCTGAGTGAACTTATACATTTTAAACCGAGAGCTTTCAAAGATATGTAATTTCGCAAGCAGCAGAGATTTGAAGGTTCCTTATAACAAACGTCCATAGCGTGCAATGACGTTAAACTGCTGACGGTAATCCTACACAAGCGTTCAAGACTTTATGATGTGTATGGGAAGTAACCATGATGATAGAGTATATACGGGGGTTCGTAATTGAGCTTTAACTCTATGGAATATTCTTAGTGGCGAAATTGAAAGGTCTAAATGAAATTCAGTAAAGTTGCTATTTCAACTGGTGTTATTGCTTCATTCATGTTTATCGGTACTGGTATGGCCCACGCGGACACACCAAAACAAACTACACATGATGTTGCAATTGAAGTTATTAACGGTAACTACGGTACAGGTCAAGATCGTGTCATAATGTTGACAAACAAAGGTTTTGACTTTGAAGACGTACAAACAGAAGTTAACAACATTTTGTTAGGAAAAGCTTCAGCAACTCCTACAACTGCCAAAAAAGTTGAAACACAACCTGCTAAATCTAAAGTAGCACAAACTGTATCAGGACTTGACTTAGGTCAAACTTCTGGTCAAGTAAATATTGAAGCCCTTGCCAACTACATGGTTTCTAATACTGCCAACGCAGCAGGATATTCTGCAAGCGAATGGGCATATATTATTGAACATGAGTCTAATGGACGTGCAGATGTTGCAAATGCAAGTTCAGGTGCATACGGTGCGTTCCAATTGTTAGGTCACGGTGAATACGCTGGCATGACTCTTGCTGAACAAATCGAAATGGCAAGTAAACTCCCTGCAGGAAGCTGGGTTGTTTATAACTAATAGGAAGTGAATTACAATTCGTTTCCTGGAGTGCTTAACTAAGATTAAACATCCAAGGCTATCACAAACAGTGAAGGCCTTTTTGTTTTGCCTTTAACCTTTTTAAAAATCAAAAAATCAAAAAAACTCTTAAAAAATTTAAAATTATATGTTATAATAAAAGAGTAGGTTTAGTAAAATGTACTAAATTCATAACAATTAAAGAGACAATATAGGTTGGGCGCAAGCTTCAAGAGATTTCCTCCGAGGGTAAGGAGGAAATCTCTTGAAGCTTGCGCCCTTTTTGTTTACATTCTTTTTTTTCGATTGCTACGCTCTTGGAAAAAAATGAAGTGTAGGCCTAACTGTCGAAAATACAAGGAGGAAGCTTTTGGAATTTTATAAAAAAGCAAAAGAAGAAGTTATTGAGGAGTTTTTAGTTGATACTAAGACTGGCTTAAATCATGAACAAATATTGAAGCAAAGAGAGCTTCATGGAGAAAATAAACTTCCAGATGAAGAGGAAGAATCATACTTAGCTACGTTCCTCAAAAGTTTTAAAGAACCTATCGTTATTGTTTTACTTGGTGCGGTAGCTCTGTCCTTTGCTAGTTCTTACTACGCTTTTCAATTTCAAAATGATAGTAAGCATGGGATGGAGGCACTATATGAAGCGATTGCTATCTTAATCTTAATTATCATAAATGCCTTTTTAGGCTTTTATCAAGAAATTAGTGCACGTAAGAGTTTGAACGCATTAAAAGAGATGAACAATCGTTATGTTACTGTATTACGAAATGGTCAATTTGAAAAAATACTTTCAACAGAGCTTGTCACAGGAGATATCGTAAAAGCCTCAATTGGAGACTTTGTCGAAGCAGATGTCCGTTGGATTGAAACCAATGAGCTCCAAGTTATCGAGTCGCATTTGACTGGCGAAGCAGATGCGATTAGCAAGCACACAGATGCTATTCTCGAGACGACAGAACTAGGTGATCGTCATAATATGGGATTCTCCGGTTCAAGCGTTTCTGGTGGACAAGGTTTAGGGATCGTTGTGGCTGTTGGGGAACATACTGAACTTGGTAAAATTGCCAAGCTGATTCAAGCAGTTGAAAACAGGACGTCGCCACTACAAAATACGGTTCATAAGTTAACCAAAACCTTGATGCAAGTTTCAGCCGGTATTGTTGTCTTTACCCTCGTAGTGGGTATCATCCAAGCTGGTGAATTAAGCATAGCATCAATTACATCTGTTTTATCAACCTCAATCGCCTTAGCTGTAGCCTCTATACCGGATGCACTACCTGCTGTACTTTCAATTGTTTTAACGATTGGCGCTGCCAAAATGGCGAAGAATAAGGGGCTTATCAAGTCACTTAACAGTGTGGAAACACTAGGAAGTACTTCCTACATCTGTTCAGATAAAACAGGAACACTTACCAAAAATGAAATGACCGTTACACATTTCTATACAAACGGCCAGTACTATGAAGTTTCTGGTCTGGGCTATACTCCAGAAGGGGAAATTCGTAGTCTTTCTGATGAAGAGCAAGAGCCTTCATATTCGGCCTTTATTGCGGGAGCCCTTTTGTGTAACGAGTCTGCTCTCAAAGAAGTCGAAGGAAAATTCGTGCCTTTTGGTAATCCAACTGAAATTGCCTTGACTGTTTTGGGGCAAAAAGCTGGCCGCACAAAAACTCAACTTTTAGAATCACATGAGCTCATCCGGACGCTGCCTTTCACTAGTGATCGTAAAACAATGAGTGTCATTGTCAAGAAAGGCGACAACTATATTCTCTATATCAAGGGAGCGCCAGATGTTCTGGTTGAGAAAAGCCGTGCCCTTTTGATTGATGGTGAATTAAATACCGAAGAAAGTGAAAAGCAAAAATTTATCACGACTGTAAATGACTATGCCAATGAAGCTTTGCGTACCTTGGCGGTAGGATACCGTATCCTCAGTAAGGAAGAAGCAGAACAAGGTCAGCTAGAAGATTTAGAAAAAGATATTATCTTGACGGGGGTTGCAGGAATTATCGACCCTGCGCGTGAAGAAGTCAAAGCTTCTGTTAAAACATTGCAAGATGCCAGTGTCGAAGTCGTTATGATTACAGGTGACCACGAAAATACAGCTCGTGCTATTGCTTATAATCTTGGCATTGTAAAATCCAAAGAGGCTAAAGTCATCAAAGGTATCGAAATTGAAGAAATGACAGATGAAGAGCTCTATGCTGTCGTTAAAACAACAAATGTCTATGCGCGTGTTTCCCCTGAACACAAGCAAAGGATTGTTAAGCAACTTCAAAAGCACGGGGAAGTTGTGGGCATGACAGGAGATGGTGTTAATGATGCACCAGCTCTGAGAGCAGCTGATATTGGAATTGCCATGGGAATCGCAGGAACTGAAGTAACCAAGGACTCTGCTGACTTGATATTGCTTGATGATAAGTTTACAACGATTGAAAAAACAGTCGAAAATGGTAGAACTATTTATGCCAATATTAAGAACTTTATCCGTCATGAATTAACGACGAATGTCGCAGAAGTACTTTCCTTGATATTAGGCTTACTTTTCTTCACTGTAAGTATCGGGAATGTTGACTACACCACACCAACTTTAACAGCCTTAATGGTACTTTGGGTCAATATGGTCAGTGATGCCGTGCCTTCTTTCGCTCTAGGATACGATGTCGCTGAGTCAGACATTATGAACGAAAAACCACGTGACCCTAAAGAATCTGTCCTAGCCAACTACACGTGGTCAAGAGTCTTGATCCGAGGCACAATTATGGGCTTGATGGTCTTTGTAGCCTTTGTTTGGGCAGCAAAACAAGGCATGTCAAGTAACGAAGCACAAACGGTGGCCTTCTTAACACTTGTTTATGGTCAGTTGTGGCATGTTTTTGATGCAAGAAGTTCACAAACTCTCTTCAGAAGAAACCCATTCGGCAACCCACGTTTAGTCCTTGCTGTTGTCTTTGCAGGTATCTCTTCATTTTTAGTGACAATAATTCCATTCTTCAATGTTGTCATGGGAACTGCACCATTGAGCTTATCTGTTTATCTTCTTGTACTCTTTGTGCCAGCTTTACCAACATTTATCCTATCAGGTATTAAAGAAATCTTTAAAGTGAAAATTTGGTAAGGAGAATTTTTGAGATGTGTAACTATAATATGCTAAAATAACAGTATAGTAATCCTTGGAAGGAAGTATATACATGGAAAAAGTAAAAAGCTTTTTTACACCCAAAAGAATTTTAGTTCTCTTGATTCTTTTGCTCATCGTAATTTTTGCGGTTCTTAATTTCTCACCTGTTCGTGTTAACATGCTTTTCTTTAACATTGATATTCCCATGTTCTACGGTATTATCGCTGTAGGGCTGATTGGGTTTATATGTGGATATGTGATGCGGGGGAGAAAATAGCCTGAAAAAATCAAGACTGAAGTGTGTTACACGCTTCAGTTTTTTTATATTATTAGGTTTCCTCTTGCAAAAATATTAGAATTTAGAAAGGAGATTAAAAAGAAATGAGCATATAATATGGAAGAATTAATCCGGTTCTACATTAAAAAGAAGGAGTTTAAAAAACTTCAAGTTATTCTTAAAGATTTACAAAGACATGAACTGAAAGAGATTTTTAAACATCTAAAGCAAGATGAACAGGTCATTTTTTTTTGAAGTCCTTTCAGAAGATAAAGCAGTGGCGTTGTTCAAAATTCTTGGCACTCAGCAGCAAAAAAATCTTTTAGATGCGCTACAACCGCCAATGGTGCAAACTTTTCTCAATCAGCTGTCGTCAGACGATCGTGTCAGACTTTTTGACCGACTACCTGAAAGACGAGCGAAGAGTCTTCTGGGTGTTTTAACACCCGATAATAGAGCAGAAACACTCCACCTCCAAGCTTATGTCCCAGAAACAGCCGGTCGAATTATGACAACGGAATTTGTAACTTTGACAGAAGATATGACCCAAGAAGAGGCATTGGCAAAAGTCACAGAGGAAGCCACGCGCAAGGAAAACATCTATATTTTGTTTATTATTGACGAGAAGTTAAAGCTCACTGGTTTTATAACTTTACATCGACTTTTGATGATGGCACCAACAGCAGTCATTAATGAGCATATGTCGCGTCAACCGATTTCTGTTAAAACTTCTGAGGACCAAGAAAAGGTGGCACAAAAAGTCAAAGAGTTGGATCTTCTGGCTTTAGCTGTGGTGGACGATACTAATAAATTAGTAGGCATAGTAACCTTCGACGATGCAATGGAAATTCTTGAAGAAGAGGCAACAGAAGACATTTTGAACCAAGCAGGTTTATCCGACTTAAAAGATACAGAGGAGGACCGCAGCAAGCTACTTATTAATGGCAAATTAAACAAAATTTTGGCAGTACGTTTACCCTTTCTTTTAGCCACTTTGTTGTTAAGCATGCTTTCTGGTTTAGTCATTGAAAATTTTGAACAAACTTTAGAATCCATCGCAATGGTGGCAATTTTTATCCCATTGATTATGGGCATGGGAGGAAATATTGGGACACAATCTTCAACAGTCTTTACACGAGGCTTGGTTTTGGGGCATATTGAGATTGAGAACTTCCTTGAGCACTTTTTCAAGGAATTACGTGTCGGTTTGACCATTGGCGCATTGATGGGAATTATGGCGGGGCTAATGGCGACCATATGGCTAGGTTTTCCGATGTTAGGTTTGGCAGTTGGTTTAGCCCTTTTTGCCACGATGACCGTCGCATCCTTGCTGGGCTTTTTAGTCCCTTTTATCTTAATCAAGTTAAAAATCGACCAAGCTGCAGGATCAGCACCAATCATTACAACGATTAAAGATTTAGTTGCCTTACTGATTTACTTCACCTGCATTTCGCTCTTCCTTGGCCATCTTATTTCATGATATTATTTTGAATTGGATAAGAAAAATATTACAATCAGATTGTATAAATGTTGTTGATGTTACTTATTGATAATAAAAACTTGACGAGGTGAAACCAATGTTTTATAATCTTAGAGCAGAGCAGAGCAGAGCAGAGCAGAGCAGAGCAGAGCAGACGGTAATTTTCTATCCACCAGATATAAGTTTTCCATGTCTTAAGGGGGTGAGTTACATATGAGCCCAGAAAAGAAACGAAAACTGCGTAATATCGCACTTTTAGCCTTACTTGGTTTAATCGGTGGAACTTTTGCTTTCACAGCCTTCAACCAACAAGCCATCAACGATCGTTTAAGAGAAAATCCAGTTAGGGAAGCAGCTGGACGTGTTCATGACTATTTTAACCGTGAGACAGAAAACAAAGATGTTTTTGTCGAAAATTACGGTCAAGAACCTATCATGGCAAGAATCCGGCTGTCGGAGATTATGGAGTATCAAGAACGTGGGGAACCAGGATTTGAACAACTAGTGGGCGGTTCGCGACAAAATGTAAGTACTTGGGAACCCTATATTCCAGCACCGAATGATATCACTACACGTCTAGGAGATGGTGCTGTTATGAACACCCATGCTCGACTAACCTTTGGTCGGGAAGGAGAAAGACAATGGTACTTGCCAACCTTTAATCATGACAAGAATGACCTAATGACAGCCGCTGCAGGTGATGCCCGTGACTATGTCGTAGGCGAGGATCCCAAAGATGGCAGAACAAACGGTGCCACGCATCCCGGAGACGGAAAAGACGGTTACTGGCAGGAAAATGTGTCCTACACCAATAGCGAAAATGGCATACTATGGCCAGGTTCAACAGAAGGCACACGTACAACTTCACGGAACCTCCGTCAAGAACGTGCGCCAATGACACTCCAGCAGTGGGTTGAAGATGGCGTAGGGAGCGGTAACTTTTGGGTTATCGACCATGTCACAGGCTGGGCTTACTGGGCGAATGCACTCCGAGCAGGTCAAGCCACGTCTTACCTGATTGATGCAGCCGTCATGCAAGATGCCGCTCATGCCATCAATGGTGCTTACTATTATGCCATCCATGTGGACAGCCAGCTCATCGATATGGAAGGCAACTTCGAGACTGAAATAGAAACACCTCATCTTGATGAACTTCTTGAAGCGGTCCGAGTTAGTGCTGGTATTTCTGTAAGGGAGCTTGACTTTAGTACTATGGAACCTGGAGATATCTTTACTCGAGGCGACCAAGACTTCCGTTATCTTGGAAATATGGAAGATATAGCAGCGGGGAGTGCCCGTGACCATATGATTATCCTCAATGGTATTCTTAACTCTGTGAATTGGACTGACCACGAGTCACGTATCGACGACTGGTTCGATAATGAGCTTCCAGCCGACCTTAAAGCTATGGTTGCCCCAGTAGCCAACGATTTCATCACAGGAGAGGTAAGAGATAGTGCCGCAGATCTTACTGCAACTCCAAGCCGCTGGCTTGCCAATAATCTTACAGGAGATGTTGCGGCAGATAGAACTGTTGTTGTAGAAGATGGAATGCCCCGTGCCTTTTCTCTATCATTAGCTGATGTGGACCACTTGTCACGTACTGATGGTATTGGTTTCACTAACAATACGGACCGCAGAGCCAGTGATTCTCTAGGAGGCTGGTGGTGGCTCCGTACGCCTAGTGACGTTGTCGCGAATGCCTGGTCTATAACAAACTCTGGTACTCTGAATGGCAATACTACTCGTACGAATAACACTACCGGTGGAGGAGCTCGTCCTGCTCTTATCATTCATCAATAATTCCCTAAAAATGGGAAGTTTTTCTAAAAGCAAAATAGGTATAGTATTTTGAGATATAAGAAAAGACAATGTCACAAGGACTTTGTCTTTTTGTATTTTACTTTACTCGTATCAAAGACAAGTTTATCGTTTTGCAAAGGAAATTTTAGGAAAGAAGATATTTCTGTTAAAATAGACAAATATGAGACTAGATCACTACCTGTTCCTCAATGGATGGAAGGACAAGAAAGAACGCAAACGCTTGATACGGACCAGAAAGATTACAATTGATGGAGAAGTAGAGTATAACCTAAGTCGCAATGTAGATCCTCAGATGCATGAAATTATTGTCAATCAGCAACAGCTCACAACATTTGGACATCGTTATTTTATGATGAATAAGCCAGCTGGTGTACTTTCAGCCAATAAAGATGAGCACCTGCTCACCTATCGTGACCTTGTGGAAGAAAAGAATGATGCACTCTATCCTGTGGGACGGCTTGACTTTTTAACGACAGGATTACTATTCATCACGGACAATGGGCCACTGGGCATCGATATGCTTAAGCCACAGCAACATGTTTCTAAAACATATTTCGTAGAGACATGGGAACCACTTGAAGAAAGTGATAGAGCTGCCTTTGCGGCAGGCCTTGAATTTATCGGAGGAGTTCGTACGCAGCCAGCGCAACTCGAAATTTTAGATGCGCATCATGCTAAAGTTACTATCCAAGAAGGCAAATATCATCAGGTCAAGAAAATGTTCTTAGCTTTAGGTAAAAAAGTTGAGCAACTGCAACGTCTAAGTTTTGGACCGCTGGTCTTAGATGAAGATTTGCAACCAGGTGCTTATCGCCCTCTTACGCAGCAAGAAATCTTGAGTCTGAAGCCTTATATGAGAAAGTAAGATTCTTTGACAGTCTGATAAGGCAAGTGTTATAATCATTATCACTTAAACTTGATGAAGAAAGGAAGTGCCACTATGTCTATTTATGATTTTACGGTGAAGGGAAAACAAGGAGATGATATCTCTTTGTCCGACTATAAAGGCAAAGTTCTACTCGTAGTGAATACTGCGACAAGATGTGGTTTTACACCACAATATGATGGACTTCAAAAACTTTATGATGAATATAAAGAGTCCGGGTTTGAAATTCTCGATTTTCCTTGTAATCAATTTAAAGAGCAAGCACCTGGCACAGCTGATGAGATTGATCAGTTTTGTACATTGAACTATGGAACAACTTTCCCACGCTTTCAAAAGATTGATGTTAATGGCGCGGATGAAAGCCCGCTCTATACATGGTTAAAAGAAGAAAAAGGAAGCCCGCTTGGAAAAAAAATCAAGTGGAATTTTACGAAGTTCTTGATCAACGCTCAGGGAGAAGTTGTCGCACGTTATGCTCCAGCAACAGAACCTGAAAAAATTGCTAAAGATATTAAAAAAGAGCTTGAAAAAGTAGAAAAATAGGAGCATATGCCTCCTGTTTTTTCTTTTGGTATCATTATAAAGAAGCTCATATTTATAGCTGGTTTATGCTATAATTGAGTCATGAATATTCTGCTCGAAATCCAAACGAAATTAAGAGAACTTTCCCCTAACGAGTCAAAAGTTGGAAAGTATGTTCTCGCTTTTCCTGAGGCTGTCATCAACCTAAGCACTCAAGACATTGCTAAAAATAGTCAAGTGTCACCAGCTACAGTTATTCGCTTTGTCAAATCCATCGGACTTGAAGGTGTTCCCCAACTTAAGCAGCAACTTTCCGTCTGGAAGGCGAGCGCCCAATCGGATACAGATTTTCAAGAATTACGTCCTAATGAAGAGATAGACTCAATAAAATCAAAATTAAAAGCGCGCATTAATCATATGACAGAACTTGTTAATGGTCATTTAAACAATGAGAGACTTGCTAAAACGGTCGACCTGATTGATGAAGCGGAGTTAATCTTTATTTTCGGGATTGGAGCTTCTTTTCTTGTGGCTCAAGACCTAGCTCAAAAATTGAATCGTATTGGCAAAATCAGTATTTGTGCGGACAATACGCATACGATGGCTGTTAATTTAACCAATAATAATCAAAAGAAACTCTTTATCGCTGTCAGTGACCGAGGGGAATCCCGTGAAGTTTTAGCTATGCTTGATTTGGCTCAAGCTGAAAAGATTGAAACCATTGCGATTACCGGTATCGAAAACTCAAGTCTTGCTAAACGTGCCGAATATCCGCTCATTTCTCTATCAGGAGAGAATTTTGAGTTTAGGCATGCAGCTACGGTTTCAATGCTGGCACAATTGTATCTCATCGATTTGCTCTTTTATGCCTATGTCAGCAAAAACTTTGATGATGCACGAGAATCAGTGATTCGTTCTTTAGATATCGTTCGTCATCTGGAAAAAAATTATTGATGTGAAGTTATACATAAAAACAGTAAAAATCTTGGCGTTTTCGTTGTGAAGCGAGATTCTTACTGTTTTCTTTACCTTAAACTTTTTTATGTTAAAATAGAAGAATGATTTTACTACAAGGGAATGGGATAGCACGCACTTTTGGTGGCGATGTTTTATTCGAAAATATAAATTTTAATCTTCAGGACCACTCACGCATGGCTTTAGTCGGACGCAATGGTGCGGGAAAATCGACTTTATTGAAGATTATTGCAGGCGTTGAAGAACCTTCAGCAGGATCGATTTCTAAGGTCAAGGACTTGCATTTAAACTATTTGGCTCAAGATACAGGACTTTCTTCAGAATTAACCATTTTTGAAGAAATGTTGACGGTCTTTGAAAAACTCCGTCAAACAGAGCGACAATTGCGTCAGATGGAATTACAGATGTCGGAGTTAACGGGTGGTGACTTAGAGAGTTTGATGCACCGTTATGATTCTTTATCGGAAGAATTTCGTCAAGCCAACGGTTTTACCTATGAAGCAGAGATTAAGTCAGTACTTAATGGTTTTCGTTTCGATGAGAAGATGTGGGACCGTGCTATTTCTTCCTTATCTGGTGGACAAAAAACACGATTAGCTTTGGCAAAAATGCTTTTAGAAAAGCCTGATTTGTTGATTTTGGATGAGCCAACCAACCATTTGGATATTGAAACTTTGGCGTGGTTAGAAACTTACCTGAAAAACTATTCAGGTAGTCTTTTGATTGTCAGTCACGACCGTTATTTCTTAGATAAGGTTGTGACAGAAACTTTGGAGATTTCACGAGGCAAGCTGACACGCTTTGCAGGAAATTACAGTAAATATATCGAACTTAAAGCAGAGATGCTTGCCAGTGAGCAAAAAAACTATGATAAGCAACAAAAAGAAATTGAAAAATTAGAAGATTTCGTTGCTCGAAATATGGTTCGTGCCTCTACAACAAAACGTGCCCAATCACGCCAGAAAAAGTTGGAAAAGATGGAGCGTATCGAAGCACCGAGCGCAAGCGAAGCGGCTGCTCATATGACCTTTTCTCCAGCTAAAAAGTCGGGCAACATCGTTCTTACAGTTGAAGATGCAGCAGTGGGATACGATAAAGTCCTCGCTGAACCTATCAATATCGATACACGCAAACATGATGCCATTGCTATCGTAGGACCAAATGGGATTGGGAAAACAACATTGATCAAGTCAATCATTGGTCAAATTCCTCTTCTTAAGGGCCAGGTGAAGCTGGGAGCGAATGTCGACTTAGGATACTATGACCAAGAACAAGGGGCTCTCACGCCTTCTAACAGTGTTCTTGACGAGATTTGGAATGAGCATCGTCTCTTACCAGAGGTAGAAATACGTAATCTTTTAGGGGCCTTCCTTTTCAGCGGCGAAGATGTGAAAAAGACCGTTTCGATGTTATCGGGGGGAGAAAAAGCACGTCTTCTTTTGGCGAAGCTCGCTATGCAACATGATAATTTTCTTGTGCTGGATGAACCTACCAACCACTTGGATATCGACAGCCGCGAGGTTTTGGAGAATAGCTTGATCGACTTCGATGGCACTTTACTCTTTGTCAGTCATGACCGTTATTTTATCAATCGGGTTGCGACCAAAGTTCTCGAAATATCACCTCAAGGAAGTAAACTTTACCTGGGCGATTACGATTATTATTTAGAGAAAAAACGCCAAGAAGAAGAGACACATCAAGAAGTTGTTTTGGAAGAACAACCAGAAAGTTCGGGCCAGATGGACTATGCGCAACAAAAAGAAGCACAGAAAATCCGTCGTAAGTTCGAACGTGAAGTCAATGCTGCGGAAGAAAAACTTGCTGCTCTGGAACAACAAAGCGAAGAAATTTCCCAAGCTATGTTAGACATAACAGATGACTTTGTTAAACTGGGTGAACTCCAAGCAACGCTCGACCAACTGTCTGAACAAAAAGAAGAAACAGAGATGAACTTACTGGAAGCAATGGAAAGCTTAGAAAGTTTATGATTGCAAACTTACAGTAAATCTGTTAGACTATATAACAAGAAACCTTTAAATTAGCACGAGAGGCTAGCAAGGAAACCGTATAATTGTCTATTTGTATAGTATTTAGGTGCATTCTAAATATTATTGGCATATTTTTTTACGCACTTGCAGCTTTATGCAAGTGTTTTTTTGTGTAAAACAGCGTGCTATTGATATTAACTTAAGGGACTAGAAAGAGGATAACATGTCATTATCAAAAACTATCGCTGCTGATTTACTCGAAGTAAAAGCTGTAAGCTTATCGCCGAGTGCACCATTTACATGGGCAAGTGGGATTCAATCTCCTATTTATACAGACAACCGTGTGACCTTGGCTTATCCAGAAGTACGCACTCGTATTGAGCAGGCTTTTGCGGATTTGGTCAAGGCAGAGTTTCCTGAGGTCGAAGTGATTGCAGGTACAGCAACAGCAGGTATTCCTCATGGTGCAATTATTGCTGACTATCTTCAATTGCCTTTTGCCTATATTCGTAGCAAACCAAAAGATCACGGCGCAGGAAACCAAATCGAAGGACGTGTATCTAAAGGGCAAAAAATGGTATTGGTTGAGGATCTTATCTCAACAGGAGGCTCAGTACTAGAAGCAGTGGCTGCCGCAAAACGTGAAGGGATAGAAGTTCTCGGTGTGATTGCTATCTTTACCTACCAACTCGAAAAAGCAACAACAAAATTCCAAGAAGCACAAGTGCCACTGCACACATTAACAAATTATTCTGAACTTATCCAAATTGCTCAGGAAACAGGTTATGTAACAGAAGCTGAACTTGAAATGCTTAAAAAATTCAAGGATAATCAAGAAACATGGAATAAATAACATAATAAATATTATGTAAAATATAAAAAGGGGAACAGATGATACTCATAAAAAACGGCCGTGTAATCGATCCTGAGTCTGGCTTTGATCAAGTTGCTGATGTGTTAATTAAAGATAAGAAGATTATTCGTATTGCCCAAGATTTGGAAGAAGAAGGTGCAGATATCATTGATGCCAGCAACATGATTGTTGCTCCTGGGCTCATCGATATTCATGTACATTTTCGTGAACCAGGTCAAACGCATAAAGAGACGATACACACAGGGGCTTTATCTGCAGCACGTGGTGGTTTTACGACAGTAGTAATGATGGCAAATACTAAACCGATTTTATCGAGTCCTGAAGTGCTTGTAGAGACACTGAAACTTGCAGATGAAGAGAAAATTCATATTAAGTCCATTGCTTCTATTACCAAAGATTTTGACGGGCGACATTTGACGGATTTTGATGCTTTGTTAAAGACAGGCGCAGTTGGCTTTTCAGATGATGGTATTCCATTGAGTGATTCAGGGGTCTTGCATGAAGCATTGAAGAAAGCCAAGGAAACGGATAGTCTGCTCTCTATTCACGAGGAAGATCCCAATTTAGTGGATACGCTTGGAATCAATGAAGGCGAAGTGGCACACCAATGTGGTCTAACAGGAGCGACAAAGGTGGCAGAGTACAGTATGATTGCACGTGATGCAATGTTGGCTTTGGATACTCAAGCGCGTTTACATATTCAACATTTGTCTGCAGGCGAAAGTGTAGATGTAGTTCGTTTTGCGCAAAAGATGGGCGCAAAAGTTAGTGCTGAAGTTACACCACAACATTTTTCACTGACAGAGCAAGCTGTCCTAGATATTGGTACAAATGCAAAGCTTAATCCTCCACTGCGTCAAACAAAAGATATTGCGAAAATTTTGGAAGGCTTGAAAGACAACACAATTAGTGTTATTGCGACCGATCATGCGCCACATACTCATGAAGAAAAAAATGTTGCTTTGGCTGAAGCACCGAGCGGAATGATCGGCTTAGAAACTTCTTTGCAACTGGGGCTTACGCATTTGGTTACTCCTGGACATCTTGAACTGGCTCAATTGCTGGCGAAAATGACTGTTAATCCAGCCAAATTATATGGTTTTGATGCGGGATATTTAGCGGAAGGTGGACCGGCTGACATTACCATTTTTGATGCTCATAATACTTATAAAGTGGATGAAAACTTTGATTCCAAGGCAAGGAACTCACCATTTATCGACCAAGATCTTGTGGGACAAGTCAAATATACGATTTGTTCAGGAGAAATAGTTTACCGCCCATAAAAATCTTGCAAGAGCTTACATAAATTGTTAAAATGATTTTAATGTTTAATAAATTTTATTCTAAGCAATAGGAGAAATCTCATATGAAAATCAGTAAAACAATTAATGCTCCTGTCGAGTTTGTCTACAATCAGATTCTGGATTCATCACTTTACGATATCGAAAAAAATACTGGACACAGACCTGACATCAAGTCTCTTAATGGCTTTGAATACTCAAAAACATTTGGCAAAAACCAACATGGAACTATTACGATTGATGAAGTGGTGAAAGCCAATAAGTATGCTTTTACCACGAAAACTATCCGCAATACATTCAATACACGTTGGAGTTTTCATCCTGTTGATGATAAGAAAACAGAGATAACTATTGAGGAAAGCCGTACTTCAAGTGGAATGATTCAAAAATTAAATGATATGTTTGTCGGAACGCTTCTGGGACACTGGAAAAAACGTCAGATGGTCGCTATTTTGAATCACATTGAACAAGCTTATAGTGGTGGGAAGTGAAGAGATGGAAAAGAAACAGCATGAACTTTTAGACCTCGCGACTTATGCTTTTAATAAGCCCCGAAGTAAGGAGCGAGAAGAAGCGTTTGATAAACTTTTAAGTTTTTCAAAACCATACAGTTACTGGGAAAACGATGAGCTATCCTCTATGATTATCGATACCTCTTTTAGGGTCTATTGGAAGGATGCAAAGCTAAAGATGTCGGGAATTGGTTATGTTGCCTCTTACCCAGAATTTAGAGGAAACGGCAGCATTCGTAAACTCATGACCGATATTTTAGAAGACAACTATGAAGCTGGCACCGCCTTAAGCTATCTGGCTCCCTTCTCTTATCAGTTTTACGGACAATTTGGTTATCATTACGCTTTTAACCAAAAAGCATATACGATTCCTGCACAAGAATTTCCTAAAGGCAAAAAAACAGTGGGTCAAGTGCAACGCCGCACTGTAAGTGAGGAGCTTTTGGAAGAAGTGGCTGAGGTCCATGATCAAGTTTATAACCAAGGTTCACTAGTCCGTCCACAACATGTTTGGGAATACTATTTCAAGTATAAAACACAGCCCTTCTTTGCGACTTATGAGGAAAATGGCAGAGTTCTAGGTTACTTAATTTATGAATTTGCAGGTACGGCTTTTGTAATTCGTGAATGTATTACATTGACCCAAGAAGCTCAAGATGCACTTTATCGTTTTGTCTCAAGCCACGCTGCAAGTTTTGAAGTTATTAAATGGACTGCTCCTTCAAATGTCTTCCTCGAATATGATTTGGCTGAACCATCGCGCATAGAGCTACAGTTGCAACCTTATATGCAAGCTCGTATTGTTAATCTGCAAGCATTTTTGAAAGTGAACGGTCAGCCTGAATTTTCTGCCCGTATTGTTGATGATATTTTGCCACAAAATAATATCTGTGTTGGCCCTGAGACAGACCAACCAGAGGAAATGACCATTGGAGTATTTACTGCCCGTGTACTACGAGAAAATAAAGCCATTCTTCGTGAATATTTTTAAAATAATCAAACTAAACACCGAATCTTAACTTTTTTGTAGATTTGGTGTTTTTATTAATTAAAACTAAAAAATAACACGATTTTGTTTCTAAATTTGTAACATGTTTCAGAAATCAGCCAGAAAATTAAAGTTTTTAATGGTTTGAAGAAAATGAAAGCGCTAAAAATAAGGGTTTCATTAAAAAATACTTGTTTTTTCGCTTAATATTGTTTGGACAAATTATATTTGAAATCGCTTTCTGAAACCGCTATACTATTGGTATAGATAAAAAGAAGGAGATCATAGAAATGGCAGAAAAAGTTATTGCATTAGCCTGTGCAGCAGGTATGTCAACATCATTACTCGTGACAAAAATGCAACAAGCTGCACAAGAAGCAGGAAAAGATTATGAAATCTACGCAAAGTCTGTAGCTGAAATTGACAACATGTTGTCTGGCTCAGAGAAACCAGATGTATTGCTTCTCGGTCCGCAAGTGGCTTACATGAAAAATGAAGTCATCAAAAAAGCAGCAGCAGTTGATGTTCCTTGTGATGTGATTAAAATGCAAGATTACGGCATGATGAATGGAAAAAATGTTGTAGCAGCCGCTGACGCATTAATGAATGGATAAAGAGAATTTGTAGAAATTCTAGATAAAGAAAGGAGTATTATGGGAAAACTAGGAATCTCGATTTATCCGGAACGTTCCAACTTTGAAGCTGATAAAGCCTATTTAGACTTAGCGCACCAATATGGTTACACCCGTGTCTTTACCTCACTTTTAGAAATCAAAGGAGATAAGGAAGCAGTTCTTGAGGGCTTTACGAAAGTGATTGCTTATGCTAATGGTCTTGGTATGGAAGTCATGGTAGACATTAATCCCGCCTTATTTGAACAACTTAACATTAGCTATGATGATTTAAGTTTCTTTGATGAAATGGGTGCTGATGGTATTCGTTTAGACCTCGGATTTACAGGAGCTGAGGAAGCACGTATGACGCGCAACCCTTATAATCTTAAGATTGAGATTAATATGAGTCAGGGAACAAGTTATGTGGACAGTATCATGGATTACTCGCCTAACATTGAAAACTTACTTGGCAGTCATAACTTCTATCCTCACCGTTACACGGGTCTAGCGTTTGATCATTACGTGAAATGTACCGAGAAATTCAAAAAGTATAATTTAAATACTATGGTGTTTGTTAATTCTCATGAAGCAACATTTGGACCGTGGCCCACACAAGATGGCTTATGTACCTTAGAGGATCATCGTGACTTAAGCTTGAAGACACAGGTAAAACATTATAAGCTTTTAGATGGTATTGATGATATTACTATTGCTAATACTTATGCGAGTGAAGCCGAGCTTAAAACAATGGCAGAAGTTTTCCATGCGCAAATGCCAGAACTCAAAGTTGTGCCAAGAGCTACGATGACGGAAAATGAACGAAAATGTGTCTTTGAGGCTACGCATAGTTATCGTGGCGACCGCTCAGAGTACATGCTACGTTCAACCATGACTCGCGTTATTTACAAAGACTTGGATTTTCCGCCACATGACACAGATACTATAAAACCAGGCGATGTGATTATTGACAATGATGGATATGGTCAATATAAGGGAGAAACCCAAATTGCTCTGAAGGAAATGAAAAATGATGGCCGGGTCAATGTTGTTGGACATATCGCGGAAGACGAAATGTTCTTACTTGACTTTATCAAGCCTTGGAGTTCGTTTAAATTTATTGAAAGTGATGAGCTATAATTTATAACCTTATACGCAAATAAATTAAAATTTTAGGAGGAATTCTATGAACGGAATTACGATGTGGATGGAGAAATATCTCGTCCCAGTAGCAGCAAAAATCGGGTCGCAAAAGCACCTGGTTGCCTTGCGTGACTCATTCATTGGTATCCTGCCAGCAACACTGACAGGTGCCCTTGCAGCGATGGTATCAGCCATCGTCACAACATTCCCACAGTCCATTCAACAAATGGTTTTGGGTCCAACCAAGTTTGCCCAACTCGCACCAGAAGACGTTTGGACGCTTGCTAATACACCAATTATTGGCGATTTGAATAACATTTCAACACTTGTCAACCAAGGGACTTTGACAGTTATTGGTCTTATCTTTGCTTTCTCTTGGGGTTACAATTTGGCCCGTGCTTATGGTGTCAATGACCTTGCAGGTGGTGTTGTAGCAGTTGCCACTCTCTTTGCTGGTTTGCCAAACCAAATGCCTAAATTCTTGGATGCATTAGGTGTGAGCGATGCCGGCGTAGCTGCAACAGACAAAATCAATGGTGTATTGACTGGTCAAGGTCTTGCAGCATGGAAGCCACTTTTTGCTGCCGCACATATGGATGCTGGTGCTTACTTTACGATTATCATTATGGGTGCCCTTGCGGTGATTATTTATGCTAAACTTATGTTAGCAGATATCACTATCAAGATGCCTGAGTCAGTCCCACCGGCTGTAGCAAAAGCTTTCCTTGCGATTATTCCAACGATTGCTGCAATCTACGCTGTGAGCTTGATTTACTATGTTATTGATAAATTGACACATGATTCTGTAATTAATTTGATTACACACTATATTGCAGAACCCTTCCAAATTCTCTCACAAAATATTTTCTCAGTTCTTATTGTTACTCTCTTCGTTTCAATCTTCTGGTTCTTTGGACTTCATGGACCAAACGTCTTGGCACCTGCTCTTGATGGGATTTGGCTTCCACTTGGTCTTAATAACCAAGCCCTTTACTTCCAAGTTCACTCAGACGGTATTCGTGACTTAGTAGCGCGTGGTGCGATTGATAAAGCACATGCGATTAATGGTGACTATGTCAGTCTTTGGGTTCGTGGTTCATGGGATGCCTTCGTCTGGTTTGGTGGTTCTGGTGGTACAATTACCTTAATCCTTGCCATTCTGATCTTCTCTAAACGTAAAGATTATAAGACAGTAGGACGTCTTGGTTTAGCACCAGGTATCTTCAATATTAATGAACCTGTACTCTTTGGTATGCCAATCGTACTGAACGCCATCTTCTTTATCCCATTTGCAATTGCTCCATTGGTAGCGGTTATTATCGCTTATGTTGCAACAATGCTTCACTGGGTTGATCCAGTTGTCAGTGCTGTGCCATGGGTTACACCACCAATTATGAATGCCTTCCTTGCGACAGGATTTGACTGGCGTGCAATTATCTTAGCAATTGTCAACTTACTTGTAACCTTTGCTATTTGGACACCATTCGTTATTGCAGCAAACAAGATGGAAGAACCTGAATTATAAAAAACAGAAAGGAACCCAATGATTATTGTTAATGTAGCTATGATGCAAGAAAAAGTAATTCACCTTCTAGAAGAAAATAGATTTACTTATAAGGAAAAAAAGGGATTGAAACTCTATTTTCAAGGCCCGAATAGCGACTTAGCTACGGATGCTCAAACTGCAAAACGCTTAATTAAACAAAGTTCATTTGGTTCAGCATTATTCTTTAACGTCGAGGAGGTTTAAATATGGCTTGGATATATGCATTACTTAGTTTGTCACTCTTACTTCTAGCTTATCAAAACTGGAGTTTTGGAGGTACACTCTTTATTCTATCTGTGGTCATGCTTATACTTGCACGACAAAAGAAGAAAAAAGAAGAATAATAAAAAAAGACTTGCTACGGCAGGTCTTTTATTATGTTTGACTTTAAAGCAGAAGCGTTATAAGATGAAAGAAGTGAACATAGGCTTTATGATTTGAGGCAAATCTCATCCTTTGACTATATACCCCTAAGGGTATATAATAGATATATCAAAAATTTGAGGAGAGAAATATGCGTTCAATCCAAATGAAGCAATTAAAAGAGAAACTCGGTCAAGTTGCACTGATTGATGTTCGAGAAGAGGATGAATATCTCGAAGGACATGTGCCAACAGCAATCAACATACCCCTGAGTGTTTTAGAGCAAAGATACTTAGAGATAGAAGATGAGAGCTATATTATTTGTCAAAGCGGTATGCGGTCTATGCGCGCTTGTCAATTCCTAAAGGCACAAGGAGTGGCAACTACGAATGTTACAGGTGGTACTCTATCTTGGGATCAAGAATTAGAAAAATAAGAGGAAGAAAATGACGAAAAAATATCTTATCGTTGGGGGCGTTGCCGGTGGTATGAGTGCAGCCACTCGATTACGCCGTTTAAAAGAAGATGCAGAAATTATTGTTTTTGATAAAGGACCGTATGTTTCTTTTGCAAACTGTGGGCTCCCCTACTATCTCTCTGGTGAAATCGAATCAAGAAATAAACTTATCCTACAAACACCTGAAAGTCTGGCACAGCGTTTTAATTTAGATGTTCGTCCTGATTCTGAAGTGGTTTCTATTGAGCCGGATAATAAAGAAATTACTGTAGTATCGAATGGGATAAGCTACACGGAAAATTATGATGCATTGATTTTGTCACCTGGCGCAAGTCCTTTTATTCCGCCTATAAAAGGTTTAGCGGAAGCGGATAATGTCTTTAGCCTACGTAACATTCCTGACTTAGATAAAATCACAAACTATATGGAAATGGAGCACCGCAAGCAAGCATTGATTATTGGCGCGGGTTTCATCGGTCTAGAGATGGCTGAAAACTTACGAAAACTTGGTTTAGAGGTTACAATCATCGAAAAAGCCAATCATGTTTTACCAACTCTTGATCAGGAAATGGCCGTTCATATTGAAGAAGAGTTGACACATAATGGCTTGAAAGTACTCACGGGTGTGTCTGTTGTAGAGTTCCAAGACCAAGGAAAAACGGTTATTCTGGAAAATGGTGACAGTCTTAGTACGGATGTGGTTATTCTTTCTGTGGGGATTCAAGTGGAGTCAAAACTTGCTGCTGATGCGGGGATTAAGCTTGGAATGAGAGGAGCAATTCTTGTCGATGAGCAATATCAAACATCTGTGCCTGATATTTATGCTGTGGGAGATGCCATTCTTGTTAAAAATCAGATTACAGGTAATGATGCACTTATCTCCTTAGCAAGCCCAGCTAATCGCCAAGGACGTCAAGTTGCAGATATCTTAGCAGGATTACCTGTTACAAATAAAGGGAGTATCGGAACAGCTATTGTTCGAACTTTCAGTTTGACAGCTGCCTCTACTGGACTTTCAGAGAAGCAGACACAAGATGCTGACTTAAAATATAAGGCTGTGCATATCACAGCTAATGATCACGCAGGTTATTATCCTGGCGCAAGCTCTATTCTTCTCAAACTTATCTTCAATCCAGAAAGTGGTCATATCTATGGAGCATCAGCAGTTGGGCAAAAAGGTGTAGATAAGCGTATTGATGTTTTGGCAACAGCGATTAAAGCAGGGATGACGGTTTTTGATTTACCAGAACTTGAATTGAGCTATGCGCCACCATTTGGCTCTGCTAAGGATCCTGTGAACATGATTGGTTATGCGGCTATGAACATTGCTATGGGCTTGTCAGATAACATTCAGTGGCATCAGCTCGAAGCAGAACTTGCCCAAGGTAAAGTACTCTTAGATGTGCGTCAAGAAAATGAAGTGGCGCGTGGTGGTTTTAAAGAAGCGGTAAATATACCATTAAACAATTTACGCCCAAATATGGACAAATTAGATAAAAATAAAGAATACATTGTCAGCTGTCAATCAGGGCTTCGTTCTTATACAGCTGAACGTATCTTGAAACAAGAAGGCTTTAAAGTAGAAAATCTTGATGGAGCTTATGGCTTGTACAGTAAGGTGAAGGACATTTAACTCAAGCTGAACGAAGGGATTATTTTAGGATAGTCCTTTTTTCTTATTGAAATTTTTAATGAATTTGTAGGCTGCTTATGGTATAATATTAAAAAATATTTGTTAGATTTGGGGAAGTCATGAGACTTGAACTATATGAAGAAAAGCCAGAAGAAGCGAGTGCAGCTCTTGCTCAGGTTTTTGAAGCCTTTAGTAAAGAAACAGAAGAAGCCGAGTTACAAACAGTACGCTATAACTTAGCTGAAGATGCGGACATCTTTGCTCATCATCCTGTTGTCAATCAAGCAATGCAAAAAATGGAAGCGGCTTTGCCTTTGATGTTGGTAGATGGAGAAATTATGACGATTGGCGCTTACCCTGATATGGAAGATTTGACGGAGATTACGGGTTTGAGTTTTCAAGATATTAGAACACGAGAATGTCAGTGTGGCAATTGTAACTGTGGAAAGGGATAAAATGATCGAAAATTTTCAACGACCAAGCAAGGAAGAATATTTTAAAGAAATCGTCGAAGTTGTAGCTAAACGCTCTACCTGTACGCACGCTCAAGTTGGTGCTCTTCTCGTGACTGCGGATGGGCAAATTCTTTCGACAGGCTATAATGGTTCTGTAGCCCTTATGCCGCATTGTACAGATGTAGGGTGTCTGGAAGATAAAGACGGACATTGCATTGCGACTGTTCACGCGGAGCAAAATGCAATTGCCCAAGCAGCAAAGCACGGTGTTTCACCAGAAGGAGCAATTCTTTATACGACTTTATTCCCTTGTATCGCTTGCTTGAAGCTCGTCTTGGCATCGGGTGTAAAACATATCAAATATATCAATGAATACCATGCTAAAAATCCTTATGAGGAAGAGTTGATTGAAACTTTAGGTATTCAAGTTGAAAAAATATAAAAATCCAGAATCATGCTGGTTTTTTTATTTTAACGTAAAAAAAGGTTCCCTAAGTTTATCTGTAAAATTTATTCTTACTTGAGCTTTTTATGTCTGTTTTTGCTAAAATAAATGAATGGGAATAAAATACAGTCAAACACATAAAGTCGCTTTTTATGAGAGCGACACACGAGGCAAGATGAAAATATCAGATCTTCTTGCCGTAGCACTTCAAATTTCGGGAGAGCAGTCTTATACGTTAGACCGTAGCGACACATGGATTTGTGATAACTTCAATCTATTTTGGGCTGTTATCGAGCACGAAGTTCAGGTTCATCGCTTACCCGAGTTTAATGATCAGATTACAATTGAAACAGAAGCCACGTCTTACAATAAATTCTTTTGTTATCGTGACTTTATTTTCAAAAATAGAGCTGGCGAAACCTTAGTAAAAATAAGTTCAACTTGGGTTTTGATGAACAAAGATACACGTAAGGTAGAACGTGTTGTTGATGAGATTGTGGCACCTTATGAGGCACCAAAAGTCAGCAAAATTGTTCGTCCTCACAAATATCTTACCTTGTCTGATCAAGCGCAATGCAGCCTAGCTTTTCCGATTCGTTTCTCTGATCTGGATATGAATGGACATGTGAACAATGCTAAATATTTCGACTGGGCTGTTGATCAGTTGGACTATGATTTCCGTATGGCATATGAACCTAAAAAAATATATATTCGCTATAATCACGAACTCCTTTATGGCAATCATGAGTTTATTCATCCTGTTTTTGAATTTCAAGGAGACACCACTTGCCATATTATTAGGAAAGATGGTGTAGATAATGCTAATATTGAGATTGAGTGGTCAAAAATAAGCGAGGAGAATGAACGAAAATGAGAAAAGGTTACAAAAAATATAAAGGATATCTGATTGATTTAGATGGCACGATTTATATGGGCAATCATCGTATTCCTGCAGGGGAAGACTTTGTTCATCGTTTGCAAGAAGCGAAAGTTCCTTATCTGTTTTTAACAAATAATACGACAAAAACCCCACGAGTGGTCCAAAAACGTTTGGCTACACAGTTTAATATTGATACACCTTTAGAAACTATCTATACAGCAAGTGCAGCTACAGTCGATTATATGAACGATTTAGGCTTGGAGAAGACTGTTTATATTATTGGTGAAGATGGCTTAAAAGAAGCAATCTATGAAGCAGGCTATAAAAAGGATCGTGAAAATCCAGCATATGTTGTTGTTGCTTTGGATTCTGACTTGACATATGAAATGCTTGCTTTGGCAACTCTTGCTATACATAAAGGTGCGAAATTCATCGGAACAAATCCTGATTTGAACCTTCCAAGCGAACGAGGCCTTTTGCCAGGAGCGGGCTCTTTGGTTAAAATGATTGAAGCAGCCACACGTGTTCAACCCACCTTTATTGGAAAACCTGAGGCTATTATTGCAGAAAAAGCGGTGGAAAAAATGGGCATTCCTAAAGAAGATCTTTTAATGGTTGGTGACAACTATTTGACAGATATTCGTACAGGGATTGATAATGGTATCGACAGTTTGCTTGTTACAACAGGCTTTACAAAAGCTGAAGAAGTCCCTGGACTTCCAATACCACCAACCCATGTCGTTTCAAGTTTAGAGCATTGGGAAGTTTGAGATGCGTGATCGCCTGATTTTCACGAGTCTTATTTTATGGGCCATTGCAGCAGCAGTAAGTTTAACTTTACTTTTGGCTGTCCCACTCTTTTACATAGATATTCATTTGGAAAATTTGACCCAGATATCAGGACTTTCAGCAGAAGTACTAAGACATAACTTTAATGTTCTGATGGCTTATCTGGTTAATCCATTTGAAGGTGTGTTACAGATGCCTGATTTTCCGTCGTCTCCCGATGCTTTACAGCATTTTAAGGATGTAAAAAAGCTCTTTATGCTTGCCTTAGGACTCACGCTTGTCTTGAGTCCCGCGCTCATTTTATTTTTGAAAGAACATTTAGCCATTCTCTATCACAATGGCCTACGTTTTGTGATGGGAACTCCTTTGTTTATTGGTTTGGTTGCTGCCTTGATTGGATTTGATAATTTTTTTATCTATTTCCATGAAATTTTTTTCCGAGATGACACCTGGCTCTTTAATCCCGATACAGATCCGATCATTAATGTCTTGACGGAGAACTATTTTATGTTCACCTTTATTCTATTTGTCGTCCTTTTTGAATTAATTTTTTTCCTCCTTTACTGGTCAGGAAATAAAAGACTACAAAAGAAAACTTTCGGAAAAACCGAACAATAAGATGTAAAACTGATATAAAATCAGTTTTTTTTCTTTTGTTTTTATCAATATGCGTTAAAATAAATAAGGAAGGTTTGGTTTGCAGAGATTTTTATCGCCAAACTAGCGAGGTTGTCCATAACGGAAACTCGGTCGGTATTCTGTAATAACAAATGAATAAAGAGGCATTCTTATGAACACAATGGTTCCAGTTTTTGATTACGAAGATATCCAACTTATCCCTAATAAGTGTATTATTAACAGTCGTAGTGAAGCAGACACGTCAGTTAAGTTGGGGGATCACACTTTCAAACTTCCCGTTGTTCCAGCAAATATGCAAACAATTATTGATGAAAATATTGCTGAAATGTTAGCTAAGCAAGGTTATTTCTATATCATGCATCGTTTTGAAGAAAGTACACGTAAAGACTTTATTGAAAAAATGCATGCTCAAGGTTTGATTGCATCAATTTCTGTAGGTGTTAAAGACAATGAACGTCAGTTTGTACGTGAGTTGGCAGAAACAGCAACAATTCCAGATTATATTACAATTGACATCGCGCATGGTCACGCCAATTCTGTTATTGAAATGGTACAGCTCATCAAGCGTTTGATGCCACAAGTTTTTGTAATTGCGGGGAATGTAGGAACACCAGAAGCTGTCCGTGAGTTAGAAAATGCTGGTGCTGATGCAACGAAAGTTGGGATTGGCCCAGGTAAAGTTTGTATCACTAAGGTAAAAACAGGATTTGGTACAGGCGGTTGGCAACTTGCAGCTTTACGCTGGTGTGCAAAAGCAGCAAGTAAACCAATTATTGCTGATGGTGGTATCCGTACGCATGGTGATATTGCTAAGTCTGTTCGTTTTGGTGCAACAATGGTAATGGTTGGTTCACTCTTTGCTGCTCACGAAGAGTCGCCCGGTAAAACTATTGAACAAGATGGCAAACTTTTCAAAGAATATTTTGGCTCAGCAAGTGAATACCAAAAAGGTGAACACAAAAATGTTGAAGGAAAGAAAATTCTTTTGCCACACAAAGGTGCATTGAAAGATACACTTCAAGAAATGCAAGAAGATCTCCAAAGCTCTATTTCTTACGCCGGTGGACGTGATCTTAATGCATTACGTAAAGTCGATTATGTTATCGTGAAAAATTCTATTTGGAACGGTGATTCATTATAAAAGATAAAAACTGTCTAGTGACAGTTTTTTTATTTATATTAAATAGTAGAAAGTTAATTATTTTTGAATCCAAGTAGAAGATGATGTAGAATGTTAGTAAAGATAGAAAAAGAAAGCAGGGAGAGATATGAAAGTACTTGTTGTTGGTGCAAATGGAAAAGTGGCGAAACATTTAGCCAAAAACCTAAAAGACTATCCTAAATTTCAAGAAAAAGCTGTTATTCGTAAAGAAGAACAACAGGAATTTTTTAACCAATTAGAGATTGAAACTATTATCTTGGATATTGTCAATAATTCGATTGAAGAATTTGCCGCAGCAATGTCTGACGTTGATGCTGTTGTTTTTAGTGCCGGTGCAGGTGGTTCTGGATTGGATAAAACAATTATGATTGACTTAGATGGAGCGGTTAAAATTATGACGGCAGCCGAAAAAGCAAAGGTCAAACGCTTTGTTATGGTCAGCACTTTCCGCGTGGGAAGAGAAGAAATTACACGACAAATTCAAGAAGATTCTTCGCTTAAGATTTATACGATTGCAAAGAATTATGCGGATGAATGGCTCAAAACACGAACAGAGTTAGACTGGACAATTATTCATCCTGGAATGCTTACAGACAAAGAAAGTACTGGTAAGGTAGCATTAGCAAGTCATGTGGAAGCAGGAGGAATTCCGCGAGAAGATGTGGCTAAAGTTATTCTGGAAACGTTGGTAAATGACGTGACCATCAGAAAAGAATTTGAAGTGGTCAGTGGAGTTACTCCGATCGATGAAGCCGTCAAAAATTTAAAGGATTAAAAGAAATGAACGTGTGACTTAAATCACATGTTCACTTTTTTTACATGAAGGTCATATTGTTGCTGATAATATTGGGCAATTTCTTGACTACCAATTTGATGAAATATTTCTAATGCTTGAAGCATCATCGTATTTCCAGCCTTTTCATCTTTGAAACGATAGGTCCAGAAACCTTTGGAGAGGTTAAGGAGATTGCGCAAAAACATCGATTGTACTAGTTCTAGTGATTCAACCCGATTGAGAATATGTGCACTGTATTCTTGGTAGCTTTTGCTTGCTAAGAGTGCTATAGCACGACAGCATGCACAAACAAAAATTTCCAGATATTTAACGGAGTTAAATATTTTATGCTTTTTTTCTAAGAGGAATAAGTCAAGAATATATAAAATATCGCGTATGCTTAATTTATTCATTGTAAAGTAAAATACATAAAGCTCAATCTGGCCCCAAACTTTGATATCATAGAGATAATCTGTGATTGTATCAATATTTTCTGAACTTAATTCAGTATATGAAGCTTTTGCTGCTAAGGAGATATAAGGATAGCCTGCTTCAAAAGCGACTTTATAGAGATTGTCAAGTGCTTTTTTATCTTGTTTAAGAAAAGCCATCTCGATTTCCTTTAAAAGGGCTTCTGATTCATTGGGTGCATAATCGTTTAAAAGGTATTCGTATTCCTCAAGCCCAATCCCCATCAGTTGCAAAGCTTGTACGACTTTTTCAAAATTCATCATGGTTTCAGCTCGCTCAAAACGAGAAAGGGTGGCTTTTGAGATTCCTATAGAAGAAAAGTCCGATAAGGAGATATGTTTTTGCTCACGTATTTGTCGAAAAACATATCCAAATTTTTTATATACCATAAAATCTCCAGTCATTCATAGTGGCAGTTATAGTTATACTATCAGAAAATGCAACAAAAAAATAAAGTGTTATCAAATACGTGACGATAAAGAATATCGTTGCTTTTATGCAACGATATGAAAAGATAAAATTATTTATTATATTATAATATATTGTAAGAAGCAGAAGAAGAAAAGCCACTTTTCTTTTTCATCAAAAGGATAGAGGTGAAGATGATGGATCTTATCAAAGAAATACTGGGGCCTTATTTTTTTGCCAAATTATTTTTGATTCCGGCAATCTTAGGTGGAATATTTCTCACTAAAAATATCATCCATCGCAGTAAATACGCTGAAAATCCTTACTCTGCCTTTTGGTTCTATTCGAGTAATTTTACATTATGGATTTTTCTTTTAAAATTACTATTTATTGAAATAGCTCAGGTCGGTGCTTATGGTTATTTACTGAGTGATATTTCGCTCATTTTTATTGCTATTGCAGTCGATTATTGTATTGTTACGCATTATGAAAAAATAGAATATGCTATGCTTCCGCTGTTTACAATTTTCTATCTGTTTTATATTTACAACTATGGTTTTCATTGGAAGTCGATTTTATTAGTTACCTTATCTCTGGGTCTTTTTTGGCTGACGCTCTATTTTATTGCCAAAAATCAAACGGCTGTAATGCAAAGTTACGGTAAAATGATGCTGATAGGTTTAAGTCTGGTTGTTTCTGTGCAGCTCTTATTCCTTTCCGAATTTGCTTTTAGTTTGATACATTCATTAGAAATTTTCTGGAAAACATTTATACTCCTTGTGATTGCCAAGTTTATTTTGTTGAATATTTCTTCTATTGTAGGAGAGTATGCAATGTACAAACGATATACTTATATTGATGCACTGACCAATGTATATAATAGGAGAAAATTTGAAGAAACGATGGATGAAATCCTCGCCAGTGATCAGATTTCCAAATTTTCATTAGTCTTTTTTGATATTGATAATTTTAAACACATTAACGACCATTATGGGCACAGCTCAGGTGATTATGTATTAAAAGAAATTTGTATGATCATCAAAAAGTATTTAAGAGAAACAGGAGAAAACGGGCAACTTTTCCGCTATGGTGGTGATGAATTCTTTCTTCTTTTTCGCAATCGCAAAGGAGAAGTCGTACGTGATATTATGGAGCAGATAGCCAAGGAAATTTCCGAATATGTCTTTCACGCGAGTTCTAACACTATTAAAACATCAATTTCTGTCGGGGTGGTTGAAATTACGGATAAAGTAACACGTGACCAAGCCATCTATCGTGTCGATAAACATTTATATATTGCAAAAGAAAACGGGAAAAATCAAGTTTACTTTAAATAGAAAAAAATTGATTTTTCTCTTTTTTTTGTCTATTTCATTTTGTTTTAAGAAAGTTTTTAAGTATACTGAAGTTGTAGGAAACAGGAAGGTGTGCTTTTACATTAAAGGAGTATCAGATATTGCAAAAGGAAGAATTAAACAAGGAACAAACCGAAGAAAATTACAGTTATTCCGATTTGTTCTTTGAAAAGGGACATTGGCTTTTAAAAATTAAAC
>NZ_KQ968939.1:572184-575178 GCF_001578715.1 Lactococcus sp. DD01 | reverse complement strand
TTGGGTGTGCTTCATTGTACCGACTTTTATTACCATAGCATCCTTTTTGTATAAGACTTCAAATGGGAAGTATGGCATTGCCTTTTGGAAATATTCCGAAGGAGTTTTGGAAATTAAATTTTTGTTGATTCTGCTGGCTTTCTGTGTGGTCATCACCTTTACTTATGCAGCGAGCATGACAATTATTCAAAATAACCGAAGGGAATCGGTCATTGAAAAATGGCCTACATTTGATTCGGTCTCCAGTATTGAGCGAAGAAAAAGGGGAAAGAAATTTATGGGGGACCGCTTTGGTGAAGAAGAATTCCGTCATAATGTAAAATATTTTGAAGTGCTACCAGAAAAGAATTTAAAAAATGACGAGCTTTCAAAAGTTCTAGGTAAAGATGAGGTGGATACTTATGATATCTGATATTTTCGGCCAGATGTTTACATCAGATAGTGGTCTAAAAATGGTTATCACCGTGTGTTTAATAATCTTGTGTCTTTATCCCGTTATTGGTGCTTTATTTTGGTTCTTTGGCTCTTTGAGTTATCGTTTCCTAAAAAAAGGGCGGAAAGAGACAAATTTTGTGGAGCTAGCACCTGATGAGCAACCGATGATTACGATTATGATTCCTGCTCATAATGAAGAAGTGATGATTGAGGAAACGATTGATTACTTAGCTACAATGCTCAATTATAGTAACTATGAAATATTAGTGATTAATGATGGTAGTACCGATCAAACTTTGCCTATTCTCCAAAACTTACAAGAAAAGTACGATAAGTTGCGTGTTATTAATATCTTGAAAAATCAAGGAAAGGCACACGGCTTTAACATTGGGACTTACTTTGCGAAGAGGGAATATATTTTAAGTAATGATGCAGATACAATCCCTGAAAGAGATGCGCTTATGAAATATATGAACTATTTCATGAGTGAAATCGATGTCAACACAGCTGCGGTTACAGCCAATATGGATGTGCAGAACCGGACGACTATTATGGGAAAATCGCAAACAGTTGAGTTTTCAAGTATCGTTGGTGTCATTAAAAGAAGCCAAACCGCGATCAATGATTCAATGTACTCGTACAGTGGAGCAAATACCATGTATAAAAAGCAGTTTTTGATCGACGTTGGCGGCTTTAGACAAGACCGAAGTACAGAGGATATTAGCATCGCTTGGGATCACTTAATGTATGGTGTGACACCTCGTTTTGCCCCAGATATTATTTTTCACATGAATGTACCAGAAACCCTTTCGCAGCTCTATAAGCAAAGAAAACGTTGGGCTCAGGGAGGTACTGAAGTATGGTTTACTAACTCACTGAAGTTTATCTTGCATCCTATTAAGTACCGTTATGTTCTGTCAATGTTTATAGACACGACTTTTTCCATCATTTGGTCATTCTTCTTTTTCATTACGTCAATTATATTTATCTTGGCTATGCTCTATTTCCTTATTGTAGGTAATTATGAGCGGCTTTGGCATGGATTTGCGATGTCTTATCTTTGTTACCTTCGAGCTTATAGCGGGCACCTTGCAGCTTTTAGCCGCATTAATCTTAGACAGTAAGGGACAAAAATTCAAATACTTTATTTTTGCTCCCCTCTATATGTTATTTTTCTGGATGGTCAATCCATTGACGATAATCACGACTTTTATACCAGCCATGAAGGCTTGTTTTGGTAAAAGTGAACACGCTGGTGCTTGGGTCAGCCCTACAAGGAAAAGCCTGAAGAAAGGATAAACTATGCTTTTAGATGTAATGCTTCTGTTGACAATAATCTTTATTCTTCTCTGCTTGCTCGGAATTGTGACCAGCTATGTTTGGGCGAAACGACAAAACAGAATTTATCCTAAAACAATGGAAGATGCTGAAAATTATACTTTTTACTTTCAGACAATTATTGATAATAAAGGAGAAAAAACTGGTTTAGAAGCACTGCTCCGCAAGTATGATGTAGAAAAACAAGAATGGGTTTTCCCAGATGATATTGATAAATTTACCTTACGTGAAGTGATTTATCTGCTTCATAAAAGTTTTGTGAAAATAAACTATCCGTCACAATTTTTAGCCATTAATATTAGCCTGAAACAACTTGCCGATCCACGTTACGAATACTTTATTCGCTGGGTCAAAGGCGAATGTTATCCGATGGAACTGCGGATTGAAATCAATGTGGAGTTGACAGACAAGATTGGCTGGCTTATGAAATCAAGAATCAAGAAGAATTTGAAGTTAAGCCAAGACATTGGTGTTCATGTTATCCTTGAAAAAGTCGAACCAAGTAAAAAATACTTTCACAAGATCAAGTGGCTATTGAATGATATCTACGGTGTGAAAATCCCGCTTTCTAAATTTCAAAAGAAAAGTGATTCTGAATGGTTTGATCTCAACATGGGCGATTGGGTCCGTTTGATTAGAGAAAAAAACAAAAATATTGATATCACTGAGGTTGAAGATCGAGAAGGTATTGATTTAGCCGATAAATTAAAAATCGACAATCGACAAGGTTATTTTATAGACAAGCCTCATTATGAGAAATAGCTTGTTCTATTTTTTTTTGCTTAAATTAGTGCTTGAAAGTTGCATTATTTAGGAAAAAGAGTAGAATAGGTTTGAGCAAAACGATTTTAAAAAAAATGTGGCGCATCTCAGACAATAATCAATGAAAAAAGGACGAGTACGGAAATGACTGAAATGACTTTTGAAGAACGCTTAAAACAGCTTCGAAAGACTTATCTTGAAGGCGATAATGAAGATAAGGAAGCTCAAGAGATGAATGCTTTCATGAGTTTATCAAAAGAAGATAAAATCAAAAAAATTGAAGCCCATTTAACAGAAATTGAAAATAAAAGAGAAGCTTTGGAAAGCACTATCTCCAATCAAACAGATGCTCTCTCACGTGAGAATATTCAGCATCATCTGGAAGCATTAGCTGAGAAAAAAGAACTTATGCTTCAAAAATAGAATATGTTAAAAAAGATGAATTTAGTGCTGCAAAAC
>NZ_KQ968939.1:568190-572093 GCF_001578715.1 Lactococcus sp. DD01 | reverse complement strand
AACTGGAATTTAAACGTTGTCGTCTACGCATGAATAATAAGGACTGTTCAAAGTTGGACAAGAAAATTCAAGAGAAACAAAGACGATTTAGAAATGATATTTAAGGAGTTATATGCTTCAGTCTATCCTTCATGTGATCATTTTCTTGCTCGCATTAGTTTTTTCAAATGTTATCAATAAAATTTTCCCTAAGTTAGCCTTGCCTTTAGTGCAAGTTCTCATAGGGATTCTTTTTGGTTTTGGAGGTATTTCAGAATTTCTTCACGTTGATCCGGAATTCTTCCTTGGCTTCATCATTGCACCGCTCTTGTTTCGAGAGAGTACAGAAGCAGAAGTGAAACGGATTGTTAAACACCGACATTTGATATTTGTGCTTATATTCCCGCTAGTTTTTGTTACTGCTCTTGGTTTAGGTGGCATTTTACATCTGTTTTATATGAGCATTCCTTTAGCAGCTTGTCTGGCTTTAGGAGCTGCACTAGCCCCAACGGATGCAATTGCTGTGGGTACGTTATCGACCCGCTTTGTATTTCCTCAAAGAATCATGAATATTCTCCAGGGTGAGGGACTCTTTAATGATGCATCTGGTATCGTATCCTTCCAGATTGCTGTGCTTGCACTTGTGACAGGGACTTTTTCTTTACCACAGGCGACCCTTAATTTAATCCTGTCCATTATAGGCGGCTTTGCTATTGGTATTGGGCTTTCGATTTTAAAAAATAAAATTTTAGAAATTCTTGATGATGTCGATGCGCGTGATGTCAGTGGCTATTTGATGCTGGAGTTCGTAATGCCGCTTGCAGCATTTGCTTTGGCCGAAGTTTTGCACGTTTCGGGAATTATCGCCGTTGTTGTTGCTGGTATCTTCCAGTCCAATGGTTTTCGACCAACTACTGTGTTTGATGCACAAGTGACGCGTGTCAAAAATAGTGTATGGGAAACGATTGTGTTTATGATGAATTCAAGTGTCTTTATTTTCCTTGGGATTGAGTTGCATAGTCTTGTTTTTCCTTTCCTTTTTGATCGGACATATTCCGTTTTTTGGCTGGTTTTTGTTGTACTACTTTTGACTTTTGCCCTATTTTTGCTAAGATTTTTAATCTTATTGTCTTATTATTTGGTGACTGTCAAAGACAAGGGAGAAATCTTTCACTCTTATTGGAGCGAATTGTTATTGTTGACTTTTTCTGGTACAAAAGGGACGGTTTCCATTGCGACCATACTCCTTTTACCTCGGCTTGCTGATAATACCAACAATCTATTAATCTTTTTTTGCGCCTCAGTTACTGGCTTAAGCTTTCTTGTGAGTTTGCTGACTTTGCCTTACTTTGCAGTTGAGAAAAAACGCACGGTCAATAATTTGGCAGTTATCGCAATTTTAGGTGACGTTGTGCAAGAATTACGGGAAAGAATTACTGAGAAAGCGCAAAATGGCTATCACCTTGTGATTGCTGATTATCAAAACCGGATTCAGAAGCTCATTGTAGAGCAAGAAAGTGCTGGAATTACAGAAAATTTTAACACCTTGCAATTATTAATTATCCGTGTAGAAATTGAAGGGCTTGAAGATGCGCTGGAGAAAGAAAAAATCTCGATGCGTACTTATCGCACCTACCATCGCTACATACATACTTTGGAGCAAGATTTGGCACATGACTTGGTTTCGAGTATCCAGTTTGCCCAAGTGGTTACTTTGCGGGCTTTGAAAGTTCTAAAAACACGTATTTCTCGTTTTGACTTCCAACTTTCCCGTCCAAAAGTTGAAGATATGGAAGAAACGCGCCAAGAGATTAGCAATCTTTATTTAGATAATACAGAACTTGTTCTTGAACTTTTGGAAAATTTAGGGACAATCTATAATGCACAACTTGTTGACTTTCTCCAAGCAGAACGCTTCCGTCAAGCAGAACATATTGCTCAAGGTAACTGGAACTATGTTAATGGATTTCGTGTAGCTACAGAATTGACGAATATAGAAGAATTGATGGAAGCCTATTATTTAGAGCGTAAGGTGATTTTCGAATATGAGCATACAGGACGAATTGCGCTTAATGAAGCTAAAAAATTACGCCAAACCGTTAATCTTTTGGAAGAATATGCCTTAGCAAGCGATCACCGTTCCTTCCTTTACGATTTATTTGAGTTTCGCAAAAGAAGAAAAAGAAAATAAAAAAAGCGTGTGAGCGCTCTTTTTTTTGACCAAAAATAATTTTTTGTGATATAATAAACGTATCTTCAGGGCACCGTGAAATTCGGGACCGGCGGTTAAAGTCCGCGAAGCTGAAAAGCTTGATGTGGTGTAATTCCACAACCGACAGTAAAGTCTGGATGGGAGAAGAATAAGAAATAAGACCAGCTCTTTTTGGGTTGAGTCCGTTTTCGTCAATATTCAAAAACTCCCTTCAAAATGAAGAAATATTATTTTCTATTTTGGAGGTTTTTTCGTGTCAAATTCAAAAACACGTCGACTCACACTTATCGCAATGCTCAGTGCAATTTCTTTTGTACTGTCCTACCCAATGTTCCAATTTCCTTTGGTGCCAAGTGCAAGCTTTTTAAAGATTGACTTCACAATCTTGCCCATTTTGATTGGACTATTTATGCTTGGCTTAAGCAGTGCTTTTGCTATTCTTATCATTCGTTCGCTTTTGTGGTTACTTTTAAATAGTGACGGAGTGAATACCTATATTGGTTTACCAATGAATATTTTGACAGTTACTGTCTTTGTGCTGGTACTTTGGTTCTTTCTCCGTCACAGATTTAGCTTGCGTAACTATATTATGGCAGCCATTTTGGGGACATTGGCTTTAACTGTCTTGCAGGTAGTACTTAACTATGTATACGCTATACCCCTTTACGCAATGTTTGCTAATTTTGATATCGCTACAATGTTTCCTGGTGGTATTTCAGCTTATATTGGTGCTGTTATTGTCTTTAATATTCTACAAGGTCTCATTTTTGCAGGAAGCTTTGCTTTACTGTATTGGGCCCTCCGTGGATCAAAAGCCATCAAATTTATTAATGCTTAAACAGAAAAATAGAGCCTATAACTCAGGGCAAACTGAAAGAGAAAATGATCATGACTTCCTTAATGGTCATTTTTTTGTTTTTTTATTAATTTTTCCCTTGCATTTTTTAAAAACATCTGATATACTAATAGAAGTTCTGAAAAGGACTGACCGAAGACAGTTGGGGACATAAGTCATAAGCATCCAACCGAGGACAAACATTTTAAACAATGATTGAACTCTCTATGTCTTTTGGTCGTGGGGATTTTTATTTGTAAAAATTCCTACGAACAAAATAAAATGGAGGTAAACAAATGAGCGATTACAAAGTAAACGAAGCAACTATTGCTAAGAAAGCTGAGTTGGTTGACGTATTTGCAGAAAAATTCGAAGCTGCGACATCTATCGTTGTTGCAAGCTCACGTGGTTTAACTGTAGAACAAGACACTCAACTTCGTAAAGAGTTGCGTGAAGCCGGTGTGGAATTCAAAGTTGTTAAAAACTCAATCTTGCGTCGTGCAGCTGAAAAAGCTGGACTCGAAGGTTTGAACGACAGCTTCGTAGGCCCATCAGTAGTAGCTATCTCAAACGAAGATGCTATTGCCCCTGCTAAAATTTTGAGCGAGTTTGCTAAAACAGCAGACAAACTTGAAATCAAAGCTGGTGTTATCGAAGGAAAAGTTACAAGCAAAGAAGAAGTTGCAGCTATTGCATCTCTTCCAAGCCGCGACGGTCTTCTTTCTATGCTTCTTTCAGTGCTTCAAGCACCTGTCCGCAACGTGGCTCTCGCAGTCAAAGCTGTTGCAGAAAAAGAAGAATCAGCTGCTTAATTCCATATGGAATGACAGTAAGCAAATTTTATATCGGCGGATTTACGCAACAAACTAAAATTTAC
>NZ_KQ968939.1:561030-568148 GCF_001578715.1 Lactococcus sp. DD01 | reverse complement strand
AAAATGGCATTGAACATTGAAAACATCGTTGCTGAACTTGAAACAGCAACAATCCTCGAACTCTCTGAGCTCGTTAAAGCAATCGAAGAAAAATTTGACGTAACTGCAGCTGCTCCTGTAGCAGTAGCAGCTGCTGGCGGCGAAGCTGCAGCAGAAAAAGATTCATTTGACGTTGAATTGACAGCAGCAGGCGACAAAAAAGTTGCTACAATCAAAGCTGTTCGTGAAATCACTGGTCTTGGCTTGAAAGAAGCTAAAGAACTCGTTGATGGCGCACCAACAATGATCAAAGAAGGCGTTGCAACTGCAGAAGCTGAAGAAATCAAAGCTAAATTGGAAGAAGCTGGTGCTTCAATCACACTTAAATAATCATTTAAGTTCAATTTAGATGCAAGCTTCCAATATTTTGGATAAGATTGCAATAAAAAACAGCCATTATTGGCTGTTTTTTTATATCGTTATGTAGTGAGTTGGCACAAGTATTACCTTGTATTTTTACGTGAGAAATTATATTTTTGTTATACTAGATTTATAATAGAAACTGATTCGAATACAAAGAGGAGTGCATATGATTGATAAATACAACTTGCCTAAGGAAGAATTACTTTCTTTACTAATGGAAGAGTCCAAGTTAGCACCACAGCATCAGTTGCCAGGTGAAGAGATTGAGGGGGTGAATGTTACCATGCAGTTTTTACGTGACGAAACTGGTCAAGTGCGTTATCTTCCGCGCCGTAAAGTGATGGGCTATGATCTTGATGGTGTAATTTTTTCTATGAAGAAAGCCATTGAATGTACCAATCAAAAGTTGGGCACTAACTTAAATATTGAAACGATGGAAGCTATTGACTATGACTTGATTTATTATGCAACAATGGATGAAGACATTCAGCGAAAAATTATCAGAGAAAGTACGCCAAATCGCAAGATGGTCGAAGATTTGGCAGAAGAACATTTGAACGGAGCAGAAATAGTACTGATTACAGCACGTCATGTTTCTTATGCTAAAGAAACGATAGAATCACTTAATCGTTTCGGTATTTATTATGACAAAATTTATTTTACTGAGGAGAAACTGCCGTTAATTATTGGATTGGATATTGATTGGTTCTATGATGACAAACCGGAAACCATTGCAGCCATTAAAAACCATAAAGTACGCACAAAAGCCGTGCTCGTCTCAGCGCCCTATAACCGTGGTGCCACAGACTATGATTATCGCTATAAAGTAGGACTTGAATAACTGTTTGGAGCTTCTTGCTTGAGTGCTGTGAGAGTTTGCTTTCATATTTCTGTCACAGACCAGATATGGCCTGAGGGATCTTCGATATTAATGACACGCTGGCCATGAGCAATGAAAGAAGGGTTTTCAGGCGTACCGGGAGCAACCACTTGTCCGCCATTATCAAATGCCAGTGCTAAAATATTGTCAATATCCTTCAAATAGATTTGCAGACAAAGACCAACACCGCCTCGAGATTTCGGGGTGTTTTCTTTTACTTCAGCTAAAGCAAAGGGATAATTTTCTATTTTAAAATGGCATCCATCCTGAATGCTTGCTCCGAAAACATTTTGATAAAATTTTAGAGATTGCTTGATATCTTGCACAAAAAGATTAATTGAAATTTTCATGGTAGCACTCACTTTTTATTCTTTATTGTACACAATGTGCGTGTAGTTTACTAATGATTTGTAATTCATTTATACGAGAAAGCATCAATATTATCATTAAAAATAAAAAGCTTTGAAAATCAGATAAAAACAACTAAAAAAATGATAGAATAGGACTTAAGCAACCCCCAAAAATTGAATTTTATAGTTTGCAGGCTCTTGTCTACGGACTTTATGAAAAAGGAGAAAACGATGCCTAATACGATTCGTGTCATTGCAGATAAGGTCAATAATTTAAAGAATGTATCGCTTGAAATCCCCAAGAAGAAAATAACAGTCTTTACTGGTGTTTCGGGCTCTGGGAAATCAAGCCTTGTTTTTGATACTTTTGCCGATGAGTCACAACGCCTCTTAAATGAAACCTTGCCTGCATTTGTTCGACAGTTTCTACCCAAATACGAACGTCCTGATGTGGAGCGGATTGAAAATCTTCCGGCCTCCATCGTCATTGACCAAAAAACTTTAGGGGGCAATGCCCGCTCGACTCTTGCGACAATCACTGATATTGCACCTGTTATTCGTCAACTGTTTGCAGGTGGAGGAAGCCCCCAGCTTGGAGCAGACCATTTTTCGTTTAATCTTCCAGCGGGCATGTGTCCAGAATGTCAAGGTATTGGTAAAAAACTAGAGTTGAAAATGGATCTTTTTATTGATAAAGAACGCTCACTTAATAATGGTGCAGTTCTTTTTAAGCCTTACCAAAAAATCACCAAAATGTATGTAGAGAATGGTCTTTTTGATGGTGAAAAATTATTGAAAGATTATACAGTAGAAGAGCTGGATCGCCTTTATCACGGCAAAGAAGTCGGCAAAATCAAAATGGGCGAATACAATCTTACCTACGAGGGAATAGTTGACAAGTTTAATCGTGGTTTCTTGCAGAAAGAAGGTGACTTGTCTGCAGGTGCCCAAAAGACACTTGCAACTTATACGCATGAAGCACTTTGCCCAGTTTGCCAAGGGAAACGTTTAAACCAAGAAACACTAGCGGTACGTTGGTTCGGACATAGCTTTGCGGATTTGATGAGTATGGAGCTGACAGACTTAAGTGATGCTCTGGCTCCACACGAGGGAACAGAACACCTTAAACAACAAATTGATCATCTGATCGACCTTGGGTTAGGTTATCTCAGTCTTGATCGAGAAACGACGACTTTATCTGGTGGAGAATCTCAGCGTGTAAAATTAGTAAAGCATTTAAATAACGCGCTATCGGATATGCTCTATGTTTTTGATGAACCCTCTGTTGGTCTGCATCCGAGGGATGTGTCTCGTATTAATAGCATCTTTACAAAGTTGCGAGATAAAGGAAATACTGTGCTTATTATTGAGCATGATCCGGATGTCATCAAAATTGCTGATTGGGTGATAGAAGTTGGACCTGGTGCTGGTGTACATGGTGGTGAAATTATGTTTGAAGGAAGCTATGAGCAGCTTCTTCAGTCTGATTGTTTAACGGGAAAATATCTTTCTAAGATGACAACCATTAACGAAAAACCAAGACATCCTGTTCACTTTTATCAAGGAGAAATTTCAAACGCTAACAACCTTAAAAATGAGCATCTTGAGATTCCTCAAGGGCTTCTCACCGTTTTGACCGGTGTAGCTGGTTCAGGAAAATCAACACTTGTAGAGCATTCTTTACGATCAACTTATCCAGAAGCTATTATGGTGACACAAGCAAGTCTAGCTGCCAACAGTCGTTCGAATCCAGCGACTTTTATAGGCATTATGGATAACATCAGAAAAGCCTTTGCAAAAGTGAATGAAGTTAAGCCTAGTCTATTCAGCTACAACTCCGAAGGCGCGTGCTCCGCTTGTGAAGGTAGAGGTTATATCGAATCTAACTTGGCATTTATGGAAACAGTGAAACAAACCTGTGAAGTTTGTCAGGGGAAACGTTACAAGATGGAAGCTCTAGCCTTTAAATATCAAGGAAAAGATATTACGGAAGTCCTAGACTTAACGATTGAAGAAGCATTGGATTTTTTCAAGTCTGCTCCAGCGATTAAGAAAAAAATAAAAGCTATGAACGAAGTAGGACTTGGTTATCTGACATTGGGACAGCCAACGAGTACTTTATCTGGTGGTGAACGTCAGCGCTTGAAGTTGGCTAATGAGTTTTATCAAAAAGGAAATCTTTTTATTCTGGATGAACCATCAACAGGTCTGCATCTGTCTGATATTAGCCGTCTGATGAAGATTATGAAACATTTTGTTGACCAAGGCAATACCTTGGTCGTGATTGAACATCAGTTAGATATCATTCGCCAAGCGGACTGGATTATTGATATAGGTCCAGAAGGTGGCTCAGCTGGTGGCCAAGTGATTTACGCAGGACCGTCAGCTGGGTTACGAAATTGTTCAGCTTCACTTACTGCCCAATATATCTAATAGGAGACATAAAGATGTTACAAGTTATTCTGCATATTGATGAAAACCACAAATGGAACACACTCCTCTCTAACGTAAAGAATCTCAAAGAATGGCTCACTCAGAATAAAGAACCAGGCAAGATTGAGATTTTAGTAAATGGAGAAGCAGTAGAAATGGTACTGAAGTCCTCACCAGTGGATCTTGTGGAAGTCTTCAAAAGAGACGTCAAAGTTGCCGTTTGCCAAAATTCTTTAAACATGAGAGGATACAAAGTAGAAAGCCTACAAGAAGGTTGTACAGTTGTGCCCGCTGGTATTGTGGAACTCGTCCAAAAACAGAACTCAGGCTTTGCATATGTTAAACCATGAGATACTTTACTTTCAATATAGAGCATAAAATCATCCCAGACTATCGGGATGATTTTACTTTTTTAGCTATATAGTATATTTGAAATAAAAAAGACCTCCTATGAGATCTTTTATTTTTAATTATTCAGCAGTTTTTACAGCAACTTCGCCAGAAACTTTAAATTGGTTAGCGGCATCCAATTCTTTGTATGCGTCCAATTGTTCTTGAGTTGCGAAGTAAAGGTTACCATTGATTTCAGATGGGATTGTTTTGCCATCTGTACCTTTCATATCGCGAGCTTTGATTGATGCATTTTCTGCAACGTAAACATCACCTTTAATGTTACCACCTTCGAGGTCAAAGCCAGGTGATTTAATGATCAAACGTTTTGTAGTCAAAGTAAATGAATCTGTGACTTGGTGTTTGTCGTTTTGGGCGATCAATGCCAATGTACGTTGAATTTGGCCGCTCTCGTTCATGAAGATACCATCAACAGTGATGTCTTTATCAGCCGCATCGATATCTGAGTTACCAGATACTAACCAAGCACCTTTAGCGCTCAAGCCTGAAGCTAAGACATCAGCTGCATCTGTACCAGTTGTTGCACCAGTTTGAGTATCAGGTCCGTTACCTTCAAATTCGTGAGTTACTTCACCGTGTTCACCAATAGTGATTGCACCCATAGGGAATTCAAGAACTTCACCTTCGACAACTTTAGTTTCACCTGTTACTTTTGGTTTTTGCTCTTCAGGAAGTTTATTATAAGCATCCATGAGGTCTTGACTTGCAAAAGTCAAGTTACCATCGATAGTTGCTTTACCTTCAACACCTTTACCGCTTTGTGCACCGAATCCAGGTGCGAAGACAGCTACATCACCTTTAATTGTACCATTAGAAAGCTTGAAACCAGGTGATTTTACTTCAACTTTATCAACAGTCAAAGTGTAACGGTCAGTTACAACGTGATCAGCATCTTGTGCGTAAGCTGCAAATTTACGTGCAATTTGGTTTTTGCTAGCATAAACACCCTCAACAGTCAAAGTTTTACCTGAAGCATCCATATCTTTTGTGATTGCTGCCAACCATGAACCGTTTTTAGACAAACCTTTTTGTAAATCTTCGAAACTGTTTGCTCCAGCAGTTGCTCCTGTGAAGGCATCAGCTGATTTGCTGCTGTCAGATTGTTCAGTTTTCGCATCGTTGTTGCCGTTTGCTGAGTCATTGTTGTTGCCACATGCTGCAAGCAAGAAGATTGAAGCTGCTGACAAAGTTACGATTGAAGCCAATTTAGTGGTTTTCATTTAGATTCTCCTAAATAATAAATTTGAATTGAGTTTGGGAGTGGTTATGAAATCGCTCGCAAACCTCGACACTTTAATTCTAACTTAAAAAAAATAAAAAGCAAGAATTTGCCGGTTTATTCACAAAATTAAAAAGTGCATCTTTTCCATACAAATTGCAAGCCATCAAAAGGTGCTTGAATGTATTACCTGATGCGGAGTTAGTTGCCCTTTCTTTAGGTGTGGCTGGAATAGGTTCAGGAAAATATAACGCAGAGCTTCAGCAAGCTTTATCCTCCTTTGGGGTTCCTATCCGGATAGAGACTGATGCACATATCGCACATGCGGCCTATTTCCCTAAGGGTGATGGTATTTTGACAACCGCAGGGACAGGTGCTGTCAGTTTTGGTCACAGAGGAGAAAAGCAAGTAATGACTGGTGGTTGGGGGCATCTGATCGGAGCCGATCGTGGCTCTGGATATTGGATTGCTCTTCAGGCTATTGAAAAGATGGCAAACGACGAAGACCAAGGGAAACCTTTATCCCAACTTTCAAATGCGATTCTCCATTATCTTAACCTTCCTGATTCATTCGCAATAAAACGATTTGTCTAAGGCGCACCTAAGAAGGAACTTGCAGCACTGACACCGATTATTGTTGCCGAAGCAAATAAGGACAGCATTGCAGCTCAAAATATTCTGAGAGAAGCAGGACAGTTTTTGGCACAGATAACAATTGATAACTATAACAAATTAGATCGGCCCCAAGACATAGGCATTGCTTTAAAGGGCTCTGTCCTTTTGAAAATACCTCAAGTGCAGACAACATTTATACAAGAAGTAAAGAAATTTGTGCCAACAGCCTCTATCATAACAGAAGAAGTATCCTCAACCAATGGTGCATTTTCCCTGGCTTTGGCTGAATTATAAAAAGAATTTTTCGCAATATTCTCAAGTGTTTTTATTATACGTTCTTCTCAACATTTATTCTTGACATATCAAAAAGATAGGTTTACAATTGTAAACATAGGAGGCGGGCATATGGAACTACATCATATATCTCTACTTACAGCTGACTTTGAGCAGAATTTTGATTTTTATGTTAATATTTTAGGCTTGCGTTTGGTGAAAAACTCTATTAATCAAGGTAATATCTATATGCGACATGTGTATTACGGTGATTTTATGGGGACTCCTGGAACTGTAGTGACTTTTTTTCCGGATCAACGCTTTGATGTAGAAAGGCAAGATGGGAGTGACTATTTGTCCAGTATCCAATTCAAAATTCCTAAGGATTCTACTGAATACTGGGCGCAACGTTTTAAGAAGTTCGGCTTAGAATATCAACACACAGACAATACTTTACAGGTTCTTGATTTTGACAAGATTTTACTTGAGTTTATCGAAGTAGAAGAGCAAAATCAAGATGCCCACATCAATGTGC
>NZ_KQ968939.1:555602-561010 GCF_001578715.1 Lactococcus sp. DD01 | reverse complement strand
GTGCTGTCAGATGTACCTGCAGCTTTCCAAATCACAGGACTCTGGGGCAGTCGTCTTTACAGCTCAAATCTTGAGCAGACAAGGATCTTTTTCCAAGAGATACTTGGGAGTGAGGGAGGTATTACGCTTCTTCCCGCAACATCTAAAGAAGGCAAACGAGTCTGGGGGAGAGGGTCAATTGACCATATCGCTTTTGCAGTTCCTAACAGTAAAGCGCTCGATAATATATGGGAAAAAGCGCTAAGCTTAGGTTATGAGAGAGAATTATATGCGGATCGTGGTTATTTTCGATCGGTATATCTTAAAGAGCCAGGCGGTGTAAGGGTTGAGTTTGCGACCCTAACTCCAGGCTTTACTCTGGATGAATCAGTTCAAGATTTGGGAAGCGATTTAGCTTTACTGCCACGTTATGAAGCAAAACGTCAAGAACTCTTGCGCTATTATCAAAAGCAAGGTGTTCATTTTAAAAAAAGAAAGAAGAAAATCATGAAAATTAAAGTACAACATCTTAACGGCCGTCAAGAAAGTAAAGAATTCGCTAACGTAGAAGAATTTGTTCTCCTCCAAAATCGTGAAATTCCTGCTTTAGAAGATTCAGCTAAAGTATTAGAACTCGAAATTGATGGTCAAAACCGCGAATTTGAAGGAAATATTGCTGCGCTTTATTTTGAATTGAGCAAATAATAAATCCCCGCCTGCTTGGCGATAATAATACATGGAGAAACAAAATGACAAGTGGACGTTTATCTGCATTTACAGATGGAATTGTCGCCATCTTAATTACTGTTATGGTTTTAAACCTGCGCATTCCTAAAGGTCCAAATTGGACAGACTTATTTGATATGGGATTTATTTTCTTAACCTATCTTGCAAGTTTTTACTTGTTGGCCATCTATTGGAATAACCATCATCACCTTTTCCATCTGGCTGAACGTGTTTCAGGAAGAATTCTGTGGTGGAATGTCGTGCTCTTATTTTTTATGAGTTTCATTCCCTTTACCACAAACTGGCTGTCTGAATTTTCAGGTTCAAAAACGCCTGAGATTGTTTATGCTGTAAATAACTTATTTATTGATATTATTTTCAATATCTTAAGCTACGAAATTTTTAAATCGAGAAATTATAAACTAAAGGACATGCATTGGGTTTGGAAAGGCGGTTTCTCCATCCTCATTTTAATGGTCGGAATTTTACTGACCGTTTTACTGCCTGTAGCTCAGATTTCATTAGTGGCAACAATCTTGAGTATGATTCCGTGGGTAATTCCAGATAAGCAGATTGAAAATTATGTCAATAAAAATTAAACAATCTATTGTCAAAAAAAGTGGCTCAACACAGTGTTTGGTCACTTTTATTTTGTTGAAAGAAACATAAATTGTGTTAAGATGAAGTGAGAGGAGAAGAAGCATGATCAGAAAAATGAAGGCTGAAGACCTGCAAAAAGTTGTAGAGCTTTGGCTGAGAGTTAATATTGCTAATCATCGGTTCATCAAGCGTGAGTACTGGCTGAAGCAAGCTGCAGCTGTTGAAGAAGCCATGAAAGATGCTGAAATATATGTTTACGAAGAAAACCAAAAAATCATTGCTTTTGTCGGTTTGATTGACCAATATATTGCAGGCATTTTTGTGAGTAATAGCAAGCAGTCTAAAGGTATTGGCAAATCACTTTTACAGCATATTAAAGCTTCAAGTCAAACGCTCTCTTTAAAAGTTTACCAGAAAAATGAAGGTGCTCTTCGTTTCTACCAAAGGGAAGGCTTTAAAATAGTGGCTGAAGGCTTAGATGAAGATAATAATGAAAAAGAGTTTTTGATGACTTGGAACTAAAAAGAACCATATTTTGGTTCTTTTTTGATTTTTACTCAATTGTTATAAAACTCAGGTAAGATGAACTGGTCATTATTTTCAAATTGTAAAGCGAGACTTAGCATCAATACTTCCGAGTTTTTCTGGCCCCAAAGTTGAACACCTTGTGGTAAATGTGTTTCTTCCTCCAAGTAAATTGGAAGTGACAAGGCAGGTTGTCCTGTGAGATTACTGATAAAGTTGTAAGGCGTGAAAGCTAAGGAGTTTTCGAATGCTTGTTCTATGGTTGAGATTTGTTCAGAAAAGTCGTATAACTCCATGTGTTTCATTTTTTCCGTAATGTTAGGATGGATGAGTTCTTCGTCCACTTTGGGGGCTGTTTTGGCTGTTGTCGGCGTTAAGAAGAGGTCAAAATTTTTGAAAATTTCTTCATCCAATGTGGCACATGCGCTATCCCACTTATTTAAAGCTTGAACATAAGAAGCAGCATCCGCATTACGACCAGCTTCTAACAAGGCATAAGTTAGTGGCTCTACATCACTGTTAATTATCTTGCGGTCATTAGCAATTTCCCAAGGTTTAAGCATAGCATATGTTTCAGCAGCATTCATTTGATAATATGTTTGAATCAAAGGGCGAGCATCGAAAGGAAAAGAAACCTCAGTTAGTTGATGACCTTGAGCTTTTAGAAAGTCGACGGCTTTTTGAAGGGCGGCCTTAGAAGTCTCCGAAAGCATTATTCCCGATACCGGTGATTCAAAGGAATAAGCAATGTTTAAAGCTTTGTTTGGTTCTGTGAGATGATGCAGTGCCTTCTTATCTAATAACTCTGTTTGATAAGGATCAGCTTCTTGTTTAAGTTGCATTTCGGCCACAAAACTTGCTGTATCACGTACAGAAACAGTTAAAGCTCCAGTAGTTGCTGCACCTTGCCAACCTCGGTAGTTTCCTGGGCCCTGTGGCATAAGACCTCGTGTCATTTTCAAACCAATAAGACCTGAAAAAGAAGCAGGAATACGTATGGAGCCACCACCATCAGATGCGCCAGCCATGGGGAAAGTCCCAGAAGCTACAGCGGAAGCAGCACCACCTGAAGAGCCACCAGAGTAATAAGCTGTATTCCAAACATTACGTGTGTCGCCATAAAGAGCTGAGTCTGTAATATTTTTAAAACCAAATTCAGGAGAGTTTGTCTGTCCGAAAGGCGTTAAGCCAGCTTTAAGAGCAGCTTTGACAAAGTTATCGTCTGAATGGGCCATACTGTCTTCAAAAAGTTTTGAACTCGAAGTTGACGGAAGCCCTGCATGATCTTGCCCCAGCATCTTTAGTGGAAAGGGAAGACCTGCGAAATAGCCGTTTTCTGTTTTTGATAAATCAGCTTGAGCCTGATGCAAGTCATAGGCAACGACGGCATTGTATTGCGGATTGATTTTTTCCAGTTTTTTTTGAGTGTTTTGGAGTAATTCAGTAGCACTGATTTGACCAGCACGGATTTTTTCTGCCCAATATGTAGCGTCTTTAATCTTTCTCATCTTTCATATCTTCCTCTCTAGGAGTAAAATCGCCACCGAGGTATTTTTCAGAAAGTTTTTTCATCGTTCCATTTTCTTGAAGTTTTACCAAGGCTTTATCGACTTTCTGTTGTAGGTCTTTGTCTTCTTTTTCCTTACCAAAAATGAAATAGCTAAATCCTGTATGTTTATCTGTCTCGCCTAAATCAATTGGTTCGACTTTTAAATTATAAGCATGTTGTTGAATGATTTGTGTGAGGGAAATTTGATCGTAAATCACAAAGTCACTTTTTCCTGAGTCAACATCAGCAACATAAGAAGCTAATGGATAGCTGGCGTCCATATATTTTAAATTCATTGCTTTGTCAGGATTTTCCTTGTTCCAGTTTTCCAGCATTGTTGCGACTTGAACACCAGATAAGACTTCGGTGGTTTTACCGGCTAAGTCATTCAAAGATTTGACTTGTAAATCAGGTTTAACTGCTACCGATGTTGCTGACTTGGATAGAGGCAGTGAGTAATTGTATTTTTCTGCACGTTCAGGTGTCCAAGAAAGAGCATTTGCAGCCATTTGAAAACGTCCATTATCAATTCCAGAAAGCACGGAATTAAAATCAATCACTTGGAATTTTAATTTGTATTCAGGAAGTTCTTTGAAAACAGCGCGTGCAAGTTCCACATCATAACCTGTTAACTTATTGTCTTCCATATAAGTATTAGGTTTTGAGTTGGCATTTGTGGCCACGATAATTTCCTTTGGCTCAGGCTTAACGCTTTCTTTTTTGCTGCAAGCGGTCAAAACCCCAAAAGAAGTGAGAGAAAATAAGGCTAGACCTAAAACTAATTTTTTATTCATTTATGTATAATGGGTTTTTGCAAACCCTTCCTTTCTGTATATTTTTATTTTAGCAAATTTTAAAAATTCAGAAGCTTTTTATGTTTGGAAATTTTTGGTATGATCAAAAAGAACAAAAGAATAGGATAGAGGAGATAAAAATGGCAAAACATATCTTTACATCGCAAATTAATTGGCCCGGTGGACGTAATGCTGTTGGAAAGCTAGAAACAGGCGCTTTGCAAGAGAAAATTTCGATTCCATCTGTGATGGATGGTCCAGGTGTGGGGACGAATCCAGACGAAATGCTCTTGGGCGCTGCAAGTACTTGCTATACGATTACACTAGCAGCTTTACTTGAACGCAATGAGATTGCAGTACTTGATTTTAAAGTTGAATCTGAAGCAACAGTTAGTGTTGAAAAAGGAGTTTTTACTTATGAAAAAATTGTCCATGACCTTTATTTGAAAATTGATGAAAAAACAGATTACGACAAGACTTATCGTCTTGCTCAATATGCCGAAACTTCTTGCATGATTTCGAGAGCTGTGCAAGGTAATATTGCAATCGAAGCTAACATCCATCTAGAAAAGGAAAAAGCAAGTTAAGCTGATATTCCATTTTTATTTTGGTGGAGGGTAAGTACTAACATGATATAATAGCAGTAAAAGTTTCAAAAAATTCAATTCGAGAAAAAATAGAAATCTGGAAATAAAAATGACGATTGCTTATCCTAAAATACTCTCAAGCTCACAAGTAAAACCTTATCTTTTTCAAGCGCGGTTTGGCTTAGAAAGAGAAGGTCACCGTGTGGATTCATCAGGAAACATAAGCCACTTAAACCATCCGGTAGCACTTGGTTCGCGGAGCTTTCATCCTTATCTTCAAACTGACTTTTCAGAAACACAAATGGAAGCCATTACTCCAGTTTTTGAAGAGCCAAAGCAAGCGCTACAATTTATGGAGGCTCTTCATGACGTGAAGATTCGCTCTCTTGAACAAGACGAGCTCCTCTGGGCCCAATCCATGCCACCCGCTTTGCCGGAAAATGAATCAAATATCCGTCTTGCCAATCTAGAAAAAAAAGAAGATGTCCTTTACCGTGAAGGTTTAGCAGAAAAATATGGCAAAAGAAAGCAAATGGTTTCTGGTATTCACTACAACTTTGAGTTTGGTGAGGATTTGCTAGAAGCGATGTGGAAGCAACAACGAGCGACAGATTTTAAAGCTTTCAAATCTGAAATTTATATGAAGCT
>NZ_KQ968939.1:553705-555329 GCF_001578715.1 Lactococcus sp. DD01 | reverse complement strand
ATATGTGGATTATTACATATTGTTTAGGAGCTTCGCCACGTGCCAATGCTGGATTTTTTACTGATAGAAATGAAAAAATACAGGAACCTGTACGTTCTATTAGAAATTCTAAATTTGGCTATCGGAACACGCCTGATATTTTCGTAAGCTATCAGAGTCTTGAACAGTATTATGATGACTTGCAAACTTACGTCAAAAAGGGTGCACTCTCTGAGATGAAGGAGTTTTATTCTGCTGTTCGTTTACGTGGTGGAAAGCGGGCGGAAGAGTTGCTGGACGTGGGCGTTCAGTATGTCGAGTTTCGCAATTTTGACTTGAATCCTTTTGTGCGAGTCGGGTTGGATGAAGATACTGCTCGATTTATCCACCTTTTTAGCCTTTATCTGATATATAAAGAGGAAGAAGAGACGCCAGATGAAGCACAAAGATTAGGTTATACAATAAATGATGTTGTAGCTTTAGAAAATCCTTTAGAAAAAACAGCTTATTATAATGAAGGCAAGCACTTTTTCGATCACATGCGCAGGTTTGCCCAGAACTTAGACTTTGCCCAAGATGATTTGGCGCTGATTGATAAGTTTGCTCAAATGCTGGAAAAACCTGAAACCACAATTGCTGGACAGATGGAGCTGGCTTATCGTCAAGACAAAGCTTTTGCTTTGGACTTGTCTCGCAAATACCATCAGCAATCCTATAAACATCCTTTTCAATTAGCAGGCTTTACACATCTCGAACTTTCGACGCAAAATTTGCTTTTTGATGCTATTCAAAAAGGCTTAAAAGTTGAAATTTTAGATGCACAAGACCAGATGATTGCTTTAAGTTATAAATCTCATACAGAAATTATCGAAAAAGGGAATATGACTTCGAAAGATTCCATGGTCGCTTATGCCATTATGGAAAATAAAGTGGTCACGAAAAAGCTGCTCGGTCGGGCATATTTAAAAACTCCGCAAGGGCAAGAATTTAGCAATTTAGCAACTGCACAGGCTGCCTTTCCACTTTTCGAATCGGCTGCAATTGTTGTCAAGCCTAAATCAACGAATTATGGCATAGGAATTTCTATCTTTAAAAAACCAGCGACACAAGAACAGTTTTATAAAGCTCTAGAAATTGCGTTCAGAGAAGATAAAGAAGTTCTTGTTGAACGATTTGTTTCTGGTACCGAATACCGTTTCTTTGTACTGGATGGCAAGACAAGGGCAGTCCTTCGCCGGGATGCCGCATATGTTATTGGTGATGGAGTATCCACGATCAGCCAACTGGTCGCACAGAAAAATGAGAACCCTCTACGTGGCCACGATCATCGTTTCCCCTTGGAAAAAATCCAGATTACTGCCACCGAAAAACTTATGCTGGACGTCCAAGGTTATACGGAACAGAGTATCCCTGGAAAAGACGTAAAGGTAAACCTCCGAGAAAATTCTAATGTGTCGACAGGTGGAGACTCTATCGATGTCACGGATGAGATGCCTGAAATCTATAAGAACATTGCTGAAAAAGCTGCTGAAGCTCTGCAAGTCAAGATCACTGGAGTGGATATACTGATCGAAGATCTCAATGATAGCTTGGGTGAAAAGTACAGTATAATTGAAGCTAACTTTAATCCTGCTATGCTTTTCCA
>NZ_KQ968939.1:510153-553685 GCF_001578715.1 Lactococcus sp. DD01 | reverse complement strand
GGTCGTCGGGTAACTATGGACGTTTTGCAATTCCTTTTTCCAGAAATTTTTGCCTAATAAATAAAATTCCTCTACTCGTGAGGGATTTTATTTATTGTACGGTATTTATGAACATTTGATATGAAAAAATTGATAATAAATTTATACTTTTTTATTTTTGTGCAGAATATGATAGAATAGACTTAACAAATAGAATAGGATAAAAAGGCGGTTTCAAATTTTTGAATCTGTCTTTTTATCGGGTATCGGGGTATAGTTATGAAAAACAAACAATGGATGATTAACCTAGCAATTTCAAACTTATTGCTTGTGTTCTTAGGTGTAGGTCTCGTTATTCCTGTTTTGCCACAACTGAAAGAGCAAATGCATTTTTCAGGAACAACAATGGGAATGATGATTTCGATTTTTGCTATTGCCCAATTGATTGCCTCTCCAATCGCTGGGCATTTATCGGATAAGGTTGGACGAAAAAAGCTCATTGCTTTGGGTATGATTATTTTCGCCTTTTCTGAACTTTTATTTGGTTTAGCACAAGTAAAAGCTCTTTTTTACGTGTCTCGCGCTTTGGGAGGCATTGCAGCAGCTTTATTGATGCCTTCTGTTACAGCATATGTGGCAGATTTGACAACATTAGGCGAACGTGCCAAAGCCATGGGTAAAGTTTCAGCAGCAATCAGTGGAGGATTTATCATTGGTCCTGGTGTCGGAGGATTTTTAGCGACTTTTGGTATAAGGGTTCCTTTTTTTGTGGCTGCACTATTAGCTTTCATCGGATTTATTTTGAGTATGACTGTGTTAAAAGAGCCAGAAAAAACAATGGATATTAATCCTGACACACCAAAAGCATCTTTCTTGGATATTCTCAAAAATCCAATGTTCACATCGCTTTTTGTCGTTATTTTAATTTCTTCGTTTGGTCTGCAAGCCTTCGAATCAATTTATAGCATCATGGCGACAATCAATTTTGGCTTTACTACAAGTGAAATTGCTTTAGTAATTACAGTAAGTGGTATTATCGCCCTTTTCTTCCAACTCTTCCTGTTCGACTGGATTGTTGGAAAGATTGGTGAAATGCATTTGATTCATTTGACCTTCTTTGCAAGTGCGCTCTTTATTGCTATTATTGCTTTCACAGGTAATCGCATCACTGTTGCTATTTCTACATTTGTTGTCTTCCTCGCCTTTGATTTATTTAGACCGGCAGTAACAACTTACTTGTCAAAACACGCAGGAGACCAACAAGGAGCAATCAATGGATTGAATTCAACCTTTACAAGTTTTGGTAATATTTTAGGTCCATTGGCTGCAGGAGTAATGTTTGATATCAATCATTTCTTCCCTTACTATATCTCTGCGATTATCTTGTTTGGTACCGGTGTATTGTCAATGCTTATGAACCGTAAATCGAAAAAAATGAAAAATTAAAAAAGAGTTCTTTACGAAGAACCCTTTTTTATTTGGCACTCGCAAAGATTACCAAGTAAAGTAACGAATCAATTTGAAAATTCCTAAGATAAGAACAACAACACCGAGAAGTGTCCAAAGTGCCATTGCACCCCATAAGGGTGTGAGCAAGAGCATGAAGCCCGCAACGACACTGAGAAGTCCTGAAAGAATTGTCCAAGGTTTAGATGGAGAATATGGAACAAACCCAAAGGAAACAAAGCCTTCAGTAATCCATGTGAATCCAACTAAAATACCAATGATGATAAACAAGGTAGCTGTTGCAGCTGCCAAGTTAATTAAAGAGAAAATCCCCGCAACCAAGTAAACCGTACCTAAAAGAAGATGTCCAAAGCGTGACCACGGATTTTCATTCATCAAGGCAAAGATAGAAACAAGATAAGAAACCCCAATTAAAATGAAGGAAATCCCAATCAAAACTGTTCCAACTTGTGCTGTACGTCCAGGCCAAAACAAAATGAGTAATCCAATAAGTGTGGAAATAAGACCATTAATTCCGACGTTGTTACGTAATTTTTTCGAAAAGTTTTCAGAAAACATATTTATACCCCTTTCTTTTCTGATAATTTAATTATAACTTATTTTGAAGAGAAGTGCCCATAATATATTTGCCTAGTTATTATAATTGACATTCTGAAAAAGGACATTTATACTTAAGGTAAAATGAGAGTCGAAGGAGAAAAAAATGCAAATATCAAGTCGCTTTACGATTGCACTTCATATTTTTGCCTGTATCCATACCTTTGAGGGAGAACATAAGATTACCAGTGATTTTTTGGCTACAAGTATTAATGTAAATCCCGTGATTATTCGAAGAGTATTACAGCAACTGAAAGCTAACGAATTAGTGCATGTTGTACGCGGGAGTGGTGGAGCTGCAATCGCTAAACCAATTGAAGACATTAGTTTATTCGATATTTATAGTGCGGTTGAAGTCATTAATAAAAATGGCTTATTCCATTTTCACGAACATCCCAGCCCTGACTGTTCTGTCGGGAAAAATATCCATCAGGTACTGGATGATAAACTTGATTTAATTCAAAAAGCGATGGAAGACCAAATGAAGGCGATGAGTTTACAAGAAGTAATTACTGATATTGATCATTATGTGGCGATAAATCCTTAAGAAACCAAATCGTTGACATTTAATAAAAGCTTATGTAGAATTAGTTGTAACAAAAAATATTACAACGAAAAAGACATGGAGGTCTAATATGAAATTAGCAGTAGTAGCAGCAAATGGTAAAGCCGGTCGTCTTATTGTACAAGAAGCAGTAGACAGAGGCTTGGATGTAACAGCAATTGTTCGAGGCGAAAACAAAACAGTAGCTCCATCTTCTATCCAGAAAGATTTGTTTGATTTAACTAAAGAAGACATCAAGGATTTTGATGTTATTATCGATGCTTTTGGAACATGGGCAGAAGATAGCTTGGAGCAACATACTACTTCAATCCAACATCTTGCTGATCTTGTTGAAGGTACGGACAAGCGCTTGTTGATTGTTGGTGGTGCCGGAAGTCTTTATCTTAATCCAGAACATGATTTGGCACTTTATCAATCAGAAGGTTTCCCAGATGCTTTCAAACCATTGGCAACAGCTATGTCTGATTCATTAACTGCGTTGAGAAAACGTCAGGATGTGAAATGGACTTATGTAAGCCCTGCTGCAGACTTCCAAGCAGATGGTGAAAAAACTGGAGACTATGTTGTTGCGGGAGAAGAGTTTACGGTTAATGACAAAGGCGAAAGTGTGATTAGTTATGCAGACTATGCGAAAGCGATGATTAATATTGCACTGGAAGGAAATTATGTCGGACAACGTATCAGCGTTTTTCAAAAATAGTAAAATAAGAGGGGTTTTCTCAAGAAAACCCCTCTTATTTTTATATGTAAATTTATGAGCAAATAGTTTGACCTTTACTGACCAAAAGAGTATAATTAAGAGGTAGTAAGAAAAATGAGAAAAATACTACATTACTATGAAATGAATCGAGGTGCATTATGGACATCGAAAAAATGACAACAAGTATGCAAAAATCGCTTTATGAAGCGCAACAAATTGCGCAGACTCGCCATCATCAAGCGATTGAAATTCCACATTTATGGCGAATATTTGTACAACCGAACAGTTTTGCCTTTAATTTTTACAAAGATTCAGAAATTGACATTGAAGAATTTACAAAAGTTATTGAAAAAGAAATAGATAAAATTTCTTCTGTTGAGGGAAGCAATATTACCTATGGTCAAAATATTAGCGCAGATCTCTTTAATCTGTTCAATGCAGCAGATAAGATTGCCAAAGATATGGGTGATGAATATCTCTCAACTGAAATTGTACTCTTGGCCCTTTTTGAGTTAAAGAAAAATCCTTTAACAGAATATCTGGTTAGCCATGGAATGAATAAAGAAAAAACGAAATTAGCAATTGAAAACCTACGAGGAGGTGATAAAGTGACAAACCAAAATGCTGAAGATACATATAAAGCACTTGAAAAATACGGCGTCGACCTTGTTGCTCAAGTGAAATCAGGAAAACAAGATCCTGTAATTGGACGTGATGAAGAAATTCGTGATATTATTCGTGTCTTATCACGTAAAACAAAAAATAATCCGGTTCTAATTGGTGAACCTGGTGTAGGTAAAACAGCCATTGTTGAAGGACTTGCGCAACGTATTGTCCGTAAAGATGTACCTGAAAATCTAAAAGATAAAACAGTATTCTCTTTGGATATGGGGGCACTTATTGCAGGTGCTAAATACCGTGGTGAGTTTGAAGAACGTCTGAAAGCAGTACTGAATGAAGTTAAAAAGTCTGACGGACAAATTATTCTCTTTATTGATGAGTTACACACAATCGTCGGTGCTGGTAAGACTGAAGGTTCAATGGATGCTGGTAATCTTTTGAAACCGATGCTTGCACGTGGTGAATTGCATTTAATTGGTGCAACAACTTTGGACGAGTACCGTAAATATATGGAAACAGACAAAGCTTTGGAACGTCGTTTCCAAAAAGTTCTAGTTACTGAACCAACAGTTGAAGATACTATTTCCATTCTGCGTGGTTTGAAAGAACGTTTTGAAATTCACCACGGTGTAACAATCCACGATAACGCATTGGTTGCAGCAGCAACACTTTCTGATCGTTATATTACAGACCGTTTCTTGCCAGATAAAGCGATTGACTTAGTCGATGAAGCCAGCGCAACAATTCGTGTTGAAATGAATTCTCTGCCAACAGAACTCGACCAAGCAAACCGCCGCTTGATGCAGTTGGAAATTGAAGAAGCAGCGCTCAAAAAAGAACGTGATGATGCTTCGAAGAAACGTTTAAATATCATTCGTGAAGAAATTGCAGAACTCCGTGAAGAAAACAATCAACTTAAAGCCCAATGGGAAGCTGAAAAGAAAGAAGTGGGCAATATTTCTGATAAACGGAATGAACTGGAACGTGCACGCCATGAATTAGAAGAAGCACAAAATGAAGGTGACTTTGAAAAAGCAGCGGCCTTACGTTACGGTAAAATTCCAGAAATTGAACAATCACTGAAAGATCTTGAAAGCAAAGCAAAATCAGATGATCTCAGTCTTGTTCAAGAATCTGTCACTGAAGAACAAATTGCGGAAGTTGTGGGCCGTATGACAGGTATTCCTGTGACAAAACTGGTGGAAGGTGAACGTGAAAAACTCCTTCATTTACCAGAAACTCTTCATCAACGTGTAGTAGGGCAAGATGAGGCAGTTGAAGCTGTGTCTGATGCTATTATTCGTGCTCGAGCAGGAATTCAAGACCCTAATCGTCCTTTAGGTTCCTTCCTTTTCTTAGGACCTACAGGTGTTGGTAAGACAGAGTTAGCTAAAGCCTTGGCCGAAAATTTATTTGACTCCGAAGAACACATGGTTCGTATTGACATGAGTGAATATATGGAAAAACACAGTGTATCCCGTCTTGTCGGAGCTCCTCCAGGATATGTTGGTTATGATGAAGGTGGTCAACTGACAGAAGCTGTGCGCCGTAACCCATATACAATTATTTTGTTGGACGAAATTGAAAAAGCCCACCCAGACGTCTTCAATATCTTGTTGCAAGTCTTGGATGACGGCCGTTTGACGGATTCAAAAGGCGTTTTGGTCGACTTCAAGAATACTGTTTTGATTATGACATCAAATGTCGGATCACAATATTTGCTAGACAATGTTGATGATCAAGGTGAAATATCTGAAGAAACAACTGAAGAAGTGATGAAACAATTGCGGATGCACTTCAAACCAGAATTCCTCAACCGTATTGATGATACTATTCTCTTCAAACCATTGTCATTGAATAATATTAAAAATATTATTGTGAAGATGACCGGTCAATTGACACAACGTCTTGAAGAAATGTCTGTTGAACTCGAACTTAGTGAAGAAGTCAAAGCATGGATTGCAGAAAATGCTTATGAACCAGCTTATGGTGCACGTCCATTAAAACGTTACTTGACAAAAGTTATTGAAAATCCACTTGCTAAATTAATTATTGCAGGTAAAATTCCACCAAAAACTAAAGTTCTTGTCAAACTTGTCGACAATAAAATTGACTTTGATATCTTACCCATCGAAGAATAATTGAAGAAAAAGAGAAAAGCCCGCGTTATCTCGGGCTTTTTGTATATAAAAATAGTATTTTGTCGAAATTTACAGATAATTCTTGACAACTTATAGCTTTTAGATGTAAAATATAAACACGATATACAGGAGGAGTCAATCATGGAAAAAACTTTCTTTATTATTAAACCTGACGGCGTTCAACGTGGTCTTGTAGGTGAAATATTGAAACGAATCGAGCAGCGTGGTTTTCAGCTAGAAAAACTAGAGCGACGTTCTGCTCCAAATGGAGACTTGATTGACAAGCACTACGAAGCATTAGTTGATAAAGATTTTTATCCAAGTATTCGTAGTTATATGACTTCTGGCCCAGTAGTTGTTGGTGTGATATCTGGTGTAGAAGCTATTTCTTGCTGGCGCACAATGATGGGGACAACTAATCCTAGTCAAGCTCAACCAGGGACTATTCGTGGAGATTTTGCTCAATCACCTGAAAAAGGTAAAGCCATTAAAAATATTGTCCATGGATCAGACTCACCGGAATCTGCAGAGCGAGAAATAGCACTCTGGTTTTCATAAACAGAAATAACGTCAAGGACAAAGGCTTTCCATGGAAGTTTGAGCGACAAAGCTCTAAACATTAAAGGAAAGTCTTTTTTTTGTTTGCTATTTTATTCAAGGAGAAGAATATGAAAGAATTTTGGGGACTTCATCCGACCATTAAAATTAGGTTAGTGATGAATTTTTTAGGAGCACTATGCTTTAGTACAGTTGGTGGCTCCATGACAATTTACTATAATAAATATATGGGTGCTGGTATCACAGGACTCTTGCTTATTGTGAGCTCTATTATGGTTTTTTTGGTTGGCCTTTATGCGGGACATTTGACAGATTTAAAAGGTCGTCGGCCTGTCATGCTTTTTTCAACTGCAGTAACTGCAGTTGGAGCAGCACTGGCAACTTTTTCTAACTCGGGATTTTACTTTAATCCTTGGACAACCTTTTTCGGATTTTTAATCGTGAATTTTGGTTTTGGCTTTTTTAATACAGCCAGTCAAGCGATGATTGTTGATTTAACAACAAGTGAAAACCGGAGAACAGTCTACAGTATTCAATACTGGATTATCAATTTTGCTATTATGATTGGTTCGGGACTTTCTGGTTGGTTTTTCCGTGATTATTTGGTCTGGCTTTTGCTGGTGATCACTATTGAAGAAATTTTGAGTTTTGTCGTTGTCTTGTTTTGGATTGATGAGTCTTTTGACCCGCATCAAGAACATCAAAAGAAAGCGCCAAATATTATAAAAGCTTATTTCTTTGTGGCTAAAGACAGCATCTTTATGTCTTATTTATTTGCTTCGGTTTTTATTGCGATGATTTTTAATCAAATTGACTATTACTTGCCAGTACATCTAAGTGACAGTTTCTCAACAACACGAATTTTAGGGTTGGAACTTTATGGTCAACGGATGTTGACACTTTTCCTATTGATCAATACCTTGATTATCGTACTCTTTATGAGTAAAATGAATCAACTAACTAAAAATTGGTCGCGGAGCACAGGGATTACATTAGGAATTTTTCTCCAAGGTTTAGGTTTTATTATTGCCTTTTTAGGTCATAATTTAAGCTGGGAAGTTACAGCAGCAGTAGTTGCTACTTTGGGCGAAATGATTCTTGTACCTTTCTCTCAAGCTTTGAGAGCCGACTTGATGGAAGGTGATCATGTTGGGACTTATACGGGCGCCTTTTCAGTGACTCAGCCAGTCGCTTCCGTACTCTCAGGTGTTTTGGTTTCGCTGTCAGCACTCTATGGGAATATTGGCATGGCTATATTTATGGGAATAATTATCCTTTTAAGTATCCTTCCCTCACTGCGGGCTATTCGAATGCATGAAGCCTCATAGAATTTTAAAACGGTCCATGTTATAATAAAAAACAAAGGAGTAAAAATAATGTCAGAAGGAATTATTGCTCAAAAAATTGTTTCTACCCATGTAAACGTATAAATAAAATTTACATGGGAGAATAACAAGTGAAAGAAAACAAATATAATAATCAAGAATTTTTTTCAAAATATGCTCAAATGGAGCGTTCAAAATCAGGGTTAGAAGCTGCTGGGGAATGGTCAGAGCTACGAAATATTTTACCTGATTTTCAGAACAAAAAAGTTTTGGACCTTGGCTGTGGATATGGTTGGCACTGCAAATATGCTGTTGACAATGGAGCATCTTATGTCTTAGGCACAGATATTTCGAGTAAAATGCTGGAAAGAGCGACAAGTAAAAACTCAGATGAGAAAATAACTTATCAATGTATCGCTATGGAGGACTTATGTCTTGAACCGGATTCTTTTGATGTGGTTCTGAGCTCATTAGCCTTACATTACATTGAAGATTTGTCCATGCTTTTTTCCAACATATACATGTGCTTAACTACGGGCGGTCAGTTTGTGTTTTCGGTAGAACATCCTCTTTTTACTGCATCTGGCCTGCAAGATTGGATTTATGATGCAAAAGGAAAAAAAGAGTACTTTCCTGTAGACAATTATTTCTACGAGGGAAAACGTAAGGTGTCCTTCTTAGGAGAAGAAGTAACTAAATATCATCGAACCTTAACCACATATCTCAACACATTGCTACAACTTGGTTTTGAACTTCAACATGTGATTGAACCTCAGCCACCTGAACAAATGCTTGTATTTGAAGAAATGCGAGATGAGCTGAGACGCCCGATGATGTTGATTGTTTCTGCAAGGAAAAAATAAAGAAAAGCTAGGAATAATTATTCCTAGCTTTTGATTTTCACACAGGAGGATTGTTTGTATGACGTAGTATGTGGTATACTAAAGAAATAGAAAAAATTAGAAAAGGTATTTTATGTCAGCCGTTAGTTTCATAGCTGTAATGTTGATTGGGGTCATTGCGGCAAATGTAATCAAAGAATTTTTCCCAAAAATATCTGAAACCTTTATTTTGATCGGAGTAGGAATTCTTCTGAGTTTCTTACCAGAGTTTAGGCATTTTGAGTTGGAGCCAGAGTTTTTCATGATGTTAATTATTGCACCTTTAATGTTTAATGAAGGCAGTAAAACATCTTTGAAAGAAGTTAGAAAAAATTTCAGAGGAATATTCTTTCTCTCCATTACTTTAGCTGTTGTAACTGTACTCTTTGTTGCAGCATTGACCACAAATATTATGGGCAGCTGGATTTTCCCCTTGGCAATTTGTTTTGCTGCTATTGTTACGCCAACAGACTCTGTTGCTGTTAAATCTATTATTGCGGGTAAAAAAATGCCACAAGGCGTAAATGAAGCTGTCGAGTTTGAATCTCTTTTCAATGATGCATCAGGTTTGGTTCTCTTAAGTTTGGGGCTTTCAGTGCTGGAAAGTGGTCATTTTAGTATTTGGAGCGGACTTGGCCAGTTTGCTTTTGTTTCCATTGGGGGAATACTTATTGGATTAATTGTCGGGACTTTCTTAGTTCGTATTCGCATTGCGATTAATCTTCGGGCAACAAATCCAGAAGCGACGATTATTCCGATTTCTATTTTAACGCCTTTTGCTCTTTATTTGCTTGCTGAGCATTTTGGCACCTCTGGAGTACTTGCAGTTGTTGCTGCAGGATTAATCCATAATTTTGAAGGCGATATGCTTAAACTTACGTCGACCAATGTTCAACTCACCAATAATACCATCTGGGAAATACTGAGTGGGATTCTCAACAATTTTGTCTTTATTTTATTAGGAGTAAGTCTCTTTGGTATTTGGGATACCTTTAAATCCTTAGGCTTAGAAGAAGCTGTTATACTTTTCTTTATTAGTGCTTTGGTTTACGTGCTGATGTTATTTATACGAAAATTTTGGACTAATCAAAGAGGTAATCGTTCTATCGAACATTTCTTCTCAAACGATAAGAAAGAGCGCAGTAAAGACTCCACTATTTTTGCTCTATCAGGAGCACACGGAACAATGACATTGGCAATGGCCTTCTCTTTACCTCTGAATACTGCTATTTTGAGCACTGAGAATAGAGAGATTATTATTAGTATGGCAACGATTGTCATTTTGCTCAGCCTTATTGTGCCTACCTTTATCTTGCCTAAACTCTTGTCACCAATGAAAGCTGCAAGTTCAGACGACATTGATAGTGTTCGAAATGATATGGTTGACTATGCTATTTTACATATGATGCAAGTGATAGAGGACAGTAAGGTGCGCAGTAGCTTAACAAAGCAATTGCAATCACAAAAAGGTTTGCAAATTCCTGATCATAATAAGAGTAGTCGACTCTTAGAAAACATTGTGACCTGGCAAGAAGCATTTTTGGATAGTTCAGATATTCAAGAAAATTTTTCAGCGAAAGCTATTGACTACTTCAGAATTTACTTGGAGAATAGCAGCAAGCGCGCCATGAGTAAAAAAATTAGAAGAATGTTTTCGCGAAGAAGTCGATTACGTGGAGCTGATCAAAGTGAGATGCAAGAATTCATAGCCGTAAGAAATGAACTTGGGCATTTAGAGGATGTTCTTTATGAGGCCACAATGGAAAAATTAAATCGTCTTGAAAGAGAACGATTTGAGAAGAAGGTTACTGATTTCAGCGACATTGAAGAAGTGAAGCGAGTCTTCGAAAATAGACATTACCGTATGCGAAATGAAATTCAAGAAGAAACAATCGTGCCTAACGAACTACTTATTGAAGCTTTCCAACTTGAATATCAGTATGTACTGGATCAGGTGAAATCGGAAACTATATCAAAAGAAACAAGCAACAAACTCTTTAAAGAAATCAATAACGCGCAAGTTTTACAACTACAAAATCAATAAAAAGCCTTAAGGCTTTTTTATAATAACTTTCGCTTAAGAAAAGTACTGTAAAATAAAAAATAATAATTAAATTTAAAATGTCTTTGTGACAGACGGCCGTTTATAAGTTGCTCACAGATAAGGGGAGATTATGGTTTCAAGAAAATCAAAAAGAAATAAAAAAGGAATTTTGAGAAGATTAATTGGTTTTCTTGTGGGGCTTATTATCGTGCTTGCGCTTTTTGTGGGAGGTCTTGTTTTGCTTGGGCGTTATGCAATTGCCAATAATACGGATAATCTTCTGTCGAAAGTTATTCCCTATTCAGAAAGTTTGACTGATGCTTCAGGAAATATTGCTCCAGCCAGTCCAGAAGCGATTGTCTCAACACTGAATCAAAATGCCAGCAATATTGTGAGTCGTTCGCAAGGTTTTATTGATTCGGCCCAAGCCACAACAGATGGACAGACAGTAAAATATACAGTAAGTTCCTCTAAAATGAATGGCTTCTTATCTCACAGCATCTTAGCAACAAATGGTGATCAGATAGAAAAAGTTGCCGATAAAGTTTTAGAATCAATGAAAGCTTCTGGAGTAAATCATCCTCAACTTGTTGTGAATCTTACCGATGATCAAGGCAAAACAATTCAAACTATTGATTATAGATAAAGAGAGTAAAAAGTTTCTTGACCTGAGCAAGAGGCTTTTTACTCTCTTTAATTTTATGTTATAATGAGAAAAAATGAGAAAGTAGGCCCAAATTTATGGAATATCAATTGAGCTCAACATCAGCTTTTCCACTTGTACATGTTACCCTGCAAGATAAGGAAGAAATTCAGATTGAGTCAGGAGCAATGGTTTACCACAACCCTTCAGTTGCGCTTGAAGGCAAGATGAATAGCAATGGGAGAGGTGGTATTGGTGGCGCCTTGAAAGCTCTTGGGCGCTCAATAACAAGTGGTGAAAGTTTCTTTATCACTAAGGTCAAATCAAGCAGTGCTAATGGTCAAATCACTTTGGCGCCAGCTACTCCGGGTGCTGTGAAAGAACTTAATATTGGTCAAGAACAATGGCGTTTGAATACAGGGGCCTTCCTTGCAAGTGATGGCGATGTTCACTATACGATGGAACGACAAAAACTAAGTGGAGCTCTTCTTGGTGGCACTGGTGGTCTCTATGTTATGGAAACACAAGGAAGTGGCCGTATGTTAGTTAATGGCTATGGTGATATTGTTGAAATTGAATTAGATGGTACAGAAGAATATATCGTGGATAATCATCACGTCCTTGCATGGAGCAAAACGCTTGATTATTCAATCGAAGTCGCTTCTGGAACTTTTGGTTTCAAAACTGGTGAAGGGCTTGTCAACAAATTTAAAGGTTGTGGTAAAATCATGATTCAAAGCCGTAATATGGAGGCTTTTGCTGAGTCAATCATCCCTTTCTTACCAAGTAATGGTTAAATAAGAAAAGCTATCGGTGATAGCTTTTTTTATTTTTATGAATCTGATAGTTTTTGATTAAGCAGTGAGAGTTTTCTATTGCCTCGGTAGAGTTCAAATATAGTCCAAATGAGTAAAGCAATTACTAAAGCAATAAGTAGAATTGCGGTTCCATCTGCAAGATAGGCAAGATTCTTAGGAAATAGACTTTCAATTTGATCTGGTAGACCAATAAGATTAAGGTAAGTCAACGCAATGACAGAGAACCAACCAAAGAGTTGAACAATCCAATTGTTTTTAAATTTACCCATTTCATTTTTACTATTTGTAAGCATTAGAAGAGGAATAATGGAGAAGGGCAGTGCAAATGCAAGAAAGACTTGCGAATTATTCATGAGATTGTTAATGGCTTCATGCTGTGCTTTTAGACTGTAGCCACGTGTCATCGTAACACAAATCAAGACAGGAACGACAGATAGTAAGCGTGTGATTAGACGACGCGCCCACATTGGCATCCGCATATGGATAAATCCTTCCATTATGATTTGTCCTGTTAAAGTCCCCGTGATTGTCGAATTTTGCCCAGAAGCCAGTAAAGCTACGGCAAATAAGGTAGATAAAGCACCTGTCTTAGCAACATCTGCAAGTACACCATTACTTAATAAATCTGGTGTCGAAAGGGCATCGTAAAGGCCAAAAAATGAAGGGTCGTCAATGACACCTGTTTTAAATACAGCAACACCCATAATGAGCAATAGCGAATTAACAACAAAAGCTAAACTCAATTGGATATTAGAATCCCAAGTTGAAAAACGAACAGCTCGAGCGATGTCTTTATCGTCATCATGGTCAATTTTACGACTCTGTGAAATTGAAGAATGGAGATAGAGATTATGTGGCATTACAGTTGCCCCAATGATACCAAGAGCTCCTGTTAAAGGTGTCATTCCTGCAATAGAAGGGGAAGTAGCAAAGGTCCGTGTATTTGGAATAAAGCCTTCCACAATTCCTTTCCAATCGGGATTAGACAAAGCAACTTGATAGGTGAAAATAAATAAAATCACTAATATTAGACACACAACAAGAGCTTCAATCTTTCTAAAACCTACTTTTGTGAGGAGCAAGAGTAAAAAGACATCAAAAACCGTAATGAAGACCGCTAGAATAAGCGGAATATTGAAAAGTAAATACAGTGCGATTGCTGCACCAATAACTTCTGCAATGTCTGTTGCCATAATCGCAAGCTCTGTAAGTACCCATAGGATGATTCCTAAAGTTTTGCTGGTACGTGCACGGATAGCTTGGGCGAGGTCCATCTGGCTAACAATCCCAAGTTTTGCTGACATGTACTGAAGGAGCATAGCAATTAGGCTTGACATCAAAATGACAGAGATCAATAAATATTGAAAATTTTGTCCACCTGTGATTGAGGTTGACCAGTTTCCCGGATCCATGTAACCCACAGCCACTAAAGCTCCAGGTCCTGAATATGCAAGAAGTGTCCTAAAAAATTTACCATCTTTTGGAACTTTTACTGTGCCGTTAATCTCTTGAAGAGACTTTCCGTTTGTATGATAAATCAACTTATGTGGTTGATTTTTAAAATCATTCATTTTTACCTTCTCTAAGTTGAACTATACTCAACATTGTTTTTTAATATTACTGTTAATATAAGAGAAAATGTCTAGGTGTTTTCGTTTTCTAAAGCAGAAGCAACGGTTCCAGTTCTTTGCATTAGTAAGATTTTTTCTTGTAAAAATTGAGGAATAACCGAAACTTGGCCATTGTCCTCTTTCAGAATAATTGATCCATCCTGAAGCCGCTCAATAATCTGAATAAAGTGCGGGATGTTAATGTTTAACTTTTCAAAGAAGGCTTGTGCTTCCTCGTTTAAAGTCGTGATATAGTAACTTTTGTTTTCCTCAGCTTGCTTGAGCGGAATTTCTACTTTATTTTTTTTCCAAAACACTTCTGAAGGAATGGTTGAACCATGTGGATCAACAGCAGGATAATCTAATAAAGCGTAGAGGTATTCCACAAGCTTTGGCGAAGAGGCGTGTTCTAAATTTTCAGCTTCATCATGAACTTCCTCTGTAGAATAGCCAAGTTTGTCCACTAAGAAACTTTCCCAAACACGATGACTTTTAATAATAAAGCGAGCCTGAACATTGCCTTGCTCTGATAAATTTACACCACGATATGGTGCATAGTCTACAAGTTGTTTTTTTGCTAATCTTTTAATCATTTCAGTTGCACTAGGCGCAGCAACAGATAATTTTTTTGCAATAAGTTGTATACTGACAGCTGAATCATCTCCCGCACGTTCCAAGGTATAAATAGCCTTAAGATAATCCTGCTCATTTTTTGTTAGTTTTAACACCGAGTTTCTCCTTATATTATAACAAGAACATTATAGCACGTCCTTATTTATTTTTCAATAATATAAGGGTAACCTAATGAGGAGGATATTTGCAAATGCAAATTAAAAAGCCACAAACATTTTTAAATTTGTGGCTTTTTAATCGCTTTAGTTCTTTTTGAGATGAATATCAAGTGCAAATTTGGTTTGGTTACTGATAAAGTAGGATTTAGAAAATTCAAAAGCATGTCCTTTTTGGTCGTAAGCAGTTTGCTCAATAACGAGGACGGGCGAATGACGTTCAATCTCCAAATTTTTGCTCACTTCCTCATCGGCTTGATCGGCGTAAATGACACGTTTAGCATCTACTAACTGTAGTTTTGCTTCCTGTCCCAGATAGTCATAGACAGAGCCTTCTAAGATTTCTTCGGTGATGGGAGCGATATAACTTGGCATGACAACATGTTCAAAACTATAAGCTTTGCCATTCAAAATACGAAGACGCTTAAATTCGTAAACCGGATCTGTTTTATTCAATAGAAGATGCTTTTGCTCTTCTGTTGAAGGTAAACGCGCATCAAAAAAGAGTATTTTACTTTTAATCTCTTGATCACGATGCGAATAAGTTACACCAATTGGTAAATCTAAAGGTAGAAGCTCTGTGGTTTCTTCCACTCTGGGACGAATATAAGTTCCGGAGCCTTGTTTACTAAAGATTAAGCCTTCGTTTTCTAATAAAGTGAGAGATTTTTTTAAAGTAATCCGTGACACATTATACTTTTCGGCAAAGAATTCTTGTGTAGGGAGAAGCGTTCCCGCTCGATAATGGTTGGTCAGGATGTCTCGTTTGATGTCAGCGTAAATTTCACGGTATTTGTACAATTTGTATACCTCGATTTTTATAATTTGTATATATATTATATAATATTTTATATGATTTGTCTACATTAATTTTGTATTCATCTTTACAAATTTTAAAAAATTGGATATAATAAAAAACGGAAGCGGTTTCTTTTGATGGAAGTGGCTTCTAAAAAAAGAAAAAGGAAGTGCGTATTATGAAAATTGATGTGCAGAAGTTTCAAGAACCATTACTAAAAGTATCTGCTTGGGTGGAGCGGAATACGATTTTACAGGCCATTAAAAATGCCTTTGTAAGGACAATACCGTTCACGGTTGTAGGTTCCTTCTCTAATCTGATCAAAATGCAGCTTGATGCCCTTATTAAAAACCAAGATATTCATAATGCTTTATTGACGAATATCAGTAATCTGTTTGGTTATATCGGAAATGCGACCTTAGGTATTGTTGCGCTTATTGTGGTCTTTTCTTCAGCATATTCTTATGCTTTCGAACTCAAAAGAAATGAAAAAAACAGCCAACTTAATCCAATCATTGCAACTTTGCTAGCCTTTGCAGCATATTTCGTGATGGTACCCAATAACGTTAATTATTTGGATCCGAAAGCGGATATTGTTGAAGGTTTTTCAACCTCATTTTTCAGCTATGAAGGGATGTTTACTGCCCTCATCGTTGGTTTAATTGCCGTAGCTTTATTTGCACGATTTACACGAAGTAAATTTACAATCAAAATGCCCGGCAATGTGCCACAAAATGTATTTGATTCTTTCTTCTCATTAATTCCGATTAGTGGTGTATTGTTAATCTTTGGCGCAATTCGGATTGCCCTACAATCCTTGGGTTATGTGTCATTACTGCAAATGATTTCTGAAGTACTTATTAAGCCTTTGCTAACAGTAGGTACAGGATTACCTGCCATTCTCATCGTTATTCTACTCCAACAAATCTTATGGTTCCTCGGCCTTCATGGTTTCAATATCGTTTGGGGTGTCGTATCAGCTTTCTGGCTCCCTATTTTCTTAGAAAATGTAGCAAAATTTGCTGAAACACAAAGTTTTGCTGGCATTTCTATTGCGCCAAATACAATGACCAACGTATATGCCATGATTGGTGGTTCAGGTGCGACCTTTGGTTTAATTATCGCAATGCTTATCTTTACGAAGAAAGGCGAAAAAGAACGTGAAGTGGCAAAACTTGCTTTAATACCTGGATGTTTTGGGATAAATGAACCGGTTATCTTCGGCCTTCCTATCGTTCTTAATCCGTTAATGTTTATCCCCTGGGTGCTTGTCCCAATGATTAACGCTGTTATCGCTTATATTGTAACATCGATTGGCTGGGTTGTTCCTCTAGTCGTCCTGAATTCTGGAAATGAACCTATCTTTATCAGTACCTGGGTTTTAGGAGCCTTCCATATTAGTCCGGTTATATTGACCCTTGTTTTGGTTGTCTTAGACATTGTTTTATATGCACCGTTTGTAATTCTTAACCAAAAACAAGAACGTGCTGAACAAGCAGCAATGCTCAGTGCAAAATAGAATTTAAATAAGAAATAGAGGAAAGTACCCATGAAAAAAGTATATACTGTTGCACATACTCACTGGGATTTTGAATGGTATTTTACAAGACAAGAAGCTCGTGTGCAATTTATTTTTCACATGGATGAAGTTTTAGAAGCTTTGGAAAGTAATCAGTTGGATTTTTATACTTTAGATGGTCAAATGTCAATTGTCGAAGATTATCTCAGTCTCTTTCCTGAAAGAGAAAAACAGCTGAAAAAATTTGTCCAGGCGGGCAGACTCTTCGTCGGACCTTGGTTCACACAAATTGATGAAATGACAACTTCTGGGGAATCAATAGTGAGAAATCTACGTATTGGTATTCGTGAAGCAGAAGAACTAGGCAGCGCTATGAGAATTGGCTACTTGCCAGATTCTTTTGGTCAAAGTCAAGACATGCCGAAAATCTATCATGGCTTTGATATCCAACATGCCCTTTTTTGGCGCGGGATGCCGAATGAAGCGAACACACGCTACTTTTATTGGTCAAGTAATGATGGTTCAAAAGTACTGACAGCCAATATTAAAAATGGTTACTATGCGGGAGTTGATTTAGTAGAAAAGAATGATTTTTCAGACCTTGTTGAAAGAATATCAACACATACAAGTAGCAACGCACATCTTTTACCGGTGGGAGGGGATCAGCGTGCAGTTGATTTTAATTTAAAAACAAGGATCGATAAGGCAAATCAAGAAATTGAAGAATCAACAGTGTTTATTGAAAGCAACTACCCGCAATTTTTCAAGGCACTCGAAAAAGATGCCCAAGAATTTCTAGATATCAAAGGCGAGTTTATTGAGCCAATAGATTCCAAAATTCACCGTGGTATTTATTCATCACGTTATGACTTAAAACAAGTCTATGATCAACTGGAGCGTCTCTTAACTTATCAGTTAGAACCAATGTCTGTTTTAGCTGCACGTTATGGCATTCCTGTTAAACAAGGTCTAATAGATAGCCTGTGGAAGATAGTAAGCCGAGGTCAAGCACACGACAGTGCTGGTGGTTGTAATAGTGATAAAACCAACCGCGATATCTATATGCGTGGGATAAATGGCCTACAGGAAGCTCAGTCTTGTATGGACTACTTGCTCAGAAAATTAACTATTTCACTAAATAGGAATCAAGAAGACAGTCTTTTCATGTGGAATCCTCTTCCTTTTGAGCTTAAAGTGATAAAGAAAGTCAAACTTTCTACACAAAATAAACATTTTTCACTCACTGACGACAGAGGAGAGAAGGTAGCTTTTGAGATTATTGAGCAAGTAACAGAAAATGCAGCATTACTTCGCAGAAATCCTGAGGAAATGCTTGATGAATCTTACTATGTTAGTACAATAGCAGTAGAATGCACTTTACCAGCCATGGGCTATGTACATTATCATGTTAGTGCCGAGGAAGAAAAGCCTCAAACACTGCTAAAGGCAACAAGGATTGAAAATGATTTTTATCAGATTGAGTTTACTGAGGGAAAGTTCAATCTTTGCCTTAAGAAGAACGGTAAAAAATATTTAGATTTTCTATCTTTTGAAGATGGAGGAGATGAAGGAGATACCTACGATTATTCACCAGCCTTTGCGGATTGGATCTTAAATCTGAATTTTAATAACAGTCAAACTTCTCATGTGGAACAAGGAAAATTACTAAGCCGAATAATTGTAGAAGGCGAATGGAAACTTCCTTATAACCTGGCATCACGGAAAGAACGACAACTTGATGGACAGGTCACATATACATTAACTTTAGAGCTTAATAAGCAGGATAATCGGATTCAGCTTAGACTAAATGTGAATAATCAAGTGCTTGATCATCGTTTACGCCTAGTACTTAAAACAGATGTTCAGTCTGAGTTTTCGACCAGCGATACACCTTTTGGGATTATCAATCGACCGATTGAAGAAAAGCACTTGCAAGATTGGCGAGCAAGAGGATATAAAGAAGAACCCACAAGCATGCGTCCGATGATTCACTTCGCCAATCTTCATGATACGAAGACAAGTTGGAGTTTCTTAAGTAAAGGAACAAAAGATTTCCAAGTTCTTGATAAGGAGCAGCAAGAGCTTGCTATTACGATATTTAGAGGTGTTGGCTACCTAGGAAGACCAGATACACAAAGACGACCAGGAGATGCTTCTGGTTTGCAAACCAGAGAGGTTGAAACACCTGATAGCCAACTTTTAGGAGATGTTTTCTTTGAAGGAAATATCGTGATAGACACTGATTTTGATGCTGCAGTTCTCCAAAATCAATACCTACTCACTACACAGGAAAATATATATTACCAAACACAGACAATCAATCGTTTTAGCACACCAATAGAATATTTCCCTATAAACAAGAAGAAGCTAGAATTAAAAGAGCAACAGGTAATAGCTTTAGCAAACAGTGAAGTAGCCTTCAGCAGCATGGAAACTAGTATCGATCAAAGAGGAATACAACTACGGCTCTATAATCCCTGTGATACTGCCCAAGATATGCCGGGAATCATCAAACTTCAAGAGCCAGCAACAATTAAGCTGTTAAACTTGGAAGGTAAAATTATTGGCAATCTTGAAGATTCTGCCGAAGAGCTCATAATGGAAGAATTTAGACCAGGTGAAATTAGAACTTATGGTATCTTTTTCAAAAAATAGTAGGAGGACAAAGGAGTTGATAAAACAAGAAGAGTTAATCTCCAAGATTAAAAAACATGCAGAGACAATTCGTCTATGGGATGACCGAGCTACATCACTTTTTCAAGATGCCATAGTGGATACTATTTCAAACACCGTTTCAGTACGTGAAAATGGGGAAATATTTGTGGCCACAGGTGATATTCCGGCAATGTGGTTAAGAGATTCTACCTTTCAAATACTCCCATATTTGGAAATGGCGGATTCTATTCCGGAGATAACATCTTTGGTTCACGGTGTGTTGAGGCAACAATTACGCTATATTAATCATGACCCTTATGCCAATGCTTTTAATAAAGAACCAACAGACAATCACTATAGTCAAGATGTCTCTAATGTTCAAATATCGCCTTTAGTCTGGGAAAGAAAATTTGAGATTGACTCCTTGTGTGCACCGTTATTCCTGGCTTATCAACTCTACAAGCATACAGGCTATAGCGAACACCTTAAGGAAGATTATTGGGCAACAGTTGAACTTGTTCTCGACACTTTTATTACGGAGCAACATCATGAAAGCTCAGACTATATTTTTAAAAGAACACATTGCCCGCCATCCGATACACTATCTCATGAAGGACGTGGAGAACCAATTGGTTATACAGGTATGGTCTGGAGCGCCTTTAGACCGAGTGATGATGCGTGTAAGTACGGTTATTTTATTCCAGGGAATTGCTTTATCTTAGTGGTTTTGGGTCAACTTCTAGAGCTGCTTCCGGAGCATCACTCTCCAAGATTAAAAAGAAAAATAAAGAAACTTCAAGAAGAAATAACAGAAGGAATTCTAACTTATGGTCTAGTTTCGTCTGAAAAAAATCCTTATTATGCCTATGAGGTTGATGGTTTAGGTAAACAACTCTTTATGGATGATGCAAATGTGCCAAGTCTACTTTCCTTGCCTTTCCTCGGCTATTGTGAAACAGAAGATCCGCTTTATACAAAAACGAGAGAAAAATGCTTAAGTGAAGAAAATCCTTATTATTATGTGGGACAATATTTGCATGGCATCGGTAGCCCACATACGCCGCCACGTTATGTATGGCCAATAGCTTTAGCTATGGAAGGATTGACAACAAACGATATAGACAAAATGAAAAAACAGATAGAGACAATCGTTGCCACAGATGGAGGAACTGGCCAGTGCCATGAGGGGATTGATGTGGACAATCCAAATAATTACACTCGCGAATGGTTCTCTTGGTCAAACATGACCTATTGTCAATTGGTTTTTCGGTACTTAAAGTTTAGTCAAAACAAATAAAATTTTTAAAAATGTTTTCTTAAGGAGGAGGCAAGATGAAAAAAATGAAACGCTATATGGGTTTGCTTACAGTTGGACTTGGTATGCTTATTTTTGGTCCAATCTCTGCGCAGGCACAAGAAGACAGCCAGCAAGCGAAAACTATGGTCTACTACCGTGCATGGCGTGATAAGGAAATGAAAGGTGTCAATACCAGCCTTACAGACGAAAATTGGTTAAGCATGGATGATATTCCTTATGGAATTGATATTGTCAATGTTTTTAGCTATGTCCCTCAAGGTCAAGAAGATGCCGCTGCCCCCTTTTTTGAAAAGCTTAAAAAGTCTTATGTCCCCAACTTACATGCTCGAGGTGTAAAGTTGACTAAGGCAATAGATTATTCAGAGCTTTTAAAAATTCCATATGCAGGCAACTTTCCAACCCCAGAAGAATTTGATGCTTATGCGAATCAATTGTTAGACGAGCATGTACGCCAATACGGACTTGATGGCTTAGATATTGACATGGAAACGTATCCAAGTACTACAGATATTGCTCTGTCAAATGGTGTTATTCGAGCATTATCAAAATATATTGGGCCTCTCGCAAAGAACGGAACCGTATTTGTTTATGATACCAATGGTTCCAATCTCAATCCTTTGAAAGACGTTGCTGACAGTTTTACATATCTTGGTTACCAACAATATGGGTCAGATGACACACGCACAGCCAGAGCAATAAAAGATTATACCGGGGTAATTCCAAAAGAACAATTTATGCCTGGTTTAGCCTTTCCGGAAGAGCAAGACCGTAATAGATGGTACGATGCTAAAGAACCTTACGCAGAAAGTAATATTTACAAAGTAGCAAAATATACAGCAGAAAATAAACTGTATGGCATGTTTCTTTATGCCTTAGACCGTGATGGAAGAACATATAACAATTTTGATCTAAATCATATTGTGCCTTCTAACTTCCTTTGGACGAAAACAGCCATTTTGCAGGCCAAAGGCTTTACTCTCCAAGAAACAAAAAATATAGCACTACATCATTGGAAGCGTGTTGGACAAGGAACAGAGAATTATCAAACTGTTTTAAATAGGATTAATCAAGCTCAGTCAATTTATGAAGTTAATAAAGTCTTGCTTGGATCAAGCGATAACTTTGCCAATGACGGTGTAAGTCCTCAATATGACCCAATGTATGAATTACAACTCATGAAGTAGACTTTCGTTTTTGAATAAAAAATAGATGAGATTCTAGGAAATTTTACTTTTTCTAGGGTCTATTTTTGAAAAAGTATAAATCCTTCTATTTGAGAAGAAGGAAAGAAGAAGGAAAGTAGAAGGAGCAGAACAATGAAAATAGAATTTCCAAAAGATTTTTGGTGGGGGGCAGCGACAAGTGGTCCACAAACTGAAGGACGTTTCAAGAAAAAACACGACAATGTTTTTGATTATGACTTTGATCATTTTAGTGAACGATTTTGGGGCTCAATTGGTCCAGATACTGCCAGTAATTTTTACAATGATTTCGAAGAAGATATCCGTTTGATGCAGAAAGCTGGACTCAACAGTATTAGAACAAGTATTCAGTGGTCCAGACTTATTGAGGATTTTGAGACTGGGAAGACTAATCCTCAAGCAGTGGCATTTTATAACCGCGTAATCGATACTTTCTTAGCTGCCGGAATTCGGCCCATGATGAACTTACATCATTTTGATCTACCTGTAGAGCTCCTCCATAAATATGGCGGATGGGAAAGTAAAAAAGTGGCGCTACTCTTTGCTCAGTTTGCGGAGCAATGTTTCCGCTTATTTGGCGACCGAGTAACGGAGTGGTTTACACATAATGAGCCAATAGTAGTTGTTGAATGTGGCTATCTTTTAGGTTTCCATTATCCCGACCTTAAAGATGGTAAAAAAGCAGTTCAAGTTGCCTATAATCTGCAGTTAGCTTCCAGTTTAGCGATTGAAAGATTTAGAAAAATTAATAAGAATGCCCAAGCTCAGATTGGAATCATTCTCAACTTAACGCCTAATTATGCTAAGGACGAGGAAATAGAGAATCTCAGAGCGGCTCACTTTGCTGATTTATGGCAAAACCAACTGTTTTTAGATGCTTCAGTAAAAGGACATTTCCCACAAGAACTCGTCAATATTTTAGAGCGTGATGGTGTATTGTGGGAAAGCACTATTGAAGAGCTTGAGGTGATAAAGCACAATACGGTGGATTTTTTAGGCGTCAATTATTACCACCCAAGTCGTGTTCAAGAGCCAGAGTTTTCAAGTGACAGTTTGGCTCAGGATTGGTTACCTGAAAAATATTATGCATCCTTTAACAAAAGAGGCGTGCGTATGAATGCAGACAGAGGCTGGGAGATTCACCCGCAGACGATTTATAAAATAGCAAAAACGATACAAAATGACTATAATAACATTCCTTGGTTCATCTCCGAAAATGGAATGGGTGTTGAAAATGAAGCACGTTTTGAGGATACAAGTGGTGTTATCCAAGATGATTATCGTATTCAATTTATGACGGAACATCTTTACTATTTACACCAAGCAATGGTCGAAGGTTCAGCTTGTTTAGGTTATCATACATGGACACCAATAGATTGCTGGAGTTGGCGTAATTCCTATAAAAACCGCTATGGATTAATTTCTCTAGATATTCACAGACAGATTAAGAAACTAAAAAAATCAGCACATTGGTATCGTAAAGTTTCAGAAAGCTCAAGTGTTGACATTGAAGAAGCACTGTTACAAAAACTGAAAGAGGATAAATAATGGCACTGATAACAATTGATGTTGGTGGAAGCAGCATTAAATATAGTCTTTTCTCTGAAGGGAAATTAGGAGAAGTCAAGTCGAAGCAAACCCCCGATAATCTCGAAGATTATTACAGCTGTCTGAAGGATATTGTGAGTGAAATGAGACAAGAGAGGACAAATATTACTGGTGTTGCGATGAGCTCTCCTGGAGCGGTGAATCAATCAACAGGCTATATTGAAGGATTCAGCGCATTGCCTTATATTCACGGCTTTAATATCCAACACGCATTAGAAGAAAAGTTAGGCTTAACTTTGACTATTGAAAATGATGCCAATTGTGCTGCTCTTGCCGAAGTTGCTTTTGGAGCAGCAAGGCATCTAAAAAATGTACTTTTTCTAGTACTTGGCACAGGAGTAGGTGGAGCTGTTGTTCTCAATGGGAAAATTCATCACGGGAAACATCTTTTTGGTGGTGAATTTGGTTTTATGTTGATGGATGAAAAACATACTTTTTCGGAACTGGGAACAGCAGTAAACATGGCAAAGCGTTACAATCAACGGTGTAGTACAAATGTGACAGGACAAGAAGTCTTTAGACGAGCAATACAGGAAAAGGATATTCTTGCACAAGAGGAGATGGAACGCTTTACATTTAATGTTGCTAAAGGTATTTATAATCTCCAGTATGCTTTTGATCCTGAACTCATTGTCATTGGTGGGGCAGTTTCACAAGCGGAGTGGCTGGTTGCAGAACTTAACAAACAGCTGAACAAAATAATTAAGACTTTAGAAATACCGCCTTTTTTGCCTGAGATTAAGGTTTGCCACTATCGTAACTCAGCCAATCTCATAGGTGCAGCCGTAAATTTTCAACAAAATAAGAGATAAAATAAAAGATATAGAAAACTATGTCTTTTTTAATAGAAGCATTAAATTTGATTATATACCCTATAGGGTATATAATGGTGTTATAAACAAAATAAAGGAAATAGTAAATGCGAACAATTACAATGCAAGATTTAATAGAAGTAATGAAGGACAAAGCTGATATTATTGATGTGCGAGAAGCTTATGAATATGAAGCTGGACATGTACCAACAGCACGTAATCTCCCCATGAGTGAAATCGAAAACCGTATTGCCGAAGTTAATGTTGGAAGCTATATTATCTGTCAATCGGGTGCTCGCTCAGCACAGGTGACACAATGGCTTGCTGCAAATAATATCGACGCTATTAATGTCTTGGGCGGTACAAATGCTTGGGACGGTTGTTTGGCCAGTAAGGAGAACTGATGTTTGGATTATTTACTAAAATTAAAAGTATAACAACAACAGAGCTTGCTACACATCTGAGAAATAATCAGACAAAAGAAGAAGTTATTGATGTGCGAGAACCTTATGAATATAAAAAAGGGCATATTAGAGGAGCTATAAACATCCCTTTAGGGCAAGTTTCTGGTGCATCACTAGTACCCGGCAAAAAGTATTTTGTGATTTGTCAATCAGGGATGAGATCGAAAAAAAGCCTCTAAAATACTTTCAAAAATGAACTACAACGTAACAAACGTGACCGGGGGAATGCTGTCATGGCATGGTAAAGTGACACGAAAAGATTAAAAAGCTAAAAGCAGAAAAGTTCAGAGGGATTAACAAGTCTCTCTCTTTTTTTTGATATAATACATTTATGACTTATCAAGTAAAAATAATATACCCTAAAGAAGAGGCTCTTGAGAGCAATAAATTAACAGAACGTACATTTAATGAATACATGGATGACTTGGAAGCAGAAGAAGTCATTAAACAGTATGAGCAACTTCTAACTGAAGGTTATTCTATTTCAGTTAACTTTTTCCCGCCACAAGTAGACAAAGAAGGTAGTGAACAAGATCCATTTAAAATTGCGGAGAGTTTTGAACTTGCTGGTATAACTTACAAAGCAACGTTGAAACTCAAAGCTTCAGGAACTTATGAAGATATGGTAAAAATTGCTAAAATGATTGAGCAACAAGGCTATGATTACAGCATCACTGTCAAACTTCAGATTAATGAAAATTCGCCCGTCGATTTTGAGAAAGAAAGTTCATGGTTTGATTCCGAATATGCAAAATATACGGTATTGCCTAAGGCAAGTAGCCAAGACATTTCAGATCTCCGCTCACTTTATGATATCTTATCCGAAGAACACTATAAGGTAAGCATCAATCTTAAAGCTAAAGTCAAAAAAGATGATGACGATAGCTTCGCCAGTCAGTTGGCAGCCTATCCTGCAGAAACTTTAGTGACCTTTAAATTGTCGGATGCTACAGTATAATAATTATTTTACATAAATAAAAATATGTAAACCGAAATTAAAAAGTGTCTGGGCTTAAGTTTTAATAATGAGTTAGATGGTCTTTAGATTGTTTTACATAAATAAAAAAAAGAGCACAGGAATGCTCTTTTTTTATTTTTTCTTATTTTTCAATGCAGAATAACTTGCAAAGAGTCCCAGAATTACTAATACGAAGAACATGAGTAGAATGACTGATGTCCCAAATTGAGTGCCTTCTTTAAATCCTTGAGCGTGTTGAAAGACAGAGAGAATGTTGGCTACCAAAGCAGTTGCAATGGCTCCGATAAATTGTTGTGATGTATTAACCAATGCATTTCCGTCTGAGAGCTCTTCTGATGAAAGTGTGCTTAAACTGCTGGTCATTAAGTTGCTGTAGGAAACACCCAGTCCAAGCATCATAACGATATGCGCAATCAATAATAAAATAAGTGATTGCGTTGGTAGGAAAACAAAAAGTAAAATGATACCAAAGCTTGCAGTTAATAAACCAAAGGTGATTGGCTTCTTCGCACCAACCTGATCCAAGATTTTCCCAGAAATTGGAGCGAGGATTGCTCCGACAAGAGCTCCTGGAAACATAAAGAGTCCAGCCACAGCAGAGCTATATCCCGCAGAAACTTGGATAAAGTTAGGTAAAATAAAGGATAGACCTAAAAGAAGACCTTGATAAACCAGAAGCGTAAAGAGAAGTGCAACAAATTTATGATGACGTAATATAGCTAATTCGATCAGTGTTTCTTTACGATTATAATAAACAAAGAGTAGGGCACTTAAAATACCAACAATAAAGAGAATTACAAAGGTCAGAATTTGCTCGGCGCTCAAGGCAGAAATGAAGACGAAAAACATGACAGAAAGTGCCAAAACTGGTCGAAGTGCCAGTTTTTTTGTCGTTTGTTTTTTCTCTTCTGGAAGTGAAGAAAGACCAATAATTAGGGATACAACGATTAATGGAAGTAAAAAGATGTAAATATAGCGCCAATCCAATGCGTTTGAGATGATACCACCATAAGTTGGCCCAATGGCCGGTGCAATTGATGTTGTCACTGTTCCTAATCCCATCATCATACCACGTTTTTCAAGCGGCGCCTTGGTTAAGATAAGGTGGAACATTAAAGGTAAAGCAATACCGGTTCCGACACCTTGTAAAAGGCGTCCGGCCAGCAAGAGGGTAAAGTTAGGTGAAAAGCAATTAATCAGGACACCAAGGAAGAAAAGAAGATTCCCAGATATAAAGAGCTTACGAGACGAGAAGCGGTGATTAAAGTACGAAGACAAAGGAATAATAATCGCAATTGCTAATAGGTAAATAGTAGTCACCCACTGTATCTTGGAAGTACTTAGCCCAAACTCAGTAATTAATTGAGGGAAGGTCACGTTCATCGCTGTTTCGATTAATACACCTGAAAAAGACAAGAGCCCGGTAGCAATGACAGCACCTAAGAGATGAAATTGTTTGTTTTTATTCATGCAGTTAAATGTCCTCCTAATTTAAACAAAAAGAGGCGAAATTATTATCCTAAAATAATAATTTCGCCTCTGTATAATATCAACATAAATCTATGTTATCTGTACGAAAGTTATAACTTTTCTATTATAACTTCTATGATAAAAAAATGCAACTGTAAATATGAAAGACAAGTCCAAGAAATTTAATTGAAATATTTTTGTTATTTAACTATCAAAATTTTAACCTGTATTTATTACTTAATTATTGATATTTTGAGGAAAAGGAGTTATTATATAGTTGTGTTTACAAACGTAAACAATTTCGGGCAAGTGAGTTTCACTTCCTACAATAGAAATAAAATGGAGAAGACAAAATGATTAAATTTTACTACACTCCCTCATGTACCAGCTGTCGGAAAGCAAAAGTTTGGTTAGAAAACCACAATCTAGAATACACAGAGCATAACTTATTTGCTGATCCTTTGACAGAAGAGGAGATTGGTGAATTGTTAGCTAAAACAGAAAACGGCACTGAAGATCTCATTTCAACACGTTCACAAGCATTTAAAAATTTAAACGTCAATGTAGAAGATATGACTGTTAAAGAGTGGACAAAATTCATCTCACAACATCCGGAGCTTCTTCGCCGACCACTTTTAGTGAAAGGTCCACAGCTCCAAGCTGGATTTAATGAAGATCAATTGCGCAGTTTCTTTTCGAGAGAATATCGTCAAATTGAATTACAAGAAACAAAGAGCGCAGTAGCTTAAAGTACAAACTTGAAAAAATAATAGAAAAGAAAGAGGAAATAACCATGGCATATATTACTAGTAATGATGAACAAAAAGTAGAAATCGTAAATATTGCCTCGCTTGAGAGACGTGTAAAAGATCGTATGGAAGCTCAAGGGAATAAAGGTGCCTTTGGTTATATTCGTGGTGGCGCAGAGGATGAGTGGACAATGCGAGAAAACACGGCTTCCTTTAATACTAAAACAATCTCTCCTCGTGTGTTACGGGGAATTGATTCTGCAGACTTGAGAACCAGCATTTTTGGAATTGATCTTAAAACACCGATTATACAAGCTCCGGTTGCTGCACAAGGATTAGCTCATATGGAAGGAGAGGTTGATACAGCTAAAGCCATGGAAGAAGTGGGATCACTTTTCTCTATTTCAACTTATGGTTCAACATCTGTGGAAGATGCAGCAGCAGCTGTTAATGGAGCACCGCAATTTTTTCAACTTTATATGAGTAAAGACGACCAATTTAATCAGTTCTTGCTTGAAAAAGCGGTGAAATCTGGAGTTAAAGCCATTATCTTAACTGCTGACTCTACACTAGGTGGATATCGCGAAGAAGATGTGATTAATCATTTCCAATTTCCACTTCCAATGCCAAATTTGGCAGCATTTTCTGAGTCGGATGGCGTAGGAAAAGGTATTTTTGAAATTTATGCGGAAGCAAAACAAGGTCTCGTTCTCTCTGACATTCAAAAAATTAAAAACTGGACAAATCTTCCTGTTATCGTGAAAGGTATTCAAGATCCAGTTGATGCGATGGAAGCTATTGCAGCTGGTGCTGATGGTATTTGGGTATCTAATCACGGAGGTCGCCAACTTGATGGAGGACCAGCTTCCTTTACCGTCCTTCCAAGAATTGCACAAGTGGTCAATAAACGTGTCCCAATTATTTTTGATAGTGGTGTACGTCGTGGGGAGCATGTCTTCAAAGCTTTAGCTAGTGGTGCAGACCTTGTTGCTATTGGTCGTCCCGTACTTTACGGCTTAAACTTAGGCGGGAAAGAAGGTGTTAAATCAGTGTTTGAACATCTTAATAAAGAATTATCGATTACCATGCAGTTAGCTGGTGCTAAAGATATTGAAGCTATCAAAAACACTGACTTACTTTAAATTTGAGTAAGTTAAATCAAAAAGTGTATCGAAAATCCTCTCTTAAAAAGTTATTTTTCGGGTATCTTTACCTTTTCAGACTATTTCGTAGTATAATTAAGATATATTGAAATGAAAAGGCTTTCGCTAGAGAGCAGCAATTCGTCATCTAATTTTCGGTCACTCATATTTTAAGTTTTTAGAAATGAGAGGAAATAGTAATGGTAGAAACAATAAAAGCTGGTGTTGCAGCAGTTAAAGTTCTTGAAAATTGGGGAGTAAAAGATATTTATGGTCTGCCAGGTGGCTCCATTAATTCTTTGATGGATGCCCTCTTAGAAGAAAAAGAGCGTATTCATTTTGTTCAGGTCCGTCATGAAGAAGTGGGTGCGATGGCTGCAAGTATGCACGCTAAATTTACAGGACATATCGGTGTAGCCTTCGGTTCTGCAGGACCTGGCGGAACGCACTTAATGAACGGTTTATATGATGCAAAAGAAGATCATGTTCCTCTGTTGGCAATTATTGGTCAATTTGGCACTACTGGAATGAATATGGATACTTTCCAAGAAATGAATGAAGATCCTATTTATGCTGATGTTTCAGTCTACCATCGTGTGGTCATGACCGCACAATCGCTTCCTCATATTATTGACGAAGCGATTCGTCAAGCCTACAGCAAAAAAGGTGTGGCTGTAGTTCAACTTCCTGTTGATTTAGGTTGGCAAGAAATTGAAAAAGATTCATGGTTTGATGCAAGTCAAGCTTATATCCAACCGGAACTTGCTGAACCCAAGCAAGAGGCTATTGAGCAAGCGATGCAAATTTTACAAAATGCTGAACGTCCTGTCATTTTCTCTGGTATCGGGATGCGTGGCGCAGGGACTGAACTTATGGAGCTTTCAAGAAAAATTAAAGCCCCAGCAATGGTTTCCGCACTGGCTATTGATATTGTGGATGATGACTTTGAGGCTTTTCTTGGATCGCCTACTCGAGTTTCAAGAAAACCAGCTAATGATGCTATTGCAAACGCAGATACGGTTTTAATGCTGGGAACGAATCAACCTTTTATCGATGTTACGAATATGTTTGAACATGTGAAACACGTGATTCAAGTAGATATCGATCCTGCAAAACTAGGCAAACGACAACGGACAGAACTCAGCATTTTAGCAGATGCTAAAAAAGTTGTGAAAGCTCTCTCTCAGCAAATGAAGGAAAAAGAAGAGACACCTTGGTGGCGTGCTAATGTAAAAAATATCGCCAACTGGAAAAATTATACGCAGACCCTTGAAGAAGATAAAGAAAATCCGTTGAATCTTTATCAGGTCTATCATGCTATTAATAAAGTCGCGAAAAAGGATGCACTTTTTTCAACTGATGTTGGAGATGTTACGATGACATCTGTTCGTCATTTGCATATGGGTAAAGGTCAACTTTGGCGCACTTCTGGTTTGTTTGCGACAATGGGTGTTGGGATTCCAGGTGCGATTGCGGCCAAGTTAGATTTCCCTAATCAACAGTTTGGTTTTATCAAAGATGAGCAAGAAACGACTAATAAAGGTTATCTTGGGGTGGAATTTACTGGGATTAATTTTGCAAAAGTTGCTGAGGCAATGGGCGTTCATGGCTTTACAGTTAACAAAGTCGAAGAGTTGGACGATGTTTTTGCCCAAGCAATGAAGTTGATTGAATCAGGCTTACCTGTACTTATTGATGCTAAAATTACGGGTGAAAGTCCTATTCCAGTGGAACGTCTGCAGCTTGATCCTAAACAATATCCACAAGAAACTATTGATGCTTTCAAAGAACGTTTCCATGCTGAAAAATTACAACCTTTTGCTGTTTATATGGAGGAAGAAGGTTTGGTAGAGGCAGGAAAGGCGACAGACTTGGGAGGCTTCTAATCATATTAAGGGGTGAAAATGGACAATTCAAAAATTAACAATCAAACAACAACTGATGAAAACTTGGAGCAAGCAGGTTACCGACGTTATCGTGGTAAGGAAATGGATATCTATTATAATGCTCAAATTTGCGAGCATGCAGGAGAATGCGTACGTGGTAATGCAGCTGTCTGGGAAGTGGGGCGCAGACCATGGATTATCCCAGATAATGGAGAAAAATTTGATAATCAAGAGATTATCAATCGTTGTCCATATGGTGCACTAAAATTTATCAAGTAAAAAGAAAAGAGGAAGACTATGAAAACTGTTGAAGAAGACAACAACATTATCTTGTACAATGACAATAATGAACGCATCGGCGAGATGACATTTATGAGAATGGGCAATAATATTGTTATCACTCATACAGGTGTTGCTATTGAATATCGAGGCCAGGGTCTTGCTCAACTACTTTTAAAGGCAGGGATTGAGAAAGCACGTAAAGAAAATCTCAAACTTCAAGCGACTTGCCCGTATGCGGCAAAGTATTTTAGAACCCACAAAGAAGAATTACAAGACGTTTTAAAATAGGAAAAACAAGTCAAAACATTCGCGTTTTGGCTTTTTTCCTATTATGATGGATTTAAGAGAAAGTTGGAGGAGCAGATATGGAAAAATATGACTATATTATTATCGGTGCAGGACCTGGAGGGAATGCACTAGCTTATGCACTTAAAGAGCAAGGAGCATCTGTCCTAATTGCGGAAAAGGATAAATGGGGCGGAACGTGCCCGAACTATGGTTGTGATCCCACAAAGATTATGATGGCACTTGTCGAAGCAAAGTACAGAGCAGAAAATCTTGTATCCGCTGGTTTGCACGGTAACCTTAGAATTGATTGGCAAGAGATGCTAGCTCGAAAAAGAGCATACAGTGATGCCATTCCTTCAAGCACTGAACAAGGATTGAAAAGCGCAGGCATTAAGACTGTTTATGGCTCGGCAAGTTTTCAGACCGATGGACATCTAGATGTCGGCGGTAAGGCATACTTTGCGGATAACTATATCCTAGCAACTGGTGCACGACCAAGGGTTTTGGATATTCCGGGTAATGAGTATTTACTGACTTCCAATGACTTCTTAGAGCTAGAGGAACTTCCCAAACGTCTTGTTTTCTTAGGTTCGGGTTATGTCTCACTTGAATTAGCGCAAATCGCTAATGCAGCGGGAGCTGAGGTTTCTGTTCTCACACACGGAGCACTAAAAATTCGAGGTTTCGCGGATGAATTTGCAGCCTCGTATATTAAGCAATTACAAAAGCAAGGCATTTCCTTTATTGATAATTTTTCGCCTGAAAGGCTTGAACAAACTGACTCAGGAATCAAAATCACTAGTGAAGACAATCGCAAAGTCACTGCTGATGGTGTTATCTCAGCAGTCGGGCGTATTCCAAATATTGAAGACCTAAATCTCGACGCTGTCGGTGTAAAAACAAAGGCTAAAGGTATTGAAGTCAATGAATTTTTACAAACTAATAATCCAAATATATATGCTATCGGAGATGCTTTAGATAAAAAGCAGCCCAAACTAACCCCTGTTTCAGGTTTTGAAGCTAGATACCTTGCACGTTATTTTGCACAGGACGGTCAAAATGAAGGTATCAAATATCCGGCCATTCCTACTGTTATTTTTGGATCTAGCAAACTCGCCCAAATTGGTCAAACCAAAATTCTTGATAAAGAAAATGAGCGAAACATAGATATGACGGATTGGTATACCTATAAACGCATAGCTGATCCTCTTTCAAAAATTAATGTTATTGTAAATGATAAAAATGAAATTCTTGGAGCGACACTTCTCTCGACAGTGGCAGAAGAACTTGTAAATATCTTGAATTTCTGCATTAATCAAGCTATTAATTTGGACAAATTTCAAAATATGATCATGGCCTATCCCACAATTGCTAGTGATTTATTCTATCTTTATGACTAAAAAGCAGAAAGAGCCAAGGTTGAGGCTCTTTTTTTGCGTTTTTTAATTAATCTAATAATTTTTAGTTTATGCTTGACATATTTACAGCAAGCGATTACAATAGTTAAGTAATATGTGAGAACGTTTCCACATTATGTCACAAGGAGGTCTATTGGCTACAATCAAACAGGTTGCCTCGAAAGCTGGCGTTTCCGTGTCTACAGTTTCAAGATATATCACACATAACGGATATGTTAGCGCAGAAGCAGAGGTAAAGATTAAAAATGCGATTCAAGACTTGAATTACTCACCAAATATCTCGGCTCAGTCTCTAAAAAGTAAAAAAGTAACTTGGTCGGTCTTTTATTGCCTGATATCTCTAATCCCTTCTTTCCAATGTTGGCGAAAGGAGTGGAAGAATTTCTTAGAGAAAAAGGTTACCAACTAATTTTAGGGAATGTTAGTGAAGATCGTGAAATCATCAAGTCCTATCTTCAGTTTTTAGTTCAAAGCAATGCTGCTGGTGTCATCACAACGGTAGACTTTAAGGAAGAATTTCCTGAGTTTGACTTACCTGCAGTAACTGTGGATCGTGTAGGTAAGAAAAGTGAATTTGGTGTATTCTCTGACAATAGCCACGGCGGATTTCTGGCTGCCAAGGCTGTAGTAGAAGCAGGAGCACAGCAGATTGCAGTTGTTCGAGGACCATTGACAACGGATAATACGAATGAACGCTTTAGTTCTAGTATTACCTACTTAAATCAAGCAGTGGTGGACTATCAAGTTTTTCAAAGTATGAGCTATGATTTTTCGGACATCCAAGCGGAAGCAGAAAAACTTCTCAAAGAACAAAACACTCTTGATACGATTATTCTGCCTTCTGATGTTTATGCGGTTGCATATATGCAGGAGATTCATCGCATAAATAAACGTATTCCTGAAGATATCCAACTGATTGGTTATGATGATATTTTGATGAGTAAATACGTTTATCCCGCTCTTTCAACAATTCATCAACCCGCTTATGAAATGGGGCATGAAGCGGCCCAATTAATTTATAAAATGGCAAACCATCAGCCAATTGACCAAAAACAGATTAAACTTAAAGTTTCTTATGTTGAACGTGATAGTACAAGAAAAATAAAGGAGAACTAAAATGAATAAGATCACAATTATTGGCAGTATCAACCTAGATACAACTTTGAGAGTAAGCAATATGCCGAAACCAGGTGAGACTTTACATGCTAAAGAACATTTTACTGCCGGTGGCGGTAAAGGTGCCAACCAAGCGGTAGCAGCAAAGCGTTCTGGCGCTGATACTTTCTTTATTGGTGCCATTGGTAAAGACGGTGCTGGACAAATGATGCGTGAGCTTTTAGAGTATGAAGATATAGATACTTCAGCTGTACAACTCTTAGAAAGCCAATCTACAGGTCAAGCCTTTATTACCGTGGATGATTCTGGTGAAAACAGCATTATGATTTTCTCAGGGGCGAATAATGCATTTACACCGGATCACGTTGAAAACTCAAAGCATATTATTGCCAACAGCGATTTTTTGATTGCCCAATTTGAAAGTGCCCTTGAAAGTACAGTTACTGCCTTTAAGCTTGCTAAAGAAAATAATGTTAGAACTATTCTTAATCCCGCACCTGCGAGAACGGATATTCCACAAGAGCTCTTAGCTACAACCGATATCATTGTTCCCAATGAAACTGAAGCTGAACTTATAACTGGAATAAAAGTAGAAGATGAGCATAGTCTAAAAGCTGCTGCCGATTACTTCCACAATCTTGGTATTGAAGCAGTGATTATCACCTTAGGAAGTAAGGGAGCTTATTATGATATCAAAGATGGCAAGTCTGGTATTATTCCTGCTTTCAAGGTAGCGGCTGTCGATACAACAGCTGCTGGTGATACTTTCATCGGTGCTTTAAGCACTGTTTTAAAAGCTGATTTCAGTAATATTGAGGATGCTATTCTTTATGGCAGTAAAGCTTCTTCCCTTACTGTACAAAGATACGGTGCACAACCTTCAATTCCCTACAAAAATGAACTGGATTAGGAGTATTTCAAATGAAAAAAACAAAAGTTATAAATTCTGATATTTCACGTGTCATTGCTCAAATGGGTCACTTTGACAAGCTTAGCATTGGTGATGCTGGGATGCCAGTTCCAAGAGGAACAGAAAAAATTGACTTGGCTGTAGATAGTGGTATTCCAAGCTTCATGGACGTCTTAAATAACGTTTTAGAAGAACTTGAAGTTCAAAAAATCTATCTTGCTGAAGAGATAAAAGAAAATAACCCAAAAATTTTAACTCAAATTACTGATCGCTTATCTAATACACCTGTCGAATTTATTCCACATAGCGATATGAAGGCAGAGTTAAATAACTGTCATGCCTTTATCCGTACAGGAGAAATGACACCTTACGCAAACATCTTACTAGAAAGTAATGTCGTATTTTAAAGACAAATAGGAGAAAAACAAAAACATGAATACAACTGCACTATTAATTGGCCTTGGCCCGCTTCTTGGTTGGGGGCTTTACCCAACAATCGTTTCAAAAATTGGGGGGAAACCCGTCAACCAAATCCTTGGTTCAACTTTAGGTACTCTAATTTTTGCCCTAGTTTTTTCCATGTCACAAGGCATTCATTTAGCTTCAGGGATGGATTTATTTCTCGGTATTTTATCTGGAATCGGTTGGGCTGCAGGGCAAATCGTAACTTTTTACTGTTTTAGTTTGATTGGTTCTTCTAAAGTAATGCCAATTACGACAGCTTTCCAACTCTTGGCTGCATCACTTTGGGGTGTTGTTGCTTTGGGAAACTGGCCTGGTGTTAGTGCTAAAATTTTGGGAGCTTTCTCTCTTATACTTATTATTTTTGGCGCGAGCTTGACTGTTTGGTCTGAAGAAAAAACGCCTGCAAGTACGGGTCTTTTGAGAAAAGTAGTTATTTTCTTAGCGCTTGGTGCGATTGGGTATTGGGCCTACTCTGCTGCTCCTCAAGCTAGTAACTTGTCAGGTCAAGAAGCCTTTCTCCCACAAGCCATTGGTATGCTCTTGACTGCCCTTATTTACAGTATTGTTATCTCTTTCAAAGAAAAGTCTAAAATGGCAATCTTTGAAAGTGTATCATACAAACATATCATCTCCGGTTTCTTCTTTGCATTTGCGGCCTTAACTTACCTCATCTCTGCTCAACCTGATATGAATGGTTTGGCGACTGGATTTATTCTTTCTCAAACATCTGTTGTTTTAGCAACATTGACAGGTATCTGGTTCTTAAATCAAAGAAAAACAAAAAAAGAAATGCTCCTAACAATTATTGGTCTGGTCTTAATTATTATTGCAGCCTCAATAACTGTTACAATCTAAAGAGAAATACAGCTTTAAAGGCTGTATTTTTTTATATTAAGATATGCTATACTTGAAGTAAAAGAAAGGAGCAATTATGCACGTAAATAAGGAAATTGTAAGACATGGGGAGGCACTTGCTCACGTCTGAACCATATTGTCTCCCAATAAGTCACTAAAACTTTTTGGAGGAACAAAACATGAACACAAACTATAGATTAAATACATTAGGCTTCACAGAAAAATTAAAAAAAGAAGCTCTGAATTATCCAGATTTTTATCCCGGACGAGTGATTGAACAGAATCGCAATCAATACATCGTCGCAACTCAATCAGGTGAAGCCAAAGCAGAAGTATCGGGGAAATATCGTTTTGAAGCATTAGAATCACTTGACTTTCCAGTAGTCGGAGATTTCGTTCTCTTAGATCGCGAAACAGATTCTACTGGACGAGCACAAATTCAGCGCTGTTTGCTACGCCACTCATCCCTTATTCGTAAAGCAGCTGGAGAGACGCATGAACGCCAACTTATGGCGGCTAATATAGATAAAGTCTTGATTTGTATGTCGCTTAATGAAGACTTTAATCTACGACGAGCAGAGCGTTATCTTACCCTAGCATGGGAATCAGGTGCTCTTCCTGTATTTGTATTAACTAAAACAGATGTAGCACAGAATATGGAACAAAAACAAGCAGCTCTCCAAGAGATTAGTTTAGGTGTTGATATTATTCTGACATCCTCACAAACTGAAAATGGATATTTTCCTTTACAATCCTACATCACGGCCGGAGAAACCTATGTTTTGATTGGTTCATCTGGTGTGGGTAAATCAACATTGGTTAACGCATTATTGGGACAAAAAGCGTTAAAAACAAATAATCTACGCAGTGACGGCAAAGGAAAGCACACCACAACACAACGTAGGCTATTTAAATTACCTTCAGGAGCTATGATTATTGATACGCCGGGGATACGTGAAGTTGGCTTAGATCGGGCAAATTTTAGTGAAAGCTTCTCAGATATTGAAGCTTTAGAATCGCAATGCAAATTTTCTGATTGTACACACGGCAATGAGCCGTCTTGTGCTGTACAAGCTGCTCTTGTACAAGGAGAGCTTTCCTACGAACGTTTGGCAAACTATCAAAAACTACAAAAAGAAATGACTTACTTAGGTTTACATGCCAGAGAAGTGGAAAGAAAAAAACTCGATACAATGTTTAAAGAAGTTGGTGGGATGAAAAAAGCTCGTAAAACTCTAAAACAAAAAAATAAACGTTACTACTAGAAGGAAAAGCACTGATCTTTATTGTCAGTGCTTTGTCTTTCAGGAGCACTTTCCTATCCATTGTGGAATAAAGGGATAAAAATATAGTAATCAAAATCAAAGAACGGTTACTGTTTTGAATTGCAAGAAGAAGTGGCAGTTATTTTACTTTTAAGAAGAACAACAAAACCATAAAATATCGAAAGAAAAAAACACGCACTATTTTAGACAAAAATAGTATTTATCATAAAAAAAGTCTCCTTTTATTACTTATAATAAACACAAAAACATGAATGTTCAAATTGCTCTTAAAAATGTATTTATGTTTTAGTATACTATAAGTAAATAAGACTATTGGAGAAAATATGAAAAGATTTATTGGGTTAACTGTTGTATCAATTATTTTTTGTGGAGGATATTTTGCTTTAAAACATATTTTAAACACGACTGACTATTACGCGAAAGTTACTTTGGAAAACAAGACGAGTTCTGTGACCAGAAGCACTTCTGATTCAGAAAGTGAATACGTCTATTTCTTCAAATCCTCTAATAGTAAAGGGGAAATCAAAGATCTACGTTTACGTGCAGATTCATTACGTGAAGGTGTATACATCATGGCTCACGTAAATTACGATAAGATTGTACGTTGGAATATTGTAGAAGAAAGAAGTGTTCCACCAAAAGCGCTAGAGAAGATAAAGTTATAAAACAAAAATAATGCCTACTGCATTATTTTTTTATTTTGTTTAATATTAATAAATGTTTAAGCAATTAATTCGCTTTTGTTCTGACAATTCTGTACAATTAAAATATAAAGCGCTATCACACCAAAAGATTGGAGAAAGATATGAAAATTAATACAAGGAAAAGAAAGTTCACCTTAGCTTCTGTGGTGTTACTTGCTGCAGTTTCAAACATGATTGTTTCTCAATTAGCTGTGGAGGCCGTAACGACCACCATTAAAAATCAGGTCTCTAATGGTGAGGTTGTTATTTATGCACAACAGGCTGGACCTTCAAGTGCTGCCGCTACGGGAAATGCTATCGGGAATAATGACGGTACACAACAAGCTGCAGGTGAATCTTCAACATCTACGGCGACAAATAACTTAACAATGTCGAACGTTCAGTTTTCTGCAACTAAAATTACACCGACTGGTGCTGCTTCTGCAATGGTTAACAGTACAGGTGATGTTGTATCCTCAGCCTTTACAGCCGATGCTTCAACAAGAAAAATTCAGAAAACCGATACAAATGGTATGACGGACTTTACGGGACTTACTGATGGTTATTGGCTTTTTCATCAAATGACTTTGGTTGGCGGTGTACAGACTGTTAAGGATTTTATTGTGACGGTTAATACTTCCGATACAACCAATAAAGGTCCACTGAATGTCTATCCGAAGCAGGATATGACGAAATATAAAAACTTATTTGATATTGCTGCTACAAACGCTGATGATAACTACAACGGAAAAACGCCTAATGAACTTGTATCACCTAATGCAGATACGACGACTTTAATTGATACAAATGAGAGTGACGCTGCGAATACAACGACAGCAGCAGCTGGAAACAAGGTCGGTTGGAATGTCAATACAAGTTTTGATAAATCCCAATGGACCAATACTTCTGATACAGTGACTTCGCCTGACATCGCAGATAATGTTAAAGCAAAATTTACGATTGAAGATACGATTCCAGCAGGATTCACAATCGGTATTCCAACGCTTAAGGCGGATACAACAGCTTTAACACCTGAAGTAGATTATACAATGACCATTACGAATCAAGTGGTTCAAATGATGGCATGAAAAAAGTAGCTGGTCTACTAGATGCAGCAACAGGTAGAATAAATATGAACCTCTACATTCCTACGACAGTATCAGGTAGTGTTACAGCGGGGTCATATAAAGATAATGCCAAAACAACAATCATCAATGCTTACGGTGTCGATCTCAGTTCAACACCTAAAAACTCTACTGTAAATATTGGTGGTGTCCAACTGACGAAAACGGATGGGACTTTAGCAATTACTTCATCTCCAGCTACTTTTGTGCTGGTAAGAGCAAAAGATGCAGCCGCGGCTGAGGCCTTGGTTAAAAAACATGCCTCAAGCTTTAATGGCTCTTCTTCAGATCTTTCCAGTTTACCGACAGCCTACTCATCAACAGACAAAGCATCTTTCGTGACACAAGCTGACGGAACAATTGCTGTCAAAACAACAGGAGCTTCAGGAGTCGCTACTTTTTCTGGTCTTAACCTTGTTGACACCAACACAGACACAGAAAACACAAGCAACTATTTTGCGGTCGAAGTGATTGCCCCTGATGGTTTCCAATTACCAACAGCAACCACAGCTGCCAATGTAACAAAGGTCAATGCTTCAACAACACCAGCTGCGCATAATAATGATATTGTGAATAATAAACCATTCCCACTTCCATTTACAGGTGGAGCAGGAATTGTCGCCGTGGTATTAGTAGCAGGAGTAGCAGGCTTTGCAGCAATGGTTATTCGTAAAAAGAAACAAGAAGTAGAGGTAGATTCAAAATAGTAAAATATGGCTACCATGCAGGAGGAGCACATGCGTGATAAAAGTCCAGATAGAAAAAGCGAACGTCGATTTTCACTGCGCAATATTATTTCCACTGTTCTGTTGATTCTTGCTTTGGGTCTTTTATTTTATCCTATCTTTGTGAACTATATGGTCGCGCAACAAAATAAAACGACAATCCAAAAATATACCAATAGCGTTGAAACAATAAATCCAGCCCAAGCAAAACATCTCAAAGATGAAGCAACTATTTATAATCAGTATATTTATGCCAAAAGTCAATACCAAAGCTGGAATAAAGCAGTACCAGATTATAAGCAACAGTTGGTGACTAACAATGATAAAGTTATTGCTTATCTCTCCATTCCACAAATTAAGGTTACGAACATCCCTGTTTATAGTGGCGATAGTGAAGAAACATTAGCAGCAGGTGTTGGCCATATCCCGCAGACAAGTTTACCCATTGGTGGAGAAAATACACATGCTGTATTATCAGCACATTCTGGGCATATTAATAATACCTTATTTTCTGATTTGGAAGACTTGAAAATGAAGGATGTTTTCTACATTCATGTCTTAAATCAAACATTAAAATACGAGATTTTTGAGCGAAAAATTGTAAATCCTGAAGATACGGATGCTATTAATGTCATTCCGGGAAAGGATTTGGTCACACTGGTTACATGCTGGCCAACAGGTATTAACAATAAACGCCTACTTGTTACAGGAAGAAGAGTTGCTACAAATACGGTGAATCCACAAGAGCATATCCAACGTAATAAATATGGCTACAATTTCTGGGTGATGCTTCTTGCAAGTCTGTTAGCGCTGTGTGCATTGGGGCTTGTTTTACGCAATGTCTTGGGTGCTAAAAACTATAATATGCGAATCGATAGAGCACAGTTCGATGCGATTCAAAAATGCAAACAAGAAATTATTATTGCGCCACTTCCTTCGGGAAGTAAAAAGTACCGTTTAAAAGATAAGATTACACTCATTGCGGCAGAGACTCTTGAGTCTGATAAACGTCAATATTTTGTAAAAGCAGATGACCAACAGTGGGAGAGTGTTAATAAGAGTAAGAAAGCTGAAAAACAAAAGGTAAAAATTACTCAAATCATAGATGCAGATGAATTTAATAAAACAGATGAACACTTAGAACACACAACATATCTTGAGTTTAAAAAGACAGCAGAACACCTGTTACAAGAGCGGTTAAATACAAAACAGCTTCCTGAAAACTGTATTTTAATTAAGGTGATGGTAAAAGAATAAATTCTAGAGAGGATCCACATGAAAAAAAAGACGACTATTGGCTCTTATATTCTTTTTTTTTCAATTGTCTTATTGAGATGGAATAATGCGCCAATTCAAGCAGCGGAAAGACGTTCTCAAAATATAATCATTGTAAAATATGGGCTCACATCGACGTCTCATGGATTTTCTACTGATCAAAGCTTTAATACCGGCTTAAAAATTAACAATATTATTATTGATAATGAAGGTAAGGAACTTCAACCCATAGCTGATATAAGCTATATAGTACAGCAAATTACGGAGAAGGATGATCTAGCAGTAATGGACCCCTCAAGCTATACAAAAGTGGGCAACCCGATAAAACTCGTGACAAATAAAGAAGGTATCGCAAATACACGTTTAGGTGACGGCAAATACATCCTAACTGAGCAAGCCAATAATGCTGCAGGGCTTATTAATCCGCAAGCTCCTGTTTTGCTTGATCTCCCAACAGCAGATAGCCTAGAAGAGATTTATATATATCCCAAATCTAGCCTTATTAAGACTGAAAAGCAACCTACACAAAATTTTACCAAGCCAACACAAATTCAGTACAGACATGATTTACCACATACGGGTGAAAAAATCTCATGGTTTATTGCACTTAGTGGGGCATTTCTTCTGATTATTATTGCTTTTGTTCTTAATCGTAAAGAAAAAAGTACACAAACGAAGTGAATTTAGGGGAAGGAGGTGAATTTATTTGAAGAAAATGAGCAAAAGTGATTGTGGTGACTTAAGTTTGGGCTACAAATATTATAAGAAAATAAGAAGAAAGAATAAAAGAGGGAAAAACAAAGCATTACACCAATACTTTAAACTAGTTTTATATACTTTCACCTTATTTATACTTAGTCCATTGTCACCTGTTGTGAATTGGATGCCTTCTTTGGGGACTCTTTCTGCTGAGGCTTCCATTACTCAACAAACGGATGGTTCTGGTATAACTTGGAATCTTATCACAGCTGGTAATGATATTAATACGTTAGCTACAACAGCACTTCCCGGTTCTACACTTTATATAAAAGCAGCAAACGACTTGACCTTAGGCGTTACTGCAGTATTGCCTTTAAACTTAACTTTAGTTTTTGATATGGGCGGCCATGCTTTATACAATACAGGAGCTGCCGTTATTACACCTTCTGTAGGGAACACCATAACTTTTCAAAATGAACGTATTGTATCAACAGGGACGACTAATAGCACTACTGTACCAAGTCCCTTAGGAGTAGGTACGGTAGCAGGAGTATACAACTACTATTATGGTCTCTTTAGTGCAACAAATATCTCGGGAGTTAGTATAACTTATAAAAATGTTGTCCAAGATTTAGGGACTATAACAACTTGGGGAGCTGGTGGACAACCTTTTTATAATATTGGAAGTTCTGTTAATTTCTCTGGAACCAATTACTTTAACTATAATTCGGGGCAGGAATTCATGGAAGGCACAGGGATTAATGTCCTTGATGGAACCACAACAATTAAACACAGCTCTGGTGGAAATGCCCCATTGTGGGCTCAATCCGCTGCTTCAATAAATGTTGCGGCAGGAGCGACTTTAGATTTTACGGGAAGTTCAACTGGACGTGGTTTTATTTATTTTGATAATACACCCACTTTTACGATAAATAATAATGGCACTCTAAAGCTCAACATGGCTGGCGCAAGTAGTAATAATTTTTATAGCAATACCGGTATGTCATCGATTACGATGAATTATGGTGTTAATTCTAGTACAACGATAACTGCACCCGGATTCTTT
>NZ_KQ968939.1:480530-510025 GCF_001578715.1 Lactococcus sp. DD01 | reverse complement strand
CCCGGATTCTTTGATTATAATGCTACTGGTGGCGCTTTTAAAACAACGATTGGACAGGGGGCGAGTTTTGACTATAGTACAGGGAATACTTCAAATGCTTTCTTAGGAACATTGGCTGCTACTGACAGTTTTACGCTAAATTCTGCGAAACATGTTCGGCTTAATACAAGTAAAACATCTGGAAGTAGCATCCTAGGAACGGACGCAAGTGCAATGCCATTTGTGCTAAATGCAAGTTCACCTTCAGCTTACGCCATTAACGGTTACAATAGTACCGGAGCTGCTAGTCTGCTGGCAAGTCCTACAAGTGGTGCATTTGGAGTAACTGGAACCTTTCATAGTAATTTAGCAGACTTAAACAAGCTTACTGGTCAAAAAATTCCTACAGCAACAGAAATTACCAGCTATCAAAATTCCGCACAGCTTGAATTTAACCTAGTATCTCCTGCGCAAGCCAATTTTAGTTATGCATGGGCGGCGAATGTTCCTGGACAAAACGGGATAGCTGGTACTTTACTTGGGCAACTTCCGGCACGTGTATCAGAGCAAGGAACCGTTGGAGGAGCTCTAACAGCGCCAACATTATCTGCAGCACCCAAAGGCTATTATATCTCGGGTTATAAGGCACCCAACGGCACAATCTACAGCACACTGGCTGCAGCTTTAGCAGCGGTTAATAATGTATTTGGTACGACTTCGAACACAACGACACCTGGTGTTTACATGCCTTCCACAAATGATTTTCAAGTCATTTTGAGTGCAGAGGAGCAAACATTTTATATTAATTATGGCTATGCGTTTACAAATTTTGGAAATTTACCACCTTTCCCACCCAATGCCTATAGCCAAAAAGGCTTGACTGGCGCACCACTCGCAATAAGTGGCTTAGGAGCTGCCCCGACAGGATATCATTATTCTGCTGTGATGAATAACAAGGGGTCATCTTGGATTGATCAGACAAATCCGGAAACGGGATCAGCTAATACACCTACACCTTATTATGTATCGATTAGTTTGGCACTCACAGCAGCGATAACTCAGCAAAATGGGGGAATGTATTTTGGAATCTCATCTTTAAGTGCAGCACCAATAATTAATAATCAAGGGGCATTTGATAACAATGTAATGGCTATGCTTACAGCAAATGCGGAAATTGCAAACTATACTTATGGTTGGGCCAATATTACACCAGGTTATAATGGAAATGCCGGACAGATTTATGGGAATCTTCCAAGTCAAGCAACTTCTAATGGTGGCTTCGGTGACACCATTGCGCGAGACACATCGGGCATAAATTCTCCGGGAAACAATTACCAGACCTTTGTAGCTCCTCCAAATGATAAGGCTCTTAGTGGCTATTCTGTGGCTGTGCGTGCACCAAATGGAATAACATACACATCGGATTCCAATGCTGTTGCGAGCTCTACAGTAATTAAAACAACTACGCCATTAATAACTGCGACTCAAGCCAATACTTTTAAAGAAGGAGCAGCAGCAAATAATTTCGTGATTACTTATACACCTATTGCAAATAAGATAAGTTGGCACTACACATACGATCCAAGTATATCTAATCCACCGGCTGCCCCTGCTGACATTGTCCAAACAGGTGTGTTAACAGGCGCACCACTTACAGATCCAAAAGCGACAGCGCCAAATGGATACTTTATTGAAGGGTATCAGTATCCTGGAGATACCAAGATTTATCCCACAATTGCGGAGCTACAGACTGCGCATTTCTCTGGCGCTAGTGACATAACGATTAATGTCCTTTTATCTAAAAATTTTGTCTTACCTTATACAGGAGGCTCAGGACAGTTTGGGATAATCTTAGCATCAGCTACACTTGCCTTTCTTGCTTTAGCTTTTTACAACTTTAAAAGGAAAGATTAAAGTATTTCTTTTAACCACAGGGTCTCGATCGTGTGGTTTTTTCTAATTTTTTGCAATAATTGAGGTATATAAGTGTATTTGTGCTCAGATATTGGTATAATTAAGCATTATGACAAGAAAAAATATACTAAAAGCACAACGAATCGTAGTAAAAATTGGTACAAGCTCGTTGATTTTACCGAATGGGAAGATAAATTTATCAAATATAGATGAACTGGCTTTTGTGTTATCCGATATAAATAATAAGGGGTATGAAGTTATCTTAGTAACTTCAGGAGCTATCGGAGCAGGGTTAAACGTTCTTGGGATGAATGAACGTCCAAAAGATATTGCACAGCAACAAGCCTTAGCAAGTATTGGTCAAGTAGAGTTGATGAGTCTCTACACGCAAATGTTTCGTCGTTATTCTCAAAAAGTGTCACAGCTTTTATTAACACGGGATGTTACCGATTTTCCACTGAGCTCAAATAATGCTGAAAATGCCTTGAATGCGCTGCTCTCTCTGGGAATCATCCCTATTATCAATGAAAATGATGCTATAGCTGTCGATGAAATGGATCACCAAACAAAATTTGGCGACAATGACAAGCTGGGAGCGATTGTTTCAAAGCTTGTGGATGCTGATTTACTCATTATGCTTTCTGATATCGATGGACTTTATAATAAAAACCCCAATATTTATGATGATGCTAAAATATTTAAAGAAATCCATGACATAACGGATGAATTACGACAAATGGCGGGCGGAGCCGGGAGTCGTTTTGGTACAGGCGGGATGACCTCTAAACTTGCCGCTGCAGAAATTTTATTTGAGAACAAGCAGGAGATGGTTCTGACCAATGGTGAACGCATCCGTGAAATAAAGGATATTATTGCTGGACAGGAAATCGGGACTTATTTTCACCCAAAAATTGAGAAAGAAGAAGCAAGATGATTGAAGATTTAGGAGTAAAAGTCAAAGCGGCAAGCAAAGAAGCAGCAAAACTATCTGCTGCAACAAAAAACAACTTTCTGCTTTTCCTAGCAGATACTCTCATTCAAAACACAAGCCGGATTATTTTTGAGAATGAGAGGGACTTACTTAAAGCAAAAGAACATGGCATTTCGGATATTATGGTAGATCGTTTACGATTGATGCCAGAAAGAATTTCGGATATGGCACTTGGGTTACGTCAAGTGGCGGACTTACCTGATCCTATCGGCCAAGTTTTACAAGGTTTCACAAATCTTGATGGGCTAAAAATTGTCCAAAAACGTGTGCCACTCGGTACGGTTGGGATGATTTTTGAGAGTCGCCCAAATGTGACGATTGACGCCTTTTCACTTTGTTTTAAAACAGGGAATAGTGTTCTCTTACGCGGTGGTTCAGACGCCATACATTCTAATACAGTCTTAGTTGAAATTATTAAAGAAAGTTTACATAAGCAAGGAATTAACTCCAGTACCGTAGAGCTTCTCACGGATACCAGTCATGCAGAAGCAGAAAAGATGATGCAGGCTGATCAATTTTTAGACGTACTTATTCCTCGAGGTTCTGCTCGATTGATTAACCGTGTAAAAGAAAAAGCAACAGTTCCTGTTATTGAAACGGGAGTTGGAAACTGTACCATTTATGTTGATGAAACTGCTGATTTAGACATGGCTACAAAAATAGTCGTCAATGCTAAAACACAGCGCCCAAGTGTTTGTAATGCTGCTGAAAGTCTCGTAGTACATGCACAAATCGCTGCTGAATTTTTACCTAAATTGCAGGAAGCTTTGAAAAAAGCACATGAGGTTGAGTTTAGAGCAGATGAACGTTCCTTGAAAATTCTCCAAGCTTGTGCGGAAAGCTTAGCAATTGCCGTTCAAGAAGAAGATTTTGGTGCAGAGTACTTAGACTATATTATGTCAGTTAAAACGGTTGACAATTTAGATGAAGCAATTGAACATATTAATCAATATTCGAGTCGCCATTCAGAAAGTATCGTAACTAAAGATTACTTTAATGCTCAAAAATTTCAAGAGGAGATTGATGCAGCAGCAGTCTATGTAAATGCATCGACACGATTTACAGATGGCTTTGTCTTCGGACTTGGTGCTGAAATTGGGATATCCACTCAAAAACTCCATGCACGCGGGCCAATGGGACTAGAAGCTTTGACTTCAAGTAAATATCTAATTGACGGAAATGGTCAAATCCGCTAATATTTTTAAATAAAGAACGGTCTTCTAGGGCCGTTCTTTTATTACAAAAAAGTAAGGAATCAGTTAAGCAAAAAAAGATAAAATAGAAAGAAAAATGAGTATAAGAGTTTGATATTTCTTAGCTCGAGAGATTGAAGCTTGCTTAAATATAAGGAGTACATATGAAAAAAAGAGCGCAGAAGAGAAAGAAAGGAATCGATATGTTAGGTGTGACATTTTTTGTTTTTATTGCTGCGGTAATTGGAGTTTTATGTGTTGCTTTATATTATCAACAGACCAAGGCAAGCCCTGGCGAGCCAAGTACGCGCGTGATTAAAAAACGGAAGAGCAACTAAAGTCAGAGCTTACCATTTACCCAACATTGTATGTTACTGGCTCAAGTGGCAGTCCTAAAAACAACATCAGTCATTTAGTTCAAGCAGTAACCAATAAAAATAATGCCGCAAAACCAGGCCTCACTGTAATTGCAGAAACAGGAAACAAATATAAATTAAGAATTACTGGAAAAATTGATGCTAGTAATAAATATCCAGCTATTGCTGTTGGGACAGATCATGGAACAAATAATCACGAAATCTATCAGTATGCGATAAAAGCTACAATAGAATATCTAGCGGCACACTATAATGTCCCTTGGTATAATATTTTAGGCTATTCTTCGGGAGCAGGTGGAGCTATGCGGTTTTTGATCAATTACTCGCAAGATAAAAATTTACCTCCCGCTAAAAAGTTTGTTGCCTTAGATGGTGAATTTAATCGCAAAGAAAAATTAAGAACCAACGAGACCATGGAAAGCCTGTATCAAAATGGTCCCGAAAACAAAAGCGCTGATTATAACTATTTTGAGAAAAATTATTCAAAAATGGATAAGGGCATCCATGTCTATCTCATGGCTTTAGATACGCCTGTCGGATCTGACTTTGATGGCGTTCTCCCGTGGTCGGATCTCTTTTCTGTTTATAACCTCTTTGAAAAAAATGGCAATATAACGGAAAAATTCACCTATACAAATAGCCCAGGAGAACGCTATTCTCATGGTTCGATTTGTAAAATGCCCGCAGCACAAGACTATATCGAGAAGGTTTTCTACCATTCAACTTAACTTACCAAAATGTAAGTTTACAGACAATTTAATTATAGTACAATCATATATTATGAATAGAAAATATAAAAAATTATTCATCTTTTTGGGAAAGACACTGTTTTACTTCGTAGTTATTTTAATTCTACTTTATCTTTATTCTTATAGTAAAACAGGAGGCGCACACTTTATCTACAACGAATTTTAGAAAGGAGATGTCATGAACATTTTTCACGAAATTTTATCCGGAGCAACAAAATATCCGGAGCGTTTAGCGATAGTCGAACACGACCAAGATTATACTTATCGTCAATTGCTTGATGCAGCATCACAGGTAGCTCAAAAAATATCTGCAATGCCCATCTCCCAACGTCCAATTATTGTATTTGGTAAAAACGGATTTTTATCATTAGCTACACTACTCGGTGTTTCGCTTACAGGGAGGGCCTATATTCCTGTAGATGCCCATACACCTTTTGAGAGAACGCAGCTGATTAAACAAGCCGCAAACCCCTCTTTAGTCATACATACAGTGGAACTTGAAGGGAAGTTTTCCCAACTTTTTACATCAAGAATATCTTATACTGAATACCAAGAAAATATCGATTTCGATTTTTCACAGATTGACAGTCGTCAAGCTGTGAGCGGAGAGGATATTAACTACATTATCTATACTTCGGGCACAACGGGACTTCCAAAAGGTGTCGCAGTAACACATAATAACTTACTTAGCTTCACTAAATGGATGAATAAGGATTTTTCTATAATCGAAAATAATCACTTTCTGTCTCAAGCACTATATAGTTTTGATCTATCAATTTTCAGTTTATATCCTAGCTTGACAACAGGTGGGACCTTGATTTCACTTAGTCAAGAGGAGACAACGAATTTCAAAAAACTTTTTGAACGACTTAATTCAAGTACAATCAATACCTGGGTTTCTACTCCATCCTTTATCGAAATATGCCTGCTTGATCCATCATTTGTTGAAGAAAATCATCCAGATTTACAGCAATTCATTTTTTGTGGCGAGGAATTAACGCACAAAACAGCATCAAAGTTGCTCGACAAGTTCCCACATGCAAAAGTTTGGAACACTTATGGACCAACCGAAGCTACAGGTGCTATTACAAGTATTCAAGTTGATAGAACAATCCTTCAGGACTATAAGCGCTTGCCTATTGGCACTGCAAAGCCAGGAGTTGAAATTCAAATCATTGATGATGAAATTATTATTATTGGGGATTCTGTAGCTCAGGGATATTTTGAAAATTCGGAGAAGACAGCAGAAGTCTTCTTTGAGTATGAAGGCAAGAAGGCGTATCATACAGGAGATTCAGGCTATTTTGATGAAAATTCGGTCCTTAACTATAATGGTCGTATCGACTTTCAAATAAAATTCAATGGTTTTAGGATTGAGTTGCAGGATATCGAAGCTCATTTATATGAAATTGCTGAGATTGAAAAAGCATTAGTGGTGCCTCAAGAAAATACCGCACATAAAGTAACAGGATTAATAGCAGTCATCCATTCTTCTCTAAGTTTTGAAACTAAGGCTGAAGAACGCGCATTTAATAAAAAAATCAAGGCACAACTTTCAAATACGATTATGGATTATATGATGCCGACTAAATTCATTTATCTTGATGATTTCCCACTTACTCCCAATGGAAAAATTGACCGAAAGGCCTTAACCAAACAAGTCCTTGGAGGTAAGAACTAGTGGAACCATATGCAACACCTTTTTATTTTGTGATTTTAGGGTTAGCACTGCTTCCACTTATCATGGCACACGCCTATGGAAAAAAATGGATGGGCTATCAAGTCATCTTGACCATTGCCTTTCTCTGGATCAGTTTCGGCGGTAAAGTCAGTCTTTGGTCCCTTCTGGGTTTTGGGATTTTTGAAACAACTTTAATCAAGCTTTACGAGCACTATCGAAAACTCCAAAACAAAACTTGGGTGTTCGTTTTAGCAGTGATTGCATCGTTACTACCTTTAATAATCGTTAAGGTGACGCCCTTATTGGACCCGATGCACCCACAATCTATCCTTGGTTTTTTAGGGATATCTTATGTGACCTTTAAAACTGTAAGTGTAATTCTTGAGTTACGCGATGGCCTGATTAAAGAAGTTCCCTTAAAGGAATATCTCTATTTTCTTTATTTCTTTCCCACCATTTCGTCAGGGCCAATTGATCGTTTTCGACGTTTCCAAAAAGAGCTAGAAGCGCCACTGACAGATAAGTATTCGGAGTATTTAGGAAAAGGGATTTTCTATATTTTCCAAGGTTTCCTATATAATTTCATCATTTCTTATCTGATCTCACATTATTTTCTGCATGAGTTAGCGATAAAAGCAACATTGCATCCCAATTTGTGGAATATGATGGGGAGCATGTACGCTTACGGTTTTTATCTCTTTTTCAACTTTGCAGGTTATTCTCTTTTTGCGATGGGCGTTTCTTTGATTATGGGATATAAAATTCCTATTAACTTTAATAAACCCTTTCTCGCAAAAAATATTAACGACTTTTGGCAACGCTGGCATATCTCTTTATCATTCTGGTTCAGAGACTTTGTCTTTATGCGTTTAGTAAAGTGGATTATGGTTAAAAAATGGTCCAAAAATATGGTGACCATCTCAAACGTGGGTTACTTAGTAAACATGTTTATTATGGGATGCTGGCATGGTTTAACGTGGTACTATATCTTATATGGTGTTTATCATGCCTGCCTGATGATCATTTATGATGCCTGGAAGCGAATGAAGAAGAAGCACAAATGGAATATTCCTGATAATATGTGGACACGTGGAGCTGCAATATTTATCACTTTTAATGCCGTTATGGTCAGTTTCCTTATCTTTTCAGGAATCCCTAATTATGCTATAATGCATGCAATCAATGGACTTGGTAGTCCTTTACCTAATTTTTAGACAACAATAGAAGAAAGAAGAATAAATATGAAAAATGAAGTATTAAATATCATTGAAGAAGTTGCTGGCACAGATGAGTTTCGTGAAGATTTAGATATGGATCTTTTTGAAGAAGGCATTCTTGACTCTATGAGAGCAATTATGCTTATTGTTGAGCTTGAAAATGCCTTTAGTTTAAGTTTACCACCTTCTGAAATGGATCGTGACGACTGGAATACAGCAAATAAAATTGCCGATCGTATCAAGGAAAAGATGGATGAAGAAAGATAAGGTACTTCAAGAACTCGCACCTTTAGTTGCGGCCCTTACTTTGCTAGCGATACTCATCTTTTCTCCTCTCACGGTTTTCCCTAAGTTTAATAAGCATGAACTTGATGAGTTTGCGACTGATCCTAAGAATCGGACAGGCTTTGTAAGCTATGCGATTAAATCACAAGCATTCTCTAATCCGCATTATCTGCCAATTTTAGGCTCTTCTGAGCTGGAACATATTGATCCTTTTCATCCAAGTAGTTTCTTTATGAGAAATAATAAAGGTTTTACGCCTTTTCTAGCAGGTCAACCCGGAACCCAATCCTTAACACACTTTTTCTATCTGAATTCTGTTGAAAAGCAATTGCATAACCGTAAGATTGTTTTTATCATCAGTCCACAATGGTTTACACGTAAAGGTATTGGTACACCTGAGTTAAGTCAATTTGTTTCTAAAGGTGAAATATATGCGTGGTTACAATCTGCCTCACCAAAAGATGTCGCGACACAAAAACTCGCTCAACGCCTCTTGAATTTTAAAGATTTTCCTGAGGATATTGTTGTTACTCATGCACTAAAAGCTCTAGCAAATGGAAAAAAAATCGACAGTATAAACCAGATTTCAATTAAACTTGCAAATCAGTTCTGGACGAAACAAGATTCTCTTTTTACGGGCTTATCAAAGCTCAGCAGTAGGCAAGAAAATTCATACGAAAAGATAGAGCGAATCAGTAAACAATTACCAAACACAAAAGATTTCGAAAAACTGGATCAAGCAGCATACGAACGAGGAGCTGCAAATTCAGCAAATAATGAATTTCAAATTGTTGACCATGTGTGGTCAAGAAATCTTCAAAAGGTCTTTAAAGAACGTAAAGGTGTGATGAAGGAAGTGAGTTACCTGAGAAGTCCGGAATATCTTGATTTTCAGCAGCTTTTAAATCAATTTGCAAAAAATAATAATGATGTGCAGTTCGTTATTCCACCTGTAAATGGAGCATGGTACCAGTATACAGGGCTCTCTTATGACATGTTACAGGAGTTTAGCGCAAAAATTAAATATCAACTTAACAGCCAAGGTTTCCATCACATTTATGATATGACAAATAAATTCAACGAAAAGTACTATATTGGGGACACTATCCACTTGAATAATCGTGGTTGGGTGGCTTTAGATAAAAAAATCGAAGAATTTATGAAACATCCGACTAAAACAGCATATAAGATCGACAATGCTCAATTTCTTAGCACAGAATGGGCCAATGGAGATAAGGAAGTTTCTCTTAATAGATAAAAAATAAATTAAAAAACGACAATATTCAATTGTCGTTTTTTGTTTGTCCGATTTCTTGGACATGTTCTCATTATTTATGACAGAAAATGCGTAATTTACTCTATTTTATTCTATGGAGTTAAAAATCGTCTACTCAATCTAATATTAAAAACATTTGGACTTATCCCTCTATCTTTGTATTATTAAATTAGAAGAAAGAGAAAAATTTAAAGTAATTATCATTTTACTTTAATGTTTAATCTTTTTTAAACTAAAGAAAAAGGAGGGAAACGAAATGTTGCAAACAAAGTGACATCTATTTTTGATTTTTTCTAAAAAAGTTCATTAATTCAAAATAAAAAGGAGTAGAAACATGAAAACTTTAAGACAAGTATTGAAAGGGCTTGTGTTGGCGATAGTACTTTCGGTATTAATTATCTCCGGGATGCGATTAAAAAATACCTTGAGTCGAGTGAGTGCGGATAGAGTTGATAAGAAAACAGATCAAAAAGTGGCACCCATACGAGATAAGAATAACAACACAGCTCAAATTTTAGAAAAAGAGGCATGGTGGACAGATCAAGAAGCTTATGAAGCTAACTTACTTTTAAAAGTGAACGGTTCAAGTCTCTCTGGGCCGATGGATGTCGTTTTTGTTTTAGACCGCTCAGGTAGCATGGACATGACTTATACCGATAATGCTAATGCTACAGGTTATGAAGGATATCCTTTATTCTCCAGCTCTTGCTTAAACCAGGAACATTTCTATCTTGAACCACTACATGAAGGACAGGAACCCGAAGCAAACGCAGATAAATCCAAAGTTTATGAGAATAGTGATAATACCCTCACAGTTTATAACGCGGATGTTGATAAATGGGAAGTGATTGGGACTACACCGGTTCATCTTTTTGAGCAATTTACTCAAAGTACAGCCAAGTATATTCCTTACCATTTCAAGAAGGAAGGTGAAAAATTTGTACGTATCAGTCATTGGGATGCTGTAGCTAAAGTAGCTGGAAAAACACAACCTGGCGTTTGGGTGCATGGCGATGAAGATGAAGGTTGCTATGACCGATGGATGCTATCGAAAGAAGCTATTTCGGAAGTGACCGATAAGTTACTCCAAGAACATCCTGAAAATAGAGTGGCTCTGGCACCATTTTCAATTCGAGATTCATCAATGGTTACCCATTTAAATTATAATTCACAACGAATGAAAAATTTTAGAGATAATCTTGTTTTAAAAAATAATGAACATGGCTACTTTGGCCCAAATACAGGAACAACCATTGAAGCAGACGGCTCAATCAGCGGCACCTATAATTCTACTGTAGGTTGGAAGGATAATATTGCTGAAAATAGAGCAGCCATTGATGATATGCTTCCTCGTCTGTTTACAACCCCACAAACAGACTATCAATACGGATTAAGTATGGCATATAACCTCCTTCAATCACGTAGTAATGAAGCTAAGGCAACCAAAGGCGCGATGGTCGTTTTCTTATCAGATGGCGTTCCACAAAGTACAGCAACAATGCGAGCTGGCTGGTCAGGTGGCGGTCCCATTGTATCTTTTGGGCAAACAGATGGTAGAATTCTAGCAATGTCCGCAGCTATTACAAGTGATGAACCTGTAGAAGTAGAAGGTGCACCAACAGGGACATATCAATGTCACGATATCGACCAAAATTATCTAAAACTCATTGAGGGAACAACCTATGAAGTTGCTGGAATGGGCGCAGAAATGCTGACAGTAGATTATATGGCTAACAGTGCTATCTTAAAAACAATGGCAAACGACCCACAAAATTATTTTGAGGTTCCAGCTGATAATGTTGGTGCAGGAAAAACGTACTTGACTGATTTGCTGCTTAATTCTACGCTCTTCCCAGGTGGGCGTGATTCTGTTCTTAGAGATAAAGTGAGTCAATATTATTATGTCCCAGAAAATGCCACTCTGCCTCAAGGTGTCACGATTGAAGGAAACTATGAGGACAAAGGTGAAGAACAGACGATTGTCTGGGAGTTAGGCGATCTTTATGATTATAGTCCTGATGGCTACCCATCTGTAAATATTCCGCTGGTATTAAAAGAAGAATATCGTCAGGTTTCACAGGATACTTACTACCCAACAAATGCAGATACAAGCGATAAAGCCAAGGATATTTTGGATCCTGAACGAGGAATTGACGATGAAGATACAGGCGCAAAGCTCTATTATACAGACCCTCATAATCAAAAACGTTACGATACTATTGGCACACCAAAGCTTGCTGTTAAGCCGGATACAGTAAAAAGTACTCGTTACCAAATCCAAGCTGAAAAACTATTGAGCGGACGTTCTCTTTTAGCGGGAGAGTTTGCTTTCGAGTTGCTAGACAGTGCAGGAAAAGTTATTCAAACCGTACACAATGATGCTTCAGGTAAAATAGAATTTTCACCAATCACTTACACAACTACGGGAGATTATGATTATACAGTGAGAGAGAAAGGTGGTTTGGATAAGACCATTGACTATGATGCTGCCAATTATAAAGTTACTGTTAGCATCAAGGAAGAAGCAGGGATCCTTGTTGCTACAGCTACAGGAGATGCAGCGATACAGTTTAAAAACAGTTATCAACCACTTAGTACAGAAATTCATTTGCAAGCAACCAAAGAACTTGTCGGAAAGAAACTGACAGATCAGGAATTCACGTTTGAATTAGTCAATGCTTCAAATCAAGTTATTCAAACGGCCAAAAATGATGCTTTAGGACAGATTCGATTTGATAAGCTAGCTTATACAAAAACAGGAAGCTACGATTACACGATTCGTGAAAAGCCTGGAGTAGATCCTCAAATTACCTACGATACTAAATCCTATAAGATTCATGTTGAAGTAGTAGACCAAAAAGGAAAACTTGTTGCATCTATAAGTTACAAACAAAAACCACAGTTTAAAAATATCTATCTTGAAGAAAAAAAATCATCTTCTAAAGATGATGGAAACAAGAACTTGATTGAAAAGGTCGAACCACAGAAAAAAGTCTTACCAAAAGCAGGAGAGTTTAACAAGACAGCTGCTATTGTCACTGGGCTTGGTTTAATTTTAGTGGTATTGGCAATCTTCTGGGTAAGAAAATTTAGAAAGACTAGAAAATAGAAATGTGTAAAAAGACTAGTATTAACTAGTCTTTTTTATATTTATTATGATAAAGATTATTCTACAGTTTCTACAATCTCACTCAAACTTTGACGCTTTTTATTAGGAATTTCCGTTGCTCGATAACCAAAACCTGCCATATATGCAACACCAAATTCTTCTAAATCAATTAGTCCTTTTTCAGATAAATAATTTTCAACAGCATCGATATTAAAACCTTCGATAGGACAACTATCAATGCCTAGAAAAGAAGCAGTAGTCATCATATTTGCTAATGGGATATATGTTTGTTTTACCGCCCAATCATATTTTGCCTTGTCATCAGATAGTTTAAAATCATCCGCCTGAAATTTTTTGAAAAATTGGCTTTGGGGTGAGTTTTCAGAATAAGGGAGCTCTAAAACATCTTCAACAATATGTTTGACATGGCTACTGTCATAAGAAACCCCTTTCTTAGCTAGAGCGATAATAAATTTATCTGCTCCATCTAGGCTATTTACTGCTCCCCAAGCCCGGCTTTTCAGGTTTTCCCGTATTTCTTTGTTCTCTATGACGAGAAATTTCCAAGGTTCATAGCCAAATGAACTTGGAGATAGACGCGCAGCCTCAAGGATTGTTGTCCAATCTTGCGCAGCAATTTTTTTACTTCTATCGAATTTTTTTGTTGCAAAACGATTAGTGTGTGCCTTTAATATCATATTTCTTAATTGTTCTTGATTCATTTTTGTCTCCTTTTTTAGAACGCTTGTTCTCATAAAACTAAAATATTAATACTCCGAATCACTCAGAATATTTTTATATTTTATAGAATTGATAGTGTTGTTTTAATAATATTTTCAAGCTCTGTCCGGCTCGTCGCTGAACGTACAAGTACCCGAATGCCAATTAAAGCATTGTTTAAATAGCTTGCTAAAATACGTGTATCAGTATCAGCAGCTAATTCACCTTTTTCCTTCGCTTGATTTAGCAAAAGCACAAAAAAACTTTTTGTCTTTTCGAAAAAATGTTGAACTTGATCAGCAATATCACCATCACGTAAGGCGAGCTCAATTGCCGAATTTACAAAAAGACAACCTTTACGACATTCTTCTTTTGGAAATGCTGAGTCATTAAAAATTGCTTCAAACTTTTCTCGAATACTCATACTTTTAGCAGTAATCAAAACATAATTTTGACTCATATCTTGATCATACTTGTTTAAGATTTTGAGATAAAGTTGGCGTTTATCACCGTAAGTATCATAAATACTTCTTCGATGGATACCTAGATGGTCAACTAAATCTTGAACAGAAGTATGTTCATAGCCTTTTTCCAAGAAAATATCTGTTGCTCTATCTAAAATCACATCGTAGTCAAACTCTTTGGCTCTAGGCAAAATATTCTCCTTTCTATAAATAGTAGAACGTTCATTCTAATAATAACAGAAAGATATATCCGATGCAAGTTTGAGGAATTTTTGCATAAAAGATAAAAATTTTAAGACTAAAAATAAAAGTCAAAATGGTATATTTTTCAATAAAATAATACAGAGAATATTATTTTATTATGTTTTAAATAGTTTGCATGATAAACTAGTAATAAGTACTCTTAAAAAAGATAAGTATTTCAATAAAAACTAAAAGAATTATGGGGGAATTATAATGAACTGGTTTCAATTATCAAAAGTAGATATATTAAAGAAGCTCCAAGTAGAAGAGGATGTTGGATTAGCAGAAGAGGAGCGAAAAAAAAGATTATCAGAAAATGGTTTTAACTTATTATCTGGAGAAAAAACTGAGGGAAAATTAAAAAAGTTTTCAAACACTTCAATGATTTATTGATTTATGTATTGCTCGTAGCTGCACTACTTAAAGGAGTTAGTCAAGACTATATCGATATGTTTATCATTTTAATCGTTGTGGTTATAAATGCATTGATTGGTTATATCCAAGAGTCAAAAGCAAGCAACTCCTTAGACGGCCTGACGAGTTTAATGGGAACAGAGGCGACAATCGTCATTAGCGGTGAGAAAAAAGTTGTTTCGACCGATTCTTTAGTAAAAGGTGACATTGTTTTACTGAACTCAGGAGATATTATTCCTGCTGACGTAAGAATTTTAGAAGCGTATAATTTAGTTGTAGATGAAGCAATGCTAACAGGGGAATCAACCCCTGTACAGAAAAATGCTGATTCCATATCAACGGAAGTAGACTTGGCAGACCGTGTCAATATGGGCTATTCAGGTTCTTTAGTGAACAGCGGAAGTGGTAAAGCGGTTGTTGTTGAAACAGGTGACAACACAGAGATAGGGAAAATTAGTGTCCACCTGAAAGAGGTTGGTGTGACAGAAACCCCTTTAATTAAAAAGATGAAATATTTGAATAAACAAATATTTTTTATACTTTTAATACTCATCGTTTCATTAGTTGTTTTCAGTTTCTTTCACCGGGATTTCACGTTTGAAGAAGCAACTTCCTGGATTATTTCACTGGCAGTGTCCTCAGTTCCTGAAGGATTGCCAGCAGTCCTTTCAATTATTTTATCTCTGGGTGTCACGCGCATGTCTGCAAAGAAAGCCATCATTAAAAAAATGCCAGCAGTTGAGACATTGGGAAGTATGGAAATTATCTGTTCCGATAAAACTGGTACCCTGACTAAAAATGAAATGTCAGTTTTGACAGTCTTGACTAAGAAAAAGATATTTGAAAAAAAATCAAACGGAACAATGGAAAGATGACCTTAATATCTTTAATGACGATTACCAACTCAAGAAGTTGGTTGAAACTGCTATTTATTGTAATGATACAAAAATCGATTACCATAATGGGCAACGGACTGTGATTGGTAATCCGACCGAAGCAGCCTTACTAGAGTGGGCTTCTCATATGGAAACTACCCAAGATGAAAAGGTGCTGTATAAAATTCCGTTTGATTCCTCATACAAATATATGGCGACTCTAGTTGATGTAGATAATCAACGCTTTATTTACTTAAAAGGAGCACCAGATGTTTTACTTGGAATGGTAGATTATCAATTTGGCGATAACACAACAGAAAAAATTGACCCCGAACTATGGGATAAAATGATATCGAATCAAGCCAAAAAAGGTCAGCGTATACTCGCTACGGCTATGAAAGAAGTTTCTTCGAATCAAAAAACAATTACACATGAAGATTTGAAAGAGAATATGGTTCTTGTTGGAATGTATGGTATCATTGACCCACCAAAACCATCTGCAATAGAAGCAATTAAAAAGAGCCACCGTGCTGGTATTTCCGTTAAGATGATTACCGGAGATCATAAAGATACAGCTGTCGCAATAGCGAAAGAAATTGGTCTGAAAAATACGGAGAGAGCCATTACTGGTAAAGACATCGAAACGATGACAGACCAAGAGCTATCCGAAGTTGTACTTAAAAATGATGTTTTTGCGAGAACTACGCCAGAACATAAATTGCGATTAGTAAGTGCTATAAAAGCGCATGGCAAAATTGTTGGTATGACAGGAGATGGTGTGAATGATGCTCCAGCTCTTAAAAAAGCAGACATTGGTATCGCAATGGGGCAAAAAGGAACACAAGTTACAAAAGATGCTGCAGATATGGTTTTGGCAGATGATAATTTTGCTACCATTTCAGATGCAGTACGCGAAGGAAGACGTGTCTATGATAATTTAAAAAATACAATTTATTTTTCTTTACCAACAGCATTTGCTCAAGGTTTGTTAGTTGTTGTATCTATATTAATTGATCGCCCATTACCATTGACGTCAATCCAAATCTTGTGGTTAAATATGGTCACAACAATTACACTTTCTTTTGCATTAGGTTTTGAAAAAGAAGCACCTAATGTCATGGATAGACCTCCTCGAGATCCACACGAAAATATTTTAAGCCGTTATGCTATCTTTAGAATGTTCTATGTTTCTATACTCTTAGCAGCTTTAGGCTTTTTAGTCAATAATATTGTTATATCTATGGGAGCAGCAACACCTGTAGCCCAAACTACTCTTTTAATGACCCTCGTTTTCGGACAAGTGTTTTACATGATAAATTGTCGAAGTATATCCAAGTTCTCTATCGACCAAAATATGTTTAAAAATCGTGTGTTGTGGCTATCATTGTTTATTTTATTGGTGTTGCAACTTGCTATTGTCTATATCCCAACAATTAGTAACGCTTTAGGTACGACAAACATCGGGATTCATAATCTTCTTTATGCATCCTTAGCTGGATTAACAGTTTTCGTCGTAGTAGAGCTAGAAAAATTTATTTCACATCGTCTCTTTAGAAATATAGCATAGAAAAAGATTTATCACTTTCGATGAATATCAAAATAAAAAAGCTAGTGAATAACTTAATTCATTAGCTTTTTTTAGACTAATCTCGCTTCATGTATAACAGTGGATAGGGATTTCCTTGCTCATCGAACTCCGTTCTCTTATAGACTTCAAAGCCCATATATTCATAAAACCCTCTTGCGCATGGATTTTGTTCATTCACAGCAAGATCATTAATGGAGTATTCAGTGATTCCATATTCGAGGAGTTTCTTGCCAAAGCCTCTACCTCTTTCACCAGAGGCAATAAAAAGCATCTCTAGATGATGATCGACAATACCCATAAAACCAACTGGCGCATCTTTATCATTTTTTAAGAGAATTAAACGAGGGATTTCCTTTAGTGCTTGAGGCACATACTTTTTAATATCATTTATTTCATTATCTGAAAGGAAGAGGTGTGTTTCTTTTACAGAACTTTCCCAAACCACCAATAACTTTTCTACTAAATCTTCAGATCTATCTTTTAAATCAATATCTATAACTTTCACTTAATTATGCTCCTTAATACTTTACTAAGCTAATCCTAACACATGAAGTTCCTTATTTCAATTTATGGCATGACTAGAGTCTTTTTTTAGAAGATATTTTTTGTGTTCAATTATATTATATATATTTATACTAATTTTTATATTATGGTATAATATTCAATAAAATTAAAAAATAGGAGTTCTTAAAATTATGGAAAAAACCTTTATCCCAAAAGATTACAAATCAATACTGGATGTTTATGATACTCAAACAGCTATTGGATTTATTAAACGTTGTTTTGAAGAAGCGCTAACAGGAAGTTTAAAACTAAAAAGAGTATCAGCCCCACTTTTTGTTGACGACCATTCGGGTTTAAATGATAATTTAAGCGGAAGCGAACGGCCTGTAAAATTTGATGTACCAGTTTTAAATTATAATGGAGAAATCGTACATTCCTTAGCTAAATGGAAAAGAGCCGCTTTAAAACAATATGATTTTCATGTTGGCAACGGGCTTTACGCAGATATGAATGCCATTAGACGTGACGAAGAGTTAGATAATCTTCATTCAATTTATGTAGACCAATGGGACTGGGAGCGAGTGATTTCAAGAGAACAACGAAGCCTTGATTACCTAAAAGAAACCGTTCAAAATTTAGTGAATGCTATCGCAGAAACATCAAGTCGTTTACATACCAAATATCCAAAAGTAGAAACAGTCATAGATACAAATGTTTCCTTCATTACAAGTCAAGAATTAATAGATCTTTATCCCAACTTAACAGCAAAAGAAAGAGAAAATGTTTACGTTAAAGAACATCCGACTACCTTTATCTTACAAATTGGTGATATCTTAAGTCACGGTGAACCACATGATCAGCGGGCACCAGACTATGATGATTGGTCTTTAAATGGTGACTTACTTTTCTGGCATGAACCTTTAGGATGCGCAATGGAATTATCGAGTATGGGCATTCGTGTAGATGATAAAGCTTTACTTACACAATTAGAAAAGGCCAATGCCAACGATCGTTTAGCATACCCTTTTCATCAGCAAATACTCAATAATGAATTACCATTAACCATTGGTGGAGGTATTGGACAAAGCCGCATGTGCATGTTATTACTGAGTAAAGTACATATCGGTGAAGTACAAGTTTCTTTATGGGATGAAGAAACACTTAATGCTTGTAAAGATAAGGTCTTTTTACTATAAAAAAACACCAAGTGGTGTTTTTTTAGTTTGTAAACAAAAATACTCATTTTTTAAAAAACAACAAATATAAAGCGAAAAACACCAAAAAAATATCGAAAAACAACAAAAAGATATTGACAAGCATTTTCTAATAATATATAATACAAAAATAAAGTAAAGGAGATCCTAAAATTAGTATTTATATATAGAGAAATTACTAGTTAAAAGTTAAAAATAAATACGCGAGGAAAGTAAGTTAATTATATTTTCCACAATAGAGAAGTATTTACATATAAAGCTCCCCCGCCAAAGGTATATACCTAAATAACAGATATAAATATAAAGGAAAAATAATATGCATATATTAGAATTAAGAAACATAAAGAAATCTTATTTTCTTGGTAAAGAGGAATTCCCTGTTCTAAGAGGAATTAATCTAGATTTTGATAAGGGTGAATTTATTAGTTTACTTGGTGAGTCCGGAGGTGGTAAATCCACTTTGATGAATATAATTGGAGGGCTAGATAGAAACTATGATGGAGATGTTATTGTTGACGGTATCCCTCAAAAAAGAAAAAAGAAAAAGATATGGATAGCTATCGCCGGGATACGATAGGATTCATCTTCCAATCTTTTAATCTGATTAGCTATTTAAATGTTCTAGACAATATCCTCATTAGTCTCAAGATGACGACCCTTTCTGAAAAAGAAAGACATGCTCGAGCTGTTGAATTGACAAAACAAGTTGGGTTATATGACCACCGCAAGAAGACCCCTTCTCAACTTTCGGGAGGTCAAAAGCAACGGGTAGCAATTGCTCGTGCATTAGCATCGGATCCTGAAATCATCCTTGCAGATGAACCAACTGGCGCTCTCGATTCACAAAATACTAAAGAAGTATTAGCTTTATTAAGTAAAATTGCAAAATCAGGAAAGACTGTTATTGTTGTGACTCACTCACAAGAAGTTGCTGATTTTGGTACGCGTATTATTCGTTTGGCAGATGGGAAAATTATTGGCGATGAACGTCTAAAAGATTCTTATCCTATTGAAAAGAAAAGTCATATACAGTCAAAAGTCCTTTCCAGAAGTGAAATATTTAAAACAGCATTTAAACATTTCACACACACACATGGAAATTAAATTTACTTATTGCGATAGGGACAGCCATTGGTTTATTCTCCGTCATCTTTTTCCTGGGATTAGGCAATGGTGTCAGAAACTATATGAACCATATGATGACGTCAAGTATCAATCCAAATGTTGTAACAGTATTTAAACGTACAACGAAAGATGATAAATTAAGCAATGATGATGCACTAAATGAGGCACAACAAAACATTGGAACCTCTAAAGGAAATATGGATTCTACTTATATTGATAAGTTGAAAAACAATGATAATGTCAAAAAAGTAGAACCAACTTACTCTATTGCAAGCAAGGGTTCTCTTCAATATGGAGACAAGAGTAAAACGGGCCCTCTCTCACTTTTGAGCTGGACAGAATCCAATGCAAATGATAAATATAGTGTGGGGAGGAAGCCAGATGAGGGAGAAATTGCACTCTATGGAATGGAAGCTAAGCTTCTCTCTCCAGACTATAAAGCCCTTGTAGGACAAACAATTCACTTAAATTTTGAAGCAAAATCAAAAGAAGGAGACACACAATCTGTTTCGGCTGATTTAAAAGTATCCGGAGTTTTACAAGATGCATCTACAAGTGATTCAAATAGTGTAACTGTATCAAGTTCAACTGAGTCAAGTGGTGAAAGTAACATTATAGCATCTTATTCAACTATGGCAACTCTCCTTTCTTCTGCGGGAGCAGACAGTAATCCAAATTATGCTGTAATTACTGTAAATGAAGTCAAAAATGTTAAAGCTGTCACTGAAACTGTTGAAAATGCAAAAATTGATGGAAGTAAAGCTTTTGTAACCTATTCAGCCACAGGATTCCTAGATGTTTTTACGAACATAACAAGTATCGTGAGTTATCTTCTCGCAGCAATTGCAGGTATAAGTTTAATTGTCTCAATATTTATGATTATTGTTACAACTTATATGAGCGTTGCGGAGCGCACAAAAGAAATAGGTGTTATTCGAGCATTAGGTGGTCGAAGAAAAGATATTTCTCGACTATTTACGGCAGAAAGCTTTATCCTAGGACTTTTATCTGCAACTCTTGCAATTGTTATTGCTTACTTAGGTGAGTTTATAATTAATTCAGCTTTATCTAACTTATTGGATAGAGCACGAATTGTTGAAATCAGTACAGGAAATGTAATCTTTGCGGTGATAATTGCAGTTTTGATAGCATTACTTGCAAGTCTTGCACCAAGTAGTCGTGCAGCACGGCTTAACACGATTGAAGCATTATCTGCAGACTAAAAACCCTAAATTATATTATGAACTACTTAATAATATAAAAATTTTTTGAATAAAATGAGTGGAGCTCAAAGTTATGTTTAATAATTTAAAATTAGAGAAACAAAGCAAAGATATAAATGCTGATCTTAGAAATATTCTTAGAGATAAATATTTAGAAAAATATAAAATTGAACAAGACATAAAACTTCTTAAAGCAAATATAAGCGCATGGGAAAATATGTAAAAATCGGCAATTGAAAAATATAATATGTAATTAATTAACCAATAGGAAGACAAAGTAAAATGAAAAAGACACTCATTGCTGGGCTTATACTTGTAACAGTTTCAATAGGCGTACAAGCCTCAGCAGACTCAATCAATGGGTATCAAGTAACCCTCACAGACTCAAATACTGCGATTGGAAAAAACGGTCTGATATGGCATAATGATGGAGGCACTTGGTATGCTGATGATGGCAGTGAGAACGGCTTCATTGCCCCAGACAAGCCTGAAATACCAGCAATTAAAACACCGAAAATCCCAGAAAGTACGGCAGAACCAATAGTACCGCATAAAGTACTCCCTGAGCAAAAGATACCAGCTAAACTTCTGACTGTTGATACGACAGACAACATACCTGGAGAGGTGGTAAACGTACCTCAACATATAGAACAGTTGACACCCCCAAATCCAAACGTAGGGGCCCACCTTGATGCACCTCAACATATAGAAAAAGCACCGAAGCCTATCAAGCAAAATATACCAGAACCTATAGCGGTAAAAAATTTGACAGAGAAGCCAAAAATTAACAAAAACAGTTCATCAACTGTCCGAATCATAGAACCGAAAAAACTGGATAACTCAGTAACTCATTATAGTATTCCTTCAGACACCGAGCAAGAAATCAAAAAAGCTAAAAATGATACACATGTAGCTACACTGACACCCAAAACCCAAACTGTATTGACAACACTAGGCACTGGTATGAAAAGCTCACCTACTAGAACGTATCAAGCAAAGGGCACACCACTACCTGCAACAGGTGAGGATGATACGATGACATATGTAGTTTTGGGTATGAGTTCGATTGTAGGCGCTGCAGTACTTGCACTATATTTACAACGTAATAGTTAAGGTTACTCATACCTGAAATTCTCTCAAAAATAATAAAAGATAATTTATAATCCCCATAGAGGTTAGTAATCTCTATGGGGATTATCTTTGCAGTACTGAGACCTAAGAAAGTTAAATAATATAGAAAAGGGGTTATATTACCTCTTTTTTATTTATTATTATAAATATTTTAATATTCAGTTTTGATATATTTAAAAATCCTATATCGTCTTACACTAATAGCAAATTGACATTATTTTTGATGAAAAACGCATTCAGCTTGGCTATGATGGGGAGAATATCAGAAACTTTATACCAAAGGAAATAAGAAAAGTAGACGCAAGGCAAAAAATTACTCAGTTAAGAAAATTAAAGATACTTACAGAATAGAATATATCATATAAATATCTTGATTTAGTTTGCTATAATTGAGTTACTGAATATTTTAAGGAATAAAATTATAATGGAATTACGTGTATTAAGATATTTTTGGACAGTCGCAACAGTTGGTACTGTCTCTGGAGCTGCAGAAAAGTTATTCATAACCCAACCTACTTTATCTCGTCAAATCCGAGAGCTGGAATTAGAACTCGATACTCAACTTTTCATTCGAGATGGTAAACATTTAGTGCTTACTGAAGATGGACAGTTTTTAAAAATTAAAGCCGAAGAAATTTTACAGTTAGCAAGTAATACAGAACGCATATTTAGTGATCGCAAACAAGCGAGTTTGACAGGTCACTTAACTATTGGTGCACTAGAGGGACTTACCACAGTAAAAATTGCTCAAACACTTCAGAAACTAACAAATGCTCATCCTGGTTTTACCTTTACCATTTTATCTGGTAATGCCGATCACATTAAATACAAATTGGATAACGGACTAGTTGATGTTGCCTTTTTATTAGAGCCGACTTCGACAGAAAAGTATAATGTAGAGCATCTTGATATTTCGGAAAAATGGGTTTTACTAACTCAAAGGGATTCAGAGATTTCTGACCTAGAGTATATTACTCCTGAAGTATTAAAAGAGCAACGCCTGATTATATCAGAGCGTTCAGAAATACGTCAATACTTTGCCGATTGGAGTGGTTGCAAGGTAAATGAGTTAAATATTGTAGGTGGATTTAATCTTGGATTTCATATATTTGAAATGGCAAAAGCAGGAATTGGTGAAATTATTGTAACAGAAGGAGCTCTCATCCGTAGTTACCCAGATTTGAAAGCTATCCCATTAATTCCTGAAGTCCGCAGTAACTCATTGTTAGCTTGGAAAAAAAATGTACCTTTGACGAATTCTACACAGGCATTCATCAAAGAATTTTTACAAGAGGAATAATGTATATGCTTTTTAGGCATATACGCCATTTAAAAAAGCATTTCACAACGAAATGCTTTTTTTCTATAATGAGTTCATGAACAATGAAAGAAACAAGGAAATAAATGAAAAATAAAAAATTTGGAATTATACTTTTTATTATTCTATTTAGCTACTTTTTGATTATAATGGATAACAGTATTATATTTACAGGGACAGTAAAAATCGCCTCAGAGTTAGGTTTGAGTGAAGCGGCATTATCTTGGGTATCAAATGCTTATACAATCACCTTTGGAGGATTTTTGCTATTAGCTGGACGTCTAGGGGATTATCTAGGGCGTAAGAAAATATTTCTATCTGGTTTAATTATCTTTGGACTAGGTTCTCTTGCTATTGGACTTTCTCAAAATGCAATACAAATAATTATTTTTCGTGCTATCCAAGGGGTAGGTTCTGCCATCATTGCACCCACATCACTTGCTCTCTTAATGGACAATTATAAAGACAATATGCGTATGAGAGCTATTTCTTATTATGGAGCGACAGCTGGTATTGGTGCATCTGTAGGGCTTATATTTGGTGGTTGGTTAACGAGTACTATCAGTTGGAGAGCAGGATTTTTAATTAATGTTCCTTTTGCTATTCTCTTAGCTATACTGATCTTATTTAAAATTACAGATAAAACAAAACCAGTGCCTGCAAAAATTGATTTTCTTGGTGCTATTTTCTCTGTTACATTTGCGCTTCTTTTTGTCTATGGTATCACAGTAAGTAATCTGTTACTGATTGGGTTGTCTATTTTAATTCTTATTGCATTTATCATTTGGGAGAGCCATCAGTTACATCCCATCATGCCTTTGAGTTTATTTGCTAATCGTATTCGTACAGGGGCATATATTACCCGTTTCACCTTCATGATGGCCATGTTGACCTATTGGTTTATTGTGCCACAAATTTTGCAAAACCATTATGGTTTTACTCCATTACAAGCAGGTATGGGCTTCTTACCATTGACAATTGTTAATTTTGTTGGCGCCCTTTATTTACCCCGCTTGACTGTCAAATTTGGTAACAGTCATATCATGTTGATTGGACAATGTATTTTGCTTGTAGGGATGGTGCTTTCAGCAATAATAGATCCTAGAAATGGTTATTGGTTAACAATTGGATTGCCAATGATTTTTGTAGGGCTCGGACAGGGTTGGTTGTTGGCACCTCTAACATCGGCAGGTGTAGAAGGTGTTTCTCCAGAACTAGCTGGTGCAGCTAGTGGAATGACGAATACTGTACATCAAATTGGTGGTCCTGTTGGTCTTTCAATTGTAGTACTCTTTTCATCAAACTTAACTGGAAATTGGATAGAATATTATCATTTAGTTATGTGGTTTATTGTTGGCTTTAGTACTTTGGGTTTAGTCACCCTTGTGCTTACAAATCTAGGAAGAAAAAAAACAACATGAAAGAAAAAATTATTTTTATTTACTGGCAGTTAAATGAACGGAAAGGAGAATAAAATGACAAATATATTAATAATTGGCGCAACAGGTTCCCTCGGGCAATCACTTCGCAGAGAACTATCAACTACAAATCATAAAATAACACTTTTCTCTCGGTCTGCTGGACGATTGTCTGATTTAAGAGTTAATGAAACAGCTATGGCGGGTTCTGTGACAAATCCAATTGACTTAGAAAGTATATTAGCCGAACAAGAGATTGTTTTTGCTACTTTATTCGGAAATCTCACAAAAATGGCTGAAGATTTAACGGTAGCAATGGAAGAAACAAAAGTCAAACGTCTAATTTTTATTAGTTCAATGGGTATTTACAATGAAATTCCATCTTCGGTCGATGCAAGTGGTAATCTCAAAAATAATCCCATGTTAAAAGATTATCGTAATGCAGCGGACGTTGTGGAACAATCCAGTCTTGACTATACCATCATTCGTCCAGGATGGTTTGATAACGGGCCAGACGATTACAAAATTACGCATAAGGGAGAAGCATTTAGAGGTTATGCTGTTTCTCGTGGAGCAATTTCTAAATTGGTCCATCAAATAATTGAAAACCCTCAATTATATAGTAATGAGAGTATTGGTATTAGCCGTCCCTAACAAAAATATACAATAAAATTTGATATATAATAAAATAGGAGAAAAAATGATAGAAAAAGTTACTGCAGGACAAGATAACTTGGGAGATTTTGCACCAGAATTTGCTACATATAACGATGAAATACTTTTTGGTGAAGTGTGGGAAAATCCTACTCTCACTCCCAAAAATCGTTCAATAATTACACTAAGCGCCTTAATCTCTAAAGGAGCCACAGAACAATTAAGCTTCCATTTTCATAAGGCAAAGGAAAATGGTATAAGTAAAGAAGAAGTATCAGCATTAATTACACACCTCGCTTTTTATGTCGGATGGCCTAATGCTTGGAGTGCATTTAATATTGCAAAAGAAATTTATAAGGAGATAGAATAATGACAGATTTTAAGCCATTATTTGGTAAAGGTGAATTAAACATTGACTATGCAAAATTTTTTATTGGAGATTCTCATTTAAAATTTTTAGCAAGTCAAGGAGATATTTCAGTTAATAATGTTACGTTTGAGCCAGGAACTAGAAATGATTGGCACACGCATGACAATGGTTTCCAAATCCTTCTTGTCACAGATGGAGAGGGCTGGTACCAAGAAGCTGGAAAGCCTGCTCGAAAGCTTGCTAAAGGAGATGTCGTAAGCATTTCAGACGGGGTCAAACACTGGCATGGTGCAACAAAAACCTCTTGGTTTAGTCATATTGCAATTGGCAAGGGGACTACTACTTGGTTAGAAAAAGTAACAGATGATTATGAAAATTTGTAAGGAGAACAGAAAATGAAAACAACAATTTTTGAAAAAGCAGGTTTGGTAACAGTTCAAGAAGTGGAAAAACCAAAATTACAAGCAGAAGATGATGTTATCATCAAAGTTATCCGTGCCTGTGTTTGTGGATCAGATTTATGGTCGTATGGCCATGGAGACAACAAGGAAGCCCACTCTGAAAATACAGGGCACGAGGCTATTGGGATTGTCCAAGAAATCGGATCTGCTATTACCACAGTGAAACCTGGTGACTTTGTAATTGCTCCCTTTACACATGGATGTGGTGAATGTGATGCATGTCGTTCAGGATTCGATGGGACATGTGATCGACACCTTGGAGGTTCAAACTGGTCAAATGGTTTTCAATCAGAATATATTCGTTTCCACTATGCAAATTGGGCATTAATAAAAATCCCAGGACAACCCTCCGATTATACTGAAGGTATGTTAAAGTCCTTACTTACTCTGGCAGATGTTATGCCTACAGGTTACCATGCTGCGAGATGCGCCAATGTAAAAAGAGGAGACAAAGTCGTAGTTATTGGGGATGGTGCTGTTGGTCAGTGTGCAGTTATAGCCGCTAAAATGCGGGGCGCTTCTCAAATTATTTTGATGAGTCGTCATGCAGATCGTCAAAAATTAGCCATGGAGTTAGGTGCAACAGATGTTATTGCTGAACGTGGAGAAGAAGGAATTGCAAAAGTTCGTGAAATTTTAGGTGGCGGTGCGGATGCTGCTCTTGAATGTGTTGGAACTGAATCAGCAATAGACCAAGCACTTGGAGTTCTTCACAATGGGGGACGCGTTGGTTTTGTTGGTGTACCTCACTATAATAACCGTCCGCTTGGTTCGACATTTGCACAAAATATTTCAATTGCCGGAGGTTCAGCATCTGTAACGACATATGATAAACAATTCTTGTTAAAAGAAGTCCTGGATGGAAATATTAATCCTGGTCGCGTATTTACTCAAACTTATGATTTAGAGAATGTCAATCAAGCTTATCAAGACATGCAAGATCGTAAAACAATCAAATCTATGATTGTTATGTCCAAAAGTTATTAAATTACAAGCAATGAGAAAAAGCCTTGTGTAGGTACTTAAAATAAATCTTCCTTAGCTGTATACTCAATAATATTAAAAAAATTAAACAAAAAAGACTATCCACGGATGGCCTTTTTGTATTTTCATGTACATGATTAACACAGATTTAAAAGATGCTCTAAACCATTTATAATTCGACATACCAAAAAATTAGATTTATAACGCAAGTTTTTCGGAAAGATGTCTAAAAAAGGATAGATAAAGTGAAGATAATCTAAGCCGTACATGTCAGCAACACAGAAATACGGAGTTTTTTATATTTGGATGTATTTTAACCTGTTATTGATATTTGTTTATATATTTTATCTTTCAGTTTGATATTATTCCTTTCATTTTTATCTTTTAATATATCCTAGGAACTTCAACATAATTTTACTTTAAATGGCTCAACAGTCAAGTTCAAACCTATTTATTTATAGAAGTTATGATATAATTATATTCGAAAAAATAAATAAATAGAAAGAATTTGTGAAACTTGCTGGGTATATAGTTTAAAGAGATCTTGGGATATCCTATGACATCTTTCCGAAAAACTATAATATTCTTGAAAGTTTTATAAATTTATGGTATACTTAAAAAACTATGAAACGTGAACTTCTACTTGCAAATATTGACCGCATAAAAAAACGTATGCCCGACTTCGTTTTGGAATATTATCAATCAAAGCTTAGTATTCCTTATAGCTTGACTACGCTCTATCAATATCTTTTAGAATACGAGAGATTTTTTAATTGGCTTATTGATAGTGATGTCAGCAAAGCAAAAAATATTTCTGGTATAGATTTAGATACATTAGAAAATCTAGCACGTTCTGACATTGAGGGTTATATCCTCTACTTACGTGAAAAACCACGTCAAAATAATAAGTCTGGACTAACACAAAACTCAGTAAAACGTACTTTAGCTGCACTTTCCAGCCTTTTTAAATATCTTACGGAGCAAGCTGAAGGCGTAAATGGCGAGCCATACTTTTACCGTAATGTTATGAAAAAAGTGCAGATTCAAAAAAATAGAGAAACTTTGGCTTCCAGGGCTGAGAATATTAAAGGAAAACTGTTTTTAGGCGATGAAACACAAGGTTTTCTGGATTTTATTGATAATGAATACGAAAAAAGTTTGTCTAATCGAGCACTCTCTTCTTTTAATAAAAATAAAGAACGTGATTTAGCGATTATTGCGCTGATGTTGGCTTCTGGCGTACGTTTGTCTGAAGCTGTTAATATCAATATAGCTGATCTGAATATGAAGACTCTAGTTGTGGAAGTTACACGTAAAGGGGGCAAACGGGATGCCGTTAATATTGCAAAATTTGCTGAGCTTTATCTACTCAACTATTTAGAGATTCGTGAACAGCGTTATAAACCAGAAAAAAATAATAAAGCCTTCTTCTTGTCTATTTACCGAGGGCAAGCTTCTCGGATTGATGGATCAAGCATTGAAAAGTTAGTCTCTAAGTACTCGCAAGCTTTTAAAGTAAGAATAACACCACATAAACTTCGTCACACCTTAGCAACTCGCCTTTACGCACAAACCAATTCTCAAGTTCTGGTAAGTCATCAGCTCGGACATTCTTCAACACAGGTTACAGACCTCTACACCCATATTATTAGTCAAGAACAGAAAAATGCACTTGACGAACTATAAGCAAGACTGGTAAAATTTAAGTAGACTATTAATTTTAGATAAAAACTATAAGTGGAAAGAATCGAATGAATAATACTACTCTAAAAATGTCACAACAAGAAATTATTTATGAATTGAAATATGCTTGGAGCAGACAAAAATCCGTTAGCATACGCTTTTTGCAAAACTCGCAAGAAACTACTTCTCAAGGTAAAATTTTTGGTATTGACTATGATTTACTTTATATTAAAGAAGAGAACTTGGTGCGGAGAATCGCCTTAGATGATATTTTAAGCATAAATATATAGCGTTTTACATAATTAATTTTATGTACAATACATGTAATAATAAAA
>NZ_KQ968939.1:474641-480152 GCF_001578715.1 Lactococcus sp. DD01 | reverse complement strand
ATTATTACATTTTTTTCAATGATTTGGCTTAAGTCTTCTAATGCTCGCTCAGCAACCTTCGTATAACGTTCTTTTTTATCACGGATACGGGTACCTTCAAGTTCTTTGACAATACCAAAGGTCACATTCATAGGTTGGAAATGTTTACTGTCTGTATGTGTGATGTAATATGGGAGAGCACCAATAGCTGTTGTTTGCGGGAATATGATTTCTTCTTCACCCTTAAAAAGGCGAGCAGCGTTTATTCCGGCAACCAAACCACTTGCTGCTGATTCAACGTAACCTTCTACACCAGTCATTTGACCGGCAAAGAAAAGATTTTCTTGTTTTCTTGATTGGAAAGTTTGCTTGAGTAGGTTAGGAGAATCCATGTATGAATTTCGATGCATTACACCATAACGTACAAATTCAGCATTTTCTAATCCAGGTATCATTTGGAAAACACGTTTTTGCTCCCCCCACTTAAGGTGAGTTTGGAAACCTACGATATTATACAAAGATGCCGAAGCATTATCCTGGCGCAACTGTACAACGGCATAAGGCGTTTTAAAATCACCATCACGTGGACCTGTATATGTATCAGGATATTCTAATCCAACAGGTTTCATTGGTCCAAATAACATTGTTTTATAACCACGTTTAGCCATTTCCTCGATTGGCATACAGCCTTCGAAAACTTTTAGATCTTCAAATGAATTGAGTGGGGCCTCTTCAGCAGTAATTAAAGCTTGTTGGAAATTATTGAATTCTTCCTTTGTCATTGGACAATTAATATAGTCCGCTTCTCCTTTATCGTAACGAGATTTTTTATAGACTTTATCGTAATCTATTGTATTCGCATCAATAATCGGAGCTGCAGCATCATAGAAATAAAAGCCATCTCCACCATTAAATTCATGAATTTTTGCAGCTAAAGCATCACTTGTTAAAGGACCAGTTGCAATAATTGTAATTTCTTCGTCTAAGTTAGGTAAATCTGTAATTTCACCGCGGATTACCTCAATCAAAGGGTTTTCTGAAACAGCTTGAGTAATAAAAGCTGAAAACTCTTCACGGTCAACTGCTAAAGCTCCGCCAGCTGGTACTTGTGTTTTTTCGGCAGCTTGCATCATGACAGAATCCAAACGACGCATTTCCTCCTTCAGTAGTCCCACAGCATTTGTGATTGCTGCTCCACGGAAAGAATTTGAACAAACCAACTCGGCAAATTTGTCTGTTTTATGCTGAGGCGTAGCTTTAACGCCACGCATTTCGTAAAGTTTTACTGGAATACCGCGTTTTGCAATTTGGTAAGCAGCTTCAGAACCCGCAAGACCTGCGCCAATAACGTTTATATGTGTTTTATTCATTTTAACTTTCTATATTAAACATAAAATTAATTATGTAAAATGATTTTATTTTTGTTTTTCCTCTTTGTAGTCACAAGTTTCATTACTACATACTACTTGTTTGCCACCGCCACGAACTTTCTTTTCTACCAAATAGTGCTCACATTTTGGACAAGAACGGCCAACAGGTTTATCCCAGCTTGTAAATTCGCAATCAGGGTATCTGTCACAACCATAGAAAAGACGATTTTTCTTTGTCTTACGTTCAATGATTTGCCCTTTGTGGCAACTTGGACAGGTTACGCCAATTTCTTTTACAATGGCTTTGGTATTGTGACATTCAGGGAAATTACTACATGCATAGAATTTGCCATATCGTCCCAACTTAATTACCATTGGATGTCCACAAACGTCACAATCAAAACCAGCTGGTTCGTCTTTAATGACGATTTTTTCCATTTCAACTTCGGCTTTTTCAAGTTCGACGGCAAAAGGTTTATAAAATTGATCAACGACATCAACCCAGCGACGCTGTCCTTCTTCTACCTTATCCAGATCTTTTTCCATTTCGGCTGTAAATTCAGTATTTACAATGTTCGGGAAAAATTCAACCACAAGTTTATTTACAATTTCGCCTAGTTCAGTTGGTTCAAAACGTTTGGCCACTAAACGGGCATAATAACGTTTTTGGATTGTTTCAAGAGTCGGTGCATATGTTGATGGACGGCCAACTCCATTTTCTTCCAGGACTTTAATCAAAGTTGCTTCACTGTAACGGGCAGGCGGCTGAGTAAAGTGCTGTTCAGGTTTGAGATTTGCTTTCTTAACAATATCTCCAGCTGCCATATCAGGAAGCATGTTGTTTTTCTCAGAGTCGTTATAGATAGCTAAATAACCATCAAATTTAACTTGTGAGCCATTGGCAATGAAAATTACACCATTTTGTGAAAGGTTTACTTTCATCGTATCAAAAATAGCAGCTGTCATTTGGCTTGCCACAAAGCGATTCCAAATTAAAGTGTAAAGTTTTAACTGATCTTTGTCTAAATATTTTGCAATTGCTTCAGGGGTATTAAGGACATTAGTGGGACGGATTGCTTCATGGGCATCTTGAGCTCCAGCTTTATTAGAAACTTTTGACGAATGCTTGCTATACTTAGCACCAAAACGCTCTGTAATGAAGTCTGCAGCTACGCCTTGCGCCACTGGAGAGATACGTGTTGAATCGGTACGCATATAGGTAATCAGCCCTTGGTGGCCTTGTGCACCCAATGTGAGCCCCTCATATAGTTGTTGGGCAACCATCATGGTTTTCCGTGTACGGAAATTAATTTTATTGGCCGCATCTTGTTGCATTGAGCTTGTTGTGTATGGAAGTGGTGAATTTCTACGACGTTCTTTTTTCTCTACTTTATCGACATCGAAATCTGGACCAGACAACCGAGACATAACTTCCATCACATCATCATTGTTATTTAGTGCACGTTTCTTACCATCAACACCCCAGAAAGCAGCTTTAAACTTTTTAGCTCCTTTTTTAAATTCGCCATCAATTGACCAATATTCTTGAGGGATAAAAGCATTAATTTCGTTTTCTCGATCAACAATGAGTTTGAGGGCAATAGACTGGACACGACCAGCTGATAATCCTTTTTTAACTTTTTTCCAAAGAATTGGACTGATTGAATACCCAACTAAACGGTCTAAAATACGTCGTGCTTGTTGTGCATCTACCAAATCAACATCAATACTACGTGGTTCTTTAAATGCATTTTTAACAGCATCTTTAGTAATTTCGTTAAAAACAACCCGATTTTTATCTTCCAAAGGAAGACCTAAAATATGTGCCAAGTGCCAAGCAATGGCTTCTCCTTCTCGGTCCGGGTCACTTGCTAAGTAAACAGCTTTTGCTGCTTTAGCCTCTTTTTTAAGAGAATTGATCAGCGGTGCTTTTCCACGTATATTAATATATTGTGGTTCATAATCATTGTCAATGTCTACGGACATTGTTGATTTTTTCAAATCACGTATATGCCCAACAGATGCCACAACTTTGTAGTTTCGCCCTAAATATTTTTCAATTGTTTTTGCTTTAGCAGGTGACTCAACAATTACGAGATTTTTGCCTTTAACAATTTTTGTTTTCTTTTTACTCGCAGTTTTCTTACTGCTCGTTTTCTTTTTTGTAGTTGTTTGTTTTTCACTTGCTTTCGCCATATATTTACCTATTTTTTCAAATTTCAATAGTCTAATAATATAGGCTTTTAGGTCAGATGTCAAGTAATAAAACCAAAAGTGTTTTTCTTATAGGAGAATTAAACATTTATTAAAAGGAAAAAAGTTCTGTCAGTCCTTGGTTTTACTAATTTTACATAGATTTATAAATTTTCAATTTTTATAAAAAATTAAGGAAAGAAATTCCCTTCATATAAATAAAATTCATCTAAAATATCTTGTCCATGAGTGACAAGCTTGGCTGCACCTTGTTGGATTAATTGATTACAGCCAGAAGCATTTCTATTCAAAATATCTCCAGGTACAGCAAAAACTTCTCTATTACCCTCTAAAGCATAACGACTTGTGATAAGGCTACCACTACGTTGTTTTGCTTCTACAACGACAACACCACGGGAAAGACCAGCAATGATTCTATTTCTCTCTGGGAAATGAAACTTGAGGGGTTGCTCTCCTACAAGGTATTCTGATAAAACTAATTCATGTGCTGCTAAGTATTCTTGTAATTTACGATTTTCTTTTGGATAACTAATATCTAACCCATTACCAATGACAGCAATGGTTGGAGTTTTTTGTTTTACAGCTGCTACATGGCTTGAGGTGTCAACACCGCGTGCTAATCCGTTCACAATAACAAAGTTTTGCTTTAATTCCTCAATAAGCTTGTGGATTATTCTTGGTGCTTCCTTAGACATTTCACGACTACCTACAAACCCAAGTTTAGGAAGACTAAGCAATTTAAGATCTCCTCGGTAAAAAAGGAGGGCAGGCGGATTATATGTTTCTCTCAGCCATTCGGGATAAATGTCATCTAAAATGGAAAAGGAGGGGAAAATTTTGTATTGCTCACGAAGTCGTTTCACATCTTGACTCTTATAACTCTCAATAAAATTAGGGACAGTTTTGACCTCTGCAATCCGCGCTAACTGGCGTAGAGTGAGTTTTGCTTCATGCCTCCTCTGATAATCAATCAGTTTCAAAATCCCTAAATTAGACATTCCTGCTTTTTTAAACGTAATATTTCAAAGTTTTTAATCATGCAGCCTCCATTTTTGGTGTTATTCATTAATTAATACGCAAAAAATAGAAGCTGTTCACATAAAAAACTGCATTTCTGCAGTTTTTTTATTCCGCTTGTTCAATATCTTTTTTGAGTTGCTCAAGATTAAATTTGGCTTGGAGGAAGTTTTGAGATTTTGTTGGGAAATTTTGCTCTAAGGCATCCACTTGGCCTATTTCTACTTTACCGGAAAAGCCAGTAAATCCTAAAATATGGCCACCAAAATTGCATGAATCAGCAAGAAAATGCAGATGGTATCCAGCGACACTTACACCATGAAACATTTCTGGAGTCCAAAAACCGACGATAGTTCCCTTGACGTTCTCCTCTTTATATTCGGGTTGATTTTCTGCTACTTTAGCAAAAGGTTCGCCTTCTGCTGCGCCTGGAGCCATGCGCACATGCATCATATCAAAATCACCAGTCATTTTAATTGTATAAAAGGTATTTTCGCTATTAAACTCATTTTCAATTTTTTTGAAGAGTTCTTCGCTGGCGATTTTTTCTTCTTGTTGGAAAGAAAGTGTTGCTTCATGATGAGATACTGCAGCGTATGGGACAGTTTCATTGTCTTCTACTTGACGTACTTTTTTGTCTCCTGTTGCAATATAAGCTTTGCCATCCAAGACAATCAACTCACCATTGATACCTGACAAGGTTCCAATACCAAAGTTGCCTTTTTTCAAAAGCTCTCCAATCGTTAAAGTTCCTTCATAAAGTCCTGACATCAAAGCTGCAAGGGTGTTGTGTTGAAATAATTTCATTTTTCTTTCCTTTCAAATTTTGTAATTTTCAATACTCTAATTTTACCATATTATTACTGTCACGATAAAAATACGGATTGTTTTTTTAAGGCATTTTCTAAAAAAAACTAAGCAATATTGCTTA
>NZ_KQ968939.1:456053-474621 GCF_001578715.1 Lactococcus sp. DD01 | reverse complement strand
CTGCTTGTTCTGGTGTTTTACCATTTTGAACATCAAGCATTACAGATTCCATATCTTTTTGAGACCAGTTAAACTTGTCTAATACTTTATATGCTTCAGGATTATCTTCTTTAAGTCCTTTACGTACAATAGTATTGATGTCTTCAGCTTTACCCATTGAGTTTTTAGGATCTTCTAAATATTTCAAATCATACTTATTAAACATCCAGTGAGGTGACCAGCCAGTGATTACGATATCTTTATGTTGCTTGATAGCTTCACCAAGGGCAACAGTCATCGCACCTGAAGACGATGGTACTAAGTTCCAATCTTTCAAGTTATCATAATCTTTCAGAGCTTTCTCTGTTGCGGCCATAACACCAGCACCAGGTTCAATACCGATAATTGATTTATCTGCTTGATCCTTCAGGTCTTCGATAGAATTTGCTTTCATGTAGCTTGGTACGACAAGACCAACTTTAGCTCCTTTAAGGTTAGGGCCAAGTAATTCAACGGACTTGCTGAACTTTTTCCATTGTGTTTCATGAGTGTTTGGGAGCCAAGCAGAAACCATACCGTCAGCTTGACCATTTGCTACAGTTTGCCAAGCAACTGTATTATCTAAAGCTGTCTTCTTAACGTCAAATCCATGTTGCTCCATAGCTTGACTTAATACGTTAATAGATGCAACTTCTGAGTCCCAGTTCATATATACAAGCTCAACATTTTTATCTGCTGCTGTTTTCGTAAGTGTAACACCAGAAATACCACCAATGATAAGAACGATAAGGGCTACTAGCGCTCCTCTTTTTTTCCATTTCTTAAGTTGCGGATTGCCTTGTTTTTCAGTTGGGGCAACATTAAGTTTTTGAGTGAAACGGTCAATGATAATAGCTAAAATAACTAAAGCAATACCGTTTACAAAACCTTTACCGATATCCGCAGATTGAACAGCCGCTAAGACGCCACGTCCAAGACCAGGTGCACCGATCATTGAAGCAATAACGACCATTGAAAGTGCCAACATAATAGTTTGGTTAACACCTGCTAAAATTGTTCCTTTTGCTAACGGAAACTCTAACTTAAAGAGCTTTTGTCTTGGTGTTGACCCAAAAGAATCTGCTGCTTCGACCAATTCAGTAGAAACTTGACGAATACCCAAGTTTGTCATACGAACTGTTGGTGGCAAAGCAAAGATAACTGAGGCAAATACACCAGGGACCACACCGATACCAAAGAAAGCAACGGCCGGAATCAAGTAAACGAAACCGGGCATGGTTTGCATGAAGTCCAAAATGGGCTGCACAATCTTAGCAACAAGTTCGGACTTAGCCATCCATATACCTAAAGGAATACCGATAATAATAGAAACTAAACTAGAAAGCAAGACCAATGTTACTGTATTCATCAAGTCTGTCCATAAACCTTGATTGGCAATAAGAACTAAACCTAAGAATGTAAAGATAGGGAAGGCAATTTTACGTCCAGAAACTAAAACTGCCAAGAAAGTAACAACAATAATCATTAACCAAAATGGTACAGCTGTAAGTCCCGCAGTTACTGTATCCATAATTGCTGTACCAGCTTTTTGAATAATATCAAAACCAGCACTTAGATTGCTTGTAATCCAATCTGTTGCAGTCGAAACCCAATCTGCTAAGGGTATCTTACCTATTGCTAACTCAATCATTATTTACCTCCTCATCGTCTACATCTGCTAAAGCTTCAAGTACTCGTCCGCGGATAAGAATACCTTTGAGGAATCCTTCGTCATCTACCACGGCAACAGGCGTTGGAGAGTCATATATGATAGGTAAGATATCACTTACTAATGTTTCTTTACCAACTTGTCCAACATCTGTCATGAGAACTTCGCGAAGAGATTTATTCGCTTGTTTTGCTTGAACTGCTGCTTCACTGGTAATAACACCATAAAATTGACGTTTTTTATCGACAGCCATTAAAGAACTTACTTCTTCTGTCTTCATCTTTTTAAGCGCAACACTTGGACCATCAATGTCAATGTTAGTTGTTAAGGCAGGAATCATAATGTTCTCCGCTGTGATAACTTTTGCACGATCGACATCCTCCACGAAGGTTTTAACGTAATCATTAGCAGGATTAGTAAGAATTTCTTCACCTGTACCAATCTGCATGATTTTACCATCCTTCATAATGGCAATACGGTCACCGATACGTAATGCTTCATTCAAGTCATGCGAAATGAAAATAATTGTTTTTTGGAATTTTGCTTGAAGTTCCAAAAGTTCATCTTGCATCTCACGACGAATCAATGGGTCCAAAGCTGAGAAAGCTTCATCCATCAGAAGAATTTCTGGATCATTGGCTAAAGCACGCGCTAAGCCGACACGTTGTTGCATCCCTCCTGAAAGTTGGTTCGGATATTGATTTTTAAAATCAAGTAAGTTAGCATTGTCTAAAGCTTTTTCAGCACGCTTGCGACGCTCTTCTTTTGGTACGTTTTGTACTTCCAAACCATATTCTGTATTCTCAAGAATCGTTCTATGAGGGAAGAGACCAAAATTTTGGAAAACCATACTCATCGTTTTGCGACGCACTTTCAGCAAATCTTCTTTATTTAACGTAGCAACATCTTCACCGTCAATGAAAATCTTACCGCTTGTTGGCTCAATCAAACGATTAAGCAAACGTAATAGTGTGGACTTCCCTGAACCAGAAAGTCCCATAATAACGAAAATTTCGCCTTCATTTACTTCAAAGTTGGCATCATAAACACCGACACTCGCACCTGTTTTTCTTAAAATTTCGTTTTTCGAATCACCCTGCTCGACCATTGCCAAAGCAGTTTTTACACGTTTACCAAATATTTTGGTTAAGTGCTCAATTTTAATTTTTACTGGCAAAATATTCTCCTTTACTCTTAATAATTAAATACATTTCATTATTTAATGTTCATCAAAGTGACCATTCCATAATAACAAGGTATTGTCACTTTGTCAAATAAGTAAACTTACAAATATCTTAAATTGCCTAAATTTGAAAAAAATCCTCCTATAGCGACAGTTCCTATTGCCTGTCTCTATAGAAAGATATTTCTCAATGTCAAAACTAATTTTTATAAAAGAAATTTTGAATAATTTGTAAAGAATCTGCTCCACCAACAAAATACAAGGTATCATATTGGTTCAATGTTGCATATGGACCCGGCGAAATAATTAATTCGTCATTCTGTAAGATGGCAATAACGGTTGCACCTGTATTTTGCCATAAGTTCATTTCTCCGATAGTTTTACCTAAGTTTTCGGAAGGTTCATTAAGCTCAAGTTCAATCGGAGTCATTGGATTGGATTTTTGAAAGTGTGCTGTTTGTCCAACGAGTTTATCTAAAGTCGATGAAAAATTGGCAAGTTCCTTTTGTTGGCGAGCGACACTTTTCAAAATATCAGCTTGTAAATCCTGAATTGATTTAACTTCTTGATGTTGAGTCAAAAACTCTTGAGCTTTTTGACGTGAAGCAATAACGACGCCACTTCCATGAATTGAATCCACAATCCCTAAATCACTAAGAATGCTTACTGCTTTTCGTGCTGTTTCGGGAGAAACACCAAAAGTTGTTGCTAAGGTCGATCTTGCATAAATTTTTTGACCGATTTTTAATTCGTTGCGTACAATATTTTCCGCAATTAATATAGCAATTTGCTGATATTTCGGTTGTCTAACCTCTTTCACTTTTTCCTCCTTTTTTATTTATCCGTATACTATCATCATATAAAAATGCATTATGCCTTCTATTTTAATGTAAAAATACAAAAAAAGATAGTAAAATTATTTTTAAAGTGTAAAATTTCGAATATATCCTAGTTTGTATTTTATCGACTTGTATGATAAATATGTTTCGTATAAGTAATCTATGATATAATAGTCGCAAAAGTTTAAAAATAGAAAGTGATAATATGAACTGGATTTTTCGATTGATTAAAGGAATGATTATTGCTCTTGGCTTCATTCTTCCTGGTGTTTCTGGCGGGGTTCTTGCAGCCATTTTAGGGATTTATGAACGTATGCTCCATTTCTTGGCTCATATTCGTCAGGATTTCAAGAAGAATTTTCTTTTCTTCCTTCCTGTTGGTATTGGTGGGATTTTAGGCTTAGTTCTCCTTAGTCGACCTCTTGAGTGGGTGTTAGCGCATTATCAGATAATTGTATTATGGGGGTTTGCAGGTGCAATTTTAGGAACACTCTCTTCTCTCTTTAAAGAAAGCACACGTCAGAAGGCTCGTGATAAAAGTGATACCTTTACTTTAATCCTCACATTTGTTTTGTCAACACTTATTTTATATATGTTACCTGCCATTGCAGGAACGGTTCCGGCAAACTTCTTTGGTTTCTTCCTTGCAGGTATTTTAATCGCCTTAGGTGTTTTGGTACCTGGACTTAGCCCCTCAAATCTTCTTTTAATTCTTGGACTTTTCTCTCCAATGCTCGAAGGTTTTAAAAACCGTGATATTTTCGGTGTGTTTCTTCCTATTGCCATTGGTGGATTATTTGCTCTAGTAAGTTTTTCAAAATTAATGGAGAAACTTCTTATTAATTTCCATTCTAAAGTTTACAACTTTATCATTGGTTTAGTACTCTCAAGCACATTGCTGATTGTAGTACCTACACAAAGTGCCGAAGCCATCAATTATGCAGGTGCAACTCTCTCAACCTTCTTTATGAGTGCTCTACTCTTTGTAATTGGACTTGTATTAGGTCTATGGATGAGTAAGTTAGAAGAAAAATATAAATAAAGATTAATATCATAATAAAAAAGACTGGATATCAAACCAGTCTTTTTGTCTTAATCTGTTTCAATTAAACCAATATTTTTATCGGCACGTCGGTAAACAACACTCGTACGATTAGTATAGGCATCCAAGAAAACATAAAAATCATGGCCAAGCATATCCATCTGAAGCACTGCCTCTTCCGCATCCATCGGTTTAAGATCAACACGTTTCGTGCGGACGATTTTCACAGTATCTTCTTCAATCTCATCAATGGCATCTAAAGGAGCAAATTCGTCACCAAAGGCTAAGCCAGTTGGGACATTTATTTTTGATTTGCGGTTTACACGCGTTTTATATTTGCGAATTTGTCGTTCTAACTTTTCTTCCACTAAATCAATAGCTGCAAGTACATCTAGAGCAGTATTTTCTGCTCTTAAAGTTACATTTTTAGCTGGCACAGTTACTTCAACCTTATTACGCTTATCGGAATAAGACTTAATATTCACGTAGGCTGTGACTTCATGCCCATCATTAAAGTATTTATTTAATTTACCGATTTTATCTTCGATATATGAACGAATTGCATCTGTAATTTCCACCTTTTCAGCACGAATACTAAATTTAATCATAAGGTTGTTCCCATGGCATTTCAAAGAAATGCTCTTTCTTTTATTTATTTCTTATTTAATTTTAATATAAAAACAAATATGGGTCAACTAATATCCGAGATTTACCAGAATTAAAACTCTTGTGCTGCAGTTTCTACTTTACCAAGGAATTCAGCCAAAAATTCTTCAGCTTTTTCAGGTTGGTAAGCATGACCTTCAACACTAAGTGAAGAGAAGTCTGTACCAATAAATTCAAAGATAGTCTTCATGTATTGGCTACCTGTATCTTGACCATTGTACATACCACCGCTTGCTTGCAAGTGCATAACTTTCTTATCTGTTGCCAAACCTTTTGGTCCTTCTGCTGTGTAACGGAAAGTTTTACCAGCAACATTGACTGTATCAATCCATTTTTTAAGGCTAGCAGGAATCATAAGGTTCCACAATGGGCTCGCAATGACTACCTTATCTGCTGAAAGGAACTGTTCTGTAAAGGCACCAAAACGTGCAACTTTATCTTGTTGTGATTCAGACAAGGCAGTGAAGTCTACACCATTTTGCATTGCAATAAAGGCAGAAGCCATGTCTTGATCAATTTCAGGAATGTCAGCAGAGAAAACATCGAGTACTTCTACTTCATCATCTGCATTTGCAGTCTTATAGGCTGATACGAAAGTATCCAAGCCTTTAATTGAGAAGCTGTCTTCAGCTGTCAAGGGATGTCCTTTTACAACAAGTAATTTAGTCATTAATAAATCCTCCAAGATTTTGTTTAATTTACATTTGTAAACAATTTTTACTTTAATATTATAGCAAAAACATTTTACGAATGCTACAATTTTAGTACGTGAAACTTAGCACAAACTCAAAAGATAATAAAACCACCTCGAAATGTTTCAAGATGGTTTTATTTTTAATGACGAATGAGATAGTCAAAAGCACCCAGAGAAGCTGTTGCACCACTTCCCATAGCAATCACAATTTGTTTATAAGCTGAATCTGTACAATCCCCTGCAGCAAATACACCAGCTACATTAGTAGCCCCTTGCTTATCAACGATAATTTCGCCTCGTGAGTTACGCTCTACTACTCCCTCAAGCCACTCTGTGTTAGGCACAAGACCGATAAGAATAAAGACACCTGATAATTCGAGGTTTACTTCTTTTTGAGTATCACGCTCGACATAATCTAGACTTTCAACTTTATCTGTACCATGAATAGCCTTCGTTTCTACATTGGTCAGAACCGTAACATTATCCAGTGAATAGAGTTTTTCTTGTAAAACTTTATCTGCTTTAAGCTCTGGTAAAAATTCTAAAACAGTCACATGTTCAACTACACCAGCTAAATCGATGGCTGCTTCAATCCCCGAGTTTCCTCCCCCAACTACGGCAATTTTTTGACCTGCAAAGATCGGTCCATCACAATGCGGACAATAAGCAATTCCTTTATTTTTGAATTCTTCCTCACCTGGAATACCAAGTGAACGCCAACGTGCTCCTGTTGATAATACAACCGTTTTAGACTGTAGGACAGCTCCATTTTCCAGAGTCACTTCAAACAGGTCGTTTTTCTCTAATTTCACTGCTTTTTGTGTTTTCATAATATCAGCTGGATAGGCTTTGACATGTTCTTCCAGTTGGGCAGCTAACTTTGGTCCTTCAGTATAAGTCGTCCCAATCAAGTTTTCAATGCCTAGAGTTTCTAATGGCTGACCACCGAATTTTTCTGCTAAAATACCTGTGCGTATCCCTTTGCGTGCTGCATAAATAGCCGCACTCGCACCTGCTGGACCACCGCCAACAACAAGAACATCATAAGGATCTTTATCATCAAATTCTTCACTTCCAGCTTGACCCACGAGTTTATTTAATATTTCTTCAAGACTCATGCGCCCACTTGAAAATTCCTCACCGTTAACAAAAACTGTTGGCACAGCCATCACACCACGAGATTTGACTTCGTTTTGGAACATGCCGCCTTCAATCATCGTATGCGTAATATTTTCGTTAAGAACACTCATGATATTCAAGGCTTGGACAACATCTGGACAGTTATGACAAGTCAAACTTACATAAGTTTCAAAATGATAAGGTTTATCGATATCTTGAATTCGTTTTTTAAGGTCTTCTTCAATCTTTGGTGCGCGACCACTTACTTGTAAAAGCGCCAAAACAAGCGAGTTAAATTCATGACCTAAAGGAATACCAGCAAAAGCAATACCTCTCATTTCTCCCTTGCGGACAACAGAAAAGCCAGGAGCTTTGACTAACTTAGCTTCTTCAACACTTATACGTGGTGACATTTCAGCAATTTCATTAACAAAATCACGTACTTTTTTACCGTTAGCATCTTCAGAATCTGCCTTAACGCGTAATGCGATATCATTTTCTAGAAGCTCTAAATATTGCTTGAGTTGTGCTTTAAGATTTTCTTCTAACATTTTATCTTTCCATTCTTTTTAGCTTAAAAAGGCGAGTAATCTACTTCGCCTCATTAAATTAAATTTTACCAACTAAGTCTAAACCTGGTGTTAGAGTTTCCGCATCTTCTTTCCATTTAGCTGGGCAAACTTCGCCTGGATTTTTACGGATATATTGTGCTGCACGTACTTTATCTACTAATTGGCTTGCATCACGACCAATACCATCTGCAGTTATTTCGACAGCTTGTACAATACCATCTGGGTCGATGATAAATGAACCACGTTGTGATAAACCAGATTCTTCATCCAATACATCAAAAATACGAGAAATCTTTTGTGATGGGTCAGCCAACATTGGGTATTCTACTTTACCAATAGCTTCACTGTGCTCATGCCAAGCCGCATGGACGAAATGTGTATCCGTAGAACATGAGTAAACCTCTACGCCTAAGTCTTTAAGAATACTGTATTGCTCTTGTAAATCTTCCAATTCTGTTGGACAAACAAAAGAGAAATCCGCAGGATAAAAGACAATAACATTCCATTTTCCTTTAAGATCATCTGAATTTACTGTCAAGAACTTGCCGTTTTGATATGCTTCAGTGACGAAATGTTCAACTTCTTTTCCGATTAAGGACATGATTTTTTCTCCAATTTTTCTATTATTTTTTATGCTTCTTTAATAATTATCACAAAATGAATAATGTTAGTCAAAAGATATGTTCAAATTTTTGAAAGAAAATAAAGCGCTTAACACTTCTGAATTATTACACTTTAGGTTTATGACTCTAAGTAATCCCGTTCAGCCTAATATAACATTCTTTCATAGTTTTAAAATGTTCATCAAATAATATATTGTTTTTTTAATTGAAAAAAGTCTCGACTATTACGATTTAATAAAAAAAGCCAAATTCGGCTTTTTATTTTGCAGTCAAAGCTAACGTCTTATCCAACATAAAAGGACGTAAATAGGCTGTAGCACTGCTCATTGGAAGAATTTCGTCACTGAGTGCAATCCCTAATTCATTTTGAATATAAGCTCTTCTGTTTTGCACGCGCGTCCAAATGTCAGGATATTCTTCCTGTATCTCTTTTCTTAACTGCGCATCCGCCAGGAAGATACCGCTCTCACAACTTACACCGCCGTATCCAGGAACAGATGGAATAATATCAATCTGGAACAGCATGCCACTCTCGATACTTTCTGTTGACTGCGGATAAACTGGTGAGCTCATCCATTCTTCATCAGCTGAGAGATGACCAGGATTTAGAGTCCAACCGTATTTTTCTTGTGGCAAAACTTCTTCTATTTTGTTATATAGCTCTTGCCCTTGTATACCAATCTTGATTGTTTCCAGCCAAGTTTTAACGGCATTAAAATAAGGTTTTGCAACAACCGAAAGATAATCTTTTTCTTCATCTGGAAGATCAGAAACTTGACTTACCGCATAGCCTCCTCGGCTTTGGAGGCCTCCTTTATACCCTGTGGTTAGGGAAAGTTTGTCTCCCTTTTTAATGACTTTATCGCTTGGATAGATATTGGCCTTTACAAAACGTTCGCCTGTTGCCATTATTGTAACGACATTATGTGCTTGTCCAAGGTCTGATAATTCTCTTGCAACTTCCATTTCACTTTTTCCAAGCTCTATTTGCTTCATCGCATTTAACATGCAGCGTCCTGCCAAAGCAGCGCCAAGTTCATAATGGGCAAATTCGTTTGCATTATTTGTTGTGCGAACACCATTTTCCCCGATAAACAAACGAGTAGCATTTTCTAGTATGGCTTTTGGACATAAACTTTGGACAGCGTGAACTAAGAAATGAGGTAAATCGAAAAGCTGATAATTATCCTCTTTTGTGCTGGTAAAGTTTTTCCACCCTACTAAACCAATCTTTTGAGTATGCTCTAGGTCACATTTGCTTAAGATTTCTTCAACTGTTTCTTGAGTATTCATAGGCTGATTAGGTAGAGAAAGATGTGGCATATGTACAGCTTCTGCTTTTAACCTTGCCTTATCTGCTTTATTTAGGTTTTCATTACCTAAAACAAGATAAGCTTTGCTATCCTTATGAAGTACAAGCAGGGCTTCTTCAAAACGCGGGAGAAAACCTGTAAGATACTCAAAGTTACTTCCATGTTCTAGGTCCGCATAGATAATTAAGCAATCAAAATTATCTTGGGTCATTTTATCAAGTAATTTCTGCCTTCTCTGCGCCATTGTATCATCTGTCAGTCCAACTGGTCTTAAGTTTTCTTCAAGGGTTGGGGGGTTAAATTTCGTGAGTTGAATCATCTCTTGCTCCTTTTTGTCAAAATAAGAACTGCCGCTTCAGCAATTCTTATTTTTTATTCTTATTCTATATTTTATTAATTTTTTAACTCTTGGGCGACGGCTTTCAAGCGTGAAAACTGAGCGGGTTCGGATAAAGAAACAGTCATTTCCCAAGCTTTGCTTCCTTCCTCAACCGCTAAAGTCAGGAAAAAGCGCTGAAAATAGGATAAGCGATCCGACTGTCGAAGATATTCAATATCGTCATGTGTCAAATAGATTTGATCACGTTGGATAGCTTTATTTAAATAGCGGAGCCAGAGCCTCGCATTTCCTCTTGATTTTTGAGCCGCAGCTTCAAAATATTCTTTCCAATTCATTTATAATAGCCTCAAAAGTTCGGGATTTTCTTTTAAATAATTTTTTAATGCTTCTTGGCCATAAGCGAGACCGTAAGCTTCTAAAACAACCGCAGGATCAGAAGTCCCTTCTGAATAGCTGTTGAGCAAGTCAAGGAGTGTATCTGGACGTCCAATGTTTAATTTCTTCATAATCTGAGCAATGTCAGGAATATCCTTGGCTCTGCCCACTTGAATTTTGTCAATCAAAACTGACTGCAAGGAAGACAAATAGACTTCGAGATGACTTGCCTTGAAGATTAAAACTTTATCTTCATCAGAAAGTGACATGATGCGACCGATAGAATGGCTTAACCAAGGTTCATTAGCCGTTCCAACATGAAATTCTTGCCCAATTTCAGCAATAATTTCCTCAACTTTCGCAGTTGATTCATAAAAGGCATCGATATCCTCTGTAGCTTTTAGACCATGATACTCCAAGACAAAACCGCCTACGCACTGTAAACTTAAGTGGATATCATTTTCTGCTAATTTTTCATTCAAACGCGTAAACAACTTATTATAATTCATAAATTATATACTTTCTCTTGAAAACTCTCTTCTTGATTATAGCATACCGTGTCTTATAAAAAAAGAGTTTTTCCTCTTTTTTACATAATAAAAAACACCTAGTGGTGTTTTAAGAGTTAATTTTCGCAAAGGCTTGATTCAAGTCTTCCAATAAATCTTGGATATCTTCGATACCGGCAGATAGGCGAATCAGTCCATCCTTAATGCCAGCTTCTTCACGAATCTTTTTCGGTATTGAAGCATGTGTCATCACTGCAGGTACTTCAATCAGACTTTCCACACCTCCGAGTGATTCAGCTAAAGTAAAGTATTCTAGAGCTTCGACAAAGTCTTTTACTTTATGTTCATCCTTAAGTTCGAAAGAAAGCATTCCTCCAAAGCCAGACATTTGTTGAGAAGCAATCTCATGTCCTGGATCTTGCGGGAGACCTGGGTAATATACTTTGCTTACTTCCTCTGATGCATCAAGGAACTCTGCAATTTTTTGAGCATTTTTGGCATGAGCTTCCATACGAAGTGCTAAAGTTTTGATCCCTCTTTGAACTAGCCAACTGTCTTGAGGACCTAAAACACCACCAATTGAATTTTGCATGAAGGCGATACGCTCAGCTAATTCTTCTTTATCTGTGGTGACAAGACCGGAAACAACATCGGAATGTCCACCTAGGTACTTCGTACCGGAATGCAAAACAATATCCGCACCTAAACTTAAAGGACGTTGGAAGTAAGGTGTCGCAAAAGTATTATCAACGATTGTCAGTAGATTATTTTCCTTAGCAATATCTGCAAGTTTTTGGATATCTAAAACAGTCATCAAAGGATTAGAAGGTGTTTCAAAATATATCGCCTTGGTTGAATCTTTAATCTTATCTTTTAAAGCAGAAATATCTGTCAAATCGACCAAATCATATTCCAAACCAAAATTAGACATAACTTTATCCATTAAGCGGAAAGTTCCCCCATAAACATCATTACCAAGAATCAAGTGGTCCCCCGATTTAAAAATAGAAAGAACGGCATGAATACCAGCTAAACCTGAGCCAAAAGCAAAGCCTTGCACACCGCCTTCTAGGTCAGCAATGAGCATTTCTAAGGCATGACGGGTTGGATTTCCCGATCGTGAATATTCATAAGCTTTGGGTTGACCCAGACCATCTTGCTTATATGTCGACACTTGATAGATAGGAACAGAAACGGCCCCTGTGGTAGCATCTTCACTGATACCTCCATGAATCATCTTTGTTTTTAATTTCATCTCACTCATACTTCACCTCTTTTTAATTGTTTATTTATTATAATGCAGATTATCTTTTGTTGACTTTGGGTAATCCTATATCCGACTTTTAATTTTTTTATGTTAAGAGAAAAACCCTTAAAAAAGGGCTTTTTTCTTATAGTTTCACTTCATTTGCCGGAGCAAAAAGATCATTTAAAGCTTCACTCATGGTTGGATGAGTGTAGATATGATCTCTTAACATGGTGTAAGGTATTTTTGCTTTCATCGCAAGCGATAAAATATTTATCACTTCATGTGATTCTTCAGCATAAAGAGTTGCACCTAATATTTCTTGTGTTTCTGGGTCTACTAATGCTTTAAGTAGCCCTTTACTTTGTCCAAGTACTGCAGATTTTGGAATAGATGTAGCTTCTAAACGGAACAATCGATATTTGGTACCTTGAGCCTGAGCTATTGTTTCTGTTAAGCCTATATTAGACAGAGTTGGTGTGATAAAAACACTACTTGCTAACTCGCCTCGATTACTTAATGTTCGAGATTTGTCGCCATAAAGTTGACTTTCAATGATACGAAAATCATCCAAGGAAGTATAGGTAAATTGTGGTCCACCATGTACATCACCCAAAGCCCAAATATTTGGAGCAGAGGTTTCAAGCTTTTCATTCACTAAGATATGTCCTGCCTCGCCAACTTTGATTGAAGTATTTTCTAAACCTAATCCAGAAGTATTGGGCTTACGACCTGTAGCAAGAAGAGTCTTGTTTCCCTGTACTTCTTCTGCTTGACCATCTTTTGTAATATTGAGGATACTTGCTTCATCACGATCAAAAACACCATTTATTTCATAGCCGAGCTTGAAGACAGCACCAGCGTCTTCTAAATCTTGCTTCACGCGCTGCGCAACATCTCTATCTTGACGCGGCAAAAACATATCGTGTGAGTCAATAATCGTTACTTTTGATCCATAAGACAGAAACATGGCTGCAAATTCAAGTCCGATATAACCAGAACCCACAATCAGAAGGTGTTCAGGTTTTTCTTGTAAGTCCATCAATCCTGTCGAGGTCACAAGATTTTTACTCTCCGACATACCAAGGATTGAGGGCAAAATAGCACGCGCACCCGTATTGATAAAGATACGTTCAGCTTGAACAAGCATTATGGGCTTTCCTTCTTCGGATATTTCGACCTCATGATCTGATAGAAATCTCGCCTTCCCGTCAATTACAGTTGCATTTGGTTCATCTGCAATCATATGGTAATTCTTTTTATTCAGCTTTTCGACCAGGCTGAATTTTTGAAGGACTGCCTCGGTGAAAGCTTCACCTTTTTGGCCATTTACAATTAACGACTTAGACGGAATACAGCCAATATTAATACAAGTTCCCCCGTACATCCGCGTAGATTGTTCCACGATTGCTACTGTTTCCGCTTTATTGGCCAATGATTTAGCAAGGGTTTTCCCTGCCTTCCCAAAGCCAATAATTAAATTCTTAAATGTCCTTCTCTCCATATTAAAGCTTGCCTCTATAGTCAACGATGAGAAGATTATGGCTCAAATATTCTCCGTCTGTCTTCAAAGCAATGAGGTTGTAACTGCCTTCCACTTTAGCTTGTAAATCTTGGGCGCTCCAGAACATTTCCCCCCATTTTTTGAAGTAAACAGGACCAAATTCTGAATCCATATGTGCATCAAAAGCCTCTGGCAACTTACCTTTGTCAATAGCAAGGATACGGTAACGTGAGATACCGCCCGCACATGCGTCAATAGCTTCGTTCTTTTCACTCAACTCGTGGTCAAAATCTAATACAAAATCTGCATTATCAAATTTCGCTAATTTTTCGCTTACTGTTTTGTCAAATATAATTTTTATGCTTTTTTCCTCCTATGGTTTAAGCAAGTGCCTTAATTTCTTTTCCTAATTGATCCAAGCCGTTTTCAAAAACTGACCAGTCTTGTGTAAGTTTCAGTAATAGGAGACTTCCTTGTATCGTTGAGATGATATGCTGAGCTTGCGTTTTAGAACGCGCTTGAGTCCAACCTGTGATTTCCACAATCCTAGCTTGAATCAATGCTGTCCAAGTCTCCATAAGCTGTCCTAACAACTCACGAAAATCTTTGTCTTCACTCGCACCAAGTTCAACGACTAAGTTTCCTACAGCACAACCATAATGTTGTGTTTCATCCACATGCACCTGAATTTCCCAGTTTAGCATTGCTAGCAAAGCTTGTTTGGGGTCCTCCATCTGGCGCAATAAGGGATCAAAACATTGTGTTTCCCAGTCATTACTATGAGAACGAATCACTTCTAAACAGATTTCTTTTTTTGATAAAAAATAATGATAGAGTTGTCCTTTTCCAGTACCCGAGTCCTCGAGAATATCTCGGATAGAAGTTGAGGCATAACCTTTTTGACAAAAAAGCTTTTTACTGCTGTCAATGATTTTTTCTTTTGCTTCTGACACTTTACACGCTCCAATCATTTTACCTACCGCTTGGTACAATACTAATATACCAAATTATGATGCCTTGACCAAATAATTGAACTGAGATTTTCTTTTCTTAATTTTTTAAAAGGTTTATGATATTAAAAATTATAATATTTTGTTACACTAAAATATAACGGATGTAAAAACTATATTGGAGGAATTATGAAGAAGACCATACTATTATCGATAGCATTAATAGGAGTTTTTGTACTTAGTGGATGTAAAGATGCAAAAAAAGAAAATACTGAAACAAAAAATATTCCAGTTTCAAGTACTAATAAGAGCACCGTAAAGACAACAGAAACCCAAGCATCAAGTGCTTTGGAAAGTATCCCTACATCAACTCCTACATCTGAAGAAAAGGAAACTGAACAAACTTCTTCATCTTTATTTGAAGGTTATAGCGCTGAACAAATTGAATATGCGCGCGTAACAGAAGCAATAATTCATTATTATAAAAGGGATTATCAACCTGTATCTATCGATGTTACTAAAAATGAACAAAATCATCAGATTTTTCCTTTTGAAGGCTCTGTAGTTCTTCCTCAAGAAACTGTTACTTTATCCTTTAGCAAAGATAATACGATGGCCGGAACAACTATTATTACCTATAGTTCTAATCATGACGGTTCAATAAATTTTTATAAAGATCCAAATCATTATCAAGATGAAAGATACCTTAAAAATCCTTCATGGGGTTAAGGAGAAATCGCAAAAATTACTAGACAGCATGCAGACACTAGAAATACCTATTTCATTTGATCACGAAGCTGCTCAAATCATTTCCAAGATACAAGTGAAGTAAAAATTGAGCTTTTTGTTTGTATTTAGGCTTTAAAAAAATCCAAAATAAAAACCTACCCTGCTTAAGGTACATGGCCTTAAGCAGGGTAGGTTTTTCTGATCTGTGTTTTAAATTACACCCACGAGGATGAAGAGGATAACGATAATCCCCAGCGCAATACGGTACCAACCAAAGATTTGGAAGTCACGGCGTTTGATGTAGCTCATCAAGAATTTAATAACGAAGATAGATACAACATAAGCGACAACCATTCCAACGATAAGGGCAATCACTTCTGAGAGACTAAAGTGAAGGCCAAATTTCAAGAGTTTGAAGGCAGAGGCGCCAAGCATAGTGGGTACTGCGAGGAAGAAAGTAAACTCGGCAGCAACAACACGTGACACACCGATAAGCAAGGCACCCACAATTGTTGCGCCTGATCGTGATGTCCCTGGAATCATTGAGAGGACTTGGAACATCCCGATGATTAGTGCAGTTTGATAGGTAATTTCTTTCATTGTATTGATTTTTGGTACACGTGTTTTATTCCAACGTTCAATCACGATAAAGGCGATACCATAAACAATCAGCATAATGGCAATTGTCAATGGTGTCCCAAAATTTTCTTCTAAGAAATCATTTAAGAATAAGCCAAATACAGCTGACGGAAGGAAAGCCACTACAACCTTAACCCACATGTTAAAGACAGAACGTTTGATCCGTACACCTTTTCCTTCAACATTAACAAAAGGATTCATCTGTGACCAGAATTCCACAATAACTGCAATAATTGCACCTAATTGGATGACTACAAAGAACATATCTTTGAAAGCTTGTGTCATATTGGTGTGAATGAAGGCATCCACTAAAAGCATATGTCCTGTGCTTGATACGGGGAGCCATTCTGTAATTCCCTCGACGATGCCGAGAAAAATAATTTTCAAAAGTTCAATAAAATTTAAATCCATTTTTCCTTATGTCCTATTCATTAATGAGGTAGAAACTGCCATCTGTAACTTTGACTGTCAAAGCTGTCTCTTGATTTCCCGTCTGATAAGGAAATTCTTTTTTGACATGATTTACATAAAGTTCTTCTGCCTCTGCATTTATACCCGACAATTGACTGTTTATCATTTTCAATTGGGCATCTTTTTTAACAATTTTGCTACGTTCTTTCAGATGAAGATTTTCAAAAATAGTTGCACCATCATTTGAAGCAAAATCCATACTTTCTGCTGTCACACGTTCTAAAACAGAATCCCCATCATTAGAAGTTACTTTCAAATGTCCCGACAAATTCAAATCACGCAATTGCCACGCAGCATCACTAATATTCATCGTGAGTTGGCTTCCTTTAACCCTTTCTAAGGAAAGGCCACCGTCTCGAAGATTAATTTTGAGACTCTCTGCTTTCAAATCTCGCAAAGTTTTTTGTCCGGATGTACCATCAATAATGATTTTCTCAAAATTCATATTTTCTGGTACAGTTACAATTATTTTTTCCTGACCCATTTTACCAAAATTAAGCCCTAAATTGAAGTCAAAGGTGCTTTTTCTCGCCTCAACATTCAAAGTTTTACCTTGAAGGTTAATCTCAGGATTCTGATCAAGCAAGTGGCTCTCAACTTTCAGACTTGAGCCAGAGATAATTTCTAAATCCGCATCTTTACTGTTGATAATCATATTTTTTACTTTATCTGTAGCAAAAGTCTGTTCTGTAGAAATAAGATGAGAGATTTGAGGACGGCCGTCTTTCCAGACAAGACTCGTTTTACCTCCAGCAGCTAAGCCAATACCTAAAAGAATAATTCCAGAAATAATCATAGTCAGTGCGGCAACTATCGTTCTTTTATTTTTCACAAGACTGCTCCTTTCTGATCGCGTTGGGTTCTTTGAGTTAACTTACGCCCCAACCATTTAATCATTCCAAGAAAACGAAGGCACAGCCATTTTGTGAGGAAAAGAATAAAAGGACTGATAAGGATTCCCAACCCAAAAAGTAAAAGACCAAGTCCGCTAAAGACAAGTGTTGTCATTGGACTGCTGAAAATTACACCAAGTCCAGAAATGAAGGAGAATAATCCACCAAACACAAGTGATACATCAAGCATGTACAGGCTAAAGAGGAGAGCCAATAGCACCATTAATAATGCTAGAATAAGCAAAAGAACGGCAAGTGCCAAGGGTACCAAAAGCGGAGAGGCAAAAAGGCCAAGTATAATAAGCCAGACCAGCTGAAAGCGTGATTTAGCGGGTATACTTTTTTCTTCTTCTTGCGCGTGATCATCTTGGTCTAAGAAATAACTGAGTTTGAGCTTGGTAGCAAATTGTTTTGGTGTTCCATACTGTGCTGTTATATCCTCAAGTGTCATTCCTGACTCAATAAAGTATTCTTGATAATAAGCGACTAAGTCTCTCCTTTCTTCTTGAGGTAGATCTGTCAGATGGGCCTGTACAGCCTCTAAATAACTATTCATCGTTTTCGAGTTCTCCTTCTCCTAAAAGTTTATCCATAGCATTACGGAATTGCTGCCAGTCAGCAGTTATTTTTTGAAGCTCTTGGCGTCCATTCTCTGTTATCCGATAATAACGTCTCATGCGACCTTCATAAGGCTCGTCATAATTTTCTAAAAGCTCATGCTTTTTTAAACGACGTAAGACAGGATACATGGTTGATTCACTAATCGGAAGTTGGGCTTGTACTGTTTTTGTCAACGCATAGCCATACATATCTTTCTTATTCAACAAAGAAAGTACTGTCCCGTCTAGAAGTAAGGTTGGAATTTGAATATCCATAATTGTCCTTTCCTTTTCCTTCATAGCATATTATATGTTGTATAATATGATACTATACGACATATAATAATATATAAAACATCCGCTGACAAGTATGAGGCAATAATTTCAAAAGATATGATAAAATAAGTTAAAGTTAAACTGAAGGGTAAAGAACTGCATGCAAATCATAAAACTCCGGGAACATAAGGAAAAGCTTGAACAAGCTGCAAACTGGTTTCACCAGAAATGGGAAATTCCACTTTCTGCCTATCAAGAAAGCATGGCGACTTGCCTCCAAGGTTCAGAAACCATTCCGC
>NZ_KQ968939.1:445747-455570 GCF_001578715.1 Lactococcus sp. DD01 | reverse complement strand
GTTACTCCAAGAAGCTTGCGATGATATGAAGATGCAAGGGATTCATAGGGTCTATCTTGTCACTGACCATACTCATCTTTATGAACGCTACGGTTGGGAATTTATTGGCTTTGTTCAAGCGGAAGATGAAGACGAGGTGTTACGGATGTATTCTTACCAAATCTAAAAAAACTCCTAAATAGGAGTTTTTTATTTTTCTTGTGGTCTTTCATATTTTAGTCCCATCGCATTGATTGAGACAATTACTGTTGAGATACTCATCAATACTGCAGCAGCCAATGGATCAATAGAGATACCAAAGGTTGGGTAAAGAATGCCGGCAGCAACAGGAATAGCAATGATATTATAACCCGCTCCAAACCAAAGGTTTTGTTTCATCTTACGATTAGAGCGTTTAGCTATCTCAATCAGTGCTAAAACATCACTCGGATGTGAGTTGACCAGGACAACATCTGCTGTATTGATAGCGACAGATGTTCCGCCTCCAATCGCAATGCCGAGATTACTTGTAGCAAGCGCAGGTGAGTCATTGACACCGTCACCAATAAAGAAAGACAAGGCCATCGGCAGTTTCGTATTACTGAACTTATTATAAACTGCTGCTGCGATTAGACCAGCTAAAATCCCTATAAAAACGTTCCCGTTGTTAATCTTAGTGAATGCAGTATTCACTTTTTCGACATCAATTCTTTGCAAGAGAGCCACAGAATCAGGATTGAGTAAAGTCATAGGCACAAGGAAAGATACTACGCCAGCCAGTGCTGCGGAGCCATCTTTGTCCTTGGACATTCCAAAGGCCAGTCCAACAGCAAAGAGTAATCCTAAGTTATTCAGAATTGTTTGCCCGGCTTGAATCATAAAGGCTGCCAATACATTATTGGCGCCCCAGCCTGTAGGATCAATCCAATATCCAATCCCCGTAAATAAAGCTGCAACAGGTAAAGTTGCAACCGGAAGCATGAGCGATCGGCCCATCTTCTGCATGTATTCTTTCATAAATCCTCCAAGAATAGAAAAATTAAATAATTTACCAAAAATGGCACGTACACAAACCTCTACTTTTAAGCACCAATATCAATACTTCTTATTTCACAAAAAGTAAGATTTAACTTTGGTTGACATATAAAAAGGCCATTGCCAATGCTTACACAATCGCCTTGTTTCGTTAAATCTTCGACCAGTTAAAATTTATGATATTTTTCACTTAATATGAGTAAATTTATTTGTACAATATTATTTTAACATCTTCTTGGTGATTTTGGTGAGTATAGGTGTAGGGGATGTATTACTTGTCAATATACGACCTGATTTTTACCTTTAGACTTTGCAATATAAAGTTTCTTATCAACATCATTGATAATTTCTTGCTGCTCTTGTGCGCCAACTACTTCAACTGCTCCTACAGATATTGAAGCCTTGAAGCTATTTTTTTCATACTCGAAATCATAAGTTGAGACCATATCAACAATGTCTTCCATAATCTCCTTGACTTCTTCTTCTAGATTATTTCTAAATATGATGAAAAACTCATCTCCTCCATAACGGAATAACTGACCAGATGTATTTTCTTTTTTTAACTTAATCCTAACAAGTTCACAAATCTCTTTTAATGTATGATCACCAGCAGCATGACCATAAGTATCATTTATATGCTTAAAGGCGTCCACATCAAAAAGTACTACAGTAAAAACTGACATATACTGACTTTCAATGATTTCTTGTAAAGTTCCCTCAAATTTTCTCCTATTATAAGTATTCGTAAGAGTATCCATGTAGGAGTACTTCCTCAATTCAGAATATTCTTGAACGATCAACTTTAAAATAGCTAATACTTTTTCAGCAATAAATAGCATAATGCATATTTTTAAAAATATACCTACAGAATAACCTAAACTAAATTGAAATCTGGAACTAGATATGAGCATGACAGATAGAGTGATGGGAAAGCTCGCGAATAAATAGAAGTAACTTTTTTTTGTTACAAGCAATCGGTACTTGGAAATGATGTATAAACTCGTCCAAAATAAAAAGAGTGCCAATAAGACAAGCACAGTTGAGCGTATGTCAAATCCATAAGTGTAAGTATACAAGGCATAAAAGAGTAAAAATAACGGTATGACTGCATATTCTACGTATTTATAGTAGGATACAATAAAGTAATCGATAGCCACAACAACAAAAATTAATGAAGTATCACTTAGTAGGCCGCCTTCTGGTGAGTTTTTATCGATTTGGGTAAATAATAATTTTAAAACAATAATTAGAAATGTGAAATTCGTGGAATATAAAATATAGGTAAAAAAACTATTCTTATTTAATTTATAGTGGCGAATTAAATATTTAAAAATATAAATCATTCCTAAAATTCCAGGAATTAAAAACATTTTTACAATAAAATTACTCCCAAATATATCTTGAATATCATTGACATAAATCATAAACTAGTCCTCTCAATAAAACTGATGTGGAATACTGTAATAGTAACTTTGCTGTTTCCACTCTTGAGGAAAAGTTTTCAGAAGCGCTTCTTCTTCCACGCCTTCAATAACTATTTCTTTATCAAATGATGTGATAATCGAATCTATTGCTAATAAATAGTTGGAAAGTTGTTCTGATTCAAGAATATTTTTAAACTCCAAGGTTGATAATTTTATGCGTGATATGTAGGGATGCAAGTCAATTAAGCTCCTAAATGAATTAACACCCAATAAAAAGTCATCTAAGGCAATATCATAGCCCATCTGCTTGATTGATTTTATTATCTCACGTGGAACAATTTCTGAATAGTGGTTATTTCTATAAAGAGGAATCCGTTCTGTCAGCTCTATTTTCAGCTTTTCTTTATAATTGAAACTTTCAAGAAATGCAATCGTTTCAGAATAATACAATTCTTGATAGTCAATATTTAAAGAGTAGATCGTCTTCTCTTTTTTCAATAAATCATTCAAAATTTTACTGATTTTTTCTATATAGAGCATATGTAATTCTCGATCTGACATTAATTCAGCAAAGAGTTGTTCTGGAAACACATATTTCCCTGAAACTTCTTCCCTCAATAGCAGCTCGTATTCTTCTTGGATTGAACCATTCATATTACATATTTTTTGTCTAAAAAAGCATAAGTTATTGATACTTTTTCTTGCCTTATTGTTTGTCATTTTCTTTTATTATTCCAATTTTATCTTAAAGTGGCTGATACATTCTCAGGTTTACTGACACTTTTCTTAATGATACCTTCTGTACTTTTGCGGAAGATATTTCCTGATTTCTTCACTGTTATATCCAACTAAAAGCTTATTATCATCTAAAACAATCGGTGTTTGAAGGAGGTTTGTATTATGTTTTAAATACTCAAGTCCTTCATTAAATGACAATTTATATAAATGAAGTATACCTTTTCTTATCTCAGATTTACTTCGCGTTGGGTGTTTAACAATATCTTCTAAACCTTTATCTGTCATTGATAATGTCTTTACTATATCTTCTTTTGAAATTTTTGCAATAGGAGCTTTGCTTATTGTTATGCTGTGATCTTTAAACCACTTAAGTGTTTGACGCGAAGAATTACAGCCCCTTTTATAATATACTTGTATGATGTCTTTATCCTCTAATTCTATCTTTAAGAATTTTTATTCTATTTGTTTTGTTAGAAGTGATTTAAATCACTAATAGATTATAACGATAAATGACGTTCAAATTTTTTATATCCGGTATTTCGGATTAATAAATCCATATTTTCTAATTTTATATTATAATAAAGTTTGATATTAAATTTTAGTAGGAGTAATTTATATGGTCTATCAAAAATATGGGATAGCTTTTAAAAATATGAGAAAACAAAATAAATTTACTTTAGCTGATTTTTCCGAAGTAGGTTTAGCAAGTTCGACCTTGTCTGATTTCGAACGTGGTTTGACCATGATTAGTTTGGAAAAAATTGATTTAGCCTTACAACTCATGGGCTGTAGTTTATCTGATTTTGATAGCCATTTAAATTTCTACTCTCCTACTGATCCCATATATATATTGCAAGAATTAGAAAGAGCAATCCTATTCAATGATTCCCCAAAATTGAAAGACCTTTACATTACTTGTAAACAAACAAAGCAAAGAAATCTTTGCCTAACCATAAAATTCATACTGAAAAAGGGAACTTTAGAAGAAAAAAATGAAATTGTCAATTTCTTATACGAAACCAAAGCATTTGGTATAAAAGAACTTTCTATTTTTTACATCATCATGCACCAACTGGCGCCTCAAGATATTTTAAACATTATGAAGAGGTTAAAACAATATGGAAAAGGGATGTCTAATTCTGAAATTTATCACCGTCATCTGTCTCACGTGATACTAGAAGTTATTACTGTCCTTTCAAATTACGGACTTAAAGACGAAGCTTACTATTTTATAAAAAGAGTTGAAGAGCTCAATCTATGCTCTTAAGAAATTTATTTATGGCGGTAAAAGGGTTGTGGGTATATAATTTTGAAAATAAACTTGAAGGAAAAGAACAGATAAAAAAAGCGATGGAAATACTGTTGCTTGCTGCTCAACTTGAGGTCGCTCAATTTCACCAAGAAAGGTTTAAAATGTTAGTTGACCTATGAAGAATAGAATTTTCTACTCTGTATATGAATTTCAAATAAAAAGAAACGAGTATCAAATCCCGTTTCTTTTTTTATTTTATCGCTATCTAATTCAAAACAGCGACAGCAAAACTCAAATAAGTCGCAAAGAGTATCCAGACAAAGTATGGCAAGAGTAGGATTCCTGACCATTGGTTGATTTTGAAAAATTTCTTAATACAAAGATAGACCACAATATCAAGAACAAGGATAACAAGTACTCCAAACCAGAAATAACCCTTGAAAAAGATAATGCTCCAGATAAAGTTGAGGAATAACTGGGTGACATAAAGCAAGAGAGCTGGCTGGGCTTCACTCTTTCTTAATTTTAAATTTTGAAAAACTATAAAACCTGCTACAGCAATCAAGGCATAGAGAATTGGCCAAACAATACCAAACAGATAATCTGGTGGCGCCAATGGCGGAAGTTGTAAGTTGTTATAAATTGATTTGATATCACCAGCTAATATTCCTGATAAACTCCCAATTGCTTCTACCACAATGATAAACAACCCAACAAGTAATATCGGTTTTAGTTTACTAGAATGTTTCATAATGCTCCTCCTCTTTTTCTAAGTTATCCGTTTTCTTTAGTATTTTCTTAATTTTAACATATCCCCTATTTTAAAGGCAGTTATTCGATTGTAAATTTTGCCCATGTTGGGTTGCCTAGAAAGCTTTGTCTATACTCTTTGATAAAGATTTTACTTTGGCTTTACCCTATTTTTATTTTTTAAAATTCCCTTTTTAATTGAATCGAAAATTAAAAATTGTTATAATAATTATAGCGCTTACATGATTAGTCCGGACATAGTCTTACCACCAACAGGAGGAACTATGGTCAAAAATGGAAACACACGTCACATAAAAATAGCTATAGCGACATTAGCCTTGGCTACACTTGGTTTTACAGGCGCGCATGCTCAAGCAGATGCTGCCGATGAAATGGTCAATCCCACCGATAAGGTTTTAGTCGGTTATTGGCACAATTGGAAATCAACAGGTAAAGATGGTTATAAATACGGAACCTCTGCTGATTTTGACCTTTCACAGACACAAGACGGATACAATGTTATTAACGTATCTTTCATGAAAACACCTCAAGGAAGTACTCTTCCCACATTTAAACCTTATAATAAGACCGATGCTGAATTCAGAGCTGAGGTTGCAAAACTCAACGCAGAAGGCAAATCTGTATTAATTGCATTAGGAGGTGCAGACGCTCATATCGCACTTACTAAAGCGCAAGAGGATGACTTTGTGAATGAGGTTATCCGTCTTGTAGATACTTATGGCTTTGACGGCTTGGATATTGATTTAGAGCAATCTGCCATTGATGCAGCTGACAATAATATTGTCATGCCATCAGCTTTACGGAAAGTCAAAGCTCATTATCGTCAACAAGGTAAGAACTTTATGATTACGATGGCCCCAGAATTTCCTTATCTTACAACTACAGGGAAGTATGCGCCTTATATCAATGGTTTATAAGGTGATTACGATTATATTAATCCTCAGTATTACAATCAAGGCGGTGATGGTTTTTGGGATTCTGACTTAAACATGTGGATTTCCCAATCTAACGATGAGCAAAAAGAAGCTTTCCTCTATGGTTTGACACATCGCCTTGTCACAGGAACTGATAATTTCATCAAAATTCCAGCAGACAAGTTTGTGATTGGCTTGCCTGCAAATGAGGATGCGGCAGCAACAGGTTACGTTAAAAATCCTAAAGATGTCGAAAATGCCTTAAAACGCCTAAAAGCTTCTGGAAATGAAATCAAAGGCTTAATGACCTGGTCCGTCAATTGGGATGCAGGTAAGAGCGCGACAGGCTTAAATTACAACAATTCCTTCGTCAACACCTATGCACCTATGCTTTTTGGAGATGCTGGAGGCGGAAATGAAACAAAACCAACACTTCCAATAATCACCGTTTCTGATCTTACAGAAACCAGTGCTACAATTCAAACAAAATCAACAGATACATCTGGGATAGCCAATTACGAGATTAAAGTTGGGGGAAAAACTTATACAAGTAAAGATGGATTACAAGCTATCTCAGGTCTTAAAGCGGCAACAACTTATACCGTTGAAGTTGTCGCAATCAATAATGCTGGCATTCGTTCTGACAGTGCAAGTACGACTTTTAGCACTACAGGTGGCACAGTAACTCCTGAAAATACATGGAGCAAGGATAAAGAATATTGGACGGGTGACCGCGTCTACTACAATGGAAAAGAATATGAAGCAAAATGGTGGACCAAGGGTGACCAACCTGACTTGTCAGGCCCTTACGGACCTTGGAAAGAAATATGATATGCTTTAACAAGCAGAAAGGAGCAAAGTTATGAAAAAAATGTTTATTGGGTTTTTAATCACTTTAGGAGTATTGGGTGCTTCATTGGCTTTCAATACTAAAATGGTCTTAGCTCACGGTTACGTTGAGAGTCCTCCAGCACGTGGTTATCAAGGAAAGCTTGATTATGAAAAATATGGCTGGACAACAGCTTATAATCTCTATGGAAATGTCATCACAAATCCTCAATCACTTGAAGCTCCCAAAGGTTTCCCTGAAAGCGGACCTGTAGATGGACGCATCGCTTCAGCTAATGGTGGTCTAGGACAAATCGCTGACTTTGTCCTTGATAATCAAACAAGCGACCGTTGGAAAAAAACAACAATAAACACTGGTGTAAATCAGTTCACGTGGAAATATACAGCACCACACAAAACAACCAAATGGCACTATTACATGACCAAAACTGGTTGGGATCAAAATGCGCCACTCAAACGTTCAGAGTTAGAGCTCATTGGTACTGTCAATCATGATGGCTCTAATGCTTCTAACAACTTGACACACTCTATCACTGTCCCAAGTAATCGCTCAGGTTACCATATTATCCTCGCTGTTTGGGATGTTGCTGATACACCAAATGCTTTCTACAATGTTATCGATGTCAATGTCCAAAATAATAATATGCTCTTCGGACCATTTGCTGCGGTTGAATAAACAAAAAGAAAAGAACTCTTATCAAAGAGTTCTTTTACTTTTCGGAAGTTTTGAGCCACTTGATGAGTTCTGCCGCAATTTCTTCTTGTTGTTTTTCATTTGAGATGTCTGCTTGGTTGTCGCCTTTTTGGGCACCATAGCTACCAAAACCGGCATGATTACCGCCCTCCAATGCTACATTTATCGTTTGTTGTGGCAGATAGGTTTTGGCCTTATCATATGAAGACTGGTTAAGCACGCCATCTTTCGTGCCTACGATAGATAAAACTTTCCCCTTGAAATCTTTCAAGCTTCCTTTTTGATCAGGATAACTTGCAAGGAAAAAGACACCTTCTAAAGCTGAATTATCTTGATGACCTGCTGCAAAGCGACTGGCCATAACTCCACCTAGAGAATGACCGCCAACGATATATTGGGAGAGATGTTCATCCTTGATTACTTTCTCAGCCAGATTGGGATTAAAAATGGCAAGATTCAGAGGCTCTTTGAGAAGGTAAACAGAATATCCAGCTTCTGCTACTTTACCGGCCCAAATACTATAGCTTACATTGTCCACCAAAGCGCCTTGATAAAAGATGATACTGGGTTTATCTGGATTGCCTTTAAAGACCAAAGCATTATCTGCCTTTTCGGCTTGGCTTGCAATGTTTGACGCTTGAGGAGTTGGATGATAGGTACTGGACTTGATGTAGATAAATGCTGCGGCCAGAAGGACGAGTAAAATACTTACGACCCAGAGGACTATTTTTTTGAATTTTTTCATTGAGTTTTTCCTTTTTAAAATATTTTTATTCAAACTAAAAGCCCTCAAAGAAAGGACTTCTAAACATTATTTAAAATTGCATTGGGGAAAAATAAATTAAAATATATAGTTTATCGAAAGCCATTATTGTAAGTGAAGACAGATGCCTCATGACTCTCGATTTCTGTTTATTTACTTTGCCATCAATTCCATTCTTATTCTATCATTCTTATGAAGAGAATGCTTTAATTCTGCTTACAATATTTATTTTAATTCAAAATTCCTTAAAAAAAACTAAATCATATGTTATGATTATAATATGCTAAAAAAGCAAACAAATAATGATTATAAGAGACATGGTAAATAAGGAGGAGATATTTTATAGTGAAAAAATATCAAAAGGTTTTAATGCTGAGCGCAGTTTTTCTGTCGTCGACGCAAGGAATAATGGTAAGTGCGAGTGAACTCACAGCCGTAAACAAGGAAAAAAATGAGCCAATAGCTTCAAGCATCGAGGAAAGTAGCACTTCAACTTCTGCAAGTACTTCTGAAACTTCAACTGAAAACAAAAGCACTGAAAGTAGTGTGTTAGATAAAAGCAGCTCAAGCTCAAGTAATGAAGTAACGATAAAGGAACAAGATACAAGTGCTGAAACGGCGGAAGTAGCAAGTACGACCGAGCATCCTGTGGTACAAGCTCGAAGTGCTGTAACTTATCAGCAACCTCTTAATAGTGGTACACTACCAAAGGTGCCAGTAAGCTTAGAAAAATTACCTATCAAGCATTCAGGCAATCCTTTTAAAGACGTTTCACAATCTTTATATAAAAATTACATTAGCTGGATCTATAGTCGAGGAATTACCACAGGTTATACACCAACGACATATAATCCAGATGGTTACGTGACACGTGGTGAAATGGCTGTCTTTCTTCATCGTCTCGCGGGAACTCCAAGTTATAAAGCACCTTTCAATGTCTATACAGATGTCAACCAGTATAAAAACCAGATTCTCTGGCTGACAGCGACAACTGTATCCAACGGAACTGCGCCCCACTACAATCCGAACGGTAACGTGACGCGAGGGCAAATGGCTGCCTTTCTACATAGAATGGCAAAAGTTTCAGGAAATGCTCCTACCTCAGGAAAATATAACACGAAGTTCGTAGATTCCAAAAATCATATGTTTGCCAATGACATTGGCTGGTTGAGTTCAAAAGGTATCACTACGGGTTATACACCAACAACTTTTAGACCTGATGCATATGTGACACGTGGTGAGATGGCAGCTTTCCTCCAACGTTTCTATAATGTTACTTCCCAGACAAATAAACAAAATCCCTATCCTGCAGGCCAATGTACAGCTTATGTTTGGGACTATTTCAACGGAAATATTCCTCTCTATGTCGGCAATGCAAAAGAGTGGACTAAATACGCTAACAGT
>NZ_KQ968939.1:435119-445533 GCF_001578715.1 Lactococcus sp. DD01 | reverse complement strand
CCTTAAAATTCAAGAAAATTATACTAAAAAGTGCTGGATAGTTGTTCCAAGCACTTTTTTCTATTCTTACATATCATAGTTGGGAATGACGATATTTTCTTTTTCAAGAACTGCCTGACCAGAGATTTTAACTCTTTCTCCCTCAATTTCGCAAGCAATCATCCCACCACGATTAGAGAGTTGTCTAGCGATAAGTTTTGTTTTCTCTAGCTTCTCTCCCCATAATGGTGCCAAGCGTGTATGTGACGAACCTGTCACTGGGTCCTCATCTACACCACCATGAGGTGCAAAATATCTCGATACAAAATCAATATCTGCTCCTTTTGCTGTGATTGTGACTGCATGAGAAGCTAATGATTTAATGATAGCGATCTGTGGTTTTGCATCCTTTACTGCTGATTCTGAATCTAACACAAGTACAAGATGATCTTTTTCTTGGGTAGTGTAAGCTTCTTGAATGGTTGTCCCTGAGAATGCTGCTTTCATTTCTTCAGTGATTTCCTTTGGAAAAAGCTGTTGACGTGAAAAGTTTAAGATAAATTGATCATTATGCATGGCGACAGTTAATTTCCCAGATTTGGATTTAAAGCTCAAAACCTCGCACTCTTTTTCTAACTTCTGCTTGATGACAAATGCGGCCGCAATCATACCATGTCCACACAATAAAACTTCCCTTTTAGGGCTGAACCACTGGATTTCCCATTCATTTTCTACATTTTTATAGATAAAGGAGGTTTCAGGCAAGGCAATTTTAGAAGCAATCTGTTGGAGCTGCTCTTTTGGGAGTCGTTGGGTTAAGATACAGACTGCCGCAGGATTTCCTAAACTTTTATTGCCAGTGAAAGCGTTGATAATGTCGTAGTGCATGAATTACTCCTTATCGTACTCGTTTTAATATGTACCTTTATTATATACTATAATTTACAATAGAGAACTATAAGGAAGAAAAAAACTTGATAATACTGACCTTATCAAGTTTTTTACTTATTTTTATTCTTTATTCAATGTTATCAATAAAACTCCTCAGGCAAAAGCGTATCCGCTAATTTAATATTGTCTGAATAATCGATAGGAACATCAATAACTACTGGTCCTGTGCTGTCAGGGATTGATTCTAAGAGTTCTTTGAGTTCTTCTGCGCTGTGGACACGATAGCCTTTGGCACCCATAGCTTCAGCGTATTTCACATAATCGACACTTCCGAAGTTTACACCTGCTGCACGGCCGTATTTTTTCTCTTCTTGGAATTTAACCATGTCATAGTGACCATCGTTCCAGATAATGTGGATCAATGGTAAGTTAAGGCGAACGGCAACTTCAAGTTCTTGACCGGTGAAGAGGAAACCACCATCACCAGAGTGAGAATAAACTTTGTGTCCTGGGCGGAGCAAACCGGCTGTAATTCCCCAAGGCAAAGCTACACCGAGTGTTTGCATACCATTTGAGAAGAGCAAGTGACGTGGTTCATAAGAACGGAAGTAACGTGCCATCCAGATATAGAGTGAGCCAACGTCGACAGTCACAGTTTCATCATCTTTAACAACTTCTTGGAAAGTACTTACCAAGTCGAGTGGGTGCAAACGTCCTTCTTCAGCTGCTTCAACATCAAATTCGTGTTGGTTAATCACGTCACGCAGACCTTTAAGGTATTCAACTGAACCCTCTGGCAAGTTGTAACCACGGACTGCTGGCAAAAGATTTTCCAATGTTTGAGCGATATCACCAATTAATTCACGTTCTGGTTGGTAATAAGTATCAATCTCAGCAATGGCATTGTCAATAACAACGATACGGCTATCAATTTCAGCATTCCAGTTGCGTGCTTCATACTCGATTGGGTCATAACCAACAGCAATGACTAAGTCTGAACGTTTGAGCAACATATCTCCCGGTTGGTTACGGAAAAGACCGATACGACCGAAGAATGTATGTTCAAGGTCACGCGAAATCACACCTGCACCTTGGAAAGTTTCAACGACTGGAATAGAGACGTGTGAAAGTAAGTTACGCAAAGCTTTGGCCACTTTTTCATCTGAACCACCAGCACCGACAAGGATAACAGGCAATACAGCATTTTTAATCGCTTGCGCTAAATAGTTGATGTCATCAATTGAGGCATTACCCATCTTAGGATCTGACAAAGGTTTAATGGCATTCACTGAAACTTCTGAATCCGTCACGTCTTGTGGGATAGATAAGAAACTTGAACCTGCACGACCGCCTTTAGCGATACGGTAAGCATTGGCTACTGTTTCAGAAATTGTTGATGGATCCAAGATTTCTTGTGAATATTTTGAAGCAGGCGCCATCATTTGAGCATTGTCCATAGATTGGTGTGCACGTTTCAAACGATCAGCGCGTTTTACTTGTCCACCAATAGCAAGGATCGCATCTCCTTCAGATGTTGCTGTCAAAAGTGGCGTTGCCAAGTTTGATACACCAGGTCCAGAAGTAACCAAAACAACACCAGGTTCACCAGTGATACGTCCCACAGCTTGGGCCATAAAAGCAGCACCTTGCTCATGGTGAGTAATGATTAATTCTGGCGCTTTTGGATCATGCTCCAAGCGGTCGAATACGCGGTCAATTTTGGCACCGGGTATACCAAAAACATATTTTACATTATGGTTAATTAAACTATCTACAACTAAGTCTGAGCCGAATTTTTTATCAGTCATTTCTTCTCCATTTCAATTAAGATTCACAATCTTCACAATCAATTTTAGCAGAAAACATTTTAATTTACAAAAATCGCGCTTGAAGAATGTATATGTAGTCTGCTTTCACAAGATATCTGCACCTAAAACGCTTACATCCTCTCCTATGAAATATTACAGACTTTGTAATCTTACTTCAATAAAAAAACCATTGCTCGATTACTCGAACAACAGTCCTCTCATTTCTTCATCTTCTGGCACGAATTCCAGATATTGTTTAATATAGGTTTGCGCCTTCTCATTTTGTCCGATTTGCAAAAGGAAATCAACATAATCCTTCAAGAAATCTGGATTATCAGTCAAGGCAGTCGACAAGAGCTCTGTATAGAGCGCCTCTGCTTGTGCATCATTTTCCAGCTCTTTATGAGCTTGGGCAAATAACCACTGTGCCAAGAGATGTTCTTCTTCTAACAACTCTTCCAAGCGAATCACAGCTTCAAAGTCTGACTCGTTGAAATAAAGGTTTACTAGGAGGAATACTGTTTCGTCATGGAGCTCAGCGACATTGAGTGCATCCATCAAGTATCGTTCTGCAGCAGCTTGATCTTTTTGACTATAAGCCAGCTTCGAGAGAAAATGCAACAGTAAAGCCGAATTCGGATTTTTCAATAAACCATCTTGAGCCACACGGGCAGCTTCATCAAACTGACGGTCCGCTTCCAGTGTTTGGGCATAGGCTAATTCGTAATTTAGTAAATCTGTATTATAATCTTCTAGCTGTTTGAAATAACTAATCGCCCGTGCTTGATTGTCCAACTCGCTATAAAGCAAAGCAATCTTGTAAATCGTATCAGCAGTTTTATCGAACTCTAAAGACTTTTCTAAAAAGGAAATCGCATTTTCAAAATTCCCTAGATGTGCGTAGGATTCACCGATACGCTGATAAGTAGAGATTTTAGTTTGCTGTAGAATTTCACGTACAGAAAGCTTGGCGTAGTTTTGAATAGCTTCCTGATAGGCGCCCTGCTCGTAATAACTTTCCGCAAGTGCGAACGTAATCAGGGGAGAATCGGAAAGTTCACGTGCTTCTTCCAGCTTGCTAATGGCCGTCTCAAAGTCGCCTTCAAACTGGTACAAATCCGCAATTTGAATCAAAGCAGCAACATAGTTTTCGTCTCCAGCAGGAATTTGATAGAGATAGTTTAAAGCATCATCAATCTGTCCATCATCCTCTGCAATCTCTGCCAGATTAATCAAGTAGTCGGTACTTTCAGGATTGTCACCCAGAATCTTATCATAGACTTGATGGCTCTCATCGATAAAACCCATCATTTGTAAATATTCTGCCAAATCCGCAAGCATTTCTTCGTTATCATGCTTGAGCGCATTGCTCAAAGCATTATGCATCCCAATCAAATCACCTTTATGTAGAAAATCAATGGTATCTTCTGAATAAGACATTAGCTCTCCTCTATTTTTTCAAGTTCACTTGTATTTCCTAAATCAACAGGTTGATAAAGTTCCGAAATTTCACGATACCAATCATAGATATGTGTGATAATTACTTTGGCTGCAGCATAGAACGGAATTCCCAGTAGAACGCCCCATAGGCCAAAGACTTTGCCGGCCGTTAAGAGCACAAAGAGAACTGTGATTGGGTGAATGCTCAACTGTTTCCCTAGAACTAAAGGCGAAACGAAACGTCCTTCAAGTGTTTGTTCAATGATATAGACAATCAAGACTTTAAGCAACATGATTGGTCCACCTGTTGCTAAACCGATAATCATAGCCGGAATGATGGCCAAGTAGAATCCAAGGAATGGAATCAAGTTAAAGAGTCCAGATAAGATAGCAAGGGTGATCCCGTAACGCAAACCAATGATTGGTAAACCAATCGCAAGCATCAAAGCAACCGCAATCGCAACAATAACTTGACCACGTACGTAGTTTGCAAGTTGTGAATTCATCTCAGTTAAGATTTTTGAAGTATCTTTGCGCCAGTTGACTGGTAAAAGATGTGTGATATAGCCGTTCAAGTTTTTTCCGTCACGTAAAAGATAGAAAAGCACGAACGGGAAGATAACCAGTGAAATAAAGACACTTGCTGTACGCGTAATCACATCAGTGATTGAGCTAAAGGCAGCAGTTGAAAAGTTTTTCGACCAGTCCACGATATTATTCCCAAGGGAATCCATGAAATCATCCATTTGTGGGCGGAATTGCTCAAAGTGACGATTGGTCAACAGTTTATTTACTTCTTCTTGTGCTTGTTCGACATAGTTAGGCACGTGCTTAGAGAAACTTGCCACACTATTGGAGATAGAAGGAATGGCATAAGCCAAGCCCCAAACCAACAAACCAGCAATTAGAATAAAAAGTACAATAATACTGGCGATACGCGGCACACGTTTCTTTTCGAGATAATCAACAATCGGATTAAGCAAGTAATAAAACACGGCTGCTAAAACGACAGGTAATGAAACAATGGTCAGAAAATCTGCAATTGGTGCAAAGATAAAGTTGACTTTGCTGAGTAATAGAATATTAAGTAATAAAAGTAAGACAACTAAGAGTGCCGTCACGACTTTATTATTTACAAACCATTTGAAAAAAACAGAGGCTCTAAAATTTTGTTTTTCCATAGGATTTTTCCCCTTCTAATGTGTAAAATACTGTTTAATTATAACATAATCCCTGTAATATTGACATCGAAGGTTCTTTTTTTACATAATTTTATTTATATAAAAAAGCTGTGTTCACAGCTTTTTTAGTTCATAATATTGAATTTGCAGAAAAATTTTACGTTTCACAATTTTCCAGCCCTTTTTTTGAAAAAGATTTGCCAGCTCTTTAGGGGGATAAACTTTGACATCGCCTTCAGTTGAAAAGCGATTCAGTCGCCAATTATAAAGCTTTGTCACTACAGGGATATGGATTTCCGCAATCACCAGTCTACCGTCTTGTTTTAACAAACGACTAGCTTCATCTAAAAAGCGATCAGGATGAGGGAAGTGATGAAAACTAGCCGAACAAGTGATAATATTGAAGTTATCCTTCGGAAACGGAACAGCTTCCGCGCTGCCTTGCTTAAACTCAAACTGCGGATGACGTTGGCTGGCAATCTTGATCATTTCAGAAGAAATGTCTAAACCTGCCCCAAAAATCTTTGTCTGCTTGCTAAGCATGGATAGCAGTGTCCCATTGGCACAGCCAATATCAAGGATATTGGCATTTCTCGGTACTTCCAAGTGTTTGACAATAAACTTTTTGAAAAATGAAGCAAGGAATCCATCGAAGGAATGGTCAAACCGCTGGGCGATATTATCATAGAATTTTTCTGATTCTTTCTCGTAGTTGTGGTTTTTGTGTGACATTTTTGAGTCCTTTTTGGTATTGAGTCTTATTTTTTCATCAATAATCCCACACACTCCACATGCTTCGTCTGTGGAAAAAGATCAACAGGTTGTACTTTTTCCAAAAGATAACCTTCTTCTTCAAAGCGGACGACATCACGCGCAAATGTTGCCGGATTGCATGAGATATAGACCACGGCACGTGCTTGGGTTGCTGTGGCGGCTTTGATAAAGCTTTCGTCTAGACCCTTGCGTGGTGGATCAACAAAGATAACATCAGGTTGGATACCGTCTTGTACCCATTGTGGCATTACTTCTTCTGCTGGTCCGACTTCGTACTGCGCATTTTTAATATCATTCAGCGCTGCATTTGTCTTAGCGTTTTCAACCGCTTCTGGTATGATTTCCATACCGTAAACCTGTGCGACCTTATCTGCCATTCCAAGGCCGATTGTACCGATACCGGAATAAGCATCTATCACGACATCTTCGGCTTTCAAATCTGCAAAATCATAAGCTAATTGATAAAGCTTTTCAGCCTGTGCTGTGTTGACTTGATAGAAAGCCCGTGCAGAGATTTGGAAATCTTTACCTAACATGCTGTCCGTAATATAATCTTTACCTGAGAGCAATTTGAACTTAGAGCCAAAGATTGCATTTCCTGTTGATGTATTAATACTGAGCTGGAAAGAGTCCACTTTATTGCTGTATTCAGCGACAAGTTCTGAAAGACCAGCGAATTTCTCTTTAGTCACAACCAAAATCAGCATCACTTGACCGCTATGATGACCGCGACGAACTACGATATTACGTACAATCCCTCGCTTCCTTTGCTCATCATAAGGCGGAATATTGAGCTTAATTAAACTCTCACGCACCTGATTAACCAAGCCATCAATTTCAGTATTTTGGATATAAAAATCACGGATTGGCACTAAATCGTGTGAGTTTTTTCGGAAGAAGCCCGTTTCTGTTTTTCCATTGATGCTACGAACAGGCACCTGTGCTTTATTACGATATTGGCTTTCTTGCTCCGCACCTAAAGTGTCAAGAACCGGAAAGTCTGGCTTATGTGCATTTTTACGAAGTACATCAACAACTTGTTTATGTTTAAAGTGAAGCTGGGCTGAATAAGTCATGTGCCCAAAGTCAGCAATTCCTGTACGGAGATAGGTCATATTGACATCTTGCACACGATCTGGTGATTGGCTGAGCCATTCTTCAACCTTGCCAAAGCCGAAGTTCTTTCCGACTTTTAGGACTTTCATTTTAATCTCTTCACCGGGTAAGGCATTTTCAACAAAAAAAGGGAAGTTATCTGCTTTGATAACTCCTTGCCCTTCATGTGTTAAGTCAAGGACTGTTCCTTGAATCACTTCATTTTTCTGGAATTTTTTCATGCTTTTATGATAGCATACCCGCTTGATAAAGTCCAATGTCTTTCATCCTCTGCTATCAAGAATCAATTTCTCCAAAAAAGCAGTAATTTTTTCACTCTCTGCAGGCAGATGCTCCTGGCTCACCTGAAGAACTTCTGGGTTATCTCCTACAGAAATTGCAAGCTTGGCATGTGCGAGTAATTTTACATCATTTTTATCATTGCCAAAGCCGATATAGTTAGTTTGTCCCATGATTTCCGATAACACCTGATATTTATTGATGTTTTTTGCCGTAATCACGAGTTCCTCTACATCGGAATGGTATAAAATAGCCAGTTCTTCGCCTGTATCGAATTCCTGATAAAATCTTGGTGTAACACCAAATATGATGATTTTGATGACATCTTCATAACTCAAACTGACGTTTTGAACTTTGTGGGCGGTGTCCAATTTATTAAGTATGTTTGTCTGAGCGGAAACTTCTGCACTATAATTCCAATCATAATCTATGACATACTCTAGCTTTCGTGCCCCTATAAAAGTTACGATTTTTTCTACACTATTGGGTGTGATAGTTTGTGTAGAGAATATGCGTTGCTTCATGCGGACAATACTACCATTTCCGCCAATCAAATCATTGTCGGGGAAGTCTTCCAAAAGCGGCAACATATCACGTACGGGACGAGCTGAAGCAAAGATTATTTTGACCCTTTCATCCAGTTGACGTAATTTTTCCAGTATATTTGCTTCGATTTCGTAACCATTAAAAACAATTGTCCCGTCCGAGTCAAACACCAATGCATCATAACTTTCTTTCTTAAAATACATTCTCTTTCTCCATCATTGTCTCTCTCAACTTATTTTAACAGACATGAGCTTTATTTAGAGCTATGCGAAACCCGATGCAGCTTTTATTTGGGAAATGGTTCGGCATTTGCGCTTATAAAATGAAAAAACTCCATGACCTGTAAAGTATCATAAAGTTTTGAATTTAAATATCGAAGAAAGGATTAGTATTTTCTTTACTTTCAATAATTTCAACATCTGTGCCAAAACTAGCTAGTTTTTCAGCGACTTTCGGGATAAAGAGATGTTCCAAGTAATGACCAGGATCAAGTCCAATAAGCCCTTGCGAAAGCTGGTCATGACCAACGTGATAATATATATCACCCGTAATATAGAGATCTGCACCTTTGGCTTGGGCTTCCGGCCAAAATTTGCCGCCGCTGCCACCACAGATTGCCACACGTTGAATGGTCTGGCTCAAAGAGCGATCATAAGTCACCAAACGCAGATGATCTAAAGCAAAAGTTTGTTTCATTTTTTCTGAAAAATCAGCCAAGCTCATCGGTGTAATATTTCCAACACGACCTAAACCTTCCACTGATAAGATTTCCGTATCTTTAATTTCTAAAAGTTCACAGAACCAATCGTTCAGCCCACCATCCACAACATCAATATTGGTATGGCTTGTATAAACTGCAATACCCGCTTTTATCAACTCAAGGACAATTTTTTCTTGACTGTTCGCATCTGTCAGGTTTGCTAAAGGCCGAAAAATAACCGGATGTTTCGCTAAAATCAAATCCACATCTTTTTCAATAGCTTCTGAAACTGTTTGTTCACGAATATCTAAAGTAACCAAGACCTTTTTTACTGGAGCATCAAGAGAGCCTATCTGTAATCCAACAGGATCGCCTTCAACTGCTAAATCTTTGGGACAAAATTCTTCGTACAAGGCCATGAAATCTCTGATTTTCACTGGAGAACTCCTTCTATTTTTTCTTTTTCTGCTTGAACTGTGGCACGTTTTTCATGATTTTCAGGAAGTCGCTCAAGTATTTTATTTAAAGTATTGAGCTCTTTATTCCACTTTTGACAGAAGACTTCTGATTTTTCTTGGGACAAATATGGTCCAAATTCAAGTTCTGCTTCATTCAGCTCGGCTGTGCCATGTTCTGCCACAATAATTTCGTAGATTTTCCCTGCTTCCAGAAGTATCTTTTCGGAAGTAATTACAAAATCATGGTCCATAAGCCAAGAACGAAGGCTTTCTTCATGATTATTAGGTTGCAAAATGAGTTGCTCTACTTGGCTCAATTTATCTTTTCCTGCTTCGAGGATTTCGGAGATTAAAATACCGCCCATACCAGCAATTACAATGCTTGTGATATTATCATTTTCTTCAAAGGCAGCCAAACCATTGGCTAATCTGACTTCAATCTTCTCTTGCAAGTTCTGCTCAGCCACATGATTATGGGCAATTTGATACGGTCCTTTAACTACTTCGCCTGCGATGGCAAAGTCAATCTTTTCTTGCTGAATCAAATAGGTAGGTAAATAAGCATGATCACTGCCCACGTCCAGAAGACGACTGTTTGGCTTCACAAGATCTGCAACAGCTTGTAGACGTTTTGAGAGTTTTATTTCATTCATTTAAGTTTTTCTTTCCAAATTTACAGTATTCGAGCACAGGACATTCTTCACACTTTGGTGCACGCGCTGTACAATGATAACGGCCAAAGAAGATGAGATGGTGATGACTTTCCACCCAACGTTCTTCAGGAATCAACTTCATCAACTTCTCTTCAACCTCCAAGACGGAGGCTTTTTGTGGCACAATATCCAAACGTTTTGAAATCCGTTCAACATGGGTATCAACAGCTATTCCGGGAATACCGTAGGTTTCTCCCAGAACAACATTTGCCGTTTTCCGGCCTACACCTGGCAAGGTTTGTAATAACTTTTTATCTCTTGGCAGTTCACTATTAAAATTTTCTACCAACATTTGCGAAGTCTTGACAATGTTTTTCGCTTTTGTTTTGTAAAGTCCAATCGTTCGGATACATTGTTCAACATCTGCGATATCTGCCTGTGCCAAGCTTTCTGGATCAGGGTATTTAGCAAAAAGTCCCGGTGTTGCCTTGTTCACACCCTTATCTGTTGCTTGGGCGGATAAAATCGTGGCAATTAAAAGTTGAAATGGTGTTTCCCATTCTAGCTCACCATGTGCTTCAGGAAACAT
>NZ_KQ968939.1:428045-433334 GCF_001578715.1 Lactococcus sp. DD01 | reverse complement strand
TCATTTACTAAGGGTTTCTTTTTTTATTTGATACCAATTTTAATCAAATTCCTCATATTCATTTGGATCTTGACCATCAATACGTCCGTCTGGTTTTTCCAGAGTATTAATCTGCGCAACTTCATCTTCAGTTAATTCAAAATCAAAAATTGCTAGATTTTTTCGTTGATGGATTAAATTTCTCGATTTTGGAATGGGAACAATGCCACGTTCTACATGCCAACGCAATACAACTTGACCTGCTGTCTTCCCATACTTTTCAGCCAGACTTGTGATAATGGGCTCTTCAAGAGCATCATTTCCTCGCCCTAATGGACTCCAGGCTTCCGTGATGATACCACGCTCAGCGTTGGCTTTCACCATACGCTCTTGCACCCAATAGGGGTGGATTTCGATTTGGTTAACGGCTGGAGTAACGCCTGTTTCAGTAATAATTTTGTCTAAATGCTCGTGTTCAAAGTTGGAAACCCCGATAGAGCGTATTAAGCCCATTTTTTGAGCTTGAATTAAAGCCTTCCAGGCTTCCACATATAGTCCACGTTTTGGCAAAGGCCAGTGAATCAGATATAAATCAAAATACTCCAAGCCCATCCGATAGAGTGATTCTTGAATCATGGCTAAAGCATCTTCATAATGATGATATTTCCCCGGTAACTTCGTCGTCACGAAAAACTCTGAACGCGGAAGACCTGAGCGACGAATGGCTTCACCAACTATCCCCTCACTGTCATAGTTAGTTGATGTATCCAAAAGACGGTAACCACTCTGGATAGCTGTCAAAACCTGATCCAGACCTTCTCCGCCCCTTATCTGGTATGTTCCTAAACCTACAGACGGTAGCAAATGACCATCATTCATCGTTATTAAAGGTGTTTTCATTAGTAAATCCTCCTTATAGTTGAATTTCCACAGAAAATAAACACATATTCTCTATATTTTCATTCTAACATAGGACAGAGTTGAAGAAAAAATACCTGTTTATTAATTTTGAACGACGAGGTTTTATTTTTCCAACTATTCTTTGCCAAACAAGGATTTGTATTCGCCGTAGCCCTCTTCTTCTAGCTTTTCAACCGGGATAAATCTTAAAGCCGCAGCATTTATACAATAACGCAATCCTCCTTGATCTTGTGGTCCATCATTGAACACATGTCCTAAGTGAGAATCAGCCTCCTTACTTCTTACTTCCACACGATGCATACCTAATGAAAAGTCAGCTTTTTCTTTGACCCCGCGTTTTTCTATGGGGTGAGTAAAGGACGGCCAGCCACAACCAGCATCATATTTATCAGTTGAGCTAAAGAGCGGTTCCCCGCTGACAATATCAACGTAAATTCCCTCTTGATAAAAATCATCGTATTTTCCTGAAAAAGGACGTTCCGTTGCATTTTCTTGCGTCACTGCATATTCTATATCAGACAATCTTTGCTTGAGTTCTTCTTTTGAAGGTTTTTCCATGATAAACACCACCTTATCTGTTTTTCTCCCTTTATTATAGCACTCTCCCCATAAAAAGTAGCTGGTTCTGTCTGTAATTTCTCCTTAAGCTTTCTTCTTACTGGAGGCGTCTTTTTGTTATGATTGAAAGTTATTCGAAAAGAATTTTGTTTTCCTCTATTCCTCTATTATAATGGTAACCCTTTCTCTTTAAATGCAATAAAAAAACGAAGTTTTGCTAAACCTCGTTTTAGTTCATTATTATTTTGTTATTATATTACTTTATTACTTTGATTGGAGGATCAATTAGTAAAAGAAGCGAATGAGTATACCACCCATGATGAGGACAATGGCACCACACAAACGGTTGGCCATTTGTGCAAAGGCAATCATTTCCATACGATCAGAGGCAGAGAGAACGGCAATATTACCTGTTCCACCCATAGAGTTATTAATCATACCAGCACCGATAGCTGTTTCGACAGGGTACATACCTAAGGCAAGTCCCAAGAACCAGCTTGTCAAGCCCATTGCGATAACACTTGTCAGACAGAGCACAATAAATTGCCATGTCAAAGCAGAGCCTAGTGTGGTCAAATCAATCAATGCCAAACCAATACCTGCCAATACCGCATGTGTAAGATTGGTCATGATGATTTGGTTAAACATCACAACCGATTCTTCCAACTCTTTTGGTACAGCATCAAAGGCTTTGAGAACAAAGACGATGATAATCATAAAGGCGTATTCATGGATATTTGGGAAGAATTTATTCAAAATCACACCCACCATGAGTAGGGTAAAGGCATACAGCATACCGACACCAATTTTAGTGGCATCAAATTCAATTTTAGGTTTTGCAAGTTCTTCTTTTGTCGCAGAAACTAAGGTGCCGTGACCATTGTATTTTGATTTCGCAAAGATTTTAGAAATGGAAAGCGCCCCAATGATGGCAATAATATTCCCAAAGGTTACTGCGGGAGCAAGTTGAGAGAAAATTGCGGTTTGGTTACCATTGGCTAAACCATCAGCATAGATTTGTGATAAAGGTGTAATTCCGGCTCCCATACCACCAGACATCATTGGCATTGAAACATACATGACAGAGTCTGCAAAACCATTGCCAAGCAAGACACCCATACCACCAACAGCGAAGAAACCAACGACCATTGTGACCAAAGCAACAGGGATAAATTTAGCAGAAGCTTTGACAAGCAAACTTCTGTTCATTCCCAAGATTGATCCACAAATCAAGGCTGCAATATAGAAATCAAGAAAACCAAATTGACCGCCCATAAATTTGCCTACTGCATCAATCACATTTGCAGGAATGATATGGAAAAAAGGATAAGAGAGTTGCACCTAACAAAGTGAAAACTGATCCACCACCCAAATATGAATTCATAATGGGTAATTTTTCACCAATAAAGTAAAGCAAGTGCCCCAACAGTACTAATAGGAGAGTAATACCCACCATGTTAAGTGGTAATTTTCCTAAACCTATTGTCACTGCCAACACAATCATAAAAAAGGCATAGAGAGGAAGACTTATTCCTGAAATTTTTATTTCTTTTAATTTTTTCATTTTAATCCATTAACCTCTTAGTATTTTGGATACCATTTCATCTCGCGAACGGCTTTCACCATATCTTTTTCTTGAGCTTGTGCTAAACCTTGTTCTTGAGCTTTTTTAGCTACTGCTTCTGCAACTTTGATTGAAACATCAGCAACATATTCAAATGGAGGAAGAACAGGAGCACCAGCAGCGCCTGGATCAACAAGACCACTCAATGAGTGCGCAGCGGCACCAATCATTTCATCAGTAAGAAGTGATGCTTCTGAAGCCAACATACCAAGTCCCAAACCAGGATAGATCAAAGCGTTATTTGCTTGACCGATTTGGTATTCGACACCTTTATAAGAGACAGTTCCTGAAGGAATACCTGTTGCAACAAAGGCTTTACCATCAGACCATGTAATCACTTGTTCAGCAGTTGCTTCCAATTTTTTAGTTGGATTTGAGATTGGGAAAATCACTGGGCGTTCAGTGTTGGCACACATTGCTTCAACAACTTCTTTTGTAAATGCACCTGCATCAGTTGAAGTACCTACCAAGATAGTAGCTTTAACTGTTTTGATAACATTGGCTAAGTCCGTCATATCGCCAGCATTTGCAAAATCTGCACGTTTTTTAGCAAATGGTTTTTGTGCTGGAGTCAAATCTTCCATATCATCAAAGAGCAAACCTTGTTTATCCATCATAAAGAAATGGTTGTAGGCTTCTTCTTCTGAAAGTCCTTCACTTACCATCTCCGCATGAACACGGTCAGCAATCCCTGCACCAGCAGAGCCACCACCGTAGCAGAGGTAAACTTGGTCTGTTAATTTTTCACCTGTGATATCAAGTGAACCGAAGATACCACCTAAAACAACAATACCAGTTCCTTGGATATCATCGTTGAAAGTTGGAATTTCTTTTTTGTATTTGTTCAAGATATTTGCAGCATTTGAACGTCCGAAGTCTTCCCAGTGCAAGTAAAGTTTAGGGAACATTGCTTCAGCAGTTTCCACAAACTGGTCAACAAAGTCATAATATTGGTCACCATAAACACGTGCGTGACGATTTCCAAGATACATTGAATCTTCCAAGAGTTCTTTACGGTTAGTCCCTGCATCAATAACGATAGGAAGAACTGATGCTGGATCGATACCGGCTGCTGCAGTATAAACCATTAATTTACCAACAGAGATATCAACACCTTGTGTTCCCCAGTCACCGATACCAAGAATTCCTTCAGCATCTGTCACAACAATCAAACGGATATTGCGATCGCCCGCTGCATTTTTCAATGTTTCTTGAATATTTTCTGGATGGTTAATATCAAGATATGCAGCATATTGTGGATCTACAAATAGACGGCTGTAGTTTTCGATTGTTTCAGCAATAACTGGATCATATACGATAGGATTAAACTCTACGATATGTTGGTTAAACAAATAGTAGAACAAAGTACGGTTTGTATTGAAGATTTCCATCAAGAAATGGCGTTTCTCTAAATCAGATGGTTTTTCCAAGTAATGTTGGTAAGTTTGTTCTGCTTGTTCTTCAAGTGTTTGAACATAAGGTGGCAAAAGACCGATTAAGCCAAGTTCCTTACGTTCTTCCATAGTAAATGCTGTTCCTTTATTTAAAAAAGGATTGTTTAAAATTTCATGTGCACGCATTCGTACGTCCTCCAAATTTATTATTCCTATAAGAAATTCTTACAAGATGTATTTTAATACTTATAAAAAATTATAGTCAAACCTTTGGGTTATAATAAATATTATTTATAACAAATCGATAAACTTGTGATAGAATATAAGGGTCAAAGGAGCGTTTAAACTAATGAATTTGCATGATTTCGAGTATTTTAATGCCTTAGGAGACTTGTTGTCTTTTACTGCTGTTTCTAATCATTTTGGGGTAAGTCAGCCGACAATTTCCTATGCTGTAAAGAGATTGGAACAATATTATAACTGTAATTTAATATACAAAGATCCTTCTCACCGAACAGTTGTCCTGACAGATGAAGGGAAAATATTGAAAATTCATATCGAAAGTATTTTGGAAGAGTTGGCACTCACGCAAAGAGCCATCGAGCATTCTAAAAATCATCAAAATCATATTGGTTTCCCCCCTATTATTCGAGCAAAAATTCTGGCTCAACTCTTAAACGATAAAGAGGCGATTAGCTTTTTATCTAAGTTTGATTTAGTATCGGGTGGCTCGGAGGAACTTCTGGCCAAACTTATCTCCGGCTCAATTGATTTTAGCCTTATAGGCAGCATTGCTCCCCTGATGCACCCCAA
>NZ_KQ968939.1:418720-428025 GCF_001578715.1 Lactococcus sp. DD01 | reverse complement strand
ACTTTACCAACGCGAATTTTATATCTTTGTCTCTAAAGATAACCCACTTGCCTCACGTCAAGAAATTTCGTTTAAAGAAGCCTTGGATTATCCTTTTATCCTGCTTGATGAAAGTTTTGTGCATATGGAAGCTTTCCAAAATTTGGATGAAAAATACAAGAAAAAAGCAAAAGTTCTCTTTAATTTTTCGGATATCCATACTATTGGCCAACTGGTCAACTCAAATGTTGGCATAACCTTGATGACCGATTTTCTTCCCTTTGCCGATATGGATAGTCTTATAAAGATACCACTAATACCTGAAGATAAGCAAATTTTTCATGTTCAATATGCTTATTTAAGAAGTACACTTCTCAATGCGGACTTGAAAGAATTGATTCGCTTACTGGATGAGCTAAATGAAAAAATAAATTGAAGAGAAAAGAGATTTTTTCTCTTTTTTCTTTGTTAAATTTTCTCCGTTTTTTTCACAAACTTTCGCCAACCGCATAATTCCGGAAAGAATTGTTTGACAAGTCCCACTCAAAAAAGGTAAAATATTCACAAAGACTATGTAAAGGAGATAACATGGCTGGCTCCCAAGTTAATAAACAACTACCCAAGGCAACGGCAAAACGTTTGCCTCAATATTATCGCTTGTTCAAACTTTTAGTTGATGAACAAGTAACACGCACAAACTCACAACTTATTTCGGAAAAAATTGGTGTGGATGCAGCGACGATTCGTCGCGATTTTTCACTCTTTGGTGAGCTGGGACGTCGAGGCTATGGTTATGAAACACGCGCTTTACGTGATTTCTTTGGAGAATTACTCGGACAAGATCAAGAAACGCATATCGCACTCGTAGGAGTCGGTAACCTTGGACGCGCCCTTATTAATTATGAATTCCAAAACCGCAATAAAATGCGCGTTACCCAAGCTTATGATGTTCCAGAAAACCCACTCGTTGGTACAACAACTTCTACAGGTGTTCCTATCTACGACATCGCTGACTTCTCTAAAAATATTAAAGATTCAAAAATTAAAACAGCAATTATTTCTGTAAATAAAGAGAACGCTCAAGAAGTCGCAGATATCCTAGTTAAATCAGGTATCAAAGGTATTCTTAACTTTTCACCTTTGCGTTTGCACGTACCAGAAGACGTCGTTGTTCAGTCAATTGACTTAACAAAAGAGCTTCAAACCCTTTTGTTCTTTATGTCAAATAAGGACATAAATTAAAATGAAAAAGTATAACTAACTAGTTATACTTTTTCATTTTAATTAGCACAGACTTTAATTCTCATTTATTAAGGAAAACATCCATAATAATGAAACAGTTTATATACAAAAAATTTATTACTGTAAAAAGCTTCTCTACGTTAAATCTTTATTAGACTTCTTCCAACAATAGAGATTCCTGAGATAAACGAATTATTTCCTTTCTTTTCTCATCGGCAGATACATTTAATACAAACCCAATTCCTAAAGATAAAATTAAGAAAGACGATCCTCCTTGTGAAATGAATGGAAAAGTTACACCTGATTCAGGAATAATTCCAAAAGCCCCTCCGACATTAACAGTAACTGATATAAGTAATGTAACTGCTATTCCTATGCTAATAAGAGAATTAAAAGAGTCAACCGCCTGAATACCAACTATTAATATTCTTATAATCATGAAGAATAACAATCCGAGTATAATCCCCCCTCCGAGTACACCCAATTCTTCTATAACAATTGAAAAGATAAAATCAGTATGAGCTTCTGGCAAGAAACCATGTTTTTGAATAGAATTTCCTAGTCCTAAACCAAACCAGCCTCCATTAACTACTGCATAATATGAATTTACCATTTGGTGTCCATATGTCTCTATTCCTCCGAATGGATCCACCATAGCTTTAAACCTACTATTAACGTAGTGACCTGGAATAACATCACCATTTACAGTATATAAGAATATAATAAATATAATTATCCCAATAATTAATACTCTTATTGCATATTTAAACCAATATGAAGATACGCCACTAGCACCAACCATACTACCAGTAATAACAAGAAGCATCACGGAACTCCCTAAGTCTGGCATAATTATTACTGTCCCTATCATTATAAGAATAGGAAGTCGCCAGCCTCCAAAAATTTTATAAAACAAATTTTGGCCTTTGAATAAACATTTTATATCTTGTTTATATATTTCATCCTGTTTATCTGAAAATACAGACGCTAGAAACCAAACAGTAAATATTTTTGCATACTCAGCGGGTTGAATTGTTCCAATTCCTGGTACTTGAATCCATCTGTGAGAACCATTAACTTCTGTACCTGGAGATAGACGAGTATACACAAGGGAAAGGATCAAAAAAATTAATATAAAACAGATTAATTTACGATTCTTTAGTGTCTTTAACTTCATTCTATATATAATAAAAAGTATAATAAAACTTAAAATCATAAATATAGCTTGAGTTACAACCATATGATATGGTGGCAGACCTCTAGATAGCTCATGAGGAACGGTTGTAGAACATACCATAACAATTCCTACTGCTGAGAGTAAAAGATATGGGATTAATATAGAATAGTTTAAGAAATTTGATTTTTTTAGACTATTTTTCATTTAAGTAGCCCTCATTTTCAGCTAAATTATTTTTCATATGGTAATTAAAATTATATCTGAAAATATGAAATTATTAATTAAACATAAGCAGAAATTACTTTCTTCACATTAATATAATTTTTTCAACCTTTCGAAATTTATTATTTTAATTTAGTACGTATAACGATTTATATATTTTTGAGTTATTAAATTAATTTAATAACTCAAAGTAACTCTCCGTACTTTTTAATAAATATTTTCTTAAAAATAGTTACTAAAACCATATATAATGCGATAGTTAAAAATAACCACGGGAAGAAACTTAATGGTAAGCTCATCAAACCGATAGATTTTCCAAAACCAGTAAAGGGAATAATTGTTAAACCAATAATCCCAGAAAATGTAAGAAAAGTTAATATCCCTGAAGCTCGACTTTGTAAGAATGGGATTTTTGCAGTTCTAAGCATATGTATCACTAATGTTTGTGTCCACATAGACTCCACAAACCATCCCGTATGGAACAAAGCTATAAATCCTATATAGGATGCACTCCCTGGTGTAAGAGTACTAAAGGAGCCAAACGTTGCTGGACAAATAACAAAAAACATTAAAAGATAAGTAGTAATATCAAATACAGAGCTAGTAGGACCTATCCAAAACATAAATTTACTCACGGAGCTCGCGTCCCATTTTCTAGGTTCTCTAATATATTCTTCATCCACATTATCCCAAGGGATAGCTGTACAGGATAAATCATAGATCAGGTTAAGTAAAATAAGGTGTATTGATAACATTGGCATAAATGGAAGAAAGGCACTGGCAGCTAAAACAGAAAACATATTTCCAAAATTCGAACTTGCCGTCATTTTGATATACTTAATCATATTAGCATATGTTTTACGTCCTTCAACAATTCCTTTTTCAAGAACCATTAAATCTTTTTCAAGTAATATAACATCCGCGGATTCTTTTGCAATATCCACAGCAGTATCAACTGAAATACCAACATCTGAGGCTTTCATAGCAGCAGCATCATTTATCCCGTCTCCCATGTATCCTACGCTATTCCCATTATTTCTAAGAATTGTTACAATTCTAGCTTTCTGCTTAGGTGATAGCTTTGCAAATACACTTATATCATCCGCAACTACAGAAAGTTGGACATCGCTCAGGCGATCTACTTCACTTCCGAGCAGAATCTTATCCACTGAAATACCGACTTGACGACATACAGCTCTGGTTACTTTTTCATTATCTCCTGTCAATATTTTAACGGAGACACCATGTTTCTCAAGAGCATGAATTGCTGCAGGGCAAGATTCTTTTGGTGGATCTAAAAATGCAAGATAACCCATTAAAGTCATTCCCATTTCATCTGAAACCGTTAGTTCAGCTACTGATTTAGGATTATTCTTCTGAGCAATAGCAATAACTCGCATCCCTTCAGCATTCAATCCGTCTACTCTCTTAAGAATGTATTTTTTAACACTGTCCGTTAACTGGACAATTTTGCCGTTATCTTCTACATATTGGCAAATACTTAGCATTTCTTCCACTGCACCTTTTGTAATGAGCTTCGTTTTTCCTAAGGTATCCCTAACAACTACACTCATTCGGCGTCTTTCAAAGTCGAATGGAATCTCGTCAATTTTACTATAATTGTAATCTAAAGTAGAAAGTTCAGGATATTTTTGTTTTTTATTTTCTTTCGCCTGAATAATTGCTACATCCATAAGATTTTTCAAGCCTGTTTGATAATAACTATTTAAAAATGCCTGCTCTAAAACATTGAGACTCTCAGAACCATGAATATCCATATGGTACATCAACGCTACCTTATCTTGGGTAAGCGTCCCTGTTTTATCTGTACATAGTATATTGGCTGAACCTAAGTTTTGAATGGAATTCAAATTTTTTATTATTGTTTTTTCTTTTGACATTGCAACAGCTCCCTTAGCTAAGCAAGCCGTTACAATCATAGGGAGCATTTCTGGAGTTAAGCCTACAGCTACTGCAAGAGCAAATAAAGTTGCTTCCATCCAGTCTCCTTTGGTAAAACCATTTATAAAAAGAACTACCGGAACCATAATAAGCATGAATCTAATAAGTACCCATGAAATAGAGTTAACACCCTTCTCAAAAGTAGTTTTTACTTGAGGTTCTATAACACTTTGTGCCATTTCACCAAAGATGGTATCATTACCAACAGCCACAATAAAACCTGTTGCGCTCCCGCTTATTACGTTAGAACCCATAAAAGAAAGGTTCGGAACTTCTGTTATACTATCATATTTTTGAGTAATAATAGTATCTACTTTTTCTACTGGATCACTTTCTCCAGTAAGTGAAGCTTGACTTACAAATAAATCTTTTGCTTGTACAATACGAAGATCAGCAGGAATCATATCACCTGCAGATAAATGTACTAAGTCTCCTACAACAATATCTTCGATAGGAACTTCTTGTTTTTCCAAACCTTTTCTATAAACAGTTGCTGTTGTTGTTATCATTTTCAAAAGATTTTCAGCAGCATTCCCGCTCCGTGTTTCTTGCACAAATCTTAGAAAACCAGAAATGACTACCATAGTTGTGATAATTATGACAGCCATAGGATCTGCTTCTCCCGGTTCTGCTAAGATAATATCTGTAAATATCGATACAACAGCTAGTACAAATAAAATTGCTGTAAAAGGATTTACAAATGCTTGATATATCCTATGAATAAGAGAAGGCTTCTTACCATGAGTAATTGCGTTACTGCCATACATTTTAAACGATTCTTCTATTTGTTTTTCACTTAAACCCTCAGGATGTATTCCATATTTTTTTAACAATTCATCTTTAGAAGCTACTTTAGCAAATTCCAATCTTAATCTAGCTCTTTTTAGATTATTTGATACTTCATTATTTTCTTTATTTTTTTTCATTTACTGCACCTCAATTTCATTAATAATCATTCTTACTTTTGATGTACAGCACCTAACCCTATTTATCTTTTAAATATTTAAAAGATGAGAACATAGTTACGCCTTTGCCTATAATTTTTTTAGTTAGCCTCATGGGGTCAGGGCTGCTAATACTTTCAGGGTCCATATGTTCTCACCTCCTCTCCAAATAAAAAACCTTGCCTACGTGCTTGAACGTAGACAAGGAAATAATTCCTGAGAAAAATAATAAGCTAAAAAGATAGCAAAGATTAATTTCATGTCATCGTTCAAGCTTTAGCTCCATAGGGCAATGTTGTTGCACTATTCCATGCCTTGTTTTTCGACATGAACTGTTGGCCCTCTCATCGTGTCTCCACGACTCTGCGGCAGCAACCCGTATCCCTATGGTAGCCTCACCTACCGAAAGTTATGTATTAAAAATCACATAACATGGTTATTGTATATTTTTACTTTTTATTTGTCAAATGAAAAGTAAATTTCGTTTTAACTAAATTTAAGTATTTCGTTATCAAAAAGTCATATAACTATGTTGTAACTCTCATTGATTTATGACCTTTTTATTAGTAAGTCTCTATATAGTCATAATTCTTAATATTTCTATAGAAATATTAAGGATTATGACAAGATTATACTTTTCGAGTACCATTATTATAATAATCATCTATATTAATATGATACTACTGGTCTTACATATCTCGAAAAACTGACTTAGAACAACCACCAGAGGTAAAATAAAGATATAATATATTTAATAAAAAAGGCAAGATATATTTGCCTTTTTATTTCAAAAAATTTTTTTGTTTCTTTATTTTAATTATTTTTTTTTCGAATATATTTTCTATAAGCACCTGGGGTCATATTAACGTGTTCTTTAAAAAGTTTAAAAAATAAGTTTTATCAGAATAACCAACTTCTTCAATAATTTGTTGCACAGATAAATCTGTTTGTGATAAATATTTCTTAGCATAGTCTATACGGAATTTTATTAGCCACTCCGAATAACTACATCCCGTCTCTTTTTTTATTAATGCTGATAAATAATTGGGGTGAAAGTGAAATTTTTGAGAAATATTTTCTAAACTAACCGTACGGATATTATTTTCTATAAAATTTAAGATTTCCTTAGCTAGGACATTATTAGAGATATCCGAGTCATGTAAACACAAGCAACTATCTGTCATTTGACTCATCTCAACAATTAGTAGAACAAAAGCAGCTTTAGTTAACTTATTATTAAAATAACACATCTTTACTACTTGTTTTAGTAAAGATAGAATATAAAAATGCACATCATCCATAGTACTAAATTGATAAATAAAATAATGACTAACATTTTCAGTATCATACGAAGTACTTTCCACAAAAAATCTGTAAAGCATTGACTCTTCTATAAATTGATTGAGTAAGCTATTATTAAAATAATTTAATTTAAAATAAAATCCAGTAACTACCGTTTCTGAGGATAGTTCTTGATATTCAATTTTTGTACTTTTATTTGCTAAAATGAGCATCCCTTCATTATATAAAAATTTTTTATTATCTAAATATACAGCAACGCTTCCCTTAAGTACATATATAATTCTTATATAAGGAGCTGTATATGTAAGCCTACCTGATGTATTTTGACAGACTAAAGCAGCGATTTCTCGTCTTAAATCTTCATCAAAACTCTTCAGCTCATCAATCATACCTGACTCACTTTTAATATAACAGTCTAAAGTTTCTAAAAAAAACCAAAAATGTGTAAAATCTTCTCCAGACACTTTATACATAATAACTCCTCTAAAATCTTAAAATAACCTACTAATAAAAGTATATATGACAGATTTTAATTTTGCAAGCTATTCATTATAATAAATATTGTATTTATTTTTATTGTGAAAAAACAAACAATGGAAATTGGAGGAAAACACATGAGTGAAACACTCAAAAAAAATGCCCCGAAAGCTGCTACAATTGCAATTGCTGCAGTTATTGCAAACATAATTTGGGGAACACCATTTAAACTTATTAAAGTCATGAACATAGAGATGGGAATAGTTCCTGATTTATTGGGAAGTAATTATCTCGGACAAGTTCTTGCAACTATTAGTCTTCGTTTTTTTATAGCAGGAATCATGACACTCATATTTGCTAAAATCATCAAAAAAAATATACTAGAAGTTAATAAAACTCAATGGAAAGAAGTTATACTAATGGGGTTAGTTTCTACGACAGCAGCCTATTTCTTTTTTAATATTGGTAATGTAAATATAACTTCGACAATAAATTCAACAATTTTAGCACAGTCAACAATTTTTTTGCAGCAATCCTTGCTCACTTTGCATATCAAAATGATAAATTAAGCACCAGCAAAATCTTAGGACTTGTTATTGGTTTTATCGGGTTAATTATTTCTCAGTTAAATGGCGGAACACATATTAGTGACATGTTTTCTTTTTCTATTACTGGAGAAGGTTTTATGCTTATATATGGTTTGCTTGCTAAAAAAATTGGGTCATCTCTAAATTCTTTCGTAATGACAGGTTGGAATTTAATTATTGGTTCTCTGTTTCTTTATATAATCGGTTTTTTAATGGGGGGACGTTTATCAGCAATAAATTGGACTGCTACTGGTATAATTCTACTAATAATACTTGCTGCTGCATCTGCTATTCCTTTTAGTTTATGGTATTGGGCAGCCCAATACGCAAATCTTGGAGAAATAACTGTTTATAAATTTATTATGCCAATTTCGGGTAGTATTCTCGCCGTACTTCTTGGAGAGCATTTTACTACTTCTCTTGCCATTGGCTTGATTTTAGTTTGTCTCTCTATTGTTCTAATCAATCGTCCTTCACAATTTAAAAAGTTAGAAAGACATAAAGAAACCAGAAAACTTAAAAGCAATAATTTGTAAGAGAAACTCTAACTAAAAAAAATAATAAATAACAGAAAGAAGAAACTATGAAAATTGGATTTATTGGAACTGGAAATATGGCTTCTGCCATCATAAAAGGCATTATAAAAAATAATTTTGTCGCAAGCACAGACATTTACCTTTTTGATGTGATGACTGAAAAAGTCAACATTTTTTCAAAAGAAAACAATACAAATGTATGTGCTTCAACTTCAGAACTTATTTCTTCTGTAGATACTGTTGTGCTTTCAGTAAAGCCTAATATTATTGAGAAAATACTGACAGAAAATAGAAAAATGATAATAGAAGCAAAGCCTTTGTTAATCTCAATAGCAGCAGGGACACCTACTCAGAAGATTTATAACTTTTTGAATACTAATGATAAAATTCCTATTATCCGTGTGATGCCAAATGTGAACGCTATGATCGGTAAAGGTGCTGCTGCTGTTTGTGGTAACACATTTACCAGTAATGAACATATCAACTCAACTTTAGAAATGTTTAAATCAGTTGGATTAGCTTGGTCACTTCCTGAAAAAGATTTTTCTAACTTTACAGCATTAGCAGGAAGTTCACCAGCATATGCCTACTTGTTTATTGACAGTATCTCAAGGGCTGGAGTAAAAAATGGTCTTCCAAAAGATTTATGTAATGAAATTGCTGCCCAAGCTGTTTTGGGAAGTGCAGCTATGCTTATTGAAAGTAAAGAAAATCCCTGGACACTGATTGATAGAGTATGCTCGCCAGGTGGTACAACTATTGCTGGTTTAATGGCACTAGAAGATGAGTCATTTATTTCAACTGTTGTTAAAGGAATAGATGCAACTATTATTAAAGATCAAGAAATGAATAACAAATAATAAAAAAGTGGATTAAT
>NZ_KQ968939.1:412135-418348 GCF_001578715.1 Lactococcus sp. DD01 | reverse complement strand
CTTTTTTATTATTCAACAGTCACTGCCTTTGCGAGGTTTCGAGGTTTATCAACATCCAATCCACGTTGGACAGTTGCGTAGTAAGCGATAAGCTGTGTGGGTACCACCATTGATATCGCTGAAAGATAAGGATGAACGTTATTGGTAACGATATCATCATCTTCACGCGCTACAGCTTCTTCGACAATCGTAATTGCTGAAGCCCCACGTGCCACTGTTTCCATAACGTTTCCACGGGTGTGTGCTGCAACTTCCTCGTTATTTGAAATCAGTGCAATAACAGGTGTACCATTTTCAATTAAAGAAATTGTTCCGTGTTTGAGTTCTCCAGCAGCAAAGCCTTCACATTGGATATATGAAATCTCTTTTAATTTCAAGCTGGCTTCCATAGAGACAAAGTAGTCTTGCTTGCGACCAATATAGAAAGCATTTCGTGCTTCTGGTAAAAGCTTAGCTACTACGTCGGAAATCAAGTCCTTTTCTGACAATGTAGCTTCAATAGATTGAGCCACGAGTGAAATTTCTTTAACCAAGTCAAAAGAAAGCGACTTAGGATTTTGGTCTGCATCACCTACAGCTTTTGCTAAGAAAGCGAGGGTTGCAATTTGTCCAGTATAAGCTTTTGTAGAAGCAACCGAAATCTCAGGTCCAGCACCAATTAACATTGTGTATGTTGCTTCACGTGACAATGTAGAACCAGGAACATTTGTAACTGTTAAACTTGGATGACCAAGTTCATTTACTTTTACCAATACCTGACGACTATCTGCTGTTTCACCAGATTGTGAAAGGAAGATGAACAAAGGATTTTTACTCAATAATGGCATACCGTAACCCCACTCAGAAGCCACGCCAAGCTCAACTGGTGTATTTGTCAGCTCTTCAAGGATTTGTTTTGAAGCATAACCTGCATGAAGTGACGTTCCTGCCGCAATAATATAAATGCGATCTGCTTCTTGAACTGCTTTAACAATATCCGTATCAACAGTTAATTGTCCGTCTTGATCGGCATAAGTTGAGACCAATTTACGCATTACTGTTGGTTGTTCATCAATTTCTTTGAGCATGTAGTAAGGATATGTTCCTTTACCAATGTCAGAAAGATCAAGTTCTGCTGTGTAGCTTTGGCGCTCAATCTTATTTCCTTCATAATCCATGACTTCAGCCTTATCTTTAGTTAAGATAACCAGTTCTTTGTCATGAATTTCCATAAATTCAGATGTTTCACGAATCATCGCCATGGCATCAGAACACACCATATTGTAGCCGTCTCCCAAGCCGATAAGTAAAGGAGATTTATTTTTCGCAACATAGACTACATCAGCATCTTCAGCATCCATAAGAGCAAAAGCATAAGAACCTTCAATAATAGAGAGTGCTTTTTTAAATGCTTCAAGTACAGAAAGTCCTTCTTCTTCTGCAAACTTAGCGATGAGATGGACAGCAACTTCTGTGTCTGTTTGACCTTTAAATGTATCTTTAGCGAGATATTCTTCTCTGATTTCGGAGAAGTTTTCAATTACACCATTATGTACTAAAACGAAACGTCCTGAAGTAGAAGTATGAGGATGCGCGTTATCTTCAGTTGGTTTACCATGGGTCGCCCAACGTGTATGACCAATCCCTGTTGATCCTGTAACGTTATCACCTGTTTTTGCCTCTAAATCTGCAATGCGACCTACAGATTTTACAAGATTCGCTTGTCCGGTACTATCAGCAACAAAGATTCCTGCTGAATCATAACCACGGTATTCAAGTTTTTCAAGACCTTGCATTAGAATGTCTGTTGCATTAAGATTTCCGACAACTCCTACGATACCACACATATTAATTTCTCCATAAGCTAATTGGTATAGTTAGCTTTTTCTTTATTTTTCGTCAATAAGAATATGATAATACAATGTTTTGTATTTGTCAAGAATAATAAATCATCAATTGGTATAGTTTTTATTAAATAAAAAAAATAAATCTTCCGATTTACTTTAATTGTAATTTGAATAATGCTTTATCTATTTCTGTAAGTACCTTTTCGAGGTCTTCTGCATTATTTACGAAGTCAAGTGCGTCTCCATTAATCTGTATTTTAGGTGACACATCATAATTTTCATACCAGGTCGGGTATTCTTCATGAACTTGATGATAATATGATTTTAATTCAGGCTGATCGTCAATCTGTTCAAAACTGCGGCCACGTTGCGCAATACGGGAAAGCATTGTTTCAAAGCTCACATCAATATAAACAAGTAAGTCAGGCCGCTTTTTAGGCATTCCTTCCATTTCCTCGAGCATATTACTGAGCAAGTTCTGATAGATTTCTAACTCTGTTTTGGTAACATTGCCATTTTTATAGTTTAGAGTTAGGAAAAGTTCGTCTTCAAAAATTGACCGGTCAAGGACATTATTCTCTTGAGTATAAGCCATTTTGATTGATTCAAAACGCTTGTTCAAAAAATAGATTTGTAACAAAAAAGCATACTTTTTTGGATCTTGATAATACAAATCAAGAACCGGATTATTATCTACTGCCTCATAGTAAACATCTGTTCCAAGATGCTCCCCTAAAGCTTTTGCTAAGCTTGATTTTCCAGCTCCTATTGTTCCTGCTAAAACAATCACAGTTTTCTTCCTCCTAAAGTCCATCAAGGACTGTTTTTTTATTGATCTGACTCTAAGATGTATGCCCTAATTTGAGACATGAAATACAAAGAACCGGTCATTAAAAGTACATCGTCTTTCTGTAGATTTGCTTTTAATGCTGAATATGTACTCTTCCAATCTTCAGCCAATGCTACATTTTCTTTTTTTAAGTAAGTAAAATCTTCTAATTTTAAAGCTTTCGGATAATCAAAAGTTGTCAAAATAAGCTCAGAATTATCAACAGTTTGCAACATTTTAATCATTTCAGGAATGTCTTTTGTAACCAGAGCTGAAAAGAGAATCGTAATCTTACGACCTGAAAATTCATTTTTTAAGTTTTCCAAGAGTCGTTGCATGGCATGTACATTATGCGCCCCATCAAGTAGTGTTAAAGGAGCTCGGCTGATTTCTTCCATGCGCGCTGGCCAGAAAGTTCTTTTTATCCCCTTTCTGATTGCTTCTTCTGAAAGTGATAATCCTACTTTCTGCGCGTAAACCATAGTAAGTTTAACAGCAAGTGCTGCATTATCTATTTGATGAAGACCAAGTAAGGCTTTTTCCAAGTTGAGCAAGTGAATTTCATCATCCTTGTAATTAAATCGCTCATTTTCAAGGATTTCTACCTGATAATCAATACCGTATTGATAATGCTGCGCTTGATTTTTTTGAGCTGTTTGCGCAATAACAGCTAGAGCTTCGTCTGCTATTTTCCCTGTCACCAAGGGTGTATTCGGCTTAATGATTCCTGCCTTTTGGGCAGCTATCTTTTCTAGGGTATCCCCTAAGATATCCATATGGTCCATCCCAATTGTTGTAATTGCAGTTGCTACAGGTTGAATGACATTAGTACTATCTAAAAGTCCCCCTAAGCCTACTTCTATCAAAGCTACATCAACGTGTTCGTCTGCAAAATAGCGAAAAGCCAGAGCGGTAATAATTTCAAATTCTGTGATGCCAGCAAGGCTTTCATCCTTATCCATTTCTTCTACGAATGGTTTTAGTTGCTCAACATACATGATAAGTTTGTCATCAGGAATAGGATGACCATTAATCGCCATCCGTTCGCCAAAAGTCGCAATAAAAGGACTGGTAAAAGTAGCTACAGTCAAGTCCAACTGCTCCAGAATACCTCTGGTAAAAGCAACAGTTGAACCTTTACCATTTGTACCAGCAACATGAATCATTGATAACTCTTTTTCAGGGTTTCCAAGCCATTTGAGCAAGGCTTCAATTCGTGTCAATCCTGGACGGATATTAAATTTAAGACGAGAATGTATCCATTCTAGTGCTGTTTCGATAGTCATGTTAGGCTTGTTTTCCCTTCTAGAAAATACTTTTTAAATTCCTCAGGTGCCTCTGTTTTGGAAAGCAAAAAAACAGGCAACTCTGCCAGTTCAGAAGGCTCATCCCGCAATTTAAGGAGATAACGAAAATCAATGTGCTGATGAGCTTTTTCTTCCTTAACTGCATTATAGGGAATATTAATAAGATTCACATCTATAAGACGTGGTGTATCAGCTGTCAGACCTGTTTCTTCATGGAATTCACGCTTTGCCGTCTCGTAGGGTTTTTCCCCTTCTTCGACATGTCCAGCAGGCAGCAAGAGTTCTTTTTGGTAGGGATGCTCAATAAAATACATTTTCTCCTCTTTAAAAACGACAGCAGATGCTGATAGTTGCAAATCCGGATTCTGTTTTCCCTCAAGTCCTTTTTTATTGCGTAAAAGAGCAATTACCTGTTCTTGTTTTTTAGAACTTTCTAAAACAGAAAGTTCACGAATCAAATCATTATACATTAGTATTTTTGGTATATTTTAAAATTATCAATTAAACGTCGGGTTGCTGCAACATCATGTACACGTAGGACACGCCCACCATCCATCATCATTTGATTTTCAAGAATCAATGTTGATAAAAGACGCTCATCTACTTCCATATTCATAAGATTGGTCATGAAAGATTTACGAGAGATTGCGACCATCACCGGCAAACCTAGGCTAGTCAATAGTTCAGTCGTTTTTAGGCGCTGTAAAGAGTCAATTCCTGTTGCTCCGCCTGAAAAACCAACGCCTGGGTCTACACATATTTGTGCATTCGCAATGTCAAATTGATTTAATTCTTTCTGTTTCTCTGTAAAATAGACTGGCAGTTCTTGATAAACATTATCTGCGTAATGCATACCTGCTCGACCATTATTCATAGCAACCAAAGCCGGTTGATATTCTTGCATCAACTGTAGTTTTTCAGGTGTATCAAAACCATCAATATCATTAATAATATCTGCACCTGCATCTAGTACACGCTGCATAACATAGGCTTCATCAGTGTCTATAGCGATAACTGCTTCCGGAAATGCCTTACAAATACTCTGCAAGGGCTGAGCGAGACGTTGCCATTCTTCTTCTGGCGAAATATCTGCGTAACCTGGACGAGAAGACTTTCCTCCAAGTTCAATGACTTGTGCCCCCTCTTGTAAATCCTGTTCTACTCGTTGTAGGATAAAATCCAAATTGAGATTTTCTTCTGCCCCATCATAGAATGAATCTGGTGTAACATTGACAATAGAATAAACAATCGGATCCAAAGTCAAATCAAAAGAGAAATTCTGTCCTGACCAAATAATCTGATGACGTTTAAAAATGCGCTCCAAATCCAATTTTTCCTGAGATGTCGGCCAAGCCTTAATCAAATCCGCCAATTCATAAATCGTTAAAAAAGTTAGCAAATCATGATTGTCTACGAGAACTTTTGCTCTTACACGGTACAAAAGATTATCCAATTTAGCTTTTTCTTGGCTGCTCATCTCAGTAAAACAGATAGAGATGTGCTTCAGAGAAAAACAATCTGTGTTTTTTTCAATGATTTTCATTTTAATTCAAGCTTTCTAAAAATTCGAGACGTGTTTCTCTGCTTTCTTCAAATTCACCCATGAAGAAAGAGGTTTTTGTTTGGGAATTTCCTTTTTTAACACCGCGCATTTCCACACACATATGACGCGCTTCGACAACAACCGCAACCCCTTTTGGCTCTAAGATATCATTTAAGATTTCCGCTATGTCTCGCGTAATGTTCTCTTGTACTGAAAGTTTATGCGAAACGTAGTTGACCAAGCGCGGTATCTTGCTTAAGCCAATAATATTGCCATCTTTAGGGATATAGGCTACGTTTGCCTTACCAAAGAAAGGCAACATGTGATGTTCGCACATCGAGTAAAAGGGAATGTCCTTGATTAAGATAGTTTGATCCTGGTCTGTTTTTTCAATTTTAAAGAGTTTATACTCCTCAAATTGCGTTAATTTTTGTGAAGAGAGAATTTCTTCATACATTTTAGCTACACGTTCTGGCGTTTCTAAGAGTCCTTCCCGTTCAGGATTTTCACCAACAGCTGAGAGAATTTCTCGTACAGCAAGCTCAATACGTTTTCTAGCAGGTTTTTCCGTCGGAATTTCTACTATTTCTTGTTCAGTATCCTTGAGCTTTTCAATAGCTTGTTTCACTTGTTGCTCGTATGAGAAACCAGGCTCTAAAATTTCCAAAAGTGGCACAAGAACAAAAAGGCGATTAAAGACTTCTTTGT
>NZ_KQ968939.1:406922-412021 GCF_001578715.1 Lactococcus sp. DD01 | reverse complement strand
TTGTTCGTTTCCGTAAAATAAAATATCGATATCTATCGTGCGTGGTCCCCAATGAATTTTGCGTACACGATTTAATTTGGCTTCGATTTTATGAATAAGCTCCAATAGCTGACTAGCTTCAAGTGTCGTTGAAATCTTCAAGGCCATGTTGACAAAGTCATCTTGCTCCACTCCCCCGACAGGTGAGGTTTGATAAAACTTTGATTTTCTATCTATTAAAATGGCCGAATCCTGTCCCAATAAGCTTACTGCATCTTGCAAGTAAGCTTGCTTGTCTCCAATATTACTCCCTAAACTCAAATAAACCGTTTGCATCACTTTCTTGCTCCCCCCCCTTAGAAAGCCGTAAATATTTTCTAAAAGTTAAATATTTTAACCGACCATTTCAATTTCGACATTGTCAAAGATTCCTGCAATAGGTACAGCCAATTTGCGGATATGTACTTCTACTGTTTTCACTTTGTTGTTTTGTTTAATGGCTTGAATGATATCGAAAGCCAACTTTTCAATCAAATCTGCACGTGAGACTTCAATTATTTCCGCGATGCTCTCATAAAAAGCAACATAACTCAACGTTTCGTCAAGCTCATCTAAACCAGAGTAGGAAAAATTCGTGGTAACAATCAAGTCAATTTCTAGATTTTGCCCTAAGATCTTTTCTTCAGGTAAAACGCCGATATGTGAAAAGAACTTCATATTGTTAATCTTAATCTTATACATATTGTTCAATGGCTTTCCAAGCCTCCTCGATTCCTGTTTTATCAAAACTAGAAAAGATTACAAAATCATCTGTGCTGTCAAATTGCAAGGCTTTTTTTATCACTGAGACATGCTTGTTCCATTTACCGCGTGGAATTTTGTCGGCCTTTGTTGCAACTAAAATTACGGGAATATCATAGAATTTCAAAAAAGTGTACATCAGCTTGTCATCTTCAGATGGTTCGTGTCGTAAATCAACGAGAGCGACCACCGCTTTAAGATTAGGTGCTGTAGTGAGATATTCTTCAATCATCTTACCGAACTTTTCACGCTCTTTTTTCGAAACACGTGCATAGCCGTATCCTGGAACGTCTACCAAATGAACCGTATCATCTACATTGTAAAAATTTAGGAGCTGCGTTTTACCTGGCGAACTTGAGGTACGCGCAAAGTTCTTACGGTTTAATAAGGTATTGATAAAGCTTGATTTTCCAACGTTAGAGCGACCAGCAAGAGCAATTTCCGGCATGTCTGTCTCTGGATATTGCTTGGCAGAGGCTGCTGAAATAGTCAGTTGTAAATTATTAGGGTTTATTTTCATTATTTCTCTCTTTCCTTGTGTGTCAAACTATTTTAGATAGTTGCGCAAGGTTTATTTAAAGTCTTTTTTAGGGAAGAAGGTTCACAAATCACATCTCTCCCTGTCTATTATCATTGATTTACTAAAGGTAAATCAATGATAATAACAAGAAAACCATGAGCACTCATGATTTTCTGTTTTTTATTTTTGAATATAAATGATTTCTGCTTCTGCTTTATCACGCACAGCTGCTTCCGTAATAATCACTTTTTCAATATTATCATGACTTGGTATTTCAAACATGATATCCATCATCACTTCTTCAATTATTGAACGTAAGCCACGTGCACCTGTTTTACGTTCGATAGCTTTTTCAGCAATGGCATGCAAAGCTGCATCCTCAAATTCCAGTTCCACATTGTCATAGCTTAACAACTGCTTGTATTGCTTGATAAGTGCGTTTTTAGGCTCGGTCAAGATACTGATAAGATCAGCTTCTGTCAAACGTTCAAGCGCAGCAACTACAGGCAACCGTCCAATAAATTCAGGAATCAATCCGAAAGTTTGGATATCTTCAGCAATGATTTCTTGCATATAAGATTCATTGTCAGACAAGGCTTTATTATTTGTGCCAAAGCCGATAATTTTCTCACCTAAGCGTTGTTTGACAATTTCTTCAATACCGTCAAAGGCTCCGCCTACAATGAAGAGAATGTTTTTAGTATCAATTTGAATCATCTCTTGGTTAGGATGTTTACGCCCACCTTGTGGGGGAACGCTGGCAACTGTACCTTCGATAATTTTTAAGAGGGCTTGTTGTACACCTTCACCGGAAACGTCACGAGTGATAGAAACATTTTCTGATTTTTTAGCAATTTTATCAATTTCATCAATGTAGATGATACCACGCTCAGCACGTTCAATATTGAAATCACTAGCTTGCAGCAGTTTGAGCAAGATATTTTCAACATCTTCACCGACATATCCTGCTTCTGTCAAACTTGTAGCATCAGCAATAGCAAAAGGAACATTAAGCGACTTAGCTAAAGTTTGTGCCAAAAAAGTTTTCCCTGAACCTGTAGGACCAATCAATAAGATATTAGACTTTTGAAGTTCAACTTCTTCGTCATCTTGACCTGTAAAATTGATGCGTTTGTAATGATTATAAACAGCAACCGCAAGTGCACGTTTTGCACGCTCTTGCCCGATAACATAACCATTCAGATGATCCAACATTTCTCTTGGGGTCATTACAGGAGTGGTTTCAAATTCTTGAGCCATTTCCTCGCGCATCTCTTCTTCAATCAAATGGCTCGATAGCTCCACACATTCGTCACAAATATAAACACCGACACCGGCGATAAGTTTCTTTACTTCTGGTTGGCTCTTGCCACAGAATGAACAATATATATTTTCGTTTTCTTTTGTATCGTTAGACATTTATTTCTCTTTTTCTAGATTTTAAACATTTTTAGGAAAATAAAGTTCCAAAAAAAGCATGAATGGAATTTACAATATTCGTAAAGGCATTAAGAAGAAAAATAGTTCCTAAGCCCCAGCGTTTTTTGCGGAAGCATTGCAGTGCAAGTATTACACATATTGCGCATAAAACAGCGGTAAATAAGCCAAAAATAGATTTTGTCACGGCTTTTGTTTCTCCTTCCGCTCATATTTTTCGACGGTAAAGTCATAAGGATTTTGCTCGTCTTTTTTGTGATAATCCTCTGACACCTTCGCATACTTCGAAAAATCAAACGTATCAGGGAAATATGTATCCCCCGCAAATTCTCCATGAACAACCGTTTTATAGAGCGCTGATAGCTCCTTTTCGAAAAGAAGGAACATCTCTGATCCGCCAATGATATATAAATCACGCTCTTGATTATTATACCATTCTATAACTTCGGATACACTATGCATGATTAAGACACGTTCATTATCTTCTTTAGGGTAAGATTCATCTCGTGTAAGGACGATAGTGATACGTCCAGGAAGCACGCGCTTATTCATGCCTTCAAAGGTTTTGCGGCCCATCAAAATCACTTGATGATAAGTTGTCTTTTTAAAATGTTCGAGTTCAGCAGGTAAACGCCAAGGTAAATGACCATCAATGCCAATCACTTTTTTCTCATCTTCTGCCCAGATAGCGTAAATCATTTTATTTCACCTACGTGCTTTTCTTCAATTGCTTTGAAAAGCCAATCATCCTTTTAAACAAAGATGTTCCTTTCTTTTGGGATTTTAAGGCCATCTATTTCATACACAAATAGCTGATGAAATTCATAAAGAATCCTTCAAGACCTTATTTATTAACCGTTTGAACAGTTAATATCTCGCTGTTCTCTCAGAAGCTTTTTTCTGCTTTGAGGGATAGAATTACCTTTCCTATTATACCAAAAAACACCTTTTTTTACTTTAATTTTTCTTATTCGGAAAAAAATGAAAAAAATTTCCATTATTTCCTTTACTTTTCCTTAAAGATGTGTTAAGATTACTCTATCAATTAATTTGTTTCAATCAACCCTGTTATGATTAAAGCAAATTAGTCCCCCAACTAGGCTGCTCGCTGAGACCATACTCCGAGCTACCTAGTTTTTATTTTTGTAAAAATGTAAAACCCTTACAAAAACGGAATGGAGAAAATTATGAATCATATTGCACTTTTCGAACCACGTATCCATTTTAACACTGGAAATATTGCGCGCACTTGCGCAGCTACTAACACTACCTTACATTTGATTGAGCCTTTCGGCTTTGAAATTACCGATAAAAATCTCAAAAGAGCTGGATTGGACTATTGGGATCAGGTCAACATTGTTTATCACAAAAATCTGGATGATTTTATCAAGCACGTAGATGGAAAACTATTTTTAGTTAGTAAGTTTGCGGATCAAGTATATTCAGATGTTGATTATACGGAAACTTCAGAAGACTACTACTTCCTCTTTGGACGAGAGGATACTGGTTTACCAGAAGACTTTATGCGAGAAAATGCTGAAAAATGTATTCGCATTCCAATGAATGATGAACATGTACGTAGTCTAAATCTTTCTAACACTGCTTGTATGATTGTCTATGAAGCGCTTCGTCAACAAGAATTTGCTGGTTTGGAGCTTAAACATACTTATGAAAATGACAAACTAAAATAAATTTACTCTTTCTTAGTTGAAAGATAAAAATTTAAAGAAAAACGGAAGTTATAGCGTGTAACTTCCGTTTTTTATTATTTATTAATTTTCTTGAGACGAAGTGTAAGCTCAAACAGAGCTAAAACCAAGAAAGTCAGTCCTAAAATAAAATTGATTAGAGTCATATTTTCACCTGCCTTGGGCAAAAATTTTTGCTTTGCTGAAGCTACTTGATCTTTTTCTCCACCTTTAGGAGTTTCAGTTGCTTGAGAAATCGTCTTATTTTTTGTATAGATATAACTTACAGTTTGTACTTGGTCTGTATAATGACCTGCAGCATTACCACGAACTTCTTTGAAAGTATAACCTTTGATATCTTTCTTTTCAGTACTATAACCTTCTCCAACAATTCCTGATTTTGCAACGTCTTCCGAAATTGACTGGCCATTCGTATCTACATATTGGACAAGGACAGTTCCAGTTACATGAGGAAGTTCATTCTTAGTATAAACATAAGTGACAGTTTGGGCTTGATCAGTGAACTTACCTGATGCATCACCTTGAACTTCTTTAAATGTATAGCCTAGAATATCTTTTTGCTCTGTCGTATACGCTTCTCCAATATTTCCTGCTTTTATCACATCATCAGAAATTTTATTGCCTTCTATGTCCACGAATTTTACAGTAATATC
>NZ_KQ968939.1:405337-406881 GCF_001578715.1 Lactococcus sp. DD01 | reverse complement strand
CACCACCTTTTACAGGTTGAGCTTCTTTTACAGTAATTGTGGCTACAGCAGAATATGTGCCTTGATTTTCAGAGTTTGAAAAGAAATTAGGTACAAACCTGGTATACGTGACTTTATAAGTTCCTGCTTTTGTCGTATCGACTTGCCCTTCAACATTTATATCTGAAAAAGGAACCGCATTTCCATAATAATCTGTGGCACTGTCAAAGTTATCTTCTGATTTCCATGGATCACCAACTGTTAGTTCTGAGTCATGTACAATAACTGTTGATTTATCTTTGTGTTTCTCATAAACATACGTGACAGTTTGAGGTTGATCTGTAAATTTACCGGAGGGATTATCTTGTACTTCCTTGAAAGTGTAACCTGGGATATCTTTTTGTTCTGTTGTATAAGTTTCTCCAATATTTCCTGATTTTATGACATCTTCTGCGATAGGAGTGCCTTCTGTATCTACGTACTTCACAATCACATTCCCTGCTGCTATAGTGTAAGGTTGCCATACATAGGTATCGCTTTTAGCATTGGAATTGAAGTTCTGAGTGAGTTGCTTACTTGTCCAAACATCTGCTCCTTGCGGATGCGAAAGCGAACCTGTCCCAACATTTTGCCACTTCCCTGTGTATTGATTATTTGCTGAAATTTCTGGAAGCTCCACGTTGACACTATCCGTAACCCAAAAACGGAATTTATCGCTAAGTTTTAGCACCTTTAAAGAAGTTGTATTTTGGAAAAAACGTGACATCTCATAGCCTGTTATCCATGATTTTTCTAATTGTGTCATATCAAAACCTGAAAGATCAAGAGCTTCTAAAGAAGAATCTCCCATAAATACACCTTGTGCAGAATATAAAGGAGTAAGTCGCCACTGAGACAAATCTAGTTCCTTTAATTTGGGCATCTCTGAAAAAGCATAAGTAATGGCAATCATATTTGAAACATTCCAATTTGAAACATTTAATGATTCCATATTTGTCGCACCATTAAGAAAAGAAAATATCGTTGTAACATTGGATACATCCCAAGAAGTCAAGTCAAGACTTGTCAAGCTCGCACAACCTCCAAACACCCGTTGCATCTCAGTGGTATGAGAGGTATTAAGTCTTTCAATACCCTCAATACTAGTGACATTCGTTAAATAATCAAATAAATTACTTAGTATATTTCCAGCAACAACGTCGCCTTCAAAACGAATACTTGTTATCTGCTTGCTCCATTGATACCAAGGACTCAGTCTTGCGCCATTTTGGTTCACCGGTGTGTCAGAAAACGTTCCAGCTCCAATGTGTAACACACCTGATGAATCAATTCTCCACGGTGCTGTCCCAAAAGTTCCTGCTGCGATATCGCTTGAGCTTGCCTGAACTTCAACATTTTCTGGTAAAGCCTCCGGGGTTACTTCTTGGGTTTCTTCTACTTTTGGGGTTTCAGCAATAACTTGTAATGTGGGTGAGATAGCTCCCAATACTATCGTGCTTAAAGCGATTGCATGAGTCAATTTTTTCATATATTTATCCAATTTCCCTTGATATTTCGTTTGCGCG
>NZ_KQ968939.1:368545-405209 GCF_001578715.1 Lactococcus sp. DD01 | reverse complement strand
ATTGAAATATGCTTTTTATACCTCAGAATAGAAAAAAACAGCTAGCTATAACTGGCTGTTTTTCTTATATCCTTCATCTTACTGTGTGAATTCTGTTGAAGTTATGTTGATTTTTGATTTACGCTCTGAATTTAAAACGAGATTAAGCAAGATAGCTGAAACAGTACTTACAACAATTCCATTAGAAAGGAAGATTTGTGCCCAGCTTGGTAAACTTACAAAAAGGTTACTTGAGTTAAAACCAACGCCCATCCCAACTGAAACAGCTACGATAAGCAGGTTTTGATTATCTTTGTAATCTACTGTACCAAGCATATTCACACCTTGCATGGCAACCATTCCAAACATGATGAGCATAGCTCCACCGAGTACGGGAACTGGAATAAGTTGAGCAATTGCTGCAAACTTAGGAATCAACCCTAAAACAATCAGAAAGCCAGCAGTGAAATAAATAGGCTTACGTGATTTAATACCTGATAACTGTACTAATCCAACGTTTTGTGAAAAACCTGTATAGGGGAAAGTATTGAAAATCCCACCAAGCAAAACAGCAAGACCTTCTGAGCGATAACCGTTACGCAAACGTTTTTCAGATAATTCCTCACCTGTCAAGTCAGACAAAGCTAAGTAAACACCTGTTGATTCGACCATTGAAACAATGGCGATAATAATCATCATCAAACAGTCAACCAGATAAAAACGTGGCATTGCCATACGGAAAGGAATCGGCAAGTGGGCCCATGGCGCTTGATTGATCGCAGAGAAGTCAACCATATGTAAGCTTGCTGCTAAAATTGTTCCTGCAACTAAACCAATCAAGATAGCAATAGAACGAATGAAGCCCTTTGCAAAGATATTTACCAAGACAATAACCAAGATGGTAAATCCCGCAAGCAAGAGACTATTGGCTGTTGGAGCTGCTTCGTTATTACCCATATTTCCTACTGCAACAGGAATCAAAGTCAAACCAATCGTGGTAATTACTGAACCAGTAACAAGTGGTGGGAAAAATTTACGAATTTTAGAGAAAACTCCTGCAAAAGCGATAACGAAGATACCTGAGGCAATTAAGGCACCAAACATCGCGCCATCACCATGCTTTTGACCAATAATAATCAGTGGGGCAACGGACTGAAAAGCAACGCCCAAGACAACTGGAAGACCAATCCCAAAGTTTTTGGTCATCTTTAATTGCAACAAAGTCGCCAAACCACACATAAAAATATCGGCCGAAATCAAATAAGTCAATTGCATAGCACTATAATTGAGGGCTGAGGCAATCATAATAGGAACAAGTATTGAACCTGAATACATGGCGAGTAAATGCTGCAAACCTAAAACTGCAGCTTGCCCGTTGGCTTGTCTTTTTGTATTAAACATTTCTTCCCTTCTCCTTCTTAATCCCAAGCAGCATCATCTGCTGGCGCAAAGACGACTTGACCTGACTCAAACTTTTCAATACGGGCTAGAGAAGTTACTGTTAAGCCTTTCTCCATCAATAGATCGCGTCCGGTTTGAAAACTCTTTTCAATGACAATACCGATACCAGCAACTTTTGCGCCTGCCTGTTTGATCAGCTCTTCGAGACCAAGCGCAGCTTGCCCATTGGCTAAAAAGTCATCTACAAGTAAAACAGTATCTTCAGAAGAGATAAATTTACGAGAAATTGAAACTGTTGAAGTAATTTGTTTTGTAAATGAAAAAACCTCTGTTGTCAATAATTCTTCATTCATTGTGATATTTTTGGATTTTTTAGCAAAAACCATGGGTACACCAAGTGCTTCTGCTGCATAAAGTGCTGGTGCAATACCGCTTGCTTCAATCGTTACAACTTTAGTGATATTTTTATCTTTGTAAACTTCAGCAAAGCGTGCACCAATCGCTTTCATCAACTCATAATCGACCTGATGTGTAAGGAAGCTGTCCACTTTTAATACTTGGTCTCCCAAAACTTGTCCATCAGTTGCGATACGATTTTCCAATAACTTCATAACTTCTCCTATAACATTTATCACTCAAGACTGGCTTTGGCTCTAATACGCACAAAAACTCTACCCGATAAGGTAGAGTATTTCTAGACGACAAAAAGAAGATATTATTTACGACCTTTAAATATAAACGATGAAAATTTCGATTTAAAGATAGGACTGTACAAATAGAATCCTCTTATTGTCCTGCCTTTACGGTGCAGGGTAGAAACACTTAGCCATATCCTAAGCATAAATAAGATTTTTAATATTGATACAGTATATCGCATTTTATTATTTTTAGCAAGAAAATATCGTAATAAATAAAATTTTTTCAAATATTCATCAGAATTGTTCGGAATTTACTTATTTTTTTGCTTCATTTACCAATTGTGAAACTTCTTTTTTGGTCAGGCGACGGTAGCGACCAGGGACTAAACCATCTAAACTTAATGGTCCATATTGAACACGGCTAAGTTTTTGGACAGGCAAACCAACTGCTGCAAACATTTTCTTAACTTGATGATTTTGTCCTTCATGGATTGTCAAGCTAACAAGCGAGCTGTTTTTCGCTTTGTCCTGTTTCATAATCTCATAACGTGCTGGACTCACTTTTTTCCCATCAATGGTCATACCTAAAGTCAAAGGACGCAAGTTTTCCTTATTGGCTTGCCCTTCAACCTTAGCGATATAAACTTTTTCAACACCATGGCGCGGATGTGTCATCAAGTTGGTAAATTCTCCATCATTAGTCAGCAACAGAAGTCCACTTGTGTCCCAGTCTAAACGACCGACAGGATAAATGCGCTCCTTTCCTGAAGGGAGCAAATCCATAACGGTTTGGCGCCCCTTATCATCGCTTGAGCTTGAGATATAGCCACGTGGCTTGTTAAGCATATAGTAAACCGGTTCTTCGTTATAAACAGCTACACCGTTGACTTCAACGATATCTCCTGATTCTACTTGATAGCCCAGATTGGTCATTGTAACGTTGTTGACAGAAACTTTTCCTGATAGAATAAGTTCTTCTGCCTTACGTCGGCTGGCAACACCTGCATGTGCCAAAAATTTATTGATTCGCATTTAATTCCTCATTTTCGTTAAATAATACTTGTTTTTCGCCAATAAATTGGCTTTCATCTATTTCCGGTAGCTCTGACAAGTCATTGATACCGATATAATCTAAAAAGAACTCTGTTGTTCCATAAAGTCCTGGACGACCAACAACTTCAAGCGTACCTGTCTTTTCGACCAAATCATAAGCACGCAGTGTTGAGAGCGCTCCACTAGAGTTGACGCCACGTAATTGATCGATTTCTAGGCGCGTAATCGGCTGTTTGTAGGCAATAATCGAAAGTACTTCTAAGGCAGAACGTGACAGACTTTGATTTAGTGGCGTCTTCGCATAGTTTTTAAGAATATCTGCAAAGCTATCTTTCGTTGCTAACTTATATTTCCCAGCTGTTTCGATAATAGTTAGTGCAGATTCTTCATCGGCTTGATATTTCTCAATAAGACGCTCAATTTGTTGTTCACAAGCAAACTTACTCATGCCTGAAAGCTCTGATAATTGATTTAACTCCAGTCCTTCTTCACCCGTAACAAAGAGTAACAGCTCCAAAGTAGCTGTCTTATTCAGATTGTTCATCTTTCGTTTGTCCTCTTTCTAATAGAATTTCACCAAAAACTTCTTCCTGCTTAAACGTTACTTGTTGCGTTTTTATGAGCTCTAGTAAAGCCATGAAAGTGGTCAAAAGTTCTTCTTTCGATGTCTTCTTCGAAAACAGAGAACTAAACTTACAAGTCTTTTTCTTTAAAAAGTAACGGGATAACTCCACTATCTTATCGGAAATTGAGAATTTCTCTGCCTCTATTGTTGTATTCTCATCTGTGAAAGACTGTTTTTGTAAAGCTAAAACATTACTGAAAGCCAAAAATAAATCCAGACTGTTATGATCTTGTAAAAGTACTGCATCTTCTCCAATAATTTCCGTTTTGGCTTTGGAATAATACTGACTACGAGCTTCATGCATCTGGGCAATATCTTCAGATAGTGCTTTATATTTTCGATACTCATCGATTTGTGCCAACAAATCTTGTTCCAACTGTTCAGTATCTTCGATGAATTCCTCGGCCACTGTGGGCAAAAGGCGGCGGGACTTTATCAGCATTAACTGACTCGCCATGACCATATATTCACTGGCAATTTCCAACTCTAATGTTTTCATGGCCTTCAAAAAGTTCAAATATTGTTCAATAATCGGAACCAAAGGCACCTCAAAAATATCAACTTTATATTGCCCAACCAAGTGCAAAAGTAAATCTAAAGGACCTTCAAAATCATTGATTTTTATCTTTATTTCTTCACTCATTTATAGTATTTCTCTAAAGTAGTTGTTGTAGATAGCCCTAGAGCTTCTGCTAATTCGTATACGGTTTTACCCAGCCGCACTTGTTGTAAGATATATTGTTCGCGTAATTCTTTTGCTGTTAAATCCGTATATTTTTTTAGTTCTAAATAAAGAAATTGACGTGATTTGGTAAACAATTCATCAGCATTGTTTATTCTTTGGGTATAAAGTGCAAACTTATCACGTATTGGTAAAACACGCTTTAAGCCGGACTTCTCAACAGTAAGAATTCGGAATTTCCAGTTGAAATTTTCCCACCTTAAGTGCTGTATTTCTGAAAAAGTTAATCCAAACTCAAGAATTAAAAATGCTAAAAAATGACCAGGAGAAGTCACCGGTTTGTAAACGGATGACATATTCTTGATTTCTAACTTTTTCTTTACTTCTTTCTTTGGTGCATTTACTTGCTGAATTTTATGGTATTCTTTCAATAAATTTTTATCGTAAAGATAGAGAAGAAACTGATTTGCACTTGATATCTTGCGGCGTTGTGCTGCCACAGCCAATTTTTTCAAAGACTGACGATAAAGCATGAGCGACTCACGAGAAATTGTTCTTTTCTCAAAAAACTCGGCAAAATTTCGTAAATCATAAAGATAATTTGATTTGGTATTTTCTGAGAAATTTTTACTCTCTAAAAAATTAGGAATTTCGTTCGATAATATCATATTTTTTACTAAATTCATGGGCAAAAGCGTTAATGGCTTTAAGAATTTCTTGACGTGCAATAATCCCCACAAACTCGGTTCTTTTTACTACCGGCAAGAAAGGCTCTTTAACCAACTTATGTAAGATTTCTTCCAATGGTGCTGAGGGGGAGACTGTTTCTATCTCAGTGTCCACAATCTCTGATATAGGTGTATTCATCGATTTTTCATAAAAGAAATCTTCACCCATCTCAAATTCGACAATATCTGCCAGCCCTAAAACGCCGACAAACTCTTTATCTTTAGTGAGAACAGGAACTCTCGAATATTTATACTGACTGAGCAATAATTTTGCATGAGAAATATTATGTTCGTCACATAAAATAGCTACGTCATCAGCATCTTTTATAAAAGTTTCGCTTTGTTCTAAGAAATATTTTTCAATAGCTTTATCAATCATTTTCACTCTACCTCTTTTTCTAAAGATCAAAAGTAAATTGTAGACCTGGAATTTCATGGTGCTCTAAATCGTGATAAGAGACCTTATAGCCCTTCTCTAAAATTGTAACGATGGCATACATTTTTATATTGATATTTCCTCTAGGTTGACTTACTGAACCCGGATTTATATACAAGGTATTTCCTATCATCTGTGCGACAGGCTGATGGATATGACCAAAAAGTGCAATGTCCGCTTCTTTTTCTTCTGCAAAGTAAGAATAACGATCAAGACCTAAGCCAACGTAAAACTGGTGGCCATGTGCGATGAGAACTTTCTTTCCCTCAACATCCACCATTTTTATATCAGAATAGCCATCATCATAATCACAATTTCCTGCGACTACGTTAATCCCTTGCCATATATCATCATTACTAGGCAACTCAGAATCACCACAATGGAACAAAGCTGATGCTGTGCCTTCATATTTGTCTTTGATTCTTTTAATTACGTCACGATCAGTGTGTGAATCACTCATTACAATAAACATTGAAGACTCCTTTTAGCTAACACTCATGCCGCTTTTTATTTTTTAATGTGCTCCAGCCATTCTGGGAGTTCTGTCATTAATTTTTGTAAAGCTTGACCTCGATGTGAAGCTGTATTTTTTTCTTCAGCACTAAGCTGAGCAGCAGTTCGGTCTGACGTTCCCACTAAAAAGATAGGATCATAGCCAAAACCATTTTCGCCTTGCGGCGTAAGGCCAATACGTCCTTGCCAGTCTGCTTCAACAACCAAACTGTCATGGCCTGGATAAGTAGCAACTAATGTCGTATGGAAATGCGCCGTCCGACGCTCAGGTGTTATTGCTGTTGAAGCTAACTCATGGAGAAGTTTTGCAATATTTTCCTCATCTGTTGGATCAGGCCCAGCAAAACGATGGCTCCAAACACCAGGCAACCCCCCTAAAACATCCACACATAAGCCAGAATCATCACCGATGACAACTTCACCAGTAATTTCGGCAATTTGTTCTGCTTTGAGACGTGCATTTTCTTCAAAAGTCATGCCAGTTTCAGCAATATCTGGTAACTCAGGATAATCTTTAAGATTTTTAATTTTGTAGCCAAATTCTTCAAATAGACGTTTGAATTCTGCTGTTTTCCCATCGTTACGTGTGGCGATGAGTATCGTTTTTTCAGCAGATAATTCTGTGTGCTGTGCAGTGATTTTTGCCGAACCAAGCCATCTGTCCGCAATAGCTTGAAAATCTTCTGCCTTACCTGTTGTATAAAAACGGTGATGGAGACTTTGACGCTCTTCACCGTTAAGATCAAAATAATTTAGCAAAACGGTAATATCACGTACAGTTTCAGAACCACTGTCAATAAGCTGAACATCGGGTCCCATTTCTTTTTGGATGAGTTTGCGCAAAAGAGGATAATGTGTACATCCTAAAATCAAAGTATCCACTTTGCCAACCATTGTTTTTAGAGCTTCAGCTACTATTTCTTTAGCCTCTTCCGAATCTGCACCGTTCGATTCAACCAATGGTACAAACTCTGGGCAAGCTAAACTCCTCACATCAACGCTTGATGATTTGAGTTGAATAACTTTACGGTATTGATCAGAATTGACTGTTGCTTGTGTCGCAATTACGCCGACTTTCTTGTTGATTGTTTTTTGAATCGCACTTGAAGCTCCTGGTAAAATTACGCCTATAACCGGTATATCAAGAGCAGCTCTTACTTCTTCTATTGCAACTGCTGTTGCTGTGTTGCAGGCAAAAACAATCATCTTTACGTTTTTAGAAAGCAAAAAATTGACCATATCCCAAGTGAAAGCAGTAATCTGCTCATTTGAGCGTGGCCCGTAAGGCGCACGTTGCGTATCACCGATATAGACAATTTCTTCGTTTGGTAATTGACGGAGAATCTCGCGAACAACGGTCAAGCCTCCAACTCCTGAATCTAGTAAGCCAATAGGTCTGTTGTCCATAAATACCTCCAAAATTTACTTTTTATCTTATTTTTTCTTAGTGTCTGCTTGTTTAGCTGCACTACGAATTTGACGAAGTACTTGTTGTACTTGTGCTTCAGATGGTTTGCGTCCCATTGAACCCATCATCATACGTACTGCATCTTCATTCAATGGTGGGTTATCCATCAAGAGCTTTTTAGTTTGTTTTTGTGTAAACCAAGCGCCCCCAGCAAAGCCAGCAATGGCAAAGACAATCATAAGTAAAATTGCAACAAATAAATTCATTAATACTCTCCTACAAGAAAGCTATAAAATCGCTTTCGTAATTTTTACTCCTTATTATATCAAATTTAGACACATTTGTCAGCTGCAGATTTTCTCTTTATTTTTTGAGACTTTTATTTATTATTCAACGGTATAGATCCAACCTTCTGGGGCTTCTTTATCGCCAAATTGGATACCCACAAGTTCATCGTATAAACGTTGAGTTACTGGTCCAACTTCTGTTTCTGAATAGAAAACGTGATGTTTATCCTGATCATCAATGGCACCAATCGGTGAAATGACTGCAGCAGTTCCACAAGCGCCTGCTTCGACAAAATCATCTAGTTGATCAACAAAAACATCACCTTCAATAGCTTTCATTCCTAAACGTTCTTCCGCCAATTGCAATAAAGAATATTTTGTGATAGAAGGTAAAATTGAAGGACTTAAAGGCGTGATGAACTCATTATTCTTGGTAATCCCAAAGAAGTTTGCTGCCCCCACTTCTTCAATCTTAGTGTGTGTTGCAGGATCAAGATAAATCACATCAGAATAGCCAGCTTCATGTGCTTTTTGTCCTGGCTCAATCGAAGCGGCATAATTCCCCCCAACTTTTGCCGCACCTGTACCATGTGGCGCAGCACGGTCATAATCTCGGGATACGAGGAAGTTTGTTGGTGCTAAACCGCCTTTAAAGTAAGAACCTACTGGGACCGCAAAAATTGTAAAGATATACTCATCCGCTGGTTTCACCCCAACAAGGCCGCCAACACCTATTAGTAATGGACGAAGATAAAGCGTAGCTCCAGTTCCGTAAGGAGGGACAAAGTCTTCATTTGCTTTAACGACTTGTTTTACGGCATCGATAAACTTGTCTGTTGGTACTTCTGCCATACGCAAGCGGCGTGCTGTAGCTTGTAAACGCTCAGCGTTACGGTCAGGACGAAAAAGATTTATTTTTCCAGATTTTGTACGGTAGGCTTTGAGTCCTTCAAATCCTTGTTGTCCATAATGAAGCGCTGGCGAGCCTTCCGAAAGGTGCAAAGTCGCATCGCCTGTAAGTTTTCCATCATCCCATTTCCCATCTTTAAAATGTGAAATATAGCGATAAGGCAACTCTCTGTATTCAAAACCTAAATTTTCCCAATCTAATTCAACTGTCATTCTTTTTCGTCCCCCATTTTATTGACATTCTTTTTCCATAAAGCCAAACTTCATGGTATTTGTTATAATTAATTATTATAAGCTATTTTGAATGTGATTTCAACATAAATTCAGAAAATTATAGAAATGGAAATAAAATGAATATTCTTAGAATAAATTTTCAAGAACTCGGCCAACTCTTGTTGGATAAATTAATCTACATCTTTTTAGTCAGTCTTTTGTTTTTTATTTTATACCGGATCAGTGCACGCATCGTAGAAACTCTTTTCAAAAACTACAGCAATCGTTCTTGGGCAGATGCTTCTCGGATAATGACCTTAGCCCGCTTAACAAAAAGTGGTTTAACTTATTTGACAGCCTTTCTCTGGATCTATACCGTTCTCTCTATTCTTGGTATTCCTGTAGGAAGTGTACTTGCAGGTGCTGGCATTCTTGGTGTTGCTCTTGGTTTCGCAGGACGTGACCTCGTCGCAGATATCATCAATGGTTTCTTTATTATTGTCGAACATCAGATTAACGTGGGCAATTGGATTCGTTTTGAAAATCTCGGTATCGAAGGGGAGGTTACTGCTGTAGGTATCCGCTCAATCACTTTGATTTCAGATGATGGTGCCACAGCTTTCATTCCTAACCGTAATATTGAATCCTTGAAAAATTTCTCTTACAAAGATCGGACGATGAACTTAGACATCCCAGTTACAGCCGAAAATTTAGAAGCGATGAAAGACCAAGTTCTCCGTGTGAACGCTGAATATCCTCAAGTCGTTTACAACGGTATTATTACACGAGACGAAAGCATTTTTATACGGAGTTTACTCACGGCGAATCTCAGCGAAATAAATGGCTTACGGATGGAAATTATGAACAAATATTATACAAAATAAGCAGATCATGATGATCTGCTTATTTTTCTACCATTGATTTGATAGGTTCATAAGATTTACGGTGAATCGCTGTAACACCGTAGTTCTTTAGGCCTTCCAAATGCTTGGCCGTACCATAACCTGCATTATGTTCAAAGTCGTAATGTGGATATTTTTTTGCATACTCCGCCATCATTCGATCTCGTGTCACCTTCGCAACAATACTTGCTGCCGCAATGCTAGACGACTTGGCATCACCTTTGATAATACTGACTTGAGGAATATTAATGTCTAACTTCATCGCATCGATTAAAAGGCATTCTGGCTGTATTTCTAATTTTTCTACAGCTTGAAGCATTGCGATTTTAGTCGCCTGATATATGTTTACTTGGTCAATCGTTTCGTTATCAACTAAACCAACACTGACAGCAAGTGCTTTTTCTTGGACTTCTTCAAAAATAGCTTCATGTTTAGATTTTGGAATCTTCTTACTGTCGTTGAGACCTTTAATCTTACAATTTTTTGGTAAAATCACGGCTGCAGTCACAACAGGACCAGCTAAGGGGCCACGTCCAACCTCATCTATACCCGCAATCAAGTCCATCCCTTGCGCATATGCTTGTCGCTCGAAGTTCAGTATCATTTCTAAACGTTCGTCTTCTGCTTGTTCTGCTAAAATCTCTTTTTTACGACGTTTAATCGCTGTTTGAACTCCTGCACGAGTATCTTCCAAAAAAGCGTCCACTTCGAGTAGTGTATTTAAGCCGTTCAGTTGCTCTTTTATTTCTTTAATCGTTGACATAGTCACTCACCTTATCCAAGCAATATTCGCCCATTCTGCCATCACGTACATCCTTAACAAACATTTGATAAAAACGGTCATAATCATCACGGAAGCCAAAACGTTTGGTCAATTCCATGATGAGATCGGGAATTTCTAACTCCAGATCTGCTTCTTTCATGCGCAAACGTTTCATAGTTGCTTCTTGGTAATTTTCAAGGAAATACTGCAAACCAAAAATAGTCACATCATCCATCGGCAAAAGCTGATCCTTAATAGCACCTGTTAAAGCAAGTTTTAGACCAACTTGGTCATCTTCGAATTTTGGCCAAAGTATCCCTGGTGTGTCAAGAATTTCCAACTCTTTATTGGTACGCAACCATTGCTGCCCCTTAGTCACACCAGGCTTATTTCCTGTAACAGCTACTTTTTTTCCTGCAAGACGGTTCATCAGTGTTGACTTACCCGCATTAGGAATACCTACAATCATCGTACGTAAAGAACTATTTTGGATGCCTCGTTCAGCATTACGCGCAAGCTTATCAGCCATCAAAGTTTTCGCTGCAACAGTCAAACGTTTGGCAGTATGTGCTTCTTTCGAATTGATGGCTAGAGCGATTATGCCTTGCTTTTCGAAAAACTCCACCCACGATTTCACAGCGTTTCTGTCAGCTAAATCAGCCTTGTTTAAAGCGATAAGACGTGGTTTATCCCAAATAATTTTATCCAACATTGGGTTACGTGAACTGATTGGTAAACGTGCATCTACCAACTCAATCACAAAATCAACATATTTTAAATTTTCTTGCACTTGACGACGCGCTTTGGACATGTGTCCTGGGAACCACTGGATTGTGCTCATACTCTATAACTCCTTTTGTATCAAGGCTTTGAACGCCCTTCAATTCTTAAAATTTTATTTTTGGGCAGAAATTGGGCAAAATTACCTAATTAGCATATTTTACTCTACTTAACTGCCACTTTGTCAATAAAACGACTAATCGCATTAACTGACTTTTGTTGAGATATACTCATTAAGTGAGTATATCCATTTGTTGTTGCTTCTTGAACGTGACCGACACGATCTTGAACTTCTTTCAATGGAACTGTAGGGTCATTTCTCAATACAGATATATGAATATGTCTAAAACTGTGAGGAATAGCATTTTTTGTCCAATCAAACCCATACTTCTCTTTACACTCCAAGCGCAAATATTTGTTTACTCGTCCTAAAATTTGTCTAAAGCTATGCGAGGTAATCGGTGCACCGTATTCTGTTCTGAAAAGAAATTCAGACTTTCTAAAAGAGCGTGACGGAAAATTTTCCATGTATTCCTCAAAATATTTATTGCGTTCAATTACTCTTTTTAGTGCCTGTATCACGAATTCTGGTAACTGCTCAATGCGCTCGCCTGCTTCTGTCTTAGTCGTATCAAGATAAAAATCATCTACCCTCAAATCGTGGGCTTGTAGTGACTTATCAATAGTAACTAAACGGTTCTCAAAATCAATGTCTGATACTGTTAAAGCAGAAGCTTCTCCAATTCGACACCCAGTACCAATAAGAAACAATGCAAGGTCATAATAATTCTGGTTTCTTCTCTGCTTCAACTCTGATAAGAAAACCCTAACCTCCTGCTCATCCAAAAACTTCTGTTCTAATCGTTGCTTTTTAGCTCGCTTTTCCTCAACGGTAGCATTCAACTTCACAACTTTTGATGGAGAAAACGGAATCGCATTATGCAGAACACCATAGTCAAGAATTTTATTCAATGTGCATTTAATATGTTGCATCGTTGAATGAGTAGACTGATATTTTTCTCTATACTCATTTAGGCAATTTTGAATAAGTAGTGGTGTGATATTTTCCAACAAAATATCATCAGCTATCAATTCAGCAAGTCGTCTAATAACAAGTATTTCACGTTTAATAGTTTGGGGCTTAACAGTAGTCTGCCAAACATTAAACCAACTTGTTTTCAACTCCTTGAAAGTAGTCATTGATGAACCTTTGAAAAATCCTTGCTTTTTTGAGATAATCTCATCAATTTTATCCATCAAATCACGCTCAGCTTGCCGTCTAGCTCTTGCTGTATTTGTATGATATACCACAGATGCACGTTTTTTCTTACCTGTTAATGGGGCAACATATCGCTCTGTTGCTACATAGAACGATTTCCCATCTTTATTTTTTCTTTCTTCAAAATACATATCTTATCCTTTCTGGTAATGATATGAAAAAAGATAAAATAGAAAGATGATTAGCAACTTCTATTTTATCATTTTTTACCTATTTTTCCTTAATTTTTGAATAACCATGTTGTTTCCAATATAAAAAGTTTTCAAATATTTCTATGTTGATAAAAACTAACTTATGCGTTGGGTTGATTACACCAGCTCTGAATTTTTTATTATCTCGCATCTCAGAAAGCCATCGGTTCAACGTATAAACATTCAAATTTTCATAGCGTATTAGAATCCCTTTTTTATTAGTCCACACAGCATTACTATTAATAGACACATAATTTAATTTCATATCCACCTCTTTTAGTCATTAACCAAATTATGATATAATGACCTTACAAAATTATTTTTGGAAGTCCTGATTGCCGTCAGGGCTTTTTTCTTGTCTAAGTTTCCAAACTGTTTCAGGTGGAGAGTCTTGTACTAACTCTCCTTCTTCTAAAATATCAAGTTGGTAAATAAAAACATCAGCTTCAAATTCATTACTCGCCAAGCTCCTATTACCTGCTACAAAAGAAGGTTTAAATCCTTTGAAATAATCATCTGGTAGTAATCTTAGAGAGATTTCTGGTTGTTTCAATCCACGACTTACAAAATATCTTGGCTGATGAAAAGCACTGGGTATTTCGATCAATTCCTTTGTGATATATTTCGTGATATAATTTGCTGATTTCTTTCTATCTTGAATTTTAGAAACCGTTGAAAATCCATTCTTCCAGTTCCCTGCATTATAAATTTGAAGTCCACTTTTCTTGATGAGACGATTACTCCGAGGATATCGTGATTCTATAAGCGGTGGATATAAACCACCCGTCACACCGTGAAAATGTATCCTGCCAGATTTGTGCAATTCAGGAAGAAATAAGAAATCAAACTTTCCATATTTTTCACGTTGATATTTCAACCATGCTTGGAGATTTTTCCTTGAGTACTCGTAGTTCTTTGCATTGACCTTCTCATCATTGAGGGTTAATGTCCAAAACAGGTCAAAATCATTGGCTTGACAGTAGTACTTGATTTTCCTTTTTATTCTATATGCCTGTTCAAGAATTCGTTGTTTTCGCCTCTCATCATCTTCAATTCTCTTGGATATTAACTTAGAAATATTTTGTTCAGCTGGTGCTCTTATCCGATTTTCTCTATTCAGCTTATCTTGCGTGTATGTCAAGTAGTACACGCAAGAATTAACTGAGTCACAGGTCTTGTGGCAAGCCACCGCCCCGTGCCTCAGTTAGTTTTAGTAGCGTTGCTTTAAAAGGGAGTTTTTTATCATCATAATAAGGAGAGTAAAAGATTTTTGGAATTTCCCAATTAAGACCATCAAGCCAAATAATTCCCTCATAATTAGATGAGTCTGCTTGAGGTAAGTCTTTTAAATTCATGGAAAAAAGTTCTTGAGATTGAACTTGGGTAGTACGGCCTAGATTTACAATCATTCCAAGATTACTTCGAACTATTGAATCTCCTAAAAGACTTGCTGGGAATGCTTGACCTGAAATTAGAATTGCTATTGATGCTTGTCTTGATTTAACAATGAGTGAAAGGATTCTATCCGAAATTTGTGGCATTAACCTATCCGCAGGCTTTTTCAATTTATCGGATGCCTGTGTAGCAGATGCAAGAGCAAGGAGTTCATCGCAAGCTATCAAAATAGTTCCTTTATCAGGAAACTTTTCAATATAAGTCACATCGCTTTCATCTGCCAAATCACTATTCATTTCGACATATCGTTGATTCATGATTGCAATAGCATCATCTAGTAATTTCAAACACTCCTCTGCTGTGGTAGCAGTTGGTATTTTTGCTAATTCCCCTGATTGTGAGAGAAAGCTTGCTTTACCGTCTATAAGCATTAACTGATTGCTATTATTATTACTATTTGCTAAAAAGGAAATAATAATAGTTTTTATTAGGCTGGTCTTGCCACTTGCTGTTTTCCCGAAAATCCCTAATTGTGGTTGTTTCTTTATATCCCATGAAAGTTGTCTCGTCAATTTAACATTAACAACAGTTGACTTTTTGAGTTTATTCAAGTCATCAATTATTAATCTCTCGTCATCATCATGAGAGAATATCATTTTTATTGAACCGTTTATTATGCTGTTATCCTCAAGAATCCATACATCGTCTGTTTCTTTTATTAAAAAACCTAACAGTCTACGTGCGATATCCTTTTCCATCTCAAAACTTATGTGCCCGCCAGTTTTTAGGATTATCGTAATTTTCTGTTTTGATGCTGAGTAAATCCATTTAACGGATTTAGTGAAGTTAAATGAATCATCATGTTGCGCTAATATATTAGCTTCTTCTGTAAAATTTCTCAAAAGAAGCTCTAATTTCCATTTTTCAATAGGAGAAAACCGTGAATGTAAGAATTTCCATAATGAAGTTACAACTGTTCCCAAAATGAGAACAATCAGCATAACCATAAGGGGAAGTTTATCAAAAATTATTTTCCCTTTTGAAGTGCTAGGTAGAATGTTTTTGATATTGCACCAAATCACTATCAAGAACGTCAGAGCAATCCAAATTTTAAAAACAAGAAGATAAATTTGATGTTTTTGGTGTGAAACTTGAGCTTGATTCATGTCAATAGTCAGCTTGCTCGAAAAGCCCCATATTGGGGGCAAACGAGTAAACCATTCAACAAACTTTTTAATCTTCACAGTCTTCAAAATCTCCTTTCATTTTTCCAGTTAAGATATCTCGAGCAACAGAAATTAAATCTAAAGCACGTTTTTTATTGTAAGTCTCATCTTGCAAGCAGTATTCAATTTCATTTAAATACGCCCAAATGTTCAATTCTTTTTTATTCATCTTGCTTACCATCACTTTCTTTTTGGCTAATGTTCAAAACTAGTTTTAAACCACGCCACCCCCCGTTATTTTTTCCTTGACCTTGTTCCCATTTCAACATTACTTTTGCATCTTTCAAAGAGATTTCTGAGCCAATCAATTCACCTGCTGAAAGCTCAGTCAAATCTTGTTCGTTACCGACTAATTCAAGAGGATAAGTCTTTAATTCAGATGTATCAGCACCTGATTTTTCTACGATCTTTGCTAAGTTAGTATCAACGAATTTGCATGAAATCTTAGCTACTGATCCTTGAATTGGTTCACCTGATTCTGCATAACGTGGAGATTTGCTTACAGTTTGAATTCTAGCTGAGGTTGGAGCCTCAACATTACTAATAATTAATTCTGCCATTTTGGCTTTTGCTAGTAACATTGGCTTCAGTCAACGTTTTATCTGAATATCTTACTTGAATAATAAATTGATTTAAAAAATTTTCCTCTCCAAATATCTCATTCATTAATGTCTTCAACTGTGCTTGCTCATTATCATCTATAGATATAAAAATGACTCCCTCCTGAGTCAAGAGTTCTTTTGCAATTCTTAATCGTCTTTCCATAAAACTAAGCCATTTAGAATGACGAAAAGTATCGTCATCATCTGCAAAACTATCATTGTATTTAAAATCTTTACTTCCCGTGTTATAAGGCGGATCAATATATATCACATCAATCTTACCCGCATGAGTTTTCTCAAGCAGATGCAAGCTGTGAAGATTGTCCCCCTCCAAAAGAAAGTTAAAATCTTCTGAATTAGAGTTATCATGGATTTTCTTGCTCTCATTTTCTACAAAAACGGGAATTTTAGTCTTCATCTCCTCTTCGACTAACTCAGCATGCTCTTCCCAAACAAGACCATATTTTTTGAAGTTAAGAAGTTTAATAAGTTTTTCAAGTTTTATAATATCGGAATCACGGGCATTAGTTCTTGCTTCTTCAATGAGTGATTTTACGTAGTCGATGGATTCTTGTTTCTCATTTTTATGAGGACGGTCATTAAAGGAAATTTTAGGCATTATAAAACACCTCCAATGATTCTTTTGGAAGTGTTTGGGGGGTATGGCAAAAAGAGGTAGTGTCTACCTGCTGTGCTGTGCTGTGCTGTGCTGTGTCATTGTATGCATCGTCCTATTCTCTATCAAATATTTACTACATTTTATGAAGTAGTATTTTCATTTTGTTGAAATGTCTCGCCTCTTTGTTTTAAAACTAAAACAAAGACATCTATACATGAATAAATCAGTTGGTGTAATTCTAAATATTGTTCCTCACTAAATTCAGTTTTTGAGCCATAAATAGTTAACCCAAAAGCTCCATTCTCTGAATCTTGATAAATTGAATAAAAATGTCTTATCGTTGGATGAACATATTTTGATAGATTTTTGTATGCCTCATTCACATCATAAGCAACTTTGTTTTTGTATGTTTCGCAAAGCTCTTTACCTGTTACTCTCCAACGTTTGCCTTTTTTATCGGGAGATTTTGTTAACTCCCCAGTTTTAAAGTAATTTTCAAAGAAAGAATCATAATCAGAACTAGGAACTTGCAGAAAATATATGAGCGACATCGTTGCATCCAATAAGGAGCGAGTCAAAATTGCGCAAGGAATGAACCTATTTCCAAAATAGCAATTCTCAATATCATCTATTAATGACATTGCAAAATTGACTGTTGGAAATAAAAACAAATCATCTCTAATCATTTCTTTAGTTTCAAAGGCTTTGAGTAGTTCCTGCTTTAAAGCATCTATTATTTTTAATTTTTTATCATTGCCACAAATCTGAATATAAAAGTGTTCTTGCTCCATTCAGCCTCCTAAAAATTAGTATTTTCTGATTAATTAATATCTACTTTATCAACAACTTATTATATCAAAATCTTTGGCATGCAACCATTCAAAATATGTTATTAATAGTTGGGTACTATTCAATATTTTTCTATAAATTAAATTGGGCATATTTTTGGGCAAAGTATGATTTCTATTGCTTAACATTGCTCAATTTACTTGTTTTGATAGCTTTTATAAAACTATTAAAAATATTCCATTTCTGATTTTTCTGCAAAAGAAAAAAGTCCCATTTTACAAGGACTTTGAGCCAATCAAACTACATATTTTATCTAATTTTCAAATCCGAATTTTCTCAAGAAGTTAGCATCCAGTACATTCAACCACTGAATTGCTACACCCATTTTTAACCCCTGCTATGACTGATGTCATAGCCTTTCATTTTTATTTTTTAGTGATGAAAATAAGTATTAAATACATCTAGAGATGTCCGTATCTCTATTTTACTTGAATCTGCTCTGTGTGTTTTTTCTTACATAAAAAAGCCTTGTAGAGCATATCATACTAGGCTATTCTATCATTTTTTAAGATTCTGCGCTAATATGTAGCTGTTTGAGTTTGTGGTCTATTTTATTATTCTGGAGTTCTTTCTCATATAAAAACAGCAAGTCATGCCTTTGGTATCGTTTCTTTTAGCTCGTTTTTATTTTTCTGAAAAGGTGGTTTTTCCCAAGTCAACTCATCATTTAATATTTCTTTTTTCCGAATACGGGAAACTTGCGAATTTCCTTTTACATAAAATCCTAAAGGTTCATCTCGCCATTCATCCATACATGTTATTCCAATCCTTTTTCGGCTAACAATCTCTTTGGGTGTTTTGTCTACTTCTAATGTCAAACGTGAGTCAGGAAAATACTCTCCGTCTATCTCTTTCGTTATCCCAAAGGATTTCGTGAGCTTTCCAGGACCACTGCCATCATGTTCTGGAGCATCTGCTTGAACGGCACGAATTAAAACAGCCTCTGGGATATCTTCGTCCATAGTTACTAGATTTAACATAAAATGACCATGAATTTGATATACATACCAGTGACCAGCGGAGAGATATATGGATTCATTACGAGGTGTACGTTTTCCCATGAAGCTATGGCACGCACTATCCAGTGTACCAAGATAAGCTTCAGTTTCTACAATATTACCAAGTATTTGCGACTCACCGTCTGTTTCCATGACAAGTTTCATACCAAGAAGGCTTTTGGCCGTCTCAATTGTGCTTTTATTTATAATATCTAAAAAATTTTTATCTTTCATAAATTACCTGATCTTTCACAATGATATGTTCCTATGTAAAAGCAAAATAGCCGTTCTGCTTTCTTCCTTAATATCATCAATACTCATTTATTATTACTTAAATGATACTCCATAGATCTAACATTTTCAATAAGTTTAGCCTAGTCATTCAAACATTTATTTTTTCTAATATGCATCCGTTCAGTTTAGTATTTTAATTATTGCTTATACCTTTTTGGTGGACATTAAAAAGACATGCATTCATGCCTTTTTTATATTCTATCCAAAGGATCCGCAATCATATCCTGTTTACTTGATGCGTCTCCATCTACATCATTCAGATATGTTTCCATACGTATGGCATTAATCTGCAGCTTATCTTGACTAAAATCAATATTCTCTTTCTTAATGACCAGCTGTTGGGTAGTGAGCGTGTTGAAAATACCGTAGCGGAACTTAATCGCGTTTTGTTTTGCAAAAATATCCTTCCAAGTAATTTGAGGAATACGCTTTAAGACTTTTTCTGTATTAATATTTTTTAAAGGGTTATCTGTAAAAAGTGTCTTCAATGCCCCTTCACTTAGCATATCGTAAGCCCCAAAACCTTGACCCTTCACGACAGGTTCATAGATTTCCTCAGTTTCAAAACCAATCATTTGAAAATCCACCGTAGCCTGAGCTTCAAAATGCCCATGTTCTGTCTCTTTCGAAGGTTCGGTCTGAATATGAACAGTGACTTCTGCATTAGGCTTCATATGAATGGCATTGGTCATATCATAACCTTGCCATGTTGTATCATCAAGAGCCGCAAATAATTCATTATTTAGCACCTCTACCCGCTTCTTCCATGCTTCGTTAATTTTTGTACTGTTTTTGACGTTTTCTGCTCTTTCTTTAACCAAAGATTCTTCTTTTTGTTGGTAAGCTTTGCTTCCTGGCCAGTAATACGTTTCCCAGATTTCCTTCTCACCAAGTTTGGTACGGATTTTTAAGACCTCGTTATTATTTTCCATACGAAACTTGCGTGTGACTGAGAAATCACCCGCTTTTTCTGTAATCGTGTGCGTAATAGGATTAATCTTCACATTTTTATCTGAGCGAATCACCATTTCCTGTTTGGTAAAAGGACTGGCTTGCACCAAATCTCCTCGTAATGAGCCGGCAGAAACACGGAGTTTATTTTCCCCAAAGCTGACCCATTTCCCCCGAACATCTGTTGTGTCTGGGCCTAAAAAGAGATAAGTAAGGAGAGCTGCGCTGACAAGAACTACTCCCAATAGACCACCAATAAATATTTTTTTCATATTTAAATTGTAACATAAAGTAATATAAACGCAGATTAGAATATAAAAAACCAAGCAAAAACTTGATTTTCTACACTCTAATCTAACTAATCTAAATATTTTTTCGCAATATTCTGGTATGTATCAATCATATCTAAGTAATTTGAAATTTCAACATACTCATTAACTTGGTGAGGGAGATTACTTACTCCTGGACCAAAGACGACAAAGTCAAATTTATTTTTGGATTTCACAAATTCGGCAGCATCAGTAGTTCCTGAGATGCCAATAACTGGTAAAGGCGTATCAAACTCACTTTGAATAGTTTGGATTAAGATTGAGTTTTTATCCGACTGCACTGCCACTTTATCCTCGTCAATCGTTAATGTCAACTTATAATCATGATTTTCATTCACTTTATCAACTACTTCTTGAAGTTTGGCCTTAATCTTATCGTTACCATAGGTTGGTACACTTCGGATATTTCCTTCAAGACTGGCTTCTCCCGGAATTGCATTCACCTGGTCACCCCCTCGGATAACAGTCACATTATGGATAGTCGTTCCCAGTTCTGCATCAGGGTATTCTTCAGCAATTTTATCCATTTCAACATTAACAGCAGTAATAAATTCGTTCAAGTGATTGATGGCATTAAAGCCTTCTTGAGGTTGTGAGCTATGTGCTGCTTTACCTGCTGAAACTGCAGAGTAGTTAATCGATCCCATATGCGTGTAGACCAAGTTATAATTGGTCGGCTCAGCAATAATTAAGCCGGATAAATCATCCGCGTAACCGAGCTCTGTAAGCTGACGTCCACCAAGTTCTCCAACCTCCTCACCTACCGTAGCCAATAAACGGATGATTCCATCAAATTTTGTCTCAGCTTCTTTTAATTCAATCATTGCAATCGTGATGGCTGCAAGCCCAGATTTCATGTCTGTTGAACCACGCCCATATAATTTATCACCGTCAATAGTTGCAGAAAATGGCGGGTAAGTCCAAAGGGATTCATTACCAATATCAACAACGTCCATATGACCTGTCAGCCCCAAAACTCGGCTGCTTGAGCCACTCTTAATTTCAGCTACTAAACTGCTGCGCCCTTCGGCATATTGAATTAATTTGGAGTCAATTCCATGATTTTTCAATAAGTTTTGTAAATAAACAGCGACTTCTTCTTCATTTCCGTTAATCGATTTAATTTTTATCAAATCTTGTAAAATTTTAACTTTTTCTTCTTTTTCCATGAAATCCCTCCTAATTTTTAATTCATTTGCATTATTAATTTAACCTCTACTAATAATTGTACTCTATGTCATTTCGTCTTGCCAATAATTATACTTTTTATTTTTGGGAAAACTTTATTTATACAAAAAAAGAACCACTTTAGAAGTAATTCTTCTTTATTATTTCTTCAAAATGTTTTTCAAGACAATTCCACTGGTTACTGCCAACAATACACCTGTAGCAAGTGTTGTCTTTGTCACAATATTCCAAGGTCTTTCTGTAAGATGTTCAACTGTTTCTTTCATATAGTAAGCAGGATTTTGTCGCGGACCTTTGAGGCGTGCCGGTGCTTCTTCCTGAGTTTCAGCTAATGGCATAATCGGAACATAACCTGCTTCTGTTACAATCTTATTTTGTTTATCCTCAGAAGTCATTGGAGTTTGCGTTCCGTCTTCCTGCCCGACAAAGTGATCCATCAATACACCTTGTTCTGGTACTTCATGTATTTGCCCAATAGTAAAATCTGTACCACAGAAACGAGTGTGCACAGTATTTGCAACGGCAGGCGCTGTTCCTTTAGCGACGACAAGTAAAGTGGTCAAACCAACCACTGAAGCTTTCTTTACCTTACTCCAGTATAAGGGCTTTTTTTGATTAATTAAAACTTTCATAGCTCCTCCTTATATTACAATTTCATTACTTATATTATAGCATTCCCCTTTCTATTTTTACTAATAATTTGAGAGAGGCATGTTTTTTGTGTTACATTTTTTTATAAAACATCATTTAGGTTACACAAAGAATAAACATTGAGTTTATAATTATTTTTCTTTGTTTTCTTTCTTTTTTAGGTATATAATATTGAATAAATCAATATTTGATAAGAGGTATAATATGTTTATTGACTATACGTATGAACCACGGCGCGCAATTTTTTTTGAGGATGTAAAATCGAACTATGCCTCAATCGAGTGTGTGGAGAGAGGGCTTCATCCTTTAGACACCTCTCTATGTGTCATGAGTCGCTCAGATCACTCCTATGGCCTTATCTTAGCTTCAAGTCCGAAATTTAAAGAGATTTTTGGAAAATCTAACGTCAGTCGTGCGGCAGATTTACCTTTTTTACTGGAAAATAGGAAATTTAACTATCGGCGTTGGTATGCCAAACATACTGACATTTACGGGCAACGCACAGAACCCTCTATGCAACATGTCGCTTTTATTGAAAGCTGGGCTAAACGTACACATATCGTCCCTCCACAGATGGCTCTTTATATCGATAAGAATATCGAGATGCAGCAACTTTTGACCAACTATACTTCTTCTGAAGAAATTCACTCGTATTCTATTGATGAGTCCTTCCTTGATGTTACAGAATCTCTGAACCTTTTCTACCCTGAAATCAAAAATAAATATGAACAAATGGATTTGTTAGCTCAGGATTTACAGCAAAAAGTCCTTAAGCAAATGGGCCTATTTGTGACTGTTGGAATGGGGGATAACCCTTTACTGGCCAAGTTGGCGATGGACAATTATGCCAAGCACAGCGCAACTATGCGAGCGCTCATTCGTTATGAGGACGTCCCCGAGAAGATTTGGACACTTCCAAAGATGACTGATTTTTGGGGGATTGGGAGACGGACAGAGAAAAGATTCAATAAGTTAGGAATTTATTCTATCAAGGATCTGGCTCATGCGAACCCTGATAGAATTAAACGAAAAATGGGAATCGTTGGTCTACAACAATTTTTTCATGTACATGGTGTTGATGAAACCAATGTCCGCGAGAAGCACCACAAAAAATCAGAAAGCTACAGTAACAGTCAGATTTTGCCACGCGACTACATAAAGCAAGATGAAATTGAGCTAGTGATTAAGGAAATGGCTGAGCATCTTGCTATCCGACTTCGAAAAGGTAAAAAGCTCGCGGGTGGTCTCTCACTTTATGTCAAACCTTCCTACAAAGAACACTCTTCTTCGATAAAAATAGCCAGTAAAATTGAGCCCACTCAAAGTACAACGGATATTCAAACCGAGTTTTTGCGCCTCTTTAGAGAAAAATATCATGGTGAAATTGTAAGAGAAATCGGTATCGGCGGTTTTGATTTATCTAGCGAAAATATCAAGCAACTTAATCTTTTTGAAACAATGCTCCCTAATGAATCTAAGGTCATCACTCATCAAAAACAGGAAGCTCTACAAAATGCCATTGATGAAATACGTGATAAATTTGATTTTACAGCCATTCAAAAAGCCAGCGTTTTGACAACTGGCTCTAGAGTTTTAGAAAGAAGCAAAATGATTGGCGGCCATGCAGCCGCAGGAGGAGAAAAAAATGACAGTTGATCGCTCATATAGCCCTTATGAATCTATCCGTAACTATCATGACAGAGGCATGATGAAATGGGGCGCTTTCGCCACAGGAGAGCTCTCTGAGGCACAACGAAAACTGCGAGAGAAAGAGGAATTAGAAAGTGAAATATCATCAAAGAAAGCAACTTCAAAATCAGACGATTAAGATTTTGCACATCATTCTGGTAATTCAGTCTGCGCAAATGCATAATAATTTCCATCAGGATCTTGGAAATTAAAGTTCACCATACCTTGGAAATCATTGATTGCGCTTGCTGTGTTCGTTGCTTTAGAGACACGCGTGTGCCATTCCTCTAAGTCATCCACAGTAAAAAGCATTGAGCCTTTCATATCTGCTACTTCTGGTGAATTTTGACGAATAAAGTCAAGATTCCATAATTGAATACGTGCGCTTGGAGCATCCGCATCCACTGCGAAAATCACCGTTTCTTGCGAGCCTGAACCTTGGCGACGAAGTTCTTTCAAGCCAACTTTCGCCCAAAATTCTGCGTGCGTTGGGACATCCGAAACATAAAGCATATTACAAAGATTAATCATAGTATTTTCTCTTTTCTATAAAGTAAACAGATGGTGACTTGCTCTAAAACGCACCTTCTTCTTTTACATTGATTATCCCACAGTCTAAGGTAAAAAACAATTTAGAAACGCTGGAATTCCGATAGGGATAATTTATACATTGAGATAATGTGATAAGAAAACGTATCTTTTTAATAAGACTTTTCTTATTTTCAAATATTCAATTCATTTTTTCAAGTCTAATCTCTCCTCAAAGCTGATGTTTCTGTGCTATACTAGAATTATAAAATTACACGACTAATCAGGGAGGTTCTCATTTGATTCAATTTAATTTTTTATCAAAAACTTTTAATGTCATTATAAAAGTCTGTTTAAGTTTACTCGGGCTGGTCATTGCCTTTCTTATGTTTAAAGAGATTTGGGTTCTTCTCTCCTCATTTACTACAGGATTTATTGATTACAGTTTCTACGATATTATTGACCGTATCTTAACCTTTTTCCTCTTTTTGGAATTCTTAGAACTCATTATTCACTATCTCTCCGATAATGATCACCCAACAATCAAGAAATATATCTATATCGCGGTTGCTTCTATCGTTCGGCTTTTAATTTCAAATCACGAAACTTCTCAACTCAGCCTGTTCCTCCAATGTTCAGCCATTTTAGTCCTTATCATTGGAACCGTGATGCTCAACCTTTGGGGAGATTTAAAATAATAAAAACCTTCGCTTATCGTCGAAGGTTTTTTACATTCTCTTACTTAATACTCATCTGTGCAACAGTAAGAAGAACTGCTGGAACTCGATATGGCGAACATGATACATAATCCAAACCGATTTTTTGAAGGAAAGCAACAGAGTCTGGATCACCTCCTACTTCGCCACATACCCCAAAACTGATATCTTTATGTTGTGGTTTGACAAGCTCTATTGCCGTTTTCATCAAACTGCCTACTCCTTTCTGATCCAAATGTTGAAAGGGATCATCTTCTAAAATACCTTTTTCAACATAATCGGGCAAAAATTTGACCGAATCATCCCGAGAAAAGCCATAGGTCAGCTGTGTCAGGTCATTGGTACCAAAGCTAAAGAACTGTGCTGATGTCGCAAGCTGATCTGCCGTCAAACAAGCTCTTGGAATTTCAAGCATTGCGCCGATTTTATAGGCAATTTTCAGCTGGTGTTTTTCAAAGACATCTTGGATTTTGTCTTCTAACATCTTTTTAAGATAAGACAATTCTTTTTCTTCAGCAACTAAAGGAATCATAATCTCTGGTTTGACTTGCTTTCCTGTTTTAGCGAGTTCCAAAGCAGCTTCCATTATTGCTTCAACCTGCATTTCATATATTTCGGGATAGGTGATGGCTAAACGACAACCACGATGCCCCAGCATCGGATTGAACTCTTCAAGATCTTTACCTCTTTGCATAATAAAGTCAACCGTTTGTCCACACGCTTCAGCCACTTGCTCATATTCTTCCTTAGTTTTGGGCATAAATTCGTGAAGTGGCGGATCTAAAAGGCGAATCGTACATGGCATTCCTTCCGTCAGACTCAAAATTTCAGCAAAATCCTTTTTCTGGAATTCTTTGAGTGTTTCAAGGGATTGATTACGCTGCAGTTGATCTTCTGAGAGAAACATTTTACGCATTTCCAAAATTCGTTCTTTCCCAAAGAACATATGTTCTGTACGTGCCAACCCAATGCCGCTTGCACCAAAATCCAGTGCAGCTCTAATATCTTCAACTGTCTCAGCATTTGCTCTTACCTGCATATTTCCGATGTGAGAGGCCCACTGAAGTACTTTTACTAAAAGATCTAGATCTTGTACCTTATCGAATTTAATTTCACCTCGGTAGATTTTTCCTGTTGTACCATCTACTGAGAGTAAATCCCCTTCTTTTATGGTCTGTGTACCATCGGATGCTTGTTTGAGTTTTTCATTAATCGTTAATTGTTCGCATCCAACCACGCAACACACCCCCATTCCTCGTGCTACGACGGCAGCATGAGAGGTCATTCCTCCACGAGAAGTGACAATAGCCTCACTCACAACCATGCCTTCAATATCTTCTGGTGAAGTTTCTGTTCTCAGAAGGATAACTTTTTGCCCAGCCTCGTGTGCTTTTTGCGCATCTTCTGCATGGAAATAAACTCTCCCAGAGGCTGCACCAGGACTTGCAGGTAATCCTTTCGCTACAGATTTACTCTCCGCCAACATTTGTTCATCAAATACTGGATGAAGCAGCTGGGTAATCATTGAAGGTGTTAAGCGTTTCAGACTCTCCTCCTTACTTATTACGCCATCTTCTGCCATTTGCGTTGCAATTTTAAAGGCAGCCTTTGCTGTTCGTTTGCCATTACGTGTTTGAAGAATGAAGAGTTTTCCCTCTTCTATGGTGAACTCGATATCTTGCATATCTTGATAATGAGCTTCCAACTGATGGCATATTTTCTCAAATTGCATATAAATCGTGGGCTGTTCTTGTTTCAACTCTTGTATTGGACGTGGTGTCCGAATCCCTGCAACAACATCTTCTCCTTGCGCATTCAACAAAAATTCGCCAAAAACACCAGCTTCCCCTGTTGCAGGATTGCGTGTAAAGGCAACACCTGTACCGCTATTCCCTCCAGTATTTCCAAAAACCATTTCTTGGATATTAACGGCTGTTCCAAGTTTATCAGAGATTTCATGAATCCGACGGTAAGTTACAGCACGCGGATTATTCCAAGAAGTAAACACCGCTTCTACAGCCGCATAAAGTTGTTTGGAGGGATCTTGAGGGAAGTTTTCACCAACTTCTTTCAGATAGATTGTGGTAAATTGTTGAATAATCTCCTTCCAATCTTCCGCTTTCATCTCAATATCAGAACTGTAACCTTGGGTCGCTTTATATAGCGTTAGTGCTTCTTCAAAAATATTTTTATCAACCCCTTTAACCACATCGCCAAACATTTGGATTAAACGACGATAGCAATCATAAGCAAACACAGGATTTTCAGTCTTGTGGGCAAAGATTTCAACGCTTTGATGATTCAAGCCTAAATTCAAAATAGTATCCATCATGCCCGGCATTGAAAATTTTGAGCCACTTCTGACCGAAACTAATAGCGGATTTTCCTCATCTGCAAATTTCTTTCCAGTTTCGTTTTCTAGCCTAGCAATATGTTCTTCTATTTCCTTAACCAACTCAGGCAATAATTTTTTCGAGTCCAGATACTCTAAGCAAGCTTCTGTAGTAATGGTAAATCCTTTGGGTACTGGTAAACCAATCCCAGTCATCTCTGCAAGATTTGCTCCTTTTCCTCCCAAAAGAGCCTTTTGTTCTTTTGAACCTTCTGTAAAGTTATAAACACGTTTTTTTGCTTGTGACATTCGCGTCTCCTTTATATGTGACATACTATTTGGTGAATAAACACATTATATAGTATGTCATATTCGTTGTCAAGTTTTTTGTAATCGCATTCTTTTTAGCTTGTTAACATTACATGTGGCAACCATCCCTTTTATTAGTTGATTTAAAAAGATAAAACACATATAATATATAGTATGTCCTATTTATTAAGGAGTGACACTTGAAATTAACAACTCGACAAACTGAAATAATTAATATCGTAAAAGCGGAACAGCCCATCAGTGGTGAAAAAATTGCACAAACTTTAGGTTTAAGCCGTGCAACTTTAAGGAACGATCTATCTATTCTTACCATGACAGGGTTACTTGATGCAAAGCCAAAGGTTGGCTATTTCTATACTGGGCAAAAAATGCAGCCTCTTTATATTGAAAGTTGCTACTCAAAAAAAGTGTCTGACTTTATGACTTCACCCCTGATTGTTGCACAAGATATGTCTGTTTACGATGCTGCGACAAGTCTTTTTCTCTATGATATTGGCAGTATCTATGTCAAAAATGAAAATGGCGATTTAGCTGGACTTCTTTCTCGTAAAGACCTTCTTCGGTTCGCTATAAGTGGCAATAATCTAGAAAAAACTCCTGTTGCTGTAATAATGACACGTATGCCTAATATCCATACTATAACCGCCGATAAGACTTTACTAGAAGCTGGGAATATTCTTTCTCGATACGAAGTAGATAGTTTACCTGTGCTTGAAAAAACAGACTCGAAAAAAATAATCGGTAAAATATCCATTAAACACATCATGAAAGCTTTCATCCAAACAGGAAACGAAATGCAAAGCGAAGATTAAGGGGACAAAATGCAAAATATAAAAATTTATCTCATTACTGACTCTGTCGGTGAAACAGCAAAAAAAATTATTTCTGCTGTTGTGGCACAATTTCCGACTGTTGATTTATCAGATGTTCAACTTTATCCTTTTACCAATGATAAAGATTCACTATTAGAAATTTTGAATGATGCCAAAAAAGAAAATGCCCTTGTCGCTATCACTCTCGTTGATAAGTCTTTAGTAGATTGTGTCCAAAAATTTTCAGATACACATGATTTGGCCTATGTGGACTTTATGTCGCCGCTCATGCAACTTATTGAAAAACGTTCAGGTGAGCAACCTACACAAGAGTCCGGCAGTGTGCATCGGTTAAATCAAGCCTATTTTAATCGGGTCGCTGCTATCGAATTTGCGGTGAAATATGACGATGGGAAAGATCCTAAAGGTTTTTTAAATGCTGATATTGTGCTTCTTGGTGTCTCTCGAACTTCGAAAACCCCACTGAGTATGTACTTGGCCAACAAAGGTTACAAGGTAGCAAATCTCCCGATTATTCCGGAGGTCGAAGTGGCTAAAGAACTTTATAAAGTGAATCCGCATAAGATTATTGGCTTAACCAGTACTTCTGAAAGCTTAAGTAATATACGAAGCTACCGGGAGCAAACGCTCGGACTTAAAACAAAATCCATGTATTCTGATGAAAAACGTATTCTTGAAGAGTTGGCATATGCCGATACACTCTTTGAGCAGTTAGGCATAGAGACAATTGATGTCAGTAAACGTTCGATTGAAGAAAGCTCAATGCTTATTGAGAATCTTATCCAAAAATAAAAAGCACACAAGTGCTTTTATTTTTTATCTTACAGAAGAGTAAGTTTTTGAGTCATAATTCCTTGATAAAATAAATAAAGAAATAAAAAAACTTTAGAAAAGGACAACACTACATTGACAAAGAAACTTTGGATTATTCCAGCACTCATCTTGTTTATCGCAGGAGGCTACTTTGCCGTTAGTAAAGTTATCTCTTTATTCCACCAGCCTGTTCATGGCATCATTCTTTATAGTTCAGACAAAAAAGAACTTGATCAAAGCTTAAAAGACAACCAATCTTACATAAAAAATAACATCACTGTTGAAGGAAAATATGTCGCTGAAACAGATACTTTGGTATTAGATGCGACATCTGCTGAAAAATTGATTCAGGCAAAAGCTGTCAACGCAGTCAGCAAAAAAGGGGACGAATTCAAATTCAAACATATTACCTCGCTTTCGAAAACTCCTGCTTTATGGACCGCTGATACACAAGTAAAAAATATCGAAGATGAAAAAGGACAAAGTTTTACTGCTGCTACAACGGAATATGTTGTCTTAGGTGAATCAAGTATGACGAAAAAAACACTCGTTCTTGACAAAGAAGACTTCAGCAAGTTTCAAGCTCCTGCCAAATATGTCAGCATGATTGAAGAAAAACGAGATGCTGCACATGCTTTAACAGAATATAAAGCCGATAAAGCACAAATTTTTAATTTTAAACAAAAATAAACACAACTAAGGTTGTGTTTTTTATATTGAATCCATATTTAAAGAAAAAATGAAATATGAACAAGTCCCTTGTGTTATGTATTAGGCTTAAGTTTTTTCACTAAAAATGTCCCAACACTCCAAAGTAACAATACGATAATAACAAAAAGAATCAATAAGCCAATTGAGCCATTAGCAATCGAGCGGAATAAGGTTAGTCCTCCTGCAGCGTAGACAAAGCCCCACGCTAAATAGCCTGGAAGAGCGACCAGTGTGTACTTGCTCCATTTCCAATCTAACATACCAGCAGCAAGCTGCACCACAGTTTGAAAACCAACTGTCAAGAAACTCAAAGGTATAACGGGCCATCCATATTTTTGAAGAGCAAGCATTCCTGCTCGATTTTCTTCGGATTTTTCTGCCTTTTTCCCCCATTTTGTCTTCAATATTCCCATATGAATGAGTTTTCCTAGACCAAATGTCATCTGTGCTCTAAAGAAAACAACAATAAACAAGAACAAGGTGGCTTGCCAGAGTGGCAAACTTGCCACCCAATTTAGCATCTTTTCAACCATCTGTTTTTACTCCTCTTATTTTACATAAGCTAAATTATAAAGCTCTCTACTATTGAAACATAATATATTAAAAAGTCAAATTCTTTTGTTTTACATCAAATATAAACTAAAAAGCAAATACCTTAGTACTTGCTTTTTTACTTTATTTTATTCCTTTCTAAATATTTTTGTTATTTGTTCTTAAGCTTTTTTCTTTTTCTTCTTACCTAGAGCTGCGGTACCTATTAATCCTAAGCCTAAAACACCTAAGCCAATAGAGTCCTTATCACCAGTATGTGGCAAAGTGCTCATGTGTTCTGAATTTCTAGATGCTAATGATGTTGATTCAGAAGCACTTAGTGATGCGGAAATTGATTCACTTGTTGATACAGATGCTGATTCAGACATTGATGATGAGGTTGAAAGTGAGACTGAATCACTTAGTGATAGCGATGTTGAGCCACTTTCTGATGCTGATTCTGAAACAGACTCTCTATTTGAAGTTGATATCGAAGTTGAATCACTTGCTGAATCACTTATGGAATCACGACTTGACTCCGAACTTGATGATGAAAGTGAGACTGAATCACTTGTGGATACCGACAACGAAGCACTTGCTGAACCGGACTCACTCACTGAATCGCTGAGAGAATCTCGCTCTGATGCTGAAATAGATGTTGAAAGGCTGGCAGACTCAGACATTGACTCACGCCCTGAAGCAGAGATGGAATCTGAAACAGAGACTGAATCACTTGTGGATACCGACAGCGAAGCACTTGTTGAACCAGACTCACTCACTGAATCGCTGAGAGAATCTCGCTCTGATGCTGAAATAGATGTCGAAAGGCTGGCAGACTCAGACATTGACTCACGTCCTGAAGCAGAGAGTGAATCTGAAACAGAGACTGAATCACTCAATGAAGATGATGCGGAATCACTTGCTGAAACGGAATGACTCACAGACTCACTGAGCGAGTTTCGGTTTGAATCAGAGACTGATGTCGAATCACTTAACGAATCTGAAGCTGAACCTGACTCTACTGGTTCAGACTGCGAAAGTGAATGTGATACTGAAGTTGACTCGCTCACGGATTGAGAAGCTGAACTTGATGTTGAAGTTGAGCTCGACGTTGACTCTGATCCACGGTCAGAATCTGACTGAGATACAGATAGACTATTTGAACTGCTTTCAGATGAAGACTCTGAACTTGAGAGCTCTCCTGAAAGAGATGCTGAGATTGATTCTGAAACTGATGTCGAACCAGACATAGAGATAGAATCTGAAATTGAATCACTCTGTGATTCACGTTGTGAATCAGAAATTGAGCCCGACATACTATTTGAGCTACTTTCAGATGAAGACTCTGAACTTGATACCTTCCCTGATTCTGAAGCTGATGCCGAATCTGAGACAGATAAGGAAGCTGAGGTTGACACTGAAGTTGAGATTGACTCACTCAACGAATCACGTTCTGAAGTTGAGTGAACGATTGATTCACTTATTGACAAACTATCTGAAGCTGATTCTGAACTTGAAGTTCTACTTGAATCCGACGAGGATACTGATTCTGATATTGAAGCTGAACTTGAGCCTGATAGGGATTCTGAGACAGATTCACTTAAAGAGTCTCTTTCCGATGCTGAGGAGGATACAGATCCACTCACAGATACACTTTCAGATACTGAGTCCGAGCTTGAAGCTTGCTCTGAACCCGAAATAGATAGTGATTCTGAGGCTGATGTAGATACTGAGTGTGAGGCAGAACCTGAAGCCGAATTACTTGCAGAGTTAGTATTAGAATTTGAAGCTAATGATTCTGAAGCTGACTCCGAAGTAGAGTTACGGTTCGAATTTGATGCAGATAGGCTCTCTGAACTTGACAAGGATAAAGATGTCGAAAGTGAATCACTGATTGATACTGATGTTGATACCGAATCAGAAAGAGATTCTTGCTCTGAGCTCGATGTTGATAAGGAAACAGATACTGAATCACTTTGAGAATTATTTACGAATTCAGACACAGAGCCTGATTGGCTGCTAGATTCACTTTGTGAACCTGAAAGTGATTGTGAACCACTTATAGATTCTGAAGCTGAAAGTGAGGCAGATACTGAATCTGACTGTGAACCAGAGGTTGAATGTGATACTGACTCACTGCTTAATTCAAGTGTTGAAGTTGAAGCTGAAGTACTTTCTGAGCTGGAAGCATTACTAGAGCCTGAAAGAGATTCACTTACGGAACTTGATGTTGAGAGACTTTCAGAAGTTGATTCACGACTTGAATAAGAGAGCGATTCAGAAAGTGATTCTGATGCACTCACAGACTCACGCGCTGAATCTGAAAGTGAACGACTTTCTGAACTTGACTCAGAGACTGAACTTGATGTCGATAGACTCATTGATGCGGAAAGTGAAGCAGACTCGGAAGCTGATTGACGGCTAGAATCTGAGCTTGAGCTACTCTCTGAACTTGAATCTGAAGCTGATTCACGACTGGAAATAGAAAGTGAAGTACTTTCAGAAGCTGATTCGCTGCTTGAAAGTTTGCTTGATTCACTTGCAGAAAGGCTACCTGAATCACGTTCTGAGGCTGACGTTGATGTTGAAGCACTTGCTGAATCAGAGAGAGAGTCGCGACTCGAAGCTGAAACTGATGTTGAAACTGATGTCGAATCACTTATTGATTCAGACACAGATTCACTTACAGAAACAGATGCACTCGTTGAAGCACTGTTTGAATCGCGCTCTGAAGCTGACAACGAGCTTGAAGCACTCACTGAGTCAGAAACAGATTCACGAGAAGAGTTTGATGTTGAAACAGACTCTGATGCTGAAATACTATCAGACTGTGATTGTGAATGACTTACTGAGGCTGACGTACTACTTGATTCACTATTCGAAGTTCGGTTCGAATCTGACATAGACGTTGAAATGCTCAATGAATCAGATTCTGATCCTGACTCAAGAGGTTCAGAATGAGACAATGATTGTGATACCGAAGTTGACTCACTCACAGACTGAGAAAGTGAGGTTGAGCTGGATTCAGATGATGAGTCGGAATCGGATTGACGTGATGAATCTGACTGTGATCCAGATAAACTATTTGAAACACTTTCAGACACAGATTCTGAACTTGAAATGCGTCCTGAGTCCGAAATTGAGATTGACTCAGAAACAGACTGGGAGTCTGAGTTAGATGCAGAAACCGAGCTTGACTCACTTTCTGAATCACGACTAGATACAGACTGGGAGTCTGAGTGACTATTTGAACTGCTTTCAGATACCGATTCTGAACTTGAAGCTTTTCCAGACTCTGAGCTTGAGCTAGACTCTGAGCTTGAAATTGAAGTTGAGTGAGACCCCGATGTGGAGCTGGATTCACTCATAGAGTTTGTATCAGAATTAGAAGTCAGAGAATCTGAACTTGAGTCAGAAATTGAATCACGTGTTGAGTCTGAGCTTGAAGTGCTTTCTGAGCTTGAATCATTACGCGAATCAGAAAGCGATTCACTAATTGAGCTTGATACTGAAATGCTTTCAGAATGAGATTCACGTGCTGAGTCAGACAACGATTGTGAAACTGATACAGAATCACTGAGCGAATCACGACTTGATTCTGAAAGAGAACTGCTCTCAGAGCTAGAACTACTTCTTGACTCGGATTGTGAAACACTCATCGAGCTTGATGTTGAATTTGATAGAGATTGAGAATCACGACTTGATTCTGAAAGAGAGCTACTTTCAGAAATAGATTCTGATATCGAATCACGGCCTGAAACAGAAAGCGAAGTACTCTCAGAAGCTGATTCGCTACTTGAATGCTTGCTTGACTCACTTGCCGACTCACTCAGAGAGGTACGAGCGGAGTCTGAAACAGATGTCGAAAGACTGGCAGAATCTGAGATAGAATCACGACTTGAGTTAGAAACTGAAACAGAGTCCGAAATCGATTCACTAAGAGAATTCGAAGTTGAATCACTCACCGACTCGCTTATTGAATCACGTGCAGAATCTGACAGAGAGTCTGAGATTGAGTGACTTGAAGAGTCAGATACTGATAGAGATAGACTTATCGAAGCTGACAACGAATCGGAGAGCGAGCTTGAATCACTCATTGATGTCGAAAGTGAACTACTTGTTGAAGTAGATAGCGATGCTGAGTTACTTTCTGAATTACGACTTGATTCTGAAGTCGAGGCAGAAAGACTTGAAGAATCTGACAATGACTCACGACTCGAATCTGAGCTTGAGGCAGAGTTTGAATCTGAAAGACTTCCTGATGTCGAAAGTGATGTACTCAACGATGCTGAAAGACTTGAAGATTCACTTGATGAAACGCGACTTGATTCTGAAAGCGAGCTTGAAGCGCTAAGCGAATCGGAGTCTGAACCAGATTCGACAGGCTCAGAGTTTGAATCTGAAGTTGAAACAGAAACAGATTGGCTCTCAGATTGAGATATAGAGTTTGAAACGGAAGCGGAAATTGACTCTGAGTCAGAATTACGTTCTGAATCTGAAACAGAAAGTGAGTTGCTGACAGAGTTACTTTCTGAAGCGGAGTCTGAACTTGAAGCTTTACTTGATTCTGAACTTGAGCTTGAGTTTGAAACAGACTGCGATTCTGATACAGAAGTTGATGCTGAAGCTGAATCACTGGTAGAAACCAGCTCTGACTCTGAGCTTGAGCCTGATTCACTCAATGAAGTACTGTTTGAAACCGACTCTGAATCAGAATTAAGGTTTGAATTTGAAACAGAGTTAGAAATAGAACCTGAAATTGATTCAGAAACCGAAAGTGACCCTGACACTGATTCGCTGCTTGACTCTTGTGCTGAGTTTGAAAGTGATTCTGAAACGCTATTTGAAAGACTTTCTGACGCGGAGTCTGAACTTGAAGCTTTACTTGATTCTGAACTTGAGCTTGACTCTGAGCTTGAAACGGAAGCTGAAAGAGAACCTGAAGCGGAACTTGACTCGCTCGCTGAGTTTTGATCAGAATTAGACTCAAGTGAGTTTGATGCAGAATCTGATAATGAATCTCTTGTTGATTCTGAACGTGAAGTACTTTCTGAAGCTGAGTTTTTACTTGACTCAGATATAGAGTCACTTATTGAAGTTGAGAGAGAACTTGATTCTGAAAGTGATTCACGACTTGATTCCGACAAAGATCCAGAAACGGAGTTTGAATCACTCATAGAAGCCCACTCAGAAGTTGAAAGAGAATCTGAAGCTGAACCAGAAACTGACAATGAATCAGAGAGAGAATTGCTTACAGATGTTGAAGATGAGTTCGAATCTGAAAGTGATTCACGACTTGACTCAGATGATGAAACGGAAGCTGAGGCGGAGTCACTATTTGATTCTCTACTTGAGTTTGACGTTGAAGCACTGATTGAAACGGAAACTGAACCAGACAGTGAAGCAGAGTCACTCATAGAACTTGAAACTGAAGCTGATTCTGAGTTTGACTGACGTCCAGATTCTGACAGTGAAAGACTTTCTGAAGCTGATTCTGAACTTGAGGCTTTGCTTGACTCACTCGCTGAATCACTTGAAGAGTCACGTTCCGAAGCTGACAGTGAAGTTGAAAGACTTGCTGATTCTGAACTTGATTCTCGACTTGAAGTTGAATGCGAAATTGATTCCGAAACAGATGTGCTTACTGAGGTTGAAAGGGAATCACTTGTTGAAAGAGAGTCACTGCTTGAATCGCTTGTTGATTCACGACTTGATACTGATTGTGAATCAGAGGCAGATTGGCTTTCTGAACGAGAATCACGACTCGACTCTGATAATGAAGATGAAATCGAACTTGATTCACTTATTGATTGTGATATAGACTCGCTTGTAGATGTTGAAAGGCTTGCTGAATCACTCGTTGATTCTCTTTCCGAACCTGAAAGGGAAAGAGAATCTGATGTAGAGTCAGAAACTGATTCTTCTATTGATCCTGAATTAGAAATGGAATCACTTAGCGACTCACTGACTGAGACCGAATTAGATTCGCTTATTGAGGACGAATGTGATGCAGATTCACTATTAGACTCACGGTTTGAATCAGACAATGAACTTGAAACGCTTAGAGAGTCCGACTCAGAACCTGATTCTAAAGAGTCAGAATGAGAGTTTGAACTTGAGGCAGATACAGATTCACTTACTGATTGTGACGTTGAAGTTGATCCAGATACAGAGTTAGATTCAGAAGATGAATTGTTGCCTGATTCTGAAAGTGATGATGAGTCGCTTAATGAAGTGCTTTCTGAAGCTGAAGTCGAGCTTGACTCACGTCCCGATTCAGAAGCCGAGAGTG
>NZ_KQ968939.1:353613-368525 GCF_001578715.1 Lactococcus sp. DD01 | reverse complement strand
AGCTTGAGTCAGAGCTAGAATCGCTTGTCGAAACACGTTCTGAATCAGATTGAGAAATTGATTCTGAGACTGAACTGCTTTCGGAGCTTGACTCGGAGTTTGAATTTCGTCCAGAATCTGAGCTTGAGTCAGAAATTGAAGCTGAAACAGAGTCAGAGGTAGAACTTGAAACTGACTCAGAATCACTTTGTGAATTTCTCTCTGAATCAGATATTGAGGCAGAATCTGAAACTGAGCTGCTCTCTGAGCTTGAGTCGGAACTTGAATTTCGTCCAGATTCTGAAGACGAAACAGAATCAGAGACTGAGTTCGAAGTCGAAATTGAAGCTGATTCTGAGCTTGATTCTGATGCCGAATTTGTATTCGAATTAGAATTAAGTGATTCTGAGGCTGAATCTGAAGAGGAATCACGACTTGACTCGGAAAGTGATGTACTTTCTGAGCTTGATACTGATACCGAAGTTGAAATTGAATCACTTGTTGAGGTACTTGTCGAAAGCGATTCTGATACAGACTCAGAAATTGATGGACGTTCCGAAGTCGAAATTGAAGTCGATTCGCTTATTGAGTCCGATATAGAATTACGGTTTGAGTCAGAAAGTGATTCGCTAACTGAAGCTGACAATGATTCTGACTGTGATACTTCTTCACTTTGTGACTGTGAATCTGAGCTTGACTCTGAGCTTGATTCTCGATTTGAATCTGAAACTGAGGCCGAATGACTGTTTGAGTCAGATGTTGATTCGCGATTCGAATCTGATTGCGAATCTTTATGAGAATTAGATGCTGAGTCTGAGACGGAAGTCGACTCACTAAGCGAACGAGAATCAGATACTGAATCTGAGAGTGACTCCCGATTTGAATCTGAAAGCGAAGTTGAGAGACTGCTGGATTCTGAACTTGACTCACGACTTGACTCTGAGAGCGAGCTACTATCAGAAGATGAATCGCTACTTGAATTTTTACTTGATTCACTTGCTGAATCTGAACTTGATTCCTGCTCTGAAACTGAAAGTGAATGTGACGTGCTTGAGGAATCGGATTCAGACTCACGCGTTGATTCGGAAGTTGAGCTACTTATTGAAGTAGACTCTGAACTTGATTCTGAAATCGATAGGCTAATAGAGCCTGATTCTGAGCTTGACTCACTTGCTGACTCACGATTAGAATCAGACGTAGAGACAGATTCGCTCACTGAATCGGAGTTTGAGTCTCGCGTTGATTCTGAATGTGAGGATGAATTCGAAGCAGAATCACTAATTGAGTCTGATGACGATGCACTAATTGAATCAGAAAGACTTGAAGACTCGCTCTGAGAATCGCGAGTCGATTCGGAGCTTGAAGTTGAATGGCTCGAAGAATCAGATTCTGATCCAGACACAATAGGTTCTGAATGTGAAAGAGAGCTTGAAATCGATTCTGAATCACTTACTGAGTTGGACACGGATGTCGAGTTTGATTCAGAACTTGAATCTGATGAAGACTGACGTTCTGACTCAGAATTTGAGAGTGATTCACTCACCGATGTACTTTCTGAAGCTGAATCAGATATTGAACCTTGTCCTGATTCCGAGGAAGATACAGAATCAGATATCGATTCTGAAACTGAAAGTGAGTGAGAATCTGATACTGACTCACTTACAGAAGCACGATCTGAATCTGATGTTGAAATAGATCCGCTTACAGAAAGACTCTCTGAAATCGAATCAGAAATTGAGCCTTTGCCCGACTCTGATGAAGAAATAGAATCGGAAATCGACTGAGAAACTGAAGTTGAACCAGACTCTGATGCTGATTCACTGGCTGAATTCGTCTCTGAATTTGATGCCAATGACTCTGATGCAGATTCCGAAACTGACTCACGTTTTGAGTCTGAAAGTGACGTGCTTTGCGATGTAGATATAGAAGTTGAGACTGAAGCTGAGTCACTTATTGATCCTGAAGTTGAGACAGACTCTGATAAAGAATCTCGAATCGAGTCTGAGAGAGATTCTGAACTACTGCTTGAATTTGAATTTGAATCACGGATTGAATCAGATAGCGAGACACTTTGAGAATCGGAAATTGATGTTGATTCTGATTGTGAATCACTCATGGAAGTTGAAAGTGAAGAAGATTCCGAATTAGAAGCGCGGTTTGAGTCGCTTGTAGAATTCGAAACACTTGCAGAATCACTGCTGGAATTTCGATTAGATTCACTTACTGATAGTGAATGACTGGCAGAATCACTCTCTGAATCTTCCACTGAGCCACTTAAAGATACCGAAACAGATTCGCTATTTGAATTTCGATTAGACTCACTTATGGATACAGATTGAGAGCCGCTTAATGAATTTGAGACACTTTCTGACTCACTCATAGATGCTGAAAGAGAATCACTCACAGAGTTTGAAACACTCTCAGATTCACTTATAACTTCTGATTCAGAAGTAGATTCAGAACCAGAAATTGATTGTGAATCAGATATTGATTCTGAGCTTGACTCAGAAAGGGTTTCTGATAAAGATTCAGAACTAGAAATCGACTGGGAGTCAGATATTGATTCTGAGCTTGATTCAGAAAGGGTTTCTGAAGTAGATTCAGAGCTAGAAATCGACTGGGAGTCAGATATTGATTCTGAGCTTGACTCAGAAAGGGTCTCTGACAATGATTCAGATACAGATTCCGACCTTGAAATTGAATCCAAATCAGATTGTGATTCAAAGCTAGAATCGGATAAGCTTTTTGAATCACTTTTCGAGTCTGAGTCACTTACAATTTCTGATTGTGAAATAGATTCAGACCCACTCACACTTTCTGATGTAGAGGATGAATCACTAATTACAGGAATTTCATAACGGCTAACTGTTGTCCATCCATTTTCATTCGCAATCCAGTGTCCATCATTTACCACAATTTGAATGGCTGGATTTGTATCCGCCCATTCTGGATGTTTCTTAATATAGTTCGTCCAATAAGTGCTCAAATCTCCATCATAAGAAATTTGGGTTGTATAATCTGTCACCGTTTTTCCGAGAGTTAAATTCAATACATTTTGTTGTGGAACAGAAGGATCAGCTTCAGATTTTAATTTAACCGCAACACTTCTTGGGAGCGGTTTGCTTGGATCAAATTGAACGGTTACATTATCTTTATTCATCTGAACCTTCATCAAACCGTCATATTTTGAAGGATCCGTCCCTTTACTGGACTGATAGTAATAACCTTTATAATTAACGTCATAGATCTGGTTTTCAGTGACTTGTCCGTCATCATAAGCAGCTCTTCGAACTGGACCTTGCAGTACTTGAGCTTCTGATGCAAGTTCAGAATTTGATTCAGATGTAGAAAGTGATTGTGATTGTGACTCTGATACAGAGTTAGTATTCGTTTCAGATTCACTCGTTTCTAACTTAATTGCGACACTATCTTTTTGAGCTAATGTTTCTTTTCCGCTCTGCTTCTCCACTGATGGTTGTGTCGTTTCAGCATAGGTTTGCCCTTGTGAAATCCCGGCACCTAATCCAAGACCTGCTACAAGTCCAGTTAAAGCTTTTAGTCCCGAACCAAATCTTGTTTTATATGTTGCTTCATCTTCTTCATCGTATAATAGTTGGTAAGAAGTTTCTTTAATTTCTGCTTTAACTTGCTGTGCGGATTTTTTGGATAAATTTAACCAGCTAAAGTGCGTTAAACTGGAGATTACCCAAAATTTTCCCGACTTATGCATTTTAAAACGTGTTACTTGTTTTATAAGTCCCTTTTTCTTATTCATTAACCTTTTTCTTTCTTTTAATTTGTCAATACTTTTATACTGTTTCTGTATCTTTACTTGCATGAATTATCTTTATTTTTTTAAATAAAAGCTCACGCATCCCCATATTAATAAGAGAAATAGAGTAAAAATATGCACCCATTGGATATGTTACATCACCTCCTTTACCTTCAAAAACACATGTCTCCATTAATTTTCCTGAGCGCTCGTAGAATTCCATTTTTATTAAAACTGAGTCTTGAGGTTCACAAGTAAAGTCAGTTATTAATTCATAGTGCTTTCCACGCTTTAAAAGGGGAAGTTGTAGCAACGTGCGCTCCCCTTGGTAGAGAGAATTGGAAGTCCACTTCACAATAGTTGCCCCCGAAGGAAAAAAATTATTCGTGAAATAAACTGTATGATCCGAGCGGTATACAATTTTTGCACCATATTTGTAAAAATTTATTTGCGAAGTATTCCAGACTATGTCAAAATCCATTTTGTTTCCTCTCTCGACCGTAAGTTTCCACTAAAATTCGATTATATTGATTAATAAACCATTGATTAATTGCCTGTGAATTATCATTATGGCGCCCAGGTATTCCTTTGCCTATGACTGCTGAATCCTTGTCAGATAAGGCTGTGATAATATTGGGGTACGCATTTTTATCGTAGTCATCATTTTTCATATAGGAAATGATAAAACGTGTATTTGAAAAATCTGATTTCTCAAATGAATCCCAAAAGCGTTGATTCAAAATCTCAACACCCTCCTCTGAGAGACTTCCTGACAACGAGCGTAAAATATCTAAAGAAGTGGGAAATCCTCCTGGTCTGACAAGCTCTTCATTAGAAGCTATGTCACCAATATTCACTAAAGGTTTACCCACGATAACATAACCAGGCGACAGTTCACTTGCATAATAAAGGGCTCCATAAGTTCCCATCGAAAGTCCTGACAAGATGAGTTGGTCACTTGTAAAATGAAGTTCTTGTAAATATCTCTGAATAATCTCAATCAACTGCCTTTCAAGTTCCATACTTCCCATATAAAAACTTCCCCCTTCCAACCGAGGATCAGTAATCAGCAAAAACGGTGTCCCTAGCTTCTTCATCATAAAGAAACCTTCGAAACCTTCAGCTGATCGATAGCCTGAGAAGTAGACATTAAGTGGTGGTTTTAAATCTCCTGGATGAAAGTAGTAAAAAAGTTCTTGGTTTCTTTCATCCACAATTTTTCTACCACCAAGAATGTACTCTCCATAATGTTGGCGAGAATCTCTAAAGTGCAAAGGTCCAACTTTTAAAGTACCAGATCCTGTAGCTGTTAGCGATAAACTTAAGTAACCGATATTTTTCTCATAGGGAACTTCTATTCCTTTTTTTATCTCTTCTTGTGTGTAAACTCGTCTTTCAATGATTTGGCTGCTTCCCTCAAGTATTTTAAGTAGCGTGAAGGAAATCTTTGCGTTGCCTTGGCATTCAAACTCTAACCATATTTTTTTAGAACGGCCATACATGCCAATATTATGCTGCCATGTTACTAAGGAATTTTGAGAAAATCCGGAAAAATCTCCTGTTAATTGCAGATAATCCTGCCCATATATTTCAATCTCTCCTCTAAATTCATCATTTACTGTTAGAGTGTTCACATGAAGTTTTGAACCCATTTGTCCGGAAAAGAAATTTTGCGATACACTCCTTATCACTTCTTCTTTTTTATCTTCTGTGTTCATAAATAAGGGACATTTTTTTAAGGCAAAATCTTGAGGAATCTCTTCTTCATAATCTTGATTAATAATCAGACTATAAGCTTCAATAACTTTTGAAAACTTAGTTACTTGTGTCCAGTTTATTTCGTCTGTACATATCACAGCATCAAATGTTCGTCCCTTCCTCTTCTTCATGAGTGCAAGAGCCTCCTCATCTGTTCCTGCCCACATATCAAAATAAGTCCACTCCAGTTTGTCTCTGTCTTGCAAGGATATGTACTCTTGCCAGTTTTTTTGACCAATTTGTAAAACGTGTGTCTTTTTATTCATTTATTCCTCCTAAAATTTGGCATATCTTCTCTCTAAGAGCAACTCCTGAATATTTTTTTATTTGTTGGACAGCGAACATCCGTGCTTCTTGCCAGTGTTTTAATCGATCCAGATAATAACTTAGACCTTGGTAAAGTTCGGTCCAGTCCGCGATCACTAAACCATTTTTATAGGCTTGCACATATTCTGTTTCCACTTGATTTATCTGAGGAATACCTGCACTTATACCTGCAATCTGAGTAAAAAGATCAGGCTCTTCTCTTAAATCAATAATTAATCGTGTTTCGTTAATGATTCTAAATAGCTCATCATCACTATTTATTATCTGAAGTTCAAAACTTTTCCATAATTGCATCACCCTTTTTACTTCTGGATTAGTCTTTTTTAAGAGTGTTGCATCGATAGAATTTTCTCCTGTCAACATGGGGAGCAGTTCTTCTACAAGCGGCATTTCTTCGGGAAATTTTTCAATAAAAAGAGCACGTATTTTTGCTGAAAAAGCCGAAATTAAGGGATACGATGCCATACGTATAATGATTTGAAAACTTCTTTCAACTTCGCAATTATCAAAGACATCAACTAAATAAGAGAAAAGTATCTCTATGGACTGTCCGATTGCTTCTTCTGTCATGTCTCGGCTATCAAAATAAATAACTTCTTCTTTTAACTCATGACTTCTGCTTAATTCGAATCGCGTATCATAAGGACTAATGCGGTGGATTTTGCTTTCTTCAGTAAATTCTTTTACTTTCTGCATATTCTGATTCGAATCCACAATCACAGCAAAGCACTGTCCAGTAACTTCTTCTAATTCTTTTTGAGTTTTTGTTTTACTACTTAAACGATTGCCAAATAGTGAGAGTGTCATCTTTGGAAGAACTTTACTTTTCTGGAAATAAGGTAAGTTCTTTTCTGTCAATGATACGATTATTGAATCATCTGCACCAAGTTGTTCATAATAACTCTCTAATTTTTCAAACTTAATTTCTTCTAAGCTCTCATAGTATCTTTGCCTTAGTCCTGCTGAATATTCTTCATTTACCTCACACGTAGCATCTTTATATGTGCGAATAACCCAGTGTTCTTGCTGATTCAAATACTCCTTATAGCAAAAGTTGCCATCTTCATAAATATCACGACTAGAAATAAAACCGCGGTCATCATAGATTTCGACTAAAGTTACCTTTCCTCCACTAATATATGTCACTTCAGAAATATAAGATGCTTCTCCTAAAGTAATCTGACCACTAAGTGCCTCTTCCTGATAAACTAAAATATTAAATGGCGTATAAGAAAAAGTCGCCGTATCAGGAAAATTTAAATCCTTCAATGTTAAGCTTTTTTGCTCCACGTGTTTGATTGTTTGTAACTCATCAAAAATGCTTACATAATTGCTTTCTAACAAATCATAGCGGTGAAGAAAGTAACGGAGTTCAGGCATATAATCACTAATAAGAATTTTATAGTCAACATTAGAAGACATGAAAGACTGTATCTGTCCCATCAGATCATCTGTAGACATACCTGACTGTATTTTTTTATTCCAGGCTGGTACAAAATAAATCATCGTTTTTTTCTCCTTCTATTTTTATAATCCTTCAACTTCCGGTATAAAAGCACCATAATCATTTCGATGGTAGTATCTTGAAAACTGCACTGTGATTTCTCGCATCAAAATCATAAGTATGAGCCAAGTAGGAACAAAATAAGCCCAAACACTGATATGAGGCCAATAAAGAGCAGCAAACATTGGTAAACCGATTATCAGACAGTTTAGTGCGGCTGAAATCCCTGCCATGCGAGAGACGTTATGAAAAAGATAGCGCTCTGTATTTTTTCCTGGATAAACGTTATTAAAGTAATCTCCACTTTTTTTCAAATTATCTGCAATTTCTTTATAATCAATATTGACATAGGCAAAACCGTAAGTCAGTAGGACCAAACTAATAAGAAGGAGTATAACACCCAAAATATGATCCAACTGCACCTGTTCGTAAAGAAAACTTAAGAACTGATTATTTTTATCCCAACTTTTTAGCATGAATAAAATATACTGCGGAAATAAGACTACACTGAAAGCATACATAAAAGGCATTCCTCCCGCTGGATTTGTGGGAATAGGAAGGTAGGATTGTGCAGCGAAACGGTCATCCAACATCACATGCATCAAAGGTAACCGGCGTTCTCCTTGATAAAATCTAAAAATCATGAAAGATATTAGCAAAAGAAGGGTAAAAGCTAAAAGCCAACCTAAAAGAGTGATGATACCATGATAATTTTGCACTAAAGGCTCCAGAAAGCGAGCAGGCCAATTTCGAAGCATGCTTACTAAAATAATGATAGTAGGTCCGCCTATACCATAATCTGTATTAAGATTGCCTAACCAGATAAGGACAGCTAAACCAGCTACGAGTATCAAAGCTAAAGAGAGATTACCAATAGGTTTATAGACATCTCCCAAAATTTCAACCTGCGTTATAATACTAAAACTCTGAACCAAACCCAGTAGAATACTAAAAATATATTTCATGCGATAATTTTGCTGGGGAGTGAAACTTTCAATATGAAAGACTTTACTGACCGTAAGCACTCTCCAAAAAATCATAGCTGACATCCACGGTCCTAGCCCTAAAGAAAACAATGACAGTCTGTCAATAGAAAGTCCGGTCATACTCATTGCAAAAGATAGACCAGCTGTTTTACGCGAAAGTTCAGATAGAGCTTGAGCATCTATTCCAGGAATAAGTATATTACTCCCCAATATATAGATGAGCACGATCATGAGTGAAAAGAGAAGACGTTTAATAGCCTTTTGCTTATAAATTGTTAAACTCATCTTTTATGTTTTCCTTTTTTTTAAAATAATCATTTTACAAGTGTGAGAATTATTCTCAGAAGTCCAATAAGGATACCAGATAACAAAAGGATTGAGGTCGCAATCACAATTCGATTTTTTATCTGATGTTTTGGTCTTAAGCGTGATTCCTCTTCGATTTTGGCTTGTTTCTCTTGGATTTTTATTAAAACGGGATCTTGATTTTTCATTTGAGTACTTCCTTATAATCATCAATTGTCGACTGCCCAGATGACCACCATTGACTACCCAGCGCTTTACGATACGCTTTAAAATTCTTACCTACTTCACGGATTCTTTGGACGAGATTCATCCATTCGTTTTGGTGGAAAATATTCTCTGCACTTGTATAGCGTTTGTTGTGAATTGTTTCATTGAATCCCAAGATAAGTTGATTATTCTCAAAAGCTGTACGAATAATGTGCTCAACTTCATTTCCGTGGTTAATATCTAAGTAAAAACTACTTTTTGAAATAAGTTTTTCTAGCTCTGAGTCATCCACTGTTGGATACAATTGCACATTTGAATAATTTTCAAAAGCATGTAGTTTCTGAGACATTGTCGTTCTCGCTGCGATATTAAACTGATAATTTGGTAAAGCATCTAGAAGCTGGTTGAGTTGTGCAATTTGGTCAGAGTTGGTAAGGATTAGAATAGATTTATTTATGGATTTACGTGCTCTCAAATTGTAGAGATAGCCGAGATACTCAATTTGTACATTTGTTTGCTCGTTAATTTGTTGCTGAATTCGAATGTATTCTTCGCGATTTTGAATCACAATACGTTTCGTTGGTGCAGCTTTATCAGATAATATCAACTGCATATTCCCTGGTATTTCAGCTGATTCTTCTTGCCAAAATAAAGTATGGTTATATGCCATATTTGGTTTCTTAGCCTTTAAAGCTTCTGTAATGAAAAAGGGACGCCCGAGTGAATTATAAAATATTTCACGCGTATTGCTTTTGGATTCTTCCAAATAAAAGATAATGAAGTCAGTATAAGTTTCAAAAACATATTGTTTCTTTTTATAATTGAGTTGAATGGTTTGAGTGATATGGTTTATCAAAATCACTTCTGCTTGTTTTTTATCAAAATAAGTTGTCAAAGTCCGCTGTCCATCGCTGTAAGCTTCTCTACCAAACAATGTTCCATATTGATTGTAAAGATCAATTGCTCGAACTCTTCCTGAGTCGTTCAGCCATTCTACGGACTTCACTGCACGATAGTCCGTTTTTCTTTGACTATAATTGATGTGCCCTCTTTTTTTATAACCTTCAAAAATCTCTGCTTTTTGCCCGTCCCCTTTGATTTCCCAATAATTAGGGAGGGAAATTTCATTAAAAAATTTAGGAGAATCATTTTTGGAGGAATTATCTTCTTTCATTCCAGTAAAAAAACTGATAGGTGAAGCGACATGTTCTGGAAGATAGCCATTTTCATTCAAAACAATTGTTTGATGTTTATATCCAGCCTGTTGAAGGGAACTTTCTAAATCTTTCTCTTCCTCACGATAGTTTTCAAATAAGTTAATCATGTGTGACCTCCGCTTCAAGTTGTGCCCATTTCTTTTGAATATGAGAGGTTAGAAATGGTTGAGCAATGTGATAAGATGCCTCGCGAACTTTTTCAAGTGCTGTCTGGCTTTGCTTTTGATGTTTCACAATTGCTTCTGCAATTGCTGAAATATTTTTAGGCGTTTCATTTTTACTATAAGACACTAATAAGCCATTTACTTCAGATTGAATAAAAGTTTGATTGCCATAAGGAACATCATAGCCAATCATTCCTAAACCTGAACCAACTGCTTCTAATAATGTAAGTCCAAAACCCTCACTTGTTGATGTCGAAACATAAGTCGTATAATTTTTATATATATTTTTTAAATTATGCTGTCCCATTAAATGTATATAATCACTCGCTTCGAGTTCCTTGATTAACTTTCTTAAAATCGGTTCATCACCACCGCGTCCATAAATATCAAGGCTAAGATTTTTTATCTGTTTTCGTGCTTGCACCGTTGCCCGTATAAGCCAGTCCAAATGTTTCTCGCTTGCTAAGCGTGAAGCAGTGATTAAGGTATTGGCTTTCCTTTTTTTATTGACCATGAGTTTATCAATGCTACCTACTGGTATTGCGTAAACAGTGATTGGACCTTTTCCATATTTTAAAAACTGTCGTTCCAAAACTTGCTTCTGAATTTCTGTGGCAGTAACGAAAAAGTCAATACTTCGTGCATTTTCGAACTGATAATCGTAATAATTGTTCCAAAGAATCTTCTTCTCTGTCGTTAACGGCGCATTATAATGTTCTGCATGAATAACGACACCAACTTTAGCTTCACCTTTAGCCTTGATGATTTCTGGACCCATTCCTGTCGAACGATCGATAATTAGAATATCCTTTTTAGTTAAACCTAGGCTTTCAACAAAATGAATCAAAAGATTTTCTTTAGAATAAATGGTTCTATCCTCAAAAATATATAAACTTTGTTCTCCATTAAGAAGCTCATCGTAGGCAGTGGAGCCATCTTCATTGAAGAAACGACGTTGATAAAGATTCGCTTGATTGTTGACAGGTTTAAAATATTCAGAAAAGATTTTGACATAGTTATAATAATCCCTCTGAATTAAATTCCCATTGACAATCGTTTCTGTTTTGTAAACTGCCCCACTTGCTCCTGTTTTGTCTATAAAAGCTGTGACCCGTTTGCCTTCCCAGATATATGAAACTAAATTTTCATTTTTTTCTATATGTTGTGGTTTGTTTGCAAAGCTATTTTCAAGTTGTTTAAGTGTAAAAGTTGTCGGGCTAATTTTAATATTTGTAAAGTATTGATAGAGCCAAATAACTTCATGGTCTTCAAAACCAATATTTTTAGTCATTGGTTCCAAGTTTTCATGGAAAATATCTGTAAAAATAAATTTTGCCTCTTGTTTATTCTTCTTAAAAATATTGGAACGATAAGCTTGTGCATACTCCACTCCTGAACTGGCCCAGCCTATGCCAAGATTGAAATTATAAATGGTCATTTTCTTTTCCCTTTTCTAAAAATAAGTAATTTTGTATCTCCATAAGCAATTGTTTAGTGAAAAAACCTTCCTTCACAAGTGCCCCCACACGTTGCACGTTGGAACTGATTCGCATGTACTCTGAAGAGGACATGCATTTCACATAATCTATTGCCTCCTCAAGATTATTTGCCACTAAACCAATCTCTTGCTCTTCCACAAAGCTTTGTTTTGCTAAACCTTTATTAACAATAATTGGTAAGCCTGCAGCAAGATAGGTGCTAAATTTAAAAGAAGCGTTCATTTCTGAGTATTCTCGTTCAAATTGGTTTTCAATATTTTCGCTCCAAACTAACCCAAAGCCACCTTTATTAAGTTCACGTAAAAGTTGATCATCATGTTGCCAACCTTTCATCTTTAAAAAGCCTCTTGCATTCACTTCACCATTGCTAAAAACTTCTAATGGTAAATCACTGCTCCATTCTTTCACAAAAGGAAAACGTGTAATATTTCCAGCAAATTTCAATTTGCGTTGAAATTTTGGATATTTCAAATTATCAATTCCTACCAAATGGTCCCAGATACCTTGTATTTTCACAGGGCTTGTCAGACCTCGTTCTCGTAGTTTTTTCTCCATTCGTTCCGAAGGCAATATTACTAAGTCAGCTAAATTGTAAGCCTCTAAGTACCGCTCAAATAAATAGTCATTATTTTGAAACATAAGAGGCACAAAATCATGAATAAAGACGACTAGTTTATCTACTCTTTCACGAAGTATTTTCAAAAAAACTTCATCAAATGCAATCCCGTTCCAAGATGGCATTTGAGCAATGGCCAAATCTCCCTGTGTGACAGAAGACAGCATGCCAATGATTCTTTTTTCTTTTTCCTCTGGTGTATCTTCACTCACCGAATAAGCCGAAACACTGATTTCTTTAAATCCTTCATCTTGTGCAAGCTTAGTAATCATATGTTGCGCAGTCATAGCCGTGCTTTGTTCACTTTGTCCATATAAATTTGTTATATACTTTCTCATCTATCCTCTTATCACTTCTCTAAGGAAAAGTTACGATAAGTTCCCCTTTCTTAATATCTAGCAAACTTAATGCAGCGTTTTTTAGAATTAGGAGTGAGACTTCACTTTGTCTTTTTTGGTAACTTCTTTGAGCCTCCTTTTCAAATTCAGCAATGGGCTTTTTTTGTGCTGTCGATCGACTTTGCACAACAAAGCGGAGTTGATTCATTGCGTCTACTTGATTACTCCAAGAATTATCTATAGCTTTCAGCATTGTAATCTGTAAATATTGAAGAAAAGCTCTATCATCGCCAATTTTTTCTCTTTTTGCTTGAAGATTTTCTTTTAAAACATGCCTTATATACCATTGTTTAAGTTCATTTGTTTTCAGATATTCTTCATTAACATTTTTAAAATTATAGTCAATATGATCTAAAATAAAACGTTGTATAGTATGTGAGGTCTGTCTCTCTTTAGTTGAAAAATAATCATTAACGACAATTTCTGCACTCTGATTTACGATTAATAAAGCTTCAGACACACTTCTAAGTTCCATAATTTCTTGACGCTTCTTATTTACTTGCTCTTTCTGCAGGCGTAAAACTTCATCAAATTGGAGAGCCTTTATTCGCTCATCATAACCATTTTGTTCTGAAATTTTTTGAGCTTTCCTAAAAGCACGCTTTACCTTATAATTACGAATCGGTTTTGTAACTTCTTTATATTTTTCATAATAAGCTTGTATGCTTTCTTGGACGAAATTTTTAATAACATCATCTTCTAAAGACTCAAAGGTATAAGTATCCCCAGGTTCTCCCTGTCTACCTGCTCGACCTTTGGCTTGTAATTCAATACGTCTATTTAACATCCGCTCAGTTATAACAACTGCAAGCCCTCCTTTTTCACTAGCTTCTTCCGAGATTTTAATATCCGTACCTCGACCAGCCATAGAGGTAGAAATAGTCACCGCTCCGACCTGTCCTGCTTCAGAGATAATTTGCGCTTCTTTAGAGCTGCTCTTTGCATTAAGGATATTATGAGGAATTCCTATATTAAGTAAATTCAAAGAATAAAGTTCTGAAGCATCAACAGACCCTGTAATGACGAGAACAGGACGTCCTTCAGCATGTAAAGAAGTTATTTTTTCAAGGCTTGCTTCTAATTTAGCCGCAAAATTTGTGTAACTTTTCGGTTTGTGATCAACTCGGATACTTTTTTTATGAGTTTTTATCATTTTTACTGGGAGATTATAGGTATTGATAAATTCATTTTCCGCAACTTTTGCTGTGCCTGACATACCAGCCAACTGTCGAAACTGACGGAATAAATTTTGATAAGTTATAGATGAAATCGTCTGTGTTTCATTGCTTAATTCAACAAATTCTTTTGCTTCAATAGCTTGATGTAAGCCATTTTGTAGATTCGAGCCTTCTAAAATTCGTCCATCTTTGCGGTCAAGCAGTTTAACTTCACCCTCTTCCACAAGATAATCTCGGTCTCGTTTTAATGTATGATGTGCTTTTAAGGCCAATATTATATGTTGGTAGAGTGTAAAGAACTGTTGATCAAGAAGATTTGAAATCGAAAAATATTTCTTCGCTTTTGTAATGCCTTTTTCTGTCAACCAAACATTTTTCTGTTCTTCATCCAATTTAAAATCAGCTTCTTTTTGGAGAATCGTAATGAAAGCATTCGTGTTCTCAAAATAATTGGATTGAACTTTTGGCGCACCTGAAATAATCAAGGGCATCTGCGCACTATCTAGAAGGATCTCATCTACCTCATCTAAAAGAGCATAAGTTAATTTCGACATAAACTTCTCTTCTCTTTTTTCAGCCAAACCATCGATTAAAAAATCAAAAGCTAAAGTTCCATTTGAAATATAAATAATATTTGCGGCATAAACTGCTTGCCTTTTTTTCACATCAAATTCTTCTTCCTCAGAATCACTCATACCATTAGCAACTTCTAACCCTAACCATTGGTAGACAATACCAATGCGTTCAAAGTCCCTACTGGCTAAATAGTCATTCGTTGTCACTAAAAAGACTGTATCCAGATACAAAGCTTTTAAATAAAGAGGTAAAGTAGCCACTAAGCTCTTTCCTTCACCAGTCTTCATCTCAGCAATTTGCCCCTCATAAAGGGCTAAAGCACCGAGCACTTGTTCATCTGTAGGATATAAACCTAGCACCCTTCGATCTGCTTCGCGAACTACCGCAAATGCCTCGGCAATAATATCAATTTCTTTCTCATTATT
>NZ_KQ968939.1:348099-353170 GCF_001578715.1 Lactococcus sp. DD01 | reverse complement strand
TCTCTACTCTTCCTTCTTTAACTATTTATTCACTCGCATTTTTTAGACAAACCTTAATTTTATTGCCAATTAACCTGTATAAACAAAAAAATATACAGAAAAAATGAAATAAAATTCACTTTTTTGTATATCTATTCACGGTATTTTTCTCAAATAATAATAGAAAAGTTATTTTGAAAGAGAAAATCATATAATTCAATAAAAAATGGGCTAAAAAATAAAAAAATATTGAAAAAGCCCCTGAAAACAGGAGCTTCTTTCAATAAAATTAAGGTTTTTTTTACAGATGTTCATAAGAAAATTTTGTAGCGAAATATTATTTCACAAAAAACTTCTCATTTATCTCACACTTACATAATATCATATATTTAAAATGAACACAATAAGCAAATCTTTCCAAAAAACAAAAATACGAAAGTCCTTTTCTTATCCAAATATTTTTTTGCACTTTAACAGGATTAAAAATACAACAAAATTTGCTTTTACGTTCCTGGCTTATAGGTTGTATGTCAAATGGAAGCAAGGTTCTTCGAGACTGTTATTTAAAAATTAAAAAAGCCCTCGCAATACGAGGACTTGGGAGTTTTATGAAAAATTTTGGAACAAGTAAAGTATAACCTTTCTTTCTTAAATCAAACAAAGGATACTATTTTTTAACCACAATAACATTGCAAGGTGCGTGATTAATGACGTAATTTGTTGTTGAGCCTACTAAAAGGCGGTCAAACATATCTGTTCCGGTTGCACCAATGACGATTAAGTCAATATTTTTATCTTCTTCTTCTGCAAAATTAACAATTCTTAGTTTTGGCTTACCTGCAATTTCGTAAGTTTCATATTCAACTTGTTCGCGGATAATATCTTTACAGTTTGCCAAAATATCTTGCGCAAGTTGATCCAATCCTGGTGTTTCTACAATACCTTTATGCACAGCACCATAATATTTATTGATATCTTTTACAGTCAGAACATGTAGTTTTGCATGATTGAGACGGGCAATGCGAATCGCTTCATCTACTGCTTTGTAAGATTGTTCAGATCCGTCCACAGGAACCAAAATATTTTTATAATAGTCAGTCATAAACATTCCTCCTTTTATATCTTTCTCTACTTCTATTGTACATTTTCTTCCTCTAAAAACGAAATCATTTCCTTGAAAGCAATGCTCGACCGAAAAAGGCATAAAAGAAATACGCCCACAAAGTGAGCGCATTGAAGTGATAAGATAAACATCTTACTGGAATACTTGTATTATATCGCCACTTTCTTAAGTAACACTAAAAATTAATGCTTTTAAATAAGACTATGACAAGCTACTTTTTGGATCTATTTAACGACCAAGACATTACATGGTGCATGATTTACAACAAACTGGGTGGTTGAACCTAACATGAGTTTATTAATCATACCTGCTCCAGTTGCGCCAATAACAATCAAATCCATCTTCTTATCTCCGGCAAATTGGACAATCATATGTTTGGGCGCACCAACAATTTCATAACTGTCATAAGATACTTCTTCACCAATAATCTCCGCCGCTTTCTTCAAAATATCTTGTGCCATTATATCAATTTCAGGATTTTCGACGACACCAAAGCCTATCATGCCATAATGATGCTCCATATCCTTAACAGTCAAAACATGAAGTTTTGCGTTGTTTCTCTTTGCTAAAGTAATTGCTTCGTGCACTGCATTATAAGATTGATCTGAACCATCTAGTGCAACTAAAATATTGTGATATTGTTTTTCCATCATTAGTACCTCCGCTTCATTCTTTCTTTAAATCTATTATCGCTCTTTCCTCGTAACAATTCAAATATTTCAGTGAAAAATTAGAGCAAATGTTCAGATTTACTTTTAAAAGTAGCTTTTTTGTACTTTTTAAAAGAATGTGTTACAATAATTATGGAATTTCGTTATGTACGTTATAGTGTCCTTTCGTCGATATAACATAGAGAAAGGAGAATGCATTATGACATTCACTAACAAAAACAAAAATTTCAAGTATACTGTATCTTTAGATACTTCAAAAGATATTTTTAAAGTATTTTTGGCTAATGATCCAGCTGTTTTTGGGCTTGGTCGTACCATCGAAGAAGCAATGCAAAACTTGGAAGAATTAGCATAAGGAGCTCATAGCAATGGATGAATATTCCTCGTGATGGTATCTACTTCACACGTTTAAGTAGATGCCTTTTTTTGTACTCAAAAATCTAATTCTCTTCCCCTAAATATATCCTCAAAAATTTACTTCTTACCTAAATTATGGTTTAATGGCATCATAGACATCTGAATAGAAAAGAGATTGTACACATGATTTCAAAAAATATTCAAAGAGCAATGCTCAAAGCAAACCATATCGGCGCTGAATCTAAGGTATTTACCTATCTAGCCGAATGTTTAAGACAGGAAGGAATTGTAAAAAATATATGGCACCTCCCTTCTGGAGACAGCTTCTACTTTTCGCAAGCTGGCTCACTTGTAAATCCGGGGAACCCTTTAATTGGACGTGTTGGGCCTTGCCCAGATTTTGATCAAATTGCTCTTATCAAAAATATTCGTGCAAACCAAGCTGGTAAAATTTCCTTCCCTGAATTCTTGGTTTCACTTTGGAAAGCGGGCGTAATCCGATATGAGATTGATTTCACTACACGACAGATGAGTTATTTTGGCGCATTTGACCAAGTCTATCAAGAAAACTATCCCACTGTTGAAATCGAGACTTCATCTACCGAATCTTTTCTCCCCTAATTTAAAAGCTCTTGAAATATCAAGGTCTTTTTTTATTACCGACTATGCAGAGTGTGATGTTTTTTCATCTTCATAAGATAAACCATTATCACAGAAGTTTTGCTTCTTGTTACCATTTTTGTTAAAATTCATCTATGATAAAAATTTATTTTAAGGCATTAATTCAAGCACTGCTTATTTTAGCAGTTTGCCTCTTTCTTCTTATTTATGTAGGCACAAAAATGCTGGCCTTCATTGCTTAAAAAATTTTAAGCTTCTTTTGCTTATCTTCTTTCTTTTTGATAGAATTAAGGAATGGTTAAAATTTTATTTACCTCAATTATTAAAGTAGCGATTGCTCTTTTCATCATTATTTCTTTTGGAATGATGATGTTAACTTCATTCTTACCTATCATGTAAGCAAAAAAGTACCGGTAAATTACCGGTACTTTTTTATTCAGGAAAAGGTTCTACGTGTACGTCAATATCAAAAACTTCAAACTTTTCGGACAGTTGTTTTTCAATTTCCTCGGTAATCATGTGGCTTTCCGCAACTGAAAGTTGAGCATCCACATAGATAACGATATCTAGAAAAATATTGGCACCATAAGTTCTTCCTCTAAGAAATGGTACTCCTTTCACACCAGGGATTTTTAAAATATTCTTCTTATATTTTTCTAAATCTTCCTCAGGAAAACCATCAGATAAAGTAAAACTACTCTCTCTGAAAATTTCAACGGCCGTTTTAATAATGATAATACCAATAATAAAAGCCGCTACTGTATCTAAAATATAAAAGTGAAGATAAGAAGCCGCAATTGCTACAGCCGCACCAATTGATGTATAAGCATCACTTAAGTTATCCTTTGCTGCTGCCATCAAAGCTTGCGAATTAACTTTTTTTGCTAATCTACTATTATAAATGTACACAGCCACCATGATCAAAGCAGAACCAATACCGACTAATGCAGATAAAGGATTTGGTGGTGTGAAAGAATTATTGATAATCTTTTCAAAAGAAGAATATAAAACTTCAAGCCCAACCATCAGTATGATAAATGAAGTAATCATACTCGCAATATTCTCAAATTTCCAATGTCCATAACGATGATCATTATCCTTTGGTTTGCGGGCAAGTTTCAAGCCTATGAGTACGGAAACTGAAGCAATCACATCTGTAAAATTATTCAAACCATCCGCACGCAACGCTTCCGAATTTGCAAATATCCCCATAAATATCTTTGTAAAAGCTAAAATGATATATGCTGAAATACTAATCCACGCGCCCTTCTCAGCGATTTTCAGTTCTTTATATCTCTTGTTTTCCATATCCTTCTCCTTCTGAAAAAAGTAACCTTTCTATTGTATCATCGACTATTGTAAAAACAAAATGAAATGTTGTTTTAATTTAATCAAGAAAGTTTAGAGCATTATTTTTAGGTTTCTCACATCTTTTTTCCTTTTATTCTATAAAATTACTTTTTTACAGTAAAAGAAAGCGTACTCTTTCCATCTATGATATACTGTAACCAGGAGATTAATTTATGAAAAAAATTATATTAGTACTTATTCCACTACTTTTACTTGTTGGTTGTGGAGCGGATAAAAAAGAGGATACTGCCAATTTTGCTCAAGATAAACAGTCAAGTGCTCACAGTTCCTCCTCTACATCCACTCCTAGTTCTTCTCAGAATACTGTCGCATCAAGTGAGCAGCAAAAAAGTTATCCTGAAGCTTTAGAACAGTTTTCTAAAGGAGACTATTCAAACTTTCATGGGCTCTATAAAAACAGCAACAATGACGTTCTAATCATCACCAAAGACCACATTGAATATTATTCTCATACCGGAAAAGATATTGGCTCTGTCATTATCAACGAAAGTACTTTTAAATCTAAGACCGAAAATCAACCCTTTAACCAAATTTATCTTTTTAATCAAGGCCAGATAGAGATCAACTTTAATGCAACAGCAGATAAGATTGAAACAATTCAGATTACAGATAATGCTGGTACTACTGCTGATTTTACTTTAGCTGCCCAACTTGACAGTAATAATTTTACTAAGGATACTGTACTTAATTATTTTAAGAGCTATCTTTCTAATCCAGATGATTATTATTTTGATACTGTGAATACGCAAGATTCTTTTGTAATTCAAGTTTTTTCAAAAGAAATGCGAGCAAATGGTGGGAGCGGAACCGTTGGTTTATACAAGGTTTTACCTGATGGCACTATTTATCTTGTAACTTATGATGTAGCAACAAATACATACCCCAAAGCCGAGTAACCAATTATTCCTACATTATAAATAATAAATAAAAAATCTACGTTCTTAGACGA
>NZ_KQ968939.1:339256-346737 GCF_001578715.1 Lactococcus sp. DD01 | reverse complement strand
CAGCAGCCTCTTCTTAGACCGTAGATTTTTTATAAGTAAATTTTTCTAAATTTTATTCTGTACTTTTTGAGGAATATCTTGCTTCTGAACTTCCTCCCAGCTGGTTACGCCTTTCTTATCGTTATATACTAGCCTTAAATAAGCATCATGTCTGAGATTATGACTTCCAGTGAATTCCATTTCTTTGGCTTCACCCTTTTCATTATAACCGGTCAACGTATAATAGTACCTCGTAAATTCTTGCCCTGAATCGTCTTTTTCTTTTTTAGCAACACCATCTTCTTGAATATGAACGTAGTAACTGTCGCCACCATATGCTGTGTGATACCAAGCATAACCTCCGCCGACAACAATTAATACAAGTGCCATGATTCCTACTAATACTTTTTTCATATTTCATACCTCATTTATTTTTCTTCTATAAAATTATTTTACCTTTATTTTTGCAGTTACAACTTACATTTTCTTAAGAAAGTAATGTTCATTTTTTATTAAATTTGAAAAGCCCACTATTCATCAAGTTTATCTAATACCGTTCTAGGGATTTCATATTCTTTCCTGATTTTCCAGCTGGTTGCGTCCTTTTTGTTGTCCGCGTGAATTTCTAGATAAGTCCCAGCGTGGAGTTCTTGATCCGTTTCAAGATGAATCTCCCTAAGAGCTCCTCTAGAGTTCACTCCCTTTACTGTATAATTATAGTGACCTAAGGTACCAGCCGAATTTTTAGTTGTCTTCGTATTTACCTTCCCTTGAACATGTGCAAAGTAAATCGTTTGTGTATAGCTAATATTTTCCCCAAAAAAGCCAATGTCTAAAATTAAGAGTACACCTAAAAAACCAAACAATATTTTTTTCATTTTATTTTTCCATTCAACTCACAACATTAAGTTGTTAGCATTATTTTACGCCAAATTTGTCTAAAATAGACTTACATTATTGTAATAATCAAATTTGAGACCTCTTAACTCTGGGCGAATTCGCCCACACAAACTCTTAATTTTATTTATGATTCTATAATTATTTCTTCTATATACATGTCTCTTTTTTGTGTCTTTATTTTAGAAAATATTTTTAAAAAAATTATCAAAAATATGCAACTTTAGTCGTATAAAAAATTGCATAATCGGTATTTTTTATCTATAATACAGGTATAAAAGCCCAAGATTAAATAGACAGAAAATATAACTCATTTTATCTCCAAGGGAATTTTCTGTTCAGTTTAAATATGGGACCACTATACTTATGGGAGTAATCATTCTTGATAAAGAATTCAAAAAAAATAATCACTAAAAAATTTTTTCTATATGAGGCACTATTTGTAGCAGCTTTTCTCTTGAGTTCTTTTTGGCTTTTCAGTGCTGTTCGTTCAGAAAATTTTTCTTTAGAGCAAATTTACTCAAAAAATGGAGCTTATATCTTCATACTTAGCTTAATAGCATTGATCGTATCTTATCTGAATCGCGATAATTTAAAACATGGGTTATCCTCTGTTATAAGATTTTTAGGTAATAATATTGTCGCAGTATTTGGGATTATGGTTCTCTTTCAAATAGTTACCCTTTTATTTGCTTCAGGCCTCTCAGGATATGATGTTTATGGAGTATATCATGCTGCTATGGGCGATATAAATTCTCAAAAATGGACCTATCTCCAGAACTATCCTAATAATTTTTTACTTTTCTTATTCATGAGAGTCGTTCATAGTCTAACTCTTTTACAACTTTTAAATATCATAGCAATAGATTTTTCTATAGCAATGTCATATTTTACAGCAAAGCATCTTTTCGATAAACAAACCGCTCGATACAGTATCTTAATTTTTATAGCAACCCTCGGTTTTAGTCCTTGGTTTTTAAACACATATAGTGACACCTTTGTGTTGCCTTTTGTGAGCTTAGGGATGTTCTTTTTGACTCGATGGAATCAAGACAATATTTCGGCTCACTATAGACTTATATCTTTACTCTCTGCTGGTTTTTTCAGCTCCATAGCTTACTATCTAAAGCCCTCTGCAATTATTTTTGTGATAGCATACTTTTTAATTTCTATACTTAAGCTAAGAAAACTCAAACCTTTCTTTATCTCCTTCTTAGTCTTTATTATTGGTGCTTTAGTGTTTGCAATGCCTTTTACACTTTATAAAAACAATCAAAACTATGTTCAATTTGATAAAAATAAAGCGTTTCCTATGACTCATTTTTTGATGTTAGGCATCTCTAAAAATGGTATGTATAATGTACCTGACGTGAGACTTACCAGATCAGCCAAAACTGCTAAGGAAAAGAAAGAGGTGAATATTGACGTCTTCAAGCAAAGACTAAAACAATTAGGAACTCTAGGATATGTCAAATTCCTATATGGAAAGTATTGTAAAACTGTCCGTGATGGTGCCTATGCTTGGGGCGCAGACGGTGGAGGTAAAACTGGTTTCCTTGTCACACAGAATCTCAATCCAAGCAAAAAACTCTCACCTTTTATTCATTCAAATTTCGGAAAGTTTTTAAGAAGCTTTATTTATACTGATAGCAATGGTAAAGGTTATGCCAATGGAAAAAATACTTTTTTCTACAGGTTCTTTGCACAAATTATCTATATCGTTATGATTTTTGGGATTTTACTTTCAACTCTAAAATCAAGATATGATTTTAAAGTTATGTGGTTACTTTTATCTATGATTGGACTTATGCTCTTCTTGCTTCTCTTTGAAGGTGGGAGAAGTCGCTATCTTATTCAAGCCTTGCCTGTATTTGTTATCTTAGCAGCTTATGGATATCATTCAAAATTTAGCACTCAAGATTTAAAAAAGGATTAATAAGTAAATAAAAATCTAACAGTCAAAAACTATTCTGACTCTGCTTACTCCTTATATAACTCACAACTTCATAAATAGATAAACTCCTACTGTATAGGGGTTTTATTTATGAAGCTTTAGTACACAATTTTACAAAGTTTTTTTGTTAAAATATAAATTATATTAAAAGGAGTCATTCTATGTTTTCATTTACTATCCCTAGCGCTTCTCTTCAGGAAATAATTTTTCAAAGTATCTGGTATGGCTTTATTTCAGGTATGATTTCTGGAATGGTTAAGATTGGTTGGGAAGCAATCCTTCCACCTAGAACCTCTGAAAGGAATGCCACTAATCCACCCCAACGTATGCTGGAGCAATTTGGAGTGCCTTCTTCACTTACTCATGCTTATGTTTTGTATTCGCGTGATCAAAAAGTGTATTGGTTTTCTTTAATTTTGCATTTTAGTTTTTCCATAGTCTTTGCTACATTATTTATTTTCATTGCACAATATTGGCCATGGATTGCCCTTTGGCAAGGTGCTGCTTATGGAATCATCATCTGGTTCGTTTGGCATATCGTTTTATTGCCTGTGATGAAAACCATCCCTGCACCTTGGAAACAGCCTTTCGCAGAACATTTCTCAGAGTTTTTTGGACATATCGTTTGGGCATGGTCCATCGCTGCCTGTCTATATTATTTAATATCAAAGGATAGCAGTGGAATTTTAACAAACATTTAAGTAAATTAAGTTTGTGTTTTAAGTTTATTGTGCTACAATAAGGATAGAATTTCGTTATATTCGTTATAGTGTCCTTTCGATGAGAAACAAGAAAGGGGAATGCATATGACATTCACTAATAACACTAAAAACTTCAAATACACAGTATCTCTAGATACTTCCACGAATTTATTTAAAGCTTCTATGGTAGATGCGACTACTTCATTAAGTAGTCTCGGCAACACCATTGAAGAAGCCGTGTATAATTTAGAAGCGATAGCATAACTAACAGCGCCTATTTGATTAGGCGCTTTTTTGTATGAAAAAACCGCTCAATAGAGCGGTTTTCCAGTCTATAAGAATCTATATAAACTGGCAAATGGAGGCGAGGGGAGTTGAACCCCTGTCCAGACACCTTGCTACATCAACGTCTACAACCATAGGACTTTCTCTAGTTTAACAAATTTCCAAAGCCAGTCTCAAACAGCAGAAATTTGCGGTGCTTTAAAATCTCTTTTTTTATGTAAAGCCACCATAAAAACGTATCCGACTGAGGTTTAGAGCTTCAGGCCGCCATCGGCGAACGATCATCAGCTACGCAAGCTGGTGTTTAGGCAGCGAGTGCGTAAGAAGTGTTATTTTTAGCAGTTATATTTATCTGCGATGGATTTAGGTGACATCACCACCAGTTGCAGTTCATGCGCGACAATGCCTGTCGAATCCGTAACGCCCCCGTTACGGTGGAATAACTTCCAGACATTAATTATAGCACAAGTCATTTAATATTTCACGCGCAATGGTCGAACCAAGATAGCAATAATTGAGAGTACTATAATGCCAACGCAAATGCTGACAGTACCAAAATTAACTTGCCCTGGCGCATTTAACACATTAATTGGAGAAAGCAAACTGAGAGGCAACCAGTCGGAAATATCACTCAGTGTCTGAATAATCGAACTCACTACCATCAGTACTATTGCGGAAACAACTGCTAGAAATGCCTTCCGTGTCCAGACAGCAACAGCACTGCCAAATATGACCAAGGTAAGTAGAGCTAGACTTTGGAGCAAACTCGCTGAGAGCACTCTGCCCAACTCAATTTCAGGAAAGAAAACCCAAGTTACATATGTGGCACTTACCACACCTACCAAATTGCTCACCAGGGTTACTAAAAAGGCGAGGATAAGCTTAGGCGTCCATAGAATAAACGAATTTCGGGCTACAGTTGAGTAGTAGAGTCCGAGGGAGCTCTCCTTTTTCAGCTTAAAAGTATCAGCAGTAAAATAAACCAAAACAAAAAGGCCAATCTGAGAAATATTACTAAAATACGACTCCATCAAAGCTTTCCAGTTGGGATCGGGCATGAGAATAATCGTCCCTTCTGTCCCACCAAAAGTCGCCAGAAATTCCTTCATATAATAAATCAAGACAGGTGAGGTAATACCAAAAAAAGCAAATAAAAAGAAAAGAATGAGGAGCCGGCTATTGCGCCACCACATTTTCGTTTCCAAAAGAATTAATCTTCTCACTTTTCTCCTCCTATAATCGCACGCTCAAAAGCCATCTCAAGACTGTTGCTCGTAGCACGATAAGTACTTATTTTTTGCCCAATATCCGGGAAAATTTGTAGCAGTTTCTCTGTGTATTCACTTTTAATCATCAATTTTCCCGTAATTTCAGGATAGAATTCAATATCATTTACCTGAAGAATATCCATGACTTCTTGTTTGACTTGCTCACTTTTAATCTCTAGTTCTGCAAACTCGTCCATCTGACTATTTTCAATGAACTGATAAAGTGTGCCTTGAAAAATAAGTTCTCCATGATTTAAAACAAGGAGACGATCGGCAATATTTTCAATATCAGCAAGAAGGTGACTGGAAACAACCACTGTTTTTTCCTGTGATACTTTAGTAATCAGTTGCAAAATCTCAATTCGTCCAATAGGATCTAGAGCACTTGTTGGTTCGTCTAGAAATATCAAAACGGGATCAAGTAAGAGTGCCACAGCTATTCCCAGACGTTGCTTCATCCCCCGCGAATAGCCACCCACTTTCTTATTGGGATACTCTGATAAACCGACTTTTTCGAGTGTCACCTCAATTTGTTGAAGGTCTTCTGCTTTTTCGTTCAAGGCGCAACTTTGTTGCAACACCTCTGTTGCGGTAAGGTAGGCAGGAAATTCAGGTGTGTCCGGACAATAGGCCAAAGCTTGATTCCCAAGCTTAATTTCTCCCTGACTAGCTTTATGTTGACCTAAAATCGCATGAATTAAAGTTGTTTTTCCGGCACCATTAGGACCAATTAACCCAATAATTCCTGGATCTGCACTAATTGAGCATGTCACGTTTTTTAAAGCGTCAAAATTACCGAAAGAAACCGTTAAATCTTCTATTTCAATGATTTTATTCATATGTGTCCCTTCCTACAATAAAATAAAGAATTCCGCCTAAAGGAATCGAAATGATACAGACAAGTACCCAAGCCCATCTTGGCAGGTACTTAACATGTGCACTTTTAAAAATACTGTAAAAACAAGCCCCTAAGTAGAGACAAACTAGCAAAATTAAAGGAACAATTATACGTGTATCCATTTTGTCCACTCCATTCTTTGTCTTTTAAAACTCATCTTCATCGATTTTTTGAATTTCACGCAATATTGTTGTTAGGTGTTGATCCGATGCGTACTCTGCTAAAAGCTCATCAATCAACTGATTGCGCACCACATAATTAGAAAAAAGATGCAACTTCTCCTCATAACCTTCCAATACTTTTTCTGTTCGCTTAATATTATCATATACAGCTTGACGACTGACATTGAATTCCTCAGCAATCTCAGCTAAGCTATAATTATCTGCATAATAAAGTTCAATATAATTCATCTGTTTGTCCGTCAAAAGAGTCGCGTAGAACTCAAATAGCGTGTTCATACGATTTGTTTTTTCGATTTCCATAATTTCCTAATATTCTAAGAAAACACCTGATTTTTAATCGCTGTTTTCATCCTTATTTATAACTTAATTGTCCGTTATCTTTTATAATTTTATCATAATTATCGCCGTAATCATAAGGACATCTTCCCAGATTTGTAGCTTTGTTTTGAGATAGAAACTTGTCATGAACCTCAATGTCCCTAATAGACCAGAAAATCTCAACATAAATTTATGCAAGTCACACAACTTCGTCGTCTCTCAAAAATAGTTTTGCTTCCCTCAGTCGAAATCTCTCTTTGTCTTGTTATCAATATGTTATAATGGAGGAATGAAAAAGATTTTAATTGCGGATGATGATCGTTCGATTTTAACCTTACTTTCTTATAATTTTAGGCAGAGTGATTTTGAAGTGACCACAGTCAGTGATGGCAAACAAGCTCTGGATAAAGCTAAGAGAAATCATTACGATTTAATTTTGCTGGATTTAATGATGCCCGAACTCTCTGGTATTGAAGTGACAGAAATTTTGCGAAAAAAGCAAAACTTCACGCCAATTTTGATACTTACAGCGCGTGATGACGAAGAGATGAAACTGACTGGTCTTAATTCAGGTTCTGATGAATACTTGGATAAAGCAACTCCTATGAAGGAGATCATTGTCCGAGTAAATGCACTCATTCGACGCCACCAGCACTATAATAAAACAATTGAAAACGAAAAATCCGCGGAAAAATCTGGTATTAAATTTGACCGATTGGAGCTTGATTTCACTAAAAAAGTTTGTATCTTTGATGGACAACCTTTAGAGCTAACGAAACGTGAATTTGAAATTTTAGAGCTTTTAATTGAACGCTCAGGCGATGTGATTTCGCGTGAAGAATTGTTGCAGCACTTTTGGGGCATTTCTTCTGCTGCCGAAACGCGAACCATTGACGTTTTAATCAGCAAAATTCGTAAAAAGTTAGACAATCAATTTATAAAAACAAAACGAGGATTTGGGTACTACTTCTCTGATGAAAAAGATTAAGCTAAAAAATA
>NZ_KQ968939.1:332791-339133 GCF_001578715.1 Lactococcus sp. DD01 | reverse complement strand
CTCGACAATCATTTATCTTGTTGCGACTGTGATTCTGCTTGTTTTTCTCAACATACAGATTCTAAAAACCGACACCAATCGTGTCTTGCACACTATCGACACTACAAAAACACTCCTCGCAGAAAATCCAAATTCTGCGCTTCCTAACAAGTTTCAGTATCTTCCAGCAGGTACACACAACCAGGAGACCGCAAAAATTGAAGAGGGTGCAGACTATGCACAGTCTGTCAGCCGTCATACTATTGAAATTACAAGCCCTATCCGTGTTGCCGGTGTGATAACAGGTTATCTTCATGCTGAAGACAGTCGAACTTCGCCTTGGTTTACCAACTTAATGGTCGGTGGTTTTGCTTTAATTGTTTATTTTGCTTGTGCTTCTTACGTCTTTGTTCATGCCAGACGTAATTATCTTTTCACTCAAGATATTGTTGCTAAAATTAAAAATATCGAACGCAGCCCGCTCACGCAGAGTTACTTGATGAGCGAAAACGATGATAAAGTAACTCTGGCACTAAACTCTCTGGGCGAATACATCCAAAATCAGATTTTATCGCACAGTGAAAAGAAAGAGAACATTTACGAATTCATTGAACTGTTTCAATTTCCTATTTTCATTTACAATGCTAAAGGAAAAATTCGTAAAACAAATGCTGCTTTCAAAAATGAATTTGCGGATACACATAACCTTGATATTTTCAGTCCTTATGCTGACTTTTTAAGTTTCTTAGTGGATAAGATGCTCAATCCGACAACACAAGAAAAGAACTTTTACTTTGAAAACATCAACGCTTATTATCAGGTACGTATTTCTCCCTTGCCAGACTTGGACAACCGTTTTTTAGTCACTTTACTTGATATAACTGCGTTTAAACGAACACTAAATGCCCACAACGAACTGATTGCTAATGTTAGTCACGAACTGAAGACACCTCTAACTTCAATTAAAGGATTCGCTGAGTTACTAAAAGACGACACACTTTCGGAAGCAGACCGTCACGAGTTTTCTCATATTATCAGTAAAGAAAGTTCACGCTTGATTGCTTTGGTTCAAGACACGCTACTTCTAACCAAGCAAAACATTCATATTGACAAGAAAAAAATCAATCTCTCCGCCCTTGTCGAAGAGATCTTAAACACTTCACAACCCTTGCTTGATGAAAAGCACCTGTCACTTCAGACAGACATTGCTCCTATCTCTCAAGTTACCAACCGTCAGATGGTGCATAGTATTTTTGAAAATTTGATTGAAAATGCCATCAAATATACAGATGACCATGGAAAAATCTACGTTGGTCTCCATCAAAACAAGAAAAAAGTTGTTTTCACCGTCACAGATAACGGTCCTGGTTTAACAGAAATTGAAAAATCACGTATCTTTGAACGCTTCTACCGCGTAGATGAAAGCCGTGCCCAAGTCACAGGAACTGGTCTAGGATTGTCTATCGTGGATAAAAACGTCAGAGAACTTCAAGGACATATTGAGGTAATCAGCGTGCCTGGTAAAGGAACGACATTTACTGTTACTTTATAAAAAGAAAAAAGACTTCTCTAAAGAGAGTCTTTTTTCTTTTAACGTTCCAAATAAAACTCAAAACGCTCCCCAACATACTGAGAGAGAACATACTCAAATGCGCGACCATCGGCCAAATAAGAAATTTGCATCAATCCTAAAATAGCATCGCCCGACTTAATCTTAAGATATTCAGCAACTTCGGTGCTGACTTTTTTGGCAGAAATAATCTGTTGACTGCGATCAATTTCATAACCTGCTTGTGTCAGTGTATTAAAAAAGTTAGAGGTAATATTTTTCTTCTCGAAAGATTTTACCAAATCATACGGAATGCTTGCAACTTCATAACAGATGGGTACTTGATCTGCATAACGCACACGTTCCATCCGGATAATCATTTGATCTTTCGAAATTTCCAGCTTCTCGCACTCGACTTCGTTAGGCAAAGTTTTGAGGTAACTTAAAACTTCAGTTGACGGTGTTTTTCCCTGAGCAGTAATAATTTCTGTGAAGGATGTTGTGCCCCGCATCTTTTCGCGCACTCGGCGGCTGGCAACATACGTCCCACTCCCCACACGGCGCTCTAGGATCCCTTCCTCTACAAGTGACGTTACAGCTTGTCGCGCAGTCATCCGACTTACACCAAAGCGCTCAGCCAAATCTCGTTCACTCGGCAGCCGCTCACCAATCTTCCAAACTGTTTTTTCAACTTCTTCTTTTATCGCGTCATGAATTCTTATATAATTTGGAACATTGCTTCTTTGCATGTTGTCTCCCTCTGCCTTGTTTTTTTATTATTATATACCAATTTCAAATAAAAAACCAGCTATAATAGCTGATTTACATAATTGGTATAATTATTTTGCAGGGACTGTGATTTCACCATTGATGATTTTTTCTTTAGCAGTTTCAACAGCTTTCCATGCTTCATCTGAAGTATTGTTACGAGCGAGAGCTACACCTGAGTTTTTCAAGTCGTACTTAAGAATTTCACCACCAGGGAATTTGTCGTCTTTAGTTTTGTTTGAAACGTCTTTGACAACATTACCTACTTCTTTAAGTGTAGAAGCTAATACGAAGTTAGATTCTTTACCATCTTTAGATTTAAATTTACCTTCGTCTTCTTGGTCACGGTCAACACCGATAACCCAAACTTTATCTGCTTCGTTCTTTGTTTCGTTAAGAACACGTGCTTCTGTGAACACACCTGTACCTACACCGCCGGCTGCTTGATAGATAATATCTGCGCCACCAGAGTACATTGCTGAAGCGATAGTTTTACCTTTACCTGCATCGCTAAATGAACCTGCATATTGAACATCTACTTTGATGTTTGGATTGACAGATTTAACACCTTCTTGGAAACCAACTTGGAAGGCTGTGATGATATCTGACGCAATCCCTCCGATGAAGCCAACATGGTCAGTTTTGGTTGTTTTTGCTGCTGCAACACCGGCAAGATAAGCTGATTCTTGGTCAGCAAATGTTGCTGAAACAACATTTTCTTGATTTTCAATCACAGAGTCAATAATTGCAAATTTAGTATCTGGATTGTTTTTAGCAGCTTGTGAAGTTGCTTCTTGGAGGCCGAATCCAATACCAAAGACTAAGTCATATCCACCAGATACAGCTGAGTTGAAGTTAGCTGTGTAGTCAGAAGCTGAATTAGATTGGAAATAGTTGATACCTTTACCTCTTGAAAGGTTGTTCTCTTTACCCCATGCTTGCAAACCTTCCCAAGCTGATTGGTTGAATGAACGGTCATCAACACCACCAGTATCGGTAATCATCGCTACATTGAGATCTGTTTTGGCTTCACCACCTGAAGCTGCGTCACGTCCACGGCAACCTGCCAGAACTGCTACTGATGCAAGTGCAAGAGCACCAACTGCGAAAATACGTTTATTCATAGAAACGTTTTCCTCCAAATTTAAAAATTTTTAAAACTCTCGCAAGTAAGAGTTTTTATGTATAAGTTTATTTTAAGATATTTTGTATATTAATTCAAGCCAAAAAGAAAGATGTGGGATTTATCCACATCTTTGTTCGGAAATAGCTTTTTTTCTGTCAATTTTAGAATTTTATTCCAGTTCTTTAAAGGAATAAGGCAACAATTGACCCACTGATGTCTCTTTGACTTCTCCCGTTTTTGAGAGAAGGTACACTGGCATATCAGCTTCACAAAATTCAGAAACGACTTGGCGACATGCACCACAAGGACTGATTGGAGCGGCAGTTTCTCCATAAATATACAGACTTGAAAATTCCAAATGATCTTCGGATACAGCCTTAAAAATAGCTGTTCTCTCCGCGCAATTGCTCAAGCCAAAGCTCGCATTCTCAATATTACACCCTTGGTATACTTTACCGTCCGTAGTTACAAGCGCTGCACCTACAGGAAAGTTGGAATAAGGGACATAAGCATGACTGCTCGCTTCACGTGCTGCTTCAATAAGTTCTTTAGTAGCTGGCATTGGCAGTTTCACCTTCCATGATTGCGACACCTGATGAACAGCCCAAACGGTTTGCGCCAGCTGCAATCATAGCTTTAGCATCTTCAAGATTTCGGATACCACCTGAAGCTTTGACACCCATGTCAGGTCCAACAGTTTCACGCATCAATTTTACATCTTCAACTTTGGCACCAGCTGTTGAAAATCCTGTTGATGTTTTAACAAAATCTGCGCCTGCACGTTGTGCTGCTTGACAAGCTTTGACTTTTTCTTCATCTGTCAAAAGACTTGTTTCGATAATAACTTTAAGGATACGGTCATCTTTAACAGCATTAACTGCTGCAATATCACTTTCCACTAAGTCCCATTTACCGTCTTTAGCTGCACCAATATTAATCACCATATCCACTTCGTCTGCACCTTTTTTGATTGCATCTACAGCTTCAAAGGCTTTGACTTCTGAAGTGTTTGCCCCGAGAGGGAAACCGATAACTGTACATACTTTTGAAACTTCATCTTTAAGTTGTTCAGCAGCAAATGCTACCCATGTTGGATTGATACAAACACTTGCAAACTCGTATTTTTTTGCTTCATCAATGATAGCTTGGACTTTTTCTTGTGTTGCATCTGCTTTGAGGATTGTGTGGTCAATGTATTGATTGATTTTCATTTTTAGGTCTTCTCCTAGTTATTATTTATTATGCGGACTTTCAAGTACGCTTTAGTTGTGAACATTAAAATTTATTTGGGCTTGCGATTTTTAAGGTAAAGCATACCAATAATCGTATAAACCGAGATAAAGATAAGGATAAAAAGTGTAACTTTAAGCAGCGTATTATGTGCCCAAAGATTCATTCCAATTGCGCCAAGTACAGCAGCTGTTACACTTTGGAGAGCTTTTATTCCGTTAGGAATAGGGGGAAGTTCATTTTTCATCAGCGAATAACTTCCAAAATTTCAGGTGCATGGATTTGCTGGTCAGAAATTTCGATATTGTCTTTAAACTCCGCAATCAAATCGGAAGAAATTGCACGATTGCTATAAAGTGTAGCAATAAGATCGCCTTTTTGGACTGATTCGCCTACTTTTTTCGCAAGATTAATACCTGCTTCAAAATCGATTGTATCTGTCTTGGTTGCTCTTCCAGCTCCTAGCTTCATCGCAACAATACCGACTCCCATTGCTTTTTCTTGTGAGATAAAACCATCACGCTCAGCATAAATCTCAACAGTATGTGCCACATTTAACTCTGCAGTCAAATGGTTAAATGCTGTTGCATCTCCGTGTTGCGCTTCACACATAGCAAGGAATTTACCATAAGCTTTACCATTATCAAGATTTTCGATGATTTCTGGAATGGTTTTTTCTACACCTGCTAATCCAAGCATAATTTGAGCCAGTTCCGCAATAAAGTGACGGAATTCTGGTGTACCTTTGCCATTTAGCGTATTTACGGCTTCCGTAATTTCATTACGATTACCAATAGCATAGCCTAAAGGCTGGTTCATATTGGTCAAAACTGCTACCGTTTCACGGCCAACAGCTTTTCCTAAGTCTACCATCGTGCGAGCCAAGATGCGCGCATCTTCGATATTCTTCATGAAAGCACCGTCGCCGACAGTCACATCAAGCAAAATGGCATTTGACCCCGAAGCAATTTTCTTAGACATGATCGAGCTTGCAATCAATGGGATAATATCGACTGTGGCTGTCACATCACGAAGTGCATAGAGGAGTTTGTCTGCTTTAACCAACTCGTCAGATTGACCAATCACCGCGATTCCTGAATCTTTTACTTGGCTGATAAAGTCTTCTTCTGTTTTTTCAATTTCAAAGCCAGGAATGGATTCTAACTTATCTAATGTTCCACCAGTATGTCCTAAACCACGGCCAGACATTTTAGCGACAGGGACATCAAAACTCGCCACTAAAGGTGCTAAAATAATTGTTACTTTATCACCTACACCACCCGTCGAATGTTTGTCTACCTTCACCCCAGGAATAGTTGATAAGTCAAATTCCTTACCTGAAGCAACCATAGCCATGGTTAAGTTTGCTGTTTCTTCTGTCGTCATACCTTCAAAATAAATCGCCATAGCAAGTGCTGCCATTTGGTAATCCGGCACTTCACCATTCGCATAACCAGAGATAAGCCAATCAATTTCAGCTTTCTCAAAGTGACCACCGTCACGTTTTTTTTGAATCAGGTCAACCATTCTGTAGGTCATAGTTTCTCCTTATAACTTCTTAAAATGTAATATCCTTTATCTTTCGCGACAACCTCGCAGTTGCCAAAGACAGCATTCATTTTCTTTTGTGCACTCGGCGCGCCCTGTTTTTTCTGAATTACGATAGTCAAATGGCCATTATTATTTAAAT
>NZ_KQ968939.1:326016-332593 GCF_001578715.1 Lactococcus sp. DD01 | reverse complement strand
CCACTTCTTTTCCCGCACGAATAGGGGGATTCGAAATAATAGCATCAAAGCTTTGTTCCACATTATCATATATATTAGATAAAAAAATATTATCAACTTTTATATTGTTTTTATCTGCATTTTTCTTAGCTAAATCAAGGGCGCGGCTATTTACATCTACAAGTGTGGCTTTCAAGCCATATTTTTTTGCTAAAGTTAAAGCTAGGGTACCATAACCACAACCGACATCGAGCAAAGTCTTCGCTCCTTCTGGTTGAAAATTATCCAGTAAAACACGTGAACCGTAATCAATAGCGTTTTTAGAAAATACACCTGCATCTGTCAGAAAGTGGAGGGGAAGCCCTAAAAGTTCAACCGATAGTTCCTGCACGTCATGTGCTAAATCTCGATTGTCTTCATAATACATATTTGTTTTTACCATTACAGTTTATTTTATCACAAAATATTTCATTTTTTCTGGGAAAACCTTTACAGATAGAGAGGAAGGATTAGAAAACCCTTACATTCTAATCTTGTTTTTTCAAACAAGTCGGAGCTTCCTAGCTTGGATACTGCTTAGGTTTAGGGCTTTCTTGATAATTTTATAAAGTTAATCTTGCTGTTAAAACAAGTCTCTTAACACAGCCGACAAGCAAAATATGCTAAAATATCTTTATGAATAAATTCATCAATTATGATGAAATTTCGCGAGAAACGTGGCAAAATCTCTACCTTTCTTCAATCGTGCCTTTGACAAATAAGGAGCTCGATGCCATTCGTTCACTCAATGATGAAATTTCACTCCAAGACGTTATCGATGTATACTTGCCTTTAATTTATCTGGTCCGCCTCTATAAGAAAAATATTGAAGATTTAAGCTTTTCAAAAGGCTTATTTTTACAAAAAATTGTTAAAACGCCGCCATTAATTATCGGAATCTCCGGTTCTGTTGCAGTTGGAAAATCGACTGCAGCTCGCCTTGTTCAACTTCTTTTATCCCGTGAATTTAAAAAATTAAGCGTAGAACTTGTGACAACCGATGGCTTTCTTTATCCTACAGCCGTTTTAGAAGAGCGAAACATGTTAGACCGTAAAGGATTCCCTGAAAGTTATGACATGGAGCACCTCTTAAACTTTCTTTACCGCGTAAAAAACGGCGAAACGTGTGAGATTCCGATTTATTCGCACGAAAATTACGATATACTCAAAGATCAAACTCAAACAATTGATCAACCTGATATCTTAATTGTCGAAGGGATAAATGTTCTCCAAAATCCACAGAGCGAGCATCTGTATGTTAGTGATTTTTATGATTTTTCTATTTATGTCGATGCGGATGAAGCTGTGATTGAAAGATGGTATTTGGAGCGTTTTGACAGTCTACTCAAACTTGCCGAAAATGATCCAAATAATTATTATCACCAATTTACAAAAATGCCTTACGATGAAGTGATGCAGCTAGCGCGTCAGACTTGGGCCAATACAAATTTGCCTAATTTGCGTGACTACATTGAGCCCACTCGCAATCGTGCGGAAGTCATCTTACACAAAACAGAGAATCATTACATTGATAAAATTTATTTGAAAAAGTTTTGAAAAAGCATAACATTAATTTACTCTTTAATTAAAAATGCTGTATTTTTGTATCAAACGTTTTTATAATCTGTTCTTTTATGATAAAATATTTTAATATTAATTTTTAGGAGGCCCACTTGTCTGATAAACAACTTGAAAAAATTATCGTTCTTGACTATGGTAGTCAATATAATCAATTGATTGCGCGTCGCATTCGTGAAATCGGTGTTTTCTCAGAGCTGATGAGTCACAAAGTCACAGCTCAAGAAATCCGTGAAATAAACCCTTTGGGGATTGTACTTTCTGGGGGTCCTAACTCTGTTTACGACGAGGGTTCATTTGATATTGATCCTGAAATTTTCGAACTTGGATTACCTATTTTAGGTATCTGCTATGGTATGCAACTGATTAGTCACAAATTAGGTGGTAAAGTTGAGAGTGCTTCTGAAAGCGAATATGGTGTTGCACCTATCGAACTTAAAGCAAAATCTGAACTTTTCGCTCATACTCCTGAAACACAAGATGTTCTCATGAGCCACGGTGACCGTGTTGTTGAAATCCCTGAAGGCTTCCATGTGGTTGCTACTTCTCCAAATAGCCCATTTGCAGCGGTTGAAAACACAGAACGTAACATTTACGGTATTCAATTCCACCCTGAAGTACGTCACTCTGTATACGGAACAGATATGCTTCGCAACTTTGCTTTAAATATTTGTGGCGCTAAAGGTGATTGGTCAATGGAGAGCTTCATTGACATGCAAATTGAAAAAATCCGTGAACAAGTGGGAGACAAAAAAGTCTTGCTTGGTCTCTCTGGTGGTGTAGACTCATCTGTAGTTGGTGTGCTCTTACAACGTGCTATCGGTGACCAATTGACTTCAATCTTTGTGGACCATGGTTTCCTTCGTAAAGGCGAGGGTGATCAAGTGATGAACATGTTGGGAGACAAATTCGGCTTAAATATTATCCGTGTTAATGCTGAAGAACGTTTCATGAATAAGTTAGCTGGTGTGTCTGATCCAGAGAAAAAACGTAAAATCATCGGTAACGAATTTGTTTACGTCTTTGATGATGAAGCTTCTAAACTTAAAGATGTTAAATTCCTCGCTCAAGGTACCCTTTATACAGATGTCATCGAGTCAGGAACAGATACTGCTCAAACAATCAAATCACATCACAATGTTGGCGGCTTGCCAGAAGATATGCAGTTCGAATTGATTGAACCTTTAAATACTCTCTTCAAAGACGAAGTTCGTGCCCTTGGTACAGAACTTGGTATGCCTGATGAGATTGTATGGCGTCAACCATTCCCAGGACCTGGTCTTGCCATTCGTGTTATGGGTGACTTGACACCTGAGAAAATCGCGGTCGTCCGTGATTCAGATGCTATTCTTCGTGAAGAAATCGCTGCTGCTGGATTAGACCGTGATGTATGGCAATATTTCACTGTTAATACTGGCGTTCGTTCAGTCGGTGTAATGGGCGATATTCGTACTTATGACTATACACTCGCTATCCGTGCCATCACTTCTATCGATGGTATGACAGCAGAGTTCGCCAAACTTCCATGGGATGTTTTACAAAAAATTTCAGTACGTATCGTTAATGAAGTGGATCATATCAACCGCGTCGTCTACGATATTACCTCTAAACCACCTGCAACTGTTGAGTGGGAATAATTCCTAGGTAAAACAAATAAAATAGAAATAAAAAATCGCTCAACAGAGCGGTTTTTCTTTTGTCTGAATCGTTAAATTTGGCACAAAATAATCCCCCAACCTTATTGCTGAGGGATAGAGTTTATTATTTTTTACACTGCTATTATAACATCAAGAAAGCGTTATCGCAAGTGTTAAATAATTTTATTTTATCAAAGAATTAATGCAAGTTAACTTAAGCTTTTTCAAGTTCGAACAGGGGGTTTTTAGGAATTTCTTGCTTTTTAACTTCTTTCCAACTCAAAACGCCTTTTTTCTTATTGGTTACGACTTTCAAATAGTCATAATGTTTTAAACTATATTGTGCCGTAAGCTTTATTTCTTGCGATTTTCCTTTTTCATCAAATCCAATGACGGAATATTTATATTTTGTAACATGACCATTATCCGATTTTTTCATTTCAATTTTTTCATCTTCTTGAATTTTCACGAATAAATTCTTGCCACCATGCTCTGAATTGTGCCATACAGAATTTCCAACTATTAAAACAATAATTGCAACCAGGCCAAATACAACTCTTTTCATTATAAAATCCTTTTACTTATTTTTCCTGTAAAAACTATTATATAATGCTTCGCCCTTTTTTTTAAGGAAAACGACTCAGAATTCAGAAAAAAATTTTATAAGCAAAAAAGCTCTCCTGAGGAAAGCTTTTTTGCTTATTTGATAACCATAACGTTACAACGCGCATGATCAATAACATATGCTGTTGTAGAACCAACTAATAAACGGTCAAAGGCGCCTTTACCAGTAACACCAATAACGATTAAATCAATATCATTTGCTTGAGCAAAATCTACGATTTCTTTTTTGGGGGAACCTTCCACTCGATATGCCTTAAACTCTACCTGTTTCTTGATAATTTCAGAAGCTCTTTCAATGATTGCCCGTGATTGCTCTTCTAAATTTTCCAGGATAAGTGGTACACCATAAGCTGAACCATAAAGTCGCACATCGTCTTTGACATTCAAAACAAATAGCGATGTTTCATTGCGTGCTGCAATTTTTACAGCTTCACGTACTGCTTTGTCAGATTGTTCTGAACCATCAACAGCTACCAAAATGTTTTTGTATTTTTCTCTCATAAAAAGCCTCCCTTTTCTAAAATTATCAATTTAATTCCTCTATAATTATATTTTAAATTAAAAAGAGAGAAAAAGATAATAATATGGTTGGAAAATTAAAGAAAAATTTAGTTTCTACTTTAATTAGAAGCACTTACTTTGTTGGTCGTGTAATTTCAAATGTATGACCTAAGCTTGTATAGGCTCTCCCTGACAAGCGCGCAACGGGATCAAGTTCTTTCGCTTTAATATAGAGTCTTTCCTCATCAATGACAGAATCATCCATAAGAATATTTTTTACTTCTAAGAGCATTAATTGGCTTGTTTTTCCTACTGGAATATGCTGATGGAGCACAACCTCTAAACGGGCTTTAGCATTTTCTATAGCAGGTACTTTTACTTCTTCTGATGCTGTAATTTTAATGTCGAATTTTTCAATTTCACTTTCTGTAGCAGTGAGAGGTGCTGATGTTTGATTCATAGCTTCAACATTATCCATATTAACCAGATGGATGACACCTTCCTTTGTTTCCAAAAGGTTTCTAACAGAATCTTTCATCTCTGTCATAGCAATGGATACAATGACTGGATCTTTTGATACGACGTTAAAAAAGCTAAAGGGCGCTGCGTTGACAAGCCCTGTAGAATTTTGAGTTGTCAACCATGCAATCGGTCTTGGAATAACGAGTCCTGAAATTAATTTGTAAGCATCAGTACTGCTCATATCTTCTGGTTTAAATACTTTCATTCTTTCTCCCTATACGACGTTCTTTAATTTTTTCCATGGTCCACAGTGGTTCTAATTTTCTATCTCGAAATGCATCTGACGTATCCAAACGTCGTAAAGCAGCTGCAGTTCGTGCCTTTTCCGCTTCTGCTCCTGGAAAGAGATGCGGAGGCAAACTTAGTGAGAGACCTGCCTCGTCTGAAGTTTCATCTATCCAAAAGCCTGAGGTTACGAGCGCTTCTTCGTAACTACCAACCTTGGCTTGCCCGGATCGTACCATATCTAAGGCAGCAATACCCGGAGTATCTGTAGCGATTTCGAAAAGCACACCGGGTGCAACATTTACATATTCACTGGAAAAATAAAAACGTTCTACTAATCCCGAGTGAGGCATCATATAAGATTTGACACGCTCAATCCAATATCTAAGGGTATCAGGATTAGCTGTACGAAATGCGACATGATGAACCGTCCCATACCCTTGATATGCTCTCTGTGCTTCTTTATCTTGCTCAATGATAATAGAAGCACCATTGCCCCCCTTCGCTACCTCAAAAAGAGTGAAATTATTTTCAGTAGCACTCTTGCGAAATCCAAAAACTTCTGCGAGCAATTGATGGATAATATTTACTTCTGCGAGCTTAATGAAAACAGGTCCTAAGCCTACAATAGCATGCTCAGCTTCTACATTTGAAAGTTGCCAAGGTTTACCTGGAGCAAGGACACCTTGATTTTTTTCGTCGGAAATCAATTGGTACCGCTGACCATCAAAATCCTCAAACTCAAGATATTTTTTACCAAAGCGCTCTGCCACCAAACCATGTGGCACAGCTGACGCTTTAAATCTTTGATGCCAATATTCTAAAGATATATCTTGAGCAACACGAAAAGAAATACGGTCAATGCTATTGATACCGTGGCTACCGGCACCTATTCCAGGGAAATCAAAAAATGTCATATCCGTTCCAGGATTTCCCTCTTCATCCGTAAAATAAAGGTGATAGGCGTCGTAGTCATCCTGATTAACGGTAAGTTTTGCCAGTCTCAGTCCTAAAATATTTGTAAAAAAATCATAGGTCTTTTGGGCACTTGAAGTAATCGCCGTAACATGGTGTATCCCTCCCAGTGCAAATTCCGAATTTAGTTTTGTCATAATTATTTTCCTTGAACTATTGTTTACAGTTGTAAATCTTATTTTCATTATATCATGTCTTACATAATTTTCAAACAACTTGCATTAAAAAAATGCCTCTCTTCAGAGACACATTTTCTATATTTTAAAATAATTTAAGAGGAGCTGGCAAAAGTACAGTTCTGTTAAGCTTCCTGCCACTTGTTCTTGCTTTATCTTTTTAAGAAGCTCGTTGAGTACTTCTGCTTTTTTATAAGAAGATATTGTATCGATTCCTTTTTGAAAAAGCTCCTGGTCTTCAGATATAGGGATACTTTTCGTTTTTTCTAAAAGAGTAACAACCCTAGAGGCCTGGTTTCTTAAGTCAGTGTGTCGTGTAAC
>NZ_KQ968939.1:315949-325820 GCF_001578715.1 Lactococcus sp. DD01 | reverse complement strand
AGATTTCTTCTAAGTGACTGGCTGCCTCGATACATAGATTCTTTCCCATCACTCCATTTAAGTTTGAACGTATTATCCCTTGTTCCCAAACGTTTAAAACTCGTGCTGCAGCTGAAGTGAAGAGCAGACTAAACTGACAAATTTCCTCTGTCCGTAAATAAAAGATATAAGCCATCTGTAATGTATACGCTAACTGATAAAGTTCCGAGCAACTTAAAGGATTGCACTTTGTTTTTAAAGAAGAATAATTTGCATTGATAAACTCAAAATGTAGCTTTAATAAGTGGACGATGATATCCCTAATTTTTTCATCATGTGAAGCCAGCGGTACAAATAAAGTTGCCTGCATAGCGGAATGTTGTAGCCAGAAAGTTGTCTCTCCTTGAAGCAAGAGACCAAGCTTCGTTTTCTCTTGCTCTTCTAAATAACTTACCAGTCTATCTTTGAATATCCTGCGAAAAATAAGTGTCCATTCAGGATTTATTTCTTCACTCAGCGTTTCGATTCGAAAAATTGTTTTTCGACTTTCCATCGACAGCCTGATTGTGTGCATCCTCTTCTTCCTTCCTGTAAATCATTCCCATATTTTTAAACGGGATATTTCTTTCAGACTTTCTGTAAAATCATCTGTCAGTATCGTCACATGCCCCATTTTTCTATCGGCCTTCGCTTCCAACTTTCCATAATCATGGATATGCCATTCAGGCCTTTTATGAGCCAATTGCTCCATTTGGGGAACATCCTGTCCCAGAATATTGAGCATAATGGCTTTTTTCAATAGGCGAGGTTGCGGCAATTCCTCGCCGAGAATTCCCTTGATATGTAAGTCAAATTGTGAAAAATCACAAGCCTCTATTGTATAGTGTCCCGAGTTATGGGGACGTGGGGCAAGTTCATTTACATAAATCTCGCCCGCTGCTGTCAGAAACATTTCTACACAAAGTGTCCCTGAAAGCTGGAGCTCTTTAGCTATCGCCAGCGCCAAACCTTTAGCCTTTTCGCTGACCTCAAGAGGTACGGGAGCAGGAGCAATGGTACGGTGTAGAATATTATTAATATGTTCATTTTGACAAAGGGGGAAGGTCACAAAATCCTTACCATTCCCACTAATAATTAAAGAAATCTCACAATCAAAATCAACAAATTCCTCCAGTACACATTCTGCACTCTCTGCTAACTTCATGGCCTCTTTCAAATCCTCATCAGATTTCAAAACAACTTGACCGTGTCCATCATAGCCGCCCATTGTTGTTTTTAATACTTGTTTTTTTGTTACTTGCTCTGGAAGATCTTGAGCATTTTCTACGAGTTTCCACGGGGCTATTTTCACGCCACATTGTTCTAAAAACTCTTTTTCTAACCGGCGATTTTGCGTGATTTCTAATAATCGAATGCCTTGCGGAATAGCGACACAGGCATCAAGCTGATGTAAACCGCTAGCCGATACATTTTCAAACTCATAGGTTATCAGATCACAAGCATAAGCTAGCTTAAGAAGCGCATCAACATCATCATATTCCGCAATAATCAACTCATCCGAACACTTTGCTGCGGAACAGTTCGGATTTGGATCGAGTGTAATCACTTTATGGCCCATATATTGTGCAGAAATAGCCATCATTTGGCCCAACTGCCCACCACCAATAATTCCAATTGTTTTTTTCTTATGTTGCATATTCTTATTATAGGCCATTTTTCTTTGTTCTCCCTATTCTTTTCGGATAGTTTAAAAATAAATCCGCATATTATCCGGATTTTTGTTTACTAAAATCAAAATATTTTTACAAATATTACGCTCGTTTTTAAATTAAAAGTTTACAACAATTCTTTAGTTGAAGAGACTGATATATCGGCTGCTTCTTTTCTATATTTTTTCAATTTTTCTACTAAGCTTTTATCAGCAAGTGCCAAAATCTGAATAGCATAGAGAGCTGCATTTTTGGCTCCTGAAGTGCCTATAGCCATACTAGCAACAGGAACTCCACCTGGCATCTGGACGATGGAGTAAAGGCTATCTAAGCCAGATAAGGCACGTGATTGAATAGGCACACCAATAACAGGAAGAAGTGTCATTGCAGCAACCATTCCAGGTAAATGTGCCGCACCTCCTGCGCCAGCAATTATGAGCTTATAGCCTTGTTGCTCCGCATTTTTCGCAAAATTCATCATAATTTCTGGTGTCCGGTGAGCGGAGACGACCTTTTTGTCAAAATCGATACCGAACTCCTCCAAAATATGAGTCGCTTGTTTCATTGTCTCCCAATCTGAAAGTGATCCCATAATTACTGCAACATCTGCCATTTTTATACTCCTTTATTTCCAATGTCTTTACGATAAAACATCCCTGTATTGTCTAACTTATCTAATTTCTCGTAAAGTGATTTTTGAATACTTTTTATCTCTTTGCCGGTTTCGGTAACCATGTATATGCGTCCCCCTTTTGAAAGGAGCTGACCATCTTTTCTTATAACACCAGCATAATAACAGTTCAAATCCTGTAGCTCTGGTAGAACAACACTCTTTGTTGAAGCATCGGGATAGCCCTGATTTGCTACAACTACTCCTAAGGTAACTTCTTCGGTATTACAGATCAAGTTTGGCTCTCGTCCTTGTAAGATATCCAATATATTTTCAAAAAAATCACTTGTAATAGTTTCTAGAACCACTTGCGTTTCTGGGTCACCAAAGCGAGCATTAAATTCAATCGTTTTGACACCTTCGGATGTCAATATTAATCCGGCATAAAGAATACCAGTAAAAGGCTTATTCTCCGCCTCTAACCCAGCCACAGTTGGCTGAACAATTTTTTCTATGGCTTCTTGTACTACAGCATCTGAAATATGAGGTACAGGTGCATAAGCACCCATCCCCCCTGTATTTGGCCCTCGATCGCCATCAAAGGCACGTTTGTGATCTTGCGCAATAGGTAACGGGTATATCTTTCCATCATGTACTAAGCTAAAAAGTGAAAACTCTTCGCCATCAAGGTATTCTTCTACCACAACTTTTGCTGCTTTTGTCTGGAAAATATCTTCTAAAGCAGCTTTTGCTGCTTCTAAATCCATGGCAACTGTGACGCCTTTTCCTGCAGCTAAGCCATCTGCCTTGATAACAATAGGTGCACCTTTTGTCTCAACGTAATTTAGAGCCTTTCCGAGATCCGTAAAACTCTCGTAGTCTGCTGTGGGTACGCCGTATTTTTTCATTATTGACTTAGCAAAAGTTTTACTGCCTTCGATTTGAGCAGCTTCAGCTCTCGGTCCAAATATAAGCAACCCTTCGTCTAAGAAAGCATCCACAATGCCGTTCATCAATGCTGTTTCTGGACCAACAAAAGTCAAGTCTACTTTTTTCTTCTTCGCAAAGTCTACCAATAGATGATTTTCAAGTTCGGAAATAGCTACATTTTCCAGCTTTTCCTCCGCCATACCCACATTTCCTGGGCAAATAAAAACTTTCTCTATTTTTTCACTTTTTGCAAATTTTCGTGCAAGTGCATGTTCACGCCCACCTGAGCCAACAACTAAAACCCTCATATTTCCTCACTTTCTTCTCACTTCTATCTTAAGATATTTAGAGAAAAAGAAAAAGCCCCAGGGGGCTTTTCTAAATATATTCCTATTCCATTGTTCGGAATTATCAAGCAAGGACAGGTAGAAAAGGTATTTCTAATAAATCTTCGATAACACAATCTGGTGTTAAATCTTTTTGCGCCTCTAAGTGTTTAGGATTATACCAAATTGTTTTAATACCTGCATTTTTTCCGCCTAGTATATCTGTAGCTAAGGTATCACCAACAATCGCAAAATCTTTATCCGCAGCATGATCGATATGTTCAAATACATAATCAAAGAATTCTTTTGATGGCTTGTGTTTTCCAATTTCTTCACTGATAAATATTTCTTTGAAATATCCGGCAATGCCAGACTCTAAAATTCGTGGGCGAGAAACTTTTGATGTACCATTACTAACAATGTACATTTCTGTTGCTTCTTGCGCCAGGCAATCCAAAAGTTCCATAGCGTGGTCCATCAATTCATGACCTTGAGCCAAGTGAAGTTGGTAAGCTGCATCAACAGCCGAAGCATCGTAAGCTTCTTTAACTCCCAAAGCTCTAAAAGCATTAGCAAAACGTGTAGAAAGAAGCTCTTCACGACTGATTTCTCCTGCTTCATGACTTCGCCAAAGTGCTTTATTTTCACGTGAGTAGATGGCTCTGTTTTCTTTTGTATCTTCAATATGGTATTGCTCAAAGATTTTGCCTAAAGCCATGTACTCTGCCTTATCAAAATCAAGAAGTGTGTTGTCTATGTCAAAAAGTAATACAGTCATTTTCATCTCTTTCTAAAAATTTATGATAGCTCTAGTTTAACGATTTCATCGTATTTTTTCAACAAAAGAGACTTTTATAACGGTCACTATCTGGCTAATAAAGCAACCGACTGATAAGGTGCCAGTGTTTCAGACTTATATGAATCATAGTTATTAACGAAGACTTCTGCATCTTCAAAACCCTGTAGCAAAGTAAAGTTCACGCTGTGATTGGCAAAGTTATTCAGTACAAGTAAAAGTTGGCCTTTATATTCACGTACAAAAGCATAAATGTGCTCTGAATCTTTAAGTGCAGCTTTATAATCTCCCTCAGAAATAATTTTTTCCGTTTTTCGTAAACGAATCATTTCTTTATAGAAATTATAGATTTCTCCGTTTTTATCTCTTTTCAGATTAATGTCGGTATGTTTGCCCAACTTCAGCCATGGCTCTCCTTTGCTAAAGCCCGCATTTGCGCTATCGTCCCATTGCATCGGTGTTCTTGAATTGTCACGTGATTTACTGCTGATTATTTCAAACGCTTCGGATTCTGTTTTTCCTTGTTTCAAAAGTCTTTCGTAAGCATTCAAAGCTTCTAAATCTTGGTAATCAGCAACAGAATCATAGTCAGGATCAATCATACCAATTTCTTCACCCATATAAATAAAAGGTGTGCCACGGCTGAGATGAATCGCAGCAGCTAGCATTGTTGCTCCTTTTATACGGAAATTTTTCACATCCACAAAACGATTGAGCGCTCGAGGTTGATCATGATTATTCCAAAAAGTAGCATTCCAGCCGCCACCTTGTGACATTTTTTCGCCCCATTCATGGAAAAGCTCTTTGAGCGCTTGAAAATCAAAGGGAACTTTGGTCCATTTATCACCATCTTTGTAATCTGTTTTTAGATGATGGAAATTAAAAACCATACTGAGTTCTCTTCGCTCCGGTTGTGTATAGAGAATACTGTTTTCGATGGACGTTGAGCTCATTTCTCCCACAGTTATGGCATGTTCATCTTGGCCAAAAGTAGCAGCATTGAGCATTTTCAAATATTCATGCGTGATTGGTTTATCAGTGTACTCAAATTTCCCATCAAATTCTGGATTGTTTTTAAGTATTTCGTCTTTTCCAATAACGTTAATCACGTCAAAGCGAAAGCCTGATATACCTTTACCACGCCAAAAATTGACAACTTCAAACAGTTCTTTGCGAACATTGGGATTACGCCAATTTAAGTCGGCTTGAGAAATATCATAAAGATGAAGATAATATTTACCAGTATCGCCAAATGGCGCCCAAGCATTGCCACCAAATTTCGACACCCAATCCGTAGGTTCATCACTAAGAATGAAGAAATCTTGGTAATATTTATCACCGGCAAGTGCTTTTTTAAACCATTCATGTTCTGTTGAAACATGATTCAAAACCATATCCAACATAAATTCAATACCTAACTCTTTACCACGTGCTACCATTTGGTCAAAATCTTTAAAATCACCAAATACTGGATCTATATTAGTATAGTCAGAAATATCATAACCATTATCTCTTTGCGGGCTGGGATAAAAAGGATTAAGCCAAATCATATCGATTCCTAATTCCGCCAAATAAGGTAATTTTTCCGTTACTCCTCTGAGATCACCAATACCATTTCCTGTAGTGTCTAAAAATGATTTAGGGTAAATTTGATAGATGACTTTTTCACTCAATGTCATAGTTTTTTCCTTTTGTTTCTTATTTATTTACGGCTGATTTAAAGACGTTTTTCTTTTCAAGTCCTGTTCCCATTGTATCTGAATCTTTAAAGCCAAAGAACCAAACCAATGTCATGGATACAACAATACAAACAGCTGTCGCAATCCAAAAATAGATAAAGTTGTTAGGGTTACCTGCAGCATGAGTCAAAGGATTTGTCGTTGCAGCAAAGTTAGGGAAACCAATAAGTGAGCCTGAGAAGCCGTACATACGCAGATCAAATAATCCAGCAACCCCAGCGCCTGCAGCTGCACCAATCGAACTCATAATGAAAACACGAATATATTTCAAGTTAATCCCATACATGGCTGGCTCAGTTACCCCACAAAAAGCCGAAATCGCTGCTGGTAAGGCTAACCCTTTCAGACTTTGTTGGCGTGTTTTGAGAAAGACAGCTAGAGCACCAGCACCTTGTGCTAACATTGTAAAGGAAACAATCATGTTAATGTTTGATTCTCCTGTTGTTACGATTTGTTGAGTCAAGATAGGAATAACCAACCAATGGAGGCCAAAGATAACTAGAACTTGGTAAAGTCCACCAATAATTGCTCCTGCTATTGTGAGATTAAGATTAATCAAGCCTGTAATGACTGAAGCAAGCGCAGAGGAAACAATACTAATTACGGGTCCTACCAACAAGAGTACCAATGAAGCCACAACAAAGAAAGTAATCATCGGTACAAAGATCGAACGAAGTGCTAAAGGCATGTGTTTCTTAAGCCAAGCACCGATTGGTTTAGCCATCCAAGCTGCTACAATAATCGGGAAAATAGTATAGGCATAATTGGGTAGACTAACAGGAATATTAAAATAACTTGTATTAAAAGTTACGCCAAATAATTCCATAACGACTGGTGCTTTTCCAGCTACAATCTCTCCTTTCTCAATAACATTAGGTGCTGCAACTAAGCCTTGTAAAGCAGGGTGAATCATAAATCCACCAACTGCAGCCACGACAAATGGGTCTGAACCTAACTGCTTAGCAGCGGCATAGCCGACCAAGACAGGAAGGAAGTAGAATGGTGCCATCGCCATTGTTGAAATAATAATATAGGTTGGATCTGTCGGACTAATAAGTTCAAAAATATGGTTTCCTTTAACAAACATGTTAAGAATCCCATTAATCATACCACCAGCAGCTAATAAACCAATAATCGGCATCATTGATCCCGTAATTGTTCCAACTACAACTTGAAAAGCACGAATGATTGGATTTTTAGAAACTTTTGTTTCCTCGACTTCTTCACTACTTTCGCCATCCACTACACGACTGCCCAGCTGGGCCACAATTTCGTCATAGACATCCTCAACAGCTTGACCGATAACGACTTGGTACTGCCCCAGATTTGCATTGTAGACAACCCCGGCTACACCATCCATTGCTTCAAGTTTTTTATCGTCTGCTTTTTCTTTGTCGACTAAATAGAAACGTAAGCGTGTGATACAGTGAATCACCTTTGTGATATTTTCCTCACCACCAACAGCAGCAATAATTTCTGTTGCTAATTTTTTGTAATCTGCCATGATTTCTCCTTTTTATTTTGCAGTTGCTTGACCCAACAGATCACCTGCTTGAGCAATTCCTTTTTTAACAGTAAGACTATCGAGCTTTTCATTTGTATTTGTAATTAAAACCATACTCGTAAGTGGTAAACCCGCTGCTTCCACTTCTTTCCAATTGACCTGTCCCAGAGCATCGCCGCCGTCGACTATATCGCCCACCTTAACCTTAATCTGAAAAGGTTGTCCATTTAAACTTACTGTATCAATTCCTAGATGAAGCAACACTTCTAAACCATCTGCGCGCGTGAAGCCGATAGCATGTCCTTGTACTAGACTGACTTCTCCTGCTACTGGACTGACAATGTCACTACTGGTGGGTTCAATGGCATAACCTTCCCCCATAACTTTTTTGGCAAATACAGGGTCGGAAACCTTTTCCAAATCAATAACTGTACCCGCTAAAGGTGTATAAAGGTTCTTGTCCTCACTTACACTTTTTTTCTTTCCAAAACCAAACATTTTTATTCTCCTTTAATAAAAACAAATTACAACTTGTACGTACAAGTTTATAATAGCAAAATGAAAGCGGTTTTGCAAGCGGTTATATTTTTACTTTAACTTAAAGTGCTTTTTTGTTACACTTAGGTTATGAAAAAGTACGAAATTATTCTTCGGGATTTGGAGAAAAAAATTCATGAAGGAAGATATCCCGAAAATGAGCTCTTGCCCAGTGAAAACCAGCTTACAGTGCTCTATCAAACAAGCCGTGCAACGGTACGACAAGCACTCAAAATCTTGGAAGAAAACGGGATTATACAACGCCGTCACGGCTTTGGCTCCATTGTTATTCCAAGAGAGAGATTGATGTTCCCCATTTCAGGGTTAACTTCTTTCAAAGAGCTCAAAGATTCTTTAAACTTCAGCTCAACCACTGAAATATTAATTTTTGAAAAAATAACTGTAGATAAAGACCTCTCAGAACTTTCTTTTTTTGAAGAAGGCTCTCAAGCTTTTCATATCCTCCGCCGACGAAATATTGATGAGCAGTTCGTTATCCTAGACCGCGACTATATTTTAGCTTCTGCAGCACCTGATATGACCAGAGAAAAAGTAAAGTCTTCTCTATATGCTTACCTCGAAGATCATGTTCATCTTGATATTTCATATGCTCAAAAAGAAATCACAATTGATTTTGTCAATGATGAAGATAAAACTTATTTGGATTTGAACCCTAAGGATCGCCATGTCGTGAGTGTGCGCAGTCATGTTTATCTCGCCAATAATAATGTTTTCCAGTATACAGAAAGCCGACATCAGGTAGATAAGTTTCGCTTTACTGAGTTTTCGAGACGGCAGAAACATTGAGATGAGGTTGTGGGATTATGTTGCCTGTTATAATGCAAACAAAAAGTCGAGAAAGTTGTCTTTCTCGACTTTTTATGTACACTTGCGTTACTGATGAAGAATGAGGGCTGGACGGATTCCCCTATTTATATAGCTACGAGTACTGTGACCCCAGGTGCCAACAGCATTCACACCCCAAGCCCAGCCTTCCGTAGAAGAGGGGGTACGTAACCAATAGGCCATACCACCAGCGGCTGCACGATCTCCAACAGTGAAACTACCAGTCTGAGTCAAATGATTCACATCAGCTACAGAAAGCGCAAAGGCACGTCGAACACCGCTTGAAACAACACTTGTCCTATCTGCAAAAGGAGTGTCGAAGGTATTCAGATTATAAATAACCCCATTAGCTCTTCGATCAGTGGTATTAAAATCCAACATTCCTGTAGTGAAAGTGCTGGCTACTGGTGCAACGTACTGCTCAATCTCTGGCTCTTCTGCAAGGAAATCTTCAAGGTACCATCTGTTAAGTTCAGCTTCTTGGGCTTCCCAATTCATTTCATCAGCGATTCTACCATTACGGATAATCATATGATTCCCACCGGGTATTTCTTCCAGATAGCGAAATTGCTGTCCTCCCATCGTAAAGATACGTCTTGGACGCATCTCACTAAAGGTAAAATCTCTGACAGGGGCAGGAAATTGTGGTGAAGCATTGCCATCGGCACCGACTCTGATACGGTCAAGAAGTTCTTCCAAGTCCGCAGAAGCTTGGTCTTCATGGGAAAAACGTTCTGCACTGACATTGATTAATTCACTGTCGACATGAATGGCATAATAGTAAGAACCTTGAATCGCCCGAGCCGCATCTTCCATGCGTGCCTCATCTATCAAGTAAGAAGTCGCTTGTCCGGGGTTAAGCCTATTCGCCCAGTAAGCCCAGCCGGTCGCTTCG
>NZ_KQ968939.1:299232-315528 GCF_001578715.1 Lactococcus sp. DD01 | reverse complement strand
ATGAACCATCAGCAACTGAACGGCTATTAATATCACCTTCTTCTGGTCTATAGATGGTCCAAGTGCTCGACTCATGACGATTTCCGCCTGCCACTTGTGTCCAGCCTGTCTGACCGCGTTTTTGATACTCCATGAACTCCGACAGACGAATTCTTGCCATGATGGGTTCTTGACCGTAATTTTCGACAAAGACATCCTTGTTTTCTGTCTGACGGCTGAAGTAATCATGCACCCGAGCGCCAACAGGTGCTGGATTTTCCCGCAAACGGTCGTTAATGGCTTATTGGTTGAAGGCTGTGAATGCAAAAGTTCCTCCAACTAAGCCTAATAAGACTAAAAGAGTAATATTACGTAGTTTGCGTTTCTTTTCTGGGCTCATAAGCTTCCCCTTTCCTCAAAATAGAGAAAACTTAGACCTAGACGAAATATTATCGCCTGCTGTGCTAAAAGATTATAGTTCATCAGCTTTACCTCATCAAGTATTTTGTCGTTTCAGAGTAACACTTCTATAATCTTATTGTAATATATCAAACAGTAATATTAAAATGAAATGAGGGATAAGTTATTCTAAAATTCTTGTACAAGATCTTCAGCTTTTCAGCAAAAAAAGTCCTACTTGCTAGCAGAACTTCTTTTATCAATGACGGAAATGTCTAACACCTGTAAAGATCATCGTGATGCCATACTTGTCACAGGCTTCAATGACTTCTTGATCGCGAACGGAACCACCTGGTTGGACAATCGCTTTGATGCCAGATTTGGCAATCTCATCAATATTATCTGCAAAGGGGAAGAAAGCATCAGAGGCAAGCACAGCATTATCTAGATTTTTTTCCTGTGCTGCTTCAATTGCTATTTTCACTGAAGCTACACGGTTTGTTTGACCAGGTCCAACCCCAAGTGTTTGATGTTCATTTGTGACAATAATACCGTTAGACTTCACATATTTGACCGCTTTCCATGCAAATTTTAGCGCTTCCCATTGTTTTGTATCTGGTTGAGCTTGCGTTGCTACTGTCCAACTTTCTTCTTGTTCTGCAACGACATCTTGCTCCTGTACTAAGACACCTCCAAGTACACCTGTAATCATCGCTTCTTTTTCTGATGCACCAATTTGTTCAAAATCAAGCGTAAGCAAACGGATATTTTTCTTTTTCGTTAAAATTGCCAGAGCTTCATCAGAAAATGCTGGTGCAATAATGATTTCTAAAAAGATTTTGCTCATTTTCTCAGCTGTTTTTTGGTCAACTGGGCGATTTAAAACGACAATACCTCCGAAGATTGAAACAGGGTCTGCTTCATAAGCGTAATCCCAAGCTTGCCCAATCGTCTCCCCTTGACCAATGCCGCAAGGATTCATGTGCTTAAGCGCCACAACAGTTGGTTGCTCCGTAAAATCACGCGCAATTTGCAAGGCTGCATCTGCATCACGCACATTGTTGTAAGATAATTCCTTACCGTGCAATTGCACACTTTGCCCAATCGAATAAGCAGTTGGAAGGGCATTTTCATAAAAATCTGCATCTTGTTGTGGATTTTCACCATAACGCATCCCTTGTTTTAAATCATACGTCAGTGTCAACTTTTCAGGTTTTTCCTCATGATCAGAAAACTTTTCTGTTAAATATTGTGCAATGAGTGCATCATAAGCAGCAGTATGTCGAAAAACTTTGGCAGCCAAACGTTGACGAAGCTCTAAGCTGGTTTCCCCAGCTTTTTCGAATTCTTGGAGCACTGCAGCATAGTCTGTGGGATCAACAAGAACAGTAACGTCTGCATGATTTTTTGCTGCAGAACGTAACATTGAAGGACCACCAATATCAATATTCTCGACAATTGTTTGATGATCAGCTCCTGACAAGAGTGTCTCTTTGAAAGGATAAAGATTGACAACAACCAAGTCAATGGGTGTAATATTGTGCTCTTCTAAGGCAGCTAGGTGGCTGTCCAAATCGCGTCGTGCCAAAAGTCCACCATGAATCATTGGGTGCAATGTTTTCACACGTCCATCCATCATTTCCGGAAACTGCGTCACTTCTTCAATCGCTAAGGTTGCAATTCCTGCTTCATCCAAGGTTTTTTTAGTTCCGCCAGTTGAGATAATTTCAAAACCGAGTTTACTTAAAGACTCAGCCAATTCAACAATTCCATTTTTATCCGACACACTGATAAGCGCACGTTTAGTCATTTTTATTCCTTTTCTATTTTTAAGTTTATAATAGCTCTTACTATTTTTTGATAAGCTCTTCTACTACTTTTATATACAATTCATGCTCTGTTTGATGGAGCTTTTTTTCATATTCGGCGAGTTCTGGGTGATAATCAAGCTGCTGCTGGGCTAAAATTTCTCCTGTATCGACTCCAGAATCCACCCAATGCACTGTGATTCCCAAGCCTTCTTGAGCTTGCCAGGATTCCTCTAAAGCATGAGCTGAACCCGCAAAAGCTGGCAGATAAGATGGATGGATATTAATGATCCGGCCTTCATAAGCTTGCAAAAGAGTAGGACCAACAATTTTCATATAACCTGCAAGACAAATCAAATCAATCTGATGTTCACGGAGCAAAGCAACTAAGGCTTCTTCATAACTTTGCTTATCAGCAAAAGATTTTAAGGTAAAGCTGACAGCAGCTATCTTGAGCTGCTGTGCTCTTTGTAGAGCATAAGCCTTAATCTTATCCGAGAATAAGAGCTGAACTTCAGCGGGAAAAGCTTGAGCAAGAGCTTCAAAGTTGGATCCTGATCCTGAGGCAAAAACGGCAATCCTCATTTTATAATTACCGCTTGTTTCACACGTGGAGTAATTTTTCCGATTTCGTAACATTTTACTCTTTGCTTCACTTCCTCAGCCTTTTCTGGGGCCACCGCAAGGACCATACCAATTCCCATATTGAAAATTTGGAACATTTCGTCATGAGGAACTTGACCGTATTTCTCCAAAGCTTTGAAAATAGGCAAAATCTCCCAGCTGTCTTCTATAATTTCAGCTGTTAATTGATCACTAAACATTCGCGGAAGATTTTCATAAAAACCGCCTCCTGTAATGTGTGATATTCCTTTAATCATATTGTCCTTTATGAGCGGTAAAAGCTCTTGAACATAAATATGAGTGGGTTCAAGTAACTCTTCCCCAAGGGGGCGTTCCAGCTCAGGAAGAATTTCTTGTTTATCAAAATCTTTAAAGATTTTCCGGACGAGCGAGTATCCATTCGAATGAATGCCGGAGGAAGGAAGCCCTAATAAGATATCACCTGCCTCAACATTCTTGCAGCCATCAATTAAGGCTGACTTTTCGGCAATACCGACAGCAAAACCTGCAAGGTCATAATCATCTGTATCATACATATCTGGCATTTCTGCTGTTTCACCGCCAATCAGGGCTGCACCTGACTGCAAACATCCTTGGGCAACACCTGCAACCACTTTTTCGAGCTTTTCCGGAAGGTTTCTCCCGGTAGCGATATAGTCAAGAAAGTAGAGAGGTTCTGCTCCAGCTGCAACGATATCATTAACACACATGGCCACACAATCAATCCCAATCGTGTCATGTTTGTCTGCTTCAATAGCCAGCATCAGCTTTGTACCCACTCCGTCTGTTCCAGAAATAAGCACTGGTTCCTTAACATCAAGTTTCGAAAGATCAAATGCCGCTCCAAATCCTCCAAGTCCTCCAAGAACTCCCAGCCTTTTCGTTTTTTCGGCGTGTTTTTTTATGCGATTAACCACTTGGTAACCCGCTTCAACATCAACTCCTGCCTTTGCATAAGCATTTTTAGACATTTTTTCCTCCTAAAGATTTCAGGTAATTTTCTTCATAATCGTAAAGTGGCGTCGGATATATACCGTCAAAGTAAGACAGACACAGATTATCATGTCCGATAGCCTCAACTAACCCTTCTTGGCTTAAAAAAGTAAGACTATCTGCTCCAATGATTTGGCAGATTTCATCGACTGAGTGTTCCGCTGCAATCAACTCTTCTCGCTTTTGAATATCGATACCATAAAAGCATGGATAAGCAAGTGGTGGGCTCGCAATTACAACGTGAACTTCAGCAGCGCCGGCATCTTTAAGTAAACGCACAATTCGTCTGCTTGTCGTTCCACGTACAATAGAATCGTCCACCATGATAACCTTTTTACCTTCGACTACACTGGAAACAGCCGAGAGCTTCATCCGTACACCTTGTTCTCTTAATTCTTGCGTAGGCTGAATAAATGTACGCGCCACATATTGATTTTTAATCAAGCCCATTTCGTAAGGTAATCCAGATTCTTCTGCATATCCGGATGCTGCTGAGAGTGACGAATTTGGCACACCAATAACAATATCTGCATCTACCTGTGCCTCACGTGCTAAGATACGCCCTGATTGTTTACGTGCGGTATGAACATTGACACCTGCAATAACACTGTCCGGACGTGCAAAGTAAATATACTCCATTGAACAAATTTGTGTATTGGTCTTATCTGTAAACTGCTCAACATGTAAGCCTTGATCATTAATTTGGATAATCTGACCGGGTTTGACTTCCTGGACAAACTCTGCACCGATAACATCAAAAGCACAGGTTTCACTGGCTACAACGAGCGCACCGTTAGCCATTTTCCCAATAGATAAAGGACGGAAGCCATTAGGATCAAGAGCTGCAATCATTGAATCTTCTGTCATCAAGAGATAAGCAAAGCCACCTTTAACAGTATTCAAGGCTTCCTTTACTTTTCCCATAAATTCAGGATGATGACTGCGGCGAATCAGATGCGCCAAAATTTCGGTGTCTGAACTTGAAGAAAAGATAGCACCTTGTGCTTCTAACTCACGTCGTAGCGATACGGCATTTGTCAAGTTACCGTTATGAGCTAGACCAAGCTGTGTGTCTTGAAATTTAAAATGAAAAGGCTGGATATTGTTTAATTCTGCTGAACCTGCTGTGGCGTAGCGTACATGGCCCATGGCTGCTTTCCCTGATAATTTTTGTAAATCTTTTTCGTGACGAAAAACTTCTGTTACCAAGCCTAAATCACGATGCCGCTGAAGTTGCCCATCATTATTTGACAGAATACCAGCACCTTCTTGCCCTCTGTGTTGCAAGGCATGAAGTCCAAAATAAGTCAGTTGTGCAGCTTCAGGATGTCCCCAGATGCCAAAAACGCCACATTCTTCGTTCAAGGACTTTACTTCATAAGGCATGGAATCGCTCCTTCATAAATCGCTTTCGCTTCTTCAGTAGATAGGGAAATTTCACCATCTTTTGCTGAAATTTTAATTTCTGACTTGTCTGTAACATGCCCTAACTTGCTTGCTTTCCCTGCCATCATTTCTTCAAAATCCTTTTCATCTTCTGGGCGAACTGAGAGAATAAAGCGACCTTGACTTTCAGAGAAAAGTTGTGATACTTTGCCATCAAAATGAACAGAAATTCCTTTATTATTCGCAAAAACTGACTCGACAAGAGCAACAGCTAAGCCACCTTCAGATAAATCATGCGCTGACTGAATGAGACCCGCTTGGATTGCTTTTAGTACGCGTTCCTGATTTTCTTTTTCAGCTTGCAGGTCAAAGTTCAGCGTACCCGAAATCTCTCCTGTCATCATTTTTTGAATTTCAGAACCGGAGAAATCATCGGCAGTATCACCGATAAGATAAATTAAGTCACCTGTTTCTTTAAAATCTTGTGTCGTAATATGTGCCACATCTTCAATCAAGCCAACCATTCCAATCATTGGTGTCGGTAAAATAGCTTGACCGTTCGTTTCGTTATAAAGGGAAACATTACCTGAGATGACCGGAGTAGATAACACACGGCAAGATTCCGAAATACCATCACATGCCTTGCTTAACTCATAAAATTGTTCTGGCTTTTCTGGATTACCAAAGTTAAGGCAGTCCGTAATTGCTAAAGGTCTCCCCCCTGAAGCAATGATATTTCGTGCTGCTTCTGCGACAGCTATTTGTCCACCAATCTCGGGATTAAGGTAGAGATAGCGCGCATTACAGTCTGTTGTCATTGCTAAAGCTTTATTGGAATGACGAAGGCGAATAACTGCTGCATCAGATCCTGGTGCAACGACTGTATTTGTCATTACTCGACTATCGTAGGTTTCATAAATACTGCGCTTGCTCGCAATTGTTGGTTGACTAAAGAGATCTTTGAGAACCTCTGTTGCATTTACGATTTCCGGGATAAACTTTTCAGCTTTTTCAAATTCAGCAATGCGTGCAGGTTCTTTCATTTCACGATAATAAACCGGTGCATCCTCAGCTAAAGAGTCTACTGGAATTTCGGCAACCTTTTCACCTTGATGGAACAATGTGTACATCCCATCGTCAGTGACTTCACCGATATTTACCGCATCAAGTTCGTACTTTTTAAAGAGCTCAACGATTTCATCTTCATGTCCTTTTTTAATGCAAAGCACCATACGTTCTTGTGATTCCGAAAGCATCATTTCGTAAGGCGTCATGTTCGTTTCACGTTGTGGTACTAAGTCTAAATTAAGTTTCAAACCTGAGCCAGCTTTCGAAGCCATTTCCGAAGTTGAAGAAACTAATCCAGCAGCCCCCATATCTTGAATACCAACAAGGATATCAGAATGATTATGGATCACTTCAAGACAAGCCTCTAACAAAAGTTTTTCCATAAAAGGATCGCCCACTTGAACGGCAGAACGTTGTGTTTCAGAACCTGAACCAAACTCCTGAGAGGCAAACGAAGCACCATGAATGCCGTCACGTCCTGTTTTCGCGCCGACATACATGATTGTGTTGCCTACACCTTTGGCTTGTCCTTTTTGGATGTGCTTATGCTCAATCAAGCCCACACACATCACGTTCACTAAAGGATTTCCCGCATAAGATTCATCAAAAGCTACTTCTCCACCTACTGTAGGAATACCGATACAGTTACCATATCCTGCTATTCCAGCTGTCACACGGTCAACAATGTGACGTGTTTTAGCATTGTCAATCTGACCAAAGCGAAGACTATCCAAAAGAGCAACTGGTCGCGCTCCCATCGAAAAGATATCACGAATAATCCCGCCCGATCCTGTTGCTGCACCTTCATAGGGTTCGACATAGCTTGGGTGATTGTGTGACTCTGCCTTGAAAACAACTGCCCAGTCATCACCAATATCAACGACTCCAGCACCTTCACCTGGTCCCATAAGTACTTGTGGACCTTCTGTTGGAAATTTTTTCAAGACAGGTTTTGAATTTTTATAACAACAATGCTCTGACCACATCACGGCATACATGCCAGTTTCTGTAAAGTTAGGCAGGCGACCACCAAGAATCTCATTTTTAATTTTAGAGTATTCTTCATCAGTCAAGCCCCATTCACGATAAATTTTTGACGTTTGGATTTGTTCTGGACTCATTTCACCGCTCATTGTGACGCTCCTTCTTTTACAAAATTTTTCAAGATACTGGCAAACATTTTCTTACCATCATTTCCACCAAGTAAGGATTCTACGGCGCGTTCTGGATGGGGCATCATCCCCAAAACATTCCCTTCTTGATTACAAATCCCAGCAATGTCTAAAGCAGAACCATTAGGGTTTCCATTTGCATAAGTGAAAACGATTTGTCCGTTATTTTTTAAATCTGCCAAGGTTTGTTCATCAGCAATATACTTACCTTCCCCATGTGCAATAGGCAAGCTAATCACTTCATCTTTAGAAAAGACAGTTGTAAATTTTGAATTATTATTTACTTTTAAGTTTTGCCACTTTGAAACAAACTTTAAGCTGTCATTTTGAATCAAAGCGCCTGGTAAAAGTCCTGCTTCGATAAGAATTTGAAACCCATTGCAGGTACCAAAAACAGGTTTTCCTTCTGCAGCCAAACGTTTAATTTCAGGCATAACATTCGAAAAAGAAGCAATGGCTCCGCAACGTAAGTAATCCCCGTAACTGAAACCTCCAGGAATCAACACACCATCAAAGCCTGCAAGAGACTTTTCCTCATGCCAGACAAATTCGGCTTCGGCTTGCATCACATCACGAATGGCCCAGAGGAGATCGAAATCACAATTTGATCCTGGAAATTGAATAACTGCAAATTTCATCAATCTACCACCTCAACCTTGTAAGTTTCCATGTTTGGATTTGCTAATAATTTTTCAGCTATCTCTTCCACTTTCTTCACGGCCAATTGAGAATCTCCCTCAACTTCGATTTCAAAATATTTACCAACGCGAATATCTTGAATTTCAGAGTAGCCTAGCTTTTGAGTTGCTGCCTTGATTGCTTGTCCTTGAGGATCCAAAATTGATTTTTTATAGGTTACGTAAACTTCTACTTTGCTCATTTTCTCTTTCTCGTTCACTTTCTTTTATTTGTCTCTGCCATTACGGCATTAAGTCTTAAAGTTCTTTTTCTTCTTGAAGGGCTGTGAGTACACGACTGTATACTTCAATCAAGTCGCCAATATTACGACGGAAAACATCTTTATCTAAATGGTTCCCCTCCGCATCCCAAAGGCGACAGGTATCTGGTGAAATTTCGTCTGCCAAGATAATTTCGCCATCTGCTGTACGACCAAATTCGAGTTTGAAATCAACCAGACTCAAGCCGATTTCCCCCCATATTTTTTGGAGAAGGGTATTGATTTTCAGTGTTTCTGACTTGATGAATTCCAGTTCTTCTGGTTGAGCAAGTTCAAGAAAATAGACATGTTCATCATTGATAAAAGGATCATCGAGTGCATCAGACTTGTAATAAAATTCAATAATAGGTCGAGGAAGAATGTCACCTTCTTCCAAAGCAAATCGCTTTGCAAAAGAGCCAGCAACACGATTTCTTAAGACCACTTCTAGAGGTATAATCTCAACTTTCCGATTCAATTGTTCGGTTTTAGACAGTTGTGTGATAAAAGATGTTTTGATTTGTTCGGCATTCAATTTTTGAAAAATCAGGGATGTAATTTGATTGTTCAATGCCCCTTTGCCTTTAATTTCTTCTTTTCTTTTACCATTTAGAGCTGTTGCGTTATCACAATACTCCACCCAAACCAGCTGTTCATCCTCTGTTTCATAAAGCTTCTTTGCTTTACCTTCATAAAGTAAGCGTCCCTTTCTCACGATATGCCTCCTCTTTATTTTATAATTTAATTCTAACCTTATTTAGAGTACAAAAAAAGATATTACTTGTGAAAGTAATATCTTTTTTGAATATCATTCGCTTTTTACGAACATTTATATAAAACTTCAAATTCTTCACAGACAATATCCATATCTGGTGCATAACAATCTAAATCTCGGAAAAAAGCTTCATGAACTTGCCGCCAATAAGCCAAGCTCCTGTCTCCTTCACCTTCGTTAAAGGCATGATCCTCTGTTACCTTATTAAACTTAGTAATATAGACCTTGCTTGTTTGAATCGCGGCTCGTGGATTTCCTTTGCCATCGAGTAAAATCTCATATCTTCCATCCACAGCAGGTAAAAAATCGTCTGGTCCATACAGGGACAATGCGCTTGCTGTAGCTCTTTTTTTCCCCTCAAGTACAAGTTCTAATAGCTCATCAGCCATTTGAGGAGTGTTACCAAAGGCCCAAGCATCACTGAAGTTATCTGGATTTAGATTAGCCTCTGCGATAAATTTTTCGTACATTTTTCCTTCCCGTCTTTTATAACTTTAATTGCATTTTGTAATTTTTTATATTTTGGTTGCGTCGTAGGACGATTTGTTGCTCTAAAATCTCATAGCCACGTTTTTCAAAAAAAGGCCGTGCAGTTAAGGAAACATCAACATTTATTCTTTCTGCCCCCTGCCCCTTACAATATTGTTCAATCTGATTGGCAAGGAGATTTCCTACACCTCGTTTCTGAGAATCCTTATCAACATACAGACAATCAAATTTGTCTTCGCTTGTCGCATTAGCAAAGCCTAAAATTTTTCCACTTTCTTCTACAATTATACAATAACTCTCAGCCAGCAGTTTTTCCGGAAAAAAATCAGACTTATCAGATGGCGCCCATGCTTCTAACTCTTCTGCAGAATAATCCGCAGCATTGATTGTATGTACTGTTGTATAAAACAAATCAGCAATCTCAGCATAATCGTTTGAGCAGTAATGTCGACAGTTCATCTTAAATCGCCAAATCAAATTTGAGTTGTGGAGTCACAGGTTCATAGTCCACCAATTCAAAATCTTCTGGTTTAATATCAAAGAAATTCGTTCCATCTGGTACATTTAGAATCAAGCGTGGCTCTTTTTCTGAACCCGTGCGTGACAGTAACTCATTCGCTTGTTCAAATTGATTATCGTAAATATGCAAGTTGTTGACAAAGTAGAAAAACTTACCGACTTTCCAGCTGAAGTGTTTAGCCAACATCATTTGCAAAGCCACATACTGCATCGCATTAATATGATGCGCCACAAGCATGTCGTTTGAACGTTGAATCAAGGTTGCATCCAGATAAATTTGTCCATCTGCTTCACGTCTTACATCAAACATCGTTTGAAATGCACAAGGCAAAAGTCCTTCGGTTTCTTCAAAATCTTCATATTGCCAAAGATTAATGATATTCCGACGGTTCCATGGATTTTTTTCCAAACCTTCGAGAAGCTTGCCGATAATGTTATATTTTTTAACGGTTGCTCCATAACGTTGTCCAATGGTACCATCACCGATACCCCATTCAGCCCAATATTTCACACCATATTTTTCTTCTAGAACGTCAAGTGCGCTGGTCTGATCTTGGTAAATCCACATGAGTTCTTTGATTGCCGTCTTGATAGGAATACGACGAAGAGTTGTGATAGGAAATTGGCCTTTTTCAAGATCATAAGTGACGAAAGATCCTGTAATATATTTACTGTTGGCTGTTTGGCCATTTTTATATTTTGGACGCGCATTTTCTGAAAACACGCCATTTTCGAGGATATTACTGATATTTTCTTTGAAGATTTGGTCTGCGTAGGTCATATTTCCCTCTCTTACTTTCGCTTTATTATGACTAACATTATACCATATAAATAAACAAACTTTTATAAAAGCGTCTATCTCCTTAATCCTACTAACTCCTTCATATCTCTATTTCAATAAATATATGGGGGGCTTTTTAATATTCGAAAGTAGTATTTTTATCTATCCCACTTCATTTTTTCTTAGTTTTTAAAATACCATTTCATTCATTATTAAAAAGCTCCTAAAACATCAACTTTACAAACTGTAACGAATACCTCTTATGTACCTTGGCTAAACTTCTTACTCAAGACGTGCTCTTTATTACACTTCAATAGTATGGGATTCATTGCAAACTGCGAATAATTAAAAGAGCCCTTAGACTCTTTTTAATTTTTAGCTTTTCGTTTGAACTATTAGTTTGAATTTCATTTGCACATGAAGTCATATTAATTGTTTCAGCAATTTTTAACTCTTAAATTCACTCTCTGTATTTACGATGATTTTTGGGAATAAACTTTCTAATTTCTTCAGCATTAAAGCCAATCATTAATTTATTTTTATCAATTAAAATGGGCGTTTTTAATAGCTCAGTATGCTTCAATATAAAATCGACAGTATCATTAAAATCCATTTTATCCATCTTTTCCATATGTTTCTTAAAATAGATTCTAACATTTCGTTTATAAATATCTTCAAATCCATTATTAGATAAGAATAATATATATACTAAATCTTCTTTAGATATTTGCTTTATTTTTTTTATTGATACTTCTAATCCTTTAGCTTCAAACCATTTAATAGCCTTTTGGCTTGAATGATTGCTGGAATTATAATAAATTTTTATCAATTAAACTTACTTTCCTTTAGCATTTAATTATGTTTTTGTATTTTGAATTATTTTTCTTCTATACTTCTTTGGTAAAAATTGACGAATATCATCGGGATTAAAACCCACTAGGGACTTCTTTTCTCCTAGTATGATAGGAGTTTGTAATAAGTTAGGATTTTCAATTAAATATTTTATTCCTTCATTAAAATTCATATCTTTTAAATTTATCAACTTCTGCTTATTTTTTGAGCTAATCCTGCTTGAACTTTTTACAATGCTTGCGAAACCCTTTGTACTCATGGATAGTATCTCTACTAAGTCATCATCAGATATGTGATTAATTCTAAAAGTTTTAATTTCTATTTGATATTTTCCAAACCAATCTAAAGCACGTTTTGTTGATCCACACCCTTTTTTACAGTATACTTTTATCATTTTATTCCTAAAAACCCCTAAAAAGCTATGGGGATAAAACCTCTGTATTTAATTTATTACTGTATTCCAATTCAATATCCAAAAACAATATAATAATTAATTATGAGTATAACATAAAAATATTCCGAAAAAAATATGTCTCAAAAGAAATTGAGGAATATGATCATGTAATATCAATAACCTAAGCGTTTATCTAAAAGTTGTTAATTTATACAAAAGTAAGATAACAAACAATGAGCCAAACAATTGAAATGTTATTCAAAATATCAGAGAATTGTATTATTAATGCATTTAAAGGATAAAAAATGAATTATAAAAGAATTACAAAGTGCGGAACAATTATTGCTTTAGCTGCACTATTAGTTCCTACAACAAATTCACTTGCCGAAAGTGTATCAATTGATACAGAAGAGAAAAACTCTCATGTCAGTAATATCAATGATGATTCTCAGCAAGTAGCAACAATTAATGAAAATATACAAGCTACATCCATAAAAAACGAAGAACCTACTGTGGAACAAAGAATACAGCCCGAGACAGTTCAAAAAGATGTAATTAGCAAAGCTTCAGAACCGCAGGTAAATTTTTCAAACGATGTCCCTACTTCTTATATTTCATCAGTTTCTGGTGTGTCTTTCACCTGGAATTTAAAAACTGTAAAAGATCAAAATGAGATAGTAGCAGGTGATAAGATTATCCTATCTATTTCAAGTGAGGGTTTGGATTATTCAAGTGTTAAATTTTCATCAGGAAGCACTTCTGACCCTTATTTCGACCTAGTACTTGATGAAGAAAACGGACAAATCATTCTAGTAGCAAAACAAAACGTACAGTTTGATGGGAGTATTTCAACGACCATAACAGCTCGTCCAACAGGAATTGAAGGGCCTTCGGACTTTCCTTTTACTTCTACTTACGTTCCCGTTGAAGGAAATCCTATCGACCTTTCTGCAAACAACATGATTTTACATGTAAAAAATAGTGGTGGGGGTTCTTGGGCAATTGTAGGTACACCAACAACACCAGGTAATCATTGGGGTTCTTTGGAAGCTAATGGTCATAATTTATACAAACCCAATAATAACGGTACTAACTTACCGGGAAAATTTTATTATACACAAAATGCACAGAATTGGTTCACCGGTTTGTTTAATGGCAATTATCATAATATTGTAGGAGGAGGTCCTTATACTTTCATAATCAATTCAAATTATCCAATTGATACAGAAAGTTTTGTTTTATCTGCTGGGAAGATAGGAGATATGTATGACGCATCAGATGATTATACTATCCAGTGGGAAAATAACAATAAAACCGCAAAAATCACTTTTGAAGAACTAAAAGCTACAGGACAAATGGGTCGTGCATTAGCTGCTACATATTATGTCCTGACAGATACTATAAATGATGAAGTTAATATAGAATCCTATGCCATAGACGCATCTAACAATGTCCTTGGAAGCAAGAGCACAGCCAAAGGAACATACTACCCTACAAGTAGCGGAAGCTTCCTTCCCTCTATTACAACTGAAGATAGAACAGTCTATACTACTGACCCAGCGTTAGATTTAAAATCTTTAGTAAAAGCCTTTGACCAAGTTGATGGGGATATTTCTCAAAACGTTCAAATAGTAGATAATAATAACTTTGACCAAACAAAACCAGGCGTTTATAAAATCAAATATAGCGTATCAAATTCATTTGGAGAGACTGCTGAAGGGATTGCGACTGTCACCGTTATAGAGAGCAAAACTTCCATCGATGCTCATGATTCCACTATTTACGTTGGAGATGCATGGAAAGCTGAAGATAACTTTGAAAGTGCGACAGATAAAGATGGAAATCCAATTGATTTTTCTAAAGTAAATGTTATAGGTACAGTTGATAATACTAAGCCCGGTAAGTACGACATTACTTATGAATTTAATGGTGTGTCTAAAACAGTGACTGTTACTGTTTTGCCTGTTCAAACTTCCATCGATGCTCATGATTCCACTATTTACGTTGGAGATGCATGGAAAGCTGAAGATAACTTTGACAGTGCGACAGATAAAGATGGAAATCCAATTGATTTTTCTAAAGTAAATGTTACAGGTACAGTTGATAATACTAAGCCCGGTAAGTACGACATTACTTATGAATTTAATGGTGTGTCTAAAACAGTGACTGTTACTGTTTTGGAAAAGCTAATACCATCAGTTCCTGATATTGATTCATCTGATAATAATTCGAATAATATTGTTCTGAATAACAATATTAATGGGAAAACAGAAAATATAAATATAGACGAAACTTCATCTAATATTTTACCTAGAACTGGGGAAACTTCCGAAAAAACATTAACTTTATTCGGAATATTATTATCATTATTAGGAGCAATGTGGTTTTTCATTGTAAAAAAGCGTAAAAGTGAACAAAAATAATTTAAAATAAAAAAGAACATTTACTTGTGTTCTTTTTTCATTCATCAAAGCAAATAATCCAAAAAATAGACTTCAATCAACGTTATTATTATAATAATATTAACTAATGTTTTATAAGCTTTTGTAATTTTCATAAATTAACATGGAGGTTAAATCTAATGAATAATAGAACAAATACCACTATCCCAGAAGAAGTTATTTCTCTATTTCTTAACGAACTGCAAATAAAAAAATTAAATATTCTTAATAATATAACTTCAGATGGCATAACTTTAGAGTATATTGAAAAAATATTCAATTACACACCCAGAAAAGCAAAAGATTTCGCTAAAAATTTTGTCGAAGAAATAAATTCATACATTATAGAAAGTAAGGGATGTTTAGTTATACTTAATAATACGATTTATTTTAGTGATAATGTTCACGAATATAACTTTATAAAGATAATTCAAGAAACAAGAGAAACATATGTTGAACATTCAAGTCTATATCGTTTCCTTACCTATATTCTAAAAAAAAGAAATTTTGATGTGAGGGATATCACAGAAAATATTTTTTATAGTGAATCTTATGTTTATAAACTAATAGCTAAAGTCAATATTTTATTTTCTTCATTAAATTTAAAAATATATTTTGAAAAAAATAATGATATGTTTTCTCTTTGTGGTAATGAAATAGAAATTAGATATTTATATTATTTTACAATTTCAGTTGTTGCTAAAGGTACAAAGCAATACTTAGATCTAATTGACTCTAAGTTTAGTGATTCTTTTATTGGAAGTTATAGTAAAGAATTCAACAGATTGTCACCTATTGGTAAAACTAGAGTATATTATTTTATAGCAATTTTCTCATCCTCAATAAGTACTCAAAATTTTTTGCCAGAGCTTAGTGATGAAATAAAAGAATTGGTCTGTATCTTCACTAGATACAATGAGAACACAAATTTAGATGCTTCTGGTCCCCCCAAAAATAGATACATACTGAATGAAAATTTAGTACTATTTTGTATAATTTCTTATTTCACTCAGGAGTTCTATACAGATTTTGAAAAATCTAAAATAGGAAATACCCTTTCAAATATCAAAGATAATCATGTAGTTGATACCTGTAAAGCATTACTTCAACAAGTATGTTCCAAATACTCTCTTGATACTTTTACCTTTAATTTGATGCTTTATACTCTTTGTAATAATATGATTGTTATCCATTATTTAAAACTTTATAAATTTATGTATTTAAAAGAAAATCATTACTACGGGAGTGTAGACACCAAGTTTATTAAGCAATGCATTGATCTAAATTTGACTTATTTTACTTCAAAAGAAGATTATGCCAAATTAAAAAGTAATTTCTTTCAAATTATTGTTTCTGAAGTCTCGTTAGTCCCTACCGTTAAGATCTATATTGAGTTTTTTCAACAACCAGAATACAAATCTTTTATTAAAAATACATTGAAAAATATCTATAATAGAAATTTAATAGAAATAACTGAGAATTACAAAAAAGCAGATATAATTATTTCTGATACAATCGGATATGATGTAGACCAAGAGAACTACTATTATTTTAAAAATATCTTTGATAAAAAATCATGGATAAAATTAGGAGAGTATATTAACAAAAAAGTAATTAATAAAAATCTATATTGAAACTATTTATTAAATAATGATTTTTCAATTTGAAAATAATAACTA
>NZ_KQ968939.1:283378-299212 GCF_001578715.1 Lactococcus sp. DD01 | reverse complement strand
TAAATAATGATTTTTCAATTTGAAAATAATAACTAATCCCTTTTTGGGGAAGTATATTTTTTATAAATGTACATATTCCTCATCATTAATTAATTCTATAGTCTATTTTACTATTTCATATCTAAAAATATATTATGACAATCAAAATAGAAAAAGAAAAAAAAAGCAAGAACTCGCTTGCTTTTTATATTTTTTCACTGAGCATTTCCCAGCGCTCATATTTTGTCTCAAGTTCTGTCGTTACTTGATCTAATTCTTTTTGAAGAGTAGAAAGCATACCGGCATCTGAACCATTTTCGTTCATTTCAGAATCAATTTCTTCTATTCGTTCTTCTAATTTTGCAATATCTTCTTCGATGGTTGCCCATTCTTGCTTCTCGGCCCAAGTCATCTTTGGTTTTGCATCTTCGCGTACGCGTGTATCAACTTTCGGAGCTGCTACTTCCACAGGAGCTGCCACTTTTGTCGCCAAGTAGTCACTATAAGCACCAAAAAGATGGTTAATTTTTCCATCCTCAAAAGCCAAAAGCTCATTGGAAACCTTGTCTTGGAAATACCGGTCGTGACTTACGGTAATTACAGCGCCAGGGAATTTTGCAAGAAAATCTTCTAAAACTGTCAAAGTTGCAATATCCAAATCATTGGTTGGCTCGTCCAAGAGCAGAACATTAGGTTGTGTTAATAATATTTTTAAGAGGTAAAGGCGCTTCTTCTCACCACCAGAAAGTTTACGAATCAAAGTCCCATGTGTACTTCTCGGAAAGAGGAATTGTTCCAAAAGATTAACAATCGAAATTGTCTCACCGCTTGTATTTTGGCTAGCGGAAGCTACTTCTTCCAAGAAATTAATGATGCGTTTATCCTCTTCAAGTCCACGTATTTCTTGACTGAAGTATCCAATCTTAACAGTCTCACCGATATCCATCGTTCCTGACGTCAACTCAAGTTCTCCGGCGATAATATTGAGCAAGGTTGATTTACCTACACCATTATCACCAACGATACCAACACGACTTTTATTCTGTACAATCCAGTTCAAGTCAGAAAAGATTGGACGATCAGGAAATGCAAAAGCTGCATTTTCAAAATTAATGACTTTTTTTCCTAAACGTGTCGTCGCCAAGCTGATGTCTACATCACCCAAGTCTTTATCTGTACGTACATCTTCTTTTAAGCTTTCAAAACGGTCAATACGTGCCTGTTGTTTAGTTGCTCGTGCTTGCGGAGACTTGCGTATCCAAGCTAATTCTGATTTGTAAAGCTGTTGGTTTTTATGCAAGCTTGCAGCTTCACGTTCCTCTGCTTCAGCACGTTGCGCCAAATAATCTTGATAATTCCCTTGGTATTCTTTGAGTTTTGACTTGTCTAGCTCAAATATACGCGTCGCCACATTGTCCAAAAAATAACGATCATGTGTCACAAAAAGCACTGTTCTCTTACTGTTTTTGAGATAGTTTTGCAGCCATGCGATAGTATCCACATCAAGGTGGTTGGTAGGTTCATCAAGCAAAAGTAAATCAGACGGATTGACGAGCGCTTGGGCTAATTGCACACGGCGCTTTTGTCCTCCTGAAAGCGAGCCTATCTTTGAAGAAAAATCTGGCAATTTGAGTTTTGTTAAAACTGTTTTCACATCTGCTTCTACTTGCCAAGCGTTTAAAGCATCCATATCAGATTGGGCACGTTCAAATTTGCTTAAATCTTCAATATTTAAAAGTGCAACTTCATATCTTTTTATGGCCTTCATTTGGGGGAGTGAATCATCCAGAACAGTATCCATGATACTTGCTTCATCATCAAAATCTGGCTCTTGAGTCAAATAGGTAATTTTATAATCTTGGGGGTGAGTAAATGGAGAAACATCTCCATCAAAACCTTGAATGCCCGCAATCGTATTAAGCAAGGTTGTTTTACCTGTACCATTTGTGCCCAATAGCCCTATGCGATCGAGGTTATGTATAATAAATGAAATTTTATCAAAAAGTGTTTTATCTCCTACGCTTTTTGTTAATTCTGATACTAAAAAATCTGCCATGTTCTATCTAAATCCTATCTTTTTCTCTGAATGCTCTTATTTATTATAGCACAAGTTAAGAAAGGCAAAGAGCCTTGACCCTTTGCCTTTCAACATTAAATACTACACATTAAAACTAGAAAAACTATCTGAGCTCAGATCTGTTAAATCTGCATTTCCTAAATCTAATAAGTAAATGCGAATTTTCTGTGCAAAGCTCATACCGCTTTGCGTATTTTCGATAGTTTTCTTGACTACCGGTATATCATCTGTGATTAAGCCATCAACATCGTATAGACGCATACGTTGTACTGTATTGGCATCATTAACATCCCAAGCATAAACTTTTTTACCATAATCGTGCGCTTTTTCCACAAATTCCGAATCCAATGTCGATATTTCAACTGAAAATGCATCAACATTACTTTTCGGTACTCCGATAAGATTGTAGGTCATAATGTAAGATACAAAAGCAGATGAATCATGATTTTTTAGACTGCGTGACAAATCAAAGCTTAAAGATTGTACTTGATGTTTTCTTGCTTCAATATCTTTTTTATAACGTTGCAAGAAATTTTTACTTACTGCATTGACATCTTCCTTAAGCGGGATTTTAATTTCAATCAGTAATTTTTGATCAAGCCTATCTGCTTCTTTCAAGTATTCATCAAAGCTTGGTAAAGGGGCAGATTTACCATTTTCTCGGACAGTGAGTTTGGTGAGTTCAGCTAAAGTCAATTCATTTACTTTCTTGTTCACTCCAGCTAAATGACGTAAATTTTCATCATGCATGACAACAAATTGCTTGTCCTTTGTTTCACGTACATCCATCTCAAAATAATCTGGATGATAGGTTTGGCTAGTTTCAATCAAGGCGGGAATTGTATTTTGAACACCATTTTTCTCGGACACACCACGATGTGAAATAATAAGTGGATTTGATAAGGTATCCTGGCTGAGGTAATAAACGTTAAAAACACCAATGAGCGCAATAAACAGGACTGTAAAAAACCCCAATAAACTTCGGCTCATCCAACGCCAACCTTTAGGCAATAGTTGAAAAGCTTTTAGCTCAACATAGATTTCTTCTGGTGTTAATTCCTCTAACAAATTAATGACCACATAGAAAATCAAAATCAGTGACAAAAGCATGTGTAGTAAAGCTGAAACTTGGATAATAAACATAATCATCGTCGCAGATGCTAACGCTATTTGAGGCATGTGATGATCAATTGCGGATTGCAACAAAATCAAGAGTTGACTGATTACCCAGAAAGAAGCCAGTAAACTGATGAAAATTGCTATAAAGCGGAAAAAGAAAACTTTAAATTTTCCTTTGCTCATCTGCCAGCTGACACTCAATGAGGTCCTAAGTTTTTTCTGCTGCAAAATCATGAGCGGCAGAACAAAAATTAGACGATATCCAATAAACATGGATAATAAAGTCAGTAAAATGTAGGCTGTCAAAAGCCACCAATTGTTAGTTGCAATAAACTCCAAGATGAAATTAGGCACTTGAATAGCGGAAATAATGTCTATACCGCTGGCAAAACCACTTAAAGGCAAAACTAACATAAAATAAAACAAGAAAAATAAGATAAGAGAAGGTCTGAGATGTCGCAACCGTGAAAATGTTGCATAAAGTAACTCAGGAATTGTAACTTTTTCTTTTTGCTTCACAAAGTGAACCAGTATCGTTAGAAAAGTGAATTCTAAAAATACCGAAACTACAATCAGGACCAAAATACCTACCAGAGCAAACGCTGTGAGGGGATGTTGACTGAAAATCGAGAGTACATTATCATAAGCCAGATAATCAATCTCCTTACGGTGAAGTAAAAAATTAGTGGTCGCTGTTAATGTCGGAACTACAACGAGTAAAAGTAAGAGGTGAAAAAAGATGACGGGACCAAAATAATGAAACGTATTTTTAAAAAAGTCTTTTGTTGATTGGAATGTTTTACGCATTTTCCTTGCTTTCTTTTTAATAAATTAAAATGTAAGATAAATTTCTTCTTTTTATTTTAGCACAATATGTTTTGAAAACTAAGAACCTACTTTACGCTCGTTTAGAGGATAGACAGTTTTTAGTATTTTGTATAGGGCACAAAAAAAAGCACATAAGTGCTTTTTATCAGAATTAATCGTTGAAATCATAACGGAGTTTCATGCGATTTGAACCTGAAATTACCATGCGTCCCAGCATTTCAGTCATTGCTTTTAATGCAAACGCTGCTAATTCTTCATTTGCTGCTTGTAGGTCTGCTGCAGCTCCCGCTTTATCCGTTTTATTTTGGATTTCACGGGATTTACCTACAGTTGCCAATTCATAGGTATCACGTAAATCAACGTACTTGCTGTAATCTGTATCACCAAGAAGTGCTGCTGTACAACTGAGCCAGTACATATTATTCAAGTCAAATGTCGCTGTTGCATCACGATAGCAAGCTGGTGTATCATCAACATTTGTGTAGAAAGGTACGACATGGTTGAAGGTATTTGCCCCAAATGCCAACCATTGAATACCTGCAAGTTTTTCATCAACATGATTACGGATTTGTAAAATGTGTACACTGTGGTTACGGTTGATCCCAATTGGACGGAAAAGTTGTGCTTGTTCCGGCGTATTTGTTGTACCGTAAGTATCAAATTCAGTATTTTCAAAGTGGCTTGAGAGCACAAATTTCATGTCTTCTACTGAAATTTTACGTGTGGCTTTACAGATGAATGGCAATTCTGGATTTTGAGGATCGTCACTTGGCGTTCCCAAAGCGTTTTGACCATACCAAGTACGTGGATTGTTATATACACTATCTTTAACTGAGCTAGAACCAAAGATATGACGTAAATTATAACCTTCAAAATCTGGGTTAAGATGGTTTTCATCAATCAGTGCTTTCAAATCTTTTGAACAAAGTGTATCTTCACTTTCAAAATCAAAATGATCAATGTTCATGCGGTTAGGCGCAACCACATAAGAATCATCTGGAATACGTACTGCTGCCCAATGATGGCCACCAATTGTTTCCAACCACCAAACTTCTTCCTTATCAGCAAAAGCAATACCGTTAGGTTCATATGTTCCATATTGATCAAGAAGGGCACCTAAGCGTTCAACACCTTCACGCGCACTGTGGATGTAAGGCAAGACAAGAGTAACATAGTCTTCTTCTCCCATGCCGCTTTCTTCATTGTAAGGGTCAAGTCCTAAGATACGTGGGTTTGTTGTAATTGTTTCTGTAGCTGACATTGCAACATTTGCAGCATTAATCCCTGCAGCAGCCCAAGTTCCGCTTGTTAAAACAGCATTTGGTGTAGCAGTATAACGCATTGGGTTTTCTGGAAGGTCCAGTTCCAAAGCACTTAACACAGCTTTATAATGACGCGGTTGTTGATCTGGTTGAACCACAACAAAGCGTTGTGGATCCAGTGCTTCATGTCCATCGTCATTACGAGCGATAAGTGTCGATCCATCAATTGAGGCTTTTTTCCCCACCAAAATAGTAGTACATGAACCTTGTTTACGAGTAATCATAGAATCTCCTTAATATATATTAAAATTTTGTTTCTATCATTTTTTAATTGGTTGTTAACGACTTGTTCTTCAATCTGATGTAGCAGCTTCCCTAAAATTGGACCTGGCTTGATATTAAATGTTTGAATAATGTCATTTCCAGTTACTGCAAGCTCTGACTTGCTATGTATCTGGAGCTTTGCATCATAGATATAAGCCTGATCACAATCAACATCTTGCCCTGCGGCAACTTTTAGCTGATCAACCAGCAGAGCTTTTTCTAACCCATAGCGATAAATGCTCTCTAAACTCCAACTTTCAAGCTTATAGGCTTCTGTCAAATCATACACATATTTGATAAAGTCATTCGACACCTTCCATTTTTTCAAGAAAGCTTTAACATTTATCTGATCACTATGCACTAAGAGCGCAGCCCAAGCTTGCTCTGAATTGACAAAAGTAAAGTGCGTCTCTAGAGTTTGAAGTAAAGCTTGTATAGCTTTTTCTTGCAAGTCCGGCAAAAAAGTATAAGCTTGCGAAGTTAACAATATTTCTAAGCCTTTTTTCCAATTTTTAGCCAAAAGCAACTTGTCGAGTTCAATGAAAATACGTTCAATAGAGATTTTGCTTAAAAGATGAGCACGCGATTGCATAGCTTTAAAGGTTTCTTCTTCAACATTAAAATTTAAAGTTGCAGCAAAACGCATTGCACGCATAATCCGAAGCGCATCTTCATTGAAGCGTTCCGTTGCAATTCCAACAGCACGCAAACGTGACCCAGATAAATCAGAAAGACCATTGAACAAATCAATAATCTGTCCCTCAGTATCCATAGCAAAGGCATTAATCGTGAAATCGCGCCGTTTTAAATCTTCCGAAAGTTCTCGGACAAAATCTACAGAATCTGGGCGGCGATAATCTGTATAAGTGCTTTCTGTACGAAAAGTAGTAATTTCATAGTGTTCAGCTTCAGATTGACCAGCTAAGACTAACACGGTACCGTGATCAATTCCCACATCAATGGTATGCGGAAATATGGCTTTGGTTTCAGCCGGATATGCACTGGTTGCAATATCCACATCATGGATTGGCCTTTGCAAAAGCGCATCCCGTACGCTTCCTCCTACAAAATAAGCCTCAAAACCATGTGCCTGTATTTTTTCCAAAACCGGCAAAGCTTGTACAAATTCTGACGGCAAATTCTCTAGTTTCATACTACTATTTTAGCACTTTTCATCTGAAAAAGAGTTACTGAGCAAATCTTTTTTAAATATAAAAACTTTTACTGCCAAAGAGTAATGAGAATACGGATATTTTAGGAGAAAAAGTTATTGTTATTCAACTTTCTTCTTATTTTATAATAAAAAATGATTCTAAGGAGAATCATTTTTTATGGGGCGTGCTTACTTCACTGCACATAAGCGATAGATGGCTTCAGCATATATTTCCATCGTTTTACGCATGTCCGTAATTGCCCATTGTTCATTAGCTTGGTGCATATAGTCGGGTGTTTGAGGAAACATGGCTCCAAAGGCTACACAATTTTGCATCGTCCGAGCAAAGGTAGCTCCTCCAGAAACCATTGGCTCCGTCATATCTCCTGTAATTTCACGATAAGTAGCAAGAAGCGTTTGGATAAGTTCACTTTCTACCGGCACATAGAGAGGATTTAACCAATCATATTGCTTATATTCAAGTTGATAATCCGCTGCTTGAGCAGCAAGCTTTCCAGCCAGTTCATCTTTATCAATAGTTACAGGGATACGCATATCCACACCGATTTTTGTATGTTCAGGAGTGATCTCAATATCTGTGAAATTCATGGTTAATTCACCAGATTGTTCATCCATAACTTTGCCCACAACATTTTCACCTGTGGCATTTTCCTGAACAAGTTTACCCAAGAAATCAAGTGGCTTGAAGTCAAATACTTCTGCTAAGGCAATAGCCAAACGTAAAGTGGCATTTATCCCTTCTGGTGCAGCCATAGCATGTACGCTTTTGCCCTGTACGGAAATTCCTTTTTCGGTTTCTTCATAAGAAAAACCATGCGCTGCCAAGGCTGCTTTTACTTCTGCTAATTTTTCTGAAGTGTAAGCCGCACGATCGGGGACGACATTTAAAGCGCCGGGCGCTTGTAATGTGAATTCTTTTGTGCCAGGTCCAGTAAGATAGGCTTGAAGCAACCCTTTTTCAGCATAGTTGAGCGGAAAATGAGAATCAGGTGCAAAGCCCATGGTGATTGCTTCTTCTTTTTCATTATATTTATCCAAACAACGCCAAAGTGTTTCTTCATCTGTACCAAAGATAAAACGGATTCGCCCGTCAAATGTCACACCAGCATCCATTAAAGCCTTCACTGCGTAGAGTGCAGCCATACTTGGTCCTTTATCGTCCTGGGTACCCCGCCCAATTAAAAGACCATCACGCTCGACCATTTCAAAAGGATCAGTTTCCCAGCCTGCTTGGTCTGCTGCAGGTACGACATCCATATGACAAAGTAAGCCAAAAAGTTTTTCGCCCTCGCCAGTCTCAGCGTAACCATAATAACCTTCAGGATCTTGGAAAGTCTTAAAACCTAATTCTTGACAAAGTTCCAAGACTTCTTCTAAAGCACCTAAAACTTTTTTCCCAAAAGGATGGCCTGGACCAGAATCACTCTCGTCTAATACAGAGGCATGTTTGACTAAACGTCCTAGTGATTGCACAGCTGCTATTTGATATTCATCTGTAATAAAAGTTTTCATGTGACCTCCAACAAAAGCTCCCCCGATGGAAAGCTTTTTATTCATTTTTTATAATACTGCGGCAACTCCAAGGATAATCATGATTACAACCAACTGAATCACAATCAACTTGGCCATAAATTTCCACCATGTTCCGATATTAAAGCGTGCAATAGCAAGTGCACCCATAACAACAGCGGATGTTGGTGTGATAAGGTTCAAAATACCTGATGCAGATTGATAAGCAGTAATGACCAGATCTTTTGAAACATTGGCGAATTCGCCCATTGGACCCATAATTCCCATGGTAGCAGCAGCAAGACCTGATGTTGATGGAATCAAGAAACTCATTGGCAAATAGAAGATAAACGTTAAGATAATAAATAGACTTGATGAAAGTCCTTGAAGACCTTGTTCACCCCAATGCAAGATTGTATCTGTAATCATCCCATTGTTCATCACAACCTGAATCCCACGTGCCACAGCTACGACGATAGCAACACCAATCATGTCTGATGCACCTTCGAGAAAGGCAGAAATAAATTCAGATTCTTTCATACGGTAAACGAAAGCAACCACAACGGCCATAACGATGAAGAGCATTGTAATTTCTGGGAAGTACCATGCACCAAACGGCACCATGCTCTTACCAAGAACAACACCTAAGCCTGGAATTGATGTTAGCCAAGTAGTAAAGTCATTAAAGAAAGTAAAGTGTTCATTCAACATATCCCATGGTACAAGTGACATGATCATAATGACAAAACTTCCGAAGAAAACAACATTGACCCATTTTTGACGTTGCGTAATATTTTCCTGTTTTTCAATAGAAGCAATGTCGAAATGTTGGATATCTGCTTCGCGATTTTTATAAACTAAAGACTTTGTAGGATCTTTTTCAATCTTTGAAGCATAACGATAAACATAGAGAATTGAAATCCCTGTAAGTACGACTAGCATGAAGAAGCGAAGTCCCATACCTTGTCCCATGGAAATACCAACTGCTTGAGAAGCTACACCTGTAGCAAATGGATTCACTGTAGAAGCCAAACAACCAACTTGAGAGCCAACTAAAACGATGGCAACTGCCACGACCGTATCGAAACCAACCGCAATCATGACAGGGATAATCAAAGCATAGAAAGCCAATGTTTCTTCCGCCATCCCATACGTTGATCCCCCAAGTGCAAAGAGAATCATTAAGACCGGAATCAGCATCTTCTCCTTACCTTTAAAACGCTTAACGATTGAGGCAATACCTGCTTCAAGTGCACCGGTTTTATTTACTACACCTAAAAAGCCACCTACCATTAAAATAAAGAATGAGATAGGAATTGCGGCTGGCGTAGCAGGTACATTTCCATTTGCTTCAATACCTAACATCCCATTAACGGGAGCCATAAGCATGTCCCAAATCCCTTGAGGGTTTGAAGCTACCTGTGTAAATGATCCAGCAATAATATTGCCAGCATCATCTACTTTGTAATGTCCTGCTGGAATAAACCAGGTCAGGATTGCAATAAGGACAATGATGATGAAAAGAATCGTGTATGCCGATGGCATTTGGAATTTTTTCTTTTCAGTTTTTGCTTCCATTATATACCTCCTAATGTATATTTATGCGTATAATAACAACTTTAGTTTAATATTTTTTTAACTTAAAGTCAAACAAAACTTGAAATAAATAGACAATTATTTCTCAACGTTTATATGATTGCGTTTACACTTCCTTAAAAATAACTATTTTATAAAACGCCAAAAAAAGAGAAGGAATGACTAAAATGTTTCCTTCTCTTTTCACAATTAATTTTTATACAATAAATTATTTCTTAGGTGAGAACCCGTAAGCAATCGCACCCAAGCCTAGGTGAGTTGCAATAACAGGTACAAATGTTACGATTTCGACATCATCGTAGCCATGAGCTTTGGCAAAATCATAAAGGTCTTTCGCACGATCTTCCGCATCAGCATGGAGAACGTAGACCTTGTGCGACTTTGGATCACTATTCGCAAGCATCAGTTTCTTTAGCTCTGACACAGCTTTCTTGCTTGTACGCACCTTATCATATACAACAACTTTACCATCTTCTGAAAACTGTAAAATAGGTTTGATATTGAGGAGTGTTCCTAAAAGTTCTCCACCTCTCGACAGGCGCCCCCCTTTAGCTAACCAATGAAGGTCATCTACAAGCATGAAGGCATTGTCATTTTCTCTTTGATACTCAAACTGAGCAATAATTTCGTCAAATGACTTTCCGGCATCCGCCGCATCAAGTGCTGTCTCAATCATATAGCCAAGTGGACTAGAGGTGATAAAGGTTTCAGGAAACTTGACTACCATATCTTCAAATTCACTTTGTAGATAAAATGCATTTTGATAAAAACCTGAAATTCCTGAACTCAAAAAAGCACCTAAAACATGAGTATAGCCCTCTTGTCTTAGTGTTCGCAGTAATTCTTCTAATTCAAGAATGCTTGGTTGTGATGTTTTAGGCGCCTCTGAAGTTGCGGCCATCAACTTATACCACTCTTGGTGTGTCATTTCACTTGGTTTATATTCTTTTCCCTCAATAGATATGGGAATTTCCAAGACAAATAAATCGTCACGATTTTTATATTGTTCGGCAAAGTCTGCCGAAGTATCTGTAATAATAGCTAATTTCATAATAAATAATCTTGAAAAAATCCTTAAAATTGGAGGTTGATGCCCGGTTGGTCAAGGGCAACCTCTGTTGTTTCGTACACCAAGCGCTTCAAAAGATCAAAAAGTGGGTCAGCAATTTGAGCCATTTCTTCTTGTTCTAATTCAGATTGCTCTTTCACTTGGCGACCACGAATGTAGTTAAGTTGGCTGAGCATACCTGATAAGACAATATTCTCCAAAGGAATCATATATGTCAAGATAGCATAAATTGCTGTATCTTCTGCAGCAACTTTTCCGTCAGGTACTTGATCGTGAGGTACTAACTGAAATTGTACATTGATATTTGTTTCAGGTGTTCCGTTTTCTTTTTCCCATTCGTAATTACGTGCATCATAGTGAAATTGATTTACAAATTCTTTATCACGTTCTAATGTTAATGTCATTTCCATTCACTCCAATTTTTTATTTTCTTGTCGGCGATGTCTCCAAAATATGCTTTCTCATCTAAAAGCAAAGTGGCTACACCTGCGTTTATACCTGCTTCAATATCAAGAGGACGATCACCAATCATGACTGTTTCTTCTGGCACCAACTTATATTTGTGAATCAAATATTCCAAAGCTTCTGGACTTGGTTTCCGTGCAAAATTTTGCTGACTGGTAATGACTTCCGTAAAGTATTTTTTTAGTTCACCCAGATATTCAAAGGTAGCATCATCACGATGACTGAGGACAAAATTTTGTCCGCCATTTTCTACAATTTCTGACAAAATTTGTGGGATTTCAGGGTAAACCTGAGGATTGACTTGCATCTCTGCTTCTATTTTATGATACAAATCAAGAAAGTCATCGTCTGCAAACTCAAAAGCGAATTTACGAATAGAGAAGCGTTTGATATAAGCTTCTAAATCGCCCGGAAATTCTACTGAAGATTGCTTCATTGCTTCACGCAAGGCCTCTAACATTACAGGATAGGTATTGAAGAGTGTTCCATCAAAATCCCAAATATAATTTTTCCAAGCCATCAAGATTTTTCACTTTCCATCTTTAGCTGTTTCAAAATCTCCTCTTCTTCTGCATTTGTCTCGTATTGCTCCAACAAATCCGGACGTCGTGCTAAAGTTTTTTTCAAGCTCTCCGTCAAGCGCCATTTACGAATATTTTCGTGATGACCGGACATCAGAACGCTTGGGACCTTCTTCCCACGAAACTCTTCTGGACGTGTATATTGCGGATACTCAAGTAATCCTGAAGAAAAAGAATCATCCTCATGACTGGCTGCTTTACCTAAAGCTCCAGGCAGCAAGCGTACTACAGAATCAACAATAACAGTAGCTGCTACTTCTCCGCCTGTTAAGACAAAGTCGCCAAGCGAAATCTCATCCGTCACTAGATCTTTAATTCGTTCATCATAACCTTCATAATGTCCACAAATAAAAATTAGATGTTCTTCTTGGGCAAGCTCTTCAGCCATTTTTTGATTGTAGCGTTTGCCTGCAGGATCGAGAAGAATCACACGCGCCTTTTCATGCGGAATCTTATCCATTGTATCATAGATAGGTTGCGGCATCAGCAACATGCCTTGACCTCCGCCATAAGGCATATCATCCACATATCTTTGCTTGTTGCTCGCATTTTCGCGAAAATCGTGGGTATGAAGTTCAAGCAGTCCCTTTTCTTGTGCTTTCCCAACTATCGATTGGTTGAGTGAGTCGAACATATTTGGAAAAATTGTTAAAATATCAACTTTCATCCTAATCGTCCAAACCTTCCATAATTTCTACATCCACCCTTTTAGCTTGAAGATCAACATTCAATACAACAGGTGGAATGTAAGGAAGAAGCAAGTCACGCTTACCTTTACGTTTGACGACCCACACATCATTTGCACCTGGTTGAAGAATTTCGCTAACCTGTCCAATTAATTGATCATTTTCATATACATCTAAACCAATAATTTCATGATAATAAAATTCGCCTTCGTCCAAATCCTTCAACTTGTCCTCAGCTATTTTTAAAGTGAATTCCTTAAAGCCTTCAACATCATTAATATGATAAAAGCCATCAAATTTGACGATATAAAAATTCTTTTGTTTTCTAGATGATTTAACTTTCAAATCTTGGACATAATTTCCTTTTTTGTCAAAAAGAGCCAAAATTGTGTTTTTTGCAAAACGTTCTTCAGCAAAATCGGTAACTGAAATCACACGAACTTCTCCTTGAAGCCCTTGTGTGTTCACTATTGTGCCTACATTGTAAAATTTTGTCATACAGATATTTTACCATAATTCACGTATTATTTCCCTATATGCTTCTGTAAGTGTTTCTTCCTTTAAAAAAAGTTAGTTTTGAGGTAATTAACTTTTAATTAAAGTAAAAACCGATTTGATAAATCCTCAAATCGGTATAAAATTTTTAATTTTTTTCGCGCTTCGCACCATACAAAGAATAGATCACAATACCTAACAAAATCCAGATAAAACAGTATAGTTTCGCAAGTGAATCAAGATTTTCAAATACAATAATCGAGCCTATTGCGCCCAGAGCTGGTAAAATCGGGTAAAATGGCATTTTGTAACTTGCTTGTGGTAAGTCTTTGCCCTCACGCGGACGTAAAGCAAACATCCCGATCGAAACAAAGACAAAAGCAATCAACGTACCTGCGGAAATCAATTGTGCCAGGAAGGTAAATGGGAAAAAAGCCCCAATAATTATTGCAACCGTAGTTAAAACAACCAAAGCATTGGTTGGATTCTCACGCTTGTCTACATCTCCCAATACTTTTGGAAGCATTCCGTCACGACCAAAAGCATAAATCAGTCGAGACCCCGCTAAAATCATCCCCAGTAAAGCAATAAACATTCCGGCATCAGCAACTATTGAAATCACTTGTGAAACCAAAGGAAAACCTGCTTCTGACAAAGCCCAAGATACAGGAGCTGCATTATTTGCATACTCAGTATAAGGATGCATGCCGACAAGAACAAGCGTGACTGCTGAAAACAGAACCACGGCAATGATGAGCGAGCCTACAATACCTAAAGGCATTGTACGTTTGGGGTTTTTAGCTTCAGCTGAATTAGCCGCAATCGAATCAAAGCCAATATAAGCAAGGAAAATCATTGAAACACCCGATAAAATTCCCGATAAACCTCCAAAGCCTGTAGTAGGATTGTGCTTAGGTATAAACGGTGTATAATTTTGGGGTTTAATCACTGTTAAACCTACAACAATAAATGTGATAATGGCAATAATTTTTAACACAACTAAGATTTGCGCAATTATTCCAGCATCATTAGAGCCCCGCCATACAAGAAGAGCGGCAATTAAAATAACAATTAAAGAAATAATATCAACGATACCACCATTAGTGCCAAGTGGATTAGCTAAAGCCGCAGGTAAATGTATATTAGAGGTTGCTAGAATATGCTGGAATGTAGCCGAGAAGCCCGAGCCTACAAAGGCTACGGCAATAAAGTATTCTGCAAGTAAGGCCCAACCCGCAATCCAGCCAAATCCCTCACCAAAGAGCACTGAAATCCATGAGTAGGCTGAGCCAGCAAAGGGCATAACACTGGCCATTTCAGCATAGGCCAATGCGACCATACCAGCAACAACTGCAGCAATCAAAAATGAAAATACAACAGCTGGTCCTGCAAATTGTGCAGCAACAATTCCTGGTAAAGTAAAGATTGAAGTAGAAATAATCGTTCCCACTCCTAAAGCCAAGAAGTCTTTAACCCCCAATGTTTTTTCTAATCTACTGTCCTTTTTACTGTAGGTTTCAAATTTTGCTTTTGTCGAAAATCCCAAATTTCTTTTTCTCCCTTCTTCTTATAGCTTATTTTTCCATGGATATAAGCTATAATTTAAAATATTAAAAATTTTAATTAGGTAAAATTGTACCATTTTATTTAAAATTATACAAACAATTATTGTGTTTTTTATTTTAAGTTTATGAATGAAAAATATTTTATATATATATTAGTTTGTTTATGATAGTATATAATTGTGGAATTTTTTAATAATATATTGGTTATTAAGAGACAATTGCAGATAGTTTATTGGAGGTTTTATGAATTTTTATGATATTGGTTTCTTGAAAACACAAGCGGGCTTAACAGATTACCTATGGTATATTTTCATTTTTGGTTCACTCATACTACTTATCGTTGTTTTTTCGTTATATTTGAAGCATCGAATCAAGACGAAATATCGAGATCTTAGTCTCATTTTTTTCTTGTTCCTCATCCTTTCTCTTGGAATACAGTATTCAAATTATCAGGTTAATCAGTCACGGCATTCTCAATCCTCTCAAATGGTCAATTTTGTTGAGCAATTTGCAGATAATATGAAGGTTGAGCAAAAAGACATTCTGGTAAGTTCAACTCAACTTACTGATGGAATCATTGTAAAAGTAAAAGATGATTTTTACACGGTCAATCTCAATGCCGATCAGCAATCCTATACTATCACCGAAACCCATCTGCTCAATAATAAAATCAATATTATTTCTAAATAATAAGAAAGGTTAGCTATGCAATTATACAGTCCAATAATAATCAAATTTGCCCTCGGAATTGTTTGTTTAATTATCCAAATTAACATCATGGGAAAAGGTAATCTTGCACCTTCATCAGCAATGGATCAAGTTCAAAATTATGTCCTAGGTGGGATAATTGGAGGTGTCATTTATAATGATTCTATAACCGTCTTGCAATTTGTCCTTGTCTTAATCATCTGGACTCTTCTTGTACTTCTCCTAAAATTTGCTAAAGAACATAATCGTTATATTAAAGTCATCGTAGACGGAAAGCCACTTACTTTAATTCAAGATGGAAAAATAAAAGTTACGGAGTGTTTGAAAAATGGGATTTCTGCAAATGAACTTATGTTTAAGCTACGCTCTAATGGAATTTATGAAGTTCAAAATGTAA
>NZ_KQ968939.1:276244-283272 GCF_001578715.1 Lactococcus sp. DD01 | reverse complement strand
AGCAAAATGGTCAATTAACAATTATCGAATTTGGAGGAGAAAACATTAAATACCCGATCATTGTAGACGGACAAGCCAACTATGATGTTTTAGACATTATAAATAAAAACGAAGAGTGGCTCGAAACTAAAATCGTTGAAAACGGCTTTCATAAAATTACTGAAGTCTATCTAGGAGAATATATTTCGGGCGAATTAAAACTCTACGGCTATCATGATTAAACGCCACTCATATTAAAAAAGGATAATGAATAAATTTATTTATTTTTCTTTTCCAGTAATGTAAAACAAAAGCCCAAGAAAATAATAATTTTCTTGGGATTTTACTTATACTTTTTTTGAATCGCGTTTAGTTTTTCTTTCGACTTAGGCATAAATCATGAATATAGTACAAGGCATTATGCTTTATCGTCACTATTTGTCACATGGAATGTAAATCAGTTCGTAAACAACTTTGTGGTAATTTTTGCATAATTCTTGCACTCCAAAATGCTCGTTTATACGGCGTTCCAACTCCCGTTTACTGCATTCATCCTCAAAATACGCGTGGAAAAAGGATTTTGAAATCATTTCTGTTTTTTCAAAAGTAAATTGTTGCACAAAAAATTCTTGCTTCTCTTTTTGAAGAAAGTTTTTGTAGTCTGCCATCCATTTTAACTCTGGGTTCACTTCCTGATTATAAGGAGAAAATAAGCTATCTTCATCCTTAACCAATCGGAAGATAAGGCACCACTTTTGACTGAGTTGCCACAATTCTTTTATCTTTTCAGGACGATTCAAAGCAGGATTCATTGCGGAAAAAACAACTTGAAATTTTTTATTTGTTTTAATCAGTGCCTCTTGGCTAATCCTAAGGAAATCGACATGCTCTGATTTTCTTTTCTCTCTTGCCAGTTCTAACATCTTTGGTGAAATATCTGCTAAAGTATATTTCTTAACTTGGTCCTGAAATACGGACAAGTAACGCCCGCTTCCTCCTGCAATATCTAAAAGTGTTTGACAAGGTAGAATTTTCTCTTGTACAAGGAACTTTCCTAATTCTTGAGCAATCGGGAAAGGCGATTCCTGTTGTATTTCTTCATATTCTTCAGCAAAACCATCCCAAAAATAGACGAGCTCTTGTTCTTCTTCAGTCAATTTCCTTTTTCCTCCTGATATGCATTTCTTGCTTATACAAGTTGTTCTTGATTTTCTTGTTAATTCTAAAACATTTTAGAATTATTGTACTATATCTGCCTGTTTAATCATAGAAAAAAACCACCCAAAGAGTGATTTTTTATAAGAATTGTATTAATCTTTTGTTTTACCCAAGAAGAATGATACAACGGCTACCACAATAACGGCACCGATGATTGAGGGAATCAAAGCCATACCGGCCAATGAAGGACCCCAGCTTCCGAGAAGGGCTTGACCCACAGCAGAACCAACTAAACCGGCTAAGATATTAGCAATCCATCCCATAGATTTACCTTTACTTGTGATTGCTCCTGCTATCACCCCAATAATTGCACCAACAATAAGTGACCAAATCATAAAAATACCTCTTTCCTTTAAAATAATATTATAATTTCATAACAATTTCATTCTAACAAAATCATAATATTCAAGCAAACAACTTGTTTATTATTTTTAGGTAAGCTTAAGCTAGAGGTTACATTGTTATATTATGTCACTAATTATTTACTCTGTTTCAGTGCTTCTTTAAAGATTTCAACATTTTCTTTAAAAATGTATTTACTCAATTGTTTACTTAGCATTGGACTAACATTACGATAAGCCATAGATGGTGTATTAGGGACACAATAGTAATAAATGCCTTTTTCTTTATAGATTGAGTCCTTCATTGTTGTGAAATGGTTCCCTTCAATAGTATTCCCCGCATCAGCTGCCGTATCTATGATGAAACTTCCTCTCTTCAGTTGTTTTTGATCCTCTAAGGATAAAACGGGGGCATTACTCGCTCCAACTTCGATACCATTGATGATAATATCGTAAGCGCTAAAAGTTTCCTTAAAAACCGGAAGTGTCCGTCGGTAGAACATTTTTACATTTGAAGAAAATTTTGAAACTGCATGAAAGGCGCCTTGTGAGACATTTCCTGAGCCAAGAACTGCTATGCTAGTGCTTTCATCTGGTAAAATGCCAAACTTCAGCAGAGCATCTAAAGTACCAGCATAACCAGCAAAAAAACTATTACGTTCCATAATGCCTGATGGTATCTGTGTTTCGATGACTTTATCCTTATAATAAATAGCAGGGAAATTATTATCTAAATCAACAACAATAAGCTCTTTAGGAATGGCTTGTTCTTTCATGAAAGACTTACCAGAGCCATAAGGATGGGTCCAACCGATGATGATTTGGCCCTTTTTAATATAGTCATAGTCACTTGGCTGGATAAGTTTCAATGAAAAAATCGCTTCAGACTGTTTGAAGACTTCTTCTCTTGAAAGGATTTTACACCCTGCTTTTTCATATTCAACATCTTCAATATCTAAAAACTCTCCAAATCCAGTTTCAATCAGCAATTGATTATCAAAATCTGTAATGTCTTGTGGTAATAGTGGAACACGACGTTCTCCTGGGAAATTTGCCTTAATAAAACCTAAAATCATAATTTTCTCCTTCTTTCTATTTTTTGAGATACAAATTGTATTATTTACCAATTTTGTATCCCCTTTCATTATTCTATCACTTTTATTTTTTAAATCCTATCAATATCTTTCTGAATTTTCGGAATATTACTCCATAAGTCAGATATATGTGCAATCTAAGCTCTTATTTTTTTGGAATAATGAAAAAATAATAAACCAATCATTTGAATCCGCTTTCCAGATGTGTTAGTTTAAGAATAGAAATGTATGTCAGCACATACTAGAAAAGAGGTATTTTATGATTTGGTCACTTATTGTCGGAGCCATCATTGGCTTAATTGCAGGAGTCATCACTAAAGGAGGCTCCATGGGCTGGATTGCCAACATCTTAGCCGGTTTAGTCGGTTCTGCTGTGGGGGTCAAGCCCTCCTCGGAAGCTGGGGGCCTTCATTGGCCGGTATGGCTTTGATTCCCTCAATCATCGGTGCCGTTATTGTGGTAGCCGTTGTATCCTTTGTTTTATCAAAAATGAGTCATTAATTTTTTCGTTAAAGCATCTAGAAAGGAGGCCTTGTGTCATCTGGAAAGAAATTTATTCTCATCGTATTTGATCTCCTCCTACTTTCTGTTGTAGTTCCTTCAGCTTGGGATTACTACAATTTAGTGGAGTATGGCGATATGACAAGTGCTTCAAGTCAAGTCGTCTATATCGGTGAATACGTACCTGTCTATCTATTCTGGGGAAATGCTATCTTGGCTGTTATTTTAATAATTGCCTTACTCATCATCGCATTTTATCCTCGTACCTATATTGATATTGAACTACCTACTCATGGTGGAAAACTCACTTTAAAACGTTCAGCTATTGAAGGACTTGTCCGTGAGAAAATTCTCGAAAATGACTTTCTCAAATCTCCGCGCATTAATGTTACACTCTATAAAAAGAAAATAAACATTGATGTGAAGGGGGAAATCATTCCTCGGGTCGAAATTGCTGAAAAATCACGATTGCTCGAACAAGAGATTATTGATAGCTTAAAACTTTTCTTTGGTGTAGATCAACCTGTAAAAATAAAAGTTGAAGTAAATGCATTAAATAAAGAAACAAACAATAAACGCTCTCGCGTTGTATAGGAGGTGTCAATGGATTATCTGGAAAGATATCGATATCCAATTATTGGTGGCATTATCGGTGGTATAGCTGCCATTGCCATCTTCACTATTGGTTTTTGGAAAATGGTTCTACTGTTGATATTAATTGGCTTTGGTGTAATAGCGGGCTTATTTCTACAAAAGACTGGAATCATTGAACACTTAAAAAATCGGAAATAACTTAAAAATAAGGAGAATTAAATGGTACAAGAAAACATGAAACCCTTTGGAACAATGGCCGAAACTGAGCATACTGCTTCTAAGAATCACGAAAATACTCAGGATATCAAAGGAGAATTAACTTACGAAGACAAAGTAGTCCAAAAAATTGTAGGATTAGCTTTAGAAACCGTGGATGGCTTACTGGCTGTTGAAGGTGGCTTCTTCTCTAACTTAACTGGAAAACTTGTAAATACGGATGACGTAACTTCTGGAGTTGATGTTGAAGTGGGCAAAACACAAGTTGCAGTAGATTTGAAAGTTATCACAGAATACCGTAAAAATGTTCCAGAAATTTATAACCGCATCAAGGATGTTATCCGTAAAGAAGTTGCAAACATGACGGACCTAGATGTTGTAGAAGTTAATGTAACAGTTACAGACATTAAGACAAAAGAACAACAAAAAGATGACGAAGTAACTGTCCAAGATCGTGTGGTTGACGCAGCGCAAACGACAGGAAAATTTACCTCAAAACAAGTCGATAAAGTAAAAGATAAAGTTGACGACATAACGCCTGAAAATGGGAGAGTAGAGTAAGCATTTCCGCTTCTTTCTTAAAATCTAACTTCTAAGTTGGCCTCTATGATAGGGGCCTTTTGGCTATCATATCTTATTTTACTTTTGGAAGTGACTCTTTTTGGAGGAAAGTCAATGTTTAAATATAAAATCCTTAAAGCTTTAGAAGTTGCTGCTTCTAAAATAGCTCCCCTTGAAAGTGAAGAGGATAATACCTTATTTTACTTTTATCAACCTGACCGTCAATTTTTCAAACATCTAAATAATCAATATCAACAGGATCTCTCTTCTTTGTTTTATGATAAAAAAGAGGCTAACTATTTCTTTAATAAGGGAGAGAATGGAAATGGATATATCACTTTACTTCTTCTCTATCCAAGAGAGAGGGAGGAAGCTGAATTTGAGCATATGGTTGACTCTCTACTTATTTTAAAGCTTGAACATTCAGTAATGATTATTACTGAAGATAAAGAAGACTTCGTCTTAGAATTCCTTAAAGACTGCCAGAAGGAATTAAAAACCGAAGAAATTTTGGTTGACTTGATTAATGCAGCTCTTGCTAAAATGACCGCAGATGCGCAAAAAATTAGGGATGAAATTATAAAACTAGAGACCTCGATTAATGATAATGGTCCTACACGCTCACTCTTCAGTCAATTACTTCAACTCAAAAAATATTTAATCAGTTTATCCCTAACCTATGATAGTGATGACAAAATAATAGAATTTTTTAAGCGTGAAAAAAATACTTTGAATTTAGACGAAAATGGACATAGCGGCATTATAAAACTTGAGGAAAATTTAGACAGTTTAAAAAAGCTTACTCAAGCCTATAATAAATATCTTGCTAGCTTAGATACAATGGTCAACAATCTAAGTTCCTTCCGTCTCAATACCATAATGAAAACTCTCACCGAAATTTCTATCGTTTTGACTATACCAACCATGATTTATGGCTTTTGGGGCATAAATCTTAAACTTCCCTTTGAAGAATTCTCCTTTGGTTTCCTATTGGTTTTGGCGATTTCGCTCGCCCTTAGTGGTGGTGTCTGGTATTGGTTGAGAAAAATAAAACTTTTATAAAAAGAAAAACATCCAACTTTAGGATGTTTTTTATTTCAAGTGAAAATATTTATTAAGCTTTTGCATATTTTGCAGATTCTTGGCCAGCTTGACGTCCAAAGATAATGATATCAGCGACTGCATTTCCTCCGATACGATTACCACCGTGCAAACCACCTGTAACTTCACCAGCGGCATATAAACCTTTTATTGGTTGACCATCTTCTTTTAGAACTTGTGTTTGTGTATTAATTTTGACACCAGCCATAGTGTGATGAATTCCTGGTGCAACTTTAATAGCATAAACCTTTCCAGAAATATCATTGGTCATCCCTGTTGTACGTCCAAATTCTGAATCCTTTTTATCGGCCACTGCTTTGTTCCATTTAGTCACTGTTGCTTTAAGTTCTTCTGGTTTTATATCAAGTTTTTTCGCAAGTTCCTCAACATTATCTGCCTCAACAACCATATTTTTAGAAATATATTGATCTACAGCTTTAACTTTATCCTTTGTTCCTTCACCAAAAATGGCATAGGCATATTTGCCATCTTGTTTGAGCTCCGCTGCGGAAACTTTATCACGTGTATCCATTTCATTAAAGAAACGATTACCTTCTTTGTTTACGAGAATAGCTCCCTCACCACGAATTGACTCAGATACAAGATATCCTGTTTTTTGGAAAACAGTAGGGTGAATTTGAATTTTATCCATATCAACCAAAGCACCTCCAAGAGCGGAAATCATTTCAATCCCATCCCCAGTAGAACCAGCTGCATTAGTGGTGACATAGTCTTTCAAGTCAGGACGATATTTAGCAATCATTTTCTGATTGGCCCCAAATCCACCTGTTGTTACAACGACAGCTTTTGAGTCAACTTGTTTTGTTTCACCTTCGATTTTAACTTCGACACCTGAGACTTTTCCGTCTTTTTCATTTATTTTTGTCACATCACTATTAACAAAAACTGGAATATCACGTTTAGATATATTTTCTTCTAATCCTTTAACAAGATAAGCTCCGACAGCTGAACCATCATGTGGACGGTGTGTTCTAGAAACACTCATCCCACCTGTAGTCGTTAAATTATCAAGGACTATATCATTCTGTGCTAACCAATCTACTGCTGCTGCAGAATGATCGACAAAGTAACGAAGGAGTTCTTTATCATTTGTTCCTCCACCACCTTTAAGTGTTTCTTCATAAAATTTATCATTTGAGTCTGTAACACCTTGTGCTTTTTCGACAGATGTTTCCGAAGCGTTCAATCCAGCAGATGCTTTGGAAGTGTTTCCGCCAGCCATCGGCATTTTCTCAAGAATAACAGGATTCATTCCCGCATCCTTCGCCTCGATAGCTGCGGTCATCCCTGCACCACCAGAACCAACGATGATGACATCATAGCTTTTTTTCAAGCTTGATGGTTCTGCATAAGTCATAGTTTTGCTGGCGCCTGTTTTAGCATCAGTCTTTTCTGATGAACT
>NZ_KQ968939.1:272668-275708 GCF_001578715.1 Lactococcus sp. DD01 | reverse complement strand
TTTATTTTGAGCATTTCCCCCACATGCCGTCAATGAAAGGCCAACAATGGCAAGCAATCCTAATTTTGTCCAAATTTTCATAATCTCTCCTTGTGTTTGTATTCACATGAACAAATAGAATTCTACCATGTCCTATCTGGTTTGTCAAGTTTATATTAAAAAGTGTACAAAATATAAGAAATGTCTTTTTAAAATATTTATCAAAAAAAGTTCACATTTTTATGTGAACTTTTGACTATCTACAAATCATCAAAATCTAGATGATTTTTTCTACTTTAGTTATCTCTAACTCACTTGGAGTCACCCTGTCCATTTCAAGAATCCTTATCTGTAAATTATTCAAAACTTTAATACTCCCTACGTCAAATTCTTCTCTATTTTCCAGATAAGCATTAATAATATAACCACTGATAGTATTGCTTGCCGAAGGATTATCGAAATCAGTATCAAACTTATCTTCAATTTCAGATAAAGGAGTTTTCCCTTTGACATGATAAATTCCTGGTTCAACTTCGACAATATTTTCTTCTTCATGGTCTTGCTCGTCTTGAATATCACCCACAAGCTCTTCCAGAATATCTTCAATCGTTACTAAACCGCTGGTTCCGCCATATTCATCAGACAAAATTGCGAAATGTTTGTGTTCACTTTGCATTTGTGAAAGCAAGATTTTGACTGGGATAGTATCGATAAAGACAATGGGTTCCTGAGCAATCGTACGCACTTTTTGCATTGGCGACACAAGATACTCCTTAATAAGAGCTTGGAGAGTCACATATCCTAAGATATTGTCCTTAGATTTGCCAATGACTGGGAAACGCGTGTGTCCTTTTTCAATTGCAAACTCTAGCGCTTCTTTAATTGTTTTATCTGAAGCAATTGTTTCCATATCGAGACGAGGGACCATAATTTCTTTGGCTAATAAATCATCAAATTCAAAAACTTTGTTGAGATACTCGTATTCTTTTTCGTTAATTTCACCTTTAGCAAAGCTTTGGTTGGCTATCAAAAGGAGTTCTTCTTCCGAATGTGTTTCTTCTCCTTCTGATGCCAGGCTAAGATTAAAGAGCTTCCCAATAGAGCTTGCGGAAACATTCAACAGCCAGACAAAGGGATATGTAAGCTTATAAAAATAGTGCAAAGGTCTTACGACTGCTAAAACAACAGCTTCTGTCTTCGAAATACTGAGTGATTTCGGAATCAATTCACCAATTACGACGTGAACAAAAGTAATCAGCAAGAAAGCTAAAACAATTGAAAAGCTTTCTGCAATCGTATTAGGCAGTGGAAAATAATGAATCACAGGCGCAAGTAAGGCGTGAATTGTGCTTTCTCCAACCCAACCAATAGCCAAAGAAGTCAATGTAATCCCTAGCTGACAGGCGCTCAAGTATGAATCCAAATGCTCCACAACAACAATAGCTAATTTTGCTTGTTTGTTGCCCTCAGCTGCCAGTGTTTCTAAACGACTTTTACGTATTTTCACCAAAGAAAACTCAGATGCAACAAAGAAAGCTGTAAAAGCAATCATTAATACTATTATTATAAGATTTACCGTCAATAGATTATCCCCTTTATTTTTTAATCATTCTTAAAAATTCTCTCTTCTCTATTATAGCAAAAACTTTACCGGTCCTCATTGCGACACTGCTTGTTTAATAAAAAAGCACTAGAATTCTAGATGCTTTTTATTATACGCTCGTATTATCTCTAACTCTCAGACTTAACTTGACTACTTTTCACCTTTTGTAGCCAATCAAGTCGAAAGTTTTCTCTTTGGATGGCAAAATCTAAAACTAAAAAATGTCCATCTTTTTCTTTAGGATCATCTCCTCCAAAGATATGTGCTTGACGTTGCAGAAGATAATTCAGTTTTTTCTTATGTACTTCTATTTCTTCATTAATTAAGTCAATAATTCGGACATCGTCGTCATTCTTCAAAAAGTACAACCTTAACATAAATTCGTCCTTTTGAACAGCATAGAGTTCAGCAGGCGCTTGAATCCATTGGTCAAACATTTCACGCCCCTTATCTGTGATGTAGTACTTTTTTTTCTTTAATTTGGCACCAACAATTTCGACATCAAAATCGACTGCTTCAGCCTCAAAAAGTTTTCTTAAGGTCGGATAAATTTGTCCCGTATTTGCTTGCCAAAATTCGCCCACTTCGCTTTCGAAATTTTTCTTTAAATCATATCCTGTTAATGGTTCATGCTTCAACAAACCCAAAATAATATAAGACAATTTATCTTCACTGGCCATTTTATTTCTCCCTTATTCCATAATAACCCAATTTTTGAAAATTGTAAATGTAAACTCTATTATAACGGAATAATGTTGAAATAAACACTCTCAGGCTATAAATGAAAAAAAGATGAATGAACTCATCTTTCTATTTCTTATTTGTTTACTTTTTGGTAGTTTTCATCAAAATACTTACCTTCACGAATATCATTTGGCAAACCTTCATATGGTGCTTGGGCAATGACATCTTCGTTGTCTGTTCCAGCATTAGCAATATACGTGATTGTAGCAAATTCTGGGACTAGGTATTTTGGATAAGTTTCGTATTTTTCACGTGATTCATGCATCACATCGATAAAGTCATTTTGGAAACATACCGTAATTTCTGGATGTTCGTGTACCCATTTTGGGAAGAAAATCATACCGTGCATTTTTTCTTCATTTGGCATGAAGTCTAAAGCAACATCTGTTCCTGTTGGTTCGGTCCAAGCAACTTTATAAATACCTTCTGTAAGCATCACGATGTCAACTTCTTGTTCTTTTACCCAACGACCAGCAACCATTCCGCCATGAATACGGTAATCGATTGTTTTCTCATTTTTAATATAAATTTCGTATTCCCAACCATTGTCATAGGTATAAATCATATGTGAGCCGATAAAGTCTTTTAATGTAGAGTATTTTTTCATTTTTAGTCCTTCTTTCTATATATGTAAATTAAACATGTTTTATTTACATATATAGATTACTCCTTTATTTAAAAATTGTCAAATAAAAAAATGCCGATCTTTAAAGA
>NZ_KQ968939.1:247734-271176 GCF_001578715.1 Lactococcus sp. DD01 | reverse complement strand
CTCTTTAAATCAGCATTTTTTTATTTATAATTTTCTTTTTTTAGCAAAGTCTTCAATCATAACTTTCCGTACTTCTCGAGGCAAAAATTTTCGGATATCTTCTTCGTGATAGCCGACTTGCAAATGGCTATTGTCTATGATTAATGGCTGACGAAGTAGCAGGGGATTATCAACGATTGCTTGAATCAGTTCTTGAATCGTTAAAGAATAAAAATCATCTTTTAAATTTTGGATGGCTTTTCCTCTACGTGTAATAATATCATCAGAGCCTTCTTCCGTTAAAGAAAAGATTGCAAGAACTTCTTCTTTTGTAAGTGTATCTTTGGTGAGATTGATTTCTTGGAACTCTAAGTGATGATCCATAAGCCATTTTCTTACCTTTTGTGATGATGAGTTGGCCGCCGCCGTATATAGCTTAATCATAGTTTATCCCTCTTATTCCCATTTTCAGAACCTTTTAGCAATTTTTCAAAGTCGTATCTTTAATATACTATTCTTTTCTTATTTGTGAGTTAACTGTTCCTTAAACCAAATTTAAAATTGTCTAGTTTTTTGCCACAAATCCAAGATATTAAATAAAAAAGCACAGATTTATGACCTGCGCTCTTTTATTTAATATCTTATTGATCCACCAAAAGGCGAACTTTTTTACCCTCAACGGGCACAAAGTAAACGACTGTGCGAATTGCTTGAATGATACGTCCTTGACGGCCAATGATACGACCAATATCAGCTTCCGCTACTTCCAAATGGTACTCCATAAATTCTTCACCTTCGATAATTTCCAATGAAACAGCATCGGGTTCTGTGACCAAAGGTTTTACAATTGTCATTACAAGTTCTTTCACATCTTTTTGCATTTCTTACCTCTACTCTGACTAAAATCGTCCAAATTATTGTGAAATTGACAAAAAGCGGCTTAAGCCGCTTTTAATATTATTTGCTGAATTTTTGTTCGTGGAATTTTTTCATAACGCCAGCTTTTGAAAGGATGTTACGAACTGTATCAGATGGTTGTGCACCATTGTTAAGCCATTCCATAACGCGTTCTTCTTTCAAAGTTACTTGGTTTTCAGCTACAAGTGGGTTGTAAGTTCCAACTGTTTCGATGAAACGACCATCACGTGGTGAACGTGAATCAGCAACGTTGATACGGTAGTAAGGTTTTTTCTTTGAACCCATGCGAGTTAAACGAATTTTTACAGACATGTTATATTTCCTATTTCTATTTTTTATTACTTAACTATTATAGCATAAAATTTTTCCCTGTCAAGAAAAAAACTTGACAGCATTTTTATTACCATTCTTTCTGCTTTAGCAGATTAGAATGGCAATACGTAGGGAGCAAAGCGAGTTATGAGCCTTGATTATTTGTTGTTATGACGAATCTCTAGCAAAAGTTTTTCAGCTATCGCTTGATTCATTACTTTTTCTCGGCGAAGTTTTTCACTCAAAATAGTGATTTCTTCGTCTTTCGCGCCAACTGTCATTGCTAAGGCCCGAACTTGTAAACTCATATGTCCTTGCTGTATTCCCTCAGAAACTAGAGCACGCAAAGCAGCCAAATTTTGTGCCAAACCAACTGCAGCCATGACCTGTGCTAATTCTTTGGCTTCTGTAATTTCTAAGAGTTCTAAAGCAGCTTGAGCTTTTGGCAAAACTTTCACTGCCCCGCCAACCGTCGCCACCGGTAATGGTAGCTCAAGACTTCCCAAAAGTAAGCCATCCTTGACATCCCATTTCGCTAGACCTTGGTAGCTTCCTTCCTTGCTTGCATAAGCATGAATTCCAGAAGCCACAGCACGCGTGTCATTTCCTGTGGCAAGGACAACAGCGTTGATGCCATTCATAATGCCTTTATTATGTGTGGCAGCACGATAAGGATCAATTTTAGAAAAACGTGAAGCCGCCTGAATTTTTTCCGCAACTTCTTGCCCATTATTACCTTTACTCAGTCGTTCAACGGGAATTTCACAACTGACTTTAACCAAAGATTCCGTAGCATAATTGCTCAAGATACTGAATAATATTTTTTGCTCTGGAAACCATGTGCGAAAAAGATTAGCAACGCCTTCCAAAATGGCATTAACAATATTCGCTCCCATTGCGTCCTTCACGTCCACTTTAAAATCAACGGATACAAAGCCTTCTGCTTCGAAAGCTCTACTGCTCACCTGTCGTAAACCACCACCACGTTTAATAATGGAAGGATAAGCTTCTTTGGCAGCACGAAAAATACCTGCTTGATTTTCTTCGATAGTCTGCATTAAGTGGTCTGCCTGATCAACATCATAAAAAACAATCTGCCCTCGCATTAATCGTTCCGAAAGCACCGTTTGAAAATTTCCAGCTATTTTTGCGCCATTACTTGCAGCTGCAATCACGGAAGGTTCTTCGGTTACCATTGGAACGAGGAATTTTTTGCCATTAATGACAAAGTTTTGCGCCAAGCCCATGGGTAGCTCGAATTCACTGATTTGGTTTTCGATGAGATTATCTGCTAAAGCCGCATCAAGTACTGTTTCTTCTAGAATTTGTCGTGTTTCTGACTTTAAGTCAAGAAAATCCAGACGCTCTGCTGGACTCATTTGGTAAAATTTTTTCTTCATATTCATTGCTTACACTAAATTAGGGTTTTCCAAGAGGACAGCCAAACCGAGACCGCCACCAATACAAAGGCTAGCAATACCATAGCGCTTATTTTCGCGTTGAAGTGCATAAGCTAAAGTAGTCAAGACACGTGCTCCTGATGAACCAATAGCATGCCCTAAAGCAATAGCTCCACCATAAATATTCACTTTTTCTTCTGGAATATTGAGTTCTTGATTTACAGCAACACTGGAAGCCGCAAAAGCTTCATTGATTTCGAATAAGTCGATATCTTCAATATCCAAATCTGTACGATCAAGCAATTGGCGAATGGCTTTAATCGGGGAAACACCCATAATTTCAGGATCAATTCCAACTTCTTCACTAGCTAATAATTTTGCCAAGACTGGAAGCTCTTTGGCTTCGGCATAATCATCGTTTGCTAAAATCAAAGCAGATGCACCATCATTTACTGGCGATGAGTTACCTGCCGTTACACTTCCGTTTTCACTGAAAGCAGTACGTAGTGAAGAAAGCTTTTCTAATGACGAGTTTGCACGAATTGTCTCATCTTCTGCTAAATCTGAAAATGGTACAATTTCTTTTTCAAATGCACCCGCTGTACGTGCAGCTAGAGCTTTTTCTTGCGAACGTTGAGCAAAGCGATCTTGTTCTTCACGACTAATTTCAAATTGCTCGGCGATTGTTTCACCGATCAAACCCATAGATTCGCCATTAAAGGCATCTACCAAGCCCTCAGACATCATTGTAAGAACTTCTTCGCCAGATTTACGGTGACGAATGATTGGGGATTGAGACATGGATTCTGTTCCCCCAGCAATCACGACATCCGCTTCCTCAAGTTGTAAAAGTTGTTTAGCGAGAATCACTGCCTTCATACCTGAACCACAGACTTCATTTATCGTTGAAGCTGGAACATGGTGAGATAGACCACTATTGATTGAGATCTGACGTGCAATATTTTGCCCTGTACCAGCCTGTAGTACATTGCCAAAAATCACTTGTTTGACGTCATCTTTAATATCTTCATGGCGCTCAAGTAGATTTTTAACTACATGAACACCCAGTTCTGCAGCTGTCTTATCTGACAGAGCACCATCATATTTTCCGACAGGCGTACGAAGCGCATCGATAATTACTATTTCTTTCATAAGCCAAGTATAGCACATTTCTGCCCCAAATAGTCAAAAGTTTTTTCCAATTTTTAATCTTTTATGTTAAAATTGGAGCTTAAACATACAAATTAATAAAGCATATAAACTGGAGGATATATATGAATATTGGTATTGACAAACTTGCCTTTTTTGTTCCTGAAACTTATGTAGATATGACTGATTTAGCGCTGGCGCGTAACATTGATCCTGCTAAATTTTATATCGGTATTGGACAAGACCAAATGGCCGTCAATCCGATCAGCCAAGATCTCATCACCTTTGCGACCAACGCAGCTGCTGAAATTCTGACTGAAGAAGATAAGCAAGCAATTGACATGGTCATTGTTGGGACCGAGTCTTCTGTTGATGAGTCAAAAGCCTCTGCTGTTGTTGTTCATGGTTTACTTGATATTCAACCTTTTGCGCGTTCTATTGAACTTAAAGAAGCCTGTTATGCAACAACTGCGGGCTTGCAAATGGCTAAAGACCATGTTTATCGTCACCCAGAGCGTAAAGTTCTCGTTATCGCGACTGATATTGCCAAATATGGCTTGAACACGGGTGGCGAACCCACACAAGGCGCTGGTGCTGTAGCCATGTTAATTGCAGCTAACCCTAATATCTTAGCACTCAATGATGACTCTGTCAGCTTGACACAAGATATTTATGACTTCTGGCGTCCTTTTGGTGATACTTATCCAACTGTTGATGGTCAGTTTTCAAATGCTACTTATATCGAGGCTTTTGCTAAAGTTTGGCAAGAGTATGTACGTCGTACTGGCCTTAGTTTCTCTGATTTTGCTGCCTTAGCTTTCCATACTCCTTATACTAAGATGGGAAAAAAAGCACTTCTTCCTCAACTTGAAAATGAAAGTTCTGAAGTTCAAGAACATCTTCTGGCGCAGTATGAGAAAGGAATTGTCTATAATCGTCGTGTAGGAAATCTTTATACAGGTTCGCTTTATCTCAGTTTGATTTCCTTGCTAGAAAATGCTGAAAATTTAAAAGCAGATGATAAGATTGGGCTCTTCAGCTATGGCTCTGGAACAGTTGCCGAATTTTTCTCTGGTCAATTAGTTGATGGCTTTGAGAAACATCTCCGCAAATCAGAGCACCAAGCTCTTTTAGACAATCGTAAAAAACTTTCTATTCCAGAATATGAAGAAATGTTCTCAGAAAGTCTGGATGCACATGTTGATCAAAAATTCTCTGATCCTATGCCCTATAGCCTTGCTGAATTAAAAAATTCAACACGACTTTATCGTAAATAAAAAACATTGGTTACGGCCAATGTTTTTTTGTTTATTTAAAAAATTGTCGGAACAAGCCCGCCATCCATACGAAGAGCTTCACCAGAAAAAGCATCTGCAAGAGGACTAGCGACATAAGCGACAAAATTACCAATTTCTTCAGGATGAATCAAACGTTGAATCGTTGATGTTGGACGATTGTTCAACATGAAGGCGCGACTTCTCTCTTCAACAGACTCTATATCTGGATAAAGTGAAGCCAATAAATTCTCAACACCTTCAGTTAATGTTGATCCTGGCATTACTGTATTTATTGTTACCGTAGTACCTACTGTTTCACGGCTTAAGGATTTCGCTAAAGACAGATTCATTGTTTTGGTCATAGAATAATGCGGCATTTCTGGACTTGGCATAATTGCTGCTTCTGATGCGATAAAAATGACACGCCCATTAGCATTTTTTGTCTTCATTTTAGGAAGATAAAATTGAGATAAAGCAATCCCTGATATTGAATTAACCTCAAAGTAACGGCGCCATTCATCTAATTCGATGTCTTCAAACTTTGCATCGTTAAATATTGCCATATTATTGACTAAAATATCAACTTCTGGAAAAGCTTGAAAAAGAGCTTGTCGTTCATTTTCTATTGATAAATCATAGGCTGCTGGATAAAAAGTTTGGTTTGGATATTTTTTGTTAAGTTCTTCAATTACTTTATCCACAACATCCGAAGTTCTGCCATTAATAATAACATCGGTACCTTCGGCCGCAAGACTTTCAGCAATCGCACGTCCAATACCTTTGGTTGATCCGGTAACTAAAGCAAGTTTATTTGTTAATTTTAAATCCATTTATTTGGTCCTTTCGTCATTAGCTTCACTTCTGTACTCTAATCATTATATAGCAGATTATCCTACTTGTATAGTACCTACTTTTGAGTAACTTAGGAACCTAAAAGTAAGTTTTGCCCTGTGTTTAGTTGTTAAAGATCACTGTCTCAAAGTTAAATGACTCAGGTAAATGACGGGCTATCGAATATTCAAAAATACGTCCATCATCAAGGTTAGCAACTTGCTCGACTTGCATCAGAAAATCCGTATCTGTAAGATGCATAGTCTGCTTTTCTAATGCGTTGGGACGTACACCTTTAACATTAAGAAATGAACTCTGAATAACAAGACCAAGTTCTTCCAAGATATATTTATAAATGGAACCCGTTAGATGGGAATATTTCAATTGTGGAATAATGGAAATGGGCATATAAGTGTACTCAATAATCGTTGGCACCTTTTTGACATATCTTACCCGTTCAATACGATATATGAACTCCTCTACATCTATGGATAATTTATGAGCAATATCCGCATTTGGATGCTCAACTTCAAAAGTTAAAACTTTAGATTCCATTTGTCCTGAATGACGCTTGGAAGAACCCTCTACAGCATAGAGATGCGCTTTTTTGCCTTTGGTCCAATCTTTTACTATCGTTCCATAACCTCTTCGGCGGATCAAAAAACCCTCTGACACAAGAATATCCAATGCTTTTTTCACGGTCATTAAACTCGCATCATACTCTTGTACTAAGGCGTTACCATCTGCAATCCTGGAGTTGATAGGATAGTGACCAGACAAAATTTTTTCCTTAACATCTTCATAAATTACCAAATATTTTGGCTGTTTCTTTTTCATATACCGACCTCATAAACTGACATTCTCATTATTATTACACAATATCGTAGGAAAATAAAGTAAAAATCATAAGTGATAGTAACTTATGATTTTTACTTTATTAGCGATTGGCTGAGCGCGCCATTCTCACATAAGTGTGACGTTTTCCTCGAATACTCATTGAAGCATGAAAAATATTTTCGGGAGCTGGCATTCCAGCTACGCCTGCATCTCCCAGCTCAAAGACATCTGCACCTGCACGTTTGGCCGCCAAAGCTAAACTTTGAATCGTACTTTTATCTGCACCTTCTTGCGAAGTTCCAACCACACAGTCCACCAATGTACCTGTTTTTCTAGTCGCAAAGGCTAATCGTGCGATTTGTTCTTCTGTGGTACCTGGTACAGCCCCCGGAGCGGGTAAGTCAAGCATATCAATTCCGGCATCAATATAGGCTTTTAAGTTTTCCCAAACCAAATCTGAGCCATGTGAGACAACGGGATTCAGCATTAAAAAGCCATTATAGAAACGACGTACCAGCTTAATATCCGTTACAATACGCTCTGGGCTTGCTTCAGGCGTAACATATGCTGTTAACGATAAGAAATTTATTCCTTTGCGAAGAACTTCCTTTATCGATGCGTCTGTCACTCTCTTATATTCAGGTCCGGTATCTTTGATAATTAAATTGACACCAACAGCGGTTCCTGTTAACTTCCGTAACTCTGAGAGGTCATTAACCTCCCCTAGTCCAGGAATGACCATCTTTTGCACATCAATATCTTTCAAAAGTAATAAATCTGCACCAAAGGCTGCCGCCATTTCACCATTTGTAACCTCTGGATAGAGTGGTACATTTTCTGCAGCTAGATCCACGAGTATTGTGCGTCCTTCTGCTTTTAAAATAGCTTCTTTGAATTCTTTGGATGTACTCTCCCGTGTAAAATCAGAAGCTTCATATCCTAAAATTCTTTTCATAGTGCTATATCTCCTAGTCCAACATGCTTAAACGGTAAACCGAAGGTGAAACTTGGTTAAAGCCATTTTCCAAAATCTCAATATTGGTGATAACTTCTTCATCTTTCACTAATTTTTCAACACCATTAATAATAGTATCATAGGCAGCGTCATAATAGCGACCATAATCGCCAACAGGTGTTTTTATTTGCTTTTCAATCCAGTCGCCATTTGCATTTTGATATTTAACAATACCATAATTCATAGGACTATCTTCCCCAAATTCTGATACTTCAGGCATAATTCCAGCTTTCAAATCATTTTCTTGTTGATCCTCACCGTACTTAATAAAGGATCCTTTTGTTCCATGAACGATAAATCTTGGATAATCTTGTGCCACCAGATGATTTGTTTTTACTTTAACTTTTAATTGGTTTCCATAGTGCAAATCAACGTCAAAATAATTATCTACTGCTTCTGCAACTTCATTGTTTCTAATATCATAAGTTACTGCTTCAGGACGCCCAAAAAGTGCCACGAGTCTATCAATAGAGTGAATACCTAAACCATAAAACGCACCTGCTTCTTTTGGACCTTCTTCTGTTATTGATCCTGGACGATAATAATCAATGTGCGCTTCCACTTCAAGAATGTCTCCAAGTAAGCCACGCTCAATAACCTGCTTTACTGCCAAATAATCCCCATCAAAACGTCTGTTTTGGTAAGGGGCCACCATAACACCTTTTTCTTTCCCTAAGGCGAGCAACTCTTTGGCATGTTCCAATGTGTCAACAAAAGGTTTCTCTACGATTACTGATTTTCCAGCTTCAATTACTTTCTTAGCCAGCTCATAATGCGTGTGGGCTGGCGTACAAATTGTGATAAGTTGTATGTCATCATCCTTCAGCATTTCTTCTAAATCAGTTGTGAAATGCACGCCCTTTTCCAAATATGGTGCTGCAAGTTCTTCATTAATGTGTAAATCAAAAATTGTTTTAACCTTGATGTTTTCACGCAGAATAACATAAGGAAGGTGATAGCGATTTGCTGATTTCCCAAAACCGATAAATCCCATTGTAAGCATAAGATTCTCCTTAAATATATATGTTACATTATAAAAGACTATACTTTTATATAAATTGAATTATACTTTTAAAAAATAGAATTGTCAAGAATATAAATTCCCAACTAAAATTAAGTAAAAAAAAACATTTATAAAAATGCTTTTTTATTTTAAACTGTTACTTCTTCCTTCATTGCTTTTTTAGCTGTTGCCATCATCAAACGAATCCGATTGAGCTGGTTGACCGCAGAAACACCTGGATCATAATCAATTGGGCTAATATTTGCACCCGGATATTGCCGACGTAACTCTTTCAGCATTCCTTTACCGACAATATGGTTGGGAAGGCAACCAAACGGTTGGAGACAGACGATGTTTTGAACGCCTTTTTGCAAGAGCTCAATCATTTCTCCTGTCAAGAACCAGCCTTCACCTGTGTGATTACCCACTGAAACGATTCCTTCTGTATTGGCCGCTATTTCATAAATAGACTCAATACCGTCAAAACGGTCAGAAGCACGTAAAGCTTTATCCATCGGTTTTTCCAACATATTAATAATAGAGAGTAGTGTTTTTGCCATCAATTTATTTTTCTTAGCAAAACCAATCTCATCTGTTTTCCAAATTTGGTTGTATAAAGAATAGTTCATAAAGCCAATCAAATCGAGAACTACTGCTTCAGCGCCTTCTTCTTCGATAATGCTCACAATGTCATTATTGGCAGTTTTGCTGTATTTAACCAGAATTTCACCGACAACACCCACACGAGGTTTTTGAATATCAAGGAGTTCGATATTATCAAAGTCCTTGATTATCTGTTTCATGTTCTTGTTGAATTCAAAAATAGAAGCAGATTTAACATTATGTTGTGCTTTTTCTAACCATTTCGCATGAAGTGCATTGACTGAACCTTTTTCAGCTTCATAAGGCCGCGTCCGATAAACCACGCGCTCAAACAAATCTCCATAAAGCACAGCAATCATAAAACGAGTCAAAAGTGGCACAGTAAACTTAAAGCCTTTTTCTGTCCCTTGGTTGCCCATGGATAAGCTTACCACTGGAACCTGGGGGAAACCTGCATCGACAAGGGCCTTACGAAGTAAAGGAATATAGTTTGTTGCGCGACATCCACCACCTGTTTGGGTCATCATGACGGATGTATTGTTTACATCGTATTCGCCAGATTGGAGAGCTTCGATGAGTTGACCAATCGTTATGATTGCAGGGTAGCAAGAATCATTATTCACAAATTTTAGTCCGTTGTTCACCGAGCTTTGGGTTTCTGGCAAAACAACTACATTGTAACCTGAAGCTGCAAAAGCGTTCTCGAGCAAGCCTTCTTGGTGAATTGGCGACAACATTGGCATGAGAAGCGTGTGTTTTTTAGCCATTTCTTTTGTAAAAACCGGATGTGTCTCAACAATTTCTTTGATTTGAATATTTTCTTCAACACCATGTCGACTACGTTCTGAAACTGCTGCTTTAAGAGAACGTAAACGAATACGCACTGCTCCCATATTTGAGCCTTCATCAATCTTAAGGACTGTATAGAGTTTATTATGGTTGCGCATAATTTCTTCGACTTGGTCTGTTGTCACTGCATCCAAACCACAACCAAATGAATTCAATTGTACTAATTCCAAATTTTTATTTTTACACACTACTTGCGCTGCAGCATATAGGCGTGAGTGGTAAACCCATTGATTAACAACGCGCAGCCCAGCAACTTCTTCAAGATGTGCAATGCTGTCCTCTGTAAGGACGTGGAAACCCTCTTGCGTAATAATGTCAGCAATGCCATGATTAATCTCTGGATCCAAATGATAAGGACGACCTGAGAGAACTATAGCTTTTTCCTTGTTAAGGTTAATCTGCATGAGCAACTCTTCTGCCTTATCCCGAATGTCTTGCTTGAAGTTCTCCATCTCTTCAAAACCGTGGAAAACTGCAGCCTTCACTTCAGATAAATCCACTTTGAAACCCTGCCCAAGCAAAGCTTTATGGACATTGACAGCTCCACCTTCCTGATCAGCTAGATTAATAAATGGATGAAGGTATTTAACTTTACCTTCTCGAATTTCATCAATATTGTTACGAATCACTTCAGGATAAGACTGAACAATCGGACAGTTATAATTATTTTCTGCTTGAGCCTGTTCTTTTTGTTCATAAAGCACTGAAGGATAAAAGATAGCCGGAACATCCTTTTGAATCAAGGACATAATGTGTCCATGTGATAGCTTGGCAGGATAACAAACTGTATCAGAAGGAATTGTTTCAATTCCTTTTTCAAAAAGTTCTTTATCAGACTTAGGGGATAATATTACTCGGAAACCTAAATCCGTTAACATGGTATGCCAGAGCGGATAATTTTCATACATATTTAGGACACGCGGAATCCCTATTTCTCCACGGGTCTGTTTTTTCTTGGTTAAGCTCCGGTATTTGAAAAGTTTCTTGTATTTATAGTCGACAAGATTAACCTTTTTATCACGTTTGTCAACTTTTACTTGTGTTGCTTTTTCTGCGCCTCGCTCACAGCGGTTTCCTGTAACAAACTTACTGCCGTCATTAAAGACGGTCAACGTCATTTTACACTGATTTTCGCAAAGGCCACAAACCATAAATTCTTTTTGTGTGCTGAAAGCTTCCAAATCGTGCAAGTTCAGAATTCTTGATTTTTGCCCATACTCCTCCTTTTCTAGCGAAATTAAAGCACAGCCATAAGCGCCCATAAGTCCTGCTATAGAGGGACGGACAACTTCACGTTCGGAGATTTTTTCGAAAGCACGAAGTACAGCTTCATTATAGAAAGTCCCACCTTGAACGACAATCTTTGTTCCTAATTCTTCAGGACGTTTAACTTTAATTACTTTATAGAGGGCATTTTTGATGACAGAGTAACTTAAACCAGCAGAGATATCTCCTACAGTCGCACCTTCTTTTTGGACTTGTTTCACTTTCGAATTCATAAAGACTGTGCAACGTGAGCCCAGATTGACAGGATGTTTTGCTAATAGTGCAATTTCAGCAAAGTCACGCACATCGTATTTCAAAGAATGAGCGAAAGTTTCAATGAAAGAACCACAACCAGAAGAACAAGCTTCGTTTAAAGATATTGAACTTAAAGCACCATCGGTGATCCGCATAGCTTTCATGTCTTGGCCACCAATATCTAAAATAAAGTCCACACCGGGATTAAAATAGTCCGCTGCCTTATAGTGCGCCATCGTTTCAACTTCCCCGTAATCGACTCGGAGTGCAGCTTTAATCAGGTGTTCACCATAGCCGGTCACTGTAGATTTGGCAATATAAACATCTTTTGGCAGTAAACGATAGACTTCTTTTAAGACGTCAATGACTGACTCTAAAGGTTCACCATTATTTGAACCATAATGATCAAAAAGAATATGCCCCTCACCATCAATGAGCACAATTTTTGTTGTGGTTGATCCAGCATCAATCCCTAAAAAAGTTGCTCCTTGATGTTCAGAGAGCTTTTTATAGCTTGCTTTTGCCTTAGCATGTCGTGCTCGAAAATCTGCTAACTCTTGTTCATTTTCAAAAAGACGATCCAACGTATCCTGGGGAATCAAGCTGTCGCTATTGTCACTTTCTAGATTATCAATTAAAGTGCGAATCGTACTTGTTCTTGTTTCCTCAGCCAGAGCAGCACCCATTGCCACAAAAAGTTGAGGATTTTCCGGAAAAATAACATCCTCTTCTGCAATATCCAAAGTTTCAATAAAACGTTTGCGCAATTCGCTCATAAAATAGAGCGGTCCACCGAGAAAAGCGATTTTTCCCGTAATCTTACGACCGGAAGCTAACCCAGCAATCGTTTGATTCACCACGGCTTGGAAGATTGAAGCAGCTATATCTTCTTTGCGTACTCCTTCATTGAGAAGGGGCTGAACATCTGTTTTGGCAAAAACTCCACAACGGCTAGCAATGGGGTATATTTTCTCATAATCTTTAGCTAATGTATTAACACCCGCAGCATCTACTTTGAGTAAAGCCGCCATCTGGTCAATAAAAGCTCCTGTCCCACCAGCACAAGTCCCATTCATACGTAGCTCTTGGGTACCTGCGTCAAAAAAGGTCATCTTGGCATCTTCACCACCAAGTTCAATCATGACATCTGTTTCAGGAATAAATTTCTCGATAGTAATCGAGCTTGCGATAACTTCTTGGATAAAAGGGACATCAATTACATCTGCAAGTCCCATTCCCCCAGAGCCTGTGATTGCTAAGGTAAGTGAACACTCGCCTCTCTCTTCCAACAATTCTTTTAATACTTTTATCGTTGCCGTTTTTACATCTGAAAAATGACGTTCATATCGGCTAAAAAGGAGCTGATATTCCTCATCAAAAACAACGAGTTTTACTGTAGTAGAGCCGACATCAATCCCAGCCTTATAACTTTTCATAGTATTTTTTCCTTCTCTATTTGACAGGCTGTTGCTTATCTTATTCATTGTCTATTTTATCATTTATTCCTCATTTTTCAACCGTCAAGTTACAAGTTAATGTCATTTAAACAACATTTAGAAGTTGCGTGTCGTTTATGTCAAAAATGTTTTACATAGCTTAAATCGGTAGAATTTATCATAAAGGACTATAATAAACAACAGATACTACTATTATGTTGTTTAACCTACAAGTAAAGGGGAAATGTATTAATATGGCTAAAATAAATGATTTACGTGTCTTAAGAACACGAAAAATGATTACACAAGCTTTCTTTTCTTTGTTAAGAAATAAAAAATTTGAAAAAATTTCCATTCAAGAAATTGCAGATGCTGCAATGATAAATCGTGCAACTTTTTATGCACATTATGCCGACAAGCAAGATCTTTATGACAGTTTAATTGATACTTTTATCATGGATTTCATCAAAATTTTAGATGAACAAAATCCTGTGGATGGAACTGATGTTTATGTCAATGATATTGAGGAGATGTTGGCGCGCTTCTACGACTTTGTACGTCAAAATCCAGAAGTAGCACAAATTGTGATAGATAAATCACAGGACCAAACGATTATTAATCGTTTTATCGAGATATTAACCGAACGTTATACCGAACTTTTCGATAAGCTGGAAATTCGGGAACACGATGTATTAGTCCCAAGTGATTTTGTCATCAGCTATATTACTTCTATCTTAGCAGGCACACTTAAATGGTGGGTTTCTTCACCGAGTACCATGAAACCGAGTGATTTTGCACATCTTATCGTTAAATTAATTTCAAATGGTCACTTGACAGTTTTAGGTGTAAATATAAAATCATAATATTCGGCTGTAAGTATTTTTGTTTTATAGTGCAGATATAGTTTTCTCCCTTCTGCTACTTCTGATATAATTAAGATAATGAGAAGTATACAAGGAGCTCTACATGCAAGCAAAATACATTATGTCAATTGACCAAGGGACAACAAGTTCTCGCGCGATAATCTTTAACAAGCAAGGACAGCACGTCGGCAGTTCACAAAAAGAATTACAGCAGCATTTTCCTCAAGCTGGATGGGTTGAACATGATGCCAATGAGATTTGGAATTCGGTACAATCTGTTGTCTCCGAAGCACTTATCCAATCAGGCATCAAACCTGCAGAAGTCGGAGCGATTGGTATTACCAATCAACGTGAAACTACCGTTGTATGGGATAAAAAAACAGGCATGCCCATTTATAATGCAATCGTCTGGCAATCTAGACAATCGGCAGCCATAGCTGATACTTTGAAAAAAAACGGCCATTCTAAACTTATCCACCAAAAAACTGGTCTTGTTATTGACTCTTACTTTTCAGCCACTAAAATACGTTGGATTTTAGATAAGGTTGACGGCGCGCAGGAACGCGCTGAACGTGGTGAATTGCTCTTTGGTACTATTGACAGTTGGTTAGTCTGGAAATTAACCGATGGCGAAACGCATGTGACAGACTATTCTAATGCAAGCCGGACCATGCTTTTTAACATCCATAATCTCCAATGGGACCAGGATATTCTCGACCTCTTGAATATTCCGGCAGCTATGCTTCCTCGCCCCGTTTCTAATTCTGAATGCTACGGTATGACCAAGCCCTATCATTTCTTTGGCTCAGAAATAGCTATTGCGGGGATGGCTGGAGATCAACAAGCGGCCTTATTTGGCCAAATGGCTTTTGAACCGGGAATGATTAAAAGTACTTATGGTACTGGTGCCTTCATCGTCATGAACACAGGTCAAGAGGCACAACTATCCAATGATCTTTTAACCACGATTGGTTACAGTATTAATGGTCAAGTTACCTACGCTCTTGAAGGGTCCGTTTTTGTTGCTGGCTCTTCTGTCCAATGGCTCCGTGATAGTCTGAAAATGATTGATAACAGTAAAGAATCTGAAGCAGCGGCTTTGGCTTCTACCAATAATGATGAAGTCTATGTTGTACCTGCTTTTGTGGGTTTAGGTGCTCCGTATTGGGATCAGGATGCTCGTGGGGCTATCTTTGGCATTACCCGAGGAACCAGCAATAACGATATTATCAAAGCTACCTTACAAGGCATTGCTTATCAAGTCAAGGACATTATTGATGCGATGCAAGAAGATTCAGGAATTGATATTCCATTACTGAAAGTTGACGGAGGTGCAGCTAATAATAGCTATTTAATGCAGTTCCAAGCGGATATTCTTAATATTCCCGTGCAAAAAGCCAAGGATCTTGAAACGACAGCTCTTGGTGCAGCTTTCTTGGCTGGTTTAGCAGTTGGTTTTTGGAAAGACATTGATGAAATAAAAAGCTCTTATTCAGAAGGGCAAAGCTTCCAACCTCAAATGGATGAAAAACGACGACAAACACTTCATCAGGGTTGGAAAAAAGCTGTCGAAGCAACACGTGTTTTTAAATAAAAAAAGATCCAGAATTCTGGACCTTTTTTTATTTATATTATTTGCTCAACAAGGCCGCTGCTGCTTCATCTGCAATAACAACAACATCAGCATGTTTTTGCAAGATAGATGCTGGCATATCTTCAGTGATTTCACCTTCAACCATTCCTTTAATTGCTTCTGCTTTTGATTCGCCATAAGCCATCAATACGATTGATTTAGCTGCCATGATTGAAGCGATACCCATAGAAATCGCTTGACGTGGCACATCTTCTTCGTTTTCAAAGAAACGTGCATTTGCTTTAATTGTACTTTCTTGGAGATCGACAACGTGTGTTGTTTCTTCAAATGAAGTTCCAGGTTCGTTGAAACCAATGTGTCCGTTTTGACCAATTCCAAGAATTTGGAAATCAATCGGGTGTTCAGCAATGATTTGGTCATAAGCTTTTGTTTCTGCTTCCAAATCTGCCGCCTTACCATTTGGCAAGAAGTTTTCTTTGAACGGTTTTTCATTGAAAAGGTGTTTGCTCATAAAGTAACGGTAAGATTGTTCATCTGAACCATCAAGTCCAACATACTCGTCCAAGTTTACTGAAGTCATATCTGAAAAATCAAGATCTGATTTAACGATTTGGTTGTAGAATTCTACTGGAGTTGAACCTGTAGCAAGTCCAAGTGTTTTTGCTCCATTATCCATTGCTTCTTTGAGTAAGTCAAAGCCGATTTTTGCGCCTTCAAGTTGGTTTTTTACTGTGATAACTTTCATAAGAGAGTCTCCTTTTTCAAATTGGTATATACACATTATAACGCTTATTCATTTTCTTGTCAATAGGAAAGTTCAATTTTCACCCAATTTTTATCATGAAATTATAAATAAAAACGGCTAGCTGCCGTCTTTATTTTCCTTATTATTTTAAAGTATTTTCAAATTTATTTTTGACCTTGTCTAGCGTTTCTTGGGTAACAAGTTGGGTCTTGTTTCCTGAGATTTTAGTCGCATGGACGTTTATTTTACTTACCTTAAGCGCCTTATTATAGTGTTTGACCATATTCATAAAATCTGGAAAGCTGATGTTAGTATTGACAACCTCAGGAAAACTTTTCAGAATCGCTAAAGAGTGTCGCGCAAGGACAGAAGGATTTTTCAAATTCTCAAATGTAGCAATAGCCACATCTTGTAGTCTCTCTGTATAGCCCTTCTGATCATTAGAGTTAAGCAAGCTGAGATAAGCTGAAACTTCATCCGCTGTTTTTAACTGTACAGACCCTTGCTCAAATTTGAAGCCTTTGGATACAAAAGCTGTTGTATTCTGCACAACGATTCCCCCACTAGCCTCAACCAGTTTCCCCATGTTGTCAAAGTTAATTTCCACTACTTTATTAGTTTCTGTACCAAAGGTCTCATTAAACTTCTTACTGACTGCTTCTGCTCCACCCTGAGTATAACTTTGATAAAGCGTTGTTTGATCTGGAAAAACTAAAAGAGGTTGGACATTGATCAGACTTGTCTTTTTTAGCTTCGCATTTGTAGAAGTAAAGCTGGAAGTCATAAGCACTTTTTCATTATCTACACGAGCTGTTCCAAGAATTAAAGTCGTAAATGTTTCTCCTTTCTTTAAGTTTACCGGATGTGCTTCTGCAAGATGCAAAGTATTAGCCTTATTGATAGCTATTTTTGAACTTTGATAGAAGAATACTCCTAAGCCAGTAAAAATAAGTATCAAGACAAGTAAAGTAATACCGATAACTTTAGGAAACTTACTCTTTTTTTTAGTAGTTATTTTTCCACTTGACCGTCTATAAGTTTCTTTTCCCATAACTCTCTCCTTATTTAAGAATGATAAAATCATTAACTGAGCGTTGATCCTGACTCGGGTATACTACTTCGCCCTTGAATGCCATTTGACTTGATCCGCCGCCGTCCAGAACCACTGCATTTTTTAAATTCAACTCCTTAAACTTATTCATAATCTGATCATATCCTGTACTTGTATCCGAAATAATAAGGTAAAGGTTATTCTGCGCGTCATTTGCTATAAAAGAGTGAATCATCCAATTCACTGAACCATCATTTTTTTGAATTTCACCATCACGGATTAGCACCGAACCGAAACTGAAACTCATTTGCCCACCATTTTCAATGATTGTTGAGGCGGGTACAGAAGAGTCATAGATTTGACTACTGCCGTCGTTATTGATAACAAAGGCATTGTTAGCTCTCTTATCTGAACCCCAATCCTTAAAAAGTTTTCCATTATTCATCTGAAAGCCTGTGATGTGCATAGTGCTCATATTAAATCCAGAAGCATTCATGATTAAAGCCTCAGGGTATTTTTGCATAATTTCTTGCAAGGTAAAAGCCGGAGCATCAACCGAAGTTGCCGTTTTTAATACTTCGACATTGTTGGCTTTATAAATTTTAAAACTGCCCGATGAAAGATCAGTAAACTTCTTGCCCCCCTCTTTCGAGTTTAGTTTTATCGTGCGGGCTTCTCCTGTATCTTTGACAATACTTTCAGAAGACTTGACTGCTTCTTTCGAACTGTTGGAGGCAATATAACCTGACTCTTGATCAGTATGTTGTACACTTTGAGCTTGACCATGGGGTTCTTCTTGTTTTTTAGGAGTCATAATTATAAATGCAGACCAGCCTACAATTAGTAGAAGGCCAAAGCTAATAAACCAACCTAACTTCTTTCGTTTTTTTATCGTTTTCATATCTCTACTTCCCTCATATTTTTCTCTACTGTTTTTTCAGTCATAAGATCTTCAATCACCTTAAGCACACGTTCTGTCGCTTTGCCATCACAATAGTTGTAGGTTTTCTTGAAAAAGAGAGCTCTTTCCTTTTGGTAGGATGTGCTATCCGTTGCTTGGAGCGCTTGGATAAGTTCACCTTCATTAAAAGTAACCTCTCCTGGAAATTCTTGCAAGTAATCGATTGTTAAACCTGGTTTTTTAGAGTAGCTTTTAAAGTCGGGCACATAAGCGATGATGGGTTTATCAAAGACCATCCAATCCACTGCAATAGCCGAATAATCGGTTATCAAAACATCCGTGACGCAGAAAATCGAGGAGATCGGTTCTTCTTCGATGAAAAGGACATGAGGATTATTCTCATAAGCCGAACCCGAAATAAGTGGATGCGCCTTGTAGATAATGACATAATCTTCACCCAAGGCTTGGTGCACGCGCGCCAAATCAATCTTGGCTTCTTTAAAATATGTACTGATCCGTCCACGAAATGTTGGGGCATAAGTAATGACTTTTTTATTAGCCAAAACAGGATACTTTTCAAGAAGTCGTACTTTGGTGTCTTGAACAAAATGGTCATCGAAGATTTTGTCATTGTTAGGAATACCTGTAACAAGGACATTTTCTTCAGGAAGATTGAAAGCTTGGGCATATACTCCTTTGTAAAAGTCGGAGTTGGCGATAGTATAATCGTAGTTTTTAATTTCGTAATCCCTTTGGACACAGTTGCCAAAGTTTTTTAGAGCTGCAGTGGCGTGCCAAATCTCTAGGACTTTGACTTCTTTACGATGGGGAAACTTGGAAATGACAAAGTTGTTATAGTCAATGATCACCAGTTTTGAACTTTGAAGAGCGAAAAGTTGCTGGATACAAGCCAGTCCATACTGGAGTTGTCCTAGGAAAGTGGGCTGGAACTTGAAAAGTAGAGTTTTTATCTCGTATTCTTGCTTTGCGCTTAACTCATCATGCAGAATTTTGAAATCCTTGGATAGGTTATCATGCTCAAGCGAAATGAAAGTGATACGGTTCTGATGCACACGAAAAAGAAAAGTAAAAGGATAGAAGAGTGCCAAAATGATGGTCAACACGATAGATTTAAGTTTCACTAAAAACCTCACTTACAATTTTTTCACAAGCACTGCCATCATTCCACGGATTAAATCTCTCGTTAAAAGCGAGCAACCTTTGGTAGTCAAAACAATCATCTTTAATCATTTTTAGGAGTTCTTCTTCTGTTTTTACGACATCATTAGGTAAATCATCAGGGACTTTGAGATAAAATCCTCGTAATTCTTCAGCATAATATTCAAGATCGTACATATAAAAGTAAATCGGTCTTCCAAGTTGTGCATAATCAAAGAACACACTTGAATAGTCTGTAATCAGGGCATCACTCACCAAGTAAGCCTCGTTAATATCCTGATTTGGATCCATGAAAAGCACAAAATTCTTTAAATAACGAGGGATATGGTAAGTGCTACAAATCAAGTAATGCGGTTTAAACAAAACAATGTAGCCTTCTCCAAGCGCCCTTTTCCATTTGTAAAAATCGACCTTTAATTCAAAGGTGTAGCCTGTATTACTATAAGCATTATCTCGCCATGTTGGAGCATAAAGAATTATTTTTTTATTTGTTGGCAAATGATACTTCCTCTTTAATTCTGCGATCTTTACAGGATCTGGATGCACCAAACAATCAACACGCGGGTAACCAATATGGAGCATTTTTGGCTGCGGAAAAGCGAATGCCGTTTCAAATACCTGAGCCGAGAAGGGACTAGAAGCGATAAGATAATCCCAATGCCTCCGGTCCTTATCATAGGACTTTACCATCTGTTTGTAGCTTTGTTTGCTTCGATAATAAGTTGAACCATTATCTATGATGTCATGCCCTAATCGCTTCAAGGGAACGCCATGCCAAGTTTGTAAGTAAACTTGGTCTGACTTCTTATAATAATAAGGTGCCATTTTGGAGTTGAAGATCCAATATTTGGCTTTAGAAAGATAATAATAATATTGAAGCGAGTTAAATTTTACCGTTTTTGCTCCTGCTATGACTTGTTTTTTTTGGAAAGCCCAGATGAGTTGATAATCAGAAAACTGTTCCGAATCTCTCATATATTCAAACAGATAGCGTGGATTATCCGAGTAGGACTTTCCATTAAATGAGATCAACAAAATAATCTTTGAATTTGTCTTAAAAACTACTCCTAAAATAAACAGAAAGGGGTACATTATTGTTCTTATAAAAAATAATCTTAGTCTCGCTAATAAAATCAATATTGTCCCTTTCATTACACTCTAAATAAATTTTTTCCCTACTATTTTAACGAACTGATTCAGTGATAAATTTGTAGAAAAATCTTCTGAAATTTCATCAATCACTTTTTGAAAAGTATCTGTATTTTTTACTTTACTTAAAGCTTTTAATAAAGCATTAATATCTGTTTGTTCCGTTTTTCCTAAAATTGCTAAGCTTTTAGTTATAGATACTTCACTTAAAGTTATTAAACTGCACACCTCAGGTAGTTTTTCTACTTTAGAAAACTTCTTTCCCTGAAAAGTATACATGCTACTATCAATTTTCAAATATAAGTCGGTTGCCTTGCGATCATGAGGGTAATTATTTTGGTGATGCTTGAATAAATAATCAACTTGTTTCAATAGTTTTATTAATTTAAGCGGATTAATAACCAATCCTAATTTTGAGAGAATCTTTTTTATATCGTTCATTTATTCTTTAATATTAGAAATATACATCTTCCCTAAATCTTGTTTGATACTTGAAGATGAAGTTTTACCCCGAGGGAAATACATGATTTTCAACTCAGGAAATTGCTCCTTCAAGAAGTCAAATTTTCCTTTCCAATCATCACCCATGACAAAAATATCAACCTCAAACATATCGATATAGAGTGCTTTGTCCTCCCAAGATTGCTCAGGCACCACAAGGTCCACATAACGGATAGACTCCAAAATATACTTACGGGTTGCATATTCTTGATAAGCTTTTTTCCCTTTTTGGGCATTGAATTCATCTGTCGAAAGCATGACGATAAGCTTATCGCCAAGGTTCTTGGCATTGCGTAACATGTCTACATGGCTTTCGTGGAGAATGTCAAAGGTACCTGCGACTAAAATCGTTTTGCTGTTAGACATTACCAATCTCCCCGTAAATATTTTTAATTTTCTTCATTTGTTTTTTATAATTATTACTATTTAAGAAATAATTATTTAAATATGTAACTTGCTCTGAAATACAGCTTGATGAGATGTCTGGATGACTCTTAATTGACTCATCAAAAATATCCTGTATTTTTATATTATCATTTTTCAACTGAGAAAATAATCGATAGTTAAAGGGTATCGCTGGGCTTCCAATAATAATTTTGCCATAATCTAAGTCTTTGCGTGAAAGTTCTTTTAAGTCTTCCAATATTGATTCTTTTCTTAGTCCTTTAAGATAATGACTATCTTTCATCATTTCATTATACTCAAGCAAGGATATAATTGGATCTATACTTATAGAATTATAATCTCCAAGTAATGAATGATAAAGAGCACCTGTTCCCCCTTTACTACCTCCATATAGAACAACATCATCTTTATGAATATTATACTGAGACATTACATTAATAATAGATTCTTGTACATCATTTTCAAAATTAGGATAATTATCCGTATTTATATAATGGCTTCCATGAGATAAGTTCAAATCCATTATTCGCATTATCATAGTATTTTTTACAATACTTTTTTGTATACTAGGAAAATTCTTGGTAAAACATCTTAGACCAATATTAGGTGAGTAATACTCATCGGCTGTCATAGAAGAAAACATAACAATAAGTCGTAAAGGACTCCAAGAATTAGTTCTATTTTCTAGGGGTTTCTCTATTGTATAAAATAAATCTCCATATTGAACTAAGTCATTTCTTTTCCAAATATTTTTTATTAGCTTGCGTTTTATAAAATAGGATTTATTTCCACTATGAAAATAGAACATAAAGTCATGTGATATTAATTCCTTATAAATTTCATAAACCTTATAATTATTTTTACTTAACTCTAATATATTTCTTTTATCTTTCAAATCAACAACAATTTTTTCGTAATTATAATCAATAATTGATTCAGAATAGACAATATTTAGTAATTTATTATTTGTTTCCATTGTTATAAACCTATTTTTTCTAATATTCTTTGTACAGAATTATATTTATCTTCATTTAATAATTTACTGGTTATAAGCTTGTTATAGTCATAATTAATTCTTCCTTCACTCTCTTTGAATAAAATTTCTCTAGCTAAGCTAACTGCTGTATAATTACTCCCCTTAAGGTTCAATAATTCCCCAGCATCAAAATACATTCCAATTTGACGAGTATAAGATTCAGAGTCTTCTTGAAGTAAAATAACCTTTTTGCCTGTATGTGCAAAATCAAATATTGCAGACGAGTAGTCAGATATCAAAATATCACAAAGTAAATAAAGCTCCTGTATATCTACCAACTCATTAAAGAAGCAATGTATTCTCTTATCCAAACTACTATACTGACTCCTTAAATTACTCTCTAAGGGATGTAATTTAACAATAATTTCATACTCTTCTGGTAATTCAGATATTAATTCTTTTAGATTAATGGAAGTAATGTCTTCCCTTTTAGACTTTCTCCATGTAGGACAAAATAAAATATATTTCTTATCTCTGTCTATTGGTTTATTCAGATACTTTAAGTGAATCTTTTCTTTTTCTTGAATGGATTCCTTATTTTCTATTAGATAACCATTTTTTGGTGTTCCTAAATTCAAAATTCTCAAATGATTATTTTTGCCCAATTGAAAGGCTGAACTTAAAAGCTGGCTATGAAAATCTGAGGATGTAAGTAAATAGTCCCATTTTTTCATTCGTGGAACAAATGCCATTAACTCTTTTTCTCTCTGTTGCACATCTTCTAAATCAGCAACCATTTTTTTTATTGGAAATCCATGCCAAGTCTGAATAATAATTTGTTCTTTATTCTTCCCTGCTCTGTCTAAAGAGTTTCCATTGATAAATATATATTTAGACTGAGCAAAGGCATCTAAATATAATTTTGAACCAGTCCTGACAGCTTCAAAG
>NZ_KQ968939.1:240008-247272 GCF_001578715.1 Lactococcus sp. DD01 | reverse complement strand
AAGTATTTGGGATCTCCAGAAAAATTCGTCCCATGGAATGATTCAAAGAAAAAGCAATCATTTCTTACTTTGACGCTTTTTTTCTTATTTTTTTGGAGATTTAAAATTGTCTTTTTAGCCGTAATTCGTATTGTCTTATTACTTATAATACGTCCAATAACAGGATATTTTTTCAATTTTAAATAATGCTTTCGTAATTTTGAAAAAACTTCTTCGTCCTGTATAGTTGAATTAGAAATTTCATTTTGGATGTCACGTATTTCTTTTTTTGTTAAAGGAGGAGTTTTTCTATAAGAAGCTTGTTTTTTTCCTTTTATATTCTCTAAAATTTTTTCACTATAGCTTTTAGATGGTGTCATGATTTGGTTAAGACTTTCTGCCATCTCTGTACTAGTCAATGATAACTGTGTTGCTTCTAATAAAGTAGCAGAATCCGCAAATATATCTTTAGTCAGCCATCTTATTGCTTTAACCTCAGAAAAATTCTCATATATTACACCATCATCACCTTTATAAACGCAAGCTATTTTTGAATCAGCAATAGATTCAATAATGGAATAGCCCAGGGTTTCTAATGGTGAAGTTGATAGATAAATATAGTTACTAGGTAGTGCTCTATTTATAAATACATTTTTTTTTAGATCATAGTACGCTATTAAGTTTTTATATAAAACTTCTCCAATACCTTCTCCTTGAATATAAAAACAAATATCTTTATTTCCTAAATAATTAATAATATAATCCATTAATTTTATTGAATAGGCTATATCCTTTTCTCTTTCCGAAAAACGAGAAACAACTGCAAAATTATGTGTTAAGTTATTAGATTTACATTCCGTATCTATAATATGGCATAAACTAACTCTTTGAGAAAAAACTCTATCAAAAGAAAACCTTTGAATAAAGTCTTTTTTTATCCCCTCTGTTGCAACCCTTATATATGAAAAATAGGGTAATTCAAGTTTTAATTCATCACTTAGATATAAAAGAGGGGCATGGATTTCACCTAAAACAATTGAATTTGGTCTTTGCATTCTAAGAAACCTACCAATAGCAAAAAAACTTTCTCGAGTTATGAAATATAAGCTTTTATCATTTTCATCATAATCGATATCAAATAGCTCATCAAGATTTTTCAAATTTACAGAACTCATAAAAGGCTCACGTAAAATTAGCTCTACTCTATCATGTATACTAAAATCACAAAAATTATAGTAATTTAATTCATTTTCTTCGTCCTTATAAAATTCATAAAGCGTATTTAAATTACTTCTTGACGTGCCTCCTATACCAAATATATTGTACCCAATTACTGATATTTTCATTTTTCTTTCTCACTCCCCTTCTTGCTTAAATATAATCTGATATTCTATCTCTAATTTTCATATGTAAATTGGATCCAATGATTAAAATTGCAATCATAAGAAGTATAAAGCCCACATTATACATCCCTTTTTCCCAAAACCAGGCTCTCCCAAATGCTATATCCCTATACCCTTCTATTAGATAATAAAAAGGATTAATCAATTGTGATTGAATCAAAAATTGAGGAATAATTTTAAAATGATCCAATGAAAAAATGACACCTGATCCATACATTAAAAATCTAAAGATATAATTCAAAAAGAATTTAAAATCAGGAAATACAACTTCGATTGAAGAACATAAAAGTGACATTGCTAAGGAAAAAATAATCAACATGGGGAAGTAATATAGCAATTGCAACCAATACATGGATGGATAGTAGCCTGAAAACATTGCAATAATTAATCCCATTCCCACCATGATGTATAATTCTGTTAAAAAGCCAAACATTGATGCTGTAGGCATAATGCTTACAGGGAATTTCATTTTCGCAGTCGTTTTAAATTGTGTAGAAACACTCTTTGCTCCAGTTACAATAACATGCTGCATAAAAGAATATACGCCCATACCAATAAACATCCAAGGCAGTGGGGGAAGACCATCTGGAGCCGAGCGGTTCATCAATACGCCAAAAATAATATAGTTGATGGCAAGTTGTACTAGAGGATCCAAAATTTCCCATATGCGTCCAAACTTATTTTGCATCGACGTGCTTTTGGTACTGTATTTTGATAAATTGATAGCTATAGGAAAATATTTAATCTGCTCTTTAAGGTAAAGAATAGCATCTTTCATTATTGAATTACCCCTCCATCTGGTTGCTCTGTGGTTGCATCGGCTGCTGTTGTTGGTAAATTTATAGTTTGACCTGGTCGGATAACATCAAAGTCAATTCCTGGATTAACCGCTTGAATTGCATCCACAGTTAAGCCTTTACTTTCAGCGATACTTCCTAGCGATTCCCCCGCTTGAATCACATATGTTGTTTCCTCTGATGAACTTGTCGCTGTGTCTGCCTCGCTTGTACTTGCAACAGTTTCACTTGTGCTTAATTCCGGAGTAGGTTGAGAAGTAGCATCTTCATTTTCTGAGCTTGAAGAAACATCTGTAGAACTCACTGTTGTTTTATTCCTTTGTTTATTTTTACTAGATACATCCTTCGGTTTAAAAAGGTTTTGTGAGAAAAATTTTACGGGGTGTTGGACTGATTTTTTCAATGTCGTGTTACTCAAAGAAACGAGAGTAATCCAGAGAAAAACCAGTATACAGAGTGCCACTACTATTTTTGAGAAGAAAGATAGTTTGTGATTGTCTTTCTTCTTTTTCAAACTTTGGGTCACTTCACGATTAACACGACGACTTTTCGAAGAACTTTGACTGATAATTTCTTTTTTTAACTCCTCAACAGAGTAGTCAAATTGGGCTTGACGTTGTTCTTGTTTATAAGCTTCTTGTTCTTTTTTTGATAAGGATTTAAACCAACGGACAAACTTTTCATACTCTGGTATAACCTCCTCTGGTGTTCCATATGCCTTGACTTCTCCGTAATTCAACCAAATAACGCGATCACTCCACTCTTTAACCGTGCGCATATCATGTGAAACCATCAAGATTGTTTTCCCTTGGTCCCGAAATTCAAACATTTTCTTTTTCGATTTGTCAACAAAGGTTTTATCACCAACAGAGAGTCCTTCATCAATAATCATAATGTCAGGATCTTGATGTGCCATGATAGAAAAACCCAGTTTTGCCTTCATACCTGAGGAATACGTTTTAACGGGTTGGTCAATAAAAGGTCCAAGTTCAGAAAAATCAATAATATCCTGCATCTTGGCTTTTATTTCCTTATTTTTCATACCGACCATCAAGCCCTTCAGACGGATATTTTCACGTCCAGAAAGATTGTTTTGCATGCCTGCATTAGCTGCAATAATCGAAACGTCACCATTAATTTCAACTTGTCCTGTAGTTTGCGCAATTTGACCGCTAATGATATTAGAAAGTGTTGATTTTCCTGCACCATTCAGCCCAATGACTCCGACACACTCTCCTTCAAGTATTTCAAAGCTTACATTACGTAAAGCCCAAAAATCTTTCTGACTTTTTTCATTTGCGCCTATTAAAGATTTTGCCTTGTTCCGTGTATCTTTCACCGGCAGCATCTCAAATTTCTTCGACAAATACTCGGCTTTTATTTTGCTGTTCTTCACGTGTATCCATTCTCCCTTGACATTTCTACCCTATGTCCCATACTTTAAAATATTTAATTAAATCGTAACAAAATACGTTTTGAGCGTATTTTTACTGTATGATTTCTAATGATTTTCGGTTTTACCTAGAATAATTTCATCATAAGTGATATTAAATAAAGCAAGGGTTCTTTCCAACGTTTCTTTAGAAATTCGAGAGGAGTCTTTTTCTAATTCTTCAACTTCAGCTATAGTCAAATTCAATTTATCTGCTAGTAATTTCTTTGACAAACCTTCTTTTTCTCTCCAACCTTTTAAAGAATTCTGTTGCATAAAGACCTCTTTTCTTCATTTGAACATAAATTAACACAATACTCTTATTACAATACGTTATTAGTGAATATTCAAGGACTATCTAGACTATTTTTCTTGATTGATACTATATTTAACGCTATAATAAAGAAATGGATACTCAAGAACATCGCGCTATTATCGCAGCTAATATTAAAAAGTATCTTCAGATGAGCGGTATAAAGCAGAAAGATTTTGCTTCTAAAATTGGGATAGTACCTTCTACTTTATCAGATTACCTTAATATGCGAATTACACCTTCACAAGGTGTAATTCAAAAAATGGCCGATATTTTGGGAGTTGAAAAATCTGATATTGATACTACCTATAAAAACAAACTTTCTCTTAACCTTGATCGCCTGATTGATGAGGCCCTTTTCTATAAAAAGGAAATAATCGAAGAGAAAGATCGTGAATTCTTTAAAAAAACACTTGATGCTTATTTCCACTCTAAAAACAAGAATTAATCTGTAAAAAGTAAAAAGCTATCTTTACCTGATAGCTTTTTGTTTATTTTTCAAATTAAATTTTTATAGTTATTTATTTTTCCCATGTTTTCTATTTTATTTCGGGATTTGATGGGAGATATTTTTTCAAAACAAAGATCATTTTTATAAAAAGAAGCAAGATTAATCTAAGCTTTTCATTTGTGATATAATATTGTTGTTATCTGTTCTCTACTTTTCATAGGAAGAGATTGGAAATCTATATTATAAATTTTTTATATTAGGGGTCATCATTACACGATAAAGTTCTTCTTCTTTCGAAAAAGTATCTTTTTCATAGGGATCCAATAATATAGGAAAATTAAAAATTTAAGAAAGCAGTAGAAAATATATTTTGAACATTAATGATTTTGATTTTAACTTACCAGAAGAACTTATCGCCCAAACACCTCTTGAAAAGCGTTCTGAGTCAAAGCTTTTAGTCTTGGATAAAGAAAGCCATTCTATGGAAGATAAACACTTCTATGATATTGTGGATGAGCTTAATCCTGGTGATGCCCTTGTCCTCAATAATACCCGTGTCCTTCCTGCACGTCTTTATGGTGTTAAGCCAGAAACTCAAGGACATGTTGAACTTCTCCTTCTTAAGAACACTGAAGGTGATCGGTGGGAAACTTTAGCTAAGCCCGCAAAACGGATGCGCATTGGTCAAGAACTTTCTTTTGGCGATGAACGTTTAAAAGCAACAGTTGTTGAAGAATTGGAACATGGCGGACGTATCGTTGAATTTAGTTACGATGGTATCTTCCTTGAAGTTTTAGAAAGTTTAGGCGAAATGCCACTTCCGCCTTATATTCATGAAAAACTAGAAGATCAAGAACGTTATCAAACCGTCTTTGCAAAAGAAAACGGATCTGCTGCAGCACCAACCGCCGGCTTACATTACACACCTGAGCTATTAGACAAGATTCGTGCTAAGGGTGTTCATGTTGTGGAACTTACTTTACATGTCGGTTTGGGTACTTTCCGTCCCGTGAGCGTTGATAATATTGAAGAACACCATATGCATAGTGAATTCTATCAATTGTCGGAAGAGGCTGCGGCAACACTTCGTGCTGTTAAAGCATCTGGACATCGTGTCATTGCTTGCGGTACAACATCTATCCGTACATTGGAAACGATTGGAACAAAATTTAATGGAGATATTCAAGCAGATTCTGGCTGGACAGATATCTTTATCAAACCTGGCTATCAATGGAAAGTCGTTGATGCTTTCAACACTAACTTCCACTTGCCAAAATCAACACTTGTTATGTTGGTTGCTGCTTTTGCGGGGCAAGATTTTATCCTTGAAGCTTACCAACATGCAATTGATGAGCACTATCGCTTCTTCAGCTTTGGCGATGCGATGTTCGTAAAATAAATGAGTTTTCTTAATTTAGCACTCACTAAGGATTTTATTTCTGTGCTTTCAGATGGGCAAATTACCGAAAATGATCAAGCTATTCGTACGCATTTTAAAAAATTTTATGTGAGTCCCAATGGCTTTTTAGTCGGGATTACAGGTTTTCATAAGATAAGTGAAGAAATTCTGGTACAACTCCATTATCAACCGCAACTCATGCCCTTAGAAGCTCAGGAATTTCTTCTCAGCGCATTGCTACGCTATAAGGACAAACGCTACGGTTTAACTAAAAAAGTAGCTTACAATGCTGTAATTGCCTTCTTTAGTAATGGACAGCCACAAGCAAGAACCTATCATATTGAAGAAGGAATACTTTCAACGAAGGACTATCTTGGTTCAAGTTTAATTTCCTTTCCTCCTGATGATATTGACTTTGATCCTAATAAGCTGGTTAGCACTTATCTAAAAGATGGACAATCTCTCCTACCTAAGATACAGTTGTTGCAGCGTAACGCCCTTTACCGGATTGCTGAAAGCTCAAAGACTGTCAATAAAACAGTCTTCCAAGAAGTAATAAAAAAAGAGACACAGCGTTGAGTCTCTTTTTTTATTTTACCCATATCCAAGGGATAATATGCCAAATAAATCCCAATAAGATTGAGAACATAATGATAAACAAGATATAAACAAAATATTCCATACCCTCTTCTACTTTTTTCCAAAATTTTTTCATTTTGTTCGTTCCAATTCTTCTTTTAATTTTAGATAAAACCTTGGTCTGTAGCTAGTTCTAACCTGCGGTACTCTCTTGGGAAGAATTGACGTAAATCATCCATGTTATAACCAACTTGGACTTTATTCTCATCTAAAACTATCGGTGAACGAAGTAGGTATGCATTCCGAGATAAATATTCTAGACCTTCGTCCAGATTCATTTCTAAAAGCATTTCTAAACTATTCTGTGTCTGTGGATTACTCATGCTCGACCGTTTAGTAATCGTCTCAATTCCTCCATCCATATAGGATAAAATTTTTTGCAAGTCTTGCTTAGAAATTTCACCAATTCTTTTCATATCTACATTTATTTTATACTTTTCAAACCATGACTTTGCTTTTTGGCTAGAACCGCAGCCTTGTCTATAGTAAAATTTAATCATACTTTCCTCCTGTATTCTTTAAATAAGAAAATAGGAAGTGACTTATTCTTCTGTACAACGAGACTCTTCCGATATTTTTGAGTTATTTTATTTCTCATAATAAAAATTATATATTAATTCTATGAGAAAATAAGATAAAGCTTGGCTAATACAAAGCACCTTTCTTTATCTAAAAAAAACTTTCCAATAATTTGGAAAGCTTTTTATAAATTATTATTTGGAAAAATAAGGATTGGTTTTAAAAAGAACATCGAGAAGTGCAACACTAACTACTGCTACAATCATCGCCTTAATAATTGCTCCTAAAATAAAAGGAGCAAAACCAATACCAAAGGCTGTTCCCCAAGGTGC
>NZ_KQ968939.1:221447-239988 GCF_001578715.1 Lactococcus sp. DD01 | reverse complement strand
AATTTCAGCCATACGGTACCAAATACAAGAATCAAAAACTGAGCTAGAAGATTTGTCAATAAAATAGAGAAAAATTTGCGTTGAGTCTTCTGTAAAAAGTACGAAAGGAGAGGTGCTACGAGTACAAAGGAGAATAAAAATCCACCTGTTGGACCAAATAAAGCGCCAATTCCTGATGCTCCTCCTGCATAAACAGGCAAACCAACTGCTCCTAAAACGAGGTAAATCAGTAATGCAAAAAAGCTCTCACGAGGCTGTAGCAGCGTTGCAATAAGCCCAATAGCTAAAGTTTGAAGTGTTATGGGTACAATCCCCACAGGAATAGCCAAAGGAGAAAGTACTGCAATAATCGCGGCTCCTAAAGCGATCAGAGTAATAGAATATGTTTTAGAAATTTTCATAAAAATGTCCTTTTTGTTTTATAGATAAAATTATATCAACTTTTATAAAAGAATACAATCTTAAACTTTATGATTTATTAAAAAAACAGCCTTTTCAGCTGTTTTTTAATTTTAATATTCATCCATCATATCCATAAAGTCATCAAATAAAAAACTTGCATCATGTGGGCCAGGAGCCGCATCTGGGTGAAATTGCACCGAAAAGGCTGGATAGCGTTTGTGGCGTACCCCTTCAATGGATGCATCGTTTATTTCTACATGTGTAACCAAAAGATCTTCTGGTAGATCATCTGCGGACACAGCATAACCATGGTTTTGGCTAGTAAAGTCAATTCGACCTGTTGCAATTTCTCTGACAGCATGGTTAAAGCCACGATGCCCAAATTTCATCTTGTAAGTTGTTGCGCCATTTGCTAGACTGAAGAGTTGGTGCCCCAAACAAATTCCAAAAATCGGAACTTTACCTTGAATCTGTTGAATCATTGTGACAGCTTGTGGTACATCTGTTGGATCCCCAGGTCCATTAGTGAGCATGACGCCATCTGGATTCATCTCTAAAATTTCTTCCGCAGTCGTACTATGGGGTACGACAGTAATGTCGCAATGTCTTTTTGATAATTCACGTAGAATTGAATGTTTAAGACCAAAGTCAACAACGACTACTTTTCTTCCTGTATTTGGGGAAGAGTATGCTGTTAAAGTGCTGCTTTTTTCCACTTGATTATTAGGTAAAACCGTTGCTTTAAGTTGACTCATTTGGTGCTCTATTTCATCTTTAGCATTAACCAAAGCTGCCTTCATAGTGCCATGTTGACGTATAATTTTCGTAAGAGCTCGTGTATCAATACCTGAAATACCTGGGATATTTTTAGCTTCTAAGAATTCATCCAGTGACATCTGCATACGCCAGTTTGATGGACGGCGTGCTGCTTCACTCACCACGACTGCTTTACAGCTTGGATGAATTGATTCGTAGTCGTCTCGATTAACTCCATAATTTCCAACCAATGGATAAGTAAAGGTCAAGATTTGCCCATTATAAGATTGATCAGTGATGGATTCTTGATAACCGGTCATTCCAGTACTAAAAACAAGTTCTCCAGTGATATCTGTATTGGCACCAATTGCTTGCCCTTCAAAAATGGTTCCATCTTCTAATATTAACAGTCGCTTCATAGATTCCTCCAATAATTCTTCGCTTAGTCACGTAATACTGCTTCTAAAATAGCCATACGAGTGTAAACACCGTTGGTCATTTGTTGGACGATACGGCTTTTCGCACATTCTACTAAGCTATCCGCAATTTCAACATCACGATTTACTGGCGCAGGGTGCATAATAATAGCTGTATCACGCAGTTTTTCGGCACGATCTACGGTTAAACCATAGCGTTCATGATAATCTTCTTTGGAAATAATATCTCCAGCTGTATGGCGTTCGTATTGAACACGGAGTAACATATGCACATCAAGTTCTGGGAGGATATCATCCAGATGCGCATAACTACCATAAGCACCGAATTCTTCTTCCTTGTACCATTTTTCAGGTCCAGTGAAATAGATTTGAGCCCCTAATTTCTGAAGCATCATCATATTTGATTTGGCAACACGAGAATGAGTTAAATCACCAGAGATGGCAATTTTTAAACCTTCAAATTTCCCAAATTCTTCGTAAATCGTCATCAAATCCAGCAAACATTGGCTTGGATGTTGTCCACTTCCATCACCACCATTTACAATGGCACAATGGATATTATCTGAATTGATCAACTGATCGTAGTAATGTTCCTCAGAAGAGCGAATCACACAAACTTCAACGCCAAGTGCATCTAAGGTTAAAATTGTATCGTACAGTGTCTCACCTTTGCTCAATGCACTTGTTCCAACATCAAATTCAAGCACATCTAAGCCTAATTTACGTTCAGCGATATGGAAAGAGTTATGTGTTCGTGTGCTGTTTTCAAAGAACAGATTAGAAGTGAAAATTTGACGATCATTTTCAAATTTTGCTGTTCCCTTCTTAAACTCGGAAGCACGTTTGATCAAAGCCATAACTTCTTCTGTTGACAACACTTCCATGCTTGTTAAATGTGACAAGCTTACTAAACCATTTGTTACTGACATTATAGGTCTCCTTTACCCTAATCATGCTCTCTCTGTAGCATGATTTTTAAAAATGTTAATGAACGACTGTGATTTGTCCTTTAAAGAGCAAATCGCTATATTAAGCTTCCTCTGGCAAAACCAGATTAAGCACAATACCAATAATTGTTGCAATAGCTACAGATGAAATTTGTAGATTTTGCGTGATATCAAGAACCATACCTCCAATACCAATAACCAGTACGACACTTGAAATTAACAAGTTACGTTTGATATCAAAGTTGATTTTATTTTCAACAATAATTTTCAAACCACTCGCTGCAATAACTCCAAAGAGGGCGATGGAAGCTCCACCGATAACCGGACTTGGGATAGAAGTTAGCAAGGCTGTCAATTTCCCGATGAAGCTGACTACTACCGCAAGAACAGCGGCGCCAGCGATAACATAGATCGAATGTATCTTCGTAATAGCCATAACACCGATATTTTCACCATATGAAGTTACTGGGGGTGCACCGATGAATGAGGCAATAACTTGTGCTACACCATCACCCGCTAAAGTACGGTCAAGTCCTGGTTCTTTAAAATAATCCTTGCCTGTCAAGGAATTCAAAACCATAATATGTCCAAAGTGCTCTGTCATTGTAACAAAGGCAATGGGTGCCATTGTCAAGATTGCAGACGGATAAAAGGCCCATTTATAACTTAGGAATGGTATTTCCATTGTAGGAAGCGAGAGCCAGCTTGCTTGGGAAACATTTGAAAAGTCCACAATGCTTTGACCAGTTACTTTTCCAATGATGATGGCTGCGATATATCCGGTGACAATACCGAGCAAAATCGGAACTACAGATAGGAAGCCTTTACCATAGATACTGAAAATAACGATTGCCATGACAGTAATCATAGAAATAGCTAAGAAAGGCAAACTATATCCTGTCATCGCTCCTGGATTAGTATACATGGAGTCATTGATAGCTACAGGCGCCAAGGAAAGACCGATGACCATAACGATTGGACCCACAACGATAGGTGGTAAAACTCGGTCAATCCAGCCTTGCCCAGCAAAACGAACAATAATGGCAACAAGTAAGTAAACTAAACCACCGGTTAAAGCCCCTTGAGCAATTGCTGGCATTCCACCTTGCTTCATCAGAAGTTGCATTGCCCCAATGTAAGCAAAACTTGAACCCATATAAGCTGGGACTTTAAACCGTGTCACCGACATATGTGCTAAAGTTCCTAAACCAGAACTAAGCAAGGCAATTGCAGGATCAATACCTACGAGGATTGGAACTAAAACCGTTGAGCCAAACATGGCAAAAAGATGTTGGAAAGAAAGGCCAAACCATTGACCGCCTTTCGGTTTTTCGTCAACTTTTAAAAGAATATCTGTATTACTGGACACAATTAAGCCTCTTCTTTCTTAATTAAGATGCTATCTTCACCATCAACTTCTGACATGTTGACGATAATTTCTTCACCTTGGGACGTGGGAATATTTTTTCCAACATAATCCGCACGAATCGGCAATTCACGATGGCCACGATCCACTAAGACTGCTAACTGAACACGCGCAGGGCGTCCACGGTCAACTAACCCATCAATCGCTGCACGAATCGTACGACCAGTATAGAGCACGTCGTCTACTAAGACAATGTCTTTTCCTGTAATATCAACGTTAATTTCTGTTGTATCTTCTGTCGCTTTCTTATCATCACGGAATGGACGTGTATCAAGTTCGCCTAAAGGCATATCGATATTTTCCAACTGGGCCAAGCGCTCTTGGATTCGTTGAGCCAAGTACACACCGCGTGTCTTAATTCCGATAAGAACAAGTTTATCCAATTCTTTGTTTCGTTCAATAATTTCATAAGTAATACGTGTAATCGCACGTTTCATTGTGATTTCATCAATGATTTCTTTTTTTGCCATAAAACACTCCAATATAGAAAAATTCCCTAGTCCAAGGGCTAGGGAAGGTATCAGAAAATACTCTATAATATACTTTAATTAAGTTCATTCAAGATTCTGACCTTGCCTGCCTCTCTGGACACACTTAAAGGTTATAGTGATTATAGCAAATCCTTGATTTTTTTGCAAGAATTTACGACAGGTTCCCCTTTTAAAAATAAAATTATTATCAATATACAGAATATTTCCATACTTCGAGTAAATATTTTTGACAAATTAAAGACTTTAATATATTCTTGTACATAAGCTAAAAAACATTTTAACCCAGTAGGAAATAGTTTTCTTGTTCAGAAAGTCGGTGGTTGCTGCGAACCGATCAGAACTATTTGTTGAATTACACTAAAATGAGCTGAGAAAAAATAATAATTGAAATTATAAAGAAAAACACTCGCTGTTTTAAAAATAAGGTGGTACCGTGGAGAAATTCGCCCTTAGCTTCTTAAGCTGAGGGCGATTTTTTATTTCAAAAGGAGGAAAGATATGAGCTCACAGAACATAAGTTATTTATCCTGTGGAGGAATTATCCGATATTGTTTAACAGAAGTTCATAAACAATTACAAAACACAAGTTAATCTACAAGGAAAAATATATGAAAAAAATAAAACAACCCAGCATGATGGAAGCCTGTCTCATGCTTACTTTAGTCATCGCAACAATTGCCATTTCCGTAATTGGCTTTAAGATTGCACCAAATATTGCCATTTTGTTTGCTATCGGTATTGTCATGATTTACATGTCTGCGAAACGTATGCCCTTTGATGCGATTCATGATGGCATAATCTCCGGAATAAAACCTGGCATCATCCCAATATTTATCTTTATTTTAGTAGGCTCCTTAATCGCTGTATGGATTCAAGCTGGAATCATACCTACTCTGATGGTTCTTGGTTTTAATATTATCAGTGTCAAATGGTTCGTACCTTCAGTCTTCATTGTCTGTGCGATTGTAGGGAGTGCCGTCGGAAGTGCCTTTACCGTGATGTCAACTATCGGTATTGCTTTCTTTGGTATCGGTGCAACGCTCGGACTCAATCCTGCTCTCATCGTAGGGGCGATTGTCTCTGGTGCTGTTTTCGGAGATAAAATGTCTCCACTTTCAGAATCAACAAACCTTACTGCTGCCGTTGTGGATGCGGATTTATTTAAGCACATCAAAAATCTTATGTGGTCGACACTTCCAGCATTTGTGGTTTCTTTAGTCTTATTTGCTATGTTAGGTGTCAGCAATCAAGCAACCAGTTTAGATAAGATTGCTGAAGTCACAAAAGTTCTACATGCTAATTTTTCAATTTCGGCCTGGGCCTTCATTCCTATCCTCCTCATGTTTGTTTGTGCTTGGAAAAAAATCCCCGCTATCCTTACTATTCTTTTGAATATTGGTATCGCTTTAGTAATGATATTTATTCAGAATCCACATACAAAAGTTACTGACCTCGGTTTATTGATTGATTCTGGTTTTAAATCAGCAACAGGAAATCAAGAAATTGACCTCCTACTTTCACGTGGCGGAATTGAAAGCATGATGCCAACAGTATCACTCATCATTCTTACCTTATCTCTTGGCGGTCTCCTCATGAAAACAGGACTTGTTTCGACAGTCATGGACCGGGTTGCACATAAACTGGCCTCACCAAAGAGTTTGATCACAACGACCTTGTTCACTAGTATCGGTGTAAATATCTTTATTGGTGAGCAATTCCTTTCGGTAATTCTTCCTGGTAACGCGTTTAAAGAGGTCTACAAAAAAGCCAATCTTGACCCCGTTGTCTTGGGACGTACGCTTGAGGATGGCGGAACAGTCATCAACTACCTTATTCCTTGGGGAATTGCAGGGAGTTTCGTTGCCAGTACTTTCGGCGTACCAACTCTGACTTACTTACCTTTTGTCTTCTTTAGTTTGTTCTCCCCTGTCTTTTCTCTTATCAGCGCTTTTACTGGCCTTGGAGTTAAAAAGATTTCCAGTATGAAAACAAAAGACTTCGTTACTAAAACGAAAAGCCTATAAGAAAAAGCCATTAGAATCTCTCTAATGGCTTTTTTATTATACAAAAATATTCAATATAAGAGCACCAACAAGCCCAACAATGGCAATTAATGTTTCTAAAAGCGACCATGTTAACAGCGTTTCTTTAACTGTAAGATTGAAATATTCTTTAAACATCCAGAAGCCTGCGTCATTGACATGACTAAAGAAAAGTGAGCCTGCGCCTGTAGCAATAACTAACAAAGCCGGATTTGTACCTGTAGCTGCCATTAAAGGTAAAACGAGTCCAGCTGCAGTTAAGGCTGCTACTGTGGCAGAACCCAAAGCTAAACGTAGAACAACAGCAATTAACCAAGCTAAAATCAAGGGTGACAGACGGCTACCTTGGAAGATTTGAGCAACTGAGTCACCCACTCCACCATCAATAAGGACTTGTTTAAAGGCACCACCACCACCAATAATTAGGAGCATCATGGCAATCTGTTTAATAGAAGCTTCTGCTGATGCCATTAAACGCTTCATTGGAATCTTACGGAAAATACCCATGGTAAAGATAGCGATAAGTAGTGAAAGAAGCATTGCCACATCCGGGCTACCAATAAAAGCAACTATATTATCTAGCGCACTTGGATTTTTTGGTGTTTTGCCTCCATGTGCCACCATCACGTATAAAGTAGAAATGGCCATCAAAAGAACTGGCATAAGTGAGGTAAGCGTTGCTGACAAGAAAGAGGGTGTTTCTTCAAGTCTGAACTCTTTATATTCTCCAACTGTTGACAGATTGCCTTTTCTTGAGAAAGCATCCGGTACCATCTTTTTCGCAAATTTTGTAAAGAGAGGTCCTGCGATGAGAACTGTAGGTACGGCAATAATAAAACCGTAAAAAAGGACTAAGCCCATATTTGCCCCGTAAACACCTGCAATGGCTGTAGGTCCAGGGTGAGGGGGGAGGAAGCCATGGGCCACAGACAGAGCTGCAACCATCGGAATACCCAAATAGAGAATTGGAATAGCGAGTTCTGCAGCAATCGCAAAGATAATTGGAATTAAAAGAACCATACCGACTTCAAAGAAAAGTGCGATTCCAATGATAAAGGAAGCTAAAACAACAGCAAGCTGAATCCTTTTATTCCCAAATTTGTCAATCAGCGTGTGCGCAATACGATAGGCACCGCCGGCATCTGAGACCAAGCGGCCAAGCATGGCTCCAAACCCAAAGATAATTCCTAAATGACCGAGCTGCCCGCCAATCCCTGTTTCGATAGAAGTTGGAATCTTTGCTAAATCAATCCCAAGAAGCATCGCAACAATAAAGGAAACGATAACCAGAGAGACAAAAGTATTCAACTTAGCTTTCCCAATCAAGAAAAGCAAGATCAATACTCCGACCAAAACGATAAGTAAATCCATAAAAATCTCCTAACTTTTATTTACGCTGATAGTCAGCTATAGCCTTATAACTTTCTTCAAAACTACGGGCCAATTGTACAAAAATGATTGATAATTCTCTATAAGCTTTAAAATTCTTACTGTTAGGCTTGTAGGTTGCATTAGATCCGATCATTTGCTCAACAACACCCAAATCATCAATCAATCCTAAGGCTTTTTCTGCCATTACCACAGCTGCTAAACAGCCTGCTTCCTTGCTTTCTGGCACATTAATTGGTTGTTCAAAAATATCAGCTAAAATTTGTGTCCATAACTCTGAACTGACAAATCCGCCTGTTGCTTGGATTTGCTTTAAATCTCCTGTCACTTCAATCAAACTTAGAGCCACCATGTAAAGATTGAACATTACACCCTCTAAAACGGCGCGGGCCATATGATCCCGATTATGTCCATGGTTTAAGCCAAAGAAGGAGCCTCTGGCATTAGCATCCCAAAGAGGAGCACGTTCCCCGCCCAAATAAGGATGGAAAAGCAGACCTTCTGCTCCCGCCTCTATCTGCGCGGCAATCTCAGTAATTTCGTCAAAGTTTAATTCCTCATCGAAAATTTGATCTCTTATCCAACGGAAAACATCGCCACCAGAGTTAACTGGACCTCCAACTACCCAATGTTCCTTATCCAAAGCATAGGTAAATGTCCGTGCTTTAGCATCGACACGTGGCTTGTCTGTTACCACACGAATCGCGCCTGAAGTCCCAATAGTAATTGCAGCTACTCCTGGTTTAATGGCGTTAACACCAAGATTAGAAAGTGGACCATCTCCTGCGCCCCAGACAAACTTAGTTGTCTCAGGAATGCCCATCTTCTTGGCAAATTCTGAAGGCATTCCCTCTTCAATCTCATAAGGTTCAACGACTTGTGGAAGTTGCTGTTGGGAAACTTTCACGAGTTTTAGAACTTCCTTGTCCCAGTTCAACTCATGAATATTAAAAATTCCTGTTCCAGTTGCAACCGACAAGTCCATCTTGTTCGTTTTAAAGAGACGATAGAAAATATAACCTTTCAAGTCAAGATAGTGCGTTGCATTTTCAAAAACTTCTGGGCGTTCACTTGCTAGCCATAAAAGTTTTGAGAGTGGCGCCATCGGATGAATCGGTGTTCCTGTTCGTTGATAAATTTCAAAACCTTGTCCTGAAGACTTCAGTTCATCTGTACAAGCAACTGCTCGTGTATCTGCCCACGTAATCACTCTTGTCAAAGGTTGCCACTCTTGGTCAAAAGCAATAAGTGAGTGCAGTTGTGTACTGAAAGATACAGCTAAGAGCTCATCTTCCTCTTCTAGATGAATTGAAACCTCACGAATAGTAATCAAAACAGCTTCGAAAATGTCTTCCAGGGATTCTTCTGCCATTCCTGTCGAATCCCGATGAAGTTTATAGCCATGACTGCTACTAGCCACGATTTCTCCGTCTTTTTTAAAGAGAACTGCCTTAGTTGCAGTCGTCCCTAGGTCAAGACCAATCAAATATTCCATTTTTTCTCCTTACTTTTCTACTACTGCATGTCCACCAAAACCTTTACGCAAGGCAGCAACAACTTTCCCTGTCATTGTATCTTCTTGTAAACTACGATTTCGCATCATGAGTGAGAGAGCAATGATTGGGGCAGGGACTTCTAAATCTAGACTTTCTTCCACTGTCCATTTTCCTTCACCCGAAGCTGCAACTTTTCCTGCAATATCTTCTAATTTTGGGTCTTGAGCAAACTGTGCTTCAGCCAATTCCATCAACCAGCTACGAATAACCGAACCATGATTCCATAGTTTTGCTACCGCCTCGTAATCATAATCATAAGGTGAAGCTTCCAAAATTTCAAAGCCTTCAGCAATAGCCTGCATCATGCCATATTCAATCCCATTGTGAATCATTTTGAGATAATGCCCGCTCCCTAATTTTCCAGTATAGAGATAACCGTTCTCTTGCGCCAAGGCTTTAAATAGTGGTTCAAGAACTTTCCAAGATGCCTCGTCATCTCCACCAATCATAAAATTTCCGCCAGAACGTGCACCAGCCATTCCTCCCGAAGTTCCAACATCGAAAAAGTGAATCCCCTTCTTTTTAAGTTCTTCATTTTGCTTCAAGTTGTCTTTATAATTAGAATTTCCGCCATCAATAAGAATGTCGCCCGCAGAGAGTTGTTCAGAAAGCTGTTCAATTGTTGAATTTGTCGCTTCTCCGGCTGGCAACATTACCCATACTATCTTAGGACTTGGAAGTTTACTTAAAAGATTTTCCAAGCTATGAGCTGCGGTTATTTTTTCAGAATATTTTTCTGCTTCATGCGCAATCGCTTCATTTTGATCAAAAGCCGCCACTTCGATACCATGATCCACAGCATTTTGTACTAAGTTGTAGCCCATTTTTCCAAGACCGATCATTCCAAATTTCATTATATCTACTCTCCTTAAATTATCTGTCAATATTTTGATAACGCTTTCTTTTATTATAAGTAATTCTTTTTCATTTGTCAACAATTTAAATGTAAATGTTTTTCTGTTAAAAGATGCACAAAAAAACCTTACTCCGATTGAAGTAAGGTGGTTTGTAATTTATTTAAGTTTAGCAACAAAGGCTTCATAAGGTTTGAGGACAATTTCTTCCACATTATCAATAGCCTCAGAATAGTTATGAATTACTTCCTCTTTTACTTCATATGAGGAAGAAAATTGATTTTCCTTAGTACTGAAATTAGCCACAATTAACCAGTTTTCACCTTTGTAAGATCGAATATAAGCAAAAACTTCTTCTGCTGTATTTTTAATTAGCTTGAACTCGCCCCAGACGATGATCGGGTTTTCTTTACGTAAAGCAATCAACTTTTGATAAGTGTAAAAGATGGAATTTTCATCCTCTAAGGCTGCCTCTACATTAATTTTTTCATAGTTAGGGTTAATGGCTAACCAAGGATGGCCTGCACTAAATCCAGCTGATTTTTCATTGCTCCATTGCATCGGTGTACGTGCATTGTCACGTCCCTTTGCGTTGATTGAATGAAGAATATCCTCCTTACTGTAACCTTCCTCCAATCTCTCAAAATACATATTTCGACTTTCAATATCATCAATTTGTTCAATATCATTTACAGGTTTATTGGTCATGCCAATTTCTTCTCCTTGATAAATGTACGGAGTTCCTTTCATCATATGTAGGAGAATAGCTAGCATTTTAGCCGATTCTACACGGTATTCTTTATCATTACCCCAACGTGAGACAATCCTTGGCAGATCATGGTTATTCCAAAAGAGTGAATTCCAGCCTTCATTTCCTAATTCTGTTTGCCATTTACTAAAGACCTCCTTTAATTTTGGAATCTCTAGTGGCATCAAATCCCACTTGGTTTTTCCTTCAGCTTCATCTAAACCGATATGTTCAAATTGGAATACCATCGAGAGCTCTTTATTGGCTGGGTTAGAATATTGTTTCGCAATTTCAGGTGTTGCGCCCCAAGTTTCTCCTACAGTCAGCAGATTTTTATCACCAAAAGTCGCCTGATTCATCTCCTTCAAATAATCGTGTAATTTTGGTCCATTTCCTGTAATACCTTGATTTGGTTGCTTCCCAATCAAATCGATGACATCCATACGGAAACCTCCGATACCTTTATCTATCCAAAAGTTCATCATCTCATAAATGGCTTGGCGGAGTTTTTCATTTTCCCAATTGAGATCCGGTTGCTTCTTGCTGAACAAATGCAAATAGTATTGCTCTACAACTTCATCCCATTGCCAAGCAGGGCCTCCGAAGATTGACTTCAAATCATTAGGCAAACTGCCATCAGATGGTGCATCTCTCCAGATATAATAGTCGTGGTAGTTATTTTCTTTAGATTTTCTTGCTTCAATAAACCATGGATGCTCATCGCTGGTATGATTAACAACTAGATCCATAATAATTTTGATACCACGTTTATCTGCTTCAGAAATAAGTATTTCCATGTCTCTCATTGTGCCAAATTCGTCCATAATAGACTCATAATCTGAAATATCATAACCATTATCATCATTGGGAGACTGATAAACAGGACTAAGCCAAATACCACCAATACCTAGCTCAGCAAGATAATCTAAACGCGAAATAATACCTTTAATATCGCCTATACCATCTCCATTACTGTCTTGAAAACTTCTCGGATAAATCTGATACATCACAATTTCTTGCCACCAATTTTGTTGATTCATTATTTATTTCCTCTTTTTTCATTTTTACGCAAGCGGTTGCTTAAAAATATGATAGCATTTTTAAACAAAATGAGCAACAAAAAGGTAAAGAATTTTTTGATCACATGAGGTATCATTTCTTCAAAGCTAATAAATGTGCGTATTCTAAATCATATTTTACTAAATCAAGTCCGAAAATTTTTTCTTGCTTTTCTAAATCATAGACAAGAAGATTTTTCCAAGTTAAAATCCAAACTTTACCATCTTTATCAAAGTCGACATTAATTAGCATATCTTCTGTAGAATAGTTCTCCATGAGTGATTCATCAAGTACTAACCGACGAATTTTTTGGCTATCTATGTCGTAGAAACTTATTATCATTGAGGTATCAAAACTGTCATTCGCATGACTAATGGCTAAAATTTTTTCATCACTGGATACTGCTATTTTATGTGGTTCATCTTGCCCCAAGCTAACTTCCTTGCGTGCCAAACTCTCTTTATCAAGGATAACCAATTTATCTTGTGGAGTGGGTTCATAAGGATTACTCTTCAAGCGATTCCCTCTATTGGTCAGGTAAAATTTATTTCCTATTAGTTTTATATCCATAAAGCCTTCTGAGTTTGCTACGTTAGGACTTGTATTGGTGATTAACCTTTCATCTACTTTCGTTAAATTGTTTTTATCAAAAGTCACAAGATTGTTGTATGTATACTTTTCCCCCTTATTCGTCACATTATTCAAAACATAAAGATATTGCTCATCGGTTGCTGCAGCAGGCATCACGTTGTCAGCTGTATCTGGGAATTTATACTGTTTTTTTAGTGTTTTCGACTTATCATATTTATGAATAGATCCTCCCTTATATTGACTGGTCATAGGATAGTAAAAATTTCCATCAAATCCCGCACCTGTGATTGGCCCTTCAGGATATTCTGCTTTTGATAATCTTCCTTTTTCAAGATCTAAGCTCACGACGTTTTGTGGTCCCCTTGGAAAAGGGCCAGGTGTGAAATCTTCAAAAACGAAGAAATGGTTATTTTTCGAATCTGGTTGGAGATTATGGGTTGCAGTATCTTCTCCTAGCTTTACTTTGTCTTCTGAGCGTTTCTTTGCCCCTTCATCACTCTTCTCAAAACCCACAATCTTTTTAGACGACATAATATAAAAATCAATTTTTTTACTTGTTTTAAAGCTTTGATTACCTTTAGGGATACCTCTATAGACTAAAAAAACGGCACCAAGTGAGAAGAAAACAGCTGCTATAATGAGTAATATTATTTTTTTCATAGTGTGATATACATCCTTATTTGGCACGATAAATCAACTGAACTTTATTATTATAAAGCAGCTCCGAAGGATGAATGGCTCTAGCACCAGGAATATCGTAAGCAGAGGTATTGAGATTAACCTTAGCAACATCCATATAGGCTGCCCAAACCAGCTGCGAGCAGTAAAAGCTGTTTCTGTTATTGGTACGATAGAAGTTATAGTTATAAGGCTTGCCTACCTGTCTTCCCGCCCAATGACCTGCATACCAATCTTGTGAGACAGATGTTGACTTTACACCTGTTTGCCAGACGTTATGGTTGCCTACTTTTCCACGCCCTTCAAAGTTATATTGAAGCTTAACCCCTGTTTTTGGGGAAGATTCTGCAGTAACCCATGATTTTTGTGGCGCTACTATTCCCGCATGCCAGCTTCCAGAAATTCCATTGTTTGTCACAGCGATAACGCCATCACGCCAGGTCCATCTGCCATGTCGCGCACGTGTTCGCTCTGTCTTATCCGGAACTACTGGTAAGTTATCAATTTTTTCCATGATTTTATTTTCCTTCATTTCTTGATCGACCAGCTTCAAATACATTACTTCTAGTTCTTTTTCCATTTTTCTTGTTTCTTGAACATCTGCTGAGCGACTGCTCCTTTCTATTTTTTTTACATGCTCTGCCATCCTTGCTTTCAAATCTTCCAAGGATTCGGCTTGAACTTGGACCACCCCTCCTAAGGTTAATAAAACAATGCTTATCAGTCCGACTGATACTTGTTTTTTATTTTTCAACATAAATTTCCTCTTTTCCAATAATTTTTTCTTTCATCTTAACATAGATTTAACATCTATAATCTTTCTGTTTTATAAAGAAAAATTAAATCAAAGAAATAAATAGAAAGCTCTCGAAATGCTTTAAGCTTTCGCAATCAACACAAAGAAACCTCAATAAAATAGAAAAACTCCTGAACTATTAAGTTCAGAAGTCAATTTCAAATTGCCAAAAGAAATTTTTATCAAAGATCAAAAAAGTCGCTTAAGCGACTTTTCTGGAGATTTTCTTACAAATCGTTGATGTCGAAGTCTTCACCAAGGAAGTCTGCGAGTGAGAAACCTTCTTGAGTTTCTGGAAGATCGTAGCTTGGTTTAGCTGCTTTACGTGGAGCACGTGGTTTACGGTCACGTTTTTCGCCATCTTCGTTATTACGAGCTGGGCGAGCTGGAGCTTCTTCCAATGCTTTGATTGAAAGTGAGATACGTTCTTCTTCAGGTTTCACGTCGAGAACTTTTACGTTCACAACTTGACCAACTTTAAGTACGTCTTTTGGATTTTCAACACGTTCCCAAGAGATTTGTGAAACGTGAACAAGTCCTTCAACGCCTGGGAAGAGTTCAACGAATGCACCGAAGTCAGTGAGACGTTTAACAGTTCCTTCAACAGTTGAGCCAACTGGTGCTTTTTCTTCAACTTGTTCCCATGGGCCAGCTTGTGTAGCTTTAAGAGAAAGTGAAAGACGACCAGCTTCTTCATCAAGTTTCAAGATTTTAACTTCAACTTTATCACCAGGTTTTACAACGTCTGATGGACGTTTAACACGGTTGTGGCTAAGTTCTGAAACGTGAACAAGTCCGTCAATACCACCAAGGTCAACGAATGCACCGAAGTTAGTAACACGTGAAACAGTACCTTCAACGATATCGCCTTCGTTCAATTGAGCAAAAGCTTCTTTACGCATTTCGATAGTTTCAGCTTCAACTACAGCACGACGGCTAAGGATGAAGCGGTTTTCAGAAGCGTTGATTTCGATAATTTTAGCTTCAATTTCTTGACCAACAAATTTCTTAGTATCTTTAACGAAGTATGTATCAATCATAGACGCTGGGATAAATCCACGAACACCGTTATAGTCTACTGAAAGTCCGCCTTTAACGTCTTTAGTAACTTTAACTGTAAGGATTTCGCCTTCTTTACCTTCAAGTTCAGTCCAAGCTTTACGAGCTTCAAGACGTTTCAATGAAAGAAGGTATACATTTGCACCTTCAGCATCTTTACCAACGATTTGTTTAATAACAAGCAAATCAAGAATATCACCAGGTTTTACGAATGTATTGATATCAGCATCACGGTCGTTTGTGATTTCGCGAAGTGTAAGGACACCTTCAACACCTGTACCAACGATAGCAACTGTTGCTTGCCCGTTTTCGATAGTAAGGATTTCACCCTTTACGACGTCACGTACTTTAACGTCCTCAACGCTGTTTAACAATGTTTCAAATTCATTCATTTGTAAAAAAATTCCTCCAACAATTTGACTGTCTACAGTCTTATGACTTAGTATATCACAACTATGAGAGAAATGAAAGCTTTTTAATACTTTTTTTCTTCTTTTTTATAAAGAATACCTTTAAATTGTCTAAAAGTTTATTTCGACTTGTCTTTACAGTATTTAGCGCTAAAAAAATTAAGCCATTACAGCTTAATTTTCGTGATAGAAAACGTTTTCTTTTATTTGCTCTGAAGGGAGTACTGTTTGCGCAAATAAGAGACGATTTTTACTTGTATCACTCGGATCTGCTATATCTGAAACGACAACCGTGCCATCTTCTTGAAGCGTAGGAATCGGTTTTCCTGCTGGATAAAAATATAGTTTTGCTGAATGTCTATTGTCCGTCATAATATAAGGAATTCCGTAGTTATCATAACCACCTTTTATCATATAATATTCACGCTTACCAAAAAGAAATCGTGACCCATCGATTTCGTAATTCACACCACGCTCACTTGCCCATTTACCTTGTATACTTGAGTAATCTCCTTGAGCTATCTGCGCAACGAGTTGATCTGTGGTTCCTTCTTGATCAAAACTTGGTCTCAACCATGGAAGTGTGATATTGTCAGCTAATAGTTTGCTTTGTTCTTTGTAATTTGTACTCCAAATAAATGCGAGGCTCGTTAACAATATTAATGCAAGTAAAACAATATTTCCTTTTCCAATTTTTTTCATATCCGCACCCTTAAATAAGTTTTTGATTATAAATAAATTATAACAAATTTAAAATTTAATCAAAAATAAAACGCGGGTTGCCCCACGTTTCTCTTATTTTATTGGTATTGCATAATTTGGCCGTTTTTATAAGCAAAGTCAATCAAGGCACCGCCGAGACATTCATCACCATCATAAAAAACAACGGCTTGTCCTGGAGTGATGGCACGTACAGGTTCATCAAATTTGACAGCAACTTTATCTCCCTTAACAGAGATTGTTACTCCTGTATCTTCTTGACGATAGCGGAACTTGGCTGTACAATGCATTTCAAATTCTTCTGGCATTGGACGAGTAAAGCTCAATTCACTGGCAGTTAAATTATCAGAATACAAATGTTCATGATGGAAACCTTGTCCAACATAGAGTGTATTTGTACTAAGATCTTTCCCTACTACAAACCACGGATCACTTGTTGTTTGACCATGTTGACCGCCAATTCCCAAACCACCACGTTGACCAATGGTATAATACATGAGTCCTGCATGAGTTCCCATTTCTACACCATCTAGTGTCATCATTTTCCCTGAAGTTGCAGGAAGATAGTTTGTCAAAAATTCTTTAAAATTCTTTTCACCGATGAAACAGATCCCAGTCGAATCTTTTTTCTTTGCTGTCGCAAGTCCTGCACGTTCAGCAATTGCACGTACTTCCGGTTTTTCCAAATGACCAAGCGGAAACATTGTTTTCTTCAGTTGGGCTTGTGACAATTGACTTAAGAAATAAGTTTGATCTTTATTATTATCCACACCACGAAGCATATGAACTGTGCCATCTTCATCAGTTGTTACACGTGCATAGTGACCTGTTGCTACATAATCAGCTCCGAGTTCCATTGCGTAATCAAGAAAAGCCTTAAATTTAATTTCTTTATTACACATAACATCTGGGTTAGGTGTACGGCCTGCACGATATTCCGCCAAGAAATACTCGAATACACGGTCCCAATATTCTTTTTCAAAGTTGACAGAATAGTAAGGAATACCGATTTGATCCGCTACTGCTGCTACATCTTTGTAGTCTTCTGTAGCAGTACATACACCATTTTCGTCAGTATCATCCCAGTTTTTCATGAAAACACCAACGACATCGTAACCTTGTTCTTTCAGCATTAAAGCTGTAACTGAACTATCGACGCCACCAGACATACCGACAACGACTCTTGTTTTTGAATTATCCATTATTTGTTCACCATCTCTTTCTATTTTTATTAGATTTCCTATTTTTCTTTAGAAAAACAAAAAAGCTTACATTCAGTTGAAGGCTGAAGTAAATAATAGGTAACGATTTATTATACCAGTTTTTTCCAGAAATAAATAGACTGCGAAATGCTATAATAGAAATATGATTGAACACACAGATAATCCTTTAATTTTTAACATGGAAATCAATAAAAATAAATACGCAAACCTTGCTGAAACAAAGCGAGTTTGTCCTTTTTGCGATACACCCAATCTCAAAGATATTTTGGACAGACAAGGGCCCAAAATTTGGCTTAAAAACAAATTTCCCACTGTCGAAAATTCTTTGATGACTGTGATTATCGAGTCAGATAAACACCTCGGAGATGTCTCTACCTACTCTGTTCAAGAAAATAGAAAAGTCTTTCGGTTTGCTTTTGAATGTTGGCAGAAGCTATTGGATAATCCCCAATATAAATCAGTACTTATGTTTAAAAACTTTGGCCCCCATTCTGGCGGAACATTACGTCATCCACACATGCAGATTGTTGGCTTGGAAGAGGCCGATGGTTATGAACATATCTCTCCTGAAAATTTTGAAGGTGTAACACTTAAAGAAAATAGTGTCGATATTACAATCTCTACTCGTCCGATTATGGGATTTGTGGAATTTAATGTTATCATTTCCCAACTTGAATATATCGATCATTTGGCTGATAAGGTTCAGCTCATTACACAGTATTTACTGAATGACTATATGAACGGACGCTGTGATTCTTACAATCTTTTTTTCTACAAAATGCCGGACAGCCAGCGTTATATTTGTAAGATTGTACCACGGTTTATCACTTCTCCTTACTACATCGGCTATAAAATACCTCAGGTCAACAAAGACAATCGCTTAGAAGAAATCGCAAAAGAGTTAAAAGCAAAGCTGGACTAGTCCAGTTTTGCTTTTATAAATAAGAAATTAGGTTA
>NZ_KQ968939.1:218320-220857 GCF_001578715.1 Lactococcus sp. DD01 | reverse complement strand
CTCGGAAGTTTTATCCTCCCTGCTGGACTACTTGCGGTAGCTTTTGCCTTCCTCGGTATTTATTGGGGAAGTGACACTTCTATCCTCGCTGGTGATGCATATCATCAATATGTTGCTATTCACACGCTTTATCGTGATATTCTTCATAATAGTAACTTAGGCTTTCTCTATACTTTCACGAATGGTTTGGGGCTAAACCTTTATGCTTTCTCTGCTTACTACATGGGAAGTTTCTTCATGCCCCTTACTTATTTTTTCAATGTTCATACTATGCCAGATGCACTTTATCTGATTACACTTTTAAAGTTTGGAACGATTGGTCTCTCAAGTTTTGTTGCATTGAAAAACATGTACAAATCTATCCCCTCTCTTATCACGCTGGCATTATCCACATCTTTCACCCTGATGAGCTTCTTAACGAGTCAAGTTGAAATTATCATGTGGCTCGATGTTTTCATCTGGCTTCCTTTCATCATGTGGGGCTTGCATGGACTTCAAGATTTCGGCAAGCGTAAACTGTATTACATCAGCTTAACCCTTCTATTCATCCAAAATTACTATTTTGGCTTTATGGTTGCAATTTTCTTAGTGTTATATTTTATAGCACGTTCAACATTTACCAAGTGGTCATGGAAAAAGTTTTTTGATTTTGCGATTACTTCTATATTGTCTGCTGTAACAAGTTTAGTTATGCTTCTTCCAATGTATCTTGATTTGAAAGCAAATAATACTCAAGCTGTTTCCCAGATCAATGATTTTTGGACACAAAATTCTGCCGTTTTTGATCTTTTTTCTAAAAACTTTGTGGGGGCCTATGATACAACACAGTATAATGCTGTCCCAATGATTTATTTAGGGCTCATCCCCTTCCTTCTTGCTCTTACTTTCTTCTTCCTTCCTCAAGTGAAATGGCGGACCAAAATAGCCTTCGGTGCCCTACTTGGATTTCTGACTGCCTCTTTTTATCTGCAAGTTTTAGATTTGGCGTGGCAAGGGATGCATTCTCCAAACATGTTTTTACATCGTTACGCTTTCCTTTTCTCCCTTCTCATTTTACTTATGGCCTGTGAAGTTCTCACGCGCTTCAAGTCTTTAAAACTTTGGATGACTATAGTCCCCTTTATGCTGCTTTCCCTTGGTTTTATTGCTACTGCTTTACTCGGAGATTATGCTTATCTCGATACGCTACAGCTTGCTCTGACTCTGCTCTTTGCCTTGGCTTATTTCTTGGTTCTTCTTACCTTCTTTAAAAAATGGCTCCCTTGGAAAGTTTTAGTTGCCATCCTTGCTTTGTTCATGTGTGCAGAAGCAGGTTTAAATGGATACTACCAGCTTGCAGGAGTTAAGAAAGAATGGAATTTTGCAAGCCGAGCTTACTACAATACCCAAACAAAATTCATTCAACCTCTCGTCCAAAATGTAGTCGAACGTTCTGGTGATACCTTTGTGCGTACAGAAAACACGGTCCCCGATACGGCAAATGATGGTATGAAATATAATTATAATGCCTTATCGCAGTTTTCTTCTGTCCGTAATAGTAATTCAAGCCGGGTCTTAGGACTTTTAGGGTTTCATACAGACAGCACCTTCCTTAATCTCCGCTACCCTGAAAACACGTTACTCATGGATTCGCTTCTTTCCATTAATTATAATATCAATCAATTTCAACCTGAGAAATACGGTTTTAAGCAAATAAAACCTTCTTTATTTGAGAATCACAATGCACAATCGGTTGGAATATTTGTAAAAGATGGTTACCAAGATGCAGCTCTGAGCAGTTCAGAAAGAGCAACAATCAGTAATCAAGAAGCCTTTCTCCATCAATTGACGCATAGTAAAGAAAAATATTTCACGCAGATTTACCCAGACTCAGAAAACAGTAACAGTACGATAAACGGTGGGAAAGAACAAGTTACACTGATTCGTAAAGTCGAAGAAGACGGCGGCGTCTCAGTGACCTATGAGCTTACCGTACCCGCACATAGTCAAGCCTATCTTGAGTTACCTAATGTAAGCTACATTAATGATAATTCAAAAATGACTACGATTACGATTCATTCAGGAAAAAAAGTTCTTCATTCTTATAATGTCAATAGTAAAGATGTTGGTAACTTTTATAATTTGGGAACTTCTGAAAAGGAAACAAAACTAACAGTGAGTGTCTCCTTCCCAGAAAACTCACAAGTTTCCTTTGGCATAACAAGATTTTGGGCTTTGGATAACACCAAATACCAAGCAGCTATGGATACTCTAAAGCAAACACAGGTGAAAACCGAACAAGTAAAAAACGGACTTCGTTTGACTTATAATAGCAACACCTCTGGTGATCTTTTCCTCACATTACCTTATGATAAAGGTTGGTCAGCCAAACTGGATGGAGATCCCGTAACCTTAGATAAAGCACAAGAAGGTTTCATGAAAGTTACTGCCCCTAAAGGTGAACATATTATCGAACTTACTTTCTTCCCTCAAGGCTTAAAAGCAGGGATATCATGTTTTATAGGTGGAATCGCTCTCTTTGCTCTTTATGATTACTT
>NZ_KQ968939.1:172223-218299 GCF_001578715.1 Lactococcus sp. DD01 | reverse complement strand
GTCGAGCGTCTAAAGCAAAAGCCGTGGAGTGCACGCGGAAAACTGGACTGTTCACTTTCACTTCCAGTAACTGAGCAAGTTCCTCTGTAGCCAGAATCGCCTCAATTTCTTGGTGCGAATAGCCAATTTCTATTTTTTCCTCAATAATGGAAAACAAGGATCCAGTCAATTCTTTCTCAGTTGCTCCCGTGATTAATTGTTCTGCAAAATAGAGTTTTTCTAAAGTCATGGGTTCATTATCAAGTAAACGCAATCGCTGTAATTCCACCAGTTCTGCTGTGGTGTTCAGTGCTTTTACAACTTCCTCAGGCACTTTCTTCAATTTTTTAAAATTTAGTAAACGTGTTTGCCCAACTTTTCCCATAGCCTCTGCTGCTTCGGTAAAGGACTTCAAACCCATACCTCCACTTTGAATCTTGGGTTGTTCAATCACATAGGCGCCTTTTCCTTTTTTCTTGATTACAATTTGTTTCGTCATCAAATCTTCCATGGCTTTACGTACGGTTAAGCGACTCACGCCAAACTCCAATGCCAAATCGTATTCGGATGGAAGTTTTTGAGCAGATACATAAGTGCCCTGCTCAATTCTTTTTTCTATTTCTTGAGAAACAACTAAAAACTTTGCTTTGCTTTCTTTTCGTTCAGTATTCATTACCTTTATTTTATCACGCTTATCTTCTTTTTAAAAGTTTCTTATTGACCAAGTCTTTCAATACTTTTCATATAAATTTCTATCATTTGTTTTAAATGTTCAATCTTTATATATTCATTTTCCTTATGGGCAATTCCTTTTTCCCCCGGAAAAGATGGACCAAAAGCTACAATATTTGGCATTGACCGCGCATAAGTCGCTCCTGTAGTTGTGACGGGTTGACCATTTAACCCTGTCACTTCTTCATAAATACTTGATAAATCTTGTATTTCTTGCTTCGTCTTGTCAACGTAGGTTCCGGGCAGACTGCGAATAATTTTGATGCTTGTGCCTGCGTAAAGATTTTCGCTTAAAGCATTAATGACTTGCTCCTCTGTCACAGTTACCGGATAACGAATACTAAGTGACAGACGAATCAGATTATTTTCTCTTTTGATTTTGTATGGCGTAAGTATTAAACGCCCACTTTCTTGGTCCGCAAAAGCAATACCTACTCCTTGACCAAAATGTTTTTCATGAAAACTATGGGTGAGCCATGAGAAATAGTGTCTCAGTTCCTTATTTTCTAAATTATTTTGAAGTAAGGCTGCCAATGCTGTAATTGCATTTTTCCCTAATTCTGGCGCATTGCTTGGCGTCCGCAATCCTTTGGCACTATAAGTTTGACGTCCACCAGAAAGTTGAATGTCATCAGGAACAAAGTCTTTAGCCATTGCACCATGAAAATCGCCCAGTGAATCCAATACACCGTGAGCAAATCTTGTCGTCAACTCAAGAGCAACAACACCTCGCTCCCCGTAAACTACTGGAAATTTACAATCTGGTGTAAAACCAAAAACCGGTGCCTTTTCTTCTGACAAATAAAGAGGCACATCTGCTGATCCGCTTTCTTCATCCGTTCCAAAAATAATGCGTATTGGTAGACGAGGTTTGAAATTTCTTTCCTTTAATAACTTCAAAGCAAATAGACAGGACAGAATTGGTCCCTTATTGTCTAACACACCTCGCCCATAGAAATAGCCTTCACGCTCCTCAAGCTTAAAGGGAGGCGATAACCAGCCTGGACCATCTGCAGCAACCACATCAAGATGTCCAACTACTCCAATATAATCCTCAACTTCCCCTAATTGAGCATAACCCATTGCATCTTTGACGATTTGGGTTTCCAGACCATAAGATTGTGCTTTTTCCATGACATAAGCTAAAACTTGACGTGGCTCTGCTCCAAAAGGGGCCCCAGCTTTGGCTTCGCCTTTGACACTGGGAATCGCAATTGCTCCTTCCAAAAGGGAGACATACTCCTCCCAATTTTGTTCAATTTCTGTCCTATACATTTCTTACCTCTTTAAAATGCTTTGCTGTTTAAAAAACGAACTGTTTATATGCTTCTCGTGACTTATTATTTTCCTTTGCCTGTAAAACTTTACAGATTGCCTTATAAGATTCATTAAGTCCGACACCACCTTTTTTAGGCATTTTTACAATATCAATTACTTCTTTGTAAGTAGAAATTAAAGCCTGTTTTTCTTCAGACATGGCACAAACTACTTTGAGAGATGTATTTTTTTGTATATCTTGAGCAAGCTCCAGTGACATTTTGGAAAACTCAGGGTAGTTAAAGGAAGGTCCGCAAATCACGCCCTCAATATTAAGCCGTTGCAACATCCCTTTTATCTTTCTTTGAACAACATCTGGTGCTTCCCTATAGGTTTGTTCTCCCATATAAATCGTAACCAACAAATTTTGTTCATGCTCAGCAAGTAAGGGTTTCAAAGTCACTCCTGGTCCAATCACTTCTTTGGTAGCAGTAAGTGGAACTTTTACATCATCCTTTGTTCCCATTCCCGCTTGAATTTGATTTAAAATCATTACAAGTCTCATTCTATCCTCCTATAGATTATCAAAGCTCAACATTTCCTCTGTAATAGCTTCTAATTCTGCATCAGCAGCTTGTCGTTCTTCATTCATGTATTGTACATCCATAATTTTGATAAAAGGAATGTAGATAAATACACCAATAATAAGCAAAACGAGTTGCAAAAGTGCTCCGGCCCAGTTTGTTGCTAAGAAACCTGAAATAATAATGGGCGTAGTCCATGGAATCAAAACACCGTTGGTGATTGGCACAAGATGAAGGTTCATCATAATATAAGAAACAATAATATTAAAGGTTGGTACTAAGACAAAAGGAATAAAAATGAGAGGATTGAGTACAATAGGAAGACCAAAAATAATCGGCTCATTTATCCCAAATATGCCTGGAACCAAAGCAAGCTTACCTAACTCCTTAATTCGTTTTGAACGACAAACAATTAGCATTGCAATTAATAAAGAAAGTGTTGATCCCGCACCTCCAAAGGTTGCAAATAAGTCTTGAAATTGAGCATTTACAATATGAGGTGCTCCGGTTCCATTTTTAAAATACTCTACATTTTCAAGAGAGAGTGTCAGCAGGATAGGATTAAAAACCGCACCCACGACTGAACTTCCGTTGACGCCGAAAAACCAGAAAACATGAAGAAAGATATAAGCAATAATCATTGCCCATACTGTATCTCCGAGATGGAGCAGTGGTATTTGTAAAAAGTTAAAAACTAAGTCAAAAGCATTTGTGCCAAAAATGTTCAATACCAAGTTCAGTGCAAAAAATATTAGCATGACAAAAGCGCCTGGAATCAAAGCAGCGAAGGAATCTTCAACCATTGGTGGTACACCTTCAGGCATTTTGATTACCCATTTTCTGTTGACAGCAAATTGATAAAGATTAACAGAAACAAAGGCGCAGATAATTCCGATAAAAATCCCTTTTGCTCCGACCCAAGAAAGTGGGAGAGCTGTTAAGGTAGCTGATACCGGATTTGCCATCCCCTCAACTGTCACCTCTCCAGTCACAGAGTATGGCATCAGAAGAAACCAAGACATTAAAGTAACTGCCGCTCCAAAAATGGGGTTAGCCTTAATTTCTTTCGCAAAAGAATAACCTATCCCCACAACTGCAAATACGGCCATAATCGTAAAGGTCGCATCTGCAGGCTTGGTAATCATTTCAGCTAAGGTGGTCCCTGTCTTACTGTTAATAACCGTCGTTTCCAAAAAATTAATCCATTGAGGAATAGGGAAATTTGCTAAAAGTAAAAAGAAAGATCCCGCAATCAATAGTGGTGTTGAAACGAGAAAACCATTTCTTATTGCAATAAGATACTTGTTACGTCCTATTTTTTCAGCCAGGGGCAACATAATTTTTTCAAGCTTTGAAAACATCAATTTCTCCTTCTACCTATTCGATAGGTGCTTTAATTCTTGCTTCATAAGCATCTAACCATTCTTGGCTAATGGGTTCGATTTTTGTCTTGTGATTTGCTTCTGGATGAGCGATAAAGATTCTTGGCTCTTGTTTGTGAGTGGCCACACTAAAAGTAAATTCTACATTAGTTGCAACGCCCCAGTTTCCTGCTTTATCCAGTGCGACAAGTGAAAAAGCTCCTGCTTTACCGTATCTTTCTTTCAATTTATCTTCAAAAGAATACACCGCCTGATCACAAGCCTCTTGAGGCGTATGGCCTTCAGACATGAGACGAACGATTTCATAGGATAAAATTCCTTTCATCAAATCTTCACCAAGTCCTGTTGCTGTAGCCCCTCCAACCTGACTATCCACATAAAAGCCGGAACCTGAGAGTGGTGAATCACCAACCCGGCCAGATTTTTTCATGAAGAGACCAGAACTTGAAGTTCCTGCTACCATTTTTCTACTACTGTCTAAGGCAACCATACCCACTGTATCATGTCCATCATAAGCCGAAAGACCTGTACGCTTCATTTCTTCTAAACGTCTCTCCCATATTTTTTGGGCGCGCTCTGTTAACATTTTTTTCTGCTTAAAGCCTGCTTCAATAGCATATTGTCTTGCGCCTGGACCAACTCGCATACTATTAAATTTTTCCTCAGATAAGGCTTTTGCTACTGCTATGGGATTAGCAATATCAGTAATGCCTGCCACTGCTCCAATTTTAAAATTATCTCCATCCATATATGCAGCATCCATTTCTAAAATTCCTGCTTCATTTGGTAGTCCACCATATCCGACAGACTTATAATAAGGATAATCTTCAACCTCTTTTATAGCTTGTTCTAGTGCTTCTCCAGCCTCTCCTCCTTTGCTCAAAAGCTCTTCAGCTTTACAAACCCCATCATGAGCCATTCGCCACGTTGCAATAATTCCCCACATAAATACTCCTTTTTTATTTTATATACAATCCAGTATATACTAGTTGTATATATTGTAAATTAAACGCTTACATTTGTCAAGGCGCAAATAAAAATAGAGAAAGACTCCTGCTTCTCTATTTTTATACTATTCTTGATTATAGATGTTTAATGCCTCTAGGAACACATGACCATACTTTTTCAACTTCACTTGACCTACACCGGAAACTTCTAAAAATGTCTCTTCGTCTAAAGGCATAATTCTTGTCATGTCTTTCAATGAAGCATCGGAAAATATCATGAAAGGAGGAACGCCTTCTGACTTGGCAATATCGAGACGTAACATCCGTAATTCTTCAAATAACTCCAAATTAAATGTACCATTAGCTACAGACTGTTGCTTAGTAGTGCTTAAGGCTGTACGTCGCCAGACTTGCTCTCTACCTTGTAGAACAGCTATCCCACGATCAGAAACCCCAAGTAAGGGGAATTTGCCTGCGGAGACAGCTAAGTAACCTTCCCCCGCTAAAAAATCAATCAGTTCTCCAACTGCTTTTTGCGAATATCCCTTCATTATGCCAAAAGTTGAGAGTTTTTCAAAATTCCAACGTGCTAAGTTTTTATTTTTAGAGCCTACTAAAACTTGTGCGACTGCTGTTTTTCCGAAACGTTGTTCCATCCGAATAACACAAGACATAACTTTTTGTGCATCAAGCGTAACATCTGTACGCTCCCGGTCGTCTAAACAGTTTGAGCACTTATGACAGTCCTCTCCCGCATCACCAAAATACTGTAAAATATAACCCTGCAAGCAAGTTTCTGAGCTTGTATAAGCTTGCATCTGTCTGAGTTTTTCGTATTCTTGCTCCTTATGTTGCTCACTCCCTTCGCCTTGCTCGATCAAGAAGTTTCTGAGACGAACATCATTGGGCGAAAATAATAAGATAGCATCCGAATCAAGTCCATCTCGTCCTGCACGACCTGCTTCTTGATAGTAGGCTTCAATAGTAGCAGGCATCCCATAATGAATTACAAAACGAACATTGCTCTTATTTATCCCCATTCCAAAAGCATTGGTTGCCACCATAATAGGAACTTCATCATAGAGAAAATCTTCTTGGTTTTTTTGGCGCTCTCCCTCAGCTAAACCGGCATGATAACGTTTAGCAGGAAAATTATTTCGGTTTAACCATTCCGTAACTTCTTCTACTTCTTTACGTGTGTTGGCATAGATAATGCCTGATTCGTCAGTATGTTCTTTTAAGTAGGACTTTAAAAAGTCACGTTTATCTTTTCCTTTAACAACTTCAAAGCGTAAGTTTTCGCGTAAAAAACCTGTTTTAACAGTGTTGTCTTCAGAGATTTGTAATAAGTCTTGAATATCTGCAGATACCCGAGGTGTGGCTGTAGCTGTTAGTGCTAAGATTGTTGGTGAAGTAGGCAAATCAGCCAATCGTTTCGCAAAAGTAACATAAGAAGGTCTAAAATCATGTCCCCATTGAGAGATACAGTGTGCTTCATCAATTGCAACCAAATCAATAGGAAGGTGTTGCAAAAAATAGTTAAAAGATTCTAATTCAAACCGTTCAGGCGCAACAAACAAGATTTTAACCTCGCCATTTTCGATCTGTTGCATTCGGAAATAAGCTTCTTGCTCATCTACTGTCGAATTAATAAATGTTGCTGGTATATTTGCAATATTTAGCTGATCCACCTGATCCTTCATCAGGGAAATTAAAGGCGAGACCACAAGAGTAACGCCTTCTTGTAAAAGGGCAGGTAATTGATAGCAAATGGATTTCCCTGCACCTGTCGGCAATATCCCCAGAGTATCTTTTCCCTGTAGAACTTGCTCTATTATTTGTTTTTGACCTTGGCGGAAACTTTCATAGCCAAATATTTCCTTGAGTTTTGCTTCTAAATTCATCTTTTCCTATTATACGTTTAATACTAAAAAAATTCACGAACAAAAGTGAATTTTTTCTTTTATTTTTAGAGTACCTCAAATTTTTGTTTTAGTCAAAAGTAAGGAATTCAAAATTACGGAAACGCTAGACAAGCTCATTGCTGCTGCAGCAATCATTGGATTGAGTAATCCAAAAGCTGCCAGCGGGATACCAATAATATTGTAAATGAAGGCCCAAAAATAATTTTGTTTGATTTTACTTAAGGTTTTTCGAGATATCTTAAAGAGATCGAGTAATTTATGGATTTTACCACCCATAATGGTCACATCTCCTGCTTCCATCGCAATATCTGAGCCTGTTGCCATGGCAACACCAACAGTACTACTTGCTAATGCAATAGCATCGTTTATTCCGTCGCCTACCATAATGGAATGTGAAGTTTCTTGGACAATTTTAGCTTTGTCTTCAGGTGATAGATTACTTTTTACTTCATCCAAATTGACAATTTCTTGGATTTTTTTAGCAGAATCTTCATTGTCCCCTGTCAACATCACAGTTTTAATGCCGGCTTTTTTCAGTGCAGCTACGGTCTGCACACTTTCTTGCTTAATTGAAGATTTAAAGGTTGCTGTAGCTATATGGCTTACATCATCCGCAAGATAAATAACAGTATCTGTGCTTGATGTGACATCGTACCCGTGCTCTTCCATAAGTTTTGCATTTCCTGCATAATATTGACGGCCATTTATTTCTCCTGAAAGTCCACGACCAGCAATTTCTTTAAGGTTTTCTACGGGGTAGATTTCCGCAGCTTTTACGGCTTGAGCTAACGGATGGTGCGAATGACTTTCTAAACTTGCTAAAATTTTAAATGCTTCATCGTTGCCCTCAAACTGAGACAACTCAAAATCACCTGTCGTAATCGTCCCTGTCTTATCAAAGAAAACTGTTGTCACGCTATTTGTCAGTTCTAAAGCATTGGCATTTTTCAACAGCAAGCCATTCTTAGCAGCAAGTCCTGTTCCTGAAATAATTGCGGTTGGTGTCGCTAAACCAAGCGCACATGGGCAAGCAATAACCAATGTTGCCACAGCATGCATAATGGCAGTCAATAATGTTCCAGTAATGGCCCATGTGGCTACAAAAGTTACAAGTGAAATGACCAAAACAATTGGAACAAAGACATTTGAGATTTTATCCGCGAATTTTTGAATATCAGGTTTTGAGGCTTGCGCTTCTTCCATCATTTCAACCATCCGAGAAATAGTCGAATCGTTAACATCTCGGACAACAACAGCTTTAATGGAACCGTCTAAATTCACAGCCCCTTCAAATAGTGTATCATCGTCTGCTTTGACAACAGGTAAAGATTCGCCAGTCAAGTGACTTTCGTCAAAAGATGCTTTACCTTTAAGGATCATTGCATCCAAAGGTACCTTCTCTCCCGGATAAATTTGAATAACATCCCCGATTTGGACTTCTTCAAGCGGGCGCTCACCTTCTTCTGTGTGAACCATTTTAACCCTACTACTCATCAAGCTCGTGATTGCCTGACTTGTTTTTTCTTTAGCATTGTGCTCAAGTACTTTTCCTAAAACAACCAAGGTAATAATAACCATAGCTGATTCAAAATTCAAAGCATTCTCTTGTTCTAAAAATACCGCTAAAATTAAACTCGAAAAATATGCAACGCTAGTTCCAAGTGCTACTAGAACATCCATATTTGCATTTCCATTTTTCAATGCATGATAAGCGCCGACGTAAAAGCGCCAACCGATAATAAACTGAACAGGTGTTGCGAGAATAAGTTGTAAAACAGGATTGTGTAGAAACATCAAATAGTGTGTTCCCAATACTCCTTCAAACATAGCAAGTACTAAAGGCAGAGTCAAAATTACTGACACGATCAATGACAATCGTAAATTACGATTCCTTCTACGCGCTTGAGCTGCAATTTTTTCTTGATGTGCTTTATCGTTTACAATAGCACCATAGCCCACCTTTTCAACCATATTGATCACATCTTGATCACTAATGCTATCATCAAAAATGACTTTTGCTTTTTCGGTTGCCAAGTTAACTGTTGCTTCTTGGATTTTATTCGAGTTATTCAATGCTTTGGATACGGTATTCACACAGTTTGCACAGGTCATACCCGTGATGACAAAGTTTTGACTTCTCATTTTCTACTCCTTCATTAAATTTACAAATGTAAACATTGTGTTCCAGAGAAAACTGCCCCTAAGGACAGCCTTCTTATTTTACTAATTCGTAGCCAGCTTCTTTAACAGCCATTGCTAAATCTTCTACGGGTGTTGTCGCTGCATCGAATTTCACAAGTGCTTCATTCTTTTTTAAAGAGACTTTTGCGGATTTTACACCAGTAAGCCCTTCGAGTGCTGAAGTCACATGCATTGCACAGTGATCACAAGTCATACCTTTGATTACGAATTTTTCTTTTTCCATTATCTCTCCTCCATATTAGCTGACGTGTTGGCAGCTGCAAGAATTAAAATTTTCTAAACAAGTACAAGTTGTTTCTTGAACTGTTTCTTTATTTTTTAACGCTTCTTGCAAACTTGCTACATCTTCTGAAGTCAAGTTTGACAAGGCGATCATATCGGCTAAGAGCTTCACTTGTTTTGTTTCACAAACTTTTTCAAGTAAAGACTGTCCCATCATTTGAATAGCTGTACATTCTGCCATTAAAGGGCGATAAACAAACTTACGACCTTCTTTTTCAGTACTTAGCATTCCCTTTTTCACGAGGCGCCCCAGCAAAGTTTTAACTGTTGCTAGAGACCAATCCAAATCGGGCGAAATTTGACAAGAAATCTCATCAACTCGTGCTTCGCCGAGCGACCATATAACACGCATAACAATCAATTCTGCATTTGATATATTAAATTCTGTTTCGTTCATTGGCGCTCCTTACTTTATTTTTACTACAACTACAGTTTACAACTGTAAACTATAAATGTCAAGTCACAACTCTGTATTATAAATAAAAAAACCCTTTAAGGCAAGTATAGACTTTCAAAAAGGGTCGTTTATTTTCAATATTATTATTTTCCGTCACCAAAGATGCGTTCCATAATTTCACGTCCTGTTGGCGTTGCAGCAAGCCCACCTTCACCAGTTTCACGGTGAGCAGAAGGCAGTGAGCGTCCTACATTGTACATACATGTAATCACTTCATCAACCGGTATAACTGTTTTAACACCAGCTAAAGCCATATCAGCGGAAATCATCGCCTGAGAAGCCCCCATAGCGTTACGATGGACACAAGGAATTTCTACTAAACCTGCGACAGGGTCACAAATCAGGCCCAACATATTTTGGAGTGTCAAAGCTAAGGCTATTCCGGCTTGCTCGCCCGTACCTCCAGCCATGATAACCAAAGCGGCTGCGGACATGGCCGATGCCGACCCAACTTCTGCTTGACATCCTCCTTCAGCACCTGCAATCGTTGCATTGTTTGCGATTGCTAAACCAAAAGCACCAGCTGTAAAGATAAATTCTACCTGCTGCTCATGTGTAAGCCCTAACTTCTTCGTTGCTGCAGAGAGCACACCAGGTAGACATCCAGCTGACCCCGCTGTCGGTGTCGCACAGATGAGTCCCATCTGAGCATTGACTTCATTTACAGCTACGCCATCACGCGCTGCTCCTAAAATAACATCACCTGATATCGCTTTTCCTGATTTAATGTATTCATCCATCTTCTTGGCATCGCCACCTGTAAGTCCTGTTGTTGACTTATTTCCAAGTAGTCCTTCCTCAATTGATGACATCATTGTCGCCAAGTTATGTTCCATCATCTCAATGATTTGTTCACGGCTCGCACCGGTTTGTTCTATTTCTTCTGCAATCATCAATTCAGCAATTGATGGATATGCTTTTGCATCTTCAAGCAGTTCTTGTACATTTGAAAACATAATTACCCCTTATTTAAAGAAATTTACAGCAGAAAGTTTCGGAATGTGTTTCATTTCCTCAAAAGCTTCTTCGACATCGAAACTGTCTACTTCCATAATCATGATTGCTTTTTCACCTTTAGCTTCACGTGTCAAATTCATTTGTGCCACGTTAATATCATGCTTTTCAAAAATAGCTCCGAGACGCGCCAAAATACCTGGTGCATCTTGATGGACAATAACAAAAGTTGGCATCCCTGCTGAAATAGAAATATCGAAACCATTGAGTTCGGTCACTTGAATCAAGCCCCCACCAATAGAAATCCCTGTGACGCTCATGTCACGGTCCCCTTTTTTCAAAATCAGACGCGCTGTGTTAGGATGGTCAGCCTTATCTTCTGGATGAGGCACATATGTCACTTCCATCCCTTCTTCGTGAGCAATGCGCGGCGCATCTCGTAAGCGAGGATCATCAGGATCCATACCTAAAACACCAGCAACCAAAGCAATATCTGTTCCATGTCCACGATAAGTTTTGGCAAAACTCTCATACAAATGAATCTCAACCTTCTCGGGCAATTCGCCAAAAATTGAACGAATAATCTTTCCTATACGGGCAGCACCGGCAGTGTGAGAACTACTGGGACCAACCATTACAGGACCAATAATGTCAAATACACTTTTGTAACGTAAATTTTCCATATTTCCTCCGCAACTTTGCTCAGCAAAGCTTTTCGTTCGAATTTTTTTATATTCCAACGAAACAATTTATTCTTAAAATCATTATAACACTAATACGCTTTCATATCTATATAAAACTGGGGCTGTAGCAAAAAGATAAGTTTGCTAATTTTCCCATTTTACGTGGACTTTTCAGACTATTCTTTAATGATTAAAAATGCAAAAAGGACATTTTTTTCTCAATTCTCGCCGATAGTTTGTGATATAATAAACTTTAGAAAAATAGAAAGAGAGATTTCAATGAAATTCAATCACAAACCTCTGAATCTTTATGTAAATTTCAAAGAATCTGCTGAAAAGTTCCCCAAAAGTCGTTTTATTTTCGATAAAAAGTTAAACGCTTTCCCGGAATTAGAGCTTGAGACAAATTATCAAAGCGTTCACGAAGCAGTCTTGCAAAAAGCTTATAATTTGGCAGCCTTAGGAATAAAAAAAGAAGACAAGGTCATTATTTTTAAATCAAGTGCTTTTGACACTTATCTTCTTGCCGTTGCTGTGTCCTATCTGGGTGCTGTTCCTGCAATGATTTCCCATCACTTTTCTACACCAGTAATGGATACTCTTGCTGCACGCCTTGAAACTCCTTGGCTCATTTTTGATGAAGATACAGATGCTGTCGTTCAGGAATTAAAAAATGTAAACAAAGATCACAAACTCTTTGTTTCTGACTTTGCTTCAATCACTAATAGTCCTGTGGTAAGCAATCAACAATTAGCTACGGATGAGATTGCTTATCTCACACATACCTCAGGTACTACTGGAATTCCGAAACTGATTGCACACTCAGCTCAATCTATGGGCTGGCGTTGGGTTTTGCAACGTACAGTAATGGATTGGATGCCAGACAAGGCTTCACTGTTGGCATTCCATATTTCACCTGTTCATTCCCGCTTTAACATTGGTATATCATCAGCCATGACCTTCGGCTTTGATCTTATGCCACTTTCTAATTTAGAAAAAAATACTGTGCTTAGCATGTTTGAAAAATATCGCCCTACAGCCTTTGAAACACACCCAAACCATTTTGTTCGTCTGGCAAATGTTGTAAAGGAAGCACCCGAGGCCTTTGCTTCTATTCGCTATCTCCACTCTACTTTTGATGCAATTAACAAAGATACGATGCATACTTTCCTTGCGGCTTCTAAAGAGGAAAATCCTGTTTTCTTGCAAATCTACGGTCAGTCTGAATGCGGTCCAATGATTTGGAAAAAACACCGCCTTAGTACCTTACCAAGTACAAATGCTCGTGAAATGGGCATCGGCATGCCTGGACTTTCCCAAGCGCGCGTAACAGATGCTGACGGAAATGTTGTTCCTGCTGGTACACCTGGTCATATTCATTTCCTCTCTAAAGGGCGTGCTCTTACTTATTATAAAGAGGATAGTCGTTTTGCTGAAGAAGTTTATGGCGACTGGTGGGATACAGGCGACTGGGGGATTATGGATGAAAATGGTGTGCTCTTCCTCTATGATCGTCAAGTTGATCTCATTGACAAGGTGGAGTCAAACTTAGCCATTGAAGATCTCCTCCTCGATCAACACGACTTTCTTGACGAAGTAATAATTATCCGCGATGCTTCTGGACATCCTCAACCTATTTTGGCGCTTGCCGAAGGTAAAGAAATGGACTGGAAAGCTTGGTGGTCTTCTATCATTGACATGCCATTCCTAAATGAGCCGCTTCTCATGGACTATGATGCAATACCTCGTACAGCCACAATGAAAGTTCAAAGATTAGCTCTTGAGCGTGAACTTGCAGCAGCTAAAAAATAAATATCATATACAAAAAGGTAGTTCCCAAGAGGAAACTACCTTTTTTAAATTATTTTGCTACTGCTTGCCACAGAAGCGATAAAAGGAGAGAGAAAGCATAAGAGCTATTAAATAAAACCATATTTTTTAAAGAATAAACAAAGCTATGAGGCGCAGGAACTTCTGCTGCATGGTGTTTCAAGTTCTTCTGAATTATCGGAAAGGAAAGAACAGTCAATAATGTTGGCCATTCAAAAATTCCAATGAAAAAACCTAAAATAATGAAGAAATATGCACTGTACATAAGCAGTTGAAATAGCTGAATACCTTGTTTACGTCCAATATAATAAACTAAAGTATAACGATGGTTTTTAATATCTGTATCCAAATCACGCAAGTTGTTAGCCAGCATAATATTTGCAATCGTAAAGACTAACGGTAAACTCGCAATTACCATTGCTATAGCACCAACTATATCTCCAGAAAGCGCAAAAGAGTTTGCCGCAAAGTTGAGATCAAGTTTAAAAATAGGATTTTCTGCACTATTGATGAGAATCACCATTGCAAAAATTCCAAATCCCATTGTTCCACCGGAAAAGATTTCACCCAATGGCATACGAGAAAGAGGTATCGGACCATAAGTATAAAAAACGCCGATAAAGAAGACGATGCCTCCCAGCACCAAAAAAAGCCAGCCCGTAAAATAAGCCAAAAGGAAACCCAAACCCAGGCTAACAAGAACCATGAACACTATCAAATTTCTAACAAAATGTGGTGACAGATTAGCTTTCCCAATAATATTTTCTTGTTTTTGATAAATTTCATCTTTAGCTTTTTGAAAATCTTGATAATTGTTAATCGCTGTTACCGTCATATCAAAAATAAGCATAGCCAGCAAAAAAAGAAACGATAGGCCGGCGTTAAATGTTTTAAAATAACTCAGACTGAAAAGTAAGCCAATAATATAAGGAAATATACTGGCAATTTTGGTTTTAATTTCGACAAGTTCTAAAAATGTTTTAAATGTCATAAAGCGTTTGGGATATCCTTCACTATATTTTCTTTGGTTTTCAAACAATCAAACTTCCTAGATGTTTAATTCTTCTTAGGATGCTCATCTTTTCCAGATAGCATGAACACTCTATATTATAGCTGATAAATGCTCCAGAATCAATTTCCGAAGGAATGTATCAGAAATAAAAAATAGCTCTAATGAGCTATTTTTTAATTAACGTCCTTTATAAATTGAACGAGATTTACCATACCATACTTGGGTAAGTATTTTTTGAATCCAAGGTTGAACCCATTTATCTAAACCAAATGCGCGGCCTGAACCGTTCATTAAGGCAATTGCTACTGGAATAAACCAGATGTTTACCCAGAAGAACATACCAGATAGTGCGAACATCACTGTCAATGCTGCAGTTACAGCTGATGCAATCCAAGTAAAGAGACCAAAGATAATAGCAAGAGCAAGTAAAACTTCAACGATAGACATGAATTTTTGCATGAACAATGCAACATCACGATTTGGAATCATGAACTTAAAGATAGGTTCCATCCAGTGTGGTACTTTTTCAAGTACTGGCATTGGCTCTGTACCATAAGCATATGAGAGACCCCATTCTGTCGCTTTGTGTGCAGCTTCTGCTCCACCACTAGCAGCAGCGCCAGTTGCACCAGCAGCAGCATCTGCAGCTTTAGTTGCAGCTTCACCTGTTGCGCCAACAGCAGCATCTGCATGTTTAGGCACTTCTTGCAACCAAGCAAATGGGAATTTAAGATCGTCTGTGAACCAAGAACCTTTACCAAACCAAGTTGTAGGATTAAAGAGTTGACCTTCACCAACAATTTTCTTCATTGCTTCTGTCAACCAAACAAGACCATAGAAGATACGAAGTGGCACAGCCCAGAGTACGTTACCTAAACGTGAAGTGTGACCACGCATGAAGTTACGATCATCTTTTGTACGGAAAACTTCATCCAAAGCATAACGCCAGAAATAATGAGCGGAACGGATTTGCAATGTGTAGATAAAGTAAACAATGTTTTTCATCAACATTGCCCAGAAACCTGTCAAACGCATGTTTCCGACTTTAGCAACACCCCAAGTTGAACCGATAGAAACCATTGTTCCTTGGTATTTGCTTTCGTGTTTATGTTTGCTTCCACCGTTAATATCTGCGATGATATTTGAAGCTGCTGTGTGCGCTGTTTGCTCTGCCGCTTCAACGATTTGTGGTGTTGGACGACCTGTATCAGGTTCGATATAACCTGAAACATCTCCGGCTACATAGATACCTTTATCTTCAAAACCAACTGCTTCCATAAATTCATTGGCTTGGAGACGATGTCCACGTTCTGTTTCGTTAAGATTAGTCTGTGCTGCTGTATTCCCTTGAACACCTGTAGTCCAGATCAATGTGTGTGTTGGGATTTCTTTTGAAACTTTTTCTTCGTCTCGTCCACCAACATTTACTTTGATGTGATCTTCTGCAACTTCGACGATACCGTGATTTGTCAATACATTGACATTTTTCTTTTCAAGATATGCATGTGCACGGTCTGCTTGTTTGCGGTCCAATGTATTCAAGATTGTTGGCATCATTTCAACAACGTTGATTGTGATTTCTTCCTCAGGAATTTTCCAATCTGTTGAAACCTTCTTACGCCAGTCAATCAATTCACCAGCCATTTCAATCCCTGTGAAACCTGAGCCTGCAACAGAGATAGTCAAAAGTGCACGGCGTTTTTCATCGTCAACTTCTGTTGAACCATATTGAACAACAGTTTCAAGTTGACGTTTGATACGCATAGCATCTTCGAGTGACCAAAGAGTAAAACCATGTTCTTTAACACCAGGTACCCCAAAGTCGTTAGGTTCACCACCAAGAGCAACTACAACATAGTCATAGTCGTAGCTTCCTTGTTCAGTGATAACCTTTTTGTTATCTTTATCAAGACTGACAACAGCATCAGTTACAAGGCTCACATTTTTACGTTTTCCCAAAAGTTTTTGGAAGTCATATTGAACTGTTGTGAATGGCACACGTCCTGCTGCAACTTCATGAAGTTGCGTCATAGATGTATGATAACTGTGTTTGTCAATCAAAGTGATGTCAGCATTCGCTTTAAGCTTTTTCGAAAGCTCACGTGTTGCATGAACCCCAGCAACACCACCACCGATGACTACGATTTTTTTCTTAGTCATTTAAAATCGGTCTCCTACTAGTAATATAATAATGAAAAAAATTTCCATCTAACATTATATCGCTTTCATGCTGCTTTGTAAAGTCCGACATTGTGCTTCTACTAAGTAAGCGGACAAATAAAAGTTAGTTGACGAATTTATACATACCCTATCCTGTTTTTAAAGTCAAAATTAAAAATTTTATAAGAGTACCTAGCTTCTTTTTTCAAGCTGAATTGCTGCATATTCCCCTAGCTATGTAGTACAATAATTTTATGAAGCTTACATTTGATGATACTATCACCAAGCGCCTATTAGCGCTTATTGAAGATGAGCCTGCTGACTTTGTCTTAGACTTTGATCATACTTTAAGTAATGAGACACTCCCAAGCAGCTGTTGTGGCATTACACGTTATCGTATTGTTGCCGTTAATAAAGGAGAAGTTCCTAAAGTTTTTGATGGGAAAATCAGCTCACCTTTAGGTGATTTCTACTGCAAGGCTTGGGGGATGATGTATTTTGATGAAAATATGCGTGTCCGTGTTACGGCCAATCATTTGATTGAGATTATGGGCGATGGCGAAAAGATAGCCCCACATATTGAAATTGTTGACTATCGTCACCAATAAATAGTTATCCTATTTTTGTCCAAACTACAGAAATTTTCTGTGGTTTTTTCTTAAAATAATTGACAGAGTTTTCTAATGATATTACAATAAAAGGAACTACTTTATATCAAGTTACCCGAAAGGACATCTCGCCCATGGGAAAAATAAAAATCAACTGGAACCTTTGGCTTAACGGACTACTTTTTTTCGTTGTGCTTTTCTTACTTTTTAATGTCATTTCAAACATTACCCCTATTACAAAAAGCATTGGCAATTTTTTACAAATTCTCTCTCCTCTGTTTCTCGGAGCAATCGTTGCATACTTTTTAGATAAACCTATTCATAAACTTAGCTTGCTTTTTAGACGTTTGAATGTAAAATTTATCCAACATCATGCAAGAAAATTTAGTATTTTTGTCACTTATATGATTTTCTCACTTCTCCTCTTTTTTGTTATTTATTATCTCTTTCCCATTGTGGTTCGTAACTTACTCGAGTTTCTACGCTTATTACCTACGATTTACCAAAACATTTATCAATGGCTCAGCAGTAATCAATTTCAAGAGTTAGATAATTTTTTACAAATCGAAGACTCTATTCGCTCTTTTGTCAATGCGTTTAGTGCACAAGACGCCGCACGCTACATTACCAGCGGCATTGAATCTCTGAGTACTTTTACTTTCACACTTGCTTCACAGCTTTTCCGTATTGTTGTTGGCATTATCATTTCAATTTATCTTTTGTTATATAAAGAAAGTATCTTACAGATTCTTTCCCGCTTTGGGAAGATTTCTGCTAAGCAGGAGCATCTCCAAGCAATAAAATATTATCTTCGTCAAACAGATATTATCTTCTATAAATTTATTTCCACACAATTCATTGATGCATGCATCATGTGGATTTCATCCACGTTCTTACTATTTATCCTCCACATAACGGGCGTTGCTCATAATCCCTTCTCAGTGGCCTTAGGTTTGCTTATTGGTATTTGCAACATGATTCCTTATTTTGGTTCAATTTTTGCTTCGATTGTCGCAATGATTATCGCTTTTTTTACCGGCGGTTGGGAAGCAGGGCTTGTTACGATTATTATGCTCATCATCCTTCAGCAAATTGATGGAAATATCATCGGACCAAAACTAATGAGTGGTGCTTTGAATGTTAACCCCATTATCGTTATTATCTCTATCTCGATTGGCGGCGCTTATTTTGGTATATTAGGCATGTTCGTCGCTGTACCTGTCGCAGCCTTACTTAAAATTATTTTTATGGAGTATTTAGAGGCTAAGGAAAGTAAACTTTCTCTCACTCCTCACGAAAAATAAAAAAGAGTTATTTCTAACTCTTTTTTTCTTGGACTTTTTGAATAAAATTAAGGAGTTTTTGGTTAAAAGCCTCAATATTTTCCACATGAAGAATATGACCACAATCTGCAAAAATACTTACCTCTGATTGTGCGTTATGTTGTAGGTTCCGTGCTGCCTGAGCATGTTCTGGAGGAAAAATAGGCGAACACCCACCAGCAAAGAACAAATGGGGAACCGTTTCACGCGTAAGATTCTGACGCCAATCTTGCGTAATCACATTTTGAAGCAAGGCTTGGTGCTTTTGAAAATTAAAGGGCAACATCCCTTTACCTAACACACGTTTTACTTGATCTGTCAATTGACGATGAGTTAATTTTGTGCGCGGAAAATCTTTAATAAAATCAGATAATTCACCAAGAGTTTTACCTGTTTGCCCATCTAACCAGTCCGGCGCTCTCATAAATGTAGGTGCTTGATCCTCTGTTACGATTGCTGTTAACTTTCCGTCTGTAAAAAGCTCTTCATATGCCATAATGGTCGCTGCTCCCATCGAGTGTCCAACCAATATAGGTCGAGAAAGTTGCAGAGCATTCATCAACTCTTCTAAATCAGTCGCCAAACGATGTAAGGTCATCCCATAATCTACTTCTTGGCTTTGTCCATGACTCCGGTGATCATAAGTGACTACACGATAACCTGCAGCAACAAAATAATCGACTTGAAAAGCCCAAGTAACTTCGCTCGCCGAATAGCCGTTAATAAAAACTATTGCTTGATTTTCTGTTGCTCCATAGCTATGATAATTGATCTGAACTCCATCATTTGTTGTATAAAAAGGCATTGTTTCTTCTTTCTATTGCTCAATCTTTTACTGTACATTTCTGACAGCAAAAACTATTCATATTGTAGCAAAAAAGACGAGGAAATCCTGATTTTTTGCTTTAATGTTTGGTGAGGAATAGAAAAAGAGCGAAATTTGCTCGCTCTTTTTAGATTATTTAACAACAATATTTACCAATTTATTCGGAATCGCAATAACTTTAACGATATTTCCTTCCACTTCGACTGCTTCTAAAGCTACTTTTTCAAGTTGGTCTTTTGGTAAATCTTTTTCAATCATGACTTTAGCTTTTAACTTACCGTTGATTTGAACGACAATTTCTATTTCATCTTCAACAAGTTTGCTTTCATCAAATGATGGCCACGCAACATACGAAATACCTGCTTCATTACCGAGTTCAACCCAAAGTTCTTCTGCAAGGTGAGGTGCAAACGGAGCTAAAAGTTGAACAAAGCCTTTCGCATATTCAAGCGGTAATGTTTTAGCCTTATTGGCTGCATTTACAAAGATCATCAATTGAGAAATTGCTGTATTAAACAACATGTGATCCAAGCGCTCGGTAACGTTTTTAACTGTTTCATTATAAACTTTATCTAGGCTACCATCATTTTCTTCAGTGATTGTGCTATTGCTGAGCAAACGGACCACACGATCCAAGAATTTACGTGCACCTTCTAGTCCTTCTTCTGACCAAGGAATACTTGCATCTAAAGGCCCCATGAACATTTCATAAACACGTAAAGTATCGGCTCCGTAACGTTTAACGACATCATCGGGATTAACTACATTTTTCAATGATTTAGACATTTTAGCTGGAGCTTGCTCAAGCTCTTCGCCAGTCTCAACATTGTAATAAGAGCCATCACGTTTTTCAACCTTATCTGTAGCAACCAAAGCACCGCGACTATCGCGATAAGAAGTTCCCAAAATCATCCCTTGATTGAAAAGTTTTTGGAAGGGTTCATTTGTTGGAACAACACCCAAATCAAAGAGAACTTTATGCCAAAATCGTGCGTAGAGAAGGTGAAGAACCGCATGTTCGGCTCCGCCGACATAAATATCAACAGGAAGCCATTCTTTAATCAGCTCTGGATCAGCAATAGCTTGGCTATTTTTAGGATCAATGTAGCGCAAGTAATACCATGACGAACCAGCCCATTGTGGCATTGTATTTGTTTCACGACGACCTTTTACACCATCTTCGCGTGTCACAGTCAGCCAATCTGTTAAATTCGCCAAAGGTGATTCACCAGTACCTGACGGTTTAATATTTGAAGTTTTTGGTAAAACTAATGGCAGTTCTTCTTCTGGAACAGCAGTAGTTGTACCATCTTCCCAATGAATAATTGGGATTGGCTCGCCCCAATAACGTTGACGACTAAAGAGCCAGTCACGTAGACGATAAGTCACTTTACGAGAGCCGATACCTTTTTCTTCCAAATAAGCGACCATTTTTTCAATCGCTTCTTCCTTTTCCATACCATTCAAGAAATCAGAATTTATAATTTTTCCACCTTCTGTATGGCAGGCTTCTTGAACATTTCCACCATCAAAAACAGGAACGATTTCTAAGTCATAGACCTTAGCAAATTCCCAATCTCGTTCATCATGCCCAGGTACTGCCATAACGGCACCATGTCCGTAGCTTGCAAGAACGTAATCAGCAATCCAGATAGGCATTTTTTTGCCACTTACTGGATTAATTGCGTATGCACCTGTCCAAACGCCAGTCTTATCCTTTGCCAAGTCTGTACGAGCCAAATCTGACTTAAGGCTAGCTTGGTGTTTATAGTCTTCTACAGCATCAGCTTGTTCAGCAGTAGTAATTTTTTCTACTAATGGGTGCTCTGGTGCAAGAACAGCAAATGTTGAGCCAAAAAGTGTTTCTGGACGCGTTGTGAAAACCGTAAATTCTTCATCAGTGCCCTCAACTTTAAAGTTAATGTCTGCACCGACAGATTTACCAATCCAATTGCGTTGCATTTCTTTGATAGATTCTGGCCAGTCAAGCTCTTCCAAATCATTAAGCAAACGCTCCGCATAGGCTGTAATCTTAAGCATCCATTGGCGCATCGGCTTGCGAACAACGGGATAGCCGCCACGCTCCGAAGTGCCATCAGGGAGGACTTCTTCATTGGCGATAGCTGTTCCTAATTCTTCAACCCAGTTGACAGCTACTTCAGCTTCATAGGCCAAACCTTTTTCATACAACTTCGTAAAAATCCACTGTGTCCATTTATAAAATTCTGGATCTGTTGTATTTACTTCACGTTCCCAGTCATAGCTGAAACCAAGACTATTGATTTGACGTTTAAAAGTAGCGATATTTTTAGCTGTAAATTCGACAGGATCATTACCTGTATCAATCGCATACTGCTCGGCAGGCAAACCAAAAGCATCCCAACCCATTGGATGAAGGACATTATAACCTTGCGCACGTTTATAACGGCTCAGAATATCTGTTGCTGTATAACCTTCAGGATGCCCCACGTGAAGACCTGCTCCTGATGGATAAGGAAACATGTCTAGTGCATAAAATTTCGGTTTGTTTTTGTCTGTTCCTGTACGGAAAGTGTTATTGTCCGCCCAGTATTTTTGCCACTTGGCTTCAATGTCAGTGTGTTTGTATTCCATATTTCATTCCTTAAAGTTTTTTATAAATTATATTTACAAATCTCAAATTCTATTATATCAAAAAAATCAAAAAAGCAGATCGCTGCTTTTTATCTGGAGCAGAAAATTATTCATGACCAATTAGACTAAATGCTAAAACTAAATCACTGCCTACAAGTTGTAAGCCATATTTCTGTTCATATTTTTTTACTTTATTGAGTAAGGTGTTCCGATGAACATAGAGCAGCTTTGCTGCAGCTGCTTGATTACCGTATGTAGTATAAAGGGCACGCACTAGTTCCTTATCTTCCGGACTTTGCAGAAGCTCTTGTCTGACGTCATTTAATAATAAACTTTCGACATGCATGAGACCCTGAGCCAGAATAGACTCACTAAAGCTGGCTTTTTGCTGAAAAAACTGTGTTTCTTCTTGATAGACTTGCTCGAGCTGTTCTTTGGAAACAAAGCTTCCGAGGTAATATTGAAGTTTCTCACCCATATCTTGAGACAAGACTTTTAGACTATCTGTAAGCTCTGATTTACTCAGATTATTCCCAGTATATTCTTCAATAACGAATTGTTTTTCAGCATTTTCTCGTATTACATCAGGCAAGATAAATTTTATATTTTCTACAAGTTCTGAAAAATCCGCAACAGCAAATTGCAAGATACGAAAACGTCCTAGAGGTAAAGACGAAAAGTCAGTAGTCTGCTCTGAAAGTAAGGCTATTAAAATACGCTCTCGTTGATTAAGCTCTGCTTCTTCCACGTTGCGGTAAAGTTTTTTTATCTTTTCTATTTCCATTTTTCAAAAAAGTGACCTAAAGGTCACTCTGCTCTTAATTTTCCGTAGGGATGTGTAATTCGAAAAGTGGTGACAATGGACGTTTCTCGTGAATACGGATGATGGCATCGGCAAGCAATGGTGCAATTGAAATCTCAACAATCTTATCACTGCGACGTTCATCTGGTATTTCAATAGTATCCAAAACTACCAACTTATTAATTCCTGAACTTTCGATACGTTCAATAGCTGGACCTGATAAAACAGCATGTGTACATGAAGCATAAACTTCAGTAGCACCAAGCTCTTTCAAGGCATTTGCGGCCAAAGTAATTGTACCAGCTGTATCAATCATATCATCAATCAAGATACACTTCTTCCCTTTAACATCACCGATAATATTCATAATTTCAGCAACGTTGGCGCGTGGACGACGTTTATCAATGATTGCGATTGGTGCTTTCAAGAAAGCCGCTAACTTGCGTGCACGGCCCACACCACCATGGTCAGGAGAAACGATTACTAAGTCATCGCCATTGGCAAAGCCGTGACGACGGAAGTAATCAGCAATCAATGGTGAGCCCATAAGGTGATCCACAGGAATATTGAAGAAACCTTGAATCTGAGCAGCATGCAAATCAAAGGTAATCAAGCGGTCTGCACCAGCAATTTGAAGCATGTTTGCGACCAATTTTGATGTGATTGGTTCGCGTGCACGTGCTTTACGGTCTTGACGGGCATAACCATAGTAAGGCATTACCACATTGATTGAGGCAGCACTGGCACGTTTTAAGGCATCCATCATAATCAACAGTTCCATTAAGTTTTCATTAACAGGGGCACTTGTTGATTGGAGGATAAAGACGTGTTCTCCACGGATACTTTCATCGATTTTGACTTCGACTTCACCATCATTATAAGTGAGCACGCGTGATTTTCCAACTTGGATACCAATTTCTTTTGCAACTTTATGAGCCAACTTTTGGTTAGATGAAAGTGCAAACAACTTCAAATTTGAATACGACATGATAGCCTTTCTATATAAAACAGTTCTCTAATTAGACCTTTCCATTTTATCGTGAATTGTGTTTTTTTTCAAGTCCCGATAAACTATCCTAAAGCGAGGCTTTACCATTTTCATCCTAAAATTGAAAAAATGCCTATCTTTTACAGATAGACATTTTTTACTAGATGAGCTCCTTAAATAAACCACGTACAAAGAATTCTTCATCAAAGTCTGTAAGATCATTAATCCCTTCGCCCAGTCCGACAAGTTTTACCGGAATTTTCAAGCTCTGGACTATAGATAAAACAATTCCCCCTTTTGCAGAACCATCTAACTTGGTCAAAGCAATCCCCGTAATCGGTGTTACTGCGCTAAATTCTTTAGCTTGTTGAATAGCATTTTGACCTGTTGTTGCATCCAAAGCAAGAATCACTTCATGTGGTGCAGCAGGCAACTCACGCTTGATAATTTTTCCTATTTTTTCCAGTTCTTTCATCAAGTTATCTTTGTTTTGAAGACGACCAGCTGTATCAATCAAAAGAATATCATAGTTTTCTTCTTTTGCTTTTACGACAGCATCAAATACTACACTGGCTGGATCTGAACCTGCTGGTTTCGTGACAACAGGAACCTCTGAGCGTTTGCCCCACTCCACAAGTTGATCAATCGCACCAGCACGGAAAGTATCAGCAGCTGCAAGAAGGACTTTTTTACCTTCATTTTTATAACGATGAGCAAGTTTACCAATTGTTGTTGTCTTACCTACACCATTTACACCAACAAAAAGGAAAACAGTGAGTTCATCTTGGATATTTAACTCAGACGGTACTTTTTCATCATCAAATTTATCTACAATTTTTTCAACAATTAATTGCCGTAATGCTTCTTGTGATTTTGCATTTGCCAATTTGGCTTCGTTCCGCAACTCTTCTGTAACTTCTAAAGCTAAGTCAACACCAACGTCTGACATAATAAGTGTTTCTTCAAGCTCTTCAAAGAATTCTTCGTCCACAGAACGGAAATTAGCTAAAAAGGCATTGAAACGTTGACCAAAAGTCTTACGTGTTTTTTCTAAAGACTTGTCGTATTTTTCTTCAATATTGGTAGTTTCTTCCTCTTGAGCTGGTGAATCTACTGAAACTTCATTCTCTTCTAAGACTTCTTCCTTTGAGGCAATTGCTTCGACTTCAGCTGCTTCAAGCTCTTCAATTTCATCTTCTAGAATATCAGATTCTTCTTGGAATTCTTCTTTTTCTTCGGCTTCTGCAGCTGAAGGTTCATCTGCAAATTCAGCTACAACTTCAGGCATCGTTTCTGTTAAAACTTCTTCATCTGGCTCACTCTGAACGAGTTCTTCAGTTTCTACTTCTTCATCTACGACTTCCCCTGCTTCAACCTCTGGCTGTTCTTTTACTTCAACAACTTCTTCAGGAACATCTTCGATTTCCTTTTTCTTACCAAATAAACGATCAAATAATCCCATATTTCCTCCTACAAAACATATTCTTGAATGACTTCTGCAACTGCATGTTGGTCATTCGTAAAGTTTGAAATAATATTGGCTTCCTTCTTCACAGTCGGTACAGCATTTCCCATTGCAACACCATAACCAGCCCATGAAATCATGCTTAAATCATTTTCTTCATCACCCATCGCCATAACATTTTCAGGTGTGATATCCAATTGTTCAATCAGTTTTGATAAACCAAAGGCCTTGTTTATTCCTTTAGGCATGAATTCTAACAAAATATCACGTGTTTTAAAAATTTCAAACTGGTCAAATAATGTTTTGGGAAATTTAGGAATCTGTGCATCCAGAAAAGCCGCATCTGTACAAGAAACAATCTTATTATAAATTGCATCAGGAGCAAGCTCTTCAAATTTTACGGGGTGAAATTCCAAAAGGCTGTTGATGAAGCCATATTGAGATTGTCGTGCACTCTCCGTGACATAGACAATGTCATCACTTAAAACATCACATGGAATTTCTAAAGCTTGAGTTTCCTGCTTGATGAGGCGAACATCATCATAAGTCAATACTTTCTTTGAAAGAATTTCCCCTGTATTGCGTTGCACTAAGCCACCATTAAAGGTAATGCTAAAGTCATTGAAATCTAGCATCTTCAATGTTTTCAAAAAAGGTTGAATTGCTGCAAGAGGGCGGCCAGTTGTTAAAACTACTTCTACACCTTTCTGACGTGCTTTTTGGATTGCTTCAATATTTGGAGCAGAAATCTCCTTTGCACTGTTCAGCAGTGTTCCATCAAGATCTAAAGCGATCAATTTTACATCATTTGTCATGTTTATATTATAACATACTCTGCCCTACGATAATTACTCCCTAAGATGCATCTTTTAGACCAGAAATTAAAAGAGTGAAAGACATATTTTTTTTACGTATAAGAAATAAGGAAGGTTTTATGAACTTTAACAGGAAAATTTTTGAAGTCTTTTCCTTGAGATTTTAGCTCTCTAGGTACTTCAGAAGAGAGGAGGAAAAGTCATAAAACTCTAGAAAAACAGTAACATTAAACCATTTTCCATTAAGCACTCTCTAAAGAGAGTGACCAAGTAATTAGACTGTGGCAAAAGCCACCTCAGTTTTAGTAAAGGAAACAACTATGACAAAAAAACTCTTTGTTCTTATTTCCATTTTATCCCTCACAATGGGTACAGTTCTCGTGGGCTGTGCAAGTGGGGATAGCAAGACGACAGATACTTCAAAAGAAAAATAAATCAATCTAAAGAAAACGCTTCCTCCTTTAATTTTATCTCCAGTAAAAACCAACCTGAAACAGTGAAAGATTTTTTACCGTTGTTTGCTCAGCAATTAAAAAAATATAATCAAGTCGCTGAAAAAATTTGGCCCAAAAATGCCGTGACGGGCATCCCTGTAGTTTTAGAAGATACAGAAAGTAAAAAAATGTGGAAAATAAATCCAGATGGACAAATCAGTGATTTTTCCGAAAAAGAAGCTAAGGAGCTGAATGTTGAACGCTCTGAAGCACCGGGGACTTGGGGGTATTATGGCAAGCAGTTTGATAAGTTTGGTGTAGATGCTCAATATAGCCTTGAGGGAAAAACTCTTGAAGGTGGTGGAATGTATTTTTCACTAGATAGCGCTGCACTCAAAAATAAAGAGATGTGGAATCGCTATCCACACTTAGGATCATACGATGCTTTGGTCTTTGTTTTACATGAGAATTTCCATATATTTGAACAAACAAAATGGAATAAACTATCAGAAACGGAGATTGCTAAGATAGGTTCAGAAAAAGACCAACATCTAGGACAAACCGAAGCACGTATTATACGTTACCAATTAATTCAAAAGTTGATGAAGGCTGTTACTCATCCAAAGGATAAGACCTTAGTTTTGCAAGCCATCGCAACATATAATGAATATAAAACAAAGCATAAAACTGACTTTGATAATGCACACTATTGGGATCGTACTGAAGGTTCTGCACAATATATGGAAATTATGACGGCTTTATATGCCTACTTCCCAGATCAACTTAGCACCGATAAGGATATCACTCATGCCATCCAAACCTTAGGGAAGCAAACTAAAGGATACGGTAATTCTACTGGAAATGTAGAAGAATCATATGATATTGGTGCTTTCGCAGGTTTATTATTGGATAATTATGATTCATCATGGAAAATGAAACTCATGAAAGATAAAAACACTACACCAATGAGTTTATTAGCTGATTATTTCCAAAATGAAAAACTTCCAGCTTACACCCCACTTAATGAAGAAGATAAAAACAAGCTTTTAGAAAAAATAACAGATAAGAAAAAAGAGCTCGTCACATATCACAAACAATCCTTAGAAGAAATGAAGAAAGAGCTCCAATCTGCCACAGATCCCAAGCAAAAAGAGGCATTAGAAATGGAAATCAAAGCTCTTGAGGCAAAGATTGCCGCATTAGAAAAGTAATATAAAAAATAAACCATATTCACTTATGAATATGGTTTTATACTGTCGTGATTAAAATAAAAATAATAGTTTCAGTCCCTTGGTCAGTTGTGAGACCTGTTTACTCAAAAAAGTATATTAAAAAGCAAACAATTGCTTGATCCATTGTTTTTAATTCATTGAGATGACAAGTAGAACGACAAGAAGCAAGACAAATAATAAAAGCAACTCCCAAACCATTAGTGAAAGTAACGGATTCAGACCTTTAATGTGTAAACGATCCGCAATCCCATCTAGTATATTTTTATTCATATGTATAATATATCAAAAAGTTTAATAGTTTGCAATACCATTTCTTTATTTTCTTTTAAATTACAAAAAGATTAATTCGGGATTCACTTCCAAAAAGAAAACAATAACTTAAAAGTTATCGTTTTACTTCGCTTTCCAATTTTTCAAATTCTTTTTCAACAAAATATCCCGATAGCCAAATAGCAAAGAGAATTCCAAGCATTCCTAAAAGCATTGATGCCATATCTGCCATAAGTAATTTAGAGTTTATTATCTCAGCAAAGCTATAATGTAGCCGAACAAACCAAAGAATAAGGCTTAGAGATGATCCTAACAAACCAAAAAAGAGTGTATTTACAGCAGTTCCTAGAATTTGCTGTGAAATTATAAAGCGTTGTTCCTTAAACTGCAGCAATGTCATCTGCTCATCTTGTTCTACAACTTCAGATAAACTAGCAACCAAAGCCATAGCTGCTTCTGCAACTGCACCCAACATTGAAATAACCATGACCACAATTGCAACGTTAGAAAAATTTAACCCTATTGCAAGGGATAATTCTTCTAACTCCTCTGTATCTTCGATTGCAAAACCTTGTAGGTTACCGACATACTGTACAAGCACAGCCAAAATGAGAAGAGAAAATACAACAATGAGACTTGTTTTAAAAGAAATGTTTGTTACCATATTATCATCAGAAGACATATATATGGCGATTGCCAAAATGAGTACTGAAACAACACTTAAGAGAACAAATGTGTTCATTCCCCAAGAAAGCAAGGTTATCATTGCAAAAATCAAAATGAAATTAAGCCCTAGTCCGACGAGATTTCTTATACCTTCAACTCCCGAAACTAAAATCAGTAAGCCAGTCAAAATAATAAAGAGAATAATTAGACTATTCATTTCTTACTTCCTTTCTTAGTCCAAAACTTGTCACAACAGCCGTAATCGGAACTGCAAGTACGATACCGATCGCAGAGATAATGGTTTGTAAAAGTCCAAGATTAAGGGCAGTTCCTGCAATATAATTCCATGTGTTCCCATTTCTTAGCAAGAGCAAAGTCATGGGAATCGTTTCTGCCATGAAAATCATAAAGAGCACATTTGTTAAAGTCCCAATAATCTCTTTTCCAATTTCCATGCCGGACTTAATATAGTCTTTTTGAGACATGTTTATTTCATTAAGCTGATTTTGACGATAAAGTCCAAATAAACCGGCAACGATATCTCCAGTACCATCCATAATTGCACCTAAGACACTGATGATTGCACCTACGAAAAAGAATAAAATCGGGTTTTGAGTCACATAATTCATCATTTCAAAATGAATACCTGAATTACCTGTAAGTTTTAAAACAGAAAAGGTCAGCAGAAATGTCAAAAGGCTAGTGAGAACTGTGGTAAATAGCGTAAATAACATTTGCCGTGTAAATCCTAAAACAAAACCTAGTGAGCTGATCGCAAAGACCAATGCTAAGCAAGAAAAAGTGATAAGCGCATTTACAGAAGTAAACTGAATATCAAAAGCGAGTGCTAAAACAAAGTATAAAAGGTTAAGTAGCAAGGACAATGTAAGGAAGAGTGTTGCACGCCATCGAATAAAGCTTAAGGTTAGTCCGATAAAAAGAACAGCTAAACTCACAATCAATGCATCTCGTTTCTGGCCAACGATCTGCATCGTTCCCGCACTTTCACGCAATAAAATCTTTTGATTTTTACGATAAAGCTGTCCAGTAAGTTGGGACTGATTAGAGATATTTTTTAGATTTAAAACCTGATTTTTTTGCCTAGTATTGAGCAGCCTAACTTTAAGATTTTGCTGCACTTCTGTATCTTTATTATTGAAGTTATCACTTAAAGCTGTCTTTTCCACGGTTTTTACGTCTTCAATAATCCCCAAAGGTTCATGATAAAATCGTGCATTATGATCGACGATAACAAAAGCTGCCACTGCAACCAAGCAGGGCAGAATAATTTTTTTCAGAAAGAATTTAATCATTATTTTTTACCACAGTCAAAATTACAAAATATCCTAAGATATAAATAACCGCAAAGGTGAGAATCAGTCCTAAGGAGAATTTTGTTTTTGGCTCATTTTGTGAAATAGAGAAACCAAAAGAAGCGTACTTGCTGTTGGGCAGCTCAATCAGATGCGGATAGTCTAGATTTTCTGTACTGGTCATTAAGGCCAACGTAACAGGAACTTTTTGAATGTTTTCTACTCGCAGACGATAATGACCAACTGGCATTTCCGTCTTCAAAACAGTCATCGCATCTTCTGCCAGAATTGGGGTTTCACCAACTTCTTTCCATTGCTCAGCTTCTTTTTTCTCAAGAATCAATTTCATTTCCATATTCGCGTAAGAGTTGAAATCAATACGATTGGCTGATGTAGTTAAATCAAATGCTTGAGAAATACTTTTCCCTGCCCCTAAGTCGATACTGCCTTTGCTATAACCAAAGTGATTGACCGAATGTTGCTGCGCATTCACGACAATTGCTTGTTTTGGTTGTTTTTGCATCAATGTTAGCATCAGCCCTAAAGACAACAAAGCCATAATTGGATAAGCTATCTTCAAGAGCTTGCTTCGCCCTTTTTCAGGTCTAAAGACAGTTTTTTCCGAAAAAATTTTATCAAAGCTAAGTGCAGCCGCAAGAATGATTAAAGCAAAGGTCATGAATTGGTAACGAGGTTTAACTTCCCAAAGTAAAGTATGAAAGAGTGTAATTCCCATCGTTGTTAAAATTGCTAGAGAAAAAACTGATATCTCCTCTTTTTTTGTCTTCCAAAGGCGGTAAACAATGGCAAAGAGAAATACGGTCATCAGCGCTTTAGCATAAGTTGAGATAAAGATATTAATAGCACCAATATTATCAATGACCCAACCTGGAGCTTTCGTCCAATTGTAATACCCAGAAAAAAGCTGATAATCCGTAGCCGTTGCAAAAGTCCCACAAGACCAAAGTTGACCAAACTTCGCCAATAAGAGTATTGGAATCATCCATGGATTTTTTCCTAAATGTACTAAACGCTCTTTGATTCCAGCAATATTAGCTTCTTTGGCCGTTTCAAAACCAAAGTGGTTTAGTGTATAGTCACGATCAACAGGTGTCCATTCGCCCATTGATTCTGTATTTAGGCCCTCATAAATCCAGTTTACTGTTGGAAAAACATCTGGTCCTTTTAAGTCATATTGCATAGCACTTGCTAAACCACGAGTTACTCCCATGGCCAAAACAATACCAACAAAAGAAGCTAAAATGAGCTTAACTATTGAAAGCCATAATTTTTTATATTTTTTTCGTTGACTAAAGGCCACTAAGCCTAAAATTGCTAAAGCAATCAGAATAATAATCACATTGGGGCGCGCAAGGAAACCAAGAGTAAATAAGATTGCCGTACTGACAAATTGCCAAATACCGAATGAACTTGTACGTTGAGCCTTATCAAAACGCAGTGCAACAACCAATAAAACTAAAATCGCAAATCCATCTGAATATCCTACTCTCAATAAGAAGTCATAATTCATTGGAAGCATAAGCATCAGAAGGGCCACAAAGGTTGCTAACTCTGGTCTTTTTTTCCATAGGAAGCGAACCAGCAATACCCAAATACTTGTATTGATAAGGATATTAAAAGCATAAAAGACGAAGTAGTAAGAGATATGGAGTACTTCTGCAAGCTTCATAAATCCAACATTCAAAGCTACCAGAGGCACGAGGTTAGGATATTGCCTAATCCAAACATCCCAAACCATATCTCCTTGCATAATTCGTGTGGCCTGTGCTTGAATATGCCAAGGGTCTCCGAAAACCATCGTATGAATTTGAGTCACAGATAAAATCTGTAAGAGAAGAAAAACTGCAAAAAAGGCGAAAATAAATATTTTCAAGCCTTTTTTATTCATATTATGAAATTTTCGATAGGCAAAACGGAGGAGGAAAAAGAGCAAACCAGCACACAACACAACCGAAATAGGTTCGACAAAACCAGCATCCGTAAAAGGTTGCACAGCCATAATAGCTAGGGCTGCAATAAAGAGCCAAAGCAGAATACGATACATGCTTTTATTCAGAAATTCCATTTTTCCTCCTACTGCGTTGAATAAAGTCTACCAAGCCCATGGTTGCTAGAATAAGCATTATTGGTGCAAAGTTATAAAGGTAACGTGAATTAGCTTCCCAAAGTAGTAAGAAGCCTGTCAAACCTGCCATTGAAAGTCCAACAATGAACCATTCTGTTTTATGCTTCTTGAAAATACCTAGGAAGATTTCATACCACATCAATGGGACGATGGCTAACCAATAGAGTGTTTGTGCTGCTTTAATCAACAACCAGCCCGTAATATTCCCTTCTTCTGGCGCAAAGCTGGTCCAGTCAAAATAACGGAATATAAAGGGATTAGAATGACGATATGTATAGAAGAAATTACTCAAATCACCGTTAAACCACGTATACATGATTTTACGCCACAATTGAACCAGAACACCTGGAACACCCATTTCCTTGAGATTTTCAATAAAACGATGCTTTATCCCTTCTTTCTTTGATGCTACATCTGTAAATGATTGAGAGTAGGCCAAGACATCAGGATTGAAGCCTCCATACTTATTGATAGGATCAAAAGACATTGTTACCCAATGAATCATCGGCAGATTGTAACGGTCATTTGCTTGTTCTGAGAAAGCTGGTTCATTTGCGATAACTGCCTTAACACCTTGATGCACACCCACAAAAAGTAATGCTGCTACAGGAACCATAATGAGCAGTTTTTTCCATTTACGGTTAAGTACAAGGAAACAAAAGACAGCAATCATTGGGATGAAAACAGTAGGTTTAATACTATAGCCAAAGAATACAACAAGGCATGCTGCTATCCACCAGATAATCATCTTGCTGGTCTTCTCTGACTGAAGTGCATAAATCATAAAGAGTAAGCCAAAAATGACAAAAGGTAAGGTTGCTGTATCTGTGTAGAGCTGTGCTCCATAAAGATAGAAGGGTATAAAACCAAAAGCAACTAAATTGTAAATCAAGGCCATTTTAAGATTAGAAATCTTTTTAATGATTAATGAACCACCTAGAACAGAAAGACTTGTCAGAATTGCTGCTACTACAGTTGTCGCAATGATTCTCGATAAGTTGGTTGTGAAAGGAGCAAAAAGAGTGTTATAGACAATACCGAAAAACTGATTATTGGGATAACGTAAAAAATAGAGAAGTTCATCTTCAGTCATTGGAAGATGTGTAAATGAACGACCACCAAGCTGCATGGTATCTCTAAATATTACAAAGAAATCCCAGTCATGTGCTGTGTCAGGCACATGAATAATAAAGAAAAAAGGCACAAGCAATACTGCAAGCCCTAAAATCCACATTGACATTTTATAGTAATGTTGGATTTTACTTTCTGTAAGTGTGTCGATTTTCTTAACTGATCGATAAACGAAAACCATGTAAGCTGCTGCGATAAACATACAGATATTCCCGAGGATAAAAGCTGTGATGTACTTTTCATTCCAAACAGGTGTTTCCATGATTACATAGATATTTGTTCCAAGCCAGATGAGGCCAAAGATAAGTGACCAAAAGATCTTACACTTTCGCGGATCTTTTAAGTGTTGATGTAGTGTATTCAACATTATTTTCCTTTAAAACGTTTTGTAGTAGTTGATTGGATTTCCCCAATACAACAAAATGATATTCTTTTCCTATATAGATAAAACGAAGCGTTCTTGGCGTAAGTTTTACTGAGCTCATATAATTGAAGTCAATTTCAAGCATACCTAAACGAAAATCACGAGAAAAATGCAGTGCATTTTCTGCTGCAAAAAAGCGACGTTGTCTCACTAAGAAATAGAAAGCGAGAACCAGAAAGACCAGAATAGTTATTTGAAACCAATTCATTCGAAGATTGTTTTCATAGAAAAGAACTTGTTGGAAAGAAAGGAGAATAACCCACCACATCCAAGCTATTTTATAAATATTACTTAAAGGCTGAAAATATCCTGATTTCATAAAATATTACTTTCCTTTCTCATCTTTTTTGCTGGTGGAAGGTGCCTTTTTTGCATCTTCTTTTTCTTTATCTTTTGCTTTTGCTGTTGCTTCAGCTTCTTCTTGTGCTTTTTTCGCTGCCAAGACCGGATCGTTAAAGAGCTCAACTGTAGATACTCCTTGGTTTTCGGAAAGAAGAGATGTGGAACGAGCTTTCAAGACATCTTGTTCTTCTTTCAAACGATTCCTTGTTGAAGTGACATTGTAACTATAGTTACCCGGCTGTACCGGCTTAAACCCAGGCGGAGTGTAGAAACGAAGGAGATCTTCCGTATTGAAGGTATCTGACATGTCTAACATTTTATTAACTTTTTCTTGGATGCTATCCACATACTTCTGTTGACTTTCCGTTAACTTCAGAACTTCTCCGGTCTTTGTGTCATGGTAAACCGAACTTGTCGCACTTGATTTGGTGATTGTTGGTGTGACGAAACCACGATTTCGAAGTGCAACGAATTGTTCGCGTTTTGGTGCAAAGACATCTTGTCCAAACTGGATATAATCTTTTGTTGAAATACCAAGCAAGTGCTCCAAGGTTGGCATAACATCGATTTCACCGATAAATTCATCACTGATGTGTCCAGATGTTTGACCAGGAATATCAATCATGAACGGTGTACGTTGCATCATTGTATTATCATACTCTGTCCAGTTATCTGCACTTTTACCAATGAATGGGGCATAGTATTTTGTATCTGAACCAGAAATTCCGTAGTGATCACCGTAAAGAACAATAACGGATTTTTCATAAAGTCCAGATTTTTTCAAGTAATCAAAGAAATCTTTAACCGATGAATCCAGATAATTAGCGGTAACAAAATAGTTGTCAACGACTGAGTTCCCTGAACCACCTTCTAAAAGTTTTGGGTTCATCTCATAATCTTCAAGACCTGTATAAGGTGTATGATTTGTAACCGTCAAATATTTCGCATAAAAAGGTTGCTGTAACTGCTCAAGATATGGAATTGAGTCGTTAAAGAAATATTTATCTTTAACGCCCCAAGCAGTAGAGTTCGTTGGCGTGAGATCATAGAAAGATTGGTCAAAGAAGTTTTGATAACCCATATTACGATAAACGTTATTACGACTGTAAAATGAGCCAACATTCCCATGGAAAACCGCACTTGAATATCCTTCTTTTTGTTGCAGAATGGCTGGCATAGCTTGGAAAGTTTGTGTACTTCCTAGGCTTGAGAAGAGTGAACCAGATGATAAACCAAATGTTGAAGTTTCAAGCATGGTTTCTGCATCAGAAGTTTTTCCTTGCCCAACTTGGTTAAAGAAATTTGAGAAAGAATAAACAGAAGGATTATTATTATAAAGTGAATTCAAGAAGGGAGTAACTTCTTCACCGTTTACCTTCATATTAATGACATCTTGTTGCAGTGATTCAAGGTGAATCACGATAACGTTACGGTTTTTCGCAATCCCAAACATCTTGGCATTTGGCGCAAGATAGCGATCTTCTTGAATGTATTTTTGAACTTTTGTAAAGTCAGTTTTAGAAGCCATAGCTCGAGTTTCGTTGGACACATGAGTATACCAGCTATTGGTCGCTAACCATGGGCCTAAGCCCAAATAACGGACAACATAAGTGGCATCGTATTGTGCTTGTCGTGAAACTAGACGATGCTCAGTAAGATCCGCCATCCAAAAGTTTAAGCCAAAAATCATGACAGAGGCACTGAAAACCTTAAAGGCAAAAATATTCGTAGGACGACGTTCATCCATTTTAATCTTCTTGGTAAGAAAAAGCACAAGAATAACAATAATGTCAATCCAGAACACGATGTCCACCCAAGAAATAGCGATTGAACCTAAATCGAAACCTTTTCCGACCATCCCTGCTCCCCCGGTTAAGGTGTTAAGCGTAAGAAAGTCTGAAAACTCACGATAGTAAAGGATATTTCCGTAGACTAACAAGTTCCCAATCAAGTTCATTAATAGCATACCTAGATAGAAAAGCTGCTTTCTTTTAATAAACAGTATTAAGCTAAAGAAGATTGCTGTAAAGCCTATGGGATTCACAATAACCAATAGATAATCTGCAAGATTAGAAGAGTTCAAACCCTTAAAGACAGAAAAGTAAGCAATCATGGTTTTGACCCAAATAAAGAAGGTCGACCAGCATACTAAACCTAGTCGTGTATTAAAACTATTAAGTAATTTTTTCAAGGTAAACCTCAATTTATTTTTTATTTGCACAAGATTAAATTCCTTTTTTTACATTGGGAATAATTCTAACAAATGAGCCTTGAGCTAAGCTTAAGCTTTATATGGCTGACCTGTTTAAACTTCATCCTCTAATCGTACAGAAATGACCTTAGAAACCCCTGCATCAGCCATTGTGACACCATACATGGTACCTGCTGCTGCCATTGTCCCACGACGATGTGTGACAACAATAAATTGATTGGAGTTATCAAAGTGATTCATGTAATCTCCGAAACGTTTAACATTCGCTTCATCTAATGCTGCTTCTACCTCATCCAAGACCACAAATGGAACCGTTCTAACTCGTAAAATAGCAAAAATTAATGCCAGAGCAGTTAAGGCTTTTTCTCCTCCAGACATGAGATTCAAGCTGGCTAATTTTTTACCTGGAGGTTGTACTTTGATTTCGACGCCAGCTTCCAATAGATTAGTGCTGGTTAACTCAAGATTAGCTTCTCCTCCAGCAAACATTTGTGAAAAAGTTAACTGGAAACTTTCTCTAATTTGTTCAAATGTTGTCTTAAAGCGGATTTCTACCTCTTCATTCATCTCTTGAATCGTTTCGAGTAGCATATTTTTAGCTTCCAAGAGGTCATCACGTTGGCCACTCAAAAAGGCGTGACGTTGATATACTTCCTCATACTGAGTGATAGCATCCAAATTAATCGGACCGAGCGCACGGATTTGGCGTTCTAAAAGACTGAGCTGTTGCTCTGATTCAGAAAGATTTTCAAGGATTTTAGCCTTCATTTTAGCTTCATCGAAACTCATTTCATACTCAGTAAAGAGTGTGGTTTGACGATTTTTCAAGAGCTTTTCTGATTGTTCAATCCTTACTTCCAAACGCGCTTCTTGATTATTTAGTACTTGATTTTGTTCCAATAGGTCCCGATTTTGCTCTTCAAATTCTTCTGCTTGAGCTTGAAGATCGTCCCTCTCAAAGCGTAAGCTCACTAACTTCACATTAGCTTCTTGAAGTTTAGCCTCAGCCTCCTTCAATTGGTGAGCATAAAGATTACGACTTGCTTCATCGGTCTGAGCTTCTCCAATTGCTTGCAACTTAGCTTTTTCAGTACCTAAAGCTTCATATTCTTGCCTTAAGCGCTCTTGCTCTGTTTGAGCAAAACGTAATTCATTTTTTAGACTGGACAGGAGTAATTTCGTTTCATGATAAGCACTATTTTTTTGTTCTTTAAGAGCATTGAAACTTTGACTGTTAGATTTAACTTCTTCAAGTTGATCATCTAAGGATTGTTTGTCCTCAGCAATTTTAGACAGCTGCTGTATCAGCATTTCGTTATTCTTTGATAATTCTTGCAGTGCTTGGTGCGCTTCCGTATTTTCGGTATCCGCAACCAAATCTTGCAGATTTGCTTTTTGTTCTGATAATTGCTTAATCTGCAACTGTAAGCTTTGTTCCGCAAGGCGTTTTTCTTGAATATTGGAACGTAAAGCTTCAAGTTGACCACTCAAAGTTTGACGTGAAAGCTGTTGCTTTTGTAATTTGTCTTCGACTGCTTTTAACTTACTTTCTGCTAAAGCGATAACTTCAGTCAGATGATCAATTTCTGTGCTGGTAAAAGTTGTATTGTTACGTTTTGCTGCACCACCAGAGTAAGAACCACCCGGATTGATCTGCGTACCATCCAAGGTGACGATACGAATAGTATAGTTCATTGCCCGTGCTATTTGACTTGCATGTTCGGCTGTATCAACAATGGCGGTAGTTGCCAACAAACTTGACATTGCTCTTTGCAATCGTGGTTCAAAATTAACCAAATTTAAAGCAGTATCAATGAACCCCTCCATTGTCACAAGACGTTCGTAATTTCGAAACTCCCGCGGCTTAATTGTTGTGAGCGGAAGAAATGTTGCACGGCCCAAGCGTTTTTCTCTTAAATAAGCGATAGCTTTTTTGGCTGAGTTTTCATCTTCTACCACAATATTTTGACTGCCACCACCTAAAGCAATATCGATAGCTGTGGTGTATTTTTTATCAAAAGTTAAAAGGTCGGCAACAACGCCAACAATGCCACCAAGTGCAGCACTTTGTGTCATAACAGCCCGTACACCCTGATACAGGTTACTGTGACTGTCACGAATATTTTCCATGCTTGCAAGATTGGCCTTGTACTTGCTAAGCTGTTGCATCTGATCGTACATCACATTTTGACCTTGACGCTCTGCTTCAACATATTTTGCTTCTGTCGCGCTCTTTTCTTGTAGTTCCTTTTCAAGTTTTTGAGCAGTTTGAGTGAGCGCGCCTAAAGCAGTTTTTGCTTTTGTAAGATCAGCAGAAATCGTTTGAAACTTTTCTGTGTTTTCTTTTGCGTTTTCATCAGATTCCACTAGGCGACGTGAAATATTTTCATATTCAGCCTTATTTTTAGTTAATTGATTAGAAAACTCTGCCTCTTGTTGCACCAATTGCAAATAGTCTTCGCGCAGTCGCTCTGCTAAAGTTTCTGGACTTTCAGCAAAACGTTCCAATTCTTTTTCTAACTGCTCAAGTTGTTCTTGGGCTGCCTTCTCTTTATCTTTGAGTTCCGCTTTTTTCTTTTCTGAAGTTTCTTTCTGTTGCGAAACTTCCTGTAATTTAACATCAAGTTCTTCAATACGCTCTTGACGTTCTGCAGCTGATTTTTGAGAAGAGGACTTTTGCAGATCGAAAACTTCTATTTTATGTTGTAAATCAGACTTAAGTTCTGTTAAGGACAAGCTGTCTTGTTGGACTTTCTCTTGCTCTTGTTCTACTTTCAAACGCGCTTTTTTAAGATTAGTTAGCTTCTCTTCGTAGCTTTCTTGTTGACTTTTTAAAGTACTAAGCTCAGTTTCTACTGCATTTAAGTCATCTTTCGCTTGTTCATACTTTTCCTTCTCCTCAAGAAGTTGAGCCACCAAAACAGAAAGAGCAAGCTCAGAGCGTTGTGCCTCTAAATCTTGAAAACGCAAAGCAACATCACGTTGGGCACGCAATGGTGTTAATTGACCATTAAGTTCAAAGATAATATCTTCGAGACGATCGAGATTATCTTGTGTGGTCTGTAGTTTGCTCTCTGTTTCAGCACGCCGTGTCTTGTACTTCAAAACACCAGCTGCTTCTTCAAAAATTGCTCGACGTTCTTCTGCTTTCGAATTAAAGACTGATTCGATACGTCCTTGGGAAATAATCGAAAGAGAATCACGCCCCAACCCTGTATCTGTAAAAAGTTCATGAATATCTTTCAAGCGGCACTTACGCCCATTAATCAAAAATTCCGAATCACCATTGCGATATAGACGACGTGTAATAGTTACTTCCACGTCTTCTTCATAACCTGTAAGATACTGGTCTGCATTATCAAAAGTTACAATAACTTCCGTATAGTTTAGTGCCTTACGCTTTGCTGTACCGGAAAAAATAACATCCGGCATTTTCCCGCCACGAAGTGACTTAGCTGATTGCTCTCCTAAAGCCCAGCGTAGTGCTTCAACTATATTTGACTTACCGGAACCATTGGGTCCAACAACAGCTGTAACGCCTTGGTCAAATTCAATTTTCGTGCGGTCAGCAAAAGACTTAAAGCCAACAATTTCCATTTTTTTAAGATACATGAATCTGACCTTTTATTGCATTTTCCGCTGCTTTTTGTTCAGCAACTTTCTTTGATTTACCTCGCCCACGTCCAAGCTCTTTTCCATTATTATAAACTGCAGCGACGAATTCACGCGCGTGTGCTGGGCCTGTTTCTTCCAAAATTTTATATTCGATTATCGTCTCACCATCAACTTGCAGAACCTCTTGCAGATTTGTTTTATAATCAATGACTTTAAAATAATCGTCAGCTTTTACATGCGGAATAACCACTCGATTTATAAATCGACGAACTTCTTCCATACCTGCATCTAAGAAAAGAGCACCTAGAAAAGCTTCAAAGAGATTTTCTAGGTTGGTATCACGATTACGTCCACCTGTTTTTTCCTCGCCATTACCCAAACGTAGAAAACGTCCAAACTCACACTGACGCGAAAAATTAGCCAAAGATTCTGTGCGGACAATGCTAGAACGCATCTTCGATAATTCACCTTCAAGTTTATCTGGATAAGTACGATAAAGATATTCTGAGATGATTAAAGACAGAGCGACGTCTCCCAAAAACTCCAAACGTTCATTGTTTGCAACCTTTGGGAGGCGTTCTTCATTCGTGTAGCTCGAGTGAGTAAAAGCTATTTTTAACAATTCTTCATCAGCAAATTTTATACCAAATTCATTTTTAAGCTTATTTTGAAGCTCAAACATAAAAATTCCTCCTAAATTTTATTATTAACTTAGTTATTATACCAAATTTTTGTGCCTTTTTGGTGTAGACTACAAAGAAAAGAGCTTGCACAGGCAAACTCTTTTACACACTATCCATACGCGCTAATATAAAGGCTAGAACGAAACAGAGCCCTAATGGTAGAGCCACTACCATCACGTATAAATTTAGCATTGAAATTAAAATATAGAAACTTCCAATAACTAACTGATAAAGTTGCCATATTCCACCTGTTGGTCGATCCATCCGAATAAAGGACACCCAATTTACAATCATGATTGACATAACAATGACAAACACTAAAGCAAAAAGTTTCAATAGAAAAAGGCCACTATGCCCTGCAATGGTCAGAGTCATTTCCAGGTCTTTTTCTTCCCAGTTAATTATGAATCGAATAAAGGCAAACATCATTAATACAGCAATAAGGGTTGTAAAAACACTCCCAATCAAGGCACAAATTTTCGCTCGTTTCATCTTTTCTCCGTTGGTTTGATGACTGTATTTTATAACTATAAGCTTAAATTAACACTAAAGTAGTGCAGATATTCAAAAAGGAAAGAAAAGCTCTCAAAAAAATTTTAAAGTTTTCGTCCATGATTCCAATCTGTCTGTAGGTAGCATGAACGCAACACATTAAAAACACTCAACGATAATAAAAAACCATAACATTTTGTCATGATTTTTTAAACTCCTATATTATTTAAGTGCTTGAGCAGCTGTAATAATAGCAAGTTTATAAACATCTTCTTCGTTACTTCCACGAGAAAGGTCAGAGATTGGTGCGTTCAGCCCTTGCAAGATTGGACCAATTGCTTCAAAGTTTCCTAGACGTTGAGCAATTTTGTATCCAATATTACCAGATTGGATATCTGGGAAGATAAATACATTTGAACGTCCTGCCACTGGGCTATCTGGTGATTTTTGACGGGCAACTGCTGGAGAGAATGCTGCATCAAATTGAAGTTCTCCATCAATATCAAGCTCTGGATGTTCTTCTTTGACCAATGCTGTTGCTTCAACGACTTTAGTCACATCATCTGATTTACCTGAACCTTTAGTTGAGAAAGATAGCATTGCAACTTTTGGATCAATATCAAAGAGTTTTGCTGTTTCCGCTGAAGCCACGGCGATATCTGCCAAGGTATTTGCATCTGGATCAATGTTAATCGCACAATCGGCAAAGATATACTTTTCATTGTCGTCACGGCCACGAACCATAATGAATGCACCTGATACGGATTTCACACCTGGTTTAGTTTTAATAATTTGTAGGGCAGGACGGACAGTGTCCGCAGTTGAATGAACTGCACCTGAAACCATACCATCAGCGATACCCATATGTACAAGCATTGTTCCAAAATAGTTTGAATCTTTAAGGATTTCGCGCGCTTGCTCTTCTGTTACTTTACCTTTACGACGTTCAACAAAAATTTCGACCATTTTCTCAAAACGTTCACAGTTCAATGGATCGTAGATTTGAAAACCATCTGGATTAATCCCACGTGAGATTAAAGTACCTGTTACTTCAGAGATATTCCCAATAAATACTGGGGTAATCAATTTATCTGCGTACAGACGGTTAGCTGCGCCTAATACACGCGCATCTGTTCCTTCAGGAAAGACAATTTGTAGGCCTTTGCCAGAAATTTTTTGTTTGAGCGATTCAAAGAGTTCCATAATACTTCCTTTTACTATTTTTAGAATTTCAATAATGATTATATCACAATGTCACAAAAAATGCTCACTTATGTAAACGTTTTTTTAATATTATGGATAGAAGAGTTTCTTCTGTACATTCTTTTTTCGAATAAAAAAACAATCTTGCGATTGCTTCTTACTCTCCATGCAAAATACTGGCAATCTTTGTAGTTAAGATATCTACCCCAACAGTATTTGAAACGCCTTCTGGAATAATGACATCCGCATATCGTTTCGTTGGTTCAATAAATTGGTGATACATCGGTTTTACAGCATCCATATATTGTGTAATAACAGAATCTAAAGTACGCCCACGTTCTTCAATATCACGACGAATACGACGTAAAATGCGTACATCATCATCTGTATCCACGAATACCTTAATATCCATTAAGTTACGCAGTTTTTCGTTTTCTAAAACTAAGATTCCTTCTACAATCAAGACATCTACAGGTTCTTGTCGGTAAGTTTTTTCACTGCGTGTATGGTTGGCATAATCATAGGTTGGGATATCAACAGCACGACCATTTTGCAACTCTTTTAATTGGGCAATCAGGTAGTCTGTATCAAAAGCCAATGGATGGTCGTAGTTTGTCTTTGTACGTTCTTCAAATGTTAATTGTGATTGATCCTTATAGTAACTGTCATGTTCAATCATAGCAATATTTTCATCTTTAAACATAGATAAAATTGCTTGAGACACGCTGGTTTTCCCACTTGCTGAGCCACCTGTTACACCGATAATCAATGGTTTTTTCAAAATTACTTCTCCATATTTTATGTATCCACTATAACTTCAATTTCTTAGGGATGTTATGTTATTCTCCCTATTTTATCATAAAACTGAACCAGCTTCAGCTCTAAAAACTATTTCAAACCAATCTTTTTTATCACTTAAAAAATTTAGTGACTTTTATTTTCACAGCTCATGCATTAGTTTTAAATGAGTTTTGCTAAAAAATTTGCTATAATAGTTTTAATAAATTTTTGATAAGAAAAGGGGTGTATGATGCTTAAACTTGGAATTATCGGTACTGGGTGGATTAGTGGATCTTTTGTCGAAGCTGCCCATCTCACCAAAAAAATATAGTCTTGAGGCTGTTTACTCACGTAATCTTGAGAGTGCAGTATCTTTTACAGAAGACTTTGACGATATCGAACTTTACGATGATTTAGATGATTTTTTCAAGCATGATTTGGATATCATCTATATTGCCAGCCCAAATGCTATTCATTTTGAACAAGCGAAGGCTGCTATTTTAGCAGGTAACAATATCATCGTTGAAAAACCAGCGTTTTCAAATCCACAAGAATTAGCTGAAATTATCAAGTTAGCGGATGAAAATGACGTTCTCTTTTTCGAGGCTGCCCGAAACATCCATGAGCAAGCCTTTGAGACCATCAATTTATTCTTAGCAGATAAAAAAGTTGTTGGGGCTGATTTTACCTATTCAAAATACTCTTCAAAAATGCCTGCACTATTAGCTGGAAAACTTCCCAATAAATTCAACAGTAAATTTTCTGGTGGCCTCCTGGCAGATCTAGGTGTTTATCTCCTCTATGCAGCTGTTTATTGGTTTGATAAACCACAGTCTGCTTGCTACGATGCTGTCCTTCTGTCAAGTGGTGTGGATATTTCTGGTATTGGAAGCTTGGATTATGGTGATTTCAAAGTTGCAATCAAATGCGCAGGAAACCTCACAAGCTATCTCTCAAGTGAAATCTACACAGATCAAGGCACTTTGATTTTAGATGGTGTCAATGCTATAACCTCTGCAAAATTTATTCGTTTTGATGGAAGCAAGGAAGTTATCAAGGTTACACCGCCAAAACATTCTCTCTTTGATGAAGCTCTCCACTTTGCTGAAATCATTGAAACTATTTCTACTCCTGCTGCTCGCTCACTCTACAAAGACTTACACCAGTTGGCACAAGATGTTTCCGAAACAAGTTATATGATGCGCCAAAGTGCAGGAATCGTCTTTGAAGCTGATAAAAAATAAGATTTAATCATTGACTCCATATCGGAGTCTTCTGATCCCTTAGTTAAATTGGATATAACCCGGACCTCCTAAGTCTGAATCGCCAGTTCGAACCTGGCAGGGATCATTAAAAAAAGCTTCCTTAAGGAAGCTTTTTCTTTATACTTATTCAATTGAGGCATAAAACCTATAAAGGAGAATATGGGATTCGAACCCATGCGCGGTTTTACCCACCTATACACTTTCCAAGCGTACCTCTTCAGCCTCTTGAGTAATTCTCCAAATGTTAATTATCAATTTTCAAAATATATTATACCATATCCTCTGTCATAAATGCCAATTTATGTGTAGTTTGTTATAACAACAATTAAAAAACTCTTCCACATGACATGGAAGAGTAGGAGTTTTATGAAAAAATTTTATTGGAATAAATGTATTATACTGTTTGCTCCTTAAAAGGAGCTCAAGTCAAAATAAACTGAAACAGAAATATACTTTTACTTCTTTTAAAGTAGTCCTGCATCTTTAAGGATATCTTCAAGATAGGTACCTTTTATCTTCTTCAAACCAAATTTCAAAGATTCTTTTTTCAAAAGAGGCAAATCCATTTCCATCAATTTCTTTTTGTCTGAAAGATAATAAACCGAGCGAGCTAGTGTGCGCAAGTCGTAAGCCGAAGCAAAAACTTCAGGGACACCACGCTCTACATTTAGAAATTGATAAACAGCTTCCATCGCGGTACGTACCGAATACTCGGTTGTGAAGACCGTATCTCTCTCTGTCTCAGCAAAATTCCCAATAAAGGCAAGATTCACAGAATTTTCCGGAATCACTTGAGGACGATCCCCTGGCTCACGTAACATAAAGTAAGAGGTAATAAAGGGCATATAAACTGGAATCGTATTAGTATTTTCTTTAACAAATTCCTCTATTTCTGCTTCAGGCATACCCAAATGATAAAGGAGCTCTTGTGTTATTTCCTCACCGGTACATTTCTCAATTGGTTTTTTAATATAGTTCCCTGGTGTATTAGACAAGAGACCATAAACCCATGTCACAGTTTCACCATCTTTTTGTTCCTTAAAATGAGGTTGACGATGGGTAGTGAAACTCATCAGCCAGTTTGAATCCTTAATAGTGATAATTCCGCCTGTCACAACTTTACCTGAACGTAATTCACGATGAGTTAGTTTTTCAAAATAAGGTTGAATTTTGAGATTCTTCCAAGTCACGGTCGCCGATACAAACCAACTTTCATCAGGTAAGTTGTCATAAAAGACTTTTGGTTTCCCAAATTCGGGTGACTGCGCAGCCAGATTTTTCCAAAGTTTCCAAGAGCCACCTAAATCTTTTGTAATTGGAGCTGCTTCTGTTGGACTTCCTTGTGTTGAACTTTCAGTAATTGAACCATTCGTCACAAAAACAAGGTCATCTTCCGTCAAGTCTTGTACTTTTCCATCTGCAAATATAATCTTCTTAGCTACTTTTTTGTTGTTCGAAAAATCTACTTCAATATTTTCAACTTGTGCTTCATATTGGAAGATTACACCATGGTCTTTCAAAAAGGCAAGCAAGGGTTTTACTAAAGATTCGTATTGATTATACTTTGTAAATTTTAGTGCTGTGAAGTCTGGTAACCCTTTGATGTGATGAATAAATCGCATAATGTAGCGTCGCATTTCAATGAAAGGTACTTAATATTATTATAAAAAATCCCCACACAAAGTGTAGGGATAAATTGAAACTATGAGATTATGTACTTAGAGTATAACAAAAAAATCCCTATTGTCATAGAGATTTACCTATTAAGAACAGATGTTTATTATAACATATTTCAATCATGATCAAATAATTCTTTTAACTTAGCCATAGTTTCATCATTTGAATTCTTGCTTGCAGCGGCTAAAAGCTCATCTTTCATATCGTTGAGTTCTATATAATCTCTAACAAGTTTTATCCAATCCTCTTTGTCGTTATCACTCATGGATAAGACATCTTTCACATAATCCATATCTATTTTTATGCTCGGTCTTTTTTTCGTCATGATCCACCTCTGCTTTTGTTTCATTGTATCATACTTTATAA
>NZ_KQ968939.1:147278-172054 GCF_001578715.1 Lactococcus sp. DD01 | reverse complement strand
GAGTAAGTTTTTATTACTTGTTCAATTTCTAAAGTAGTCAAATTCGACCCCTTTTATATTCACAACGATAATAAAAAAGCTAAGAAATTAATCTTAGCTAAAAAAGTTTAACTTTTGGGGTGCACATCAATGGACCGGACATTATATTTTTACCAGATTACATTCTTCTCATCGAATTCGCCTTTTTTACCGAACAGTTCTGAGCTGTAAATACTGTCAGTTTTCAAATTCATTTTTGCATATTGATTTTGATAACTCGCAAGCATACGAGGTGTACGGATATAACGCAAATGTGTTCCATTTGAGATGAACCATTTACCTTTGTGTGCGCCTGTTGTGTCTACAATTTTAAATAACATCATTTCTTCTTCGTCTCCTTTGTTATTTCCTGAGTTTCCATTACTTGCATCACCACTAGATGATGCATTCCCTTTACAATTCGCAATATCATTCGCAAATTGCTGTTGTGTGATCCCCCACTTTGTTAAATAAGGAATCGGGTCCACGTGGTCCGAACCGTTGTTAGGTTGGTTATGTGTGCAATAATTGTGTGTTTTGATACCTGCTAAATCTCCAGTATCAAGTGTGGTTGGAATTCCTGCTTGCTTGGCCAAATCATAAAGAAGCTCACAGTAGATTTTATAATCTCTCATGAATTCCTCTTTTGAACCGTGACTTTCAATCAGTTCCACTGCTGCATAAGTTTCATAGTTATAACCGCCGTTTTGTTTCACTAGGTCGTTAATCTAGCTCTATGTTATTCACAGCACCCTCATTACAAGGCGTGACCAGACTATTTCTTTCTTCCGTATCAAATAACTTAACTTAGGAAGTTCTTCTTTCGACTTTACTTAAAGCCTACGTGGGAGGCAATCCCCTAGTCGTTGAACATTCCGCATATCCTAGGACTTAGCGGTAGTGCTGCTAAACAAAGCAATCCTATTACTTGTTAAACCATCATAGCGTAATTTCTCCGCTATTGTGGTAAATAGGCTCTAAGCTTCTTCAAAGCAATTTATGATTTTAGCACAAGGAAGTTTCCTATCCTTGCGGTGTACTTTTAGAATATTTCCATTTGTAACCCATTGATTGCTCAAGTTCTCCATCGCAACATTTTTTTATTGATTTCCTGTTACCCTCTCCAGTTTTCCCATTAGGTCTTTCAACACTCCGTCCTGCTTCTCTTAGTGTTGGATAAACCCCTAACAATTTACCGTCAAGGCTATATTTTTTAATAGCGATAAATTTCTCTGATCTTGTTCCGTGTGCGTTATTCTCGGATTGTGATACCCATTCTAAGTTATCAACATGATTATTTTTCTTATTTTCATCAATATGGTTGATATAGAATTTGTTTTCTTTTTTTGGTATAAAAGCTTCTGCAACTAATCTATGAATTTTTAAAGTTTTGATTTTCCCACTTTCGATTGGAATATTTATAGTTAAATATCCGCCTTTATCTTCTTTAGATTTTAAAATCTTTTCTGGTTGTATTCTTTTATAAAAAATTTTTTCCAGTCTGATTAGTTGTTTCAAAAGAGATTTCTCTCTCAAGGCTTTTTACATTTCCAAAATTAGAAATTTCATATCCGCTTAAAACAGAATTTTTATAAATCAATGGTTTAAATACTTCTCTCATCATAACCTCCAATAAAAACCTATCGTTCCTATTGAAATAATAACTTGGAATAAATGAAAAATCAACTATCTATGCACCTACGTCCCACGCTCCACGATTTACTGGAGCAACTTGAATAACTTGCCCATTTCCCACCACATGGGTATAAAATCCTGTGTTGAGGTCCTTACGGCTCATATAGTCTGCTTCATTCTGAGCAGTACTTCCAGAATTACCTGTCGAATGGGCATGTACTTGCCGATAGGGTGCATAACCGACCTGAGGTGTATCAGTTCGGATTTGTTGTTTTATTGTATAAGGCATTACTTCTCACTTTCTTTTAAAACACTTTACAATCTGGAGCTGGACAATCTAAATCAATAGTATCATTATTGTTAATAAATTTAAATTGAAGTTTCACTTTATCATCTACTGACCAATCAGCTCCCCATGTCATAAATGCAATTATTTCACTTTCCTGATTAGGGGTGATAGTTCCTTTATGATCAAATGGATAATTCTCATTCACATTGACTGACCAAGAACTATTAACAGTTCCACTTCGTGTCCAGCGTTGCGTTCCGTCCGCGGGAACTAGAATATAGTAACGTGGCTCAGAACCCGTCCATCCTGCATTTTTCGTTGTGTATGTAATAGTTCCAATATGGATACTAGTAATGTGGTAATCAAGACCACCATCTTTATTTACCGCCATAGTGAAGTTTACTTTACCAGTAAGCACACCATGACCAAGCTCTTGCCAAGGGTTTGGAGCTGTATTCCAGTCAGACCACTCATATCTAAATGAACCATCTTTATTTACCACAACTGATAAATTAGGGGTTTCTTGCTGAACTACGTAAGAACCTTTTGTATCAACATTCCCATAAACAAGACTTAATAATATATCTTTTATTTTGTCAATTTGACATTGTAGATATTTTTCTTTTTCATCAAGGCAATGAATTTTTTCCCAAATCCCGCAGATAGCACAGATAATAGCTTTATCAACATTCCACTGCCAGCTTAACAAACTGTCCAACCAACATTTGTATGCATCAACATCACACATATTTAATGTCATGAGCGCATTATGCAGCGATCCAGTTGCTAAATCGTTAAGAGATGATAAATCATCACAATCACTATTTTGATTTGTTGCTGAAGGGTGAATCCCCTCATCATTTGCTAAACTTTCACAAATTTGATCTGTTATCTCAGAAAAGCAAAAATTCTTATCCCCATTTGCAATATTATCCAATGGTGTATCTACATCCATCGCTTTTAGTTTACAACAAGAACCGCCGCTTGAACCTCCAGAAGTTCCACAAGTACTACATGCCATACTCTGCCTCTCTTTCCTTTTTCAATTTATATTTTTCATAAAGCGTATCTATATAAGTATTTCCCCCAAGATTTTTATAATCATCATAAATCATCGATACAATTTCAAGAGAGTAACTATTCTCGATTGCATGCAAAAATTCTAATTTTTTCACATTAATCTGAACTTCTTTTAATTGACTTCCAAATGTAAAAATATTATACACAGATTTCCCTGTTTGTATAATAATATTTTTCATAATCACTCCTGTTCCACGTTTTCATTTAACATCACCCCAAAGATTTTCCAATTACCAGCATCACCTTCTTGCCCCTCACTACCTTGCAGTGGGGCAATAGTCAATGTCCCATCCAATTCAATTTTGAAGGTATAGGCCATAAGACCTGACTCCACTGGAATAATAGCTGTATCTGAAGTAACAAATCCCCCATAGCGACTCATCTCAGGAATAATTGTCTTTAAATCAACGACTTTCTGACCATCTAATGGAGTAGATCCTATTGTAAAATCAACCATTAGATTCATTACAGCATTTTTTGAGTCTTTAGTTTCTATGCGAGCCCTAATACTAAGTTCACCGTCTGTATCACTAAAAGTTGTGGTATAAGGGGCAATATCTCTAAAAATCGACTTTCTAGCAAAACCACTATCTACATAATTTTTTGTAGCCGCATCTTGAGGCATCTCAGGATCTTTCACGTTTTCGATGAAACGGTAATTAACTGTTCCATACTCCTCTACAACTTTCTTATCTGTCAATTCCCCATTAGCACCTACCGACACTGTCCAAGCACGACCACTTGAAACGTTAGAATTTGATCCCAAAGCAATACTAAAACTTGCATTTTGGGGGACACTACTTTGTGTACCTATCGCTGTGGCATTTAATGCTTGAGCGCTAGAAACCATACCAATGGCCGTTGCATATCGGCCTTCTGACGTTCCGTTATATCCAATCGCAGTCGAATAATCACCAAATGCTTTAACATCATTACCAACTGCGGTCGAATGATCACCAAATGCTATAGCACTATTACCAATTGCAACAGTGTTCGTACCTGTAGACACTGAATTAGATCCGATGTTAATCTGTGTTTTCTCACTATTACTGTACAGTTCTTCTCGCACAGCCTTAGGCGTAACTGCTTTATCTTCTGTTTCATCTACAGACGTATGCAATACCAGTTGCGGCTGAGATAAAGTAAGTTCTCCCTCTGACACGTCTAAACCTTCCCCAATAGAATTGAACGGCTTATTCAATATCTGTGTTGGATCAGTAGTTGACTCCCAATCCGATGTTTGTTGTTCTGTCCCACCTGTAAATGATATAAATTTCCACTCTTCGCCGTTCCAGACATATCCCCCTGAACCATCTGCCATAATAAACATTGTGTCACATGTTTTAGCATGAAGAGAAGGATCCCAAGTTTCTACTTCCTGAAAAGTACAACAGTTATAGGCCTCTGGTGTAACTACAATCTTAGGACCGCTCTGTCCACATTTTTCAATTTCCATTCAAATCCCCTTTCACATTCTCAATTTTATTTTTTTCAAACAAACACGCTAGACAATTTTCTACTTCTAAACCTAGAAATTTAGCAATTGCAACAGAAGCATTATTCGCTGTTTTTTCATAAGTTTTATTTGCAAAATCTTTAAACTTATTAGAAGTAATCGCAGCTGCTGCATCTCGCATTTCTGCCATGCTTAGGAGCTGATGTTTGAACATACATGAGTATTTATCTTGCTGACTATTTTTAGCCACCTCAGAAGCCAAACTAAGAGCAAGTTTAGTTTTAGAATAACGTGTCTCACGAACTTCTTCTTTAAATGATTTTAAAGCTTCTATTTCATCTATAATGAAATCTTTTGCTTGCTCGTCTTCCTCGGCATTCAAATCACGATTCATGGAACTAATTAAACGGTCAGCATGAGCTTCTGTTTCTGCATCATTCATAATTGACCAAATAAGGTCTTCCAGTGACCCAGTTTGTGCTAAATAATTAATTGCTGTCATGTTTTTTCTCCATTCTTTTGATACTGTTCATTTTTTCGCGTTTTCTCTTTATATTAAGATTAAAATCATATTCGAAATTATGACTTTGAGCTTTTAGAAGAGAAATAACTCCTTGCGCATCTGTTGGACTTCTTTCTAGATGTGCTTCTAATTTTGACAAATCTTTTTTCACTACTCTGTCCCCCCACGATCCACGTGATTATATTTAATGTAATAGCTGATTTCACACTCACAAAGTGAATCTGCATCTTGTGAAATTTGAATTTCCTTTAATCCGGGCGATAATAATACGGACTGTTGCCAAGTAGGTAGATAATCAATTATTCTCATAACATCAAAATTTGTGTCTTGACTTGGAAAGTAACCATATCCATTTATAACTTTTCCATTTTCATCTCCATACTCCGCAATGAGTGCATCTGTAATATCTACATCTTGAATGGATATCCTTAGACTTGACGTATCAAAGTTATGTTCTGATATTTCTACTCCAATGGCCACATTATGATTATGTGGATTTGGCGTTATCTTTCCATCTGAAATAGCCAATGAAGTATTTGATGTTACCGCAGTCTGACTAAATGAAGTCACAAATGGACGTATATGTAGATTGAAAGAATACTTCATGATGTATTGCAAGTCATTAGTTATTCTAAAAGCTGTATATAATTTGTCAGTTCCCCTCAGCATAGTTTTGAAATCTGACTTGCTATCAGTTACTGTATTCCTCCGCTGAAGCTGTCGCTGTCTTTCTAAAGTCGCCTGTTTATCTTGACGACTAACTAAAATATCGATTGCTTTATCAATAGTTACTGCCATCTCGACTCAACTCCTTACTTAGCGTTAAAACGTTAGTTTCCATCAAATTATCATCAAAGCTTGTTTCAATTTTCGTTACATAGAAATCATCTGAAGCTGAATAAATTTTTTTACAATATCTGCTGCACTTATCAAAAAGAACAATGCTATTATGGTAGTCAAAATAAATACGATCAAGAACGTTCAAATCACACGGCAATTTTCCGATAGGAACTCTAATCTCATCCTTTCTTCTTGCTGCCTTTAATCTTCTAACACCAACGTTATAAGCAATTCTGGATTGTTTGGCACGCTCCTCATCACTTATTTTTTCTCCATTTTCTTCAAATGGTGCGACATCGTTCATGCTTACCGTCTCTTCTATCAGCTTTCCTTGCTCCAAATTAATACTAAATTCATCAAGTATGGCATACTCTAAAGAGTTATTAGATGCTATTTTAGTGATGTTAGTATAGTAATTTTTTTGCTCAGTATTAGCTGTTGGATTAAGGATAACGATAGGAAAGCCTTTGATAATATCATGGCCCTGTTGCTGTTGGTCAAGATATGCTTCACGTAATGTCAAACTAGCTTGCGAGCTGTCTGACTTTTCGCCATAAACAGTAACAACATTATAGACACTATCAAACTGCTTCGAAATGGTAACTGCCCCAATTATTTTTAAATGTCTTTCAGTTTGGCCAGACTCTGAGACGATATATTTTTTCTTTTCTCCAAATGCACCAATCTCTAGATATCTGTCATACCTAGTTCCCACGCGCCACCAAAGACTATCAGTCAATGATGTAGCTTTTGTTAGGGCCTCTAAGTGACCTTGTCGACTAAAAGCATAGTTTATTTTTTCTTTGTGTGCGACAGCATCCGAATCTATGTACCAGGCTGTTGAATATAAGAACGGACTTTGCGAGAATACTGCAGGGAAAGTTTGATTTTTAACAGTATAATTATCTGGAATTTGTCTATAATCCCATTCACTAATTTTATGATCAAGCTGAATATCAGCCGTTTCATTTCCTTTATTCAATGTAATTTCTTTGACTATTCCATCAAATATTTTTCCATAGATAAATACTTTACAATCCATATGACCATCAAATTTATTAACGTCATAAACTGGTACTGTAAAAGAACATGAAGGAATTTCATTGGCTCCTAAGGTCCAATTAAGACCTCCGATAACTTTCCTAACGAATTGACTTTTTCCATTTTTATCCGTAGTAACAATTAAAAACTTATAATCCGTACAATAATCATGACCAATATCAGTTCTTGAAGAACTATGCGGGAAAAATAATACTGTTACATTTAATACTTTTCTTACTCCATCAGCTCTAATCCTGACAAACTGAATGTAAAAGGGATTAATATTTTCAAAGTTTAGGCATAAATCAATACCTGACCATTCAATACCCTCAACATTTGGATTATCTTTTGCGATATCCTTCCGACTTTTCAAGTCAACAGTCACTGTCTTAAGTTTTTTATCATTCGTTGCATCAAAAATTTCCATTATTTCAGTTGCACTTTCAGAAAATGCTTTGACACTTTTTGTCTTGGAAATACTTGATTTATCATAGGTTAATGCATCAACATTGACAACACTTGTGAAGGTAGCCCAACGGTTACCAATTTGAGCAGGCCTTTCCCAACTTGCAACCCAAGCATTTGTTAGAAATTCTGGTGAATCGCTTCCCTTCCAGAAATTCGCCCATGACCCATAGCCGACATCTATCCATTGAGATTGATTTGCTTTAGCCCATTCGAGTTGATATTTAGCATCTGCATAGCTTCGTGACATATGGTTAGGGACATCCCCCCAGTTATATTGATAAGACCATTGAAGGTAACCGTGACCTTGTGCTCCCCCTGATTCCATTGGTTCTAAAGCAGATGGATCAAGGCGACTTTCTGCATATGCATTAGCAGCAAGTGCAAGTGCAGCATTTTTAGAAATACCAAGGTCACTACAAATATTCATGAAGAACTGCGCACGCGACTGCATACTGTTCCAGTCCACAGTACCGCCAGTATTTCCGCCTCCGTCACCTCCTGTATCATCACCAGAGTTTGACTTGGTAGGATCACTTGCAAAGTGCCAACCTTTTACGCATAATTTATCTCTAATATAGCTATACTCCTCAATTTCACCAGAATTATCCATATTCTCTTTGGTGTTTTCCTGTGAAGATGCATCTTCCGTAGGCGTAGGAGCCTGCCCATTTAGTCTAAAAATTGTAAACGGTGGATTGCCGCTATTTGCTTTGACACCGTTGAAATCATCAATAGACACCCCGTTAGAGCCATAATTACAATGTATGATGTTTTTCTCATCTAAAAATACTCCTGTATGTCCTGCAGCTCCTCCTGATTGTCCTTGAATACCAAAGATAAAGATGTCCCCATACTTAAAAGGAGCTGATACTTTAGAAAATCCCAATTTAGGTAAGTCAGTAAATAAGCTGTCAGTGTTTCCGATTGGCAAATTAGCACCGGCTGTATTAAGTGATGCATAAACAGCGCCGGAACAATCGGCTGTGCCGTCTGCCCCTGTTCTGCTTCCAGACATAGAATAAGTGACACCCTTACCTTTTAAAGCTCGCATATTTGATATAACTGTTTGCATGTTAATCGTCATAATGCGACACCTCCTACATAAACTTTGATTGTTTGAATTTCATTTCTTTTAAATCCAGATAGAATAATATTATTTGTCCCCTTTTTAACAGTCCATAAAACAATTCCACCTTCTGAGCCATAAACACCGATTTTCGGATGATTTGAACCACAATCTCTCTCTGTACAGTCTGCTGTATTTACACAAACACTGTGAAACTTATCAATATCTAAGTAGTCACAGTTATTCTTTACAATGCCACCATTGATAATAGTATCGCCTGTGTAAGTCCCCTCAATTACAGACTTACTGCCATTCCAGTCAATAGTTAAATTTGTGAATGTTCCACAAATTTCTAAAACTACATCATCAGTTTCATAAAGGGTTTTACCCTCAAACTGAAGGAATGCTGTTGTTTCACCATAGTCTGAATAAGCCAACGCTGTTTCCTTTTGGTCGCAGCATGAATAGCTTATTTTTTTATCATTGCCACAGTTACCAATTACTTCAGATAATTTATTCCGAGGGATTTCGCAAAGCTGCTCCCCATTACAAGGGGGGCAAAATTTAACTGGAGCAAGCGCAATGTTACAAAGACAGCAACCACACAAGTCGCGTTCTAGCGATTCATAGCACTGTGTTATGTCACATTGATGATAATCATTGATATACGTTGAGGTTTCATCAGCAAGATGCCAGATACCCTCTGGAAGGTAGAATGTAACATTGAAACTAAGTAAGTTTCTTTTTTCTTCATATCCTTCTGAAATATTCAAAGCCTTTGCTAATGTCCAAAGTAAGACATCTCCTTGGACAGCCCATAAGCGACCTACTTTATATAAATTATCTTGTACAAACTGCTCGATAATTTCTCTGTCCTCACATGGAAAACGTTTCTTGTCAATCATAAGCGTTAAATCAAATTGCTTTGATGTAACTTTTCGTGGACCACAACGCTCAGGGCTATAATCTCCATGAGCATTAGCAAATGTACTGGTTGAATTTTTAAAACTTGTCTGTATTTCTGGATTTGATTCAATATAGGCTGTATGGTTAAATACAAGCTCATTAAATTGGACTAATCGCTTCATACTCTAATTCTCCTATTTGCAATAAACATGACATCTTGACGTGGTCCTGGGTAGACGTTCATATTTTGATTAGTTGTATTGTTGTAGATATTGTTTACGACACTTGAAGTTGTATGAGAAACTTTCTGACCAAGTCCTGCAAACGTTCTTGAAATTTGGCCACTTCGTAGCTTATCAAAGAACGGAGTTCCCAGAGCCTTAACAATTTTTTTCGGTATAACATATTCTCCATTGTCCAATACAGGTTTTTCTGGAGAGTCTGTGATAACAGTTCCGTATGGGTTAGTCATTAAGCCTCCATGGGCATTACTGCCGTCCCCTGGTTTTTTACCTTTTTTCGTTGTTTCGTTTTTAATTACATCAACAGTAATACTTGTCTTATAATCTTGGTTCATTGCATCATTTATTTGATTTTTGATTTTTTTACCAAGGTCTAGTGTTGAGTCAAAACCATTATTCAAACCTGTCGCAAGATCACTACCTTTACCACGCGCCATATCTTTATTAATCTCGTTCATTCGCTCAGAAACAGCTTTTTTGAAGTTAAGGCTTGATTTGAAACCTTCATTCATCTTAGTTGCTAGAAGTTTACCAAGGTCTGCATATTCTGGGGGATAATTTTTAGTTATCTCTTCAGTGATAGTTGCTAAGGCTTCAGCCATACCACCTAAGTTATTGACAATATCATCTGTTGCAAAGTTCGAGATACTATTAATTGCTGACTTAATAACGTCAATATTTGTAGTAATTACATCTTGATTGAGTTTCTTTTTTTGAAGTTCTTCCAAAGTAGTGCCGATAGCATTGATAGCTTTAAATTTTTCGTTGGCTAAATCAAAATCTATAGAATCAGTTGCTCCATCTAGGAGTTGTCCTATTTTGCTAAACAGCCCCCCATCATCTCCACCAGTAACTGAATTCATGACTTCTTTTATGGTCTCAATAGCATCTGTTACTTTTTTCTTATCCAACTCCAATTCTTGCAGTTTTGAAAGCTCTCTACCTATACTTAAAATGTGACTGATAATACCCATATCCATAAAGGAATTAAGTAATTCACCAAATTTTTCAAATACAGAGCTATCAAAACCAAATTCGCTCAACTGAATCACTACGTCCTTGATAGAGTCTAAATTATCATTGATTGTCTCTGGATTTAGCTCAAGTTCTTGTAGATTTTCTAATTGGTGGCCTATCCCGACAACACCCGCAACAATCCCGAGATGTAAGAATGAATTTATCATTTCGCCCAAAGCTTCAAAAACAGAACCTTCAAAAGCTAGTGTGCTCATCTCATTAATAGCTGTTTTAATTGCTGAGATATTTATTTTTATACTTTCCGCGTCTATCTCAAGATTAGCAATAGACGAAATCGCTTGACCTGTCAGGTAAAGTGTACCGGCAATACCAAGTATCGCAAGTAAGCCTGAACCTAATGCTGCTGCCCCAATCCCTGTATCCATTACAAGTCCAATTGCTCCTGCTAAAAGTCCAATTTCAGTGATACATAAAGCAATTTGACCAATCTTAGCTTGTATTGCCCCAAAATCTCCGTTGATATTGTCAACTTCTTCAAGTGCCGATGCTGCCAGATAAATATCTCCCGCAATTAATGCCACGGCTGCCAAACCACTAATTATAAGATCTGGTTTTTTTTCGTTGATAAACCCTGCAGCAGCAACTAAAACGCCCATACCCATAACCGCTTCAGCAATAGCAAGCATTTTGGGTTGTAATGAACCCAAATCGCCGACATTTTGAACTTCCTCAAGAGCCTTTGCAGCGAGATAAATATTTGCTGAAATTCCAGCAATAGTCAGCATTTTCATGCCAAGGCTTTTTAGATCCTCAACCCCAACTTTTTTCATGGACTTTGCAGAATCAGCAATCCCATCTAAGCCTTTCGACCCCTTAAAACTTGGAATTTTCAAACCAAATCCCTTGGCAAAATCCAAACCCTTCATTGCGGCGCTCAAGACTTTTAATCCAACAACCGTTTTTAACAACATTGGGATTGCAGTTCCAATCCAAGACAGATCCCCTGGTTTATCTCCAGACAACTTAGATAAAGAATCCGAAACAAATTTCAAGAAATCAAAGAACGGCTTCATCCCATCTACAAGATTCTGGGTAAAGCCCTCACCTAGAATAGAATCCAACGTTTCAGCGATAATTTTTGCTAAATTCTCAAGAATAGGTTTTAATTTCTCGGGTAATTCTTTAGCGAGTTTTTGAACACCGTCAATAATTTTAGGTGTCAATTCCTGAAGTTTTTTGTCTAAATTTGTCGCATAAGTTGTGATTGATTCCGCTAGTCCTGTTGTATCTCCAGTCGCAAGAAAATTCTTCCAAGCTGCTTGCATTGTTTTAAGAGAACCTTCATACGTCTTTGCAGCTTCTTTGGCAGTGGTCCCCGATATTTGCATTTCTTTTTGTGCATTGTGTATGGCATCAATCATCACAGGCATTGTGACTTGGCTAATATCAGTTACTTTTTTATCCAGCCCGCCGTAAGCATTAACCAGCTCCATTGCACCTTCTTGACTTCCACCAAATCCGAGTTTCAACTCATCTAGCATAGTGAAATTACCCTTGGCAAAGTTTTGATAGGCATGTTGTATTTGACCAATATCGGTACCAAAAATATTGGCGTTGTCAGACATATCCGTGATAGCTTTATCAGATAGCGCTGCAGCTTTTGCCTGGTCTCCATTTAAACCTTTAATCAAACTTGCTGCAAAGCTTGTTGATGTTTCAAGATACTGGTTCATGCTGACCCCAGCAGTTTTATAAGCTTTTTTAGAATTATTTATTACTGTTTGTGCTGCTTTATCTCCAAATAGCTTTTCAACACCACCAGTATTTTGCTCCAAATCGCTCGCAGCGCTGACAGCTTCTTTCATTACACCAACGCCTGTTGCAAGTCCCCCAACAGTTATACCCGCAAGGGCCTTTGTAACTCCAATTATCTTATTGGAGACACCATCTAACCCTGATGCCATTGCTCCAAAATCCGGTGATACTTTTTCAGAGTTTATCCTTTGTATTTCGTTTTCTACTTGATGTAATTGAACATTTGCTGTACGAATAGGTTGGATATCTGCTTCAACTTGCAACTTTTGAGAATTGAGGCTGGCAATTCTCCTATTTAAATTTTCAATTTCCTTGTCAGCATCATCAACCTCGCGCATTCCGAGTTTAATTTCTGTTTTTTGCTGACGAAGCTCTTTCATCTCAGCAGCAATACGTTGCCCTTTATCTCTGAGTTGATCAAGTTGCTTACTATCGATTTGTAACTGATTTTTTCTATCAGTCAACTCTTTCATTGTTTTGTAGCTTTTACTTAATTTTCCGTAAAATGCATCAAGATTATCTTTTACATTGATTGAAAACTGGCCAACTCCTGAAGCAACCATACGACCTCCTTTCCTATCCTATGAGTAGGCAACTATTTATTTTTTGAAATATAGTCAATTTCTTTTGATACTTTAGATGTTTTATCTTGAATTTTCATGAACTCGCTACCTTCGACAATTGCTAGAAGTAAGTCAGCATTCGGTAATGTTGCAATCTTTTCTCTGTCAATATCAAAGAAAATAGATAAAATTGTTTTTAATGGCTCATCAATGATAAACATTAGTTTAAAAGCATCTTCATTAGTCCCTTCTCCTGCTTCAAGTTTTTCAGCAAGTGAAACAATTTCATCAATATTTGAATAGATTTCCTGTGAGCTTTCAAGAATTTCCGTTTGACTTTGAGCTGTCAGCTCACGAGGCTTTACTTTAATTTCAGACAATTCATCCGTATCATCAAAGACGACTAAATTAAAACCAGCAACTTTAGCTTCTTTTGCTTTTTCTTTTGCTAATTTCTTTTCAAGTTCAATAATTTTTTTAGATTTTTGCATTTTTTGCTCCTTATTTTTTCATTTTGTCTAAAGTTTCTTGTATAAAGTTATGAGGCTTGTTTCCTGGGTGCTTCACGGATTTTGCATAATAGTCTTTACCATTAAGCCGCCAATGAAGTGCCTTCCCGTTCTTTGCACGTATGGTGTGTGGACGTGAGCCATAGTAGTAATATTTAACATAGTTCACATGACCCGCATTCCTTTCATCACTAATGAGCTTACCTTCGTTGATTCCTACTAAATAATTTCCGTCACGTACTTTTTCAATATCTACAGCATCAGCTAAAGCTCCTGTTTTCTTATTAATTACTGATTTCATTATCACTTGACATTCTTTAGCACGTTTTTCTGTGTTTTTCTCGACAGCTTCCCACATAGCACCAAAAACATTCCCACCAAATGGATTAGCCATCTTTATCACCTCCTTTTTCCTCAATTTCTTGGAAATAGAAAGCTTGCTTTTTAGGATTAGGACGCTTTGGAGCTTTCTTCTGACTATATTTCCAACTAATGAAGGATTCCAAAGTGCTGTCATTGCTAAGTTTTGCAAATATCACGATTAATTCTGATGTGGACCATTCATCAATAATTTCAGAAGGCCTAATATGGAACTTTTTGGCAATGTCATAAGCAATGCCAATATATGGATCATTAAATTGTGAGCCCTCAAGACTATCTTGTAGCTCTTGATAATTGAGCTGTTTTGGTGGCTTCTTATCTTCAGTAAGGTTATAAATAGCTTCGTTTATAATCTGCAAATTATCAGTTAGAAATTGAAAAGCAACCTCATTATCGTACTTAACAGCTTTCATGAAGTAGCAACTCAATACTCCTTCAAATTCTTTTTCTAAAAATTCAATAACTTCTGGATCATCAAAACTAAGTTCTTCAGCATCACTTAATGCATCAATCAAAACAATGAAATTCATCAAAGTAAGTAACGTTTCACTGTGATTTTTAGCTGTAAGCTTACATTTTCCTAGACCCTCACCATAATCAAACCATTCGCCAGTAGCATAGTCAGACGAACCCATAAGCGAAAAGCTATCGTCCTCATTCTCCGAGATAAAAGGAGCTGCATTTTTATGGAATTGTGATAATAATTCAATTAAATCGTTCATTCTTTTATCCCCCAAAATAAGGGCAACCATTACGGTTGCTCAAATTTATTTACGTTGATCAATCTTGATAATTTGTCCAAAGCGACTGTATGAGTCTTTCGCCATTGTGTAACCAACAGTGAAAGATCCAGCAGCATTGGTCCATGTTAACGGCAAAGCTGTAAGCATAACATTATCTGCTTTGATGATGTATTCATCTCCACAGATAGGTGTTACCATTTCCATTTGGTAATGTTGTTTGTTGAGGTCTGCTGCGGTGATATCCCAACCAGTACCTTCAATCCAAATCGGATATGCTACTACAATTTCTGTCCCATCATATGCTTTTGACATATAAATCTTGTTGCCTTTACGGAAGAATTGCTCTTCTGGAATTTCAAAGGCATTAGAATCATTGTCGATATCTACATGATAGAGTGTATTAAATTCACAGTTTTGAGGTTGAACGAGCAAGCGTGGACACTTGATATCAGCCATTTCTGGAATTGTAAATACTGCATATTCAACACCGTTTAATGTTTCAATAACGGCCTTAAATTTATCGCGAGTTTGTACAAGATGTTCTGAAATCTTTTGACGTCTTGTTGTATTGTGGAAGTCTGCCAATTCCCCAATGATGTTAGTTGCTGTCAATGAACGTTCCATTGTTGTAGCTGTTTCATCATAAGAAGGGATATCACATAAATCTTCTGTGATTGTAAGAGCTGGATCTCCTGAGAAGTCAGAAATACAGTTAAATCCAATTGTTTGGTCGTGTACCAAATCATAGATATCTTCAAACAATTCAACAGTTGATAAACGGAATGGTTCTTGTTGATGTGGTTTAACAATCAACTTGATTGAGTTATTGTCTGCAATCCATCCGCCAGCAGTAACTTCATCTGGATTAAAGAGTTCCAATACAAAAGGATTCCAACCATCTTCAGTAAGTGTAAGAACATAGTCATTTGAACCTGTACCAGTCATATTTGATACAGATACACCAAATGTATCGCCTTTAGAACCAAAGATAAACAATCGTTTATAACCAAACTGGAACTTTTCAGCATCTGCTTTGATTTCTGTTGTTACAGTACTTACAATAGGGTCTTCTCCTTCCCCTGCAGTAGCTGGAGTAACAAATAAAGTTCCTGTCATGTCACACTTATCAAGCCCACAAATCTTTTCATCTGGCTTGTCAGCATAGTTATATGAATATAGAATGTCAGCATTTGTAGCTTCTGAATTTCTAAACCCAAAGATATTACAGCGATTTACATCACGTAATTTAAAAAAGTAAGCAATGGAATCAGTCTGGATTTTACCAATCGGACATGATTTGAAATTGGCTCTACAATTTTCGAGTAATGTTCCCACTTTACTCTCCTTTCAATTCTGTTTTCTTAGCTTTGGCAACGGCCAAATGCTTTTGATGAGTCATAGAACCACGTTGAGCACGCGCTTCTAGTTTTTGAGCATAGGACAAACCAGTTTTAGCTTTGCCCTTTTTAGGAGCTACGGTTTCAGTAGCTTTTGCTTTTTTTTCAGCCATAATAGCCCTTTCTAGTTCTTTTTAAACAATCCAGTAGCCATGTACAAGTCGAATTCCTCAAGAGAAACCTCCTGAGGTTTTCCAACTTCCCATAACCGACCAAATATCTTTTTTCGAGTGGTATGCACATTTACTGGTTTACCACCACATTGTTTGCATACTCGTCCATCTTCGCTTTCGCCAAGATATTCAATAATCATGCTATAACCGTCCAATCTTTTAGTGATTTTAATAGGCATAGAGAATATTCATCTATGACATTTTGAAAATATTTGATAGCCAGATATTTAATAGTTGCTGACAAATCTTTAGTTCCGTCAGTTTCCACAATAGCCACACTATCAGCAGCACCACATTGAGCGCACTCTACTTCTTCCAACTGCATATAGACTTTAGCAATTGAGCAGAACCAACGACAAAGTTCTTTAGGAATTGTGTCTGTTCCAACTGTATAATCAATAATCACGTCATATGTCTTACAACGGTTACAACAATCAATGGCATTTGATAAATCAATCATCAAATCATGTGTGTACTCATCAAAGACAAAATCAACTGTGATTTCTTTAGTTTCAAGCCCTAACCAAGCACGCACCTTGACTTTGATTGTCTCCTGCTGTACCCAAGCTTCTGGAAGATTAACTCTTAAGATATTAGGACAGCAACCGCCACATTCCTCAGAAATAGGCACGCGCAAGTTAATATCATGTTCATCTATCCAGTTACCACAAGTAAGAGTACCCCAATCATGAAGAGCAGTAAGAACAGCTTCTTCCCGCTGTTCATCAGATGCACATTCAAAACATTTGCAGCATTCTTCGACTTGTTGCACGTACAAATCCATAGGTGTACTCATAGCACCCCCCTATACTAGGCAATATATGGTGCGTAAGAATTGATGTTGATCAATCCTTCAATACCTTGGTAAGTTTCTGCATCACATCCAGATGAGATACCTGTAATCTTGAGTAATGCATTAACCTCAGTTGATACAACTGCACCAAAGTTTGTAAGGCGGTCACAAGAAGTCCAGCAATCTGGATAAGATGTTGACGTTTCATCAAAGTGGACGAATGGAGATTTTGCATCTTCCCATTGGTCCAAGATGAATTGTGCTGGCATATCAAGTGGTACACCAGAGAACACACCAACAGTTGGTGGTACAAGGTAGATATCGCCATCTAAAGTTTCTGGATCGATATAAACAAGACGAGATTCAATTACAGGTAGACCATTGAAGTAATAGTTTTTCTTAGGCATTGAATAGCCGTTAACAGTTTCAGTTGTGTCTGTAACTGTCCAACCAGCAGGATAATTCCCGTCACGTTTTGGAACAACTTCACGTTGGATAGCAGTAAATGCTGTACGTGAAGCTAATAGGAAACCTCCAGCAAAGAATTCAGAACCAATAATGTTCATACGGCATAATACTTGGTCAAATGCTGCCAAGACACCGCTACCGCCAGAAATTGGAAGTACGTCTGCATTTGCGAATACTTGTGCAAGACCTGAGAAGCGTTTAATGATATTTCCATTTTGTTCCACTTCAAGAAGACCATTGATGAATGTCAACATATTCAAAGTGATAAACTGACCAATCAAGCTCAACTGCTCGAATTCTTCAAGTGTTGGGAGTGATGATTTTGGAATACCTGCACCCACAAGCATTTGTTTGTATGCCGCATATACTGCTGATGTTGTACTTGCATGAGAAACAGATGCAATCATACGATCAAGTTCTTTTTCACATTTTTCGATACAGATTGCTTTTAGAACTGTTTCGTCTTGACAAACTTGCAAGTCACCCGCAATAACACAACAGTCGTCTGGATTTGCTGTCATTGCTGAGAATGACATTTTAGGAATGTTTTGAAGTGTGCGCTCACCGTCAGCATTTTTGCCATAGATTGGTACATTTTCGCCACCAAGTGATGCATCACGCATTGCTTTCAATTGTTTTGAAAGTGGAGTATTGAGCAAGGCAGCAAAGCCTACATCAGATTCGATAATAGATGTAAATAATGCTTGTGCAAGGTTGTTACCAAGTTTCCCACCTACAATCAAGTTATCAATAGACAATGCTTTGACATCTGATTTAACAAGAGTTGCACCATTTCGTTGTTCAATGTTGTTAAAAATTTGAATTGGTTTCAATGTAATTCTCCTTAATATTTACTTTCCGTCTGCATAAATGCAGGGATTTTATTTTGATTTTTGTTTGAAGCTACCGCTTTACGAGTATCAATAACCTTTGCTTTAGCAGTCGTTTCACGAGATTCCGAATCATCATCTTTATGAGAATCGTTTTCTTTTGAATCATCCTCATCCTTATCAGAATCTGTATCTGATCCAGTTGTATCGTCTTTAGAAACATCTTCTTTATCAGAGTTAACAGAAGTTTTCTCTGAATCATCACTCTCATCTTTTTCAGATTGTGAAACTTCAGCTCGCATTTGAGCGTTACTTGCTTCAAGTGCAGCCATTCGTTCCTTAAATTCAGCTTCTTCTTGCTGTTCTTTAAGAGCAGCATTTTCAGCCTCTAACTTAGCCATTTTGGCTTTCATTTCTTCGGTAATTGCCATATCTTCTTCCATTTCTAAGCTCAGCGAGCTATTTTTATTTTCAATATTTTCAAATGTAATTATTTCCTCAGAATTTGAAATACCCAACTCTTTCATAGTGGAAGTATCCCACCATGTGGACTCATTTACATATTCTGAAATATTTTGAATACCTGTACGTTCTTTATAAATATCTTCTAGACTCTTTTGCATAACATCAAGAACTTCAATTTCTTTACGCATCTCATCTGCATTTCCCCAAACAAGTCCTTCTGGTTTATGAACCATATACATAGTCCCTGCCATAGCAATACGTTTATCTCCTGCAAGGAAAATAATCGAACCCATACTAGCAGCAAGACTTGTTAGCACAGTGGTAATCTTTCGTCCAGATGAACGGAGTAAATTATAAATTTCAATTCCTTCAGTAACAAATCCCCCAGGAGAGTTTAAAAAGATAGTAATTTCTTCATCAGTGTTTTTTTGCAAAAAGTCTGCGATATTATCAGCAGTTATCTCAAAACCAACAACTCCCGCAAGTCGCAAATTAGCCATTCAGAACCTCCAAGAGTAGAACTTCATCATATACTGCATTACCACAGCACGTGCCTGATACTTTAATCTTCACTTTTACGTCTTTAAGAACTTCATAGTCCTCTTGACTCAAGGTATAAATTTCTCCTTTGAGTAATTTAGAGAAACTTTGATCGTGGAGCTTAACGATTTGCCAATTCTGAACCAAGCGAGCATCAACGTGGACTTTAACCCCCGCTTCTTTACTTTCATATTCTGGTGATTTTTCTTTGATAATCAAACGCTCCCCAGCAGTCAGTTCATCATAGTCACGGCCAATAAGATAATCGGTGTCACTGGTCTTTTTCGTTACAGTACGTTCAATCTCGACTTTTTTAGCTGCCTGAACTTTACCAAGAACTCCAACTGGCTTGGAAACTTCTTCATGATCAGTAGTTTCTTGTGTTTCTACTTCTTCAATATTTTCTTCTGCAACTTCGATTTGGTTCATGAGTTCAACATAGTCCTCGCGCTTTTCAGCCGCACTATAATCAATCCCGAGTTCATCAAGCTGCTTCTTCATTTCGTCAATAGTAGGTTTTTTGGAAGCCATATCATTCCCCCGCATCTTTTGTATAAACGTAAGTTACAGTTTGTGCAGCTTCAGTGATTGTTCCACCTGCTGAACCTTGAACTTCTTTGAAGGTATAACCATCAATAGTTTTTTGTTCTGATGTGTAAAGATCACCAACGTTACCTGAGAATACAACGCCTGTTGCGATTTCAACAGCTGGTGCAGCTTCATCAACGTACTTCACTGTGACATCTCCGCCCTTTGTGGGAGCAGGAGGACAAGAAGGGCAATTATTACCATAGTTATCGCAGTTTGGCTTGTCAGCAAGCGGTGTGGCTGTTGTATCAACAGTAAGCACAGCAAATGCAGAGGCACGCGCAGTCACTCCGTATTCAGTAGCACCGTCAGCAGACTTAAAGTATGTTGCATCAAATGCAGCACGGAAACGTTTAGCATCTTCTGGAGTAGCAAACTCCTGTGTTTCTCCATTAGCATGGAGTACGGCTTTTAAGTATTTAGTCAAAGTATTTGACTCCTTTCTTTGTGATAGCTTCTAAGATTTCTTCAATCTCAGCGATACTTTGCGATTGTGTGAAATCAGCAATAATATCTTTCTCTGGAACTTGAATCATATCTATATAGCTCCATTTCTGGAAGCCGAGAAGCCCTTTATCTTTTTTCACACGAAGAGCTTTGTAATAACGTTTAGGCAAGAACCCTGTGTGAATTTCGTTTGCAACACCAGAGTCAATGATAATATCCATTGTTCCGTCAGAGTTAAGACGTGATACATTTTTGAAAAGCACCTCTGGGTAGTAAGCAGTAAGTTTGTCAAAATCCTTTATGATTTTTTTATAAAACTTAATGCTTTCAAGATTCTTTTTCTGAACCTTATCAAACTCCACGATTGGAATTGCATAACCAGTTTTTGTTTTTAGAACAAACATAAATCTCCTTTCACCCAGTTTCGTGACTTTTGGCAGGTCATGTATTTAGTTTTCTGTTTGAGTAGTTACTTCTTTCGGTGTCTCTTCAAAGTCAGCATTAACTTCGCTGTAGTCTTGGAATCTTAAATAATATTCTTCTCCAAATAGCTTTTTAGCAATCTTACTTAATGAATTTGCTGTGTCTGCTTTGATTGGTGTTAAAGTATTGGCCCTTGCTTCTTTAAGCAAAGCTTCCTTGCTGACATTACCAGCTTCATCTCCAAGACCTGCAAGTAGCATGGGAAAGTTAAGCACTGAGGAAACAATATTGTCTTGTTTATCCCAGATAAATTTGTAATCAGTGACCTTCGTGATTGGCTGTGCCTGTTTCATATCTTTATATGTTTCATCAAAAACAACCACGTTTGAATCATCTACTTTATTTTCTTTAATCGAGTCAGCTATACGTTGACGCATCTTTTTGATGGTTTCATTCGCTGTATTCTTAATACGATTGGCAACATTAGCAACTGCAGATACAAGACCGCCTTTAGGTTCTGAAGTAAAGAAATATAAATCTCCATAGTCCCTGCGAGTTGTACTTTCGAATATTTTTCGATTGATTTCCAGAAGGATTTGCAGCTGTTTCAAGTCCGAGTTTAAAGCGTAAGTATCTGACTTAAACTTAATCAAGTTACTAGGAGCAATGATATAGCCTGCCTCCTGTTTGATAAAACCATTATCTGGAAACTCAAGCTCTTCAGGTACTGCGACATCACCAACTGTGTAATACAAAATATTGTCAATGATTGGATCTTCCTCTGCTTCTTGGAAAGCACTAATTTCTGACTCAGAAAGGGCATATACATTCTCAGTATCAAAGAAAAGATATCCTTCTCCGAATATTTCCTTCTCTTTAAGCGCCTTTTTAATTTCATAAAGATTGGTATTGCCATTCGCATTAGCACTGTACAGGAACTGTTCAAATTCATTAGTTTTATCCGCAACTGGTTTTGACCCTTGTGCAACCTCCAAATCAGTTCCAAAAATAGCATTAATCTTTTCACTGAGGATATAGTTGAATTTAGGAATTTCCTTCAGCAATCGGTCAATTTCTTCACGTCCTGCATTATGGTCCATCATGGCCAAGATGTAATTTGTACATTCTCCATGACAACCTTTATCATTACAGTATTTACAATTTATTGTTTTTCTAGCCATTTTGTATTTTCTCCATTTATTTAAGTCCATGACTGGATTCGAACCAGCGATCAAGCTTTTGCAGAGCCTTGCCTTACCTCTTGGCTACACAGACATAATGAGGGCTGCGATATACACGCACTTTATCATCACATTTAAGCACCCTACATATTTGCTATTTATCTTTACACGCTACTGCTATACTAGATGGATGAGCATACTCTTTTGCTTTTAAAATAACGTTTGCAAAGCGAGTTATATATTCAAGTTGTCCCACTTCAAAGATTAATGAATTATCTGCCATACTCTGTACAAGCTGTTTCCCGCTTTCAAGAACCTCAACTAAAAGGTCATCACAATATTCGCTACTAAATTCTTGTTTTTCTTCATTTTTCATCGATTAAATTCCTCTCATAATATTAATTTTATTGACATAATAGAGTGTTTTTACTACTTCTAACTGATTTAAAATGAAAGAATAGCTTAACACTGCGGTTTGTTATAAAAACATCTTTCCGTAAAACACAAGTTTTATTTCAACATCTACAATTTCATACGATCATAGATAGCTTGGATAGCCAATACAAATGAATCAGCTTCGTCTGGAGATTTGCCTATTCGTTGCTTGATGATGTCTTTTGGAATGACTTTTATTTGCTTAGCATCAACTTCTAACTCAGTAGCATTCAGTTGCTTTTCAAGCTCTGACACATCACAGTAAGCTTCAACACGTTTCGACCTCAACTGGTCACTTGTATTTACATACATCTCAGCTCGCCTGTTAGTCGCCAACTCTGCACGTCCTTTTGCTTTATCTGATGTCTTGTTACCGAAGTTCACGCGCCCTGTATATATTTCTGGTGCTTGTTTAACCATTGCATCAATAATATGTTGACCGTGAGCAGGGTCGATATAAACAGCATTTGCATTTAAGGACCTTGCGAAGTTGACTATATCAGTACCGACCTTATATGACGTATATCCGTCCTCCCAGATATCATCAAAGGATTCGAAACCAATTAGCTTTATTTTGTGACTTACAGCGTTATACGCAAGCACACAAGCCCTCGTTCCGTCTTTACCTTTGGTAGCCGAGTCAATACCAATAAACACATAATCATTTTCCGTAAGCTCAAGCTCATTGTCTGGTCTTATGAGGTCTGGGAAGTCCGTTTCAATGTCAGTTGGCACAATGCCCAGATAGTTCCACGAATACCAAGAAGGGTCAGTTTCCATAAACTTCTCAATACGGTCTATTTGCTGCTTAGATAATATTTTCTTATCTGTATCATCATCAAGATAAGTTGTGTGGATACACAGAGCATCAAGAGTTTTTATAAATTCAAATATCCAATGGTGTCGACTTCTTGGAGGGTTGAATGCATAAACAACTTTAATTTCTTCTCCTGGTATGTTGTGCCGCATGACAGTATCAAGAGTTGCATTTATACTTTCTGCACTGTCAAACTGGTCACATTCTTCAAACCAAATCCAAGAAATATTGTCGATAGCATTTGCTTTCTTACCTTGTTGACCATTCAGACCATAAAACTTAATCACTGAACCATCTGGGATAAATTCAATTTCAAATGGACTAGTCTTGAACTTGAACAGCTCAGTTAATCCTAAATCTGAAATAACAGAAATAACTTGTTTAAATGCTCCGTCTCGTATTTCTTCTTTCTTTTGCATGAATACGATAGCATTTGCTTGTTTTCTATATTTTTTATAGTGGTATAGTTTATCCGCAACTAATGCCAAACTTATATCATAAGATTTAAAACTTGAACGTCCACCAGATAAAACAAAAGTATTGCTTGAATTATTTCCAGAAATCCTATCAAATAATGGCTTATGTTTACTTATTACATCACTTTCACTATTAATTCTGACTTTACTCATATGTTTAACTCAATGGTCAGTTTTTCACCATCTTTTCCAGATAACTCAGTTTCTCGCTTATCTCGCCAGTCTTTAGGTTTGCGATTCTTAAGCCAGAATAGTGCTGCAGTAGTATCTGGTGGAACTTCTTTGTCTATTTCTGAAATAATTATTCTCTCAGTAGTTGGAATTGCCTTAACAGCTGCATCTTTAATTTCTTGGAGTTCAGCATCAGGATGATCAATTTTATACCGGTTTTCGAATTCTCTCCTCTCTGTAGAAACTAAATCTTTATCTCGATGGACTACTTTTGCGGTACGTTCAGTATATTCATAGCCTAAAGCTCGTTTTAATAGAGCATTTTCCACTTGTCGATCTACAACTTCTTTGCCCCTTTTTAGGGTGTCACCTATGTCACCATATTTATTTTTCCAATCAGCCAAAGTCTTGCGAGAAATATTCATGTTATGGGATATCTGCTCATCAGTGAGGCCATCACGCGCCCAACCTTCAATTTTAATTAAGCCTTCCTTTGTCAGCCATTCTTTATATTTTGCTTGAGCCATGATTTCCTCCTTTCATCAACATAAAAAGCTGCCATTTCTGACAGCTTTAACAGGATAGTGTTTATAAGTATTTTCTAGAGTCAGGCACTCCTGTAAGTACCTGCTATAGCAAGTCAAGGATTCGAACCTTGATATGTTCCGTGATAAGTCGTAAGGTGCGACCTTACTAACGATACTTAACTACTCACTTACTACGTCAGATAATTTAAGGATTCAAACCAATGGGCACTCACTGACATAACCAATCATTACGACTGTACGAATCGAACGTACATAAACTCCAAGGCCGCAACATAAAAATTAATGAAAAAATTATCTAGCGCCATTTATGGGATCACGCCACACCATAAGGCTTAAGTAAGCCTTCCAACTTACAAAAGCCGAACAATTTCAGCACTTTTTGTTCACCGAGACTTACAATTTTGTGTTCTGCCGAATTGTTCATAATACAAGTATAGCACCGAAAATAGAGGTTAATGCTCCATTTTTGTG
>NZ_KQ968939.1:146141-147094 GCF_001578715.1 Lactococcus sp. DD01 | reverse complement strand
AAAGGCTCGTACCATACTTGAAACTGATATTTAAGCTCATTCAGCGCTTTTAATTCTTCATCGTTTTCTAAAGCTTCTTTGTTTAATGCACTGCTTTCTGGTTCAGATCCACCAGAATATGCTGTACGAATTCCAAGATTATCTACTTTTTGTCGGTAGAGATATCTACTTTCAATAGATTTTATCCTCGCATCTAATCGACCATTCACATAATCTCCAATAATCCTATCTAACTTATCTGCCATGAATAAACTTCCCCCAGTATGTTATAATATAGACAGAAAGTATTAATTGCTAAGCCCGTTGCCCGCGGGCTTTTTTGTTTGTTAATATACAGCAAGCCTTTGCTTTTTCCAGCTTGATTTCATTTGACTACCTCAATTCCGAGGATAGCGAAACCTTTGGGCAAACGATCTGCTTTGAAGTAATCCTTTAAAACCTGTTGTATTTGACTATTTACTGTTTCAAAGGAAAACATAGATTTCTCATCATCTGGCTCACTTAATTGGTCCCAGCTCATGATTTCAACAATCTTTACTTTGATTGTATCGGCTTCCTTTTCAGCACAACTCATATAGTTATGGCTCATCCTATAATCATTTAATGGATTAATAATTTCTCCCCATTTAACAAAAGTTTTTAATCCAGGCATGAATGCTTTTAATATCAAAATGTCCCCCACCTTAAAATCTCGATCATTCTTACGAATTTCAAAGTTCTTAGTGCCATTTTTCACTTCGTCAAAATACTTGACGTCTAATTTTAATTCGTGTGTTTTCACTATTTTTATTCTCCTACAACTATGGTAAATATATAATATAATCGGAAGTGGCTTTATAAGCTGTACTCCCTTGTAATCACTGCCTTTATAAGGCCTTTTTTATTTTGGTTAAAACGGACTAATTTAAAAGTAAAAATAATATTTTAACTATCACTACTACAACAGCGACAAA
>NZ_KQ968939.1:127033-145389 GCF_001578715.1 Lactococcus sp. DD01 | reverse complement strand
TTCCCCTCCGATTTCTGCGAGTGCTTGCTCGGTAATATTTAAAATATCAGCATTCCAAAACACGTCATCTCCATTATTAGCCCTAGTATTTAACTTTTCCAAAGCTTTTACAGCAGTGGCAAGTTTCTTTTCAAGACCTTTTATTCTAAATACTTTATTTTCCAAAGAATTTGCTAAAGTATCCCAATTCAAACGGTCTTGTTGATTCTGCTTAAGTGTTAGAGCTTCTAAGATAAAGTACTCTTCACATTCTGGACACTCTAAAACATTATTTATTGATACAAAATCATTCCAACTTTCTGTTTCATAAAAACAGTTTGGGCATTTTACTTCCATCTTCACTCCTCCACCAATTCATCTACCGAACATCCGAGGGCTTTAGCAATATGTTCTGCAAGCCCTTTTTGCCACTTAGTAGCAACTAAAAACTGTACCCCTAATTCTGTATGCCTAATCGTTCTTTTAACAGCTCCTAAATAGCTGTCATCTAACCAATCATATAAAACTAAACACGCTAACTCATCAGCAGTCAGCCCCTTCTTCTCACGCATGATTTGCAGCTTTGTTTTTTGTTTAATCAATTTTTTCTCGCTCCATTCCATAATTTCTTGAAATTAAAGACTCAATTGAGCAGCCTCGGCTTGCATATAAATCGCAAAGGTCGCCGATAAATAAAACTCCTGTGCACTCATCCATTGGCTCAATAGCTTTCGCTAACATTGCAATAGGTTTAGAGTCATGAACTTCATTCTTTTCGTTAAATGCTGCGTTATCTGGATTATAAGGAGAATGGTATTCATCTCCTCTTTCTTTTACCCAATCAATCCCACGCTGTAGCGCAGCTTGAATTTCTTTTTCTGTCTTACCATTCATTGGTGTTGACAAGTACCATTTTTTCATACTGTCCAATCCCTCCTAAGCAATTTGCATTAATGTCGCAATCATTTTCTGATCGTCTTTTTTCTGTAATTCATCCAGGACATGGGCATAGGTTTCTTGAGTCACTCCAACATCCGCATGTCCTAATCTTGCTGAAATACTGTGAATTGAAACGCCTGCAGAAAGTAATACTGATGCATGCGTGTGTCTTAATCCATGGCAACTAATTTCTGTTATGCCTGCTTCTTTACATTTTCTCGACATGAAATTATTGATTGTCGAATTAAAGTATTTTTTATAGGACCCATTTTCCAATTTTTGAATAAAAATAGGCTCATTTGGTGGTAAATCTTGAAGTATCGGCTTAACTAAACCAATCGTTTGCCAGTCCAATGTTATTTTTCTAACTGAACCTTTTGTCTTTGTAGATTTAAAGCCACCTCGACCAGACTTATAATCCCAAGTCTTATCAATGGAGAGTTTATTTTCAGTCCAGTCAAAATCTTCTGGTGTAATGGCCAAGGCTTCCGCAAATCGGATTCCTGTCTTGGCAATGATGAATACCATCCAATCTACACCTAGCTCATTATTTAAATCAAGAGCATGCATCAACTTTTGCAATTCTTCAACTTGTAAAAACTTCTTTTTCTTGTCTATAGATGGAGCTTTACCTTTTATGACTGCTCGATAAGTTGGATCAACTTCAAGTTGTCTGTCATGGAATAAATCTTTTATACATGCTTTTACTAAGTGATGAAAATCTCCAGTTGTTGATTTCTCATGAGTTTTGGCATATTCATTAAGAATTTTTTGATATTGCGTGCGGTCAAAGTCTGATAGGAATAATTTCGGACATGTTTTTCTTAAAAATTCAGAAGCTATCCGATACTTCTTCAAAGTGATCTCTGAAATATCCCCGACTTTATATATTTCTATCCACTCGTCATAGCAATCTACAAATAATCTTTCTTTTTGTTTTTTCTTAGTCAAATAAACTCATCTGTCCTTTCTTTCCACCTCTTAGATATTCTTTTGTCGCTTCTAAACCTGGCATTAATTCCTCAGGTCCAGTGAGTTCCGCAAGCATATCAAGAAGCTTATTTTCTGATTGAGCGATTTCTTTATCAAGATTAATTAAATCATTTGCTACTTCATAGAGAGTAATGGGTTCTTCTTCCTCAAAAGTATCTACAAATCTAGGAATATTAAGGTTGAAGTCATTTTCCTTAATTTCTTCAAAACTTGCTAAGTGAGCAAATTTTTCAATCTCTTCCCGATTCTTATAGGCATCTAATATTTTTTCAATATGCTCATTTTTCATGTAATTTTGAGCTTTTTGTTTTTCGAATTCTTTTGATGCATCAATGAAATACACATCTTTAGAAGCTCTGTTTTTCTTTAAGACAATCATCACGGTTGGAATGCTTGTACCGTAGAAAATATTAGCGGGTAATCCAATAATTGAATCAATCGCCCCTTCTTCTAACAATTTTTGTCTTATTTTGCCTTCTGCTGCACCTCTAAAGAGCACACCATGTGGCAAAACGATTGCCATTGTTCCACCATTTGATAATTTTGAAAATCCATGAAGTAAGAAAGCGAAATCTGCTTTAGTTTTAGGAGCTAATCCATAATCTTCAAACCGTTCATCATTTTTTTGATTCCAACTTGCGGAAAATGGTGGATTCATCAAAACATTTGTTTTACCAGCCTTTTGAATGATTTTACTTTCAGATATTCTACTGAAACTTTCAGTTCTCTCTAGGTGATATTTTGCTTTGATTTCTCCGCTCAAACTATCTCCATGAAGTAAGGTCCCTTCAATATTTCTGATCGCTAGATTGAAAAGCAAGAATGGAATGGCTCGATCTGAAAGTTCTTCAAGTTCGAAGAAAGTTTTTTTGTTTTCATTCCAGAAATTAATGGCCATGCCACCAGTTCCTGCAGCTGCTTCAAAATATTTATCTGAATGTCCAATGATTGATGTTCCGATTTTACTGACAGAATCAGGCGTGAAATCTTGCTTCTTCTCTTTTCTGTCTGCGTGTTCCGCTTCAAAATAGCCTTGAAACCACTCGTAAGATAGATCAGATTCAATCTTTAGAAACTCTGAAAATAAATGCTCTTTCAAGTTTTCATTAAGCATTGACAACATCATTTTTTCTGGTGCTTTGTATGACTCTGTAATGCCTAAGAGTTCATTGATTTTTCCGTTTTCTATTCTTGCTGTCATTTGTAATCACCTTTTTCAAATCCTTTGTTCTTTCATTCATAGGGACATAATCGCAGTGTATTTTATTCAATCTCAAGAAATTTGCAAGGGATTTTTCGTCAATGTTTAAAAATTGAGCAATTTCTTTTCTGTAATATCCCTTGTTGGCCAAAGCAATAATTATTTCTTTATGCTTAGTAATATGCCTAACAAGAGATAATTTAAGTTGAGTTTTTCTACTTTTTACACTTTCTACTGTCCTACCTAAATTCTTAGCAAGTATTTTTGCATCATATTTTAGATAATTATCTCTGAGGTAATCATCTTCTTTTTCTGTCCAACGTCTATTTAAATATTGAACAGACCGATCTATTTTTCTTAACGCTGTAAGTCTTGCACTGACAGCGCCTGGAGTTCTCCCTAATAGTTCGGCTGCATCTTTTAGTGTTGAATCTCCACTGAACACAAAGTATTTTAGATAATCATCCTCATCTTCGGTCCACCGTTTTTTCACACTGTCCAATCCCTCCTAAAATTTCATCACGGCTCATGCTCGCGTATTTTTCTGGAATTTGTGGGTTGAGTGTAGCGCTGATTTCCTTGATTTGCTCTTTTCGCCATTCAATTCCCCATTCAGCAAGTCCTATGGCATTGTCATACGACTTATGATAATTCTTTTTATATCTGTCTAAGTTTTCCTCGAGTTGCGCTATTGCTTCAAAAAGAATACTGATTAAATGGTTCATTCTTCTTCCACCTCAATCTGCTCACAAACAACTGGAATAAATGACATTCCCAAATCTTCTTGACGTATTACTCCTTTTTTCATAAATTCAGAAGCTTCTTCTAAACTCTCAAATTCATATTCTGCGCTATTCCCCTGCATTTCCTTGTTTAGAGTTCCATACATTGCGCTATAAAATCTAAATCTCATTATTATCCTCCACAGGTACAGCAAACGCCCAATAACGTTCATCAATATCTTTAATTTCCTGTTCAGTAAAATCCTGTTTCCAATAGCCATAATTCTCATCTTCTTCCTCTACAAAATGATATCCTGCGTGATTTTCCATCAAAATCTGCCTAGTGGTGTCATCTTCCAAGAAAACCACTTCGTAGCGCTTCTCCTTGGCGACTGTGTAGCCGTTTTTCATAGCGAAAATAGTTTCGATAGGTTTATTTTCTGCATCAGCAAACCAATCTTCAATGTCACATCTAACCTTGCTTGATTTAACGCATATATCTGCGTTTATGGAAAAAATTGCAATTTCAAGCATGTGTTTATTCTCCTCATACCAATCAGCAGCAAACTGCGGAACTTCTGGAATCTCTGGCTGCTGCTTTTCGAGCTGGGATTCTAACTCTCGGATTCTATCCTCAGCCTTAAAAGCGTACTCTTTCCACTCTTTTAGCGTTTGTGCGCCTTTGGTAAACTTACTTGACAATTTTTCAAAAGATACATCACGTTTAGAAAATGGGTCAATCCCTGCATTGCTTGGTCTTTTTACTTCTTCTTCAAACTTCTTCATCATGTGTCCCCTCGAAATTTAACAATCTTTCATGGCTTTCTCGTGCTTCATAACCATAGTCGACACCAGACATATAAGCTTGTTTCATTTGCTCTGCGCTATACAACTGTTCACCGCCTAAAGTTGCCACTGGTTTAATATCTTTTAATTCTTCCAATTGCATTTCTCCAAATCTCTAATTCGTTTTCGAGCTTCATCACGCTGCCTTTTTACTTTATCTAGCTGTATAGCAACACAAGATGCACCCATGATAAAGCTCCCGATTGCTATAATAAATAGTCCAATCATTAATTCTAATTTTTGATGTTCCATGATTAAACCTCTTGATTCGCCAAAGTATGAATCACATCAATTAGGCAATTCATATAGCCTGTATTATATTCATCATGCGTACAATCATTCCAATCTGAGAAATCCTCAGTCATTTTTTGAATTAATTCCAATTTAACTGATGCTGCTAGCTCCAAATTATATTCTTTGTCATTAAGTTGACTTTTATTAATTGTTACCTTCATGCTTTCCCTACTTTCCACTGCTATAAACCATAAACATTATGGAGTGGACCTTTTGCATACAAACGTCCATTTATTTTGCTGACTCTAAAGGAATTTAGCTTTGCTCCTTTTCTGTCAAATTTACTTTTTCCAACGATAATATCGTCTTTTGAGATATCAATGACTTTCATCAAGCCATATCCAGAGAAGTTTATTTCATCTCCTCGTTTTATATACCTTTTATCAAACATTTCTGTTCTCCTATATGCCAATATCTTCCGCTCTCTCGCTTTTTAGCTTGTACAGGTATAATCTGTTGCAAACTAATTTTAAACGCGACAAACGGAAGAGATGTGGCAATTTTTACTATTCCAGAACGATAACTACTTCTTTCAAGTTGCGATCAAGAAAATCATAGAGTTGTAACCAAGTCATTTGCTGACCATTATTGAAAACTTTGCGAATGTCTTTGTAGTATTCAACAAGTTCTTGTTTGTACTTTTTACGTGCATCAATGTAAACAATTTTATAGCCGTAACCATCATACTTAGCTTTTTTGGCCATATTGTAGAGCTTCATCAGTGGTATAGGTCTGAATGATGTCATTCTTCCGAGTCCTTTTCAGAATCAATCACTTCTGCGACTCCATGAACAAATCCTGAAACAAAAGCAATTTCTGCAATTTTATCTGCAGGCAGGCCCGCTTTAAGGGGTTCTTCAATACTTTTTGCAAGACAATCGATATGTTCTTTAAGTACTTCTTCACCTTTTGAAGCGATCACATCACTGATAAGTCCTGAGAAGATTGTTTCGAGTACATCCATTGCATTTACTTTAAATTGTTTTGTAGCCATTTTATTTTTTCCCTTTTCTAATTTTTGAGTGGTGGTGCTGGAATTAACTCAAAGTGATCATTAACTCGCACCTTTTTTCCATTTTTGATTTCCATATGCCATGCAAACAAACGATTTGTTACCTCATCACGAGACAATTTCGTCAAATCACAAATAAATTTAACTGGATCTGTCCGCAAATTGTTCTTTTCCCGCAATTGTTTCCAACGTTCATAATGCTCAACAGTTACTCCAGAACACACTCGCCCCGCACGATCTAGGTAGTAATCCCTGAGTACTTCTGAAAAACTAACCATTTCTTCATCCATCGTTCAGTCCCTTCTCTCGTGCAAGGTAGTACATCTCGTTTTGGCTCATACCCGTTGTATCGATTCCCGCTCGGATTAGCTTCGCTTCGTCTGTCCAATCTGGAGCTTTCTTTCCTGCGCTAGGTTGCGATTTTATATTTACTGGCTTGGATTTTTTGCGTTCAAAAGCAACGCTCTCAGCCATTGCATCATTGAGTGTTTTGATTCCCTTTTTATCCCAAAAACTAAGTATATTCATTGCTGTACTAAAAGGCTTATTTTGCCTAACAGCTCTTTTCATAGCTTCAAGTGTGAGTTCAAAACCGTAATCTGAAAGAGAGTATTTCAAGTCGTCGTAGATAAGGCCACTCAACGTTCCAAAATTTTCTTCATAAAATTTTCGAAGCTTCTCAAAATTAGAGTACCCACTACTACTATTTTCTTTACTCTTATTTACTTTACTTTTCTTTACTTTACTTTGTTGATTATCATGTGAATTTACTGAGTTATTGTGTTCATTATCTGAGTTATTGGAGGGTTTCTTCTCCGTAAACTCGTCATTAACTAAGTAAATGTCGGAAATAACTATTTCTTTCCTTTTTTTTGCAGCTTCTCGATATCTATTTTGGATACCTTTAGAAGTGAGAATTTTATATTTTTCAAATTTATCTTTATCGAAAAATCCAACTTGCACAGCCTTATTTACTATTTCTTCAACTAGACCCTCTTTCGCCCCAACTTCGTCAGCAACTAAGAACATCGTATCTTCATCCCACCCAAAGTAATAACCAGTATCCCGGTAAATATTACCCAGCAGGCAAAGTAGTACTTCAACAGTAGCAGGCCCACAAGCTCGCTTTATTTTTCTAACTTTGATATCTTTTAAAAAATTTACATCAAGGGGGAAATAGTCAAGTCCTTGTTTAAGTGGTCTTGCCATTTTATCCTCCAAATAGGCTATATCGTATTATTCTGTCCGCTTGACTTATTCTAGTCATATCACTACCTCTCTCATAGGTTAGCGCTGGGTCTCCCTGAGTACATAGCGCCCGACTTACATGTCCTTCCTGCACAAAGCCTAGTGTCTGTTAGTTAGAATGGTAAATCGTCATCTGAGACTTCCATTGGTGAACCTGCAAAAGAATCTTTATCTTGGTTAGATTTAGTTTTCCCTTTTTCTGTTTTATTTGAGTTACTTCCTAGCATTTGAAAGTTATCAGCCAATACTTCTGTTACATAAACACGCTGGCCTTCTTTGTTCTCGTAATTTCTCACTTGGATGCCTCCAGTAATACCAACTAAAGTTCCTTTTTTTGCCCAATTTGCTAAGTTTTCAGCGGGCTGTCTCCAAATAACACAGTTGATGAAATCTGCTTCACGTTCACCTTGAGCATTTTTAAAACGGCGATTTACTGCTAAAGTAAAAGTTGCTACTGCAGTATTCTGTGGCGTATATCTTAATTCTGGATCACGAACAATACGTCCGACCAACACAACATTATTTATCATTTGTTTCTCCTTTTTTTACGTCAACATAATTTTCAATATCATTAAAGGCTTCAACCAATGGCATAGATAACCATTCTTCTTGTTCTTCAACAGTAGCCCCATAGTCATTCCCTGCGATACCTACCATTTTTTCGACAACTGCCCTTAATTTTGGTTCATCAAATTCTTTTTTTGCCTTACCAACAACATATAATTTAGGTGGAGTTAGCTCCTCTTCCTCTGGGAAGTCCTCTCCTGCATAGATGTATAATCCTAGTCCATGTCTTGCTATTGCTTTGGTTAAACCGCGTTGAATTGCTTTATTTACATCTACGCTAGTAACATTATCAACTGGAATAGACTTGTTTTTAAAATCCATAACTGGAAGATATTCAATATGCTCTAGCCCTTCCACGGTTACACCAACTTTGACCCAAGCAGTCTTACCATCTGTCCAGTAATTCACACCGTTTTCTCGTTCATAGACTTTACTTGTAGCATCTGGATATACTTTATGTAACTCTATCCATGCCCAAGCCCATGATAAATAATCTAAATTATTTTTTTTCTTTTTATTTTCGTCAACATTTACGGAGCTTAGGACTTCAAATGACGTTCTATTTTTTTCTGTCATAATATTACCTATACATCCCACTTAAGAGGAGCTTTCTTCTCTTTATATACAATAGATTGTTCAAGCTCTTGTTCGATACTTTCTCCAAACATTTTAATGAGTGCTGGTAATCCGATTGGCTCAACACAATCCCAACCATGAGCAGTTACTAAATCGAATTTTTGTTTATTGGTCATTGTTAGAGTTTTCTGTTGAGCAGGCTTTCCATAGGATAAGCGAGCGAATTGTTGTCCTTCGTCAAGACGTTTTTTCGCTTCTTTTTCCCCTTCTTTTCTCAACTTGTCTGCTAATTTTAGGGTGGCTAAAAGGTCTGTTAAATCAGCATTACTTAGTTCTTTAATCATTGATGGACGAAACTCAAGCACTTCACCAGTTTCTCTGTCCATTGGTATTAGTTGTAAACTCATTTTTTATTCCTCCGAATTTTTATCTAGTTCCGATAATTTTAAATTCACCCTTACTTATTTCGATATAAAATACATCCTGTGATTCTTGTTTCAATCTGAAAGAATAGCGACCTTTAATTCCGTTCTTAAAATTTGATAGGTATTTTTCAGATAAAATATTAACAATATTCTTAGCCGATACATTTATACTGCTGCTATTTTTAGATTTGGTGATTTTATAACTATTAATAGTTGAGGTGTTTGAAAATTTCATAGCCAGCATCCCATTTTGAATCATAAACTGAATATATTTATAACTTCCTAATTCAAATGTTTCTATAGAATACTTGTTAAATATAAGCTGATTTTTCGACATAGAAACAAGCGGTATTTGTACAAATTCTCGCCCAAATCTTTCCTTTTTGATTACTGATTCTTCATTAAAATTAAACATTCTTTATTTCCTCCAATTGTTTTGTGTTATAATTGGGGTATAATCTTACTCAAGATTTTAACCCCGTCCTTGGCTGCAACCAGGGACTTTTTATTTTGTCATATAACGCCAATAATCTAATTCATCATAGAATCGGCGTGTGAAATCTTTAGTTGATACTGTCCACAAATTTTTAGTAAAAAACTTTGTAACAATTCTTCCGTCAGTCGTAGTGAATTGATCACAGATTATCATGCCGTTTCTCCCATATTGTGTACAATTTTTGCAAGTTGAATCTTGCGTTTTCTTTCTAAAATTTCAAGTTCTAATTTTTCAATATATAAGCGATTTTGTTCATCGCTCCATTCGGACGATTCTATTAGAGCGACAGCTTCATTGAATATTGCTCTTAATTGTTCAATTGGTAAACGTTTGAAGCAATCGCTATCTACTACGATTAAGCGCCCCTCTGGATTACGCCATTGTATTCTTAGCTTAGACCATGCTGTACTGTCTAGTGCGTCATCTTGCCAGATATGGACTCTTCCGTATAGTCCTTGTTTATCTAAAATTGTAGCCATTTGTCGTTCTCCTATATGCACATTTGTGCGTTTTTTGTTATACTAAAGGAAATAGCTTGTGCACATTTTTGGCTCCTACACCAAGCGCTATCGCTATTTTTTGTGCAGTATAAATACTCGGAACTCTTGTCTCGAGTTCATAACTTTGGTAGCTTCTAACGGCAATACCAACTTTTTTTGCGACTTCTTTTTGCGTGAGTCCTTTGAACTCGCGAGCTTCTTTTAATGAGATATTCATTATTTCCTTTCTGTTATACTCGCGTACTTTCGTACGTTGTATAATGATTATAACATGTACTTTCGTACGTGTCAAGAATAAAATATTTTTGAGGTATAATTATTGTGAACAATTTTCCAGAACGCTTGAAATCATTGCGGTTAGAGGCTGGGTTAAGCCAACCAAAACTTGCTGAACAAACAGGTATTTCTCCATCAGCCGTTCAATCATACGAATTGAATCGTAGAGAAGCTAAGACAACACAATTAATAGCTCTAGCAGACTTCTTTGACGTGTCGCTAGACTATCTTGTAGGGCGTAGTGATGAGAGATAGGAGGGGAATTTTGGAACTTAAAGACATATATAAGATTGAAAAGTTTACACAAGACGAATTAGATAATGTAAACCTCCTCATCGAAAACGGATGGGCTTTACTCCAAATCGGAACTTCCGATTATAGGTATGATAGATTAGGTTATATAGCTGCTTCTGAAACTCTATTTTTTGTCGGAGCTGATAAATCAACTTTTCGAACTTTTAATTTAGAGTTGCACCGAAGAAACTTAAATATTGAATCATCTGCTCGTTCTTTAGCTCGGAGGCTAGAGAATGCTGAAAGATATCGACAAGATACAATACGAATAAATAAAATACTTAATCCCCCAGAAAAAAACCATTCTGGTAATTCATCTAGCTATGTATCTGTTGGTAATAATCATATGGAAATCAGTGATGACGACTTACCATTTTAGGTTGTTTTTTCTTTTTCCCAAACTTCTTCATTTGCTCCCAATATGAAACTCGCGTTGTTTTCTGAAATCAAAATCCATCCTCTGTCTAATAACTCATTCACTTCGTCAATAGTATTAGTTTGCTTTAGTTGCTTAATCATACTGCCTCCAATTGTTTTGTGTTATAATTGGGGGTATAATCTTACGCAAGATTTTAACCCCGTCCTTGGCTGCAACCAGGGACTTTTTTATTTTCTTTTGCCATCATGCTCTCGTTTCTTGAACGATTGACGTGAAACCATGAAATCGAGAACTTAATCGACCTTCTTCAGCAATAACTTCTTGTGATGATAATTCAATTTTTAGATTACGATTTTCATTACGTAACTTCCTATTTTCCATTATCAGCGCTTGCATTTCCATGCGTTGCTTTTTTATCCATGCAGATTGATCATTAATATATGCCATTTATATAGCCTTTCTTTGATATCTAAAAACTCCGTTGTAGCAAAGTTTTAGTACATTTTTCTTATTTGACAGCTCCCAAAGTATCTCACCAGTTTCTCGTTCTACGATTAGATACATGAATTGTCCTTTCTAGATTACCCCTCGCTCCACATAATCTTCAAAACCAATCTGCCAGTACTTTCTTGCTGTAGGCCCATTGTCTGGGTGGTCAATATTTCTTTGAGCCCAATCTTCATCGGCTATAATTGTACCGTCAGCCATTTTATGGATAAATTTGAATGTATCTCCCTTACCCATTGTTTTTACAGGCTTCGATTTTCTTTCTGGTTTGCTTTCTTTTTTGTCCATGTGGTATAATATCCTTACTTCATTAGATTGGCTCACTGTTCCCGCAGTGGGCTTTTTTGTTTTATGCGACATCTTTTAAAAATTTATTTACAAAGTAGATTTGACCTTTACCTGTTACTTTAGGAGTTTTGGTAATTCTTGTAGAGCCATCTGGATTAACGTGGATACTTTCTTTAATATTAAGTAAATCTTGCCTTACGGCTTTCTGAGTTGGCATATTCCAATCCTCGCCTTTTCGACTACCAAGCCAGCCATTTTCACGAAGGTAAGCAAACAGACGATTCTGTCCTATTTCATAGCCACTTTGACAAATGATTTTAGCTAACTGACCAACTAAAATGGAGCTTTGAGAAGTTGCTACGCTATCAGCAAAAATAGCTTTTGGCTTCATTTCAGCATTCTCAGTTTCTAGCTTCAATACCTTGCGTTCTAAGATTTGACGACTACGCATAAGAATCATTTCTTCACTATTCCATGCTTTTTCTACTTGGATAAAATAATCACGGAATTCAAATCCTTTACTTGTTCCCGCCATCATAGCAATATGCTTAGCCATTTCAACAGATAAGGCATAATCTTGAACATCCTTGACTCCGCCATACTGATTTTGCTGTGTAGTCGTAACTACGGAGCTAAAATCAATATTCTCTTTAAACATCTTAAAATTTTGAGTAACCCATAAGCTAAACCGTGTTTTTACTCCCAGTCCGTTATGTAATTCTCTTGCACTTACAACTTGCTCATTATTTGAATTTTGTGTTACTGTAATTAATTCGTTCATATTGTTCCTTTCTAACTTGCTTTATCAAGACCACCTTTCGTGGACTTTTTGTTTAAAAAAATATCATCAATCCGTTTGTTGAATTTATTAGCAACAAGAAACATCTCTGTTCCCCACCAATCATTTTCTCCAAGCTCCTTCTTACGATATGTTTCTGGTGTGACACCAATAACCTCCGCCATTTCTTTACGAGAAATATTTTTCTCAATACGAAGGGCGATTAGTTCTTTCTCTACCGCCATAACGACCCCTTTCTTTAATTTAAATATTCTGCTTTCGCAGTATGGGAAGTCGAGGAATCGAACCTCTTCGCCAGTCTTCCCTACTCACAATAATTTGTAACCAACGTCATTCTTCTGTGATATAATAAGTTTGAGTAAATATTCACTATATATTTACTTAATATTTATAGAGAGGAGAAATCACCATGGCTTACACTACTGGAGAAAAACCTGGTAAAGGAACATACCGTTGTACTGCATGCGGCCAAAGCATTGTGCTTGACGATACCACTGATACTTTACCACCATGCCCTCGTTGTTCTGGAACTTCCTTTACTAAAGGTTAAAGTTTCATCTAGAACCCTTCGGGGTTCTTTTTTTATATGCTAATTTCACGTTTGAACACGCAAATACATTTACCTAAAATATTTACTTGTATCCATGAAACAGCTTTGCGGTTCCCTTTTTCGTCACGATACTTAGTGATATAATGTTTAATCATTTAATATATACTCCTTTCCGCCCCACTGGGGCTTTTTATTTGTCAAACAGTGCTTTGTGCTGCACTGTTTTAACTTTATGAATTCATTATAATCCACTTTTCGTGGATTGTCAAGAAAAAACGTGGTTTTTGTAAAAAAGTTTGCAAAACGTGGTTTTTTCCTTTATAATTAGACTATGGAAATTGAACAAATTAACCAATATGTTGGAGCTAAGATAAAAGAATATCGAAAGTCTAACGGTCTCAAACAAGAAGAGTTAGCAAAAAAAATTGGAGTAGGAAAAACTACAATATCCAATTATGAAGTTGGATTACGTTCTCCTAAAAAGCCACAAATGATTAAACTATCAGAAGTATTTGGTGTGGCAATTGATGACTTTTTTCCGAAAACAAATTTTTCAGAAGATGTAATCCCTACTTCTTCTCTTATAGAAAAAACAATAGAAAACATGAAAAAACTTGCCGAAGAACGGCAAGAAAATGTATTGAAGTTTTCTAAAATGCAGCTTGATGAACAAAAAGCAAAAGAACGTCGCAGAATTAAAATAGAAGTTATCAAACCTAAAGAAGAAAATAAACCTCTTGAACTCCACCCTGTTAAAGTTAAGGAACATATTTCACTTGCTGCAGGTCTTGGATTCAGCTATGACGAAACAGGGGAATATGCTACTTACTATACTGACCGTACTGACTTAAGATGCTTTGATGAAGGATTTCCTGTTGATGGAGATTCTATGGAACCAGCAATACATGATAATGATATAGCATTAGTAAAATACAACTATAGTAAAATAGATGGAGATATTTATGCGTTTGATTATGACGGTAAGAGTTATATCAAATATCTTTACTTCTATGATGATCGAATCGTTGTTAAGTCGGAAAATGCCAAAAAATATCCAGAATGGGAAATCAACTTTGAAGAACTTGCCTATGACGGATACACTCATTTTAAAATTGTTGGCGAAGTAGTTGATTGGTTTACACCAGAAATAGTCTAATTAATACTGGAAGGATGATTAATATGGATTTCGAAGAGTTTAAAAAATATGTAGAAGAAAATTGCAACGCAAAAAGTAATTTCTTTGAAAAGATGACTGTTTATATGAGACGTATGGTTGAATCTGAGGATAATAAGATTTATTTAACTGAGTCTCAAATCGAGACTGAAGTTAAAAAGAATTGGAATGCTTCTCTCCAAAATATGTATAACAAAGTCGATAAAAAAGTGACAACTAAAAAAACTGACGCTCATCCAGTGAAAGTTGAAAAATGGCTTACTCAAATGAGTGAACTTGAGGTCTTAGATAACTTTGCTGAAAGTATTGATAATATAGAATTTGACTAAATAAAAATACCGCCAAATCCAACAGGACGGCGGTTTTAATATAAGGAGGATAATATGATAAAGAACGTAGCAATTTATGCTCGAGTAAGTACCACAAATCAAGCTGAGGAAGGTTACTCCGTAGACCAACAAATAGATAAGCTAACAAAATATGCAGAATTAAACGACTGGAAAATTTCAAAAATTTATAAGGATGCTGGTTTCTCTGGAGCTAAACTCCAAAGACCAGGAATGCAGCAACTCATTAATGACATTCGAGAAAAGAAATTTGAAGCAGTACTCGTCTATAAACTTGATAGACTTTCTCGAAGTGTAAGAGATACTTTGTACCTCACGAAAGATGTTTTTACAAAAAACAATATTGCCTTTGTATCCCTTAATGAAAATATAGATACTTCTTCTGCTATGGGAAGTTTATTCTTAACAATTCTCTCAGCAATCAATGAATTTGAAAGAGAAAACATTAAAGAACGTATGACAATGGGGAAATTGGGTAGAATAAAATCTGGTAAGACATCCGCATGGTCTAACGTTCCTTTCGGATACAAATATATTGACGGAGAGCTAGTACAAGATGAGATTCAAGCACCAATAGTTCGTAACATTTTCGAGTCTTATCTATCTGGTCAATCACTCTCTAAAATAAAAAGAATTCTAAATGAAGAAGGGCATATCGGTAAAGATAAACAATGGAGCTTTAGTAGAGTAAGACAAGTACTAGAAAATGTAATCCATGCAGGATACAATAATTTTAAGGGAGAAATCTACAAAGGTAATCACAAAGAAATTGTCAGTTATGAAATGTGGCAAGAGGTACAAGACGAACTTCAAAAAAGGCAAAAAATGTCTTATTCAAAATATAATAACCCTCGTCCATTCCAATCAAAATATCTCTTGTCTGGACTTGTACGCTGTGGCTACTGCAATTCTACTTTAGAGCTTAGATTTGGTCAAACCCGAAAAGATAATACTAGAATGAGACGTTATCAATGCAAGAGCACTATTGGAAAACTAAAACAAGATGATCGTTGCCCTGCCCTTACCTATGACTTAGAGGAATTAGAAAATAATATTTTACAAAAAATCGAGGATTATAAAGCAGCGCCAAGTACGTTGTCTCCTCTATCCTCAAATAATAATGGAGGAAATAAAGACTATCAAACAAAGATAATAAATGATAAAATTTCAGCAATCGATAAAAAATTAAGTAGACTTGTTGATTTATACCTTGATGGTACAATTTCATCAGATATTTTGGATACAAAAAAAGCTACTTTAGAAAGTGAGCGCTCTACTTATATTAATAAATTAAATTCCTTGAAAGATAATGCTACCAAAGAAAGTAAAATGGATAGATTCACAAATTTAATTGGAGATACAGGACTGAGTCTTTTTGATATGAGTTATGAAAAGAAAAAAGAAATAACACGTTCATTGATTAAAGAAATTACTTTAAAGGGGGATGAAATTAAGGTAGAATGGGACTTTTTATAATTCTCCAAAAAATAATATTAAGTATTAGTCATTTCAATCGCTGAGTGCCATTTTTCAAAAGCAAACATTGAGCACCAGTAAAGCCAAAAGTTTGATTCAAAAAATTCTTCACTGAAAACATCTTCAATTTTTTTGCCTACCAAACTTTCTTCCTGTGCCATGAAAAGCTTCACGATTTCATCTTGAGCTTGTCGACTTAAGGTAAATTGTCCATCATCAGCAACACGTTCACCACGATTCGCAATAATACGACAATTAGAAGAGTTAGGATCATCCTTATCTAAATAGTAAAATTCATCTAAAACTGAAGCATTTTCAACTTCCAGACTTGGAATAGAATGAAAAAGATCCCAAAGACACTCAAAATGGTTTTCCATTTCACGACCTCCACGAATCACAAAGCCATCATGTGGAATAAACGAACCGTCTAAAGAGCCGCCGGAAAGAGAAAGTTCTTCTAAAATATGAATACGACTCCCTGGGACTTGGCCATCTCTGATCAGAAAGACAGCCGCAGCCAGTCCTGCAAGACCTGCTCCGACAATATAGGCAGACTTCTTGTCAGCCTCTTGTGGTTTTCTTGGTCGAACAAAAGCTTCATAATTTCCGTTTGTATAACGCATATTCAATCCCTCTTTTCTAATTGTTCTTATAATTTGATTATATTCTTAAAAGAGAGCGATTTCAAATTTCTTCTGGCTCTTTTGGACAAGTCTATATTTTTTGAGTAAAAAAGAAACTCAAACAAAAACCAGCTCCTTATCTTGATATCACTTGCTTCATTTCACCTTGTATATTACCTTTTTACTAAAATCTTTTCTGTGTTTTCTCTTTATTTTTTGCACGATGTAATGCTCTAAGTTTTTGTCTCTTTTTAGCATGATAGATTGCCAAAGCATGTATGAGAATAGAGACAAAGAAGAGAAGAAAAATCTCTCTAAGTGTTATCCATTCAGAAAATAAAAGCAAGACAGAGAAATTCACCACAAATATAAAGACGTAATAAGCACGCTCTTTATTTTTATTCATAAGCTCTATGGGATAGATACTGTTCGAGAAAGAGATACTCGTGGAAGGTGAACTCCAACGCTTCTGAATCTGGTTCTTGCTCTACATTCACATTACTCGCTTGAAACATACCAACGGCTGATGGCATTGATGCCGATAATAAAGTTAAACCTGAGATACTCATAATTATAACTTTTTTCAATTTCTTCTCCATAAGATTTTCCTTTTCTTAATCTAACGCTGAAGCACTTCATCCAGCACACTTTACTTGCAGTTTCCTTTTTAAAGTTTTACTCTCCTTTCATCAAAGGCCTTTTTATTTGATTAATAAAAGGTTAACAAGATCATCTTAAGTCAAACTGAATTTTATATACTATTCTATTAATTTAATGAGCCGTTTTTGGCTCACTTTATTTGAAGACCAAACCAATAAATTTTAAAACAAAAAAAACACCTTAAGAAGGTGCTTTTTTTATGCTTAATGTGCTACTGGATTGCTAGCAATAATTTCCATATTACCTGAAAGTTGCCATTGCTCAATCCCTGTAGGGAGGATGAAGTGGTCGCCTTTCGATAATGCATACGTTTTATCAGCCACCGTAAGTTGTCCTTTTCCTTCAAGAATAGACACGAGCATATAGTCTGCTGTAGCTTCAAAGTCTTGTGTACCGTGAATTGACCATTTATAAACGTCAAAGAACTCTGATTTTACCAAAGTTGTTAAGTCTGCATTTTCTTCTTTAACAACTTGGACTTTATTTTCTGGTGTTTGATCCCCTGGTATGTGAAGCACATCAATTGATTGTTGTATGTGTAATTCACGAAGATTGCCTTGGTCATCCTTACGATCGAAATCATATACACGGTAAGTTGTGTCGCTTGATTGTTGCGTTTCCAGAATAACAATGCCCGCACCAATTGCATGCATTGTTCCTGCAGGTACATGGAAGAAATCACCTGCTTTGACTTTAACTTTGCGTAGTAAGTGATCCCAGTCTCCCGAATTAATCATTTCTGCAAGTTCTTCACGTGATTTTGCATTATGTCCATAAATAATCTCAGAACCTTCTTCTGCTGAAATGATATACCAACATTCTGTTTTACCAAGCTCGCCTTCATGCTTCATACCGTATTCATCATTTGGATGAACTTGCACTGAAAGCCAGTCATTGGCGTCCAAAATTTTTGTTAAGAGAGGAAATACTTCTTCCTTCGTATTGCCGAAAAGCTCACGGTGTTGGTCAAATACCTTGTCTAATTTTTGTCCAGCGAATTTTCCATTTTTAATTGTTGAAACACCATGTGGATGAGCTGAAATTGCCCAGTATTCACCGATTTTATCAGATGGTAATTCATAGCCAAAAGATTTAAGGTGATCACCACCCCAGAGTTTTTCTTGCAATACGGAATCTAAAAATAATGGTTCTATTGACATTTTTTCTCCTCATTTGTTTAATAAT
>NZ_KQ968939.1:113928-126851 GCF_001578715.1 Lactococcus sp. DD01 | reverse complement strand
TCCTCATTTGTTTAATAATACTTCGTTCATTATAGCACAAAAACGGTTTATTTTTCCTGTACAAGCAATCTTTTTGTATTTTTATAAAATAAAAAAGCTTCCTCTAAGGATTCGCTCTTTTATCTTGTATCAATCTTCATTTCAAAAAATCGCTTTTTAGTGTCAGTCAGTATTTAAAATTTATATGAGATAAAACATTCGGTATTTCAGCAACAAATAATGCAATAATCACAAATAAAATTGCAATCAAGGCAATTTCCCACACCATCAAGATAACCAATGGATGAACACCGTCAATATATAATTTATCTGCAATTTTGTCCATCCAGTGTTGTTTCATAAACATAATATATCAGATAAATTATAAAAACGCAATCGTTAGTCTCCAATTTATTGATAATTACTCGCTTTAATGCTGATAATTATTATCAAATTCATCGACTTCGATATATATGTAAGACTTTTTGTCCGGCAGTGCTTTTCGAATATCTTTTTCGATTGCATTAATAATTTCATAGCTGTGTGCTTCATACTCTGCTGGAATATCAATCTTTGCCGCAATTAGAATTTCAGTTGGACCGATGTGGATTGTCTTGATATCAATCAACTGTTTAACTGTTTCACGAATAAAGCTACGTGTTATTTTTTCTAAATCTGAAGCAGTGACACTTTCACCAACAATTAAACTATAGAACTCTCGCACCAAAAAGACTGCTGCTGCCATAAGCAATAAACCAATCAAGATTCCGGACAGAGCATCATACATGGGGTTCCCTGTAAGAAAAGTGAGAACTGTTCCTCCAAGTGCTAACATTAAACCAATAATGGCACAGAAATCCTCCGCAAAGATAACTAAAATCTCACTGTGTCGGCTCTCATGCAAAAATCTAAACAAGGATAATTTTTCGGTATTGAGCTCTTTAATTTCTTTAAAAGCAACGCGAAGTGAACTGCCCTCTATAATCATGCCAAAGAGTAAGATAGCAATCAGAAGCAAAGGATTATTGACCTCATGAGCAGGGTGGACTAGTTTGTCATAAGCCTCCATTACACCAATAACGCCACCACCAAAAAACAGGAAAGTAGCGACCAACATGCTAAAAAAGTATTTTGCACGCGCTTCTCCAAAAGGATGGACCTGGCTTTGTGCTCTTTTAGCACGCTTATCACCAAAAAGCAACAAAACTTGATTTCCACAGTCAACTAAACTGTGTATGCTTTCGTTGAGCATTGCCGCACTACCACTTAAGGCATAACCTACAAACTTACTTATTGCCACTAGTACATTGGCACCAAGGGCTGCAATCACGGATCCCATGCCAGTATGTTCTTTTTCTGCCATAATATTTTTCCTCATTATACTTTTTAATTTGATTTTAACACAATAACCTGCTTTGCACATACAAGTGCGACTTTTAGCATTTTGCCATGAGTATTATAGCACAGTCCCCTCATTTTTGCAGACTATATAATAAAAAAATAAGCCTCAATGATGAGTGCTTATTTTTTTTATTAATATTCTGGTTTATCCAAATTACGGAGAAGTTCATCGATTTTTGAACCATATTCGACAGATTCATCTTTGGCAAACTTCAAATCCGGGATACGATACATGGTCATACGTTGTGCTAACTCACGTTTAACAAGACCTGTAGCTTTTTCCAGACCTTTTTTAGCTTTTTCATTGTCACTGGCAAGGTTAGACAGCAAGCTGTAATAAACTGTTGCTTGACTCAAATCACCTGTCACTTGAACATCTGTAATATTCACATCTTGAACGCGGGGATCTCGAATCTTATGACGCAAAATATCATTGATTTCACGTTGGATTTCGACAGCCACACGATCACTGCGGAAGGAAGTGCCCATAATCATTCTCCTTTTTTATTTTTCCTCAAACATTTTAAATTTTAACGCTTGATTTCAACCATTTTATAAACTTCAAATGTATCGTCAACAAGAATGTCGTTGTAGTTTTCTACCATCAAACCACCTTCTTGTGCATTACCGACTTCTTTAACATCATCTTTGTAATGTTTCAAGCTAGCGATAGCTCCATCATGGATAACTACACCGTCACGAATAACTCGAACGCTGGCATCACGTTGAACTTTACCACGGATAACCATAAATCCGGCAATTGTACCAACTTTAGAAACGTTGAATGTTTCACGGACAATCGCTTCACCGATAATTTCTTCTTTGTATTCTGGATCCAGCATACCACGCATGGCTGTTTCGATTTCTTCGATAACTTTATAGATGATGCTGTGAAGACGAATATCTACATCTTCATGCTCCGCTTGCTCACGTGCAAGTCCCGTTGGACGAACATTGAAACCGATGATAATCGCATTTGAAGCTGCTGCTAATGAAACGTCTGATTCACTAATCGCACCAACTGCCGCGTGAACGATATCAACTTTTACACCTTCAACATCAATTTTTTGTAAGGAAGCAGCCATCGCTTCAGCTGTACCTTGTACATCAGCCTTGATGATGATGTTAACTGTTTTAACTTGACCTTCTTTAAGTGTATCAAAGAGGTTATCAAGACTTACACGACGTGTGCTTTGACGTTTAATCAATTGGGCACGTTTGGCACGTTCTTCACCAGCTGCACGTGCAGATTTTTCATCTTCAAAGACGGCGAAATGATCACCAGCTTGAGGCACATCAGAGAGACCTGTCAATTCGACTGGTGTTGATGGCAAAGCTTCTTTAATACGACGACCCAAGTCATTTGTCATCGTACGTACACGACCATATGTGTTACCAACAACGATTGGGTCTTGAACGTGAAGTGTACCTTGTTGTACCAAGAGTGTTGCAATAGCACCACGTCCTTGGTCAAGACGTGCTTCAACAACTGTACCAATAGCACGGACAGTTGGGTCTGCTTTAAGTTCTTGCATTTCAGCAACAAGCAAAACAGTTTCCAAAAGAGCATCAAGATTTTGATTGAATTTAGCTGAGATTTCAACAAATTCAGATTCACCGCCCCAAGCTTGTGACATAACACCATGTTCAGCTAATTCTTGAATTACACGCTGTGGGTTTGCACCTGGTTTATCAATTTTGTTAATGGCAACGATGATTGGTACACCAGCAGCTTTTGAGTGATTGATAGCTTCAATCGTTTGTGGCATAACACCATCATCAGCAGCAACAACCAAGATTGTAATATCGGTTACTGAGGCACCACGTGCACGCATGCTTGTGAATGCTTCGTGCCCTGGTGTGTCCAAGAAAGTGATTTTCTTATCTCCAGTTTTGATTTGATAAGCACCGATATGTTGTGTGATACCACCAGCTTCACCTTCAGTGACACGAGATTCACGGAAACGGTCAAGCAAGGTTGTTTTACCATGGTCAACGTGACCCATGATTGTAACAACAGCTGGACGTTCTACCATGTTTTCTTCGTTAAGGTAACCTTCTTCAACGAAAAGACGTTCAATATCAGATTGGTCTTCTTCCACTTTTTTAACTGGAGTAATACCATAATCCATAAGGATTAATTCCAAAGTATCTTCATCAAGAGATTGGTTTTGATTAACCATTGTTCCCATCATGAAAAGTTTTTTGATGATCTCAGCTGGTTCACGTTTGATTGCTTTTGCAATATCTTGAACGTTCATTCCTTCAGCATATTCCACTGATTCTGGTAATTCATGATATTTACGAGTAGATACTGGTGCGGCAGATTGTTGGTTTTTACCTCCACGGCGACCTTTTTGATTCCAGTTTGAGTTACGTGCATTACGTACTTGATTACGGTTATCATTTACACGCAATGGTCCGCCTGGGCGACGACCATCTGAAGATTTGTCGTGTTCGTTTTTCTTGCGGTCACGATCACGGCGGTTATTGTTTTTACCGGAAGTAGCAGGTGCTGTAAATACTTCTGTTGAGGGTTTACTCTCAAATTTATTGCCGCCACGATTTTGGTTATCATTATTGCGACGATTGTCATTTTGATTGCGACCTTGTCCACCGCGACGATTGTCATTGTTACGGCAATCATTTTGACGACGTTCTTGACGAGCAGCATCTTTTTTCGCTGCTTCTTTTTTGATATCTTCTGCGCGTTTTACGACTTTGATTTGAATCCTTGGTTTTTTATCCAATGCTTTTTTAGGTTCTTCTTTCACTGGCTCAGTAGTTTTTTCTTCTTGCTTTTTCGCTGCTGGAGCTGGAGCTTCTGATTTCTTCTCTACTTTTGGCGCTGTTTTTTCTTGTTTTACTGTTTTAACTTCTTCCACTTTTGGTTCAGCCTTTACTTCAGCTTCAACCTTTGCGGCTTTTTCTGCTTCTTCTTTAGCTTTAATACGTGCCAAGATGGCAGGATCTTCAACCACTGCTTTTCCTGCAAAGGTGCGTGGCGCGTCATCTTTTTTCTTTGATGTTTTCGCTTTTGGCTGGGTATCTTTTGCTAGAGCAGCTGTTTTTTCTGCTGCAGTAGTTCCTGATTTCACACGTGCAATGATTTTTTCTGCTTCAGCATCTGTGACTGAACTTGAGTGAGCTTTAACAGCCAAGCCCAATTCTTGTGCAGCTGACACAAGATCAGCATTTTTCAATCCTGTTTCTTTTGCGATTTGATTAATTCGTTTTTTATCAGACAATGTTGTCCTCCTTATTTTTTAGTTAGTCATAAGGCTCTCCATTTTCTTTGCAAATCCATCATCAGCAATGGCTAACACTTTTCGATTAGCACCAATTGCTACTGAAAGTTCATTTACTGAGAACGTTTGTAAGACGCTTACCTCATAGTAACTCGATTTATCGGTGATTTTTTTGATCAAATTCTCTGACGCATCATGGGCAACAAAAACTAAACTGGCTTTGCCATTTTGAATGGCTTTAACCACAAGTTCTTCCCCTGTGATGACTTTTCCTGCACGTTTAGCAAGACCGAGTAAATTCAATACTTTTTTTGTATTATTCATATTAGTCTTAGTCCGGTGCCAAGTCTGCCGAATAAGTAGCTTCTGCTAATTCACGGCGTGCAACTTGGTGTTCAACATAACTGATCAGTTCGTCATAAAATTCGTCTGAGATTTTTGTACTGAAAGTACGATCAAAGACATGTCTCTTCTTAGCGAGCTGTGCTTCTTCATTTGATAAGGCAATATAAGCACCACGGCCATGTGCCTTACCTGTCGGGTCAATGGAGATTTGCCCCTCTTTGTTAAAAGCAATACGTAAAAGATCACGTTTAGCGATTTGCTCACCAGAAACTACAGACTTTCTCATGGGAGTCTTTTTTTGTTTCATAGGCCTATTCTTCAGTTGTTGCTTCTTCTGAAACAGTTTCAGCAACTTCTTCTACAATTTCATCTACTTCTTCAACAAGTGCATCAAGCTCCGCCATTTCCTTTTGGAAATCTTCTTCGGACTTGATATCAATCTTACAGTTTGTAACGTGTGCAGCAAGACGTACATTTTGTCCACGTTTACCGATTGCTAAGGATAATTGATCTTGAGCAACGACTGCAATTGCTGAACCGTCTTCACGGATAGCCACTTGCTCGATACGAGCTGGTTTAAGTGCGTTGGCAATCAAGGTTGCTTTGTCGGCATTGTATTCGATGATATCCATTTTTTCACCCGCAAGCTCACGGATAATACCTTGAATACGTGCACCTTTTGCACCAACCATTGTACCGATAGCATCGACGTTTTCATCATGACTTTCGACAATGACTTTCGCACGATCACCTGCATCACGCGCAACAGATTTGATTTCTACTGTTCCATCGTAAACTTCAGGGATTTCTTTTTCAAACATACGTTTAAGCATATCTGGCGCTGTACGGCTGATGAAGACACGTGTCCCTTTTGGTGTCAAAAGTACGTCAGTCACATAAACTTTCACTTTGTCACCAACGTGATAATTTTCTTGACTGATACGGTCTTTGGCTGTCAAAAGTGCATCCACACGACCCAAGTTAACGTAAACTGCACGCGCATCAACTTTTTCAACGGTACCCATGATGATTTCATCTTTATAACGGCTGTATTCATTGTAAATGATTGTACGTTCTTCTTCACGCATTTTTTGCATGATAACTTGTTTAGCTGCTCCCGCTGCTGTACGTGCAAAATCTTTTGGTTTTTCTTCAAACATGATTTTGTCGCCAATTTCATAATGCGGGTTTAATTCTTGGGCATCTTCAAGTGAGATTTCAAGACGGCTATCAAAGACTTCATCCACAATTTCACGTGTTGAGTAAACATTGAAGTTTCCTTTTTTCTCATCGAAAATAACTTTCACATTTTGTGCTTGACCATATTGGCGCTTGTAAGCAGCTGTGATTGCTTGCTCAATTGCTTCGATAACAATCTCTTGTTTAATGCCTTTTTCTTCTTCTAGCATTGTAAAGGCGTTAAGCATTTCCTTGCTCATTTTGTTTTTTCCTCTTTCTTGAGTTTTTTGGAAAATATTTTCTTTTTATTATTTCGGTTGAGAGACTTACTCTCAGAGCATTTAGAATTTCTTACAACTTCACTAAAGTTGTTGCTTTTGAAATCTTATCTGCTGGAATTTCAACTGTTTTCTTACGGGCTTTATCCATATATTCTACAGTTAAGGTGTTGTCCTCAAACTTCACCAAATCTCCAACAAATTCTTTTTCGCCTTCAATTTTTTGATAAAGTTTTACAAGAATGTACTCACCAATGGCACTTTGAAAATGTTCAGCTTTTTTAAGCGGACGTTCTGCACCAGGGCTTGCAACTTCAAGCATATAACCTTCCGTTGGAAATGGATCTGGCGAAATTGTGTCTAGCAAAGGTGAAAGAATTTCACTTAAATCGGCTGTGTCTTGAATCGTAATGCCATCTGCCTTATCCACCAAAAGTCGCAAAACCATATCTCCGCCAAGTTTTTCCCACTCAACATCAATCAATTCAAACTCTTCTGGTAGGTGAGGCAAGATGAAATCTTCTACTGTTTTTACAAGTGTTTCTGACATCTCTTCTCCTTTCAGAAAACAACACAGAAGGAGCGTCCTCACGAACGCTCCTTTCTAGTAGTTTTTTATTTAAGACTATTATAGCACATTTTTGCGGTTTGTCAAGAGGCATGATTGCGCAGGATGTGTTATGCAAACTGGGAAACCCCCTCAAAAAAATAAATTATCTTGTTGCGTAAAGAAATTTATTGTTTATGCTAACTTTTTTATTTTATTAAGCCCATTATATCCTTTTCGGTACGCTTTTGCAAGAAATCAAAGTACAAAAAAACGATCACTAAATATGTGATTTTCTTTTGTTTAGATTGTTATTCTTTATATTTTTTGAGACGGATGTCTCTTATCGACATAATGTCCCTGTCTTCCCTGTTTTCTATAGCGACTCATAATATCTCTAGAGTGATAAATTTCATCATATTCTTTATACTTCGAATATTTTTTACGCCACTCTCCATTAAAAAGTTCCCCCAAGGTATTTTTCCTCTTCATTAAGATAATGTGAATCATTGTAAGTGAACCTGTGAGCGACCAGTACATGCCTCTATGTTTCATTCTATGCGTAATTTTTTTATGATTGGCTTCTATCACAGGAATATCTCTATAAAGAAGGCCCCTTTGTCCTGAGGTGGCTGAATACTTGTAATTGTGAAGCATTCTTTTCTTAAAAATCCTGAAATCTTCTTGTTGTTCTTCTGTCCCCAAAATTACATTGGATTCCATTGTGTCTATAGCTAGGTGTAATTTTTCGCGATTTTGTTCTCTTATAGATTGGTTAAATAGTTCTTTTATTTCTTGTTCCATGCGACCAGTATGGTCCGAAATATACTTAAAGATATGCCAGCGATCCCAAAAGTGGTGATGATTGTGTTTCAAAATACCTATGTCACTACAGAATTCCTTAAAGATATGTGCAGTATATCCTGTTCCTTCATCTGAGCGTGTATAAAGGAGAGTGTCTGGAGTGACCTCATAGTGATTATAAATATGATCTATGACTTGTTGCTTTGCATGAGCAGACCTTATAGAATAAAATTCCCGAAAATTTTGAATTTTTCCCTTGTCCTTTCCTGTATGAACAACGTAATGCGAAAAATCTGTATTTTTTCGTTTTTCCTTTTGTGAACAAGTTTTTATTCTCAATCCATCTGCTTCCACATAGATAATTGGGCTCTTTATTTTTGGGGGAATATTCTCCTTCTCACTATAAAAACGATATTCTTCACGCTCTTTCAAAAGATTAGAAACAAACCTACGTGCTTGAACTACTACCCAAGTGCTAATTTCTATATCCCTCTGATTCATGATTTCTGTAACACCTCGGAAGGTCATTAATGGAAGATTTACTGCAATTTCTTGTAAAAGTCCTTCTGAGATACGTTGACGCTTTTTTATTCCCAAGTATTTATCAACTGGATAAACGTTTTCTTCCCCTCTCTTCCAACGTTTACGCTTAAACGTGATTGTGCCAAACGTGAAGGAAACAGTTTTTTCTACATATCCTTTAAAAATATAACCTTTAGCTTTCATTCTAGGGGTTTGTTCTTCATCATAAGTTTCAATTTCTGATAAAAATAACTCTTGCTTACTCTGCTTTTGTTTTTTATCAAAATCTACTTCAAAATTCATCGTTTCTCCGCCTTAACATTAACCTTAAGGTTAAGCGTAAGATTTAGAATAATTCCAATTTTGCCTTTTAGTTTCATCTCATGATAAAGATTGATTACCCTAGAGCTTGCTAAGTTCAAGTTATATATTACTTGGACTGCTTCCTTCCCTTTTCCTGAATAGTTAGGGAAATGCTGACCATATAAATATCCCGCTTCTGGAATAACCATTGGCTCATTAAAAGTTGAACAAACAATAAGTAAAGGAATTGACTGGGGATGCAACATCATTCTGTCACAACTTTTAATGATTGGTTTGTTCTGATATTTTTACTTTACCAATTACAATTTTTATAGTGAAAGCTCCTCTAGCATAAAATTTTTGCCTTGCACGAATTCTTCAGTTTTCTTTCATTTCAAAAAAATAAAAAAACACTGGTTGATAAAATTACAACCAGTGGTTTTTACTTAGCCCTCAAAATCATTTCCATTAAATCATCGTATCGTAGTTATCATTTAACTAAATAATAGATTAATATCAAAATCAGGAAAACTTTCTTTTAATTTCAAAAGAAAGTTATAGCTCGGGTTTCTAAAACCCAATTCTATCTTCTCATACATTGACTTTGAAAACTCTAACTTCGTAGCCATCTCATATCGTGAATAGTTTTTATATTCTCTAAAATTTTGGAGTTCTCTGTTATTTGCGTTCACTATCTTCTCCTTTTTCATTTTATAAATACATTATACAATATTATAGGCTAAGTACAATTTCCAAAGTTTTTTTATTTATTGAAAAGTAAAGCTTAACATTGAACATGATCTTACGCCTCAATAGTAATCAAAGTTTTTTTCGGAGAGAAAGAAAGCGAGAAATCATTGATCCAAGAACTCCAAGAAGAACGCCTAAAGCTAAAACAATTGGCCAACGCCAGTCAAAATTATGTGAGAGCGTGCTTATTTTTTTCGTGAGATTTTCAATACTTAAAGGCTGTGCAAAGAAGTTAAACAACTGCTTCTTATCTGCTTTTTGATCCCGTGTATTCGCAAGTACTTTGCTGAAATTACCATTATAGTCTTGACTTTCCTTGAAAGAATCATCTCCTGCCTTTAGGAGGTCATCTGTATTCTTCAATAATTTCTCCGCAGATTTTTTCGTTTCTTGCGTACTCTCCACCATTTGCTTAAATTCATTCGCATTGTCTTTAATCATCTGAGCGCTTTTAGATGTTTCTTCCGCACTTTTTGCTGTCGAAGTTGATAATTCAGAAATGGTTTTGTATAACGCTTCACTTGAAGTTTTATCTTCATAAAGTGCCTTATCGTTTGAATTATACTCTTCCCAAGATTTTAATGCCAAGGTTTGTTCTTCATTCTTTTTCCATGAATCATGTTGTTGGGTAATTGAAGTTAAAGTGGTTTTATACCAGTCCTCTAAATCTTTGATATTTTTATTAAAAATATCATTGGGCATATTCTTGCTCAAGATTTCTTTATCTTTATCTAAGTTCTCTAAATTGGAATTCAAACTTTTAATACTTTGAATCAATTTTTCAATATTTTCATGGCCAGACTGTTTGAAGCTCTCCACGTCCTCTTGACTCAGTCGCGTTTTTAATTGTATCAAATCCATATTCCCATAGAGGCTATAAATAGATTGATCCGACAATTTTTTAAAGTCTTCTAGAGTAGGAGAAATAGAAAGATTATCTCTCATATCTTCTATATTATAACCAGGAGCCCCGTATGACCAGGTTATAAGATTTGAAGCGGTGTCTATATTATTTAAAAGTTGTGCGATTTCTCCAAAGTGTTCACCTCCTAAATACTCCGAAACTGTATCTTCTGGGTACAAGGTAAAGTTAGAGGTGGTTTTGGATTCAATAGTATTATTTTCACCCCAGCCAAAAGAGAGGGTTGTCTGTGTACTTTGGCCTAATGTAACATCATAGATAACAGTAAAGGTTGCATCTTTTTTGTTTTCTTCTTGACTCGTTATCCCCTCATTATTTGTCACCTCATGATCTTTATTATGTAACTCCACCACATTACCATTAACATTACTCGAAGCTTCATCATTGCTTTCTGCCGAACTTATAAAAGTAATGCGATCATTTCCATCTATGGGACGAAGAGTGTAGTTCTTACCTGCTGGAACAACTATCTCTAATGTCTTTTGAACAGTTTGATTCGTTACATTATCACTTGGTGCATCTGTAAATTTTGCTTCAGCTGACTGTGCTCCAGAAACATTTCCAAAACGGTAAATCAAATCCAGTTCATTTTTATACTTGGAAACATCTACTCCCTTTTTCTCCATTGCTTTAAAAAGGGGGTCATAGCTTGAGGCATCTCTCCAATCAAGTTGACTCAAGATATTATTAATGCTTTCAACATATCCTTTTGATGAAAAATTATCCGTTTGTCCAAAAGACGAGGCTAATTTTTGAGCGAGCGCTTGACGTGCATTTGTTTCGTTTTGATATTTATTTTCGAGCTGATCAAAGTTTGTATTGTTCACTTCCAGATTATTTTGAGCGAAAAATTGTTGGTATAAATCACTTTCTAAAGAAAGCAATTTTTCTCTATTTTCTGTGAGAGTATTGATCTGTTCTGACAAGTCATCATGTACACCTGTAATAACAGCATTATAGTCCTGAACTTGGTTTTTTAATTCTTTGAGTAAGCCAGCTTCATTATTATCATCCTCTTCTGAGAAGTTCGATAAGTGATTCAGAGTGTTTTTATAGGACGCGTCAAACTGCTTAAAGTAATTTTCTTGATCACTGTCCGCCTGATCTGAAATGCCTTGATTCCCATTTTTTACGTTGATATCTGCAATTTTTTTCTGAGTATCAAAGTATTTTTGTAGGGTCGGTAATTGATTGTTAAAACTTTTACTTGTACCATTAAGCATGGACTGCGTAGATTTTGTAAAACTGTTTTGGGCATCAATCCATGACTTGTTCATGGATTGGAGACCGTTGGCACTTGAAATTACCGTTGAATAGCCTTGGTTAGTAGTCTGAAAGGGACCATAAATATTTTTAGACAGACTGGTTAAGACATTCCCTTGGTTGTTGAGAACATCATTCATATTATTTTGAGCCTCTGAGATATTACTTGCGACAGAAGCATAGTACATTTTTACAATATTTTGGTTGAAGTCATATAAAATATTTGTAATCTTATCATTCAATAGATTTTGAGATAAAGCAGATTGGTTCTCTTGTAATTTATAATTTACTTTTGATTGCATCGGTTGAATATCCTGCAAAGTCAAAATATCATGTGAAAACGATTGGGGGATATAGATAACTGCATCAACAGATTGATCTGAGTAGGCGCGGTCTGCGACAGAACGAGAAACCACTTGCCAGTTGTACTTTGTATCTCCTGATACTAAATTGACAAAATCCCTCCCAAAATTGTAATCTTTCTTGTTAAAACTTGAGGCTTTATCTTCGTTAACAAGAGCAATCGTCGGTTTGGACGCTTTCTCCTGTGATTTTTTATTTGTACTCAGATAAGCTAACGTCCCCACCAATACGAGAATACAAGCAACTAAAGTCAATATTGATAACCAACGTATTTTTTTTAAGTTTTTATTCATTTTTTCATTCATAAATCTTTCCTTTTGTTTGTCCACTCATTACTACTAATGACTTCTTGAATCATCACTAGTAATTAGTAGAATAACTTCTACTAATTTTATTATCAAAATTCATTCATTTTGAATATTAATTTTTATAACTTCTTAGTTCAAAGAAAAATAGCTTTTACTATCTCCCTCATTAAATTATGTTTAACCTATTATTTTTATTGGAATTCAAAACCTGTGCTCTCTTTTGATGAATCTCCTCTTCCTTTTTTAAGGTTTGAACCTTCTTTGATTTCCCAGTTCTCATAAAGTTGTACAAATCGTAATTCTTCGTCATCGCTGTATCCTTCAAATATGACTTTATCAATATCTTCTTTATTAAAATAAAGTACTTGTTCAGGATTTAATCCTACAGGATAAATCGCTCCTGAATAATCAAATAGAACTTGTTCCCCATTGTCTTCAATCACTGATCCGCGATTTAATATCATCACTTTTTGTGTTCCTTCTTTTAGATAAATGATTGTTCCTATTGGTAAAATTTTATTAGTATTCAATTCTGTTCTCCTTTAAATTAAATTTACATCTTTATATATTATGGTATGTACTAATTATTATTTTCTGTAATTGTGAAATCGTAATCTTTATAAGCCGAGGCTGCAATTGGACTCATTTTGGTTGAAATATATAGAATGAAAAATATAGCAGATACCACCATCAATAGTATGCTTTCCCCCC
>NZ_KQ968939.1:103896-113752 GCF_001578715.1 Lactococcus sp. DD01 | reverse complement strand
TATCAGGGCTGTAGCGAATAAAAAGCCTAATCCTTCATTAAAAATATTTCTTTTATGAATTTCATCTTTCGGTTTATAAATCCTTAAAGAAAAACGTTTATTCTGTGACATAAAATGGCTTGGTATTTTATTTTTTGATGATTTCAAATAGATCCTACAAGATGCAAGTGTTATTAACATAGCAATAAGCAATAATAGTACTTTAATTGCTAGGGAGTAACTAACATCAAAATATTGAAATATATATTTCCCCAAATTATATGATAATGTGACAAGCGGTTGTGTAATCAATACTGCTGAAATCGAACTTATTTTTTTATTATTTCCAGATTCAAAATATGCTACTTCTTGTTGTTCAAGCAAATACGCCTCCAAAGTTACTTTTTCTGGCGGCTTAGATAAACTAAATAAAGACATATTATAAATAGTATTAACTAAGTATACTTTATCCTCGAAGTATAGTAGGACAAATCCTTGTACAGAAGAAAATTTTACATTAAGCATGTTTTGTTTTCCCCCAACCAAATACTGATTTTATAGATTCTAGGCCAGAGTTCACAACTTCCCCAGCATTTTTCACACCATCTTGAAATCCCAAAAAATTTTGATCATATGCTAATTTTGTTAATCCCCCCATAGCGATACCGGCCCCTATTGCCCAACCAATAGGATTACTTGCTATAATAGTTGAGACTGCAGCTCCTGCTCCAACTGCTCCTGCTCCAAAAGTACCAGCTGCTGCTGCACTTGCACTTGCACCCACAGCCCAAACTCCTGCACTTGTTACTGCGGTGGTTGCTGCAGTGTGCGTAAATGCCATTCCTACACTTTCTCCAGCTGCTAGATTTTGATTGTAATCAATTCCAAAACCTAATATGCCAAGACCAGATACCTTAGCTTTTCCCACTCCGAAACTCTTAACTGTTACATTTTGAACGCCTTTTTTTAACAATGAGGATGACATCGCCTTACCATATCCTGTTCCATCCCAGCTAATATGAGTGTTTTTCCAATATTTATTCCCATCAGAAAACACATGCATATATGCTCCCGCATTTGGAATACTCGTGTCCATAGTTTCTAAAAACTTTCCTATACCTTCAGACAAACCATCTTGTACTGCACCACTTCCATAATCAGATATAATATCAAGTAGAAGTTGTTTGTTTTTGTTATCTCCAGCGTTAAATTGTTCATTGGAGTTAAAATGCCCATTACCTAACACACTAACTATGTCCGATATTTTTTCAAAATCACTTCGTGCATCTGAAAAGAGGCCATTTACATTTGAATTGAATTCATGTAATTTTTTAAGCTTCTTTTGAACTTCCTGAATGTCCTCTGCAACTGTGCTCATGTAAGAAGAAAGAGTGTTGCTATAATTTGTAAAACTTGTGCTTAAACCACTATCTTCCTTATGAGACATTGCTTGCTGCTTAAAGAAATCTATCTGAGACGATAATGCAGCTTGTTGTGCTTGAAGAGACTGAAGCTTCTCATTTAATTTGTCCTCATCCAGAAGTTCATCTCCTGCAGATGAGGCAAAGCCTTCATATTTTTTCGCCTCTGATTTTAATTTTTCTAATCCTTCTGAAGCCTTAGAAATTGTTGGTATAACTAATTGCGAAAACATCCCTTTACCTGCGGTATAGGCTGCGCCAGATAATTCTTTTCCGTTTAATGCATTAATCAGATGACGACTTGCACGATTGAGTCCTTCAACCATTTCTTCTGCTGTTCTGATATTCCCATTTAAGGCTGAAACAATGCCACGTGAATCTGAAGGGTTATATATCAATCCCATGCTAAATTATCCCTTTCTTTTTGTAACTTTTCTCGCTCATCTTCAAGTTTGATGCTGGCTTTTTTATATTCCCTTTGCAATCCCTCTTGCTGTTGAACAATCATATTTGAAATATAAGTTTGCTTTTGAGCCGTTTCATCATACGCCCCTTTAATTTGACTTCTTCTATTGATATCCTCATCAATTTCTCGAAGTTGACGAAAGGTAAGCATCATAACCTCTTTGAAATTTTCAACTCTGCTTTTTACGCGTTGCTCTTCTAAATATAATTCATCTTTTTCTTTTTCTTTATCTGAAATTTTCTGATTAAATTCGACTCGCTTATCCGCATTTTTATCTCTGACCATCTCTCAAAAGCCCCAGTTCATTGTAGTTAAATCAGTCGCATCTTGTTTATCCCTCTCTTCAATGACCGCAGCCAGTTTAGGAAATTTATCTGCTTGTTTTTGTATACTGGCTTCCAGTTTATTGAGTTCTCCAATAATACTGTTTGATATCTCTACTGCATTTTTCATACCTGAGATGTTACTTTCGCCCAGAGAACAGTGCTGCCCTGAAGAACTCGTCTTCTTGAATTGGGATACCGATGCATTTGCTGCACCAATATCAGATTTTATCGCTCCGCTCATAATTCTATACTCCTTTATGCCTTGAATTTATAAAAGGGATCTTTTTTCAATAATTCACTCTCATCTTCAATTTTAGGTACCGGTGTAGCTGGAACTTCTTCGACTTTTTTTAAAGGAATTGTCGAATGATTAGAAGAGGTTTTCATTTTCTTAATTGCTTGTTCCATACCTTCAAGCATTTCTGACAAAAAAATGTCGTCTTTCTCATCACGATAGCCTTCGAAAATAGTTTTTGAAATATCCCCCTCAGAAAGTGTAATAATTTTATCTTCATGTTTCTTAGTAGCACCTTCTGGATGTGGTGCTACTTGATAACGCAAGATCGTTTGTCCACTGCTATCCTTACCAACCGCTCTAGCTACAATAAAGTAGAGTGTGTCTGTAAGAGCATCCATATGATCAATCTCAACCACTGAGCCTAAACCTAGAAATTGTAATTTTTCTTCTTTTTCAGCCATATTAAACACCCTCACTTTCCACAGGAACAACAATATTAAAGAATTCTTCATCTTTCACGGCGTGAAGGACATTCTTATTGACCACTTCTTTCTTAGCCTCAAGAGGTAAGTTTTCAATCAGATGTTGACTATTTAAATCACCACCAAATAGGATTTGTGAAGCATTTTCTCTTACAACTGTTGTAGCCATATTAAAGCTATTCCCTACTCTTGTAAAGTAATCCATCACGATGATTTGTTTATTCCTGCTATTTTGAGTAAGCAATGAAATAAGTTGTCCTTGTTGAATATTGAGCTGTATCACAAGCTCGGCTAGCCCATTCATGATTAATACACGAGATCTCGTTGAGTGGTCATCAAGAAAGGCTTGAATAGCTTTTTGAAGGTCCATATTTTGTTGCATAATCGCTTCTTTTGAAATATATACGGTGACTTTTGAAGCATACGCTTCGAGATTCTTAGAAGCATCAATTAAGATAATCTCACTCTCCTGAGCTGCCTCAAGCAACTGCTCCATCAAGAAAGGCATCACTTGCTTAAATTGTTTCGCTGATGCTGGGAAAATTCCTAAACTTTTAGCTTCGAAGAATTTGAAACTTTCTGCCTGTGCACTTAATTTATTCAATCCAAGAGACATCTCATGTTTTTCTTTAGCAACCATCGTTGAATAGAGTTCTGGTGTCAACTCATCCGGAACCATCGGAATAGCCTCAGGTTGAGTCCCGCTCCAAGCTTCACTCATTGCGACAATCTCTTGATTCATTGACGCAAGAACTTCAACTTCGCTCTCCCCTTTGACCGGCAAGTAAATTTGAAGGGCTAACGGTTGTTCCAATTTAATTTGTGCACGTCCAGGAAGCTCGACTTGTTCTAGTTTCTCACGGCCAAAAAGATTACTTAAATCGCCATCTTCATTGAGGAAAAGTGCCATTTTTGTTTGGATATTTGCCATCATATTCATCCGAATAGCATTATATCGCCCTGCTGTAAGAACAAGATAAATACCTACCGCAGCTCCTTCACGTAAAACTTTCATGAGGAGATTATCAATGGCATCTTTACGATTATCATTAGGGCTTAACCCGTCATAGGAGTCTAATACGTTCACAAGGATGGGAAGTTCATGCTTTGTTTTACTTTGGTATTGTTTCAGATTGGCAACACCCTCTTTTTTAAATAAGGCTTTACGCTCTGCCAAGTTTTGCTCTAAGCGACTGAGCATTTTTTGGAGTTTTTCATTTTCTTCTAACGTTACAATATCCGCCACATGAGGCAAGTCTTTCAAAGGCAATAAGCCATTTGTTCCAAAATCAAACAGATTAAACTGCACATGTTCTGGGGTATTTTGTCGTGCCAAGTTCATGACGATAGTCTGGAGCGCTGTTGATTTACCAAAACCTGGACTTGAAAAGAGCACAGTGTGAGAAGTTTCTTCTAAATTATAATGATACACTTCTTGACTTTGGAGACTCGGAATATCCAAGAGACCTAAAGGAATAGAAAGGTTACGTTTTTTCTTACGTTTCACTTGCTCTGTCACAATTGCTTCACCTAAATTAGGCAACCAAGGTTTATCCGGTTTTGTAAAGCTTGAGTATTCAAAATTATTGACAATTTCTTGAATCGTTGCTTGCAATTGTGTCGGTAAATCATCCTTAGTCTTCCCTTGATCAATGACATCTTCACGTGGATCATAAAGAAGTTCCCACTGTCCAGAAGCATTAATTTGGAAAACACGTTCGTCTTTTATTTCTTCTTGATAAGCATGCGGGTTATAATCAACACCTCCATAACCAGATTGGAAGAGTTCGTAAACTTCACTTTCACCCACACGAAGATAACCACGCCCTGCATTGGTAATATGTGCCGCATCACCAGTTTTGATTAAGGCTCTTGAATTTGCCTCATCAGACATTTTTAGAGCAACTTTTGATTTACTATTGGCATCAATTTGGTCATTCACCACACCATCTGGTTTTTGAGTGGCCAAGATTAAGTGCACTCCAAGTGAACGCCCAATACGTGCCACAGAAGTTAGCTCATCTAAAAACTCTGGTACGTTTTCTTTCAATTCCGCAAACTCATCTGAAACCAACATCAGATGAGGCAACGGTTTTTGTGGATATTTTACACCCTCACGTGGCGTTAAGCGCTCACGATAAAGCTTCATGTATCCTGCAATATTTTGAACACCATATTCTCTGAATTCGCGTTGACGTTTCTTAAGTTCCGCATTAATTGAAGCAAGAGCCCTAGCAGTTCCTGCCCCATCTAAGTTGGTAATTGAACCCATGAAGTGGGGGAGATCAGCCAATGTATCCGCTATTCCTCCTCCCTTCCAGTCAATAATTAACATTCCGATATCTTCAGGTGAGAAGTTAATAGCCAGTCCCATCAAAAATGTGGTTAAGAATTCTGATTTACCTGATCCCGATGTTCCTCCCACAATCGCATGAGGCCCATGCACTTGTTCATGTAAATCCCAAAAAGCAAATTCTTTTTTCCCTTTCCATCCAATCATAGAAGCGATAGACTTACTTGGATCTGCACTGTACCAGCGCTCACTAATATTCAAGGCTTCTACTGTCTCCACAAGATATTGTTCAAGTAAGCTTAAACGTTCTGGAATGGCATTTTTCTCAACTTCCATGTGTTCTAAACTTGATATCTGACGGAGAAGCACCTCAAAGTTTTCTTGTTCTTCTAAGGGTGGATAGGGCTTGTAAACTTTATCGATATGATGTCCATTATCTTGAATAAGTACACCAGCTTGTTGATTTTTTACTTCTATAAGAGCTGTGACCGTTTCTGGTAAAAGTTTTTTATCTTCTTTACACCAGATTACTGTTACACCAAGTTCTGACATGTCTTCTGCCAAAAACTCATTGAGTCCATGTCCTGCGAGATAGGAATCATCAAATACAGTAAAGACAAAATGAGGGAGAAAGACAGGCTTTTCTCGCCCTGCCGCATTTAACTCTTGTTTCCTTGAGTTAACAAGCTGATAAAAACTAGAGAGAACCATATCACGAGACTTCGCATTATGAACAATTCCACGTGTATTTATTCCTTGTACCTTGAAATGAGGAAGAAATCGCCATTTGTGCCAATCTTTAAGGTATGTTTTTTCTGGTACTAGACTAATAAAATTAAGATCGCGGTAAGACTGAAAAAAAGAAAGTTGTAAATATAAATTAGCAATTGTATTTTTTAACACATCATAGTTCCCTATCAAACCAAGTGTTTGATGGCGCAAATCTATACTTATGGGTACCTCTTCTTGTTTACTGTATTGCTCAACAAGTTTTTTTACATGAATGGCCCATTCATCGTCATCACGTAGACTATAATCTGTTTCTATTTTTAAACTCGAAGGTTGGGTGCCTGTCCCTAACGAAACTTCCATAAAGTCTTTATTATTCACCATACGCTCATACAAACGCGAGTCATACTTTTCAATCATTTTTAACAGTGCTTTGGGTGATGGTTGTTGGTAGTGAATGACTTTGTTTTCTTGGCGATGCGCTTGTCCCAGTTGTGAAGTTGTCTTCGCAAGATAAACCTGATAGTCTTCCTCACGATGCTTTTCACGTTCCAATCGATCTTTTTTCTCTGTACGATACTGCGTGACTGTAAAAACAACGGTCATCAAACTTGCTAGAGCAGTGGCCATCATCATGAGTGGATTTCGTCCCGCCATCAATGTCGTAATACTTCCTGCCGCAAGCATACCAATTGGAGGTAAAATTGCTTTTAACAATCCTCCCTTAGGGGCTTGTTCTTTATTCTCTATTTTTTCATATTTAAAAACTTCGTCAGGAATTTCTAGATTTAGACGTGGGGAGCGACGATATTCTGGGAAATCTTGCGGTTTTTCCAATTTACGTTTTTGCTCTAAGAAAAAATCGGAATTAAAAATTATTTCTTTTGAGAAAGTTGTAATTTTCCATTGTTCCGGTCTTCTCTCAAGCATAAAGTCAGGTGTTAGAATACTGTCTCCAACCTTGACTTCTCGAATAGTACTGGATTGTACCCTATCATCGTTATAGTAAACAAAATCTCCCAAGGGTTTGATTAAGGCTTTAACAGAATGGTCTTGTTCTTGATCAATGATGATAAGTGAGGCATCTTTCGTTTGAATTGCACGGTGTTTGTCACTATTATGAATAACAAACTCTCGGTCATCCAAAATTAAAAAATGAGTATGTAAATCATACGCAGGCAGTACAAAAAGTGTAATGTCTTCAATGGTGTGTTTGCCCTTTTCAAGTTTTTCACCATTAACCAGAAGTTGATCATTTACAATACCAAAGCGCAACTCATCATAAGAAGCCATCATTTGTGACGCCGTTAACGTCAAACGTTCAAGATTATCTTTTAAGATAAATATTGCATAAAGAATTTCTTCTGGATGACGTGCCTCATACAAAAAATTCTGATTTTCTTTTTTTGAATTTTGTCCTTCAAATAACTGTTTCATAGTCTCATCCTAAGCTCTTACTTAATTCTTGAATTTGTTTATTGTATTCTTCCAACTTCTTCTGCTTCTCATCCCCATCCATTGCACTGTTTAATTTTGTCGCCTGATAAAGATCGGTATAAGCAAGCAAAGTCAACTGGTCATCCCCAATGTTTTTTGCCAAATTCAAAGATTTTTCAAATTCCCCACGACCTTGATAGATCCAGTAGTTTAACGTGTTATCATCTGTCGTCGATGAGATATTATTCAAAACAGCAGACTTCTGGGTCTGACTTAAATCTGCTAAATGAATGGACGATGAGGCCAAAACAAAACGTGCATCTTTTGAGAGTTGGTCAGGTTGGTAGTCTTTTAAATCATCTAACGTTTTGTCATAATGGTTTGTAATGAAGTCAGCCTGAGCTTTTGTGACAGCTTGTTGTTTTGGAATCGTTGTTGTCCGATCTATAAAGGTCAAAGTCCCCATAGCGATGGCAGCAACGAGTGCCACAGAGCCTGCATATTTAAAGAAGCTATAACGTGCTTTAGATACTTTAACCAAAGCTGTCTCATCTTTTTGTTTCTCTTTAATTAATTCTATTTCTACTAGACGATGAACTTCTTCAAGTGAATAACTTGAAGCAATCGCTTGACTCAATTTATCTTTAAGACTGGTTTCACCATTCACTAAATTTTCATAAGAAATCTTAGGATTCAAAACGAATAGGACAAGTGCCTTATATTGAGAAAGGAAAAGTGAGGCATCCGTTTCCATTGGAACAAGAACCTCTCTCATACCCACATGTATGAAAGAAAAATCACCATTGATAAAAAAGATATTTTCTGGATGAACAAAAGGAATTTTATAACCTGATTTCTGAGCGATTAAATGTTTGAGTTTTAAAGCAAGCTCTAGACGTTGAAGTTGACTTTTTGTTGCCATTACTAAATCTTTCAAATTCTTTAAATTGCTCAGTAGAGGATAAACCACTTGAAAAGCAAATTCCTTATCCAAGGCTTCACCAAGCGCAATCTTACTCTTGATAAAATTTAATTCTTGTGGCTTCACTTGAGTTCCCGTAAGAAAAACTGTAAGCTGCTCTTCTTGTCTCTCAAATGTTAACGTATCCTGTCCATCAAATATTTTCATTTTCTTCTCCTACAACGAGTTGCAATATGTCTCCGTTCCCTAAACCCAGTTCTTGTAATGTTAAGCCACTTCCTAACGCAACAGACTTACCTTTGACAATAAAGTGCCAATTTTCTGGTAGTTTTTGCCCATTCGCTTTAAAAGACTCACTCAATAAGTCTACCAAACGGTGAGAGGTAACATTTGAAGGAACAGCAAGGTCTACCTGTTTTCCCATCCACTCTAAACTGATTTCAATATGATTTTTCATTTTTTCTCTTCCTGCGTGTAAAACGTTTTGCGATATAAGCTGTCAAAATCAACAAAGGCAGTGCTAAAATCATAAGAATGAGCACCCCTCTATTATTCATTTTTGTCTGTGATTCACTGGTTCCAATAGTTGTTTGATTATAATTCTTAAATAATTCCGTCTTTAAACCTTGATAATTGACTTGGTACAACTTATTTTGACTGGCTTGGTTAAAATCAATATTTTGAATAAGTTGAGTATTTTCAGCTTCTCGCTTTTCTTTTTCCTGAACTTTTTCATTTATTCGTTTTGAAAAAAGTTGCGAACGAACAGTAAAATCTGAAGAAGTTGAACTTCCTCCCGCTTGGTTAGTAATCATATCAGAATCCAGTTGCAAGCTTCCATCACTCTCTGCGAGTGCAAACAACGGTACAGTTAATAAAATAAGCGTTGCACTATAAAGCGATAACTTTTTTATGTTTTTCATTTATTCTCACTAAAAAATAAAAGAGCACCACAAGGGCGCTCGTCATTAAAATCCAAAACTTTGAGCATCTTGTGCATCACGTTCGGCAACAGTGTCTGCATATTTGTTCAACTGTTGATTGATACTTTCAAGTAATTCTTCAAATTTTTGAACATTTTGATAAAGTTGGTTGTATTGTTCTAGGTAAGCTTGGAAAGCTTGACCTTTCCATTCTTCTGCGATTGTGGAATTCATTGAATTCACACGTTGAATCGCTTGTTCAATTTGTTCTTTGGATTGGATGTAAACTTGTGCTTGTTGTTTGAGTTCCTCAGGTGTGACACTAATTGCGGCCATGTTATTCTCCTTAAAAATAATCTATGTAATTAAAAGTTTATTACCTTATATTTATAATATTAAACTTGTCCTAAAGCAAAAATTGACTTATTTAATTTTTTTTACATTATTATTTTATCAAGACGTTGCACATTTTGTCAAATGAAACCAGCACTTTTTTTCAATATTAGTGTACAGGTAATAAAACAAGATATTAATATCATATATTTTATTAATTTGGAAACTATATTTGTAGAATTTTGCTAGTTTCTTCTTAGGAATAGACCATTAAAAACCTCCAAATAATATTTGATTATTTGGAGGT
>NZ_KQ968939.1:89011-103876 GCF_001578715.1 Lactococcus sp. DD01 | reverse complement strand
ATGCTTTTATAGCATTTTTATTAGCGCTAGTCACTTTTTTATATGATCAAGATCAAAGGTTTACTAAAAGGTTGAAACAAACTGATGACAATGCAAAACAAATGTCTAATGATGTGAAGAAACATTTACAAGTTATTAGACTCGATAAAACAGCAAAGACCTTTGATAATTATATCATTAAGCGTTTAGACCTTATCGAATCAATTAAGAACACTTCTTTTAATCTAAAGAAAGGTCATGAAGAAGCAGATGACAAGTTTAACCAAAGTGAAGCTCTAAGTAATGCGCCTTACAAAATAAAGCTGGCTATTGAAAATGGACTAAAATGGCGGGATATTGGAGATGATATTGAAATAGATAGATTTCGCAAATGGAAACGAATTTGCAATTGTGATTCTAAAATAGGACTATATGAATATAAAATATTAAACCATGTGGTACCTTATCCCAATTTTTTGATAGTAACGTATAAAGATGGTATTGAAGAAGTTTTATTTAATTGGGATCACCGAGGTGGAAATCCAACTGTGCTTGCCTCAAGAGAAACGGAGTTAGTAGAATTTTATCGTAACCAATTTACTTTATTGTCTAATGCAGCTAGTGAATATGCTGATGATTCATTGTAATAAGGCAACCCAATCTAAACTAAAGAAATATAATAATTTTTCGTCACAATTTGCCATATCTAGCCAATCAAGGATAACAGGTTTCTCATTTTCGGAGACCCTATCTAAAGTCCAATTGACAGTGCCTTTTATGTAAGGGAAATTATGGCTACCAAATGGTGAGAAAGCTTTGTATAACTCAAAATCTTGATAAATAATTTTTCGTTGTGAATTCGAGGTGGAATCGATTAATCTATCCATGTCATAGTAGCGAATCTGCCTAGATGCTCCAATGGAGTTTTTAACAGAATTATTAATAAGCGTTTGAATTTCAGGAGAAAATGGTCCAAATTTAATTTCATCCCCAGCAAATTGTCTTAAAGCGATTTCTTTGAATCCTCTTTCCTTTGAGAGGGTCTCAAACACAAAGTCAAGATTTTCTATATAAGAAGAAAAATTGAATATTAAAGTTAAATCTGCAGCAGGAATTTTCTCTGGTTCTTTATTAATATCAAGTTTAATCCACTCACACTTTCGATCCCAATTTTTAGATTTCGATTTTGCCTTAGCAAGTGAATCTTCATCTAGATCAATACCAATAAAATTACAATCTTTTGGTAAAAGCTCATTAAAAGTACTGAGCCAAAGACCTGTCCCACACCCAATATCTACTATTGATTTAGGATTTCGTAAAGCGAGATTTTTAGCAAAATCATACCTTAAATCTTTTTTAGCGTTATGATGATTCTCCAGCCAATTAGAATCCGAGAGCTGAAATCCTGAATTATTTCGTTGTGTAGACACAAAAACCTCCAAATAATCAAATATTATTGTAAGATAATTTTACTACTAATTTTCTTACAAACAGTAATATTATAGCACTTTAGTATTAGAAAGACTCTCAATATATGCAAAAATTTATCGAACAATTTATTCAAGAAAAAAAATTAGAAAATTTATCTCAATTAACTATAACCTCTTATCAAACTGACTTAAGAATATTTTACAATTTTTGTTTTCAAAATAACTTAGATATGTCCAATGGAATAAATGAATATCTTAAGTATTTAGAGGAAACTCCAGATTATCTTTCAAGTACTAAAAGCAGGAAATTAGTCACGCTCAAACTTTTTCATAGATATCTAGTCCAAAATCAATTTATTGACAAAAACACTATTTTTCCAATAAAAATTAGAAAAGAAAAAAGGCTTCCAAAGACTCTTCCATTAAAAGAATTACAGAAGCTAGTGGAGGTAGTTGAAATAATTCCGGATTCTCCAGTAAAGATTCGTGATCAAATTAGAAATTGTGCTATTATGACGCTTTTAATTAGTTTAGGACTTCGCATATGCGAAATTAAAAATCTTAATCTTCAAGACTATCAACCAAAAGAAGGACGCATTACTATTTTTGGAAAGAATAAGAAAGAACGAATTCTTTTTATAACAAATTCTCAAGATAAACTTATTTTAAAAAATTATTTAAAAACAAGAGAACAATATAAGCCACAAAATAAAGAAGATGCTTTTTTCTTAAATAAATATGGAAAAAGGTTTTCTATATATGGAATTGAAAATATCTACTTTAAATATCGCGATATTGCTAATATTGCTAAAAACTCCACACCTCATCATCTTCGCCATACTTTTGCTACTGAACTTCTTAATAATGGCGCTTCAATAAGAGATATACAAGAACTCTTAGGGCACTCTAGTATTACAACAACAGAAATATATGTTGAAGTTTCCTCCAAACGAAAAAGAAGAGTATTATCTAAATTTGGGATTCAAAAACATAAGTAATTCACTTTTTAGAAAAAAATTTTTATCATAATATCTTTGTATTAAATTGCTAGACTAAAAAATCTTCTTTATATCACAAGAAGAAAAATTACTTTTTTTTAACTATATAATTTACATATAAAATTTATACGCATTGTTGCCGCTAGCATACAATTTACAGTTTTGGGAATCATTATGTTTCAATATAATAAAACATCAAGTGACAGCTCCCAGTGAAATTCCATATTTTCTTTTTATTCCTGGGAACAGCGTAAGTTAAAAGAACTTCTTTCAGTACCAATAAACGATGGGCCACACACAACTCCAAAATTAATTGAAGAAGGGATTCCATTTATCTCCGTAGATGCAATTGTTGATAATAAAATCGATTTTGAGAGAAAACGAGGTTTTATTTCAGAAAAAACAAATGAAATTTATTCCAGAAAATATAGTCCTCAGTTTAATGATGTATATTTGGTAAAATCTGGTTCAACAGTTGGTAAAACAGCAATCGTTGAAACAAATGAACAATTCAATATATGGTCTCCATTGGCAGCCATGAGGACAGGAGAAGTTTCTAATCCGTATTTTTTATACTTCCTTATCCAAACTGATAGTGTTCAAAACCAAGTAAGAGGTAAATCTTCAAATGGAACTCAGCCAAACTTAGGTATGAGAGAACTTGAAAATTTTCAGATCGTTGTTCCACGTAAAAAAGAACAAATAGAACTTGGTAAATTTTTTAAATCTTTAGAGCACGCCATCACTCTTCATCAGCGTAAGCTAGAGAAGCTTAAACAGTTGAAAAAGGCCTATTTGCAGCAATTGTTTCCTAAACCAGGTGAGACGGTGCCAAAAATTCGTTTTGCGAACTTTGTGGGTGAATGGGAAGAGCGTAAGTTGGGTGAGGTAGCTGATAGATTTGATAACTTACGGATTCCTATCACAGCATCAGATCGAATATCTGGAGATATACCATATTATGGGGCAAACGGCATTCAAGATTATGTTGAGGGATTTACGCATGATGGAGAATTTATTTTAGTAGCAGAGGACGGCGCTAATGATTTAAAAAACTATCCTGTACAATACGTAAGTGGTAGGATTTGGGTCAATAACCATGCACATGTTCTTCAAGGTAAAAAGAGTATTGCAGATAATAAGTTTTTAATGAATGCTATTAAAAACTTCAATATAGAACCATTTTTAGTTGGTGGTGGACGTGCAAAACTTAACGCAGATGTCATGATGAAAATAGTTATTAAATCGCCGTCTCATGTAGAGCAACAAAAAATAGGCACCTTCTTTAAACAACTGGATAATATCACTACTCTTCATCAGTCTAAACTTGTTAAGTTAAAATTAATAAAACAATCTCTTTTACAAAAAATGTTTATTTAATATAAAAAGGCGTATCATATCGCCTTTTTATAATTAACCTATAGTTGACAAATGTCGCATAATCTTATCATTATCTTGATTTTCAAGTTCTTGGATAATATGAAGATACGTTTCTTGAGTTATTGACATACTTGAGTGTCCTAATCTCCTTGCTACAGTAGCAATCGATACATCAGCAAAAAGTAAGAGAGAGGCATGTGTATGTCTTAGACCGTGGATAGAAATACTCGGTATTTCTGCGTTCTTACATAAAACTTGAAGTCTGTTATTTACTGTTGAATTAAAGATACGTCCTTTAACAAAAATAGGTTGATTTTCAGGATAGAGTTTTACTAATTGTGAAAATTGCATAGCTGTTTGCCAGTCGAGCTGTACCTTTCTTTTAGAAGATTTATTTTTTGTCGGCTGAAACGTGCCTTTTGAAGATTTATAGTCCCAGGTTTTATCAATCGTTAATTTTTGCGAAGAAAAATCAAAATCATTTGGAGTAACAGCTAGCGCTTCAGAAAAACGAAGGCCTGTTTTTAATATTAAGAGAATAAACCAATCCCAATTAATCTCAGTTGTCAAATTCATCTGCTTAATTAGTGCTTGTACTTCATGTTGATTTAAAAATTTGGGTCTTTTTTTGCCGGGACTTTTTCCCTTTATTATTATTTTTCGTGTTGGATTTTGAGTAATTAGTCCGTCATCAACTGCATCTAAAATAGCACCTTTTAAATGGTGGTGAAAGTCCATCGTCGTCTGTTTTTCATGAGATATTGCATAATCGTTCAGTAATTTTTGATAATTTCGACGTGTGATATCGCATACTTTCAAATCTGGAACAAGCTTTTCAATATGCTGTTGGCTAATATAGTATTTTTTCAATGTTATTGGGCGCACCGCTCCAACCTTATATAGCTCAACCCACTCCTCAAAGTACTCAGAAAACAATTGTTTTGTTCTTTTATTTTTTGACAAAATAAAAACCTCCATGATTAATATAGTTTCGAAATTAAAATTTCTGTACTTATTTTATCAAGGAGGCGTATGTTAAATAAAGTTTTTAGATAAACATTTTTTGAAGTAGAGCTTTTTTGCAGGTTTTTAGTTGCTTTAATTTTTCTTGATGAAGAGCGATGAGAGAGTCTAGTTGCTTGAAAAAGTTCCCAATTTTTACTTGCTCATCATTTGATGGAACTAAAATGTTGAACTCTGAGAATTTAGAAATCCAATGACGTTCATGACTTTGTGGAACATATTTGATATTTTTCAAAGTGTTATAAACAAAGTAAAGATTTTCACCTTCTGACTTCAATCTCAATAGTTTCATCGCAGAACTTTTGACTTTAAAGGGGAAATCAACATAATGCGAGCCGGTCGTAAAGTCATCAAAAATGATCACTGGGTCTTTATTACTGGCATATTTAATGTTATCAGCCTCATCAGTATATCCAAGAATGAAACTCTGTCCTGCTGTTAAAACTGGTGTTTCAAAAGCATCATCATAATCTGTTGTTTTTACAATGTACTTAGTTGGTTGTTCATATTTCAGCAACTCACCCAACTTACGCTCTTCCCATTCACCCACAAAGTTCGCAAAACGAATTTTTGGCACCGTCTCACCTGGTTTAGGAAACAATTGCTGCAAATAGGCCTTTTTCAACTGTTTAAGCTTCTCTAGCTTACGCTGATGAAGAGAAATAGTATTATCTAGTAATTGAAAAAAATAACCAATTTGAATTTGTTCCTTACCACTAGGTAATAATATTTGTGCCTCTTTTATATCAACTGAGTTAATACTTTCAAAAGTTGAGCCTGTACTCAACTTTGTCCAATACCCATTTTTTTTCATCTTACCGAGCAGTTGAAATATAAATTCATTCCCTTTTATCGCTGCGACTCCACGTCCTAAAACCACGTTGTAATCAGTTTTCCCGATATCACCAACAGGTGCACGAACACTTAAAATTAAATCATTTTTTTCGGCTATTTTAGTTACTTGAGTAGTCCATACTCTTGGAAAAACTCGCCCGTTTTTCATATCTGCATTCCCTTGAACAAGAATATAATCTTCAGGATTAGTAGTATAATTTTCAGAGCTTGGAGACTGCCCCATTGTAATTTTAACTATTTCACCCAACTTACGCTGTTCCCAATCGTCAAGAAAACCTTTAAACCGAAGTGCTGGAGCTCCTTTCTTTTCTTTCAACTTGTTTTTTTCTGAGTCTAAATTTTCATCCTTCATCCTATCACTCTCCAAAAATCTGTTTTGTAGCTTCAATAATTTCACGACTCTCATCTGTCACTGCGAGTTGATCCAGCATAGCCAGAAATTCTTGTTCAGTTTTGCTGATTTCTTCATTAATCTCGACAATTTCTCGACTTAAATCCACAATATCGATAGGTTCTTCTTCCTCAAAGGTATCCACATAACGAGGAATATTTAAGTTATAATCATTCTCTATAATTTCTTCAAGAGAGGCAATATGACTATATTTGTCTATTTCCTTTCGATGAATAACGGTATCTGCGATTTTTTCAATATCTTCGGGACGCAGTTGGTTGAGATTTTTTACCTTTTCAAAACCTTTACTAGCATCCACAAAAAGAATATCCGAATTTGAACGGTTCTTTTTAAGGATAAGCACACAAACTGGAATTCCAGTATTCAAAAAGAGTTTATCTGGGAAACCAATGACAGCTTCAATTTGATGTTTATCAATCAGGGCTTTACGGATACGGCCTTCCGCAGCTCCTCTGAATAAAACACCATGAGGTAGAATAATCGCAACACGTCCATTATCTTTTGTATGATACAAACAATGCAAGAGGAAAGAATAATCTGCTTTTGTTTTGGGCGCAATGCCATATTCACGGAATCTTGGGTCATCTTCCCGGTCCTTATTATTCCAATGCGCAGAATAAGGTGGATTCGCCATAACTGCATCAACCATACGAGGCGTATCTTTTCCTTCAATCACACCGTCTGGCCAGTCACTCTCTAATGTATCCGCATGGTTAATTTGAATATCATTATATTCAATATTATGCATCATTAAATTCATTCGAGCTAAACGGTAGGGAGTTGCGTCTTTTTCTTGACCGAAATATTTAATCGCTCCTCTCTGGTAGGAATGTTTCATATAACTTGCAGTCGTTAAGAGGAGTGAAGCGGAGCCAACTGTTGGGTCATAAATCGAAAAGTGCTCCTCATTTTCTTTTCCAAAGGTTAATATACGAGCCATTACGTCTGATATTTCTTTTGGTGTATAGTATTGTCCCATATCTGATGCCAATACTGTAGAGAATTTTTCCAATAAATATTCGTAGAGATCAGATACTGTATCTCCTTCTGCTGAAAAATCAAACTCTGGGGCAGATAAAAGCTCGATCATAGAAATCATCACACTTGCTCGAGCCTGCGCATTATTTCCCAAATCGGAGCTATCAAAACGCATCCCATCAAAGATACCGTCAAAGTCTGCTTTTGCTTCAAACGCAATTTGTTGATTAAAATGCCCAAAGGCATCCGAAATCATTGGAATATTAAAGCGGTCTTCTTGGATTGCTTCTTCCCAATCTTTAAAAAATTCATGGGGTTGAATAGCATAGCCCAGCTTTTGTTTCATAAACTCTAATGCTTTTACAGGATTTTCTAAATAAACATTTTCCCACGTTTCTCCTCGTAAAACCTCTTCCAGCCATTTTGTGGCCTTTTCTGATAAATATTTATAAAATAACAGTCCAAAAATATAATCTTTATAGGCCGTCAAGCCAATTTGTCCTCTTGTTTGGTTCAAGAGGGCCCACATCTTAATTTTTTGTTCATTTGATAATGCCATTGCATTTGCTCCTTATCTCTTACGAGTTCTAATTTTTGTGTTGTTATAGCGAGTTGAAAAAGTCCATTAATGCATTTTCAAATTCTGAAGCACCAAAGAAGCTTAATTGTTCTTCTTCTTCAATGACTTTAACCACCTCTGAGAGTTTTGGGTTATCAAGTAGAGTATGCCCTGGTAAGAAGAGATCAAATGCCTCCACAATCCGATTCCCATTTACTTTTTGATTCGCCGCCCACCGACGTATTTTTAACTCTTGACGCTCTGTTCGATTTTTCTTCCTTGTTTCCTCTAAGGTTTGTGTCGTAAAGTGTTGCTTGATCTCCCCAGATTCAATATCTACGATGATATCCTTAATTTCTTGTTGGCTCTCTTCATCCATGGGCAAGATATGCTTTTCAATGTTGGTTTTATTCTCATCCGTTTGATGATCTATAAATAGATTTAAGAGCTCTACCAACCAATCATAGTCAATGATTTCATGGTCATAAAAAGATAAGCCTACCTTAATTTCAGTGAGATCTGGACGCTCCTTTTCTGGCAACTTCTCTCTTGCATCATTAAGTCTGGCTTGCAAAGCTCCAAATTCCTCAAAACTTGCAATATCAAGTTCAATTTTCTCCCCTGTTGCTTCCCCCTGACTATCAAGGAGATCAATCTCACTGCCTAACTCATAGCCTTGTTGGACCAAGCGTTGAATCTTGCTCTGTGTTTCAAATCCCAGCATCACAAATTTCTTCAAATCTTTTTCTCCACGAGGAAGTTGACTAAAATCTTCTCCTGCCAATTCTTTCAATTCCTGAACGGCTGGAACTAATTTTTGGATTTGATGACTTTGTGGTTCTGCTAGGATATTATCATCTTCTAGGGCTTCCGTAGTTTCATTGCGTGAATTTTCATCTGCTTCTTGTAGCGTATCATTACCACCTCGAGTATAAATACGTAGTGCATTCTCCACAAACTCTTTCATCCGCTCTCCTTGACGGTAGAACCTTACCTTACCGTGGGGCTTACTGTTCAAGTTGTAGGTACGGTTGGTTCGCGACATGGCTTGGATGAGCATTCCTTCTTTTAACTGTTTATCCATATAAATAATATTTACAAATTTTGAATCAAAACCTGTTAACAGTTGATCAGAGACAATCACTAAATCTAAACGTTCCTCGTCCTTTCCTTGGTTATAAGGTTTTTTACGAGCTAATCTCTTAGTTATATCAATCATATAAGACCGTGCAGGGTCTTTCGCACTTAAAATACTAGGAACATTAAATTGCTCACTATACTCTTTTATTGCTTTTTTTAGAGCTTCATTTTGTTCTTTGGTTCCTGGTTTATTGCTTTCATCTCGTGAGAAAGTCATCGCAACTTTCAAATGAGGGGCTTTTTCCTTAAATAAATTATAGTAATGAACGACAGCTTGCTTCCCTGAAACAGCCAACATCCCTTGGAAAACATTTTTTTCACGTTTCCCAGCACTTAAAGCACCGCTGGAAGTTTTATCCCAAGCGCTTAATATATCTTGAACAACCTCCTCGCGATAAGCGTGACTTTGGTAGATTTCTTTTTCATAATCTTGTTCTGAATATTTCTCTTCAGGATTTTCAATCACAACATCTGGATTAAAGTAGGTGATATCAAATCCTAAAACATTGCCATCGCCTATTGCATCCTTGATGGTGTAGGTATGTAACCTTTTGCCAAAGATATCATGAGTAGAAATATCACGAGTGGTTTCGACATTATTAATTTCATCACTATAAAAATTTGGCGTTCCTGTAAAGCCAAACCAAGTGGTTTTTTTAAAGGCTTGTTTTATCAGCTGAACAGATTCCCCATTAGCGCTTCTATGTGCCTCATCCATAATAATTACATTTCTATCATTATTTGTTAGGCCATTTTTTACCGCTTGTGTAAGTCCTTGTACGGAAATCAGTAAGATTTGAGAAGAGCTATTATTTTTTAACTCCCTTTTTAATTCGCTTCCGTTTACCTTCTTAATTCTATTTTTAAATTGAATATAAGCAAAATCTTTAAAGTTTTCCAAGGTCTGATCAACCAAGTCCACTCTATCCACAATAAATAGAACATTTTTTACCTTAGGCGTTGAGGCAAGGAGCTGTGAAACTTTAAAGGAAGTGACAGTCTTACCTGACCCAGTCGTGTGCCAGATATATCCCCCTTCTTTTTGTATGAGGTCGTTGGCTTCCATTTCTTTCATCCGTTGCAAAATTGCTCGTGTTGCTTGTATCTGATAGCTGCGCATCACCATTAAATTACTATTAGAGGCGTCTGGTATCATATTCACAGTAACTAAACGGTGAAGCGCAGGGATACCTAGAACCTGATGTGCAAAGACAAAAGCGTCTGTGATATCTTTCTGGTTTTCATCTCGCCAACCAAAGACAAAGGTTTTATTATAGTTTTCTAGACTATTGGGACGTGCAAAATAATTGGCAGAATGTTGGCTCATGATAAATTGAACTTGTACAAAGGAAAATAGCCCCTCGTATAAACCGTCTCCGTGATACCCCTTCAATTGTTCAAAAGCTCCCCACTGGTTTTGTAAGTGTTCATCTTTTTCTTCAATATGTGCAACAGGAATCCCATTAATAAGTAAGGCGACATCAATAATCCTTTTAGAAGTCAAGCCTTGAGGTAAGTCATCAAAGATCACTTGACTCACCACTTCGTAGCGTGAACGTCCTCCAGCCACGTCGTCTTCATAAAAAATTTCTACTTCTAAGTTAGAGCCATCATCTCTCGTTATGGGAATTGAACCCACCCCTCCTGCACCTACTAAAAGGAGCTGAGCATCGTAGGGAGTTTTTATACGTCGCACTTCTTGCATGACTAACCCAAATTCAACATCCGACAAAGACTTACCCTTTAATTTATGAGCATTAATTTCATTGAGCACTTCTCGCCAGTGATTTTCTATAGCCTTTATCGAAACATTAGACAAATCTTTACGAAAGGTCCACCCTTCTGATTCCAGCTTTTTGATTAAGGCTACTTCAAACCTTGCTTCTGCCATTCTATTTTCTCCCTCTCAATTTATAACCAAGTGATTCATCCTTTTTATTTTACCATTTATCAAAGGTTTAGGTGTGTTTTATTGACACCAATTAAATGTTTTAACTGAATTTTCCTACAATAGTTCTCTTCACCGTACAAGTTAAAAATAACTTGTATATGTGACGTTATGTATTATAATAGATGTAAAGAAAAAGGACTTTCTACTAACAAGTCCAATGTAGCCGATTAAAAATCGGTAGCAGTAATAAGTCAAAGACCCGTTAACGTACCATGTATAGCCCCTGTTAAAATGGGCATAGAAATAAAAACCTATGTGGAAGATGTCTAATAAACTAGACACAGAGTTAAGAGAACACATGGAAAGGTTTATTATGGCAAGAAGAAAATTCGATAAACAATTTAAAAACTCTGCAGTAAAACTTAATCTTGATGAGGGATACTCTGTAAAAGAAGTATGTCCAGAACTTGATGTCCCCACAAGAGTCTCTAGCGTTGGGTTCAAGAGGTTGAAGAATATGGCGAGAATGCTTTTCCTGGCAATGGGACAGCTCTAGCTGATGCCCAACATAAGATTAAGCTTCTGGAGAAAGAAAATCGTTACCTTCCGGAGGAACTTGAACTTCTAAAAAAGTTCCGGGTCTACTTGAAGCGAAACCGGTCGAACGCTTTGAATTTCTATTGAAACATCATGACAAGATAAAAATTAAGCACGCCATAAGAATCCTTAAGACTTCTCGTTCAGGCTTCTATGAATATATGCATCGTCGTCCCTCGCAACGACAAACGGAGCGAGAAGTCCTCTCTGAGAGGATTAATGCTGTCTTTCATGAACATAAGGGGCGTTATGGTGCTGTTAGAATAACACGTTACTTCATGAGCAAGGTATCCTTACCAACACAAAGCGTGTCAGTAAATTGATGCACTTGATGGGACTTTACGCTAAGGGAAGTCGTTATAAAAATAAATATTACAACAGAAAAGGGTCGTCGCTTTCAAGGCCCAATTTGATTAATCAGACTTTTAAAGCAACAGCGCCTAATAAAGTATGGTTGGGAGATATGACCTACATTCCAACAAAAGAAGGAACGTTATACTTAGCCGTGAATATTGACGTTTTTTCACGTAAAATTGTAGGCTGGTCCATGTCTTCACGGATGCAAGATAAACTTGTTATTGACTGCTTTTTACAAGCTTCTGGGAAAGAACAACCTCAATCAGGTTTGATTGTGCACACTGATCAATGATACACATTTTGAAACACGAGCATAGGCTACTCAAGAAATCTTCTTTCATTTTTACAAATACTAGATAAATGACGAATAGAGCACATACAACTGATGCAATAAGTGTTCCTATTGAGAGTTCGAAAACAAGACCAATCCCTATTTTAATGATAGCAGCATTTAAAGAATTTTGAATAAAAGCGAAGCCCAAAATAGATATTAAAGCACAAACAAATACGATTGAAAGTATTCACGCAAGTTTTCGAAAAGTCACTAAAAAAGGCGCTTTTCCAAATGAAAAGTCCTTATTAAAACTGCTTTATCTGCGTATATCTGAACTTGACTCTAAATGGGCAGTGGGTCATATTAGGAATTGGGCTTTGATTCTCAATCAACTCATGATGAATGATTCCTACTCAAAAAAGATTGAAAAGTATAGTGCATATCTCTAATATGATAAATTATTTTTTCTTACTTACACACTTTACTTGACAAACCCCATCTTCACTTAATTCTGATATTTTTTTTATCATAAATTCAATAGATTTCGAAAGATTTTCAGATTCAATACATTTCCCGTCTCTTGAGAAAGAACCATCTGAATTTTTATCTGCAGAATGGTCAATGTAATTTCTTATATAGAGTGGTAAGAAATCGGTTTTGCGACACTCTTCATCTGGCTGTATCCATTCATTGGGTATTTCCATGTCGTTACTCCCTTGTTTTAGGCGGTTGTACTTATGCTCCTCTTTTAATCAATTAACAAAAAACGTTTATATTCAATATTAGAAAGTATCTCTATATCAACCAGCTGTTTCCAATTCTTCTTCTGTTTTTCTGAAATCACTTTGCCTTTATCTAATCGAAAAATCCCATATTCTATTCTTGAGAAAATTAAGTCCGTAAGCTTTGTTCCTAAATCAGACATATATTTAGTCAAAGTAGTCGCAAGCTCGTCATCACTTTCTGGGAAGGAGAGTTCTTTATCAGATTCAATAAGAACAGCTACTTTTACCTCTTCGTTTTCTTGCTGAGATATTACATAATCCACTACTTTTACTAGTTGCATTTCTTTAGTCTTATAATCAAAAGAAAAATATTCTATTCCTTTGGATGATTTGAGATCCTCAAAATCACTATTCCAATTTTTTTGAGTACGAAATACACCATAGCCTGAGGAGTAAATTGTCATACTCTTTTTATCCATCGACTTATTAAATTGACGTGCATTTGAAATAAATCCTGGAGAATAAACTGTTACCTTTTTCTTTTCTTCCATTACTGCTCCTTTTGCGAGCGGTGTTCTCGCATCTCTTCTTCCACAATTTCAAGAATTTCTTCATTAGAAAGTTGAGACTGTTGCATGATATTACATATAATCATTGATTCCCATGGCAATCCTACATCTTTTGAAAGACCCAAACCTGTTGAAAGAAGGGCTTCAACCGTAAAGACTGGATCAACTTCTTCAAGCTCTAGAAAAACTCCTTTCTTTTTTTCATCAACCTTAAGTACAATTTGTGCCATATTCCAAACTCCTTATTAAATTTTTTTATACAGGTAGAAGGATTTGAACCTCCTCAATATAAAACGCAACATTTATACTGCCATTTACCTGTGAAACTAAAATAAATATTTTTTATTTTTTTGAAAAATATTTAGAAAAACAAAAAGCGTGAAAACATTATGTCTTCACGCTTTTTCTATATAATATTAATTTTTTTTGAAGCTCCCAGAACAAATAACATACCCGATTGCGCAGGGTGTACCGTTTAAATTTCCTAATTCGCACATAAAATTTCTTTGAAAATTCTTGAAAATCTAGCATTAAAGGGCTATGATAAAAAGAGTGTAATTTATAGGAGATGTTTATGAAAATTTATTTTCAGTTACTTATTATTTTTGGTTTTTCTTTCGTAGGAGATACGCTGTCAAACAGTTTGCATCTTCCTGTTCCCGGGAGTATTTTAGGAATGATTTTTTTATTCCTTGCGTTGCAATTTAAAGTTTTAAAATTCACTGATGTAGATGAGGTTGGGAGTTTCTTAATCAATAACATGACGATTTTATTTTTACCTGCTGGTGTGGGAATCATGGCTAAATGGTCCTTGATTTCCGATTTTTGGTGGCAAATAGCTTTGATTGTTCTTCTTGCTCTTATTGTGAATGTCTTTGTTTTAGGTCATTTGGTTCAATTTATTAAAGTCAAATATGAAGGAGATTACCTCGAACCAGAATTGTTAAAAAATAAAAGAGAGGTAAACTGATGGATGCCATTACTTCTAGCCCGTTATTTGGTTTAACACTTACTATTTTAATATTTATTATTGGTGTACGTATCAATGAAAATATACGTAAGCCTTGGACGAATCCCTTACTTTTTGCAACCCTCGTTATTATTTTGATTTTGGTTGTAGCTAAAATACCTTATGAGAATTATTACAAAGGAGGCGCGATATTAAACGACTTGATTGGTCCTTCAACTGTTGCCTTAGGTATTCCTTTGTATAAAACCTTCCAGCTCATGAAGCATCATGCAAGATCAATTTTAATCAGTATCGCTGCTGCTGCTCTTATTAATACAGTTATTACGGCCTTATTGTTAAAATTTTTCGGTTTATCAAAATTAGCTTCATTGTCCCTTTTCCCAAAATCTGTAACTACTGCGATGGCTATTGGTATCACAGAAAAAATGCAAGGTGTGACAACGATTACGGTTGTCGTGGTCGTGGCTACCGGAATCTTGACCAGTGTCCTTGGCGTGCCATTGATGAAACTTTTTAAAATTAAAGACCCTGTGGCCCAAGGTGTGGTGCTCGGCGGCACTGGACATGCCGTTGGTACAGGAACTGCTATTGAACTAGGAAAAGTTCAAGGCGCCATGGGAGCTTTAGCGATTGGCGTAACCGGGATTATGTACGTGATTTTTGCACCTTTAGTGGCACATATTATTCTGGGCTATTGAGTCTAACTGTCTGAAATTCTAACCAGTTAT
>NZ_KQ968939.1:69147-88800 GCF_001578715.1 Lactococcus sp. DD01 | reverse complement strand
CTTTTTATTATTTACGTTTACGTGCAATCAAATGAATTGGTGTACCTTCAAAGACAAAGGCTTTACGGATTTGATTTTCTAAGAAGCGCATATAAGAGAAATGCATCAGTTCCTCTTCATTAACGAAGACCACAAATGTTGGTGGTTTAACAGCAACTTGGGTTGCATAGAAAATCTTCAAACGTTTCCCTTTATCTGTCGGTGTTGGATTAATTGCTACTGCATCCATAATAACATCATTCAAGACAGAACTTGAAATACGAAGGTTTTGTGAATGATGAATTTCCTTAATCATATCTGGAAGCTTATGAAGACGTTGACCTGTTTTAGCCGAAACATAAACAATCGGTGCATAATCAAGGAATTTAAATTTCCAACGAATATCGTCTTCGAATTTTTTCATAGTGTAATTGTCTTTTTCAAGTGTATCCCACTTGTTTACTACGAGAAGAATTCCCTTACCTGCATCATGAGCGAAGCCAGCAATCCGCATATCGTATTCACGAATTCCCTCTTCTGCATTGATGACCATAAGCACAATGTCGCTCCGATCAATAGCACGCATAGCACGCATTACAGAATATTTTTCTGTATTTTCGTAGATTTTCCCAGATTTACGCATCCCTGCTGTATCAATCATGAGGAATTCTTGCCCTTCTGCATCAGTAAAGCTTGTATCAATCGCATCACGTGTCGTACCTGCGACAGGGCTGGCAATGACACGATCTTCTCCGAGAATAGCGTTAATCAAACTTGATTTACCAACGTTTGGACGACCAATCAAACTAAATTTGATGACATCTGGATTTTCTTCTTCTGTTTCTGTTGGCAGGTTTTCAATGATTGCATCAAGAACGTCCCCTGTCCCTAAGCCGTGTACAGCAGATACAGGATAAGGTTCTCCCAGACCAAGTGAATAGAAGTCGAAGATTTCCATTCGGCGCTCAGGGTTATCTACTTTATTGACAACGAGGATAACTGGTTTATCTGTACGGTAGAGAATTTGTGCTACATGTTCATCAGCATCAGTAATTCCTGTTTCTCCATCCACAACAGCTACGATAACATCCGCTTCTTCCATCGCTATCTCTGCTTGGGCACGGATTTGTGTCATGAAGGGCTCATCCGAAAGTTCAATCCCTCCGGTATCAATAAGCGAGAATTTTTTGTTCAACCATTCGCCTGTGGCATAAATACGGTCACGTGTTACTCCAGGAATATCTTCAACAATCGAGATACGTTCTCCAGCAATACGGTTAAAAATCGTCGATTTTCCGACATTTGGTCGGCCGACAATGGCTACTGTAGGTAGTGTCATTTATTTTTTATCCTTTTCTTATCAGTAATATCAGTAATAAGTTTACTTCTCTTATTCCTCATCTTCTTCTTTTCATCTAAAAAAGAAAAAGTATGCATTGTAATTATAACATTTTACTGGCTATTTTTATAGCTCTGCCTTTTCAGATTAAAAGTGAGCTCGGAATTCTTGCTCACTTTTGATTATTTTTTAAGTTTTTTAAAGGGAATCTCCTTCACACCGAGAAGATCTAGGGCAAAGTTAAAGATTGGAATTCCCACAATAAGGCCCCAAACACCGAAGAAATGTTCTCCTAAGAAAAGAATCACGAAAGTGTAAAACATAGGCAGTTTTGTCTTATGGGCCATCAGATGCGGGTTGAGGACATAAGACTCAAGAGCATGGATTAAAGCAACCATCAGTAACACAAAGATGACATCCCTAATCCCGCCGATAGAATAACCGATGATGGATAAAGGAATACAAGAGACAAGTACACCAGCAACGGGAACAAGGCTCAGTAAGAAAATCATTACGCCCAAACTCAATAACTCTGGAAAGCCCATGAAGCTTAACGCAATAAGTGTCAAAGCGGTATTAACGAGAGCAATAATAAATTGCGTTTCCAAGACAACACCAAAGCCTGTAAAGAATTTGCTTGCCAGATAATAGACGTCTTCAAAGAACCACGCAAAGTCACTTTCCAAGAAAAGAGCTGAGAATTTATTGGTTTCTTTACGATCAATAGTGAAGAAGAAACTCATTAAGAAAGCGAAAACGACAATGAGTAACCCTTTCCCAAAGCTGGTTACATAATCAACCAAAGTCCCCAAACTGCTTTGCAGTTTATCTGCCAAGTTGTATTCTTTAAAAAGATTATATATCGAATCCATCAGCGCACTCTCGCCATTGCTGTTGTTCTGGTAAAACTTACTTACTGCATTGATGAGGTGCGTGAGCTGATTGACCAATACGGGAATATATTCCGTAATGCCTAAGTAGATTAAAAAAAGAATGACACCATATAGGATAAAACCACTTATTTTACCAGGAAGTTTTATTTTTCGCTCGATAAAGCTGACAAAACGATAGGCGAGGTAGCTGAAGACGAAAGTCAAGAGCATCAGTGGGAGAATGCTTCGTACAAAATAGAGTACAGCAATGAGAAACGCCAAAACGACCCATCTTCTAAGTTTTTCATTTTTTATAAAATTTTGGTAGTATTCCATTAATTCCCATCCTTCAATTTTTATAGATTAAAAAATTGTATTTTCACATTTTCAAGCTTCTAAATTATATCATGTTTAGCATGCAAAAAGATACATCTTAAGATGTATCTTTTATATTTTATTTCTTTTTGCCTTTTTTCATTTTTTTCTGCGCCCGTTTCATGGCTTGTTTCATGGCAAATTGTGTAGCTTTCCCTTTGAGGCCACCACCGAACATGGAGCTCATATCAGGTGTTCCGGAAGATGCTCCTCCTCCTCCCATAAGACCTTGCAAGTCTCCTAGAGAGGACATATCTGGCATGCCTCCAGGCATATTTTTCATGTTTGGCATTTTACCACCAGCGCCGCCCATCATTTGCTGCATCATTGAATTCATGTCGCCGTTCATAATGCCTTGCATCATGTCTTTAGACTGATTGAATTGCTTGATGAACTTGTTAACCTCGATAAAACTATTTCCTGATCCAGCAGCAATACGTCGACGACGAGCGGGTGAAAGTTCAACTTCCAATTGACGCTCAGCTGGTGTCATAGATAGCACAATAGCACGTTTACGTGCAATGTCTTTCGGATCAACCTTAACATTTTCAATTCCTGGCATTTGTGACATGCCTGGAATCATCTTCATAATGTCTTCCATTGGTCCCATGTTTGTCACTTGGTCAAGCTGTTCCACAAAGTCGCTGTAATCAAAACGGTTTTCCGCCATCTTTTCAGCCATCTTCATCGATTGCTCTTCATCAAACTGCGCTTGAGCCTTTTCAATCAAGGTCAACATGTCCCCCATACCGAGGATACGAGAGCTCATACGATCAGGATAGAAAGTTTCCAAGTCGGTCAGTTTCTCACCTGTACCAGTAAATTTGATGGGTTTACCTGTAATTTCTCGAATAGATAAAGCCGCACCACCACGGGTATCACCATCAAGTTTGGTAATGATAACACCACTAATATCTAATTTTTCATCAAAAGTTTTTGCTACTTGAGCAGCAACTTGACCTGTCATGGCATCAACAACCAACAGAATTTCCGTTGGTTGTGCGAGAGCTTTAATCTCTTGCAACTCGTTCATGAGTTTATCATCAATTTCGAGACGACCTGCCGTATCAATCAAGACATAGTCTTTACGCTCTTCACGAGCTTGAGCAAGACCGTTTTTAACAATATTTACCGGACTTTCAGCTGTTCCTTCATCATAAACAGGAATATCAAGCTGTTCACCTAATGTTTTTAATTGATCAATCGCAGCTGGACGATAAACGTCAGCCGCAATCATCATTGGGCGTGCATTTTGTTCTTCTTTAAGTTTTTTAGCAAGTTTACCAGCAAAGGTTGTTTTACCTGCCCCTTGCAAACCAACCATCATGATGATTGTTGGAATTTTAGGTGATTTGAGCAGCTCAGCTTCGCCGCCACCCAAAATCGCAGTCAATTCTTCGTTAACAATCGAAATAATTTGTTGCGCAGGATTCAGTGCTTCTGAGACTTCCGTCCCAATCGCACGTTCGCGAATTGCTTTGATAAACTTTTTCACTACAGGAAGAGCAACGTCGGCTTCAAGAAGGGCCACACGTATTTCTTTCGTAATTTCTGTTACATCTTGTTCTGTAATTTTCTTTTTGCCACGCAAATTTTTAAAGACATTTTGCAAACGTTCAGTTAAATTTTCAAAAGCCATATTTATATTCCAGTTCTATTATTTTATTCAGATAGTTTTATTATACCATATTCTGTCGAGGCTTAAATCCACCAGAAGTTGGAAAAATTCTAATTTTGTTCAGAAAGTTTTTGGATATCTTCAGGACGACCAATGACAAAGAGTGAATCCCCAATCATGAGTCGAGTGTATCCTGAGGCTATTTCAACTTTTCCATTAATATGCTTAACATAGCTGATGTTTAAGTCGTAATGATTAAAATCATCAATTTCAGAAATAACCCGATTATTCATTTTACGTGAACATACTTTTACTTCTGCGAACTCAATATTATCAGCAATGTCCACGACATTACTGATATTCTCAAAGATTAAACTTTCAGCAATCTTCCGTCCCATTTCTACCTCAGGAAGAACCACACGATCAGCGCCAATTTTTTCCAAAAGACGATAATGATTTTTATCTACAGCCTTGGTTATTACTTGAGGCACTCCAGCATCTTTTGCCAGCATAGTAACTAGCACAGAAGACTGGATGTCTTCACCTATTGCTACAATAGCAACGTCAAAATCTTGAATGCCTATCTCGTCCAAGACACGCTCATCTTTTGCATCGGCAATGATGGCATTAGGAACCATATCCTTAAAAAGATTGACACGATCTTCGTTCTGGTCAATCACGAGCAAATCTGCTTCCGTTTCGGCGATTGTTTTCGCAACCGCTGAGCCAAAACGTCCCAGACCTATAACAACAAATGATTTCATATTAACCTACCATTACCTTTTCTTCAGGGTATTTATAAAGCGACTCATGACTGTCTTTGGCATTTAGAGAATAAATAATCGTAAAAACACCAACGCGTCCGATAAACATAAGAATTCCTACAATAATTTTACCTGGGATATTGAGTCCTGGAGTTACTCCCATACTTAAACCCACGGTCGATAGTGCAGAAATAACTTCGAACAAGAGCTGATCCACACGGAATTTTGGATTGGTTAAGAGCAAGGCAAAAGTTGCAATAACCATCATAAAGAAATAGAGAAAAACAGACTCATAAGCTTGTTTGACAACACTTTGAGGAATTGTTCTATTTTTAAAACTTGTATGTTTGTCACGTTTAATGATTGAACGAACATTGAGTGCTAGAACACCGATTGTTGTCGTTTTTAAACCGCCTGCTGTAGACCCAGATGTACCACCGATAATCATCAACATAATTGTCAAAAAGATACTGGCCTGACTAAACAGGGTGTATTCTTGAATGGAAAAGCCCGCAGTTCTCTGAGAAATCGATAAGAATAAACTCTGCATGGTAAAAATTGCTGGGTTATTACTTACACTTTCAAAATCAGAGATTAAAAAGAGTATCATGCCACCAAAGATGAGAAAAGTTGTTGTTGTTAATGCCAAACGTGTATGTAACGACAATTTTCTTTGCTTTTTGTAGTTAAGCAGGTCCATCATAACGATAAAACCTAAACTGCCGCATACAATCATCGAGGCGATGACCATTAAGACATAAGGAGAATGTTCATAAAGCATGAGCGAATTACCAAACAAATCAAAGCCGGCATTACAATAAGCCGAAATAGCATGGAACACACTGTACCATAAACCTTTAACCAATCCAAACTTTGGCACAAAAGCAAAGGACAAGAGAACACTTCCGCAAAATTGAATAAGAAAAGAAATGATTAAAACATTGATAACAACACGAACACCCGAGCTAATATCAGATAGGCTGTATGATTCTTGAATAATCAAGCGGGACTTAAGCGACATCTTCTGGTTGAGCAATAAAAAGATACTGACAACCAAAGTCATAAATCCTAATCCACCAATTTCAATCAATAAAAGTAAGATAACTTGACCAAAAAGCGACCAGTGAGCGCTTGTATCAATAACGGTTAAACCTGTAACACAGGTTGCTGATACAGCTGTAAAGAGCGCATCGACAGGATGAGTAAATTGTCCTGTTTTGGAGGAAATCGGTAAACTCAACAGTGTCCCGCCCACAATGACAAGAGTCAAAAAGGCGATAAAAATAATCTGCAAAGCTGTTAATTTTTTAAATTTTTCTGCATAAGTCGCTTGCTTACTCTCCTGTAGTTCTGTGCCCTGGGAACTTGCCATTATCAAAAAAATATAGCAAAAGACAGGTCTTTACTATATGATAATTTTTCAACGTTCTTGAACAAACCCTCTCGAAGAAGTCTTATTCAGACTTTTCAGTGGGTTTATTTGCTTTCTTTTTGTTGCTCTTGTAACGACGTGTTAATTCTTGTGGGGCACGCGCTTCCATCACGACAGGAAGAACAACTGGTTTACGACGTGTTTGGTTGTAGAGGAATTTACCAAGAGCATCACGAATAGCGCCCTTAAGTTCTGACCAATCGAAAGTTGTTCCTGCAAGATATTTTTCAACGGTTTCATTAACCAAATTTCCTGCATCTTTCATCAAATCACGTGATGTTTTGACATAGACAAAGCCACGCGTATGTACACGTGTTTGACTGATAATTTTACGGTCGCTCTTACTGATAGTGATAACAGCAATGAAAATACCGTCTTCTGACAAAACTTTACGGTCTCGTAAAACGACAGAACCAATGTCCCCAATACCTGAACCATCAATCATTACGTTTTCTGCTGGTACAACACCTGCAGGAATCATTTCGTCTTTTTTGTTGAATGAAACAGATTCCCCTTTTTTCGCAATAAAGATGTGCTCTGGAAGCATGCCCATTTCCATGGCTAATTCAGCATGTGCACGTAACTCACGGTATTCACCTTGAATAGGGATAAGATTTTTAGGTCGTAAGATATCAATCATAAATTGCAAATCACGCGCATTGGCATGACCTGAAACTTTTAAATCTCCACCCAACATCTTCATCACACCACCTGCACGATAAACGTCATTTTCAATGCGTGCCACTAATGTTTCATAAGCTACTGAAGGAGTTGTTACAGCAAACGCCACATCGCCTTCTTTGATTTTCACCCATTTGTGGCGTTTGTGTGCCATGTCACCGAGAACTTTTAAGGGTTCACCCATACGTCCTGTTTCAATGATGACAAGCTCATTATCAGCATATTTACTGATTTCATTTGGTTTAATGATTGCTTTTTTATCTTCGATTTGCAACTTCTTCAAACGTGTTGCTGTTTCGACGATTTGGTCCATATCTTGACCAGTAAAGACGATATGGCGTCCGAGCTTGATTGCTGCATCAACGACTTGTTGGATGCGCCCGAGATTCCCTGCGTTACAAGCAATGATCACACGGCCTTGTGCTTCATCAATTGTATCAAATATTTTTTCGTAGATTTCATGTTCACTTGCAGATTGAGCCGTTGACAAAGCATTTGGTGAGCTTGAAAGTAAAGCAAGGACTTTACTGCTTCCAATTTCAGCAAGGCGTCGCATGTTTGTACGATAGCCAGGCGCAACTGCTGGATCAAAACGGAAATCTCCTGTATAAACAATATTTCCGGAGTCAGTTCCAATGACAATCCCCATTGATTCTGGAATTGTATGTGTTGTTGAAAAGAAGGAAATTACAGCTTGACCAAAATCAATTTCTGTTTCTTCGTTGACCACGTGGAAATCCTTAAACTTCTTGCTGCCATCATAATTGCGCACATTAATCTTCGCAAGTTCAATCGTCAACTCACTCCCAAATACAGGAACACGTAATTCAGAAACGATATAAGGTAATGCGCCAATCGAATCGGCATGACCATGCGTCAAGAAAATCCCTGCAACACGATCAGCATTTTCAACTAAATAGTCAATGTCTGGAATAACAAAGTCAATTCCTAACATGTCACTGTCCGCATATTTCAGACCAGCATCGAGAACGAATATTTGTTCGTTCACCTCTGCTAAGTACATATTTTTACCAAATTCGCGTACACCGCCTAAGGGTGTAATTTTTATATCTGCCATTTATTTATTAATTAAAACCTTTCTTATTTCGTAATAAAAGGGATTGGCATTCCAATCCCTACCGAGAATACTTACTATAAGTATAACTCAAAGCAAGCAAAAAATCAATCAAATATTCGTCAATCCCTCATATCATGCGGTTTATCGTTACTTAACATTTTTAAGCTTTCCCGTATATCTTCTTCGTATTTTGCGAAAAACTTTTGATTTTTAATCCGAAAACAACCTCGTCCTATAACTGACTTTGGAAATCGCTCCTGTAAAGTCACATTACTTCCATAAAAATAGAGCGCAACATAATTTTTTTGAGCAGAAATATTAAGTATACCAGCTTCTTCGTATCCTGGACTTGGATGAGGATTTGCTCCCAAAGCGAGAGCGGAAAAAGTTCTTCCATTATCAAAATAACGCAAGTTTTCATCTGGAAACACTGTCTTAACCAACTGCGTAACTTGTCTTAAAAGTTGTGGATTAGGCGACTGTGCTATGTAGTCCTCTATTTCCTCTGCGCTTATGTACATCACACCTCCTCGATTTTCTTTCACTTAAAAATAAGTCTTTAAAAAGTTTGCTACTACTTCGCGATATTTTTCTTTATCTATTTCGTAAGACCGCACATGTCGACCACCTTCTGCAATATAGATTTCCTTTGGCCCTTTCGTTGCTTCATAGTTTCGGTGCACCATTTCCATGGGAACAAAAGTATCCTGATCTCCGTGGATAAAGAGGAACGGCTTCGTATTTTTATTTAATTGCGTAATTGACGAGGCTTCCTTCCAATCGTATCCCGCAAAAAGTTTAGACCAAAAAGAAAGGAGGTGAATCAGCGGAAATTGTGGCAAATGATAATCATGCTTTGCTTTATGGGCCAACTCGTTCCAAACCGTATCATAACCACAGTCTTCAATAAAACACTTAACATGTTCAGGCAAGTCTTCCCCCGAAAGCATCATTGTTGCAGAGGCTCCCATCGAAATACCAAACATTGCGATTTCACTTTTAGGATTTTTCTCAATAATCTGTTTAATCCAGCCTAGGTTATCTTTACGGTCTAACCAGCCAAAACCAATGAATTTTCCTGGACTTTTTGCACCTGCACGATAATCCGGCATGAGGACATTGTAGCCCAGTTCATGAAAGAGCCAACCAAAAGCACCATATCTGTCTCGGACAGATTTATACCCGTTAGCCAACAAAATAGTCTTATCTGTCGGATTTGTCGCTGGTAAATACCAGGCCTTAAGCGTTAAATTATCGTGTGTCTGTAAACACCATTCTTCTTTTTTGGCTTGCATAAAAGCATACCATTCGGGATAAAGAGGATCATTGCTTTGGGGTTGTTGAATCCAAATGCTACGATTTTTATTTTCAATAAATATAAACAGACCAAAGCTAACAATAAGAACTAAAAAAATGAGAGCCAACACTAGTATTAAAAAAGTTAACATGAGCCTATTATAACACGTCTTGCGTAACAACTTTACTTGTTTTCTTCTCCATAAAAAAAAGAGATTTAAAATCTCCTTTTTCCTTCTATTTATTACCTGGAACATCAGACAATGTCCATGTCAGTTCTCCTTGATATTTTGCTGCATATTGTTGGGTCACAGGTACATCAAGATAGAGCCCTTTTTTCGTTGTACTTCCCCAATTTTGGCTGAGATTAAAGGTTCCACCATTCGTGCCACTTGGCTGACTTTGTACTTGAGCATTACTTGATGAAAGTACGGTATGGTTGCTGCCATCAGCACTAAAGAATAAAGTCCCAGCTAGTGAATGACCACCAGTAATTGGTGTACCCGTAGCATCAACTTCGACTAAGGGCTGACTTTCTTTTACAAACATTGTCCATCCTGTATTCTTGCTGCTTTGTCTTGTATCGGTAACTACAAGATCCTGATCATAGGCAGGAAAATCAACCACATTATTATTTTTAACTTTTAGCTGTCCAAAATCCATTGTAGATGGTGCACTAGTAAAATTTAGACTCCCTGTAAAGATAGATATGGCAACAGTTTTGGAAATGCTTTTATCTGAGCTCGAAAAATTGTAAGTCACATCGATATTGTCATTAGATTGAGCATTCTTCAAGGCCGTAAAATATGCAGCAGAATCCTCTAAAGCTGCTGAACTAACTGTTCCGTCAGAATGATAAGCTTTTGCTTGCGTATAATAATCAAGTGTTGTCTGATCACTGTTAGCTCCAATCGTATTAGCGATATCCTGCCCTAAAGTTACCGGGTATGCCTTGATCGCTTTCTGACGATCAGAGGAGATGATTGCATCATCAGAAACAACGACAAGATGCGCTTGTGCTGTTTCATTTGTCGTTGACCACGTAACTGGAATGTCAATATAATCTTTACCATTTAGCCCGCCATTGGCAGTCGCTAAAGTATTTCCGTCAAGCTTTAGGCCTGTTAAGTCTTGCCCCTTTACTTCCATCAAAGATTGAAGTTGGCTTTCAGTGAGCGTTTTTGCCATACTTTCTGAGAGAATAATATTTCCTGCTGTAAGCTTTTGAGTAATCGTTATTGTTGCCTTAGGTGCAATAACTGGCACTGCTGCTGATACCCTATTAACTGCAAGCATACTTGGAAGAGCAACAGACAGAACTGCGCCCATTATAAAAAATCGTTTCATTTTTCTCCTCTCCTCCTATGCTGGTCCATCTGCGATGGTATATTTAAAGATACCAGATGGTGTTCCTGTTTGTGTCAGTAGTGTATTTTTAGCTTTAATTTTTATTCCCGAAGTTTGTGGAGCAGTCAATGTGTAATTTTGCCCTGCATTCGCCATTGAAATAAAAGAAGGTAAACTTGTATCTGAAGTTACTGAGGCGATAGACACAGCCAAGCCCGTACCTAAAGTTTTGTTATCAGCTGGGTTGGCAGGATTACTCCAATAATAGTCGATATTATCTGCAAAATTATTTTGCATCATTGTTACCGAAAGATTAAAGTTTGGCGCTTGTCCTCGATCATCCCCTACTACCAATGTTTGTGTCTCATTTCCATTGATTAAATTTGACCAAGAGCTATCAGCTGGTGTACCATTGCTATCATTTGGATTTAAAGAGATATTAAAACTTCTTGCCATGGATGATTTAGCTGCATCCATCCAGAAGCCTATTGGCTGATACCAAGATATATATTTGGCAGTTTTCATCCCTGTTAAATCGGCGCTAGAATAATTATTAGGTACCAAATTAGAACTGGCATTAGCACCTAAGCCAGTAATTGTTCCTGTGTTTTGTCTGTACCAGATATCACCCGTACTTAGGTTATTTTGGTTAGGTGTAACCAGATCTGGGAGACTTGCATCAAATACAGCTGCTGTAGTTGATGTATGAGTCCTTAATCCATTTCCTGCTATCGTTATAGGAAAATTGTTACTCGAATTCACAGTCGGATCAAAAACTGATCCTCCTAGGGTATTTAGGGTCACTACTTTAGGATCATCTAACGTTATACCACTGCCAGTTCCAGGATTTCCATAAACTAGACTACCAGAAGTTTTTAAATTGTTCAAAAGTAAAGTTGCATTTTGACCAACATTCCATTTGACAACACCGGTCCCTGTAAAACCATTAACATTAATGCGGCCACCACCCGTTGTTACGGCCAATCTCCCGTTATTGCCGATATTTACCGTCCAAGAATTATTAGCAACAGCGTAGAACCACCCACCACTATACCTTGCAGCAGTAGCAGCTGTCCCTTTTATATCGAAAGCAGCATTATTACCAATGTCCCACACCATTGGACCACTGTTCCCGTCATCATAATACATACAATAAGTATCGTTTAAATTCCAAACAAGTTGGGCACTATCATCCACTTTCATGGTATGTGAGTTATTATAATATGTATAATAAGGTTGATCAAATCCCCAGTTTTGGTTTAGGGTTGTCGTTCCCGTGACAACTTCAACCCATTTTCCACCTTGAATCCATTCACCTTGGTTATCAGCTCCCGTTAGTCCTACTGAAGTCATATTATTATCTTGTTGAATATTAAAAGTATTGGTTCCATAGAACAGTATTTTTCCATTGTCATTTCGGATTGGTTGAGCTGCTGCGCGTGGTGCTCCATTTGTAACTGTCACATCTTCATAAACAAAGGTTGGAGCGGATCCTCCTGTACCGACTGATTGAAATATACCACCGGTAATATTGTTGGTTATACTGGCATTTTTAACTGCTAAGGTTGTAGAACTACTTACACCAGCATTAGGGACACGAAATGGGCCGCGAATAGTTCCTCCACCAGCACCTGATCCTGAGCCCGCTGTTGTATAATTTGTATCAGTGTCTAAATAGAGCATATGACCATTACCATTAATAGATAGACTTTTACCTTCAACAATTGAAACTCCATTATTTGTATTGGTTGTACTTGAATAACCGGTACCGCCAATGCTTGTATCACCTGCTACATCCCCAACAACATCAAAATAAATCGTATTATTGGAAGCAGCCGTTGGAGTGACAGACTGATAGGTGTCCAGCATGTCCTTCCAGCTATTCGTACTGTAATATGTTGCACCTGCCGTCCCTGTAACTGCACCAGAAGTATCCACATTGCCCGTCAATACTGCCGCGTCTGCCTTTTCTCCTACTACTGTTAAGGTCAAAAGCGTACCCGCTATCAAGAGTGGAGTGATATATTTTTTATTTATTTTCATAAAATTATTTCCTTATAAACCTTGTACGAGTGTATTAGTAAGCGTAGCTTGGTAAGCACCGGGTTTTATGGTTTGAGTTGGATCCAACTGAATTTCAGCAGTTGCAGCTCCACTGCTTTGGTTTCCTTGAGCATTTGTTTGCCCCGTCAAAACACGTCCTGCTTGTCCCAAAATGTTGACCGCATTACTCCCTTTTATCGTACCTGAAGCATTGTCAGCAACAGTAATTTTGAAGAATTTTAGTGGTAACGTTGTTGCTTGACCATCAATAGTTCCTGTGAAATCACTAATTTTCTGTTGCAAATTATATCCGTTTGCATTCCCCGTGATATTAACTATATTATAAGGAACTGTACCTCCTGTCGTTATAGAACCTTTTGTAGAAGCTTCCGTATTTGCAAAGTTAAAGTCTGGAGCTTGTGTAAGGTAGAGATTATCAGTTGTGGGTGCAGTAACAGTAATATAGGTATTTGCAGTGCCATTATCCTTATCTATCTCTGTATCTGCCTTAGTACTGTGTTGTTGCCAAATAGCACTAGCCATCAAGGACATTAGGATGAGGATTCTCATTTTCCCTTTCATTTTTTTACCTTTCTTTTCTTTGTTACATAAATTATTATTCCTGCTCCTCCTATTACTAAAGCAGCTAGACTAAGCATTATTAATGGAAAGCTTTTATTTTTTTGCGGTGTAAGCTCTGATGTAACCTGGACCTTTCCTTTATCGTCAACTTTGAGAAGGTAGGTCTCCTTTAAAGTTTTATCTTCTTTGGTCGCCTTGATACTCAGTTCATACTCATTCCCTTTTTTTAATTCTTTTTTTACATTTAGCGGTAAGTCAATTTTGGCATAGGGAACAATTGTTCCTGAGCTATAATCTAAACTTGAGTATAATATGCCTTTTTGATCTTTTATCGTTGCCTGAAGTTTTGTTTTTTCTTGCAGAGTATCTTTGTAATTTTGAAGCCGAATAGACTGTTCATCCGTTTTCAAATCAGCTGCAGATAAGGAAACTGAAAAGGAATCGTCTTGCCTGCCCGATTGAAGAATCAACGCAAAAGCTGAGCTATAAATATTCACTAAGCTTTGCCCTTTCTCTTCCTCTGTGGCCCGGCGGGTAACATTGATTCCTCCTATCGAAATATTGTTCTTCCAAGAATCAGGAATCTTAATTTTGATTGGTATTTTCTTAGATTCTCCCGCTTGTAAAACAATGGTTTTACTGCCAGGTTTCTTACTATCACCAATGAATACATTATTATAAAAATCGAACAGTTTCGTACTAGAGAGATACTTATGAGCTTCCTCTTTTTTTAAACTATAGTCTATCACGAAGTTCGGATTGGTAACAGCTTGATTTGAAGTAATGTCAAAAGTATTTTTCTGCTTGCCATTATTTATCTGAATTTCTAAATTAATTTCTTCGCCAGGTTGGACATCAAGCCACCAGTAGCCTGTCTTATCATTTGTCTGGTGTTTTTCAAGTATCGGGCGGGCAGAAAAATCTGCACCACCAATATCTTGAGCAAGGACATTTTTTCCACTTGTTATCACGCACAGAAATATTACAAAAAATAAAAGTGAATGTGTGATGATTTTTTTTTGCATTTATTTCACCTCTCTTCTTACATCCCAGCTAGACTATCAAGCATCAAAAACTGCCAATATTTTTTAGTTATTATTTTCTTTTTCATTTAATTTTTGCTCAAGCTCAGCAATACGAGCTGCTTTTTCGTCTTCTTCTTTTTTACGACGTTTCCAAAGGATAAAGAAGAGGATAAAGATCAAAAGTAAGAGAATCAAGGCAAGGATTAACCATTTCATCCAAGAATTATCTTCTTTTATGGTCACATCTTTTTTATTAAGCTCACGCGCTTTGTCTGCTGCGATTTCGAAATCTTTTGTGAAAGTCCATTCATATCTATATCTTGTTTCATTTCCTTTATCGTCTTTAACAAGATATTTGCCGTTCTCGTCTTTTTGACCATGTACCAGCATTTTGATTTGATATTTTCCTGCTTGTAATTTCTCACCATTTAGAGAAATAGGATAGTCAAAGTTAGAATTTGGCGCCATCTGCATCATTTCTTTGCTTGATTTATACTCAATCTTCGGATTATCCAGTCCCTTAACAGTTGCGGATAACTGCATTTGATTGAGATAGCCCATTGTTGGGTTTTGCAAGTTAGCATTGATGACATTACGATAGTTGACTTGATCAGGAGAAACTTTTGTCAGTTTCAAATCTGGTTTTACTTTATCTTGAGATTGACTCATTAAAAGTGCAACTACATAAGCATATTCATTTTGAATACTAATTCCCTTAGTGTCTGTTGTTTTGTCCTCACTCGACTTTTCCTTATAAGTCAATCCGCCAGCCATATAGCCTTTAAAAGCTGAATTGGGCATCTTCGCATTGATTTTTATAGTTTTAGTCGTTTTGGGAGCTAGGACAATTTCTTGATCAAGTTTGACATAGTCCTTCATATTATATTTTAATGAAGCATCGGGCTTGATTTTATTTGGCGAATATTCTACGACCCCGTTTAGATTGGTAGTTGCACTTGCTAAACCTTGCTCAACAGTAACTGTTTTGTCCGTTGAATTACTCAGTTCTACAGAAAGTGTCTGTTCTTGCCCTGGTGCCATAAGAATATCGAAATATGATGCCTTACTTGCCTGATTTTCCGGAAGAATTGCTTTCACGCTAAAGTTAAACTGATTGGCAAAAGCTGGTTTCCCAAAGGCAACCATTCCTGTTAGTGCAACTGTAAGAGCGACCCATTTTTTTAAGTTTTTCATTTTTGTATAACCTCGATTATGATATTTTGAAGATAAATAATAATTGTATAAATAATGCCTTATTTCCCTCTCTTGCGAGAGGGAAATATAATTCTTTGAAAAATTTACAATGCTGTGAGTTTCGCCTTTACTTGATATGTATCTTCCTTTTGTGCTTTCACATAAAAGCTGCTCATAAAGTTAAAGAACTTAATTTGCTGGAGTATCTGTCAATGTCCACGTTAGGGTTGATTTATAAGTATCAGCTAATTTTGTTGTTTTACCTGGGACTGCTAATGAAACAGAAGAAGCCTTAGTTGTATCATCTCCCCACACAAGTAAGTTTGTACCTGTCCCTTTACCGGCAGTAGCGCCAAGGATTGTTCCTGATGAAGTTCCAGGTGTTAAGGTTACAGAAGCTACCGATTGGTCTGCTGCTGCATCGGAAGCTGAAACAATATGACCATTTTCAAGTTTCAAAGTAGCACCACTCAATACAGAACCTGTACCTGTTTTTCCGTTTGTGAATTCTGAAGCTTGAAGAGAAAGAGACCAACCAGCAAGTGTTCCACGATTATCTGTAACTTGGACCCAGTTTGGACGTGTTGTTTTATCCGTGAGTGTTGTTGCTGCTGCAAAATATATTTTATCAGCAGAAGTGATTTCTTGCGTACCAAAATTAAAATTCGACGCATAATCAATTGAGAGAGGACCATCGGTACCAGGGTTTTTTGGGCCTTCAGGATCAACTGTAATTCCTGGGTTACCTGGATCAACTGGATCAGTTGGGCCACTTGCCGGAGTATAAGTAATTGTACTGTCAGAGCTATATACTCCGCCGTCAGCCGCAAAGACTGTTGATGCTCCAGTAGATGAAGCAATTAGAGCAAGTGCTGCGAGAGAAATAATCTTTTTAGTTTTCATTTTTATTTTTCCTTATTCTTTATTTTTGTATGATTTTCATCCATTCTGAGGAAGTTCAGAAAGAATCCAATTCAGTTGTGTGGTGTAAGAAGCCGCCTCCTTAACCGTTTTTCCCGGAACAAAAAGCTGAACATCCTTACTAAAGTTCTCTTTTACACGTTGTTCCGCTTGGTTCAGTGTATCTTGCGCTACAAGTTCACTGCCCCATCGTATAATCCATGTACCGGCACCAGCACCTTTTACGGCTGTTGCCACTACTGTTTCTTTTTCAGGAACAAGATCAAGCACTTCTTGTGCAGTTGGCGGTGTATCCTCGTTCAAGGAAACTGTTTTGGGATTCACTAAAGAAAGCATTGCGCCTTCTAAAACTGGATGTTTTGCAGCTGTATTTTCTTGGTGAAATTGGGCTACTTCTCGAACTTTTAAAGTCCATCCCGCTGTCGTTCCGCGATTATCGGTAATTTGGATATAATTTGGTGTTTCCAATGTCGAATCTGCATACTTTTGCGACTTTGCATAGTAGATTTTATCTTGAGTGGAAATATTATTAATTCCAAAATCAAACGATGAAGCATAATCTATGGATAGAGGCCCCGGTGTTCCGGGTGGAGGCGTAACTCCTCCAGGCCATACAGGAGAAACGGGCTTTCCTGGTTCTTCTGGTCCTGGACTGACAGGAGGCGTTATCTCGTTTCCAGCAACAAAACCAACTTGACCAAACGATGAGTAATTTACAGATTCAGCTGTAATACTTTCTGAAGAAATAGCGCAGACTATTGCAGCCAGAATCAAGCTTGTACTATATACGAGTTCTTTTTTCATTCTACCTGCCTTTCATCAACCAGTTTTTAGTTTCCTGGTGTATCCGAAAGTTTCCAGATAAGGTTTGTTGTATAGCCTGAAGCTTTTTTAGCTGTACTTCCCGGAACAGTTAGTGTGATTGGTGATTGAGTAGCAACGGCATCTTTTGCTGTTGCAGATGCATCGTAATCCGCTGTAGCTCCTAATGCATAGGTCCAAGTTCCCATACCTTCATTAGCCTTAGCTGACATGATTACTTGATCTGAAGTACTTAAAGCGAATGTTGAAGCATTAACATTTGAAGGCTTTGCCCCAGTAACTATTCCGTTTGATACACCTTTACTGAACTTAAGTTGTGCACCAGTCAAGTATGTTCCAAGAGGAGCGCCCGCTTCAGGTGTTGCAGTCATATCTGTACCTTTTTCTCTGAATTGTCCATCTGTCGCTACAGAGAGTGTCCATCCTGCAAAAGTCCCCCGTACATCAGTTACTTGAGCGTAGTTCGGAACAATACCACTGACCGTACCGCTTCCATCAAGAACTTTCTGTCCATGTGCATAGTAAATTTCATCTGTTGAACTAATTTTTTGTTGTCCAAATGAAAGACTTGATGCAAAGTCCAAGCTCAAACCTTTTGTTACTTCTACAGGTGGCAATACTGGAATATTTGGATCTGGGTTTTCTGGATCTACTGTTGCTCCTGGATTTTCGGGGTCCACAGGTTTTGTGCCTGTATCGCCTGTGACAAATTCTACATCTCCTGGAGTAGAATAGTTTGCATCTGCCGCAAATACTGATGTGGCAGCGATTGGAGCAATAGCCATCAAAGTAGCTAATGTGGCTGTTGATTTCAATATAATTTTGTTCATAATGTGTACGCCTACTAAAATCTTTCTAGATCTTTTTTTCTAAGTTATGTTGGTAATTATTTTTGATTATACTTCTTGTACTAAGTATGATGAGCAGTCCTCCTAGAGCAGAGAACACGAGATAGGGCAAAGAGTTTGAATCCCCAGCATTGGGAATTGTATTTCCAATTTGTCTATTTTCAGATGAAGTTAAACCGTTATTTTTATCTTGGTTATCTTTCTGTTGATCCTTAAAATCATATTCCCCGACAAAGCCGATACTGTCACGATTGCTGTATGTCACATCTTCTGCTTGAGCTTGAGCCCCCAGAGAACCTGTAACCGTCAGGAGAATAATAACACATAAAATTTTCTTTAACATTTCACCTCCAACTCTTTTAGCTTTGTTTAATTTGAGGTCATGAAGTTAGACGTCACTCACTTCAAACCACACTCTTATTTAATCACATGGCTTGTTCTTAAGTCAATCTTATTTTACTGTCTTTTTTCTTTTATATTTTTTTAACAAAAAAAAATAAAAAATAATGCTCTAATCCCTTATAAATCAAAGGATTACAACTTCTATATCTTTAAAAGAATACTGCATTCAAATTCAAAATAAAAGAGGATATTTACAAAAGATTTTCATTTTGCTATGATTAAAAAAATATGAAAGGAACAAAAATGAAGAAAAAACGTTTAAAATTATTGATTACTCTGCTCTTAATTCTAATGCTGGGCATACTTTCTATTCCTTTCTCAAAATATTTTAGTATAGCTACCCATTCTCAACTTATGAAAATAGAAACCATAAGAACAGATTTGCCAAAAGATGTAGCTGATCCTGAGCCAATTCAGGCTCCTCGCTTAAAAGATGTACTTAAAGCCTCAGTGAATCAAAACAAAAGTGCTCTCGGACAAATTGTTGCACCAAGCGTAGCCGTGAGTCAACCCATCTTTGTAGGACTTACACAAGAAAATATGGCTCAGGGAACTGTAAGCCTCTTTCCAGATCGTAACCCTGAATCCCATAGCTTGACGATTATTGGTCATCATGTACAGTACGACTCTAGTCTTCTTTTCGGAGGCATTCAAGAGCTAGAAAACGGTGCCGATGTATACGTTCGCTACTTCGATAATTATTATGCTTATAAAGTTGAGTCCAACCGTATCATTAGAGAAACTGATCTTTCAGAACTGCAAGATAAAGGCCCGAATTATCTCTACTTAATCACTTGTAACAGCGCCACCGAAACACCTTATCGTGTACTCATTACTGCTAAAAAAGTAGCTGAGTCACCCGTAAAAAAAGTCCAAGCTGCCTTCCACGAGAAGCAAAACGCTATCCAAAAAAAACAAACAAAAACTTACTGGTTGAAATTTATCCTACCACTTTTGGTTGTTCTAATACTTGCTCTAGTCTTTCTTATTTATATCTGGAGACTATGACAAATAATAAATAAAAAAATCACCTGA
>NZ_KQ968939.1:51736-68816 GCF_001578715.1 Lactococcus sp. DD01 | reverse complement strand
TGTGATTTTTTTATTTATTATTATTACTTACTTCCAAAGAGCAAACGCCCTGACATAATGGACAGAACCTTTCCCGTAGTCGTTGATGTAGATGTATCTCCATCTAAGATTCTAATCTTTTGTGATTGTTCAAGTGCAACTGTTGTGTCTGGTGCAAAAAAGATTTTCTTCTTTTTTTCTTGCTTTTTCTGTCTTTCTTCTTTTCTGTCACCTTGTGCTTCAGACTTTTTAGGTGGTATTTGAGCTTTTTCCTCTTCTGAAGCCGGCGGTACTGTAATGGGTTCTGGTTCTTGAGGTATAACCTTATCGTCAGGTGAGAGCGGATTCATGATTTCAGCTGCTTCAGAAACAGTCTGAGCCTTTGGCCCTGCTAAACTAAAAGATAACAATACAAACCCGCAAACAAACAAATAAGTAATCTTAGATGCTCGTTTATTTGCTTTTTTCATCAGGGTTACTCCTTTTTAATTTTATTGGTTATCTGGTAGTTCACTTAATATCCATGTTAAGTTTGTGCGATAAGTTGTAGCCTCTTTTGGTGTATCGCCTGGAACATAAAGACTAACGGATGAAGTGAAATATTTTTGGATATCTTTAGCACCCGTAGAAAACTTTCTTGAAAAGAGATCTTCCTTATTTCCCCAACGAATTATCCAAGTGCCCGCACCTTCCCCAACTTTGGCTTGAGCCACTAGCGTTTCAACTCCCGGCACCAAGTTTCCTACCTCATAAGCTTGAGGCTGTTGGGCATTGTTATTCGTCACTAAAATAGGTTTGTGAAAAGAGAGAGAAGCGCCTTTTAACTCTTGATATTGAGAATACTCTTCTGCTTTAAATTGTTCCTTTTCGTAAACTTTAAGTGTCCAGCCTTTTAATGTGCCACGATTATCTGTTATTTGAATAAAGTTAGGCGTAACAAGTGTCGATTTATAATAACGTTGAGCTTGTGCAAAATAAACTTGATTTTGGTTAGAAATTTCATTCGTCCCAAAATCCAGACTGCTGACAAAGTCAATTGAAAATTCACCCGTCGAATACTGGATGGCTGCATCATTTCCATAGTTGACTTTAACTTCTTCTGCCTCTCCTAGCTCTGTCAACTGCACAGAAGACAAGAGCCACAGCATAACAATAAAGGTTTTCATTACTTCTCCCTCCTTTCCTTGAAGTTGATCTATTGGTTAATGTTGAAGTGCTTCAATGTGAAGCCGTTTAAAATATAGGAACACGAATAATAATCCTACCATACTTCTTATCCTTTACTTCATCTTTTTACTCTTCTCATTTGCTTAGTTATGGTAATTTTAACATTTAAGCGTAAAGAAGTCATTTTTTATTTTATTTTGAAAAAAAATAAAAAAAACAACTAGGCATTAAAGTTGTCTTTTTTTACTTTAACTACTGTATTGCCAAAAAATTCCCAGTCATAAGATGTGGGTGGTGATGCCCAAATAATTTGTTCTGCTTCAACTTCTCGCGAAGGAAGATTAGAAAGATAGATGTCAATATCTTCTTTATTTTTTCCTTCACTGGCTTCAATATTTAAAAATCCTAGTGACTTGATATTTTCAAGAATATATCTGTTATAAGAGATACCATATGAAAAGTCCACACAAATCTTTACTGGACGTCTCGTACGATAAGCAGTGGTATGACACAAAATTAAAAACATATATTCACGAACAAGGGCTTGGTGTTTTTCTTGAAATAAAGTCGCATATCGCGTATCCAATAACATTTTGTCTGCAAAGTTATTACAAAAGAGCTCAATATCTTCATAATTTTCGCCCATGAAGTTAAAATCATTCAAACTGGATACATCAAAGTTTGCTCTTAGAGAAACCAATAAGCGAAGATGGATGTTGTTTAACTCTACTTGTACTTCTGCTTGGTTTAGTTCGTTTTGGTGTTCTTTAAATTTAGTATTGAAACTCTCCGTAAAAGCTAGTGTTAACTCTCTTACATTCGTTGGAATTTTAAAATCACAATGTGCCGTAATGCTCTCACTTGAAAGAAAATAAAGAAGCTCATAGGTCTCTTCCAAGACGTCTTCATTAGAACCATCGAGATAATGCCGTAAAATCTGGGCTATAGGCTCAATAAACCGACTGTCAATCTTCATGAAATCTTGCGCTGAAGCCTTATTTCCTAAATAATTTCTCGTATAGATAACAAAGAGACGATACAACAATTTTGTTCTATCTGTTAAACTTAGACCCCGGATAAAAAGCCCCTCTATCTCCTCTAAAGCTTTTATCATTTGTTCAAGGTCCGTCGCTACATCTTCCGAAAAACTCTTATAAAGATCGCCATACAAGGTATGATAGAAATTATAGAGAAACTCTCTAATCTTCCATTCTTCACCAGCAAAGCGCATGTTTTTATCAATAGTTACATCATATTCCTTGGTTAAATCCGTAAATTTTTTGACCAGTTTATAGGTGGCTGACTTTGATAAAAAGACGACATCTTCGAGTTCAGCAATCTTGTTCACTTCTTCAGTAAAAATTGCCCGAATCAAGGCTTGCATCTGTGATCTCTTAACGTAATGGTTTAAGAGCAGCATAATGTTTCCTTGGGTTCTTCTTTCGTAACGTACGAAACTTTTCTGCGTCTGGAGATCAATGAGGTAATAATTCTCTAATTTCCAAGATTTAATTTCTGCTTGTATCTCAGATAAGAGCTTCTTAACTTGATAATTATTAAGGTGCAATTCTTCAATTAAGTCATCAAAAAGTACCGTTGAGAGATGATGATTTTCTAAATAATATAAAATTTGAAGTTTTTTAAAATCATCTTCGTCTAAATATTTTAACACAATACCGTTTCCTCCATTTACCTCGTCAATTTTTTTCTATTATATAACATTAGACAATATTGCACAAATGTAACTTAATTTAACAAAAAATCACTAAAGTGTATTTTAGCGATTTTTGTGTCTTATATCCTTAGATGTCAACGTTACATTTTGATGTTATTCTGCCTTCAAAGCAGCAACAGTCATATAGTTATAAGGACTGTTAAAGTGGGGTAAGAAGAACAAATCGAGAAGCGCAAGTTCATCAATTGTTTTTTGATCTTGGATAGCCAAGCTGAACATATTGATATTTCCCGCGATAATTTCCCCATAGCTCGCCATTTGCGCACCTACGATACGTCTGCTTGATTTTTCATAAACAATACGAATTTTCACGCTATCATTATTTTCATGAAGGAACCAAGCTTTTTGCTTATCTTCAAAATCAGTATAAGCAACATCTAAACCAAATTTTTGAGCGGCCTTAACAGAGAAACCTGTAGAAGTCATATTATAGCCGAAGATTGAGATACCATTTGACCCTTGAACACCAGCTGATTCTAGGGCTGTTCCGCCAATGTTGTGTCCAGCGACAATCCCTGAGCGTACCGCATTAGAAGCAAGAGCAATATATGTAAAATCTTGTAGAGCATTTGAATAAATCGTAGCTACATCTCCAACTGCATAGACATCGGGATTACTTGTCTGTTGATGTTTATCTACCTTCACTGCTCCATTTCGAAGTGTGTCGAGTTTGTCTCCCACAAGAGCGCTGTTTGCTGTAAAACCGATACAGTTAATTACCATATCCACATCGTAAGTCTCTTTATTGGTCACAATTTGAGAAACCCGACCATTTGTACCTTTAAAAGCTTCAGCAGTTTCACCAAAATGAAGCTCTACTCCATGATTTGAAAGGTTTTCGTCCATTCCTTTCGCAAAGTCTTCGTCATAATATGAAGCTAAAGATGTGCTTTCCGCATCAAACAATAAAACTTCTTTTCCACGGCGTTTTGCTGCTTCAGCTATTTCTGTACCGATGTAGCCCGCCCCAATAACTGCAATACGTTTCACTTCTTCCTTAGCAAATTCCTCATCTACTGCTTGTCCTTCTTGAAAGAGTTTGAGAAAATGAATACCTTCTAATTCATTACCTGTAATTTTAGGAATGATTGGTCTTGAACCCATCGCAAGAATAAGTTTGTCATAATCTTCCACACGCTCTTCTCCAGATTTTGTTGTAGAATACACTTTTTTATGCTCGAAATCAATAGACGAAACTTCAGTTTCAGTCAACACCTTCGCACCTTTTGCTTCAAAATCATCTGGTCGTGCATAGAAAAGTTCATTCGGTTGATCAATTTGACGACCCACCCATAAAGCTGTCCCACAGCCCAAGTAACTCATATTACTATTACGGTCTATCATGGTAATTTCATGACCAGGATAGTTGTCTAATAATGTATTTGCCGCAGCAATACCTGCGTGATTTGTGCCTATAATAACGATTTTCATGTTGGAAAATCTCCTTTTTTTATTGTAAAAGCTTGTAAATATTTTTACAATATAAGTTTAGCACACTTCTTTCGCATTTCTTTTGTAAGCGCTTGTGAAGTTCGTGAATTCACAAACTTCACAAATTCAGTGGCTTAGAAACCTTATTTTTCCTATATTTTAGATTCTTTCAAGACATTATTATTTTTCTATCAAAAAAGCGAGTATTTCAAAAATACTCTACTTTTTACCTACTCTATATGTTTCACTTCTTGGCGGGTGTGCATCCCATTCAACTCATCCAACATACTCACAGATACACTGACAAGTCCGGGATAATCACTGTTTTCAACTTCAGATTTATACAATTCTATTTCTTCTGAAGTTTTTCCTTCTTTTTTCATCGCATTTTCTGTATAAGATATTATCGCTTCTGCATTACCCTCTACATCAAAAAGGCTGTACATCATTACGCTCAATAGTCTCTCCTAAAATATAATAGATAGATTTACACCCCTCTATTATATCATTAATTCCAAAGGAAACAACTGATCTTTCCACGCTTTATTTCACAAAAAAAAGACCTCTCAAAAGAGAGATCTTTCAGGCAACTTTCATTGTGTCAGAGCGGTTCACACGCGCTAACAAGTTCTCATGCTTCCTGCACGAACAACCAAATGTTCCAGAACTCCTGTGCTTCAATAATCTACTAACGTAGAAGATCGACTCATCGCATGAACTTATTATAGCATAATCTGCAAGTCTCAGTGCAACAAAAGCTTTTTTACCGCATGATTTTCGATTAGCAGCAATCTTTAGGGCAGTTGTCTTTCATTTCTTTATATGTTTTAACAACATTTTCTACTGTAAAACCATATTCTGGTAAAACGATATTGGCAGGTGCTGAAGCGCCCCATTTATCTACTGTGACTGTAGCTCCTGCTAAACCAATATATTTCGCCCAACCGAAGCTTGTTCCTGCTTCGACAGCCAAACGGCAGCAGACATTTTTCGGAAGAATTTCTTCTTTATACTCTGCAGATTGTTCGTCAAAGATATTCATTGAAGGCATAGAAACGACACGTACGCCTTTTCCTAACTCTTTTTTAGCTTCAAGCGCAAGTGCTACTTCTGAACCTGTCGCGATGATAATTCCTTCAAGCTCACCTTCTTCTTTAGAGAGAATGTAGGCACCACGATTGAGGCCTTCTTCAGCCAATTGTGCTGTTCCTTCAAGAACTGGCAAGTTTTGACGTGTCAAAACAAGCGCTGTTGGACGTTTTTTGCTTGAAGCTGCACGACGCCATGCGGCAACCACTTCATTACCATCTGCAGGGCGGATAGTATCTAAGTTTGGCATAGAACGTACTGAAGCCAATTGTTCAACAGGCTCGTGTGTTGGACCATCTTCACCAACTGCGATTGAATCATGAGTCCAAACATAGGTAACAGGCAATTCTTGAAGTGCAGCCATACGTACTGCTGGAAGCATGTAATTACTGAAGACGAAGAATGTACCACCATAAACGCGTGTACCGCCGTGAAGGGCAATACCGTTCATAATTGCACCCATCGCAAATTCACGGACACCAAACCAAATGTTACGACCAGCGTAGTTATCCGGCATAAAGTCTGTATCATTTTTAGCCATTGTATTGTTTGATGCTGATAAGTCAGCTGAGCCACCCCAAAGGTTTGGCATTTGTGCTGAGAGTTCTTGGATAGCTTCTTGTGAAGTTACACGTGAAGCTTTGCTTGAACCAAGTTCATGCTTGCTTAAATCAAGTTCAGGAGTTTCATTTTCAAATGCTTTTACATATTGTTCAGCAAGTTCTGGATATTTTTCAGCATAAGCCTTGAAAGTATCATTCCATCCTTGTTCCATGGCTTCGCCACGTGTATTCAATGTTTGACGGAAACGCTCAGTCACTTCTTCAGGAACAGTGAATTCTGGATAGTCCCAGCCGTAAGCTTTCTTCGCAAATTCTATACCTTCTGCACCAAGAGGAGCACCGTGTACTGCTGAAGTGCCTTGTTTTTCAGCACCAAATCCAATAACAGTCTTAACTTCAATAATTGTTGGTTTTTCAGTTTCAGCTTTTGCTTGCTCTACAGCTGCTGCAATTTCAGTCAAATCGTTGCCGTCTTTGACCAAGATATGTTGCCAACCGTAGCTTTCAAAACGCATTTTAATATCATCAATAAATGATTTATCCAAATCACCATCAAGAGAGATATTATTTGAATCATAGAAAAGCACAAGTTTTCCGAGTTTTAATTTACCAGCGAGTGAAGCTGCTTCTTGAGAAACACCTTCCATAAGATCACCGTCACCATTTAAGGCATAAGTATAGTGATCTACAATATCAAAATCTGGTTTATTGTAAGTAGCAGCTAAATGAGCTTCGGCCATTGCCATACCGACAGCATTGGCGATACCTTGTCCTAAAGGACCTGTAGTCGCTTCTACACCATCTGTCCAGTCTACTTCAGGATGCCCTGGAGTTTTTGAGCCCCATTGGCGGAAGTTTTTCAAGTCATCCATTGATACTTTATAGCCTGCCAAGTGTAAAAGACTGTAAAGCATGGCCGAACCGTGTCCTGCAGAGAGGACAAAGCGGTCGCGGTTAGACCATTTACGCCCTGTTTGTGGGTTCACATTCAAAAACTTGCTCCAAAGAACATAAGCCATTGGTGCCGCACCCATTGGCAATCCTGGATGTCCAGAATTTGCTTTTTGGATAGCATCCATTGACAAAGTACGGATTGAATTTACAGCTAACTGATCGGTGTTGTCAAACATATTTTTCTCCATTTAATCTTTTGATAATACATTTTATTATAACATAATTGAAAACGTTTTTTATTTTCATCTTACTAAAAAATCAGATTTCCTGAGCGAAAACTGATTTTTGTAAACATTGACATTGACTTAAACTTTGGCTTTATCTCTGGCATTTAAGACTGCACTAAGAATCAGGACAACAGCGAGAAATCCTAGGATCAGAGCGGCAATTGCACCAGATCCCATTTCACCAACTCGGCCAACAATGATACCTGGAATCAGGTAATCTGTATCCGCAAATGTGGCTGAAGCATCTGCTCCGAAAGCACCTAAAGATGGAATAATGAAAAGAGGTAACCAAGATAAGAGGAGCCCATTAGCAATTGCTCCAATCACTGCTCCACGTCGTCCGCCATTGGCATTACCGAATATTGCTGCTGCTGCACCGCAGAAGAAATGCCCGACAACACCCGGAATGATAACCGTTGTCCCCATAACAAGCATCGCAACCATTGATAAACATCCTGTGATAAATGAAACGAAGAAACCAATCAATACCGCATTTGGTGCATAAGGAAAGACGATTGGTACATCCAAAGCCGGTTTTGAGTTGGGAACCAATTTTTGGGCAATCCCTTGAAAAGCCGGTACGATTTCGGCTAAAATCATACGCACCCCTTGTAGAACAACGACAAATCCTGCTGCAAAAGTTCCTGCTTGAACAAGAGAGAAAATCACAAAGTTTGTACCGCTAGAAAGCTCTGTTTCGACATAAGATGGACCTGCGGCTATAGCTAAAAGGATATAGACTGCAGCCATCAGTAAGGAAATGGATACTGTCGAATCTCGTAAAAAGCCCAATGATTTAGGAATGTTCAACTTTTCTGTTGATTTTTCAGGATCAGGATCACCAAAAGTTTTACCGAGCCATCCTGCAAGAGCATATCCAATATTACCTGTATGTCCCATCGCTACATTATCAGTTCCTGTGATTTTACGCATAAATGGCTGACAAATAGCAGGTGTGACTGTTAAAAGCGTTCCTTCAAAGATACCGCCAAGAAGAATGGTTATCCAAGTTTCGCCCATTCCGGCAGAAACAAGAATCACCGCCGCCATACAAGAAACATAGAGCATGGCTTGACCTGTCAAGAAGATGTATTTAAATCGTGTAAAGCGAGCAAGCAGAATATTCACAATCATCCCGACAAGCATAATCAAGGCCGTCGGTGTCCCGTACTCAACGAGTGCTAAGGCAACCACACCTTCATTGGTTGGGACAATACCTTTCACATGAAAGGCATGTTGGAACATATCGGCAAAAGGTGCAAGCGCACCCACCAAGATACCAGCTCCTCCAACCAAGACCAAGAATCCAGCAAAGGTCTTCACTGACCCTTGAATAACTGCTGTTGCTGGTTTCTTTTGTAAGATTAGTCCAAGCATGGCAATTAAACCAACAAGTAGGGCAGGCGTCGTCGCAACAGAGACAATAAAGTTTAAAACTCCATTCATTTTTTTGTTCTCCTAAGTTTATTTTCGATTCTTTTTAATTACTTTTTTTGCTTAGTTGTGGGCAATCCCTCTTTCATCTAAGACTTTAACCAGTGCTTCACGCGCAGCATCTCGATCAATAATTGAAGACAAAGGTACAATCTTTTCTGTTGGAATATTAGGCAAAGCTGTTGTTAATGTGGACTCCACAAAGAAATAATCCGCAGAATCTGGTGTAGCTGATCCCACATCCATATGATCAAGTTCAAAGTCATTAACATCTAAGCCCATTTCTTGTAAAAGGGCTTGAAGATTCATTTGTACCATAAAACTTGTTCCTAATCCTGATTGACATACACATGCGATTTTCATATTATTCTCCTTCTTTTTCTGCAAAAATTTGTTCGAGTTCTGCTACTGTTTCTACAGTTAGCATTTTGTTGAGTTCATCTTTATTTGATAATATTTGGGTTAAAGTAGATAAGGCGCGAAGATGCGTTTCATTATCAATAGCTGCAAGGACAATGAAAATCTTTATTTCATGTTTGAGATCATCTTGAAGATATACTGGTTGTTCACATCTAAGAAATGACATACCGAGCTTTTTAACCCCATCTTCAGGACGCGCATGCGGCAACGCAATGCCCATACCTAAATCAATATAAGGGCCAAATTCCTCTACACGATTAATAATAGCTGAAATATAAGAGGGTTCGATTTCTCCTTGATTCAATAATGGCTGAGCTGCAAGCTCAATTGCGCTCCGCCAGTCAAGTTTCTCATCTGTAAAATGAATCTTTTCTTTAGTTAATAAATCTGAAAGCATTACACCTAATGCCTCACTTTCTGTCTTTTTGTTGTTTAGCTTGCGGTCAATAATCCGCGTCAGTTGCTTCTTGGTCGCATTACTTTTAATGTCGACGTAAGGTTCGATAGCACGTAAGATAGCTCTAGCATTTGGTTTATAAAAGCCAGGTAAATTAAAATCTTGTGCTAAGCGATTGTAAAGTCTTGTCTCTTCTTCACTGTCTGGAAAAGCTGACATAACATAGAGTTTTTTATCAGTCATCACAGGTACTGTCGAAAAGATAATATCATAAGAAAAAGCAGGAATTTTGTCCAAATCAGAGACGACTGTACTCAGGATAAAAGTCATGCTGGGAAACATATTTTCCAATCGTTTACGCATAATTAAACTTGAGCTTATACCGTTTACACATAAGACAATAGCACGAAAACTTTGTGTATACTTTTTTTTATAAATTTCTCCACCAAAGAGAATGACAAAGTAGGCGCGTTCCGCTTCGGAAATTTCTCCACAAGCCTCGTGTAATGGTGATAAAGCAAGGTCCATTAATTCAAACAGAGAGGAATAATCTGTTTTTATTTTGTCCAAAAGAACATTCTCTATTTCGAAGTGGTATTTCAGTCGAAAATAGGCAGGAACCAGATGGGCACGTAAGGCAGCGAAGGTTTTTGTAAAATCTTCAAACTGAACCGCTGCAAGTTTCATTACATTTTCCATAATCTCAAAGCCAATACGATAAAGAAAATCAAAACCAGACTTTTCAAAGTTGCCATCACTCATGCCAATCAGTAATGCTTCAACTTCCAGTACATCTTCCTGAAATAGATCTGTTTCTCCAAGATGTGATTGAAGTAAAGCAAGGTATATCAGCATCGGAAGATACCGACTATGGATAACCTGTACACTTAATTCAGCAATTAAGCGACTGATTTGCTGTTCTACTTGGTGTATAAAGAGGGGTTTTTTAAGATTGAGATGCTTCGACAAAACATAGTAATCACTCTCTTCATGGAGTTCTTGTAAGAAACGCCAGGTCGTTTTACGTAATTCTTTCGATGCCCCTTGGAGGTAAAAGCCTAACTTGCGTGAGTATTCTAGACGTATGTTTTCGTTATCTAGCTGCTGACGCAACTTTTTAATATCAGATAAGACAGTATTTCGACTTACATTTAAAAGGGACTGAAAATCACTGATGGCTAATATTGAACGTTTAGAAAAGCAAAGTAAATAAATCAGGAGTTGACGCTTCTCTTCACTCAATGTTAGTTCATATTCTTCGATATTAAAGCGAATTTCTTCGAAACTTTCTAGTTTTTCAGGAATCGCTAATACATTATTGGTAAATTCTAGCGGTCTTTGATTTTTATCTTGCAATATTTGATTTAATTCGACAAGTTGTCTCTGAAATTCAGGGCTTTTGAGTCCAGTAACTTCGAGTATTTTATCGAGTTTCCAGAAACGTCTTTCTGAAAATAGTAGGATATCTAAGTTATAACTAAGCATCTTTTTTCCTCACAATTAAATTATAGCCTAATTTTTGCTTCGAAATTAAGCTGTTGGGTCCAAAACAAGAAAACGTTTTCTTTAGTAATTGGACTCTTCTTTAAAAATTTTTTTAATTTAAAAACCGCTTTGAGCTAAAGCGGTTTTTAAATTAAATGGTCAATTCTGATAGGCTATTTTAAAATAAAAAGTCTTGAATCTTCCAAGACTTAGACAATCTCAATTCCATGTAAAGCGGCAAAGAAAGCTGCTTGACTTAGATTAACTTTAATGTTTTTAGCCAGTTCAGGACTCACGTCAAGGCGCTCAAAGGTGTTACTTGAAAAATCAATTCCGGATAAAGCAGTTTCCCAGAAATTCGTAAGCTCCAAGTCGTTCCCTTCAAAGCGTACCTGCTTAAATTGACTAGCAATAAATAGACTTTCTTTCATCATACTGTCTGCAAAGAGCACGTTCTTCAAGCGCGCACTTGAAAAATTAACGTAATTAAGCAAACAATCCTGAAATTGGACATCCTGCAAAAAAGCATTGGTAAATTCAGTACCTAGCAATTTACAATCTTTAAAAATACAACGATAAAAGCCAAATTTAGAAAAGATAAGGTTAGAAAAATCACACTTTTCAAAAACACAATCCGTAAATTCTAAATCGGCAGTCACATCTAACTCAAAATTGATATTTTGTAGACGACAGCCACTGAAAAGTTGTCGTTCCTCTAAATAGATTTCTTGATTTTTCAACTCTACTTGGTAGGCTTCATTATCTTCAAGGGCAGTAAAATCGACAACTTCTAACTCAGTAGGAAGCTTTGGTGAAAGAATTTTCTTCATAAAAGTCCTTTTTCTTTAAGATTCTCTGTTGAAGCTTTTAGCTCTGGTTTTCCCCATTGATCAACCATTCGACTTGACCATGTGGAATTGAGACGACGTGAACCAGCATAATCATCTTGAACTTTATCATAGGCGCGCAGTACTTCTTCATCTTGTGGAATATACTTCTCAGGAAATACAACAGCTTCATAAGGTAATCTAGGTTTTACTGGATTTACACGTGCAGGTTTTCCAAGAGCCACAGCAAAAATCGGATAAGTGTAATCAGGCAAGTTTAATATCTCAGAAATTTCTCGTGCTTGATCACGAATTAAACCGACCATTACACCGCCATAACCAAGAGACTGAGCAGCAAGTAATGTATTTTGACCAGCTACTGCAGCATCGACTGAAGTAATAAGGAGCGATTCTACACCTTCTGGTTGAAACTCACCACCGTTCATTTCGACTGCTATTTTAGCTCGATTAAGATCTCCAACAAAAACCAAAAAAGCAGCACAATTTTTAATTGCTTTTTGGGGCTGTTGGGCAAAAATAGCATCTTTTTGTTCCTGAGATTGCACAAGAATCACCGAATAAGATTGAAAGTTTTTCCAGTTTGGTGCTGCACGTCCCGCATCAACAATCGTTTTTAATACATGTTCTGGAATTTTTTCATCCGTAAAATTACGTACTGAACTATGTTGCATCATCAGATCAATTGTCTCATTCATGTCGGCGATTTACTCCTTCTAAACGAACTTCAGACGCTAAATACTTCACACGCTCCATGACACGTTTTGCTGGCCAGATTTCATCTGCTTTTTTAGTCTCAGCCAAATGTAACTCAAGCTCTGTCATATTTAAATTTGATGTGAAAAATGTCGGAAGATTTTCTTGCATACGATGCTGTAAAATAACTTGCAGAATACTATCGCGTACCCAGGCATTATTGAGTTCGGCACCAATATCATCTAAGACCAAGACTTCAACTTTTTTAATTTCGTTGACCCAATATTTCGCATTGTCAAAATCAAGGTCAGAAATAAAGGTTGGATAGTGTAATAAAGTGGTAGAAATGCCTTTTTTCGAGAGCTCATTTGCCATTGCGGCCATAATAAAGGATTTACCTACGCCAAAGTCACCATAAATATAAATCCCTTTTTCTTGGGGAAAGTTGTCGATAAAGTTTTCCATTTTCCGAAACAAGTCAAATTGATTTTGATTGTCTGTGAAGACATCTGCATAAAAATCTATTTGCTTCATCTCTTTAGGTAAACCAATGATTTGAACACGACGCAATTGATTGCTGACTTCTTGACGATGAGCTAATTCTGCTGTGGTTTGATAGGAAACATCTGCGTAACCATGATTCATAATCAAGACAGGTTCATAGCCATCAGCTGCCCTTTTTTCATGTTCTTCAAATTTTTTTCGCTCTTTAACAAATTCATAAAACTTTGAATAGCTACGCTGTACTTCATCTTCAGTCATTTGATTTTCAGAAATAAAAGCTTGAACTTGTTCATTTTTCATCACTTCAGCAACGAGCTTGTCAAAATTTCCACGTACATCTGGGCGCTTACTCAAAAGTTCTCCAATTGATTCCATGCTCAATTCTCCTTCTTATCCTTACGGCGGGAAGCCTTATATTGTTCGAACTTGGCAATATCTTCTGCACTGGTCGTGTTTACATAGCTGGCATTGGACCATTGAGGCGCTTTTTTGACCAGCTTACCTGGGTTTTTATAATTTTTATTACTTTTTTGCTTTTGTTCTGCTTGCTGCTGACGTTCCAGTATTCTTTTCACTGCGGTTTCCGCATTGTATACTTTATGGCGCAGCCAATCATTTGCCAGAGTATTGACAAATCGAGCATTGAGACTCGCATTCCCTTGTTGAATCAAGACATAGTGTATCAAAATATTTTGTACTTGATCAGTAATATTTTGCTTGTCTAAATTATTCAAAATCTTCAGTTCTTCTTGCGAAGCAAAACCACCAGCTTGTTGTTTAAGCTTGTTTAAAAAATCACGCGGGGAAACTTCTTTACTAATAACAATCAAATCTTGAAAACCTTTAGGAAATTCCGATAAGGCAGGCAAAGGTTCCGATTTCCCAGCAAGCATTCTTGTTAAGTTAGCTGTATTTAAAGTCTTATCAGCATTGGCAGTTTGCTCAGCTGCTTTAAATAATTCATACCAGTTAAGATCAAATTTTTCCGCCAAACCATAGAGAGTCAAGATATCCTGATTTTCATTTGCAAAAGTCAAATGTTGGTTTTCCATAATGCTCTTAAAAGAGTTCAAGTCAAATTTTTCTGCTTGAACGACTGTCTGAGTCGGTTCAAATTTCACAGCATAAACTTCATGAAATTTTTTTGTAATTTCCAAAGCATCCGGTTCATGTTTTTTTGCCAAAGCTTTAACTTTATTTTCCCCAATACGTGAAATCAACAATTGCTTATAAAATTCGTCTGCTAAAAATTCTTCAAAAGTTAAAGGACTTTTTACCTCCATAAGATAGCCCGGTTGTTGGTCAAATACCCGCACGAGCCCAATCCCTGAAAGTTTATCTAAAGCTTCAATAAAAGGATTGAGACCAAAATCAAGATACTCTAAAAAAATGAGAAATCTTGCCCGTCGAAAAAACGCGCAAGAGTTGATAAAGCCCAAAAGCATCTCGCCCAATAATGGGCAAGTAAAGTAGCGAAAAAGTATCAGCATCAAAGCTGATTTTTCCTCGATTTAGAATAGAAAATGAATCGCCTGGTCTCATAGTTCATCCTTTTATTTCTCTTTTATAGAACCGTTAGTCTTTTTTCGTAATCTTTTTAAGTAAATCTTCGATTTCACTCACATCTTTGAAGGAACGGTACACACTTGCAAAACGAACATAGGTAATATCATCCAAATCCATTAATTCTTCCATAACAAATTCGCCGATAACTTCGGTACGTACTTCATTTTTCTCTAAGCGGCGTACTCTCTGTTCGACACGATCAACCAATTTTTCAATAGATTCACTCGTCACTGGTCGCTTACGGGCACTGCGCACTATTCCAGTAATAATTTTATCACGATTAAAAACTTCACGGGTTTCGTCACGTTTTATGACCAAAAGTGGCATTTCTTCAATCCGCTCAAAAGTTGTGAAACGGTTTCCACAATTTTCACATTCACGTCGACGACGAATCATATTATCAGCTTGACGTGAATCTACTACTCGTGACGATTCAGATTGACATTTTGGACATCTCATAGCTTAACCTCTCTTTGGGAATTTTGCTTCTAAACGGTAAATCACTTGCCCCTTGCTTGAGAATTTTGCTTCATACTCTGTCATTACATTGACTTTGGCAAATTCTTCATCTGCGTGCAAGTCTAACCAGACTTTTTCTAAAATCATACCATATTGACTCATACTTGCCAATGAATATTCAAATAGACCACGGTTATCTGTTTTAAAGTGGACTTCACCTTCTGGTGGCAAGATTTGTTCATAAGTTTCTAAAAATGACTTATAAGTCAAACGGCGTTTTTCATGACGTGTTTTTGGCCACGGATCACTGAAGTTCAGATAAACACGCGAAACTTCAGCATCCTCGAAGTATTCGGTTAATGCTGCGCCATCAACCAACATCATTTGTACATTAGGTAGGTTGGCTTCCAAAGCCTTGTCTAAAGCGTGAGATAAGACGGATAGTTGCATATCAATCGCAATATAATTAATCTCTGGGTTTTGAGCAGCCATGCCTGTGATAAAACCGCCCTTACCACATCCAACTTCAATATGAATGGGATGATCATTTCCAAAACGCTCTGCCCAACGTCCTTTAAAGTCTGCTGGATTTTCTACAACAACATGTGCGTTACTTTCTAAGTGTTCCGCAGCGCCTTTACGATTTCTTACGCGCATTTTTTCTCCTATTTTTTGAAAAAATAAGAAGGCAAGCCTCCTATTTTTATTTTCTAAGTTTTAAAATAAACGGCAAAAATTTTGAAAACGCGCAATTTCTTGCTCTGTTTCCTTAATTTGCTCTCTTGCCATATATTCTGAAATCTGACGTAGGAAAGAAAGTTTTCCATACCAGATTAATTCATGTTCTATATTTTTAGCTGTTTTATAGCCTGCTTGATGGAGCCACTCTTCCCAGTTTTCTGGTTTGATATAGTGTGTTAGAACATGTGCTATATCCACTAAAGGGCTACTTAAAAGAACTGTATCCCAATCTACGAGATAAACTTTATCACTTTCATCGTCAACCAACCAGTTTTTATGGTTCACATCACCATGAACAACTGTGATATCATCTTCCTTTAATTCTGGAAGATTTTCTGAGAGTTCCACAACGACATTTGAGAGAAACCCATTGGTTTCAAAGATTGAACTTTTACTCAGTACTTGCTCCAAAAGATCAGCTGGAAGCATGACTTCGTTATCTAACTTTTTACAGGCTTCAATAAGCTTTTCGCTTTGATGCAAATGCCGCAAAATTTCACCAATACGTGAATCATTCATTTCATATGGTTTCAACGTATGGCCATTAATCCAAGGTTGAGCAGCTAACATGTCACCTTCTGCTGTACGCTTCGTCCATAAGACTTGTGGCGTAATACCTTCAAGATACACACTTGTCAAAAAAGGGCTACAATTTTTTTTAATAAAAACACGCTTATTGTCGCTTTCGCCAACAAAAGCATTTCCTGAACCACCTTTGACAGGCATCATTGATAGGCTTGAAGATGTCATATTTACTCCTTTCTTTGGATTTTTATATTCTTATGTTTGAGAAGCTTTTTATGTAACCTACTTGGTGAATGCAGCGGCTCCGTAGAAGACCAAGCAAACACTAGATATTGTTGCAGTTAGTTACATGAGCACTCACTACTAGAAAACTTCACAAATAAACAAATTATTTATTTGGATAGTGAATCAAAATTGTTTGAGTCAAGATGTCAGCATATTGATAAGACTCTGTTGTTTTTGGACCACGTGCTGGAATATTTTCAATAACAAAGTGTGTGGCATAAGTCTCAATCAAGTTGACTTTATGACGATTTTCACGTTTACGTCCAAATTGTGATGTAATTTCAATGGTTTGACCAACATGTTCTTCAACTTGTTTTCTGATATCTACGATTTTTCCTACTTCTTGGCTTTGATTTTGGTTATCCATTTTACTCTCCAATTTTTCTCTAGAAATGCAAAGACAGGCGTTTTCCGCCTAGCTTACCATTTTAAATTTTAAATCTCATCCATTATAACATGAATACACCTAGAAATGCTAGTCTTCATATCTGTTATCGATACTAGCAAATTTGTTGTATTCTTTCAGGAAGAGTAACTCGACAGTTCCCCGACTTCCTGAACGGTTTTTTTCAATAATA
>NZ_KQ968939.1:50004-51517 GCF_001578715.1 Lactococcus sp. DD01 | reverse complement strand
CTCGTCATCTGCTCCGGCACGGTCATAATAATCGTCCCGATAAAGAAAGGCGACAATATCAGCATCTTGCTCAATTGACCCAGATTCACGAATGTCTGATAAGACAGGACGCTTATCCTGACGTTGCTCTACTCCACGTGAAAGCTGACTCAAAGCAATGACAGGAACTTTTAACTCTTTAGCCAGAATCTTCAACTGACGTGAAATTTCTGAAACTTCTTGTTGGCGATTTTCTCGTCCTGTCCCTGAAATCAACTGCAAATAATCAATAACGATTAGGCCAAGATTGCCTGTTTCCTGTGCGAGTTTACGAGAACGTGCCCGTATCTCTGTAATCTTAATCCCTGGAGTATCATCAATGTAAATACTTGCTTTCGAAAGTGTCCCCATAGCAATAAAATACTGGTTCCACTCTTCGTCATTAAGCTGACCGGTACGTAAGTTATGCGATTCAATCGTTCCTTCAGCTGCAAGCATCCGGTTAACAAGGCTTTCTGCACCCATTTCCAATGAAAAGATAGCCACCGTTTTATCTTGTTTTGTCCCAATATTTTGTGCAATATTTAAAGCAAAGGCAGTCTTACCCACGGCTGGACGTGCAGCAAGAATAATAAGTTCCTCCTCATGGAGACCAGTCGTCATGGCATCCAAGGCCGGATAACCTGTCGCGATACCGGTAATCGTTGATTTTTGTTTAGCCCGTTCTTCCAGATCGTCTAGGTTCATCGACAAGACATCTGAAATCCGACGAAAGCTTGATGTATTACGCCCTTGCTGCACATCGATCAATGACTTTTCAGCTTCCGCAAGAACATCCTCGGCTGGATCTTCCTGACTATAAGCTTTCTCTACACTTTGTGTTAATTTATTAATCAACTGACGCAGTAAAGATTTTTCAGCAACAATTTTTGCGTAATAGGAGGCATTAGCAGCCGTTGGTGTTGCAGTAGCAAGCTCAGCAATGTAAGCAATGCCCCCGATAGTCTCTAAGTCGTTTTGATTTTCTAAAAGCGAGCGGACAGTTAACACATCAATCGCTTCACGATTGTCCGACAAGTGTTCCATGGCTCGGAAAATAATCTTGTGTGCGTTTTTGTAAAAGTCATCCGTAGAAAGAAATTCTTTCACTTCAATCAAGCGGTCACTATCAAGGAAAATAGCCCCCAAAACGGCTTGTTCGGCGGCTAAATCTTGTGGTGGTGCTTTGATAATATCAATATCAGGCATGTTATCTCTCGCTTACTTTGACCTTGACTGTAGCTGTTACATCACGGTGCAATTTGATTGGAACATCTTTAATTCCAAGCGCTTGAATCTTATTAATCAATTGAATTTTACGTTTGTCTACTTTAACATCCAATTGACTTTGAAGTGCTTTCGCGATATCTGCTTTATCCACAGCACCGAAGGTGTGACCTGTCGTTCCAACCTTCATCTTGATTTCAACCATTACATCATCTTGTTCAAGACGTTCTTTCAATGCTTTAGCTGCTGCGAGCTCTTCAGCTTCTTC
>NZ_KQ968939.1:21300-49895 GCF_001578715.1 Lactococcus sp. DD01 | reverse complement strand
CAGCTTCTTCTTTTTCTTTAGCTTTTGTTTTACCTTGAAGTTCTGCCACAGCAGCACTTGTTGCAACTTTTGCTAAATTTTTCTTAAGGAGGAAGTTATTTGCATAACCTGTTGGTACTTCTTTGATTTCGCCTTTTTTTCCTTGTCCTTTTACATCTGCTAAAAATACTACTTTCATTGTTCGTTCTCTCTTTCCTTAATTAATGCGATGAGATCCTTTTTGACTTCATCGATATTTCGTTCGTATATTTGTGTTGCAGCGGCATTAAAGTGTCCGCCACCTCCCATGGCTTCCATGATCGTTTGGACGTTATAATCTTTAAATGAACGCGCCGAGATGGAAATATAACCATTTTGATGATTTGTAATCGAGAATGCGGCTTGAACATCTGCCATATCAAGCAAGGTGTCTGCGGCTTTAGCAGTCGCGACATTATCATATTTTTGGTCAGGTTTACCTAAGGCAACCACAACTCCTGGGGCAACATATTCTGAGTTGAGAATAATTTCATTAATTTTTTTATATTTTTCAAACTCAGTAGCCAAAATTCCTTTAATCAGGTTATTGTCAGCACCTTGCGAGCGTAGATAAGCAGCCACTTCAAAAGTACGGGAAGTTGTTGCTTTGGTGAAATGTTTCGTGTCCAACTCAATCCCAGCTAGTGCAATACTAGCATCAGTTACCGTCATTTTCGAGTTATATTCATGAAATTGTAAAAGCTCGACTGCTAACTCACTGGCTGAACTTGCGCTTGATTCAATATAAGAAAGCAAGGCATGCTCAGGGAAATCATCATCTCGACGATGATGGTCAATAACAACCAGTTTACTAAAGGCCTTATAGAAATCAAGACTGAGTGTTTGTGTCGTCTTCGAGTGATCAACCATGATAAGCAAGGAGTTTTCAGTCTTCATATCAAAAGCCGTTTCAAGTTTAATAATATGTGCGAAGCCTTCTTCAGTTTCGTTTACTAGATCAATAGCTCGGCTCACCTCTGGCATCAGTTGCTCCGGATCATAAACCACATAAGCTTCTTTTCCTGACATGTTGACAAAGTTTTTCATCGTAATTGCTGCACCTAAGGCATCCATATCTGGGAAGCGATGCCCGACGATAAAGACATCTTCACTTTCACTGATGATAGTTTGCAATGCTGTTGAGATGGCCCGCGCACGCGTTCTTGATTTTTGAGTACGGCTTTCGGAATTACCACCGAAATAAATTGTTTTGGCTTGCGGTGTGTTCTCCCGAAGGACTGCTTGGTCCCCACCGCGAACTAAGGCTAACTCAAGGTTGTTGAGAGAGGTTTTACCAATACTTGGGAAATCATTCCAGCCATAGGATACCCCCACAGATAAGGTAAGGGGAATCTTGCTTTCAGCTGAATTTTTCCGAAAATCTTTCAGTAAAGAAAACTTATCCTCAATCATTCGGTTCAAAATGCCATAATCACAAAAGAAATAGTAACGGCTGCTTGAGACACGACGCAAATAAACACCGTACTTGCTTGCGAAACTTTCCAAATTGCTGGCAATCAAACTATTAACCTTGGTCCGTTCACTGTCCGCAATCAAATCGGTGACATCATCATAGTTATCAACCGAAATACTTCCAATAACAGCACGACTTTCCTGCAAGCTCTCACGACTGTTAGCCTCAGAAGTTGCATCTGCTAAATAAATAAGATTTTTTTCATCATCTAAGGTGATAAAATATTTTTTCTTCTCAATCGTGAAAAATTGGTTTCTTTCTTCATGATACTTTTGAATAATTGCCTTAACTTCTTCTTTATCAAGGACACGATCATCCCCATGGTAAATCAAATCGATAAAGGGATTGAACCACTCCGGTTCATAGGTCTCTTTATTGTAGCGAATGACACCGATAGGCATATTGTCCAAGGTTGCATTGAGTGAGTTTTCTGCTTCATCATTTATTTTTCTGATGAATTCCACTCTTCTTAAACGATAATTTCGAGCTTGAAGTAAGATGCCGACTGTGATAAGGATGTTCATCAAAAACAGATAGAACACAGCCATCATTCGTGAGCCCGAAAAGATAAGCAAGAAACTTTCCAGAGCTTGCACGATAACCATGACTAACACAATTGTTATTGGTGAAAATCTCTGTACACTTTTCATTTCCTTCTCCTTTTATGCGTCTATTTACACATTGGCTATATTTTTGAATGCGCAAGGCTGTTAGTTTGCTGAAAGACTTTCTAGCTTTTCTTTAACAGCCGTGAGATTGGGGAACCATGCATCTGCTGCAGCCTGATTCATTCCAAAACGCGTATCTTCAATAGCCCAGACTGTAGCTCCAGCTGCCTTACCTGCGGCAATACCTTTTTCGGAATCCTCAATGATTAAGGTTTCCTCAGGCTTTACATTGAGCGCCTTCATGCTCAGCTGATAAATCTCTGGATGCGGTTTGGTTGCTTTCAAGTCATTACCAGAAAGAATCGACTGAAAGTAGGGGCGTAAACCATGTACATTAAGCATTTCGTCAATATCTTGCATGGCCGAACTTGAAGCTAAACCGATTTTATAGTTATCTTTTTCTAAGGCTTCTAAAACGTCCTTAACATCCGGGAAAAGCAATTCTTTGTAAGGAAGTGGATTATTGTCTTTTAGTTTTAAATATGCTGCATGCAGCTTGGCTGCTTCGTCTTGGTCAAAATCTACACCTAAGATTTGCGGCCAGATTTCTCGCATGTTTCCTCCAATAAAATCAGAGTATTTCATATGTTGAATTGAAATATTATGATTGCTAAAGAATTCTTCACGTCTTTGAGCATAGAATTGTTCCGTGTCAACGAGGACACCGTCCATGTCAAAAATTACCGCTTTAAACTTATTCATTTTCACCTAAAACTCCCTAATTGTCTGCTTATATCTGCTTTATTATAACATATTTTGGGGCGGAGTTTGTGACTCTGATGTGAAAACCATAAAAACCGCCTTACAGCGATTTCTTTTTTATTTTTTCTTGTTGTCTTCTTCACGCACACGCGCTTTTCGCAAGGCAATTCTCTTTTGTCTTTCAAGCTCACGCTCTATTTTTCCTTCCGGGGCATATTTTTCTTCCCAATCATCAGGTTTCAAAATTTTATGTGTTTCTGGATCAAAATGGGGTTGCCCATCTGGGAAAATTTTACCCATATTTGCTGCATGGACAAAGTTGAAAATATCATAAGGATCAACACCAGCAAGCACTAAACTTCCATAAGTAAAGTAAAGTAAATCAATCAATGCATCGACTTCACCAATCAGCGGCGCTTCGTCTTTTGCTTTGCGTTTAACCTTGCGGACTGCCTTATCCACATCTGCATGGAGATTTGCTGTCAGTTCGTCAAACTTATCACTATCCCCATTTGCTGAAGCATAGAGAAATTCCACAATTTCTTCGACCTTAAATCCGGCACGATAACCCGCTTCCAGCGGTGGAAAAGCACGCGGAATCTCTTGGCTTCGCCCATCCATCATTTTATGGAATTCTTTTACTTTATTAAAGTTTTGATCACGTGAAATAAAATTATTACTGGTTGAGAAATCAATCAGACCATAATGCGCAAGTGCCTTAGCAATCCCATCATGATTGTTACTTGTCGTGACATGTGTCGCTTTTTGCTTCACAAGATCAGAAGCATTACCCATCGCGATACCATATTCGACATGTGTCAACATTTCTAAATCATTTTCCGAATCACCAAAGGCCATGACTTGATGTTCATTGAAACCATAACGCTCACCAATCATCTTGATACCACGAAGCTTGCCAGAATCACATGGAATCATATCCACAGAGTAGGGATTGCTGCGTGTAATCATCAAATTAGGAAATTCTTTTTCAAGCATTTCCGTTTCTGATTGAGTTGCGACCATCATGACTTGATAAATAGGCTCACGTAAGATATTTAGAAAATTGGACTGTGGAACTACACGACGTACGACATGCTTGAAACTGTTTCGCGCAATGTCCGAAGTGCCTGATGGTAAAATACCTGAAATAATCCCTGCCATCCGTGTTTCACCAAATTTCAAAAGTTTAGAGCCGTTAACACCATGAGCTGCTCCTAAAGAGATATCTCGATGATTATCTTTGGCAAAACGAACGATTTTGCGTAAGGTCCTCTTATCAATCTCTTCTGCATGTAAAACAGCTTTCGGTGTAAAAATGTATTGTCCATTATAAGTTACCGCAAAATCTAAATGAAGTTCCTCCATCAAAGGCAAAGCAAAAGCAGGGCCTCGTCCTGTAGCGATCCCGACTAATATATCTTTACGTTTTAATTCATCGATAGCAACGCGCGTACTCGGAGCCACTGATCTTGTCCCCGTAAAAAGAGTGCCGTCTAAATCGAAAAATACTGCTTTTATATCCATTTCCATGCCTTATACTCATAAATTCTTCATGTGTCTATTGCTTATCGGCTAAATTTAACCCTTCGTTAAGCTTTCTTATCCTATTAATTATACAGGTTTTTTTTCAAAATTCCACGAATAATGGCTGTTCCCAAAATTTAAAATGCCACTCTTTTTAATTATTTTCTAAATGGTTGAGGACTTAGCTTCGTCGCTGTTTATTCCCTCCTATAATATGCTATAATAAATTTACTTTATTGACGTTTGAAAGGAAATTGACTAATGAAAAAGATTTTAGTGTTGCATACTGGAGGGACCATTTCTATGGCGGAAGATGCCAGTGGTCGCGTGGCGCCAAACGCGGTTAACCCTATGAATTCGGTAGATATGCACCTTGATTCGATTCACATGGTCGCTGAAGATATTTTTAACCTTCCTAGTCCGCACATCACCCCAAAAGAAATGCTCTTGATCAAAAAACGTATCAACAGAGCTTTCGACCAAGAAGAATTTGACGGTGTTGTCATCACTCACGGCACGGATACACTTGAAGAAACAGCCTTCTTTTTGGATTCAACAATTCCACGTGGTATGCCAATTGTATTGACAGGCGCAATGCGCTCAAGCAACGAATTAGGAACAGATGGTATCTATAATTTCCTCAGCGCACTCCGTGTTGCTGCTGATGATGCTTCTCATGATCGCGGTGTTCTTGTAGTGATGAATGATGAAATTCATTCAGCACGATATGTAACAAAAACACATACGACCAATGTTTCGACTTTCCAGACACCAACGCACGGACCAGTTGGCTTAGCCACAAAGCACAAACTCTTCTATTTCCATACTGATGGCGAAAATCAACATCTTGATATTTCTTCTGTTAAAGGAAAAGTCCCGATTGTTAAAGCTTATGCCGGAATGACCGGTGAAGTCTTTGACTTATTTGATTTGAGTAGTTTAGATGGCCTGGTTATTGAAGCGTTGGGAGCAGGTAATCTCCCCCCTACAGCCGCACAAAAATTAATGAATATTATCAAGCTTGGTATTCCTGTGGTACTCGTTTCCCGTTGTTTCAATGGTATAGCGGAACCAGTCTATGCCTATGAAGGTGGTGGTTCTAAGCTGGCAGAAGCTGGTGTGATGTTTGCACCTGAAGTAAATTCTCAAAAAGCACGCATCAAACTCTTGATCGGCTTGAATGGTGGCTTGGAAGGGCACGCACTTAAGAAGTTTGTCGAAAATTAAAAAAACAGCCGAGACAAGTTCTCGGCTGTTTTTTTCTCAATCTAAGTTCCAAAATATATAGTTTAATGAGCAATCATTTCTTGTGCTATTTCTTGTGGTGATAAATCACTTGGATAAAATGTTGGCCAATTTTCAAGCTCCTCAAGTACTTTTTCCTGACTATCTGAACCATAAAAAATATGGAAATGTGCTGCCTTCATCGGTGAAATCGCATGATCACTAAACTGTACATATTTGAACTCGCCAGCATTATTATCATCGGTTTCAAAAAGATACCTCACTCCACGATTACCTTTTTCGTAATTTAAAATTTTAAATCCTTTGTACTCATAGTGATATTTATGCTTTACATTATTTTTCGTAAAGGTCATTGTATGACTATCAATCAAAATATTACTCACATCACTCTCATATCCCTTTGCATAGTACTTCTTATATGCAGAAGGCGTCTTATCTCCCTTAATTTTTGATTTATAATCAAATACTTGATCTAAAGTACCATTTTGGAGTAAAGGGTACACTGACTGCCAATTTCCTGCATAGTCAGTCAATGAACGATCTTTGACATCAGTATCCGAAAAATATCCATTTTCTACATTTTTTTCACTTTCAGGAGAGTGTTCTGCTTTTATTTCTTTACCTTTAACAGAGGTCGTTTTCTTAAGGGATTCCAAATTCTCCTCCATTACAGAGATATAGTTTTCCCCCTCCTTAATTTGTTTTGCTGTAAGACTTTCTAATGGATTTAGAACAGCCATTTTTACTTTGGCTTCACTCGCTAAAGTTTTTGCGAATTTATTGTTTGAATTATTTTCAAAATAAATATATTCTATGCCATTATTCTCTACATATTTTTTTAATTCCGCTAAGCGTGCGGCAGAAGGTTCTTGTTCAGGATTAAGTCCTGATATGGGAATTTGTTTTAACCCATAGTCTAGAGCTAAGTAACGAAAAGCTGCGTGCTGGGTTACAAAACTTTTCTGATTTGCATTTTTTAATTCTGAACTAAATTTTTCATCCAATTTTTTTAACTTACTTAGATATTTTGCAGAATTAGTTCCAAATGTCTTAGCTTTTTGTGGGTATAGTTTTTTCAGCTGCTTCTCAATCACTTCAACTTCTTTTATTGCCATTTTAGGAGATAACCATGTATGTGGGTCATAATCATGATGATGCCCTTCTTCCTCATGGTTATGCTCATGCTCTTCTTCCATTCCAGGAAGTAAAAGAAGTCCTTGAGTTCCTTCAATAATTTTGGGGTTATCCTTCTTCCATGAAGCTTTAGATTTATTGACCCATGTTTCCATATTTTCATTATGGTACACAAAGACATCTGAGTTGCTAATTGTTGTCATATCTTTTGCTGAGGGTTCATAATCATGTGGCTCAGCCCCTGCCGGAACTAGCAGCTTAACTTCACCTTCATCTCCCACAATATTCTTTGTAAATTCATAGACGGGATAAAAGCTCGTAACAATAGACAGTTTTTCGCCATTTGTGTTTGTTGTGGCTTTATTTTGAGTTGTGTGACAAGCAGTGAGCAAGCTGAGTGATACGACTCCTAATAAAGCAACTCCTATTTTTTTCTTATGATTAAACGCTCTTTTTTTCTTTTCCTTATAAAATATTACCACCTAAAATCTCCTTTTTAGTTTGCTTTTTAGTTTACCGGTTAAGTATATCTTATTCTTTTCATTATGTCAACCAGTTAACTAATTTTTGAATTTTGTGCTAAAAAAAAACAGCTGAAGGAGCCTTTTCCTTCAGCTGTTTTTTTATAAAAGTTTTTTAACAAAGTACTTCTACTATTTCTTCTCCAAATTATCTTGTAACTCCTGCCAAATTTGCTCATTTTCTTCCAAAGAATATGAGTTAGCGCCGGAAGCTAAAGCATGTCCACCTCCATCGTGCTTTTTAGCAATTTCGTTGATAGGTACGGTTTTTGAACGCATCCGTACACGATAATGTCCGTCTGCTTGTTCCACAAAAATCGCCCATGATTGTACATCGCGGATACTTCCTGGAGTGCCAACGATACTTGATGTTTCGGCATCCCGTAAATTGAATTTTTCCAAAACCTCTTTACTTAAAAGCACACGTCCTGCACCATTTTCGGAAATTTCAAGATTTTCGTAAACATATCCTTGCAAACGCGCGACTTTCATATCAAATGAGGTCATTTCTCGCCCTAATGCTGGACGGTCAAAGTCAAACTCTGCAAGCTTACTTGCTAAATAAAAGGTTTGAGCTGAGGTTGCTGGATATAGGAAACGTCCAGTATCACCAACAATCCCTCCATAAAGAAGGCGCGCTGCTTCTTCATTCAAAGCTAGCCCATGGTTCAATGCAAAATCTGTGATAATCTCGGAAGCCGAACTGCGATCTGGCTCAACCAGACGTAAATCTCCGTAAGCATCATCATTTGGATGGTGGTCTATTTTAATGACATAGTCTGCTTGCATCCATCTGTCATCATCAATCCGTGGTGTATTTGCTGTATCACAGACGATACTAAGGTATCTTGTCCCCGACTCCAGCTCCACCTGATCCATCTCAGCCAAATAAGTAAGTGTTGGTTCATCATAACCCACAGCATAAATTTTCTTTTCGGGGAAATTTGCTCTTAAAATGGCACGCAAACCGCACTGAGAGCCTAGCGCATCTGGATCTGGATTTTTATGACGATGAATGAGAATCGTGTCGTATTCTTTGATTTTTGTAAGTATTTCTTTCATTATTTTTTTCCTTATGTAATTTGTAGATTCACAACTGCTTTGGCGATGATATTGTTGACATAATAAATTTCAATATCTACAACCGCGCCTAACCGGGTATCGTTGATGACTTTAGGATAAATTTCCAAGAGATTATCAATCGCGACCGTGCCCATCACGTTGAGATTCATTGACTCTAGGATAACATTTCTGCGCCGTCTTTTGTCAAGCGTTCTTTGAACGACGATTGCGACAATCTCACTCAGAGCAGCACTTGAAATATTTCCGACATTATTGACCATGAGCGGTTCAACCATCACAGTATATGCAGAGCCTTTTTCACTGATCTTACTGGACATGTCTTCACTAAAGGTATGTGTCACTTGGCTTTCTTCTTGGCTTCTTTGAAGACTTTCTAGCACTTCAGACTTGGTCACCACACCAGCATAGGTGTAATCCTTATTCACGATCGGCATGATGTCATAACCTTCATGAATCATCTTTTGTGAAATGCTCGCCACCGTCATTTTTTGCTTGGCAACAGCGGGGTAGTTCATTAGTTTGTTAATCTGCGTGTCCAGACTTTTATGGGCGATATCACGCATACTGACCACGCCAACAACCACACGATGTGGATTAACTACTACAAAACGACTTAAATTTGTCCGCTTCATTAGTTCCATAAAGTCTTTTACCGTATCTTCTTCACGTAATGCAGGGCGATGATCGTGGGAAATTTCAGCTACTGTGATGATATCTTTTTTTATTAATTCATTTGCTAAAGCATGACTGATACGATTTGCAACTGTAAAGGTGTCGTAAGTCGCGCGCATAAGCGGAATCCCCATCTCATTTGCATAATCAATAACATCCTGATCAACATCGAAACCACCTGTAACAAGCACAGCACTTTGACCATGCAGAGCCATACTCTGAATGTCTTTACGGTCACCGACAATCATCAAACTGTTTTTCATCAAAAACTTTTTCACACTTTCCGGCTGCATGGCACCGATGGAAAAACGACTAAATTCAACCTCAAGTCCAGCATGTCCACCCAAGATTTCAGCACTGGCAATTTCAGCAATTTTTCCGAAAGTCAACTTATGGTTACGTTTTTGTACTTTCACCGATACTCGAACAGTACCTGAGCGGTCATTTACAGCAACTAAACCACGATTTTCTGCTTCTTTAATGGCCCGATAAGCTGTGCCATCTGCCACTTTTAAACGATTAGCGATACTACGGACACTTACTTGCTTACCAATGTCAAGTTTTTCTATATAATTAAGAATTTCTTCGTGTTTAGACATGAGATACTCCTAAGACTTGATTTCCTTTTTTAATAGCAAACTCCTCAAATTCAGAGATGCGTCCTTTATTGTATTGTGTGCTACCTTTAAAACGGCCAATTCGCTTATAGCCTACTTTTTGAGCCACCCGTATCGAGCTGAGATTTTCCCAATCACAATTAAGCACAAGTTGCTTCAGTCCAATCTCTTTAAGACAAACTTGGGTTACAGAAGCGAGCACTTCAGTCATCAGACCTTGATTCCAATATTTTTTGTGAAGTACATAGGATAATTCTGCTGTACCCTTTTGCTCAACCAGCTTTGAAAACTGAATCAAACCAATCATTTTTTGCTCTGATTTTAGTTCGATTGCCCATTTACCTAAGGGTTCTTTCATGAAATGATTGGCTATGACAAAGCTGGTATGTGCAAGATTTGGATGGGGATTAAAGACAAATTGAAGATTACTTGCATCAGAGCTATATTCAAACATATCGGCTGCATCAGACATGACAAAAGGGCGAAGCCATAGCCTGTTGGTTTCAATCTTTTGGTGTTCCGCAAGTTTTACATTGATATTCATTCTCACTGTTCCAGATTCTTATTTTTAATAAGCCTATTATATCACGTTACTTCTGCTATCTGTGATATAATTTCATTACTATGAACTATAGACGGATAAATCTCAAATTAGAGCACCCGCTTGCCTTTTGGTCTGCTTTCCCTGACCCTAGTGAGCGTTTTTTTTGGTACGATAGCCAAAAGCAAACTTTGATTATTGCCAGTCAACGCTTGCAAGCTGTGCAAGAACAAGATATCGCAAACTATCCTTACGTTTTTTACAGCCAGAGTTTTTTTGATGAAGTAAATGATGAGCTTTGGCAAGATTTCGGAAACGAGATTGTCGCTTTTAAGCATTACTTTGTACAAACACCTACAGAGTCTTATGTTTTGTCCTGTGATTCTCTCCCAGAAATTACGGACGAAAAGGGAAGTAAACTGTCCAACAGCTATACAGAAGAAGCTTCGGATTATCAAGAATGGCAAAGTCTTTACCAAAAGTTACAGGAAAATATTGCGCATGGCAAAACAATCAAAATCGTAGCTTCTCGTCAAATTAAATTTACGAGTGAGCAGACTTTTAAGATTGAGCCAATTCTTGAGCGGTTGATAGAAAATAACCCTTCAGCTTTTATTTTTGCTTATCATAAAGCTGGTAAAACATTTCTTGGTGCTTCACCTGAAATTTTGGTCCAGAAAGAAGGTAATCATATTCTGAGCTATGCTTTAGCTGGAACCGTTCCCCGTTCCCTCGCTCATGGCGACACTCGCTTACTTCAAGACCCGAAAAATCTTCATGAACACCAAATTGTTGTCCAAAAGATTAAGGACAAGATGTTAGAGAAGTCACCCCATGTTCAGATAGGGAAAACGGGGATAATGGCTTTGAAGAATGTCTTTCATCTTCGAACACTCTTATCGACGGTTGATACGTCCCATTCCTTAATTGATTGGGCCAAGCACCTTCATCCTACACCAGCACTGGGCGGACAACCTAGTAAAGCGGCGCTTGACTTCCTCCGTGCCAATGAAAAACATGAACGCGGACTTTATGCGGCACCTTTAGGTCTAATCGATGCTCAAGGAGATGGAACACTCATCGTCGCCATTCGTTCAGCACTATTTGATGGGAAAACATGTTACGCCTATGCCGGTTGCGGCATTGTTGCCGCTTCAGACTGTCAAGCTGAATTTGATGAAACAAAGATAAAATTAAAAACAATACTCGAGGCACTTTAAAAATGAACAATGAATATTTAGCACCACTTGTTGATGAATTTTTCAATCTAGGCGTACGTGAAGCTGTATTTAGCCCGGGTTCACGTTCAACAGCTCTTGCCATGCTTTTTGAAGAGTACGGCAAATATGACACTTATGTCAATATTGATGAGCGCTCGGCTGCTTTTTTTGCCCTTGGTATAGCCAAAGCTCAACAACGTCCGGTAGTTCTTATCTGTACTTCTGGTTCTGCTGCTGCTCACTATCTCCCCGCCATTACTGAAGCGAAACACAGTCGTGTACCTCTGATTATTTTGAGCGCGGATCGGCCCAATGACTTGCAATTTGTGGGCGCTGCACAAACTGTAAATCAGGCGGATTACTTTGGCAAATTCGTTAACCATTATGAAGAGTTAAGTCATCCCAATGCTAATAATTTCTGGACTTATCCACGTAAGGTCGCACAACGTGCCTATATGGCATCTACCAATGTTCCCGCTGCTGCCGTACAAATCAATGTGCCTATCGGTGAGCCTTTGATTCCAGAACTCAACCCGGAACATTACCAAAAAGGTCACAAGCCTTTCTCTCTCAGTCAAGGGAAAATTCAGCCGCAGCTTGTTCCTGAATTAAGCGGCAATGTGATTATTCTCGCAGGACCTGATAGTAACTCGGATTATCAAAAAGCACTTTTAGACCTGTCAGAAAAGATTCACGCACCTATCTTGGCAGATCCTTTGTCTAATTTACGTAATTTTAGTCATCCCAATATTATTGATGCTTATGATGCTTTTCTCACACATCCAGAGATCCTCAGCACACTTAAAGTTAACTGTTTCCTTCAGTTTGGTCAAATTCCTGTATCAAAACGCGTTTTACAATTAATTGCTCGCAATCCTGAGGCAGAATATATCCAAGTTGATTCGGCACTTGATTATCGCAATCCAAGTCAAACCACGACACAGGTTATTCAGGCTGAACCAGCACTTTTTTGTGAAGCAGTTCAACCTTCAACTTCTGGTAAAAGGGCACTCAAGCAGTGGCAAGACTATCAGCACTCCATGCGCCAAAAACTCGATACAGTTAAAGATGAAACTGCACCTTTTGAAGGACGTTATGTTCAAAGTCTGCAAGACCTTCTTCCGGAACAAGCACAGCTTCTGATTTCTAACTCGATGGCCATACGCGATGTTGATTACTTTTGGCGCAGTCGTCAAGCCACTGTTCGTCTTTTAGGAAACCGCGGTACCAATGGTATTGACGGACAAGAGTCAACCGCGTTAGGTATATCTACGAGCGGACAACCTACGGTCCTCTTAACCGGTGATCTCTCTATGCTTCACGATATCAATGGCTTAATCGTAGGCAAAACCCATCAGCTCAACTTGACTATCGTCCTTTTCAACAATGACGGTGGCGGAATCTTCCACCATTTGGCGCAAAAGGGGCAACCACATTTTGACTATCTGTTCTCAACGCCACACGGTTTAGATTTTGGAGGCTTAGCACAATTGGTGGGGCTAGATTATCATCTCGTGGGAGATTATCAGGACTTTGAAAGACAATTCAGTCAAAGCTTTACTCAAACAGGTATTCATCTTCTGGAAATAAAAACAGACAAGGATGTGAGCTTAGACTTGCACAAAAAATATACGACTTATGCTATTTGAAGATAAATATATCCAGATTGATTCCCTTACCTTTCATGTCAGGATACATGGTCAAGGTAAGCCCCTTTTAGCCTTACATGGTTTTAGCCAGTCTGCTTCGACTTGGGATGCTTTAGATATATCAGGCTACCAAATCTTTGCTTTAGACCTTGTGGGACATGGAAAGTCCAGCAAGCCGGAACAACTTGATGCTTACCGTTTGGCAAGCATTTGTGCGCAGCTCCGACAAATCATTCAAAACCTTTTTCAAGAAAAAAGCTACAGCTTATTGGGCTATTCCATGGGTGGACGGATTGCACTGCAATTTGCACTGAACTTTCCTGAACAGCCCATTGAACAACTTATCATTGAATCAGCTGCCCCTGGCATAGCTGACAGTAATCAACGTGAAAAACGTCTCCAAGCTGATCTTCACTTGGCTGAACAAATCGAGGAAAATGGTGCTGTCTGGTTTGCAAATTATTGGGGCGCACTTCCCATCTTCAAAAGTCAACAAAATCTTTCTCAGGAAGAGCAATATAAAATTTGGTCCAGTCGCGCCCTAAGTGCACCTCATGCCCTGGCCCAAACTTTACGCGCTACCAGCCAAGGAAAGCTTCCAGACATTTCAGAGAAGCTCCCAGATTTAAACTTACCCCTAATCTATATCACTGGAGCTCTGGATCAAAAATATAAACGAATCGCTGAACAAATCGGTACTTATCCAAAAGCGCAAAGTCTGATTGTGGAGGGCGCAGGGCATAATGTACATCTGGAACTACCTCAACATTTTAATTTAATCTTAAAGACACATTTGCATGACTCAGCCATGCTATAATGAATAAATAAACAAAAAAAGGAGACAAATTATGTCAAAATATAACTGGCTTGCTTTAGACCGCAAGTACGAAGATGTCATTTACGAAACTTATAACGGTATTGCGAAAATTACGATCAATCGTCCTGAAGTACGTAATGCGTTTCGCCCTAAAACAGTGGTAGAACTTATTGATGCCTTTACTGTAGCGCGTGATGACACTTCGATTGGTGTCATTGTTTTGACAGGTGCTAATCACGGCCAAGGCGAAGACAAAGAAGCTTTCTGTTCTGGCGGCGACCAAAAAGTCCGTGGCGACGGTGGCTATGTTGGTGAAGATCAAATCCCTCGTCTTAACGTCTTAGACTTGCAACACTTGATCCGTATCACACCAAAACCTGTTATTGCTATGGTCAACGGTTTTGCTATCGGTGGTGGGCACGTTCTCCACATCGTTTGTGACTTAACGATTGCTTCTGAAAATGCTAAGTTTGGTCAAACAGGCCCACGTGTTGGTTCTTTTGATGCTGGTTATGGTGCTGGACTCTTGGCTGCTATGGTTGGTCAAAAGAAAGCACGTGAAATCTGGTTCCTCTGCCGTCAATACACTGCACAAGAAGCAATGGATATGGGCATGGTAAACACTGTTGTACCTTTTGATCAACTTGAAGACGAAACAGTTAAATGGGCCGAAGAAATGCTTGCCTTGTCACCAATGGCACTTCGTATGCTTAAAGGCTCAATGAATGCTGCAACTGATGGACTTGCTGGCTTGCAACAATTTGCTGGTGATGCAACGCTCATGTACTACCTCAGTGATGAAGCCAAAGAAGGGCGCGATGCTTTCAAAGAAAAACGCAAACCTGACTTTGATCAATTCCCTAAATTCCCATAAGCTATGAAATGGTTAAAAGAACAGGCTGAAAAATCGCCAAATAAACTTTTCTTAAATCAACTGACTTTTAAAGAAGTCTACGATAAAACTGTTCAGACAGCCCAACATTTAAACAAAGAAACAGCTAGGCACAACCGCCTAGCTCTTCTTTCAGAAAATTCGCCAGAGATGGCAATTGTGCTCTTTGCGCTGTTGGCTTTGGATAAGGAAGTCCTCTTGCTCAACACCCATCTTACAGCTAATGAAATCCGAGAGCAACTGACTGAACTTGATGTGGAGCTGCTGATTGCTTCGGACCAGCAAACCTATCCAGCAGACTTGTCTTTCTCTGATATCCATTCTTTAGAAACCAGCAGAGCTGTGCTCAATTGGCAGCCAGTGCCAGAGAAAATTGCTGTGATCATGAACACCAGTGCGACAACTGGAAAGTTCAAATCAGTACCTATCACTTGGAAAATGCTTGCGGCACATGTGGCTGCTTCTGCAATAACCATGGGCGTTCTTCCAGAAGACAACTGGCTTGTCGTTCTCCCCATGTTTCATGTCAGTGGTCTATCCATCATCATGCGCAGCCTCTATAATGCCACTCAGGCCACCATACGTGCTTCTTTCGATGAGGAAGAGTTGATTAAACTAATTAATAACAGCTCGGTCAATATGGTTTCCATGGTACCGACCATGCTTAAACGTGTTCATGAAAAAATTGCTGCCAAAAGTCTTCGCGTCCTCTTGTTAGGGGGGGAATTTATTCCCCAACCTTTGATACAGGCATGTTTTGCACAAGGTCTACCTGTCTACAAAACTTACGGGATGACCGAAACTTTTTCCCAATCTGTTACCTTCAACATTTTGGAACATCCGGACAAGCTAACTTCTGTCGGTCAAGCACTTCCTGGCGTGGAGATTAAAATTTTAAACCCTGATGCTGATCAGGCTGGCGAAATACATCTAAAATCGCCAATGCTCATGAAAGGTTATCTTAATCAAGAGGACGTTCATCTATTCAACACTGGAGATATTGGCTATCTTGATAAGGACAATTTCCTTTATATTCTCAATCGTCGTAAAGATATCATTATTTCCGGTGGAGAAAATATTTATCCCAAAGAGATTGAGGATTTACTCTATAGCTTAGAGGGAATTATCGAATGTGCGCTTGTCCCGCAGGAAGATCAGACTTGGGGTCAAGTGCCACTTCTTTTCTACGCTGGGACGCCCGATATACAAGAAATTACAAGCTTTTTGCGTCAACGTCTGGCCAAGTATAAACTTCCCCGTCAGATTATCAAAATGAATGCTCTACCCAAAAATGCCTCAGGCAAAATCCTTAGGAAAAATTTAAAACATGAAGCTTAGATCGATTAGTTTGAATCACGTCCAACTTCCGATGAAGTTTAACTTCAAGACAGCCAAAGGTGAGCTGAAGCAGCGTGACACCATTATTATCATTGTCGAAGACGAAACCGGCCATCAAGGGTATGGTGAATGCGTAAGCTTCACCACACCTTTCTACACGCAAGAAACATTTGACAGCTCATGGGAATGCTTGTCGCAGACTTACATTCCAAAAGTAATGACAGCAAACTTCACACATCCCTTTGAGATTCATGAGTTTTTTGAGCAACCCTTACCGATGGCAATGGCAGGTTTGGAGAATGCCTTGCTGGACCTTTATTACAAAACTCAAGGAAAAAATACAATCGCTGCCCTTTTTCCTGAGCCATTGACAGAAGCTTTATCCCGTGGGGCCGTCTTGGGCGATGTGCCTTTTGAGCAGCTTCCTGAAAAAATCGAAGCCTTAATCGCCCAAGGTGTGGAAAGAATAAAGCTTAAAATTAAGCCCACAGATGGTTTTGAACGCATCCAATATGCTGTGGAGCATTATCCTCAGCTCCAATGGGCTGTTGATGCCAACCGTTCTTATGCCCTTGAAAATATCGAAGCGCTGATAAAGCTCGATCAATTTGGACTTGTCTGCATTGAAGAGCCTTTTGCTACTGATAATCTCGAAGATTATAAAGACATTCTTCCGCAGCTTTCAACACCTATCTGTTTTGATGAAAATGTCCTAACTTGGAGTGATTTACAGACTCTTTCTCAACTTAAGGGGAAAACCATGCTCAATATCAAAATTGGCCGCTTAGGTGGACTTTATCAAACAAAAGAAGCTATCGCCTTTTGCCGGAAAAATAACATTTCCTTCTGGATTGGCAGTATGGTCGAAAGTGGTATTTCCAAGATATTGCATACACAACTGGCCACTTTAAGCGACAATATCATGCCAGGGGATTTGTCAGATTCGTCCTATTATTTTACGGAAGATTTAATCGTACCAGAGATTAAATTTATTGAAGGCAAGATGAATAGACCGCGTGGCAAGGGCTTGGGTGTATCTATCAATCAAGCAGCACTTGAATATTACACCGTGAAAAAGGAGATTTTTACATGAATTTAATTGAACAACTGGGTATTCAAAAGCTGGTTTTAACCCCAACAGGTTTTACCGCTCAAATGCCTTTAGGAAACTTTCACGCGCAACCTCAAGGTTTCTTAAATGGTGGTGCAACGCTGGCCTTTGCTGAGGTTGCTGCTGGTATGGCAAGTAATCTCTTGCTTGACGATAAACATTTTGCTGTCGGCCAAGCGGTCAATGGCAATCATTTGAACCCAACTAAAGCAGCAGGAATACTCTTTGCTCAAGGTCTTCTTCTGCACAAAGGTGGGCGTACACATGTGTGGGAGCTGAAGTTTACAGATGCGCGTGAGGTTTTAGTGGCACAAGTCACTGTAACCAACGCTATTGTGGCAAAAAGATATGAATAAAGACAACATAATATTTACAGAATTGGTGGATATAGATGAAGCCGAACTTGCGGATATCAATCAATTAATTATCGACACTTGGGCTTATCAAGAGTGGAATAAACAAGAAAATGTCTTGCCTATGGCTGATTTTTTTCTTGAAACAATCCTCTTGACCTCTACAAAAGTCTTTGTCGCTAAAGATAAGGGGAAAATTATCGGCGTTGTCGCTACTGCCCTCACTCCTAATCTCTTTCCCAAAAGTCGAATAAGATATCGCCAACTTGAAGCGCTGAGTTTAATTATCAACCAAGGAAAACCAGAAACCGTTTTTGACTTTTACTTGGAAACCATGAAGCTCAATGAGGAACTTATACAGCAAAGCAAGGAAACCTTTGATGCTGCCTTAAACCTCTTAATCTTAAATGAGAACTACAAAGGCTTAGGTCTTGGAAGCACACTCTATCAGCTTTTCCTTGATTACTTAAAAGAAAATAAAGCAAAAACCTTCTTCCTACTTACAGACAGCTATTCCAACTATCCTTTTTACGAGAAGAAAGGCTTAAAAAGAATCGCCGCACAGCGTTTCTCTTGGAGTAATGATGCGGAAGTTTCAGAAGAGGATGTTGAGGAATATTATGTTTATGCGGGGCGAGTGGGTTGACTCATTTACTAATATTACTCCGGAAATCATCGCATCAACACATTAGAATTTTCTTAGCTTCACAAAGTAATCGCGCTGTTATATTGTTAGCTCCCTCCATATTTGTAGAATAATTTTCTTCATCTTTCAATGAATTTTTAAAAATTAAAACACTTAAAATGTGATAATATTTTAGATAAATATATTTTATCTTGAGAAAAAAGCTTGATAGAGAGGAAAAACAACAATGACAAGAGTAAAATTAAATACAGATAGGCTAAAGGATAATCAATGACTGAATTATTTACAATCCTATCCGAAATCGCAAATTTTTTCTTAGCTCTTGGTGTTTTGTCATTAGCACTTGACCAAAGCCGTACTAAAAGAGAGCTTCGGGAGATTAAACGGATTCTTTTAGAAAAGGAATGAAAGTAAAAAGCTTATATCAAAACGATATAAGCTTTTCATCTATTTTCCTACGGCTTCATAGGCCCGCATAAACTTCTCAGCATTCACTTTAACGCCTGCAAAATCACCCGTTAAGGCCGGTGCTGTCACACCACCTCCTGCACTTACAGCAGTCGCTCCGACTTTAAACCATTCTGCCACATTTGATTCATTAACACCACCAGATGGCATCACATTGATGTAAGGGAAAGGACCTTTGAGGTCCTTAATCATCGCAGCTCCTGCAATATCTCCTGGGAAAAGCTTGATGAGTTCAGAGCCATATTCCATCGCGGTTTGTGCTTCTAATGGGGTCATCACTCCTGGAATATAAGGGATTTGATACAGGTTACAGATTTTAGCAACTTCTTTGTTAAAAGTTGGACTCACAATAAATTGAGCACCGGCAATAATTGCTAAACGTGCTGAGGTCGCTTCTAAAACAGTCCCTGCACCAATCATCACATCAGTTCCTGCATATGTAGCTACAAGATCAGCAATTACATCGTTTGCACGAGGTACCGAATAAGTCAGCTCAATACTTTTAATCCCACCGTCTACAACTGCTTCTACTATTTTGACGGCATCTTCGGCACTATCTGCGCGTACCACTGAAACAACACCCGACTTAATCACCTTTTCCAATAATTCTGCTCTTTGCATTATAAATCTCCTTGATAATTCTGACTCTTATAGAAATCCATAAGTTCCTGACGTGTCGGATATCCTTCACTATCCCCCGCACTTTGAACTGCCAAAGCGCCAATAGCACACGCACGATGTACAGCAACTTCCAGCGTTTTACCTTCAAGTAAAGCAGATTCTAAGCCGACAGCAAAGCCATCGCCTGCGCCTACTGTATCAACGACCTTGTCCACTTTAAAGCCAGAAACGGTATAAGTAGCACCAGCTTTCGTTTTGACAAATGCGCCTTCAGCGCCCAGTTTCACTACAACACTTTCGGTTAGACTGCTTTGGCTCAAATAAAAATCAGCAATTTTTTCTGGTTGGCTTGAACCCATCAGTATCTGGCCTTCATTAATACCCGGTAAAACGATTTGGCTGTTCTTCGCTAAGTTGTTGAGAGTATCTACCATTTCTTTTTGATTTTTCCAAAGCGCTGGACGAAGGTTTGGGTCAAATACCGTGAAGACTTTATTTTCCTGCAGCTTATCATTAAACGCTCTAAAAGTTTGAAGTGTTCTGGGCGATAATGCTGGAAAGATCCCTGAAAGATGAGCAATCTGAACATCTGCTAAAGTAGATAAATCAATCTCATCTATCTTCAAGTTTGAAGCAGCTGAATTTTTACGAAAATATGAAGTAACCGGATCCCCCGTACTCACACATTGTTTCAAATAAACACCTGTCAAAAAGTTTTCATCGTAAATCAAGTTTTGCGTATCCAGCTCTGCCTCTTGTGCAGCCTCAGTAATAAACCGTCCAAAAGTATCTGCCCCAACTTTGGATACATAGCCCGCACTGTGACCTAAACGTTTGATACCAAGTGCAACATTAAATTCTGCTCCTGCGAGGTATTTCTTGAAATGTACTGCTTCATCTAAGCTGACATCCACATCTTGTGAGGCCATCACGACTAGAGGCTCGCCTATTGTTATAAATTTTGGCATAATTCTTTCTCCAAGGTTCAGCTCTTTATTTTATGGTTGCTTACCAATGTAGGCTAAGATTCCGCCATCTACGTAGAGAATATGACCGTTGACAAAGTCAGAAGCCTTCGAAGCCAAGAAGACTGCTGGACCTTCAAGATCTTCTGGTTCTCCCCAACGCTCTGCTGGCGTTTTGGCAATGATAAAGGAATCAAAAGGATGACGTGAACCATCTTCTTGTAATTCACGTAAGGGCGCTGTTTGGGGTGTCGCAATGTAGCCAGGGCCAATACCATTGCATTGGATATTGTATTTTCCGTATTCTGAGGCAATGTTCTTCGTCAACATCTTCAAACCACCTTTAGCAGCAGCATAGGCTGAAACTGTTTCACGACCAAGCTCTGACATCATTGAACAGATGTTGATAATTTTACCGCCACCTTTCTTCATCATACCTGGAATAACTGCTTTCGAAACGATAAATGGACCATTCAAATCAATATCAATCACTTGACGGAAATCAGCGGCTGACATGTCAATCATCGGTGTACGTTTGATAATACCGGCATTGTTGACCAAGATGTCAATAATGCCGACTTCTTTTTCAATTTGCTCAACCATTGCATCAATTCCTGCTTCATCAGTCACATCACAAACATAACCGTGTGCTGTAATGCCTGCTTCTTGGTAAGCTGCCATACCGCGATCAACTGCTTCTTGGTTGATGTCATTAAATACAATCGTTGCTCCCGCTTTGGCATAACTTGATGCAAGGGCAAAGCCGATACCGTAAGTCGCTCCTGTTACAAGGGCGATTTTTCCTTCCAGTGAAAAGGCGTTTAAAATATTCTCAGTCATAATCTTCTCTTTCTGCTTTCGTTTATTTTTTATTATTTAAGTTCGTTCATTGGAACAATATCCATATCGTCATAAGTGATATTTTCACCACACATTGCCCAAATAAAAGAGTAATTACTTGTGGCTACACCTGTGTGGATGGACCAACTTGGACTGATTGCCGCTTGTTCGTTTTGCAGCACTAAGTGTTTTGTTTCCTCGGGTTTACCCATGAAGTGGAAAATGGCATTGTCTTCTGGCAATTCAAAGTACAGATAAGCTTCCATACGACGTTCATGTGTGTGACAAGGCATAGTGTTCCATGCAGAACCAGGAGCAAGTGATGTTAAACCCATTTGGAGTTGGCAAGATTCGACTTGGTTTGGGTGAACATATTGGTTGATTTTGCGTTTATTCATATGTTCATCATCACCCGGTGTTAAAGGATTAATATTGGCCAGAGCGATTTTTTTATTCGGGTATTTTTGGTGAGCTGGAGCTGAAGCCACGTAGAATTTTGCTGGGTTTTGCAGATCTTTAGATTTGAAAATAACTTCCTTTGTCCCTTTTCCAATATAGTAGCCATCACGGTGTAAAACTTCATCTTCTTGGCCGTCGATGATAATACTGCCATCATCACCAATATTAATGACACCAAGTTCACGACGTTCTAAGAAATATTCAACTCCAAGAACTTTATCCAGAACAATTTCCAAAGGTTTTTCTGTCGGTTCAACTCCGCCAAAAATCAAGCGGTCATTGTGCGAATAAACCAAATGAATAAAGTTAGGTTCGAAGATGGTCTCTACTGCAAATTCTTCGCGCAGCTCTTGTGTCGTAAATTTCGCAATATCCTTTGGTGAGTGCGTATAACGTGTATCCATTGTTTGATTGTTCATTTGATGCTCCTTTTTTATTTGTAATTTATAAAATTGATGAACCGATTTACTAAACCGATTTACTAACATCTATTGTATTCGCTTTCAGTTGTTTTGTCAAGTATAAAAAATAAAAAAATACCAAAGGATATTTTTCCTTTGATATTTTTATAGTGAATGTCTGATTTTTAGATCTGAGTCAACGACTGTAAGTTCTGCTTTTTGCGCTTTGGCTTCGATATTTTTGACCAAAAGATCCGCAGCTGTGTAGCCTATCTTTACGGGATCCTGAACGATAGCAGTCAATCCTGGGCTAATCAGCTCTCCCAAAGCTCCATCATCATAACCTACCACTCCCACTTGTTCTGGCACAGCAATTTGCTTATCTTTCAGAATTTTAATAGCACCATAAAGCAGACCGCCGTTGAAGGCATAGATGGCTGTCTTTTTATCGTCTTTACAGAAAGGCTCAATTTTTTCCCAAATCATTGGATCACTAGTAAAGAGGTCTTTAACTTCTTCAGTAAATACTTCTTCCAGTTCAATATCCGTATCTTTTATTGCTTCGGTAATTCCCTCATAGCGTTTTAGACGAGTTGAAGAATTCTGCATTGGCGGTGTTAAGATGACAATCCTTTGATAGCCTTCTTTGACAATCTTTTCCGCTAATCTTTTTGATTGATCACCATTATCAGAAATAACAGCTGGCCAAATAAGGGGTTGAAGATAGCGGTCAACTTGGACTAAAGGCAAGTCTGAATCAATCGTCTTGTAATCCGTCGCTGCAGCTTTAAGAGGTTGAAGGATGATACCGTCAACTTTCTCGTCTAGTAATTTTTCGATATTGTATTGTTCATACTCTTCATCAAGGTCCGAGTTCATGATAAGCGTATGGTACTTGGTATTTTGCAATCTTTCCATCATCCCTTTTAATAAACGTGATGTATAAAGATTGGAAATGTCGGTTACTGAAATCCCGATAAGTGAAGAGTAACTTGACTTTAAAGCACGCGCTTGACGGTTCGGACGATAGTCGAGCTCTTCAATTTTATCTTGAATCCGTTGCCGTGTCTCTTCTGACATCCCTGCAAATTTACCATTTAAAAAATTGGATATGGTTGATTTTGATACCCCAGTTAACTTTGCGATATCGTTGATCGTTACTTTTTTAGTCATATGCCCTTATTATACGATACTTTGAAAAAAATAATAAGAAAAAAGTTATTTTTCACTTACTGTGCTCCATTTTGAATCTTGCTCCTGTACCACTGTTCCAGTTATGAGACTTATCAAGCGATGTTGACCGGGCTGAATCTTTCCCTGAAGACAAGGAAAAATACTGCGTGGATACAACACATTGGTATTCACTTCTGGCCGAACAATGTCTGCCTCGTCATAGCCTTTGATTGCTCTGATACTACTGCTCCCTAATGGCGTGTCTATTTGGGCAAATTTATTATCAGAAAAAGTTGAGCTTTCCTCAATCGTTGTGGAAAAACCGCCTTCTGCTACACACAATACTTTGTCTGTTTGGATATCGTGGATACGCAGATGCGCTTGACCTAAAGGGATAATCGTACTTTTGATGTGAACGGCTGGCATGGGTGACCAGTAATGCACCACACGATCTTCGAAGATTTCAAAAGAATCATCTTGGGCATGTGCTCGAAAGTACAGCCCGTCTTCACTCAGCGCTAAGGTATTATCAAAAGCGCCTTCAGCGTAAAAATAAGCGCCTTTGGGTACACTAAAACCAAACTGTGTCGAATAGACAAACTTACCATATTTGGCTGGTGCATGACTCTGATTTTCGATGAACTGCCCAGCTGGATAAAACATAACCTGCTCCGAATGGGCGCTGTGTTCAATCAAGGCTCGCATTTCTTTAGAGGCGATTCGTTTGCGTGATAAGCGTGGTAACTGTTTGTCGGCTTGCCAAAAAGGATGTTTACGATCAACTGCCAAGAGTAAAAATGCTTTAAAAGCCCAGTAAGGTGAACCTGCTGCGTTATAATTTTCGGCCATATTGAGATTGGGATAAGCGTAACCAACATTTAAAATGCCATTTTCAATAAAAATTGCCTCCCGAAACCAAGCTTGCATATGATTTGAAAAGAGTGCTTTAATCTTTGCCCAAGGCAAAGCTTCCAAATCCGCAAAAACTAAGGCTGACCAAAAAGCGCCCTGTGCAAAACGATAAGTCAAGCTTCGGCCAAAAGGCACTGCTCGTCCTTTTCGGTCAAACCAATACTGATAATCTTGCGCAAATAAAGTTGCCCTTTCCCTAATCTTTTTAAGCCGTTCAGCATCTTCATGGGGATTTAAAAATTTTGAGATGAGCAAGCTATAGTAATGAAATGCCCACGGAATATAATAATCCACCTGACTTGCCTTACCGTCACAATACCATCCCTTCCCTTGATAGCAGCTGTCAATGAAGGCAAACTCTTGATCGATTATTTCTTGAGAATAAGGCATCTCCAAGTTTTTCATGGTGACATTGACCAAGATACGGAAAAAACGCCAGTTATTTTTGGGGATTTTTCGTTGGTTGATTTGAAGGAACCAGTGGGCTATATTTTCTTTTTCTTGCAGACTAAAGTCCTGCCAGATGGTCTCCTTGTTAAGCAGCAAACAGGTCGCTAAAGCTGCCATTTCGACAAATTTTTGGTCATAGTTGGCGAGCACGCCAAAATAATGCTTGCTTGTAGGATCTGTTCCCGCTACAAAGGAAGCACGAATTTCTTCTGTGAGAAAAACATCTTCATTTTGACTGAGATAAGGACCAATCGCCCAGACCAAACGGCTAAAGGTTTCCATCTGACTTGTCTCCTCATCATAGATAGCACCGTGATTGTGTCCCAAGTCGATATGACCAGAACCATTCATTTTTACTTTGAGCGGTTCAAGCATAAGTTTGAACCCCTGCGTGATTTCTTCATAAGAATCCCATTTTAAAGCTTTTAATTTCTTTTCTCGCATTTTATCTCTTTTCTGATGAAAATATCCCATGACTTTGCAAGGGATAGGTATAGTCTTATTGAACAGGCTGGTTTTTTCCAAAAACTTCAATTTGGGTCAGCGCTGGGAAGGGCGAATCATCTTGTGCCTTGTTTAAATGACCCAGTTTGATAAAAGTGGTCTGCTGTGTCGGAAATTTAAAGTTTTGATACTCTGCCTGCTTTTCTGTGTCAAAGCTCATACAATTACCATTTGAAAATGTAACTTCGACACTTTGCCAATAACTATCATGTGGAAAATCACAGCGGAAAAGTAAGTTCAGCTGATCCACTTCAACATGACGGCCAAAATCAATGGTTAATTCTGCATCAGCCTGCTGATTAATTCCCCATGAGGCAAAAGGATATGAACCATGTGATAGGTTAGCGCATTTACCATCTATGGCATTTTTCGCGAAAAAGACCGACTCATCACGTGTTTCGACATTGGCCGAAGCATGCGGATATACGCCTGAGTTTTCTTTTTGATCATGCGCATTAAAAGAAAGATTTTGATAGTTTGAAATTTCAAAAGGATGGGCTTTGCGCACGGTCAAGCTATGGCGTGCGGATTTGAAGGCCGTCTCCACAGAGGACTTTCGCAGATTTTCTGTTAAAGGGATTTCATATAACCATTCTTCTTGAGTAAAATAAAGGAGTGATGGCGCAAGAGTTTCATCCATCTGAACCATATAATAACCTGGAACCTCATCTACTGTAACACGAATCTTATCTCCCATCTGATACACATATTCCTTGATTCCTAGTGTACAAAGTTGGTTGCCTTGAGCCATAAATGGTGCGTACTCTTTCTCATGATCAAATTTACCAGAGATATTTTCTTTGTCCTTATTAAGCAGTTCAATTTTTATCATTCTTTGTTTCTCCATTTTCTTTATTCAGGTTGTTTGCCGATATAGGCAAGGATACCGCCATCGACATATAGGATATGCCCATTTACAAAGTTGGAAGCATCTGAAGCAAGGAAGACAGCTGCACCTTGTAAATCCTCCGGTTTCCCCCAACGTTCAGCCGGGGTTTTCGCAATAATAAAGGCATCAAAAGGATGACGAGAACCATCTGTTTGTCGTTCTCGCAGTGGTTTCGTTTGTTCGGTAGCAATATATCCAGGGCCGATACCATTACACTGAATATTATATTTACCATACTCAGAGGCGATATTCTTCGTCAGCATTTTCAAACCGCCCTTGGCTGCGGCATATGCCGAAACAGTTTCACGGCCCAGCTCGGACATCATGGAGCAAATATTGATAATCTTGCCGCCTCCTTTTTTAATCATCGCAGGAAGCACGGCTTTCGACATAATGAAAGGACCTGTGAGATCAACATCTACAACCTTTCGGAAATCGTTCGCTGTCATGTCAAGCATCGATTGTCGTGCGATAATGCCCGCATTATTCACCAGAACATCTACACTTCCAACTTCTTCTTCAATCTGCTGCATCATAGCCGCAACTGCTGTTTCATCTGTGACATCACAGACGTAGCCATAAGCCTTAATGGCTTCTTTTTCATAAGCTGCTAAACCCGTTTCTACTCCCGCTTGATGTCTGGCATTAAAAACAATCTTTGCGCCTGCTTGGGCATAAGCAATACCAAGAGAATATCCAATCCCATGTGCCCCTCCAGTGATAAGGACTATTTTTCCCTCCATGCTGAATAATTTTAAAATATTATCTGTCATTTTTTATTCCTTTTCTTATTAAAAAGCAGGTTCATATGCAATATGAACCTTTTGTTCTTATACGGTCTATGAAAAATTTTCCAATGACTCGGAATTGTGTAAGTGAGGTAAGTCATCCGAAAATTCTTCACACACCGTGCAAGACGAATGCCTTATACAATGTGTGTTGTGTTTTATTTTGCTGGCGGTACAGGTAACCCTAAAATGCCAAGTGCACTGAAAACAATCGTGAAAATTAAAACCAACCAAATAACACGTGTAGAGTTCAATTTCTTTTGGCCCAACATCCAGTAAGTTAACAATGTGAGCAAAACTGGGATTAAGGCTGGCAAGATTCCATCTAATGTTGCTTGCATTTCTAACTTAACACCGTTATTTGTGTAAACCAGTGGCGTAGCTACCTTGATAACCGTTGGTATTAAAGCGCCAATAACAGTTACACCTAGAACAGTTGCCGCATTAGTAAAGGCAGAGAGTTTATCTTTTAATGTGGTTACTAATTTTACCCCTTGTTTATACCCTAGTGGAAGTAAAGCAGCGCGACCAAAGAGCAAGGCAATATTTGCAGCAATCCAAAGGAGACAGCCGACAGTCGAACCTTGCTGAGCTAAAGTTCCTGCAACAGAACCAAAGATTGTTCCCCAAATAACATGGAAAAGTGAATCTCCGACACCTGCAAGTGATCCCATGAGGGCCGTTTTCAAAGCCGCCACAGTTTCCTTCGCTTTATAACCTTCTTTTTCTTCAATGGCTACATCAATCCCCATAATCAAATTACCAAAAATAGCATTGGTATTGAAGAATTGGTTATGCGTTTTAGCCATATCTTTGAGTTCTTTATCGTCTTTGTAAAGCTTTTTCAGAACAGGCATGATGCCATAAAGATAACCTGAACTCATCATACGTTCATAGTTCCAGTTGAGCTGACTTCCCAAGATATAACGCCAGCTAATTTTATTTAAATCTTTTTTTGTAATTACTTCTTTATTGTTATTCATCACCGTCAAAGCCTCCTTCAAAGTTTTGGCCATTTGTTGTGCCTGCCTCAGCTGGTGCAGGCTTTGCGCTGTCACGTTTGAACACCAAGAGTGCTGCGACTACTCCGACAATCGCAATCCCCATCATCGGAACTTGTAAATATGCTGCAAGGAAGAAACCGACCATAAGATAGGGAATATATTGTTTCGTTGGCAAATAACGCAAGAGTATCGCCACACCGACAACAGGCAATGTGCCCCCAGCAACTTGAAGACCAGTCATCAACCATTCAGGCATTGCATTGGTCAAGGTTGTTACAGCAGCATCACCAACGATCAGCATGAGTAAGATGGGAATAGCACGAGATAGTCCCCAAAGAAATGAACCAGAGAGAACCAAACGTGGAATACGGCCGTATTGTTCTTTATCAATAGCTTTGTCAACTCTGTGAAGCAGGAAGACATTACAGAAACGTGCCACAACGTCAAGTTGGAGCATCAGAAGTGAGACAGGAACAGCTAAACCAATACCATAAGCTGCGCCTTTGCCTGAAATAATAGCGAATGCTGTACCAAGGACGGCACCTGTGAAATAGTCAGGTACAGAAGCTCCACCAAATGCTGCAATACCTAAGCGCATAAGCTGAAGGGTACCACCAACCATTAAACCAGTTTTCAAATCTCCCATAATTAAACCAGAAATCATACCGGCAATAGCTGGCTGAGTCAACGAATTCGAAATCAATGAATCATTGATAGCAATAAAGGCAAAAATTGTAATTAAAATGATTTGTAGGACTGTTAAATGCATTTTATCGTTCTCCTATTTTGTTAAGTTTTTCCATAAAGTCAATGGCGGGCTCACTTGGAACCAATTGGGCTGTGATTTTAACGCCACCAGCAGCAATTTTTTGGAAGATACCTTCTTCTTCTGGCAT
>NZ_KQ968939.1:19449-21280 GCF_001578715.1 Lactococcus sp. DD01 | reverse complement strand
ACCTTCTTCTTCTGGCATGACTTTGATGCTCTTTGTGACTTCTTTTGAACCTTCTTTATAGCTCATATTCCCTACATTAAGACTTTCAAGTTTCCCCCCTGCTTGAATAAATTTTAAAACATCGGCAGGTTTTTTAAAGAGAAGAAAAATCCGTTGTAAGCCATATTTCCCCGCATTGATATTTTCTGCTGCTTGGGCTACGGGAATAACTGAGAGTCGCATTGCTGATGGGCAAGCCATGCGTAAAGATGATTTTTGCAAGTCATCGGCAGCTGCCTCATCATTTGCAACAATGATGCGTTGTGTCCCCAAACTTGAAGACCAAATTCCAGCCACTTGTCCATGAATCAAGCGTTCATCAATGCGCGTGTTAACAATCTTTGCTTTACCTTGGTACTCAGAATAATCTGCCATATTAAGCGTTACTGCTTCTTGTGCCTTTGCTTCATTCAGCAAGTTTTTCGCATTAACCAGCGTTGTTCTGCTCGAAATAACCAAATCATCAGCGGACGCTGTATCACTCACTGCTGCTTCTAAAACAAGAGAGAGGTTCATCCCAGCGATGATAGAAATATCATCATTATCGGTAAAATGCTTTAACGCCACGTTACAAGGTGTTCCTCCAAGTAAATCAGCAATAATTAAAGTTTCACCCTCTAAGGTCTGCATTTTTTCGAGTAGCTCTTGTTCAAACTGGATATTATCACTATCCTCGGGCATACATACCACATGCATCTGTTCTTGCCGTCCGATGATCATCTCGAGACTTTCTTTCACCCCCGCAGCCATCGAACCATGGCTAATCAATACTATGTTTCTCATTTGACTCCTTATCAATCACGCAAGCGCTCTTTTATTTAACATGTTATCTTCTTGCATTATCAGTATATAACATATTAAGTAGCTTGTCAAGAGAAAATGTACACGGTTACATATTTTTTTGTAAAAAGCTCCCTAAAGCGCACTCTAAAGCCTTGTATATACAGCTTGCATATTATAACTTAACATGTTATCATTCTAATATAAGTTATATAGATAGGAGTATTTCTATTGATTCCAAAGTATGAACAAATCAAACAAGACTTATTATCTGAAATCAAAAATCATAAATTTATCCCCGGGGATAAATTTTATTCAGAAGCCGATATTAAACGAAAATATGAAGTAAGTTCTATCACTGCGGTGAAAGCCTTAAACCAATTAACAAGTGCAGGTTACCTCTACCGCGTTCAAGGAAAAGGTACCTACGTTTCTAAATCGAAAATTTCCCAAAATGTTAAATTCTCAGATATCGAATTGCATTCTCAAGATCACGAAACTGTCAAAGTTCTGTCAATAAAAGAGGAAAATGAACCTTCAATCTTAAAAGAGCTTGGACTTAGTCCAGACCAAAGTTATTATAAGATTGTTCGGGTACGTTATTTTGATGGAACCCCCTTTCTCTTACACTTTACACACCTCCCAAAAACTTTAGTCAAGGAGCCTGTGTCAGATCATTTAGAAGACTATTCGAGTGTCTATGAGCGAGTGAACAAAGACTTTGGTATCGATCTTTATTCCATGTCCTCTGTTGAAACAAATGAAATTATTTTTCCAGATGAAAGTGAGTTGCTCAATGCGCTCAACTTAAGCTTCCGCGAACCTGTGGTCAAGCAGGTTAAACACACCTATCTTGTAGATAAGAGTGTTGCTGAATATATCGTCAGCTACAAACATTGGAAATACTTCAAAACAAAAATAGAAGTGGATGCCGAATAGCATCCACTTCTATTTTTGTTTTATTTTTACTTTAGAGTATCAAATACTGGTTGACTTGAAAAGTTTAAGCTGG
>NZ_KQ968939.1:8196-18985 GCF_001578715.1 Lactococcus sp. DD01 | reverse complement strand
AATACTGGTTGACTTGAAAAGTTTAAGCTGGTAATTTCTACAGCTTCTGTTTCAAAGACAAGAATTTCATTCTCTCCTTCATGGAGAAAGTCCTTCGGACAATACAAACTGTACACAGGCCCTTGGTTCCAATAACGACCAAGATTCTTACCATTCACAATGATAACACCTTTGCCATAGTTCGAGCAATCGATGAAAGTATCTGCCACCTTATCCAAGCTCATATTAAAGCGATAAAAAGAAGGCTGTGCTGGATTTTTACCTGCACTAAAGTCAATTCCACTTAACTGTTCCGCAGAGAAATCTAAAGGATATTGTGTATAACCTTGGTGAAAATGTATGTCATGCATCATGCCACCACGTATACCTTTTTGCTGACTTGGATGATTAAACTTAAAGCCATAATTGACACGGCCTAAATTCTCCACTAAACAGTCCACTTGAATCTCTTCTTGATTTTCCGCTACATCCAACAATATTTCTTGCCCAATTTCTTCTTGGTATTGTGTGTGTTTATGTTGACCATCAAGATAAATTTGGAGACGGTCGCTCGCTTCAACAATCTTAAGTTTAGTCTCTTTACCATAATTTTTTAAGACAGTAGAATAAAGCATATAACCATAGCCTGTACCTGCTGCTTCTAAAGTGAGAGGATAAGCGGTTGTTAAAGCCTTCATCATGTTATCTTTAGTCTTAAATAAAGATACACTCTCTGAAACTTTAAAAGAACCAAGACTTTCAATTTCCTTGACACGAGGCTGCGCTTGCCAAACATCTGGGCACACTTCTTTGATCGCTTTTTGAACAGCATAATATTTGGCAGTAGGTTCCCCTGCCTCTGTTAGCAAGGCATCGTAATCATAGCTGGTAATTTGTGGTAGATTTCCCGTGTCACGCGCAGAGCAACCATTATAAAAGCCAAAATTGGTCCCACCGTGGAACATATAAAGATTAAGCGAACCAAGCTTCAGCATGGCTTTAACTTCATCTGCTAAATCTTGCGGATCACGATTAATAATCGGTTCTCCCCAACGATTGAACCAACCATCCCAATATTCCATACACATAAGCGGCCATTTTTTACCATGTTCTTTCATAAATCCTGCGAGCACTGCTGCGTTTTCTTTCGAACGGCTGCCGAAGTTTCCTGTAACCAAAACATTATCTTCAATCAAAGAACCCGCATCAAGCGCTGCCTGCCAAGCACCATCTGAAGTAAACAAGGGTACATTAATCCCATATTTTTTCATAAGTGCCATCGTTTGGCGAAGATATTCCTTCTCCATCCCATAAGAACCATATTCGTTTTCAACTTGCATCATGATAACAGGACCACCTGCAGTGATTTGTAATGGTGAAAGATATGGAAGTAATACCTTAAAATAGTTTTCCACCTTGGTCATAAAGCGTGAGTCTGTGGAACGAAGACGCATTTCTGATTCCTTCAGCAACCAGGCTGGAAGTCCGCCAAATTCCCATTCGGCACAGATATAGACAGAAGGCCGTAAAATAACCATGAGCCCTAAACTTTCAGCCAGCTTAACGAAAGCACGAATATCTTTCATGCCTTCAAAATCAAATACTCCTTCTTCAGGTTCATGAATATTCCAAGGAATATAAGTTTCTACAGTATTTGCACCAAGTGCTTTCAGGTTATAAAGACTGTCTTCCCACTGACTTTGGGGAATTCTAAAGTAATGAATAGCACCACTTATTATTTTAACTGGCTTATTATCCAGCATAAATTCTTCTTTTATTTGAAATGTTTTCACTACTTCTCCTTACCAATATCGGTTCCATTTGTCATTCGCTAGGCGCATGAGCGCTTCAAAATAGAAATAATCGCCCCAGAGGTTAGGTTCATCAATACCTTTGCCTTCTGCAAAAGCATATACCCCATGTTGCAACAAGCCTTCATTTCCATCTGCTGCCTCAGTATAAAATTCTCCCAACTGATAAATGAGTCCCTTAGCCATACCCTCTGCTTCTGGATAAGCTTTTTGCTGTGCAGCTTCTAAGAAGCCACACGCTGCAATAGCTGCTGCTGAACTGTCTTTAGCAGATGGTTCTGCATCTGTATAATCAAAATCCCAATATGGAATAAGATCCTGAGGCAAATGCTTCAAGAAAACTTCTACCACAGAAGGGTATACCTCAGGAAAAATAGCGGAATGAATATAACTTTCATTAAGCGGAATTCCTAAAATAGCCCATGCCTGCCCACGTGCCCAAGTTGACGTATCGCTATGTCCTTGATGTGTAGCTCCATATGCTGGTTGTCCTGTTTCGAGATCAAAATAATAAGTATGATAAGTACTTGCATTGTCACGGAAAACTGTTTTGAGCAAAGTCGCATAATGCTTCAGCGCTACTTCTTTGTAAATTGCTTTACCAGAATATTCTGTTGCTGCAAAGAGTAAGGGAAGATTGATGAATGAATCAATAATGACACGATATTCTTTAGGATCGCCATACTTGCCCCAAGCTTGAATAAAATTACCTTTTTCTTGAAAACGGTGAAGCAAGACATCCGCAGCTTGAAGTAAAGTCGCTTTATAAGTTTCATTTCCAGTTAACTTATAAGCCGCCCCCGCTGACAGACTATATAGAAACCCGATATCATGATGATCTAACACAAAATGATCGTCTAATCTCTTTTGGAAACTTTCCATGTTGGCTTCGACACGATGTAAGAATTTTGCATCCCCTGTATATTCATAAGCCAAAGCTATCATTCCTGTCCAAAATCCATTGGTCCAGTCGTCATTCCCTTTGATACGATATTTCCCATCTGTGGCACAAGCCGAAGGAAAATCATCGCCAAAACGCTCCATGTTTCTTTCAATTTTTACAATTATTTTCTTTATTTGATTGTCCAGCCAAGCTTGGTCGATATTTTGACCGAGCTGAATTAATTTTTTCTTATTCGTATTCATAACTCAACCTCTCTTAATATATTAACATGTTATATTATAACTTTTACTTGACAAAATAGCAAGAAATTTTTGATGGTCTAATAAAAAACTACAGCCGAGATATTTATTACCTAAAAATTAATTATCCCTCAATAGTGCGCAAGTAAGCGTTATCTAAATAGGTTGACAATCTTCTTAACATACTATATACTTACTCATAGATAATATAACATGTTAAATTATACTACTTATCATAAAGAAAAGGAGCGTCCAAAAGTAAATATTGAAAAGATTTAGATTAACTGTTCTAAGTCTCTTTTATTGTACTTTAAAACAAGCATTGGGAATATAAATAAATACACGGAGAATATGAAATGACAAAAAAACTATTTTATTTTATTGCTTTCTTACTTGTGAGCATTTCAATAAGTTTCACATTCAGTCAACGAGCTACAGCGGAGAGCTATACTTCTGATTTCAGTAATCAGCTTGGGACTTGGAAAGATTTGGTTGGCCTAGCAGATAAAAGAATCTCTCAAGGACAGCTAAATATAGCTAATCAAAAGATAAGTACAGGTTATGAAAGTATTTCGCTCAATACAGATGCAGGAAATCGTAGTTCTGGTGATGTGCAAATAACTTTTGTATACAATGGACAAACAAATTTTGGGCTTGTCTTTCGGGCTGGCGCAGAAAACACCAAAAATTATCAGTCCTTTGCTTATATGAGTAACGGAAACTGGCAGCTTGGTCAGCCAGGAGGCAAATGGATAACAGATATCCACAGTCAAAGTCTCGAGGTCGGGCAGACCTATAAGCTACTTCTACGTTATCAGGACACGAGTATTAAAGCTTACCTTAACGGCAAGATAATCTATGATAATCCCCATGTTACTTACAGCGATGGGTCAACCATCGATGGGGACTGGACCGGAGCCACAGGTTTACGTCTTTTTGGTAATCTGAGTCAGCTGTCGCTCTTATCACTGAAAACTGGCGAAGTTAACAGTATACCTGAAGTTTTAGATACGCAGCAATTTATAAGCTTACGTGACAAGTGGAAGCAACAACTAATCACTGAAAATTATGATTCTAACAATACTCCACTCGTCAAATATGTGAATACTTTGTCCAAGAATGCTCAAAACCTTTACCAAAGTATGAATCGTAGCCCTGATCGAAAAGAGCTGTGGCCTTTGAAAGCTGGGGACACACCTTCTGCAAATCTGACGACCCAATTTTCTAACCTCTACCTTCTCTCACAGGCTTATGGCACTGAAGGAACAGATTACTATCTCAATCCCGAACTGCTCACTGATATTCAGTCTGGACTTGATTTTATGGTAAGTCAAAAGGGCTACAATGGTCAGAAATACTATGGCAATTGGTGGGATTGGCAGGTTGGGATTCCTCAAAAATTTATTGGCAGCTTAATGATTCTTGGTGATAAGCTACCGTCAGATAAAATACAGGAATATACCAAAGCAATCCAGTCCTATGTTCCCAATCCTTATCAGCAACTCTATACGAAAGCACAGGATGTATTTGTTGATCTGGCTTTCATTACTAATTTTTCAACCACTGGAGCAAATAGAACAGACTTGGCCTTATCTGTGCTTGGCTTAGGAATTTTACAAGAAGATGAAAGTAAGATCGAGCTGGCATCAAACAGTATTAAAGAAGTTTTTCAAACAGTAACCAAGGGAGACGGCTTTTATCCTGATGGCTCTTTTATTCAGCACAATAACATCCCTTATACTGGTTCTTACGGCAATGTTCTTGTGAAAGGTGTCGGACAAATCCTCGCTACCACCAAAGGTTCAAGCTTTGAAATGGACAGTCAAACTGTTTCAAACTTTGTCTCTACTGTTGAACAATCATTTATCCCTCTCATCTATCAAGGAGCGATGCTTCCAGGTGTCAATGGACGATCAATCTCACGCGCTCCGAAAGATACGCAGGTCGGCTACGGTTCAACCACGATGTATAATTTGCTTATCGTTGCTAACTTAGCATCCGAAGAAAGTCAAAAGAAGCTGCAAGAAGCAGTGAAATACTGGATGCAAACCAATCCTGATTATTATCTCAATAACACGAGGGACTATAATGACTTACAGATGACCCTTTCTTTAATGTCAAATAGTGCAATCACTGGAGATATGCTCCCCTTTACGGGAACAAAAGTCTTCGCCTCAATGGATCGTTTTGTTCAAAGTAATCCAACTTACATGACAAGCCTAAGCCTATACTCCAACCGCACCTCTTCTTTTGAAGCAGGAAATGGTGAAAATAAACGTGGCTGGCATACAGCTGATGGCATGTTTTATCTCTATAATAACGACGGTGTCCAATTTGGTAATAGTTACTGGCCAACGGTTGATCCTTATCGTTTACCTGGGACAACCATAGATACTGTAGCGCTTCAAGATGAAAACTCATCCTTTACTACCGTAACTTCTCCCGAAACATGGGTCGGTGGAGCAGCTGAAGAAAATCAAGCCGTGATGGGTATGGCGCTTAATAAGCAAGGCACTAAAAACAACGGTACCGTCCTTCCGATGAATCTTCGTGCTAAAAAATCATGGTTTGTTCTTGAAGACCAGACCATTGCCTTAGGTGCGGGAATTAGTGGTGACACAACTGCTTCCATCGAAACGGTCGTGGACAACCGTCTTCTTAATGACGCATATCACTATCAAGTCATTTCAAATAAGGGAAATATCACTGATGCTTCTGAAGAAAGTAAAAAAGATTGGCTCCTCTTGCAGTCTGACCATCAAAATGCTTCTATTGGTTATTACTTCCCAACTTCTTCAGACGTCACTGTGCAAAGTGAAAAAAAAACAGGAACTTACGCCGCTATCAATAGTGCCTTTCCAAGTGACAAAACTTATAGTGGCGAATATCGCAAATTCCTGATAAACCACGGGCAACATCCTCAAAATGCAAACTATGCTTATGTTATTCTTCCTGAAGTAACGCAAGAAAAGCTTAAAAATTATACCCAAGATAATACTCTTAAAATTCTTGCAAACACCGAAAGTATCCAAGCTGTGCAAATGGAAACCGCTGGCTATTTAGGAATTAATTTCTGGGCTACCACGGGAGGAAGCTTAGCAGACATCACCACAGACAAGCCGATTTCCTTGTTAAAACAAACCAAGCAAACCCAAACCACATACACAATCGCAAATCCCACGCAAACCAATGAAACTGCTCATATCCAATTGCCAAAAGATTTCAAGCATATCCTTTCGATGAGTGACGGCGTAAGTTTTGATGAAGCTACAAACACTCTAAGCATTGACTTTTCGGGCAGTGCGGGGAGTGCTAAACAAATTGTTGTGGAGTGATTTTCGTTAATAGGCATATAATTTATATTGCTTATTCGACTTTTTCAAGTCAAAACCATCCGTTGTACGGATGGTTTTCTAGTTTTACTTTCGGAACAACTTGAAGATGGACCTAAAAAAGCATAGCAAGATATAACTATACTTTTTATAATCATTATTAGTTTTTTTTGCACATTAAGTATAGCACACGCTATGTTTAATACGAAGGCAAATGAAAAAGCTTTTTGATAAAGTTTTCCTGCGGTATGAAGTTAAAATAAATTATTTTATCACAAAAAAAAGAGCACATAAGCTCCATACTTAGTGCTGCTACCGTCAGGTCCTGACACGCTTCGTAAGAAACTTATTGCTCCGAAATTTATTATAACATACTTCTTCTTGTTTTGACAAGCTTTGACTTTATCAAAAAAATTTTATCATTTACTTGAAGATTTCCGCCCCTTATAAACTTCCACAGCACGTTCATAATCTTCTTTCATGGTTGGAAATTGTTTCTTGATAGCATTTGCTCCAATAAAATAAAAGACAATCACCAAAATCAATACAAGGAAATTAATCAAAGAAAGAATAGCTACAAGCATACTTCCTTGTGGTTGCGCGATGAGAGTCATCACATAAAAAATTGCCAGTACATTGTAAAAATAATAAAGAATGGGTGCTACATGACAGATTTTAGGTGAGTGAATCCGTACATAACCAATATGGGTAATAATCGCAAACACAACAAGAATTACTCCTGCTGCATTGATCGTAAATCCAAGGAAAACAGCGATAAAAAGTACAATCAATCCAATAGGAATACTGATACTATTGAGCCAGGCGCAGTAAGGTGCTGTTTCTTCTTTGTAGCGCTGCTTGGGAGTTTTCTCGGCGTCCATAAGTTGTCCTCGTTTTTCTATTTTATCCTTTGTCTATGGTAACAAAAACTTACAGAAATTTCCTCTAAAAAAGAACAGTTACACCTGCTCTTTTTTTTCTTTATTTCTCTTTCTCCGATGTTGGAAAAAATCTTTCATGATATCGGCGCACTCAGTTTCTAAAATGCCACTTTCTACAGTGACACGATGATTGAGCCGTTTATCTTCCAAGATTTGATACAAACTTACCGCAGCTCCAAACTTGGGATTTGTTGCGCCAAAGTATACTTGTGGAATACGAGCTAAACCAATGGCTCCAGCACACATAACACAAGGTTCAATAGTAACAAATAAAGCACAGTCTAATAAACGCCAGTTCCCTACAGCTTCATTAGCAGCTTCAATCGCACAAATTTCTGCATGGTGCGTAGCACGGCCATCAAGTTCTCGGCGGTTAAAGCCGCGGCCAATTACTTCACCCTCGTGTACAATGACCACGCCGATGGGCACTTCTTCATTTTCTGCTGCCTTTTGGGCTTCAAGCAGTGCTTGCTGCATGAAATATTCTTTTTCTTGCTGGCTAAACTCCATTATACCGTCCATTTCATATGGGGTTGAGCCAAGTCAACCGGTATATTTCCTGCTGCTTCTTGCGCTTCCCCACGTAATACCTGTAAGTCACCAACTTGCGGCAGATGTGTGAGGACTAGTTTTTTCACATTGGCTTGTGCTGCAATTTCTCCTGCTTCTACACTGGACAAGTGGTTAGGCATTTTGGCCTTATCCTTGAAGAAATAAACGTCAGCCAGCAAGATATCTGCATCTTTGGAAAAATCAACAAGTTCTGCAAAATAGCCCGTATCTCCTGTATAAATTAAAACCTGTCCTGTCGCTCTCTCAACAATACGCATCGCGTAGCAAATAACAGGATGCACTGTTTTTAAGAACTGAATATCAAAGGGTCCAACAGATGTGCCATTTTCGATATCATAAGCAATTCCCTCACTGACATTTTCCAAAGATAATTTTGAAAATTCATATTCATTTTCCTGATGCCCATAAATTGGCAACATTTCTGGTTTCACTGTTTGCAGCTGACGATATTGACGCAAAGCGCCCAAGTCTGCTATGTGGTCTTCGTGGTAGTGGCTCAAGATGATTGCATCCAAATCATTGGGTGAAAGCTCATGCTCAAGTTCCGTCACGGCACGTGATCCAGCATCCAATAAAAGATTAAATCCCTCTTCACTTTGCAATAAATAAGAAGTTGTGCCGGCATCACGTGTGGGATAACCCCCCCATACACCGAGTGCTGTTAATTTCATATTTATAGTCATTCCTTTCCACTTCAAGGCACAACACGAAATTAAAAAGTGTTCTGCTTGGATGAAGTATTTTCTTTTAATTTTTGTTATCCTGTTCTTGGATAAGTCTGCTTATCCCCCCCGGGAAGAGAGTAGATGTTAGCACACGTTTCAACCTTACATCTTTATAGGTGTAGTGTAGCTTTACAAGAACAACTAAATGGGGCAGAAAGCACGTAAACTTACTTTTGAATAAACGACTCGTTTGTAAAAAGCTTCGCAGTCCTTGAGGAGAATTTCTACAATATTATATTAGGAGGATGTTATATGTTAAAATTTGTGTATCCCATCTGTTGTGGGATTTACGTCCATAAATCTTTCGCTATTGCGGTGATTGTTCACACCAACAACAAAGGAATTACGGAATATATCCATCACCGATTTTCAACCTTTACCAACGGTCTTAAAGACCTCGCTCAGTGGTTAGAATACCACTCTTGTTTTGATATGTATATAGGATCTACGGGGAAAGAAAACAGATAAGAAGAATACGCAATGGATTGCGGATTTATACAAACACGATCTGGTTTCTGGCAGTTTTATTCCGCCACTCAAAATTAGGCAACTCCGTTATTTATTTCGTTACCAAATAAAATTAGCTCGCCTTCAAACAGCAGACGAAAATTGCTATCAAAATTCTTTAACTTAGTCTAACCTTCAGATTTCAAGTGTTGTTTCTGATATTTTCGGAAAAGTGCTCAAAATATTATTAAGAGCATCCTTGGGTCTCCTGATGAGCTTCTAAACCTTGAAAAAATAATGTGATAGCTAATAACATGAGAGCAACTGTCGAAGAATTAACTTTAGCTACGGATTGCAAGATTACCCCTGAACAAGCGAATAAACTACGTGTCATTAAAGCGCATTTTGATGCCTTAACTTTTTGTAAGGGCAATCTTGATCAGCTTATTACTGAACTAGGGAAAGAATTTCAAGAAGAACAGAAACTTGTACAGGCCGTCCCTGACTTCAAGAATCCAATAACTACTTGTGTCTCGTCGAGTACTCTCTGAGCTTGGTGTTGGGCTGGAGTAGTGCCTGCTAAAAATGAGAGTGCTGGAAAGAAATTTTCTATACGAATATCTAAAGACGGACAATATCTTAAACCTATACTTATTCAAATTTCGAATGCCTTAATCCGTTCTAAGAAACCTCCTGAAGAAATAAGCGTCTCCAACTAAAGATGCGCAGAGGATGCAAGAAAGCTATTATGGAGATTTGTTACAGACTACTGGTCGCGATTTATCACGTGCCAAAGAAAAATGAAGCTTACAATCCTGAACTTTATCAACAACTAAAATATGTAACGCCAGATAAGTCAGTTACAATTCAAGAAGCCGCAGGGTATACTCAAAGTCACGATTTTACAGTTATTTGATTTTTTGAGTTCTTTCAAAATAGGGGGCGTGTGCTTTTTTTACTCCGATTGTAGCGTGTCAATTATTTTTGCTTTTTTCAAACCTTAACATAAAGTAAACGATAATTAAAAATGTGCTGGATACAAGTAATGTCCAATTGCCAAAGGTATCGGCACAATAAGTACCCAATATAGTACCTAGGAAGAAGGCACCAACCAAACTGGCCAAGACACGGAAATTTTGCAAGTAGCGTTGCTCGTGGGTCAACGCGTAATTCGTTAAGTTAACCATGGTCGACTTCAAATTACCGGTCATCATAATACTCCCATAAGGAAGGCCTCTTGTTTTACTGAAAGTATCGTGCTGAATGGCCATAAAGAATGATAAAAAACCAACAAAGATAGAAACGGGCAATTTTAAAAACATTGCATAGAATAAGGTAAAAATTGTTACACCCGTCCATTGCAATAAAAGCAGGTAAATCGTATCGGGTTTATTCTTTTTCCTTAGGTAAGAAGAATAAATGTTTTTAAAAACCACCCCACTAGCAAAAAAGAGAACAGGAATTATAAAATCCACTACACGTATAAAATTCCCTTTGGCTAAATAAACAGCCGCCTGTATCATGTTCCCTGTTTGCATCCCGATAAAGCGCCCATCAAAGTGGAAAAAGGAAAAAGCATCCATAAATCCAGCATTCATCGCCAAGAGCGAGGCCACTCTTAGTTTTTCTCTTATCTCAGTGTCCATATTCTTATTATATCATGTTCAACTTATTTTAGCACCCCCCCTTACCGTTCTCTACTCCCATCTCCACACTTTTATTTTCTGAAAAATTTAGCATATTTCTTCCTAAATCCTCTCATTTCCCATTATTCTATTTAGTTTTCAAAAAGTAGAACAATACACTTAAGATAACCCTAAAATACTTGGCACAACCAG
>NZ_KQ968939.1:0-8176 GCF_001578715.1 Lactococcus sp. DD01 | reverse complement strand
TACTTGGCACAACCAGTAAATCTATACTAGGTTTAAGAACAACCCTGAAAGCATTTCTATACCAAGGAATTAAAGTGGGTAAGGTGTGGATGTAGAATTTCTAACTACAGAAACATTTATAATACCACACTTAAAGTGACGCTAGATACTGCTAGCCATGTGGTGCTCGCTCCAACTTTCTTGAAAATGAACATCTTCCTATGCGGCAAAAAAATTCAATTAAAAGATGGAGTTATTAATACTTCTAGCAATAAAAACACTGGAGATTAATCCAGTGTTTTTATTCAAATCTAGGCGTACAAACAATTTTTTGAATTATTCTATTTTCCCCTTTTAGAATGTATCCTTGTTCTTTTTTATATTCAAGATATTCAGGTGATAATTTAATAACACAATTATCTCCTTCCTTTGTGTTTAAACTGAAAATTGAAGAAGGCCTCACCACTTTACCATTCAACTCTTCAATATTAAAAACATTTTCCTTTCCATTTTTTCCTGAAAAATAAGGAACATAATTTAACTCAATTATATCTTCACCACTTAGACCTTTACTTTTTACAAATTTTATTGGATATTTTTCTACTTCATTAAGTACACTCCCTATAGAATAATATTTTGATGGTAGATTACTAACAGTAAATTCTTTTTCTTCCGATTTTATAGGTCCATCTTTTTCAACTGGGTTTACTTTTACAAGAATTTTTTCACCATTCGAAAGTTTTTCTTGTTTGATTACTGTTATCTTTACATCTCGATATTTATTATAATCAGCTGTCTTTGATTTATCAAATTTATTTGCTCTATCTGTATAATAGCTATCATCTCTTATTTCTTCTGCTTGACTATCCGAATAACCAGCTTTTTTTGCTGCTAAATATTGAATATTTCCCTCTATATTTTTAATCGCTACAACATCGCCTAATCCATCTGGTCCACCATACTCCACCTCAACATTTTCAAACGCACTTTCCTGTGTTTTATCACAACCTACAAACATAGTATTCCCAATAATTATTAGTCCTAATAATATAAGTTGTTTTTTCATTCTTTCTCCAATTCTTGAAACTTTTCAATGGTATTTTAACATAGAAAACGTAAAGTAAAACTGTATAAAAGAAAAGCTTTTACAATTTTTCTTTTATACAGTTTACTCAAATCATTTGAGTATTGCTTCTCGAAAATGCATTCCCCATATCATTATATCTTCTCAGAATAACTTACTTTCTCTCAAGTGTACCCTGTGCAATAATTCTATTCTGTTTCTGAATGCCCAGATAAAACTACTGCTACTTCGCCCATTCGATAATAAATGTTTTCTTTATCTGTAACATTATGACTTACTATATCATAATTTGATTTTCTTTGTAACTACACCATCCGCTACATTTTCATTGGCCAAATTTTTAAATATTGGAAGATTAATTCCTATTTCTAGAATTGCAATCTCACTAAAGACCGACATATATTGAGTACTAAGCTTGCTATGTACAACGCTGCTTTACTTCATCATAATCAAAGCTTACTTTTTCTTTATCATTTTCCCATGGATTAATATTTTTACCTATGAAGAAATTTCTAATCAGTTTATTAAATACTAATCCCCCCCATTGCAAACACCAAAACAATGAAAATATTAATAATCCTCCCCCTCCTTAAAATGTCCTTAATTACTTCAACGTAATTCATTACATTTCAAGTTTACGATAAGTTCGTGAGGTAAATTTTCTGATTTCTTTTGCATTAAAACCAATCATCAATTTCGTTTCATTTATGATGATTGGGGCCTTTAATAATCCTGGATGATCTAAGATGAAATCAATTCCTTCATTAAATTTCATGTTTTCAAGCTCGTTTCTCATTGTTTCAACGCCTGCACTGATTCTTCCCGCCCCCTTTAAAACATCTGTAAATCCACATTCTGATAAGCATAAAATACGAAACAAATCTTCTCTAGATATCGACTGTATCCTCATTGAAAAAATTTCAATTTCCATTTTTTCAAACCATGCCATTGCTTTCCTACTAGAAGAATTCCCTGGCTCATAATAAAATTTTATCACTATTTGTTTATCGCTTCTTTCTTATTTAATCCTATTCTATTGTATAAAAAAGCTGTAAAATAACCGCATTCTTAAATCAGGTTTCTTTAACAAAAACTCCCAAATAAAGGAGTGCTTCGAATATATTCTTGTTATAGTACACCCTGTGATAACTCTACAAATCTATACTCCGTTGATAAAAACGTTCTTATTTCTTCTTGATTATATCCAACGAGTAGCTTATTATCGTCTAAAATAAGCGGAACTCTCAAGAGATGGGAATGCTCTAATATAAATTCGACAGCCTGATCAAAGTTCAGTTTATCAAGTGATTTAAGCTGTTCCAAATACTCCGAGCGTGCTTTATTGGGATTTTTTAAAATTGTTAAGAAACCATCGCTGCTTAAAGATAGACAGTGAATTAAATCTGTTTTACATATATTCTTTATTTTTTTCTTATGAACTTCTATTTCACGATTTTCAAACCATGATAGAGCCTGTATACTCGATGTGCTACTTACGCTATAATACAAAATAATCATTCTATTTTTTGTTCATCATACCTTACGGTTTTCAAAACCTTTCCCTTCACGACTTGGATAATTTTCCGAGGAAGCACTAATGGTTGTATGATTTTATTGTCCGTCCAATGGTCAATAACCTAGAGAGTCTCTTGTGCAACACTTATTATATTCAGAAGTATACCAAATCATTTTATCTCAAGTCAATTTTGAGGAACAGTTTTCCATAATAAAAAAACTTCCCCAATTTATGAGAGCTGTCTCGATATAATATAATATAATATAATATAATATAATATAATATAAGTTAACCCCCTCTTAAGATATATGGAAACACAAATTTGATACACAAAAATACCTGCTAGGGGTAATGGCAGGTACTAGAAAAAGATTTTGTCGTACTATAAAATAATAGGACAATCTAAATTGTATCAAAAACATTTCTGCGCTTCAATTTTGACGAATAAAAATTTCATTAAGAAAGTTCTAAAGACAATAAACTCTATATTACACTTCAAGTTTACGATAAGTTCATAAAGTAAGTTTTCTAACTTCTTCTGAATCAAAAGAAATCATCAATTTCATTTCATCTATGATGATTGGTCCTTTAATAACTCCGATAAGCAAAATAAAATCAATCACTTTATTGAAGTTCATATTTCTTTTTTATATATCGCTAAATCCTTATTCTGCCAAATACAGAGCATATAGCAAATCTTCTCTCAATCTATTCTGTATTATTTGCATAGAAAATTTAATATTCATATTTGTAAATCACTCTATAACTTTCTACTTGAAGAAATCCTTAAATCACAATAAAGTTTTATCACTCTTATTTTATCTTTTCTTTATGATTAAAGATCTGTTACTTTAATCAAAGAGCAAACCAAATCTATTGGGAGATTCATTCAAGTAAGGTAAGGTAATATATTATATAAATAATTTTTATCAACTTTCTAAATATTTGAATTGCTATATTGCAACAAAAAATGAAGCGTTTGCACAAAGTAAATGCTGAAATAGGTACTCATGTATAGGTATCATACACAAAGGGAGTATTAAGTAGAAATACTATACATAAAATTTTACAAAGTAAAAAGCTGCTTATGATTTTATGATGTGCTCCCCAAAAGTTAGACTTTTTAGCTAGGATTAATTTCTTAGCTTTTTATTGTTGTTGTGAATGTAAAAGACGATATTGAATTGGGCTCATCCAGTTCAATTTTTTCTTTATTCTATAAGTATTATAGTATTCAATCCATTCTATTATTTCATTTTTAAGCTCATCGAAGGAGTTAAATATTCTTCCATGATAAATTTCTTGTTTAAGTAATCCAAAGAAGTTCTCCATAACTGCGTTATCATAACAATTCCCTTTACGACTCATAGATTGAATAATATTATGCGATTTAAGCGTGTTGACATAAGTTTTCAACTGATAAGCCCACCCTTGATCAGAATGAAAAGTACGACGATACGAACAATCTGAAGTAATCTCTAATGCTCGATAAAGTGCAGATGATATTGCTTGATAGGTTGAACGTTGAGATATAGTATAACTTATGATTTCATTATTAAACAAATCAAGAAACGGATTTAAATAAAGTTTCTTCTGAGCTCCTTCTTCATAGTATTTGAATTCCGTAGTATCTGTTGTATTTTTTTTGATGAGGTAAAGTTGTCATGAAGTGCCTTTTCAGTTTGTTTTCTGCTATTTTTCCGATCTGTCCTTTATAAGAGTTATACTTCCGAGATTTGCGCCAATACTAAGTAACTTCAAGTTGAAGCTTTTTCATCAAACGTTGTACTTTTTTATGGTTCACATAAATACTACGTTGTTTCAGTAATTCTACCATTGGACGGTAACCTGCGTTTGGGTGTTGGGCACGAATCTCAAGCATTTGAATTTCAATATACTCATCTTTATTTGGACGATTAAACCTAGATTTCCAATAATAAGTAGCCTTAGGTAGCTTTGTAATTTTTAATACTTATTTGAGTGGGAACTTATATTTTTGTTGGAGGAAGAGAACAAGTTTGGTTTGGCTTTTCTTTCACTTGTTGTTCCATTCGCAACCTCCTCAGCCCTTTTAAATATTCGTTCTCGATTCTCAAACGTAAATTTTCTTGTTGGAGTTCTAAAAATTCCAAGTTTTCCTCTGATAAATTAATTTTCGGATTCATAGGCAGAGTTTTTCCTTTTCTAGGTCTTCCTTGAGCCTTAGAAAAAGCTAGCTCTCCGTGTTTACGATACTCTGTGACCCAACGTGTATACATAGGGACATTAACTATCCCTAGTTCTTGAGCAAGTTCTCGATAAGACCTCTCACTTATTAAGTATAAGTTTACCGCATTGAGTTTAAAATTAGAATCATAAACCTTATTTTGACGACTCCGTTGAAGCCCTTCACTCCCTTTTTGAATATAAGGATCTACCCAACGTCTTATTTGAGTGTCCGATATTTTATATTTTGCTTTTAAAGCATAACAGCTAACCTTTCCATCTATCTATTCTTGGACAATTTTTAGTTTGAATTCAAAAGAATACTGAACCACAAGAAAATACCTCCAAATCTTTTTTGAAAGTCTATACTTTAGGGTTCACATCATTTATTCTACAGCATATCTTTATTTTACATAATTTTAATATGAATATATTCTTATTGCTGGGTTAGTTTCTTATTTTTTCAAAAAAAAGAATGCTATCAGGATAAACGAAGGGATTTCACCCTGAGTGGTTGTCTTATTCTTTTCTTACCAGACTAGGTTTCACTAACAGGAACGATTATCATTGGAATCTGTTCTCTTATTAACTTAGCTATTGCTACAAATATTATTTTCATAGTTATTGAGATACTTGTTGGCTTGCCTTGGATTATGGAAGAGATTATTTCTCTCGTTCTTAGGCACTATCTTGACTCTAATAAAGTTTTTTTAACATCTGGGGGAGGAAGCATTATTGCAGGATTGATTTTTTGTTTGTTCCTTTTTTGGGGGGGGGAGCAATGTTTCTTCGGACAATATTTGGCGTCATTTCAATAATCCTAAGGATAATAAAAATTGTTCAATACTTAACTTGAGAAAATAAAGGATTAGAATATAACAAATATTATAAAAAGAAAAACATCATGGCATGTTAGATTTGTAGTTGCGAAAAAAAAGTCGAAAGATTTCATAATGCAAAACAACTACGCCTCAAAAAACAAGCATTTAACAGGGCAAAAACGTCAGCTTCTTGAACGCTAGAAAAGTAAGGATAACTTGACCCATCGAGAGATCGCCTCTCGTATGGGTAATTCGCCTCAAACATAAATAACGAAACTAACAAGCTAAACATACTTTGTGGATATCTATCGCAAGCCCCAAAAGCATCAATGATCACTCAGAATACAGGAACTGGGATATTATACGGTGTTTCTGAAAAAAGAGAATAGAGAACTCACAGAGGGTAAGACGCGTTTAGAAATTATTCGCCTAATCCCTGAGATAAGACCTCACAATATGTCAATCAGGTTTTGAGGAACACAGACTTTTCTTTACGATTTGTAACTTCAGGCATGGGAAAGAGTTCGCTAAACTCTCAGAAGTTCTAGATTGTCCTGTATACTACTGTCATGCTTATGCTAGTCACGAAAGGGAAACAAATGAAAATCATTACCATATGATATGCAGGCATTTGCCAAAAGGGACAAAGAAAACCACGAAACATGTCATGGCTTACATTGAGAACTGGATAAATAATTCCCCTAGAAAAATGTTCAACTTCAAGTCACCAAATCAGATGTTAACCAAGAGCTTATATAATAAAATTCACAATACTAGATTCAGATCAAACAAATAACTCAGATCCTCAAATAGATCTAACATAATGGCTCTATGGGGAGAATCATTATCATGTTCAGACCTGCTAAAAACGTTCTAATAATTACCTATCTGTATCATGATTATCAACTAGACATATTAAACACTTTGAAGAAAATATGATTAGAAGAGGTTAACCATGAAATTAATAGAGTGTATAATTTTGAACAATCTAGTCCTAATAGCCAAATAAGTATTTTTGTAGCTATAAAATAATCTCATATCTAGTGTTCATAAATGGACATTAAAAAAAACAACATTTTTCAGCAGTTAGTTAATACTGTAGTTTAATTCTACGGCAGAGTAAGCTTCTTTATACTCCTCACCATTTGCTCCATAATAAATAACATATCTGTCAGTAAAGTTGACCTCGTATTTAACTATTCCCGCTTTCCATGTGTTCATCAAAAATTCTGGGAAGCTAGTTTGTCCAGCTTGGTCAGTACGCAAGGTACTTATTAGCCCATCTTTAGAATAAGGAGGGCATGTAGTAATGGCTTCCCAGGAATTATGAGAGACTCATCTTTTGAAAAATAAGAACTATCACCTGAAGGAAGATATCAAGTATTTTTAGTGAGGCCTTCTCCTCGTAAACATTCAGCTAAGGATGGAAAGCCCTCAACTTTTAGGCGCACTTTTTCTGATTTAGACATCGCACTTTTTAAATTATTTAGTAATTTCATTGAACACCTCGAGATTATTTTATTATAGCATTTACCACAAAAGTCAACCAGAAAATGAAATAACTTCAATAAATTTTCTGAAAGATTTATTATAAATATCTACTTCACTTATTAAGTGTCTCCTCAAGAAGCTTTATTTGATGTTGAACATTTTTAAAACCTATTGCAAAAGTATAATCAGAAATATTGATGTGAGCAATAAATATCTCATTCTTTAGGTTGAGCATAAGTGAGGTCCTTACTTTATCTGAGTTAGCATCTTCTGTTGTAATACAATCATAAAAATACCAATTTATTTCCGTGACTTTTCCTTTTTCCTCTATATCCGATTGAATTCGATCAACGATTAATTCTTGGACGACTATCGATAGATTTGCAATAGAGCCGAATTCACTATCTTGGTGGAGTAAACAATCTGAATACCAAATATTTCTACTGGATTGACTACCCGATGTGTAGGTTTCATCATAAATTTTCTTCATAGTTTTACCTCCCGAAATAATTATTAAGGGTGTCCTTCTTGCGTTTCGTATCTATTTTGAAATTTTAGAATAAGGCTGCGCATGTAGCAACCATCTAACACCATATTTATCAATAAAATCACCCATTGCTCCACCCCAAAATTGCTCTTCGAATGGCATATTTATCTCTACCTCTCCAGACTCTAAGACATACTTCCAGAACGCTTGGGCTTTTTTTAATGCAACTTCGTCTTCTGAATTCAAATCAAGAAGAATAGAAAAGCCAGTATAAGACAAATCATCACAATGAAAATTATCTGCGGCCATAATCGTTGTCCCTAAGATATCAAATTGAGAGTGCATTGTTGCTTCGTTCAGTTTTTCTTGAGGAATTCCAAATTGTTCTGCTTGCTCTTCTGAGACTGGCATACGAACAATATTTGTCGCCCCGAGCACTCTTTGATAGTAACTTAAGGCCTCTTTAGTGTTGTTAAATGATAGGTATGGATGTACATTTGCCATAAATATCCCCTTTCTATTTTCAAATATTACTATACACGAAAAAGAGCCATTCTCAAAGAAAAGACGAACTCTATTATTCTTTATATTAA